>JBBQUM010000036.1:0-77203 GCA_038212445.1 Bryobacterales bacterium
CCGTGCTACTTCCTTGCGCCCGTGCTACTTCCTTGCGCCCGTGCTACTTCCTTGCGCCCGTGCTGCTTCCTTGCGCCCGTGCTGCTTCCTTGCGCCCGTGCTGCTTCCTTGCGCCCGTGCTACTTCCTTGCGCGCGTGCTGCTTCCTTGCGCCCGTGCTAATTCCCGCCTCGCTGCTCGCGATTTACAGGGAGTGTTTGAGGGCGTCCAGGAAGAAATCGACGCTCTCGGGCGTTGCTAGCGGGCCCATGATTCCGATGCGGAAGATCTTGCCGGCTAGAGGGCCGAAGCCTCCGGCGATTTCGATGCCGTAATCGGCCATGAGCTTCGTCCGCACCTTGGCATCGTCGACTCCTGCCGGCACTTTCACTGTGTTGAGAGACGGGATGCGCTGTCCTTTGGCGACGTGCATGGCCATGCCCATCGCCTCGATGCCCGCGACAAACCTGTCGTGCGCGTCCTGATGACGGCTCCAGCGGGCGTCGAACCCTTCGCGTTCAATGCTGCGCAACCCTTCCTGCAAGGCGTAGAACGTCGAGATCGGCGCGGTGTGATGATACTTGCGATTGTCGTAGTAGTCGCGCAGAAGTTTCAGGTCGAGGTACCAGACTTCGTTCGGCGTCGATCGCGCGTCGAGCTTCGCCACCGCGCGCGGCGACACCGTGAACGGCGAAAGTCCGGGCGGGCAGCTCAGGCCCTTCTGCGTACAGCTATAGGCGATGTCGACACCGGAAGCGTCCGCGCGGATCGGCACCGCGCCGAGAGACGTGACGCAATCAGCGATCACCAGTGCGCCGACGTCGTGCGCCGCCGCGGTGATTGCGAGCGGATCCTGCAGACCTCCGGTGGAAGTCTCGGCGTGGACGAACGCAACCACGTCGGGCTTCGCAGCGTCGATCGCCGCTTTCGCTTCCGCCGCAGTGAACGTCTCGCCCCACGGCTTGTCGCACTTGACGAGGTCCGCACGATGACGGCGACCCATTTCGGCGATGCGATCGGCAAAGAATCCCGCGGAGAGAACGAGCAGCTTTTGGCCGGGCTCGACGAAGTTTGTGACAGCGGTCTCCATGCCGCTCGAACCAGTGCCGGAGATGGCCAGCGTCAGCGCGTTGGACGTTCCGAAAGCAGACTGGAGCAGGCGGCGAACGTCGCCTGCAACCTCGAAGAAATAGGGGTCCAGGTAGCCGACGAGCGGCTGGGTCATGGCTTGATAGACGGATGGTTCGACCTGGGTGGGTCCGGGGCCGAATAGAAAACGTTTGGGAGGCATGAAATTTCAGCGTAGCATCCGAGGGCGTGCCGGCCTCGCATTTTTGCGCCTCAGCGCAGATGCCAGCGATCAGGACCGAAGTCGGCAGTGTCCTCGGTCCAGGTGCCGAACTTCGACGCCATTTGGCCGCCGTCGACGACCAGTGCGGCTCCAGTGATGAAGGATGCGGCGTCGGAGGCGAGGAACAACGCGGCCTGCGCCACTTCGCTCGCTTCCCCGCCCCGTCCGAGCGGGATGTGCCGGAAGTAGTCCTTGAGCAAGCTCGGATTGGAGAAGTGTTTCTCGGTGAGAGGCGTGCGGATGAGGCCGGGGCAGACTGCGTTGACGCGAATGCCGTAAGGGCCGAGTTCTCCGGCGGCGGTATGGAGAATGCCGAGCACTCCGGCTTTGCTGGCGTTATAGGCGGTGAGGAACGGTTCACCGTCGTAGGAGTTGGTGGACGCGGTGAGGACGATGGCGCCAGAGCGCCGGGGCTTCATGCGTTCGGCGGCGGAACGGACGGTGTAGAACGCGCCGCTGAGGTTGATGTCGAGGGTGCGGCGCCAGTGAGCGTCGGTGGTGGCGTCGAGTTCGGCGGGCGTTCCGATGCCGGCGTTGGCGATGACGATATCGGGCACGGGCGCGGCTCCAAAGGCCTGACGGAGGGCCGAGGGATCGCTGACGTCGACGGGCGGATCGTTATGGATATCAAAGACGTGGACGGTGGCGCCGCTCGCGCGGAGGGCGTCCACGATGGCGAGGCCGATACCGCTTGCGCCGCCGGTGACGATGGCGTTTTTGCCCGTAAAATCGAGTGTCATCTGAAGCTTATTTTACGGGTAGCAGCGTGTTATAGTGAGGATTAGTCCAGCCTACTTCGGGCCCGTAGCTCAGTTGGTTAGAGCGCCTGCTTGACACGCAGGAGGTCACAGATTCGAGTTCTGTCGGGCCCACCATCCAAACTTCTGATTGCGATTTCATGACGTGCAGCCCGCCTGAGGTAGAGCAGCACGCTCGCAGGTTCTCAACGATCCAATAAAAGATAAAACTAGTCTTTTATCTTAAATTTGGGGCAACTTCCCCACTTCGCCTGAGGGAATGCGCTACACGGCACACTCAGGGTTCGGGTTCATTGATATTTTTGAATAACTTGCGCGTGGCCCACTGGTTGCTTCTCTTGTTGGGAAGTCCAATTACTTACCTCCGTCAGGAGCCATCTTACCGATGAAGAAGCGAACGTTCTTCGCCAGAGCCGCGTTAGCCCTGGCGAGTCTTCTAGTCCTCATTTCCGCATCCCAAAACGGGATCGCGGCGAAAAAATCCACTGTTACGTCTAAGGCCTCGACAAACCCGGCTTTCTCGTTTGTCACCACCGGCGTAGCTTGCAAAATCAAATCAGCAACGATCGCGAATGACGGCACCATAGTCGCCCGTTTCACGGTGACCGATTCCAAGGGTCGCGGGTTAGACGTGGGCGGCATTCAGACGCCGGGCACGTTGTCGATCCGTTTTGTGGTGGCTACCATCCCGCAGGGGCAGAAAGAGTACACCGCTTATACGACCACAGTACTCAAGGCCACGCTCAACAGCAATCCTTCGCAGACCCAGGCCAGCACGGACTCGGGTGGCGTTTTCACCATGGTCGATTCGGCTACGGGCACATACGACTACACTTTTAAAACCAAGGTACCCGCCACTTACGATGCAGCGGCAACGCACAGCGTCGGCATGCAGGCTGAGCGTAACCTGTCTGAGTTCGGCATCACAGCGGTGGTGTCGGCCGATGATGTGTTCACTTGGGTTCCTAACGGCTCGGCCGTGACTGTGGTGCGCGACATCGTAAATTCGGCGTCTTGCAATGGCTGCCACGATCCGATCAGCGCTCACGGCGGCGGTCGCAAGACGATGCTTTATTGCGTCCTGTGCCATACCGCGCAGTCGACCAATCCGGACACGAAGAACACGGTAGACATGCCGGTGTTCATTCACAAACTGCATATGGGCAGCAGCCTGGCAAGCGTTAAGGCGGGCACGCCGTATGGGATTTATCACCGCGGCGCGATGGTGGATTATTCGGCGATCCAGTTCCCCCAGGACATTCGCTCCTGCACCTCCTGCCACTCATCCACACCGAAGCAGGGTGACAACTGGAAGACGAGCCCGAACCGCGCTGCCTGTGGATCCTGCCACGAGAACGTGAACTTCGCGACGGGCGAAAATCACGCCAACCTGCCGCAGGTTACCGACAATCAGTGCAGCACCTGCCACGCCGCCAATGCTACGGCGGACTTCGATCTGTCGATCCCCGGTGCTCACCAGGTTCCGATGCAATCCGCGTCGCTGCCTGGCCTGGTGCCCACGATCATGAAGATCGCCAGTGCGACTCCCGGAAGTGCGCCGGTGGTTACATTCAAGATGATGGACAAGGCCGGCAATCCGGTGGACATCAGCAAGATCACGCAGGTTCGCATTGTTCTCGCCGGGCCGAACGTCGACTACCAAGTTGGCGCCGCGGGTATTCGCGTATCAGAGGATCCGAGCAAGACGGCGGGCGCGAATGGCGTCTACACCTACACAATGACCAACAAGATCCCGGCCACTGCGACGGGTTCTTACACCATCTCGATTGAATCGAGCAATATAGTAACGTTAGCAGCTGGCACTGCGAAGCAGACCACGGCAACGGACGCTCCCGTGCCGGTTCGCCAGTACTTCTCGGTGGACAATACGCCGACAGTGGCTCGCCGTCAGATCGTGGCCACGGAAAAATGTATTTCCTGCCACGGCGATTTGAAGTTCATCCACGGCGGACGCCGGGGCGATGCGCAAGAGTGCGGAATCTGTCACAACCCAACATTGGTGGACGGGACCTCGAAGCAGAGCGTAAACATGGCCATGCAGATCCATGCCACTCACCGCGGTGAGGCTCTCGAAATGCCATATGTTTTGGGAACCACCAACTACCAGGAAGTTCGCTTCCCGGGCGATCTGCGCGACTGCGCAGCCTGCCACGTGAACAATTCCTACCAGGTAGACAACGTTGGAGCAAAGGCCGCGGTATTAACACCGGGTCACTGGACTCCGACGATGCAACCCATCGCTGCCGCATGCGGCGGATGCCACGACGGTAAGTCGACGGCTTCGCACATGCTGGCCAACACCACAGCGCTGGGCGAAAGCTGCCAGTCCTGTCATGGTATCGGCGCGGACTTTGCCGTAGATACCGTTCACGACCGCACGAAGTAGTTACCCACCACGCCGGGCGCGCTCGATCGGCTTTAGCTGACCGCGCGTCCGGCATTCAGCCGGGGCGTGGTTCTGAGCCGGATCGCGCCCACGGCACAATTCAGCCCTATCCTCTTTTGCTGCGTCTGTGCCATCCCCTTCACCAGCGTGATGAACTCACGGGTCTCTCTGAGGTTGACCGTGCACTCGGGACAGATCCGAATGTGTTGATCAACCCGCTCGGCCTGGGACTGGCCAAGATCATTCAGGGTATGCAAAGCTAACCCATCCTCAGTAACGTGTCCGGACTGTCCGAAAATGCGCATCGGAATCCTCCAGCCAAAATCATCGTCAGCCACTAGGGCAGACTGTAGCCCGAGTCAGTTAAATCCTCTATATCGCCTCGGTTGGAACATTTTGCGACTAAGATGTATGGTCACCTAGTGTCTGAGGTACTAGGCTGGGTCGACGTGTGTATAGAACTAAGAGTCAGGCTGTACCAGGCGTCATACGATACGATAACGGTTGTCCATGGCTCTGTCGGTTAATGGTGAGTTAGTTGATGAGGCACTGATGCGGGCGGAAGCGAACGCGATCCGGGTGCCGATTTACGAGGGGATGGAAGGTGAAGATCCGCGCACGATTGAGGCGCGGGTTAAGGAGTGGTCGCGCGCGAACGTCATCGAGCGGGTTCTGCTGAGGCAGGCGGCGCTTGAGGATGCCGTCGCTAACGCCACCACCGGCACTCCCGAGGAGTTGATCGAGGGCTTCATCGCCAAGATCACCAAGAACGTCGCACGGCCCCGGCACAAAGACGTGGTTGACTACTACCGGAAGAACCGGGAGCAACTCTGGGCGCCTGAGACAGCCAGGGCGGCGCACATCGTGAAGCAGGTTGACGACGAGCATCCGGAAGAGGCGGCGCGGGCGGCGATCGAAGAGATCCTGACTGCGTTGAGCGAGGGCGGGAGCTTCGAGGAACTAGCGGACCAGCGGTCAGACCGTCCGGGCGACGGAGGCTCGCTGGGTGTGTTCCGGAGAGGCGAGATGGAGCGGCCATTTGAGGATGCGGCCTTCCAACTGGAGCCTGGCTGCCTAAGCGGTGTGGTGCGGACGTCCTTTGGCTTCCACATCATTAAGCTGTTCGGAAAACGGGCGGCTGGGATACCGAAGCTGGACGAGATTCGCGAGGGAATCGAGGAGGCGATCTTCCGCCAGAAGAAGCAGAAAGTGATCGAACAGTTCCTCGACCGGCTGCTCGCCAAATCGGACATTCGGGACGTTTGAGGGTCACGAATCAGCGCCTTACGCAGACTCGCGGCATACACTAGAGATATGTTCCGTTTTGCAGCCGTACTAGCGCTGTGTGCGGCTTCCGTGTCCGCCCAGAAGCTGCCGTTCACCGTCGAGGCTATGTTGAAGCTGTCCCGGATTGGCGAGCCTGCGCTCTCGCCAGACGGCAAGATCGTGGCTTTCACTGTCCAGTCAGTGGACGTGGACGCTAACTCAAAGCCGAAGCAGATTTGGGCGGTGCCGGTGGCTGGCGGAACGCCGGTGCAGATCACGCGCGACGGCAACAACGACCGTCCGAAGTGGACCCCGGACTCCAAGCGGATTATCTTCACGTCGACACGCGGCGAGGGATCGCAAGTCTGGAGCATGGATCCTGACGGCCTATCGCCAAAGCAGATCACGACGATCCCGACCGAGGCCAGCGGGCACCTGTTGTCGCCCGACGGTAAGAAGCTCGTATTCCTAAGTTCCGTCTACCCGGAGTGCGAGACAGCGGCCACCTTCGACGCAGCTTGCAACAAGGCGCGGATGGACGACGAAGCCAAGAGTAAGGTGAAGGCGCGCAGCTACACTTCACTGTTGTACCGGCATTGGAATCAATGGCAGACCAAGCGCCGGTCGCACCTATTTGTATCGGACATCGATGGCACCAACCTAAAGGATCTGACGCCGGGCAAGCGAGACGTGCCGCCGTTTTCGCTGGGCGGTCCTGACGACTATTCCATTTCGCAGGACTCGGCGGAAGTGGCTTTCGTCATGAATGTGGAGGCGGACCTGGCGACGTCGACGAACTCCGACATCTTCGTGGTGTCCATGGGCGGCGGCGAAGCGAAGAGGATCACGGGCACGAACGCAGGAGCTGATCTTTCTCCGCTCTATTCGCCAGACGGCAGGTGGCTGGCTTACCGCTCGCAGGAGCGTGCCGGCTTTGAGAGCGACCGCTGGCGCCTGATCGTACTGGAGCGTGCGACCGGACGTACGCGCGATCTGACAGAAGGTTTTGACCGTCCGGTGGACAGCATCACGTGGTCGCCGGATTCAGCCCGGCTGTTCATAACGACGGAGGATCGCGGGCGCCATACGCTGCAGTTGATTGCGGTGACTGGCGGAGGCATGCGGTCGATTATCAACGGGACGAGTTCCCTCGATGACGTGCAGTTCAGCAAGGACGGCAAGACGCTGGTTTACACCGAGCAGAGCGGGTCGCGACCCAACGAGATTTACCGTGCGTCGTCAGGCGGCGGCACTCCGGTGGCGCTGACCCATTTGAACGATGAAGCTCTGTCGCAGTACCAGCTCACGGCACTCGAGGAATTCTGGACGGAGGGCGCGGAGGGTTCGCGCGTTCACAGTTTTGTTGTGAAGCCGCCGGGATTTCGCTCCGACACCAAGTATCCGGTACTGTTTCTGATTCATGGCGGTCCGCAGGGCGCATGGGGCGAGAGTTGGACCTGGCGTTGGAACGCACAGGTTTTCGCCGCGGCGGGCTTTGTGGTGGTGATGCCGAACCCGCGAGGGTCGACGGGCTATGGCCAGAAGTTCACCGATGAAGTGAGTGGAGACTGGGGCGGCAAGGCGTTTAACGACATTATGGCCGTGGTGGACTCAGTGGCGAAGCAGCCCTACGCGGATGCCGACCGTTTTGCGGCGGCCGGCGGTTCATATGGCGGCTACATGGTGGATTGGATGTTGGGGCACACCGACCGCTTCAAAGCGTTTGTCACGCACGCGGGCGTGTATGACTTACGGAGCATGGTGGGCGAGACCGAGGAGCTATGGTTTGCGCAGTGGGAGTTTAAGGGAATGCCCTGGAGCGAACCCGAACTCTACACGAAGTGGTCGCCGAGTTATTTCGTCAGCAACTTCAAGACGCCGACGCTGGTGATCCACGGCGAGCAGGATTTCCGCGTTCCGTTCGGGCAGGGCTTGCAGTTATTCACCGCGCTACAACTGCAGAAGGTGCCATCGAAACTCCTGGTGTATCCCGACGAAGGGCACTGGGTGCAGAAGCCGCAGAACACAGTCCTCTGGTATCACAGCTTCATCGACTGGGTGACGGAGTGGACGCGGCCGAAGCCGCCGCCGCCCGCGCAATAAACTAGTCGGCCTTCATTGCCACTGGATCCCACTTCACGGGGCGCTTTTCGAAGTAGCTGGTGTTGGCGAGGACCGCTGGCGCTGCGGCACGCAGACCGAAGATTGCATCCTCCACCACCGCGCGGCGGTTCCGGACGGCATCGGCGAAGTTGGCGTGGTGCGCGTACTGCGCGTCGCGTTCGGTGAGTGGGAAGCGCTCTTCGCTCGAAGGACGCAGCGTCTCGGCCACCACCGGCTTGAGCGGATACTTCTCGCGGTACTTGGAAATCCAGGAATCCTGCATGGCTTTGGAGAAGCTCTCCACCATGATGCCGGGCTCGGTCTCTTTGGGACGTTTGGAGAGCGTGAGGCCTTCAGAACTGAACGTGAGGATGCCGTCACTGCCGACGAAGCGGAACGACTGAGAATTCTGGCCGGCGATGAAGTTCACGCGCAGGGCGACGTGATGCGCGGGATGCTTGTCGGTCCTGGGGTAGTCAAAGAGGCCGAGCATGACGTCGGGCACGTCGCGGCCGTCTTTCCAGTAATGCAGTCCGCCGGTGGCCCAGACACGCTCGGGTCCAATGGAATCGTTGACGAAGTGGATGCCGGTGAACAGGTGGACGAAGAGATCGCCGGGAATGCCGGTGCCGTAGTCCTGATAATTGCGCCAGCGGAAAAGCCGCACGGGATCGAAGGGGCGCTTGGGGGCACGGCCGAGAAAGCGGTCCCAGTCGATGGTCTGAGGTGAGGCGTCGGGTGGGATGGCGTACTGCCAGGCGCCGAGCGATGAGTTGCGGTCGATGTAAGCCTCGACGACGTTCACTTCGCCGATGGCGCCGCTACGCACCAGGTCGCGCGCCTTGATGTACATCTGGGAACTGACGCGCTGACTGCCCACTTGAAGGATGCGGCCGGTGCGCTTCCAGGTTTCGATGACGGGAATGCCGTACTCGACTTTCTGGACCATGGGCTTCTGCACGTACAGATCTTTGCCCGCTTCCATGGCGTCGATGGCGATGCGATCGTGCCAGTGGTCAGGAGTGGCGATGATGACAGCGTCGACGTCTTTGCGGGCCAACACCTCGCGGTAGTCGCGGGAGCAGAAGGCGTCCTTCCCGTGCTCCTCGCGAAAGCGCGTCATGCGTCCGTCGTAGATGTCGGAGACGGCCACCATTTTCACGCCGGGCACAGTGGAAGCGGTCTGCGCGTCGCCGTGTCCCATGATGCCGAAGCCGATGGATGCCACCTGGATGCGGTCGTTTGCTGCCATGCAACAATGATACTCAAGCTATGCGCTTCGCTACTATTGCCCTCATTTCCGTGCCGCTTTTTGCCGGGGCTCTCGAGGACCGGATCTCGGCTTTCAAGGGCAAGGTTTACCTGTACGCGAAGAACCTGGAGACGGGGAAGACGGTGAGTATCCGCGGGGATGAACGCGTGCGGACGGCGAGCACCATCAAGCTGCCGATCATGGCGGCGCTATTCGCTCAGGTGGAGGCCGGGAAGGTGAAGTTGAACGAGCCGCTGACACTTCGCGACAACGACAAGGTGACGGGTTCGGGGGTATTGCATGAGTTCTCGGGCGGCGTCCAACTTCCGGTAAGCGATGTGATGCACCTGATGATCGTGGTGAGCGACAACACGGCCACGAATCTGATCCTCGACCGGATTAGCGCAGACGCGGTGAATGCGGAGATGGACAAGCTGGGGTTGAAGAATACGCGCTCGAATCGCAAAGTGCGCGGCGACGGCAATCAGCTGAAGGAGCCGAGCGGGTTCAGCGCGGCGGGGAAGATGCCGGAGAACGCGAAGTTCGGTTTGGGCGTGTCGACGCCACATGAGATGGTGACTCTGTTGGAGATGCTCGAGCAAGGCAAAGTGGTGAGCGCTGAGGCGTCGAAAGAGATGCTGGCGGTGTTGAAGCGGCAGCAGGACAACGACTGCATGCGGCGCTACATGCAGGATCTGAAGATCGCCGATAAGACGGGCGCGCTGGACGCCTTGCGGAGCGATGTCGGGATCGTGTATTCGGCCAAGGGTCGGGTGGCGATCGCGATTACTTGTGATGAGATTCCGGAGATCGACTACGGGCCGAACAATGCGGGAGCGTTATTCATCGCCGAGGCGGCGAAGATTCTGGTGGCACAGTTAACTCAATGATCCGGACTCTGCGTGCCGCTCTGATGGTGGCTCTCTCGAGTCTTCTATGCGTTGGGCAGAGTGCAGCCGGGCCGAAGGTGCACTCGCTCGAGATCCGCATCCTGTCCACGATGCTCACGTCTGAGACGGGGATCGGCGAATGGGGATTCGCGGCGTTGGTAGTCGCTGACGGACACAGCATTCTCTTCGATACGGGTGCGCGTCCGGAAACGGTGCTGCGCAATTCCCGCGATCTGAAAATCGACCTGTCGAACGTACCCGACGTGATTCTCAGCCATTTTCATCCGGATCACACCGGCGGTCTTCTGACCCTGCGCAGCGAGTTTTCGAAGACTAATCCCGCGGCGTTGGGCCGGGTGCACGCGGCGAACGGAATCTTCCGGATGCGCTACCGGGACGGCGCTCCCTACGACCGTATGGCCGCAGTAAAACGAGAGTACGAGGCGACTGGCGCGACCGTGAACGAATACAACGAACCAACCGAGTTATTCCCGGGCATCTGGCTTACAGGGCCGGTCCTACGAAAATATCCCGAGCATAACTGGTCAGGGAATGTCCGCGTGAAGGCAGCCGACGGCACGTTTGAGGAGGATACGATTCTCGACGACCAGGCACTGGTGATCGACACGGATAAAGGCCTGGTGATTGTTACCGGATGTGGACATGCGGGAGCGGTGAATATTTGTGATTACGCACGAGCCCGCGTTCGGAATGCTCCGGTGCATGCACTGGTGGGCGGACTGCACCTGGTGGATGCGACTGATGAGACCGTGGATTGGACCGCCGGCAAGTTGAAGGGGTTTGGCTTGCAGAATTTGTTGGGCGCGCATTGCACCGGCATCGAGCCGTTGTACCGCTTGCGGCAGGGTACGGGACTAAACCGCAAGACGGCGGCAGTGGGCGCGGCGGGAAGCGGATTCACGCTCGCAGGTGGAATCGATTCGGCTGCGATTGCGAAGTAGCGGCCGGTATCAGCCGAGCCTGCGCCGGAGAAAATCAAGGCCGGTCTGGACGGCGAATCCGCGCACAAGTTCGCGGTCGCCCGGCAGGCGGGTGCGCAGGGTGTCGCCGCCGGAGGGTCCTGCGAAACCGAAAATCACGGTGCCGACTGGTGTTGCTTCCGTACCGCCGTCAGGCCCCGCTACGCCGGTCACTGACAACGCGTAGGTGGACCCGGTCTGCGCGCGGGCTCCCTCGGCCATCGCGCGGGCGACTTCATCGCTCACTGCGCCGTGCTTATCGAGCAGCGCAGCGTCGACGCCGGCGAGGCGGGTTTTGGCTGACAACTGGTAGGTGATGAGTCCGCCGGCGAAATAGTCGGAGCTTCCTGGAATCGCCGTCATGCGTGCGCCGATCAAGCCGCCGGTACAACTCTCGGCAAGGCTGAGCGTAGCCCCGCGCTCACGCAGCACTTTGCCGATAACCGCTTCGAGAGGATCGCCATTGCGCGAATAAATTCGTTCACCCAGCAATTCCTCAATCGGCGGGGCGACCTGATTGAGCAGCGCCTCCGCTTCCTCAGCAGTGGTGCAGCGCGCGCGCAGATGAACCTGAATGTCGCCGGCTGCCGCGAGGATGGTGGTGACGGGGTTGGTGTACTTGGTATAGACCGGCGCGATGAGCGCGTCGAGGTCGCTCTCAGGCATACCGGCCACGCGAAAGAAGCGAGTCCGGATCACCTGTTTGGGGAGCAATGCCTCTAGCCGCGGAAGCGCTTGCGACGTGAACATGGGCTTCAGTTCGCTGGGCGGACCGGGCAGGAGCAGGATGACGACGCCGTTGTGAACGAGCCACTGGCCGGGCGCGGTGCCACGGTCGTTGGGAAGAATTTCGGCGCCGTCGATGATGTAAGCCTGGCGCTTATTGATGTCGGCCATCTTGCGGCCGCGACGGCGGAAGCGCTCCTCGATTTGGTCGACGATTTCCTGGTGCAGTTTCTGTTGGCGTCCAGTGGCGGCGGCCACGGCGTCGCGCGTGAGGTCATCTTCTGTTGGCCCCAAGCCGCCGGTGAGGATGACCACCTGGGCTGAAGCAATGGACGCGCGGATGGTGTCTTCAAGCCGCTTGCGATCGTCGCCGACGATGGTCTTGCGGACCACTTCGACACCCAGCGCGTTCAACTGATCGGTGAGGAACAGAGAGTTGGTGTCTACCTTTTGGGGCGTCAACATCTCGGATCCAACAGCGATGATTTCGGCGTTCGGAAAGGAGGCTTCGGGCATCGGACTACAGGGACCGGTAGCCCTCGATGCCAACGTCGATGCGATAGAGCGCGTTGTTGGTGGACACCACCATCGCACGTGAAGGCGTGAAAGTCAGGCCGACGATGCCGGGTCCTGAGAGGAACAATTTCGCTTCGCGGTTCTGATCGATGCGAACCACGCCGCGCCTGCCGCCGACCGAACCAGCGACATAAAGGTTGCCGGCGACATCGAAGGCGAGGCCTTGGGGCCGGCCAAGACCGCGATAGAAGACTTCAAGTTCTCCGGCGGGCGTGCAGCGGTAGATTGCGTCGTAGCTGGAGGTGGTGGGTCCGGTGATGTACAGATTCCCATCAGGTCCAAAGGCCATGTGATACGCGGCGATGGAGGGCTCAAGCGTGGTGAAAACGTAGATCTGGCGCGACCGGCTGATCTTGAAGATGGTACCGCCACGGTCGCCCACGTAGAGATTCTCTTCCTGGTCGAAGGCGAGTCCGGTGGCAACACCCATACCCTCGACGTAGACCGAGAGTGCACCGCTGGGCGTCACCTGGTAAACGATGCCGTCATAACGGCTGGACACGTAGAGGATGCCTTCGCGATCGAAGGCGAGGGCGGTGGCGTTCATCATTTCGTTGACGAACGGCTTGGGAGTGTAATTGAGATCGATCTTATAAATGGCGACGGGCGTCTTCTGGCCGCGGGAGCCGCTAAAGGTGGTGTAGAGGTTGCCCTGCTGGTCAGCCGCGGGACTGGCCACCGGGTGCACGTTGTCGACGATTTGGATGCCGATGTCGCAGGTCCAGGTATTGGAGGAGCCGTTACCGGACGGGCTGATGACGAGGTCGCCGCCCGAAGATCCCTCGGGCACGCGCACCACCATATAAGAGTCGGACCCGATGACGATGGGCGCATCCACATCCCCGATGGACACGCGCGGACGCGGCTCACGGCCGAGACCATTGCCGCGAATTTGGAACTCGCCTCCCGGAATCGCCGCTGGCGGGATGACTTCGGTTATCTGAGGACGAGGATTGGATTCTTTGCGTAACGCCATCTTGGGATTGGAGGACCTACTCCGATTGAACCACAAACTACATGAGAAAGCGGCTGATGGCGGCGAGTACAAGCGCGCCGTAGACGCCCGCCATCATGTCGTCGGCGACGATTCCGACACCGCCGTGGAGGTCCTCGAGTTTTCTGACGGGCGGCGGCTTCCAGATATCGAAGAGGCGAAATAAAACGAAGCCGATGAGGAATGTTTTCCAGTTAAGCGTCGCGGCGCCGGCGAGGGTGATCCACTGGCCCAGCACTTCATCGATCACGACAAGCTGAGGATCCTCGCGTCCGGTCTCGCGGGCCACAACGCCGGCGGCCCACATGCCCAGGGGCGTGGCTACAATGGCGAGGGCTGCGAAGGTCCAGGGAGCCCATCCAGCGTAGTGCGCCAGAAGTACGGCGGGGATGAGGGCGCCGATGGAACCGGCAGTCCCGGGACCCTTGGGAAAATAGCCGCATCCGAACCAGGTGGCAAGCGCAAACGCCGCCTTACTCTTCATCGAGTTCTTCTTCAATATCGGTGGCCGGTGAGGAGATGACGTACTTTTCCGAAGCCCAGTTTCCCAGATCGAGAAGCTTGCAGCGTTCGCTACAGAAGGGCATGCAAGGTTCCTTGATATTCACGGGTTTCGCGCAGATGGGGCACCTCACGCTTTTAGCTTAGTACGATGGAGCGATGCCTTTCGACGTCACAGATGCCATTCGCAGCCTGGACGAACTGGATTCGATGTTCGCGGCTCCAGCGGCGCCTTCGGTCCGGAAAGTCACTGCCTTTCTGACACCGGCTTATCAGCAAATGGTGGAAGCGTCACCGTTCTTCGCGATCGCCACCTGCGGACCGCGGGGACTGGATTGTTCCCCGCGCGGGGACGCAGCAGGCTTTGTCCGTGTAGCCGACTCGACGACCCTGCTGCTGCCCGAGCGGCGGGGGAATAACCGCATCGATACGTTGCGCAACATCATTGTGGACTCGCGCGCAGGTCTACTGTTTTTAGTGCCAGGCATCTCCGAGATCCTCCGGGTAAACGGACGCGCGACGCTGAGCCGCAGCGCGGAGTTGTGCGGTTCATTTGCCGTGAATGGCTCGGCGCCAAAGATCGTCATCGTGCTTGAGATTGAGACGGTGATGTTTCAGTGCGCGCGGGCGATTGTCCGCAGCAAGCTGTGGGACCCGACGCTGTTTCGCGTACCTGGCGAGTTACCCACCGCGGGCAAGATGCTGGCTGACGCGACTGCCGGCGAAGAAGGCGGCCCGGCCTACGACGCCCAACTGCCGGAGCGCATCCGAACGTCGCTGTACTAGCGGCTGCCGGTCCATCTCTGCGAGTGGCAGTGTTCCGATTCTGTTGGCGGCACGTTGATTAGCGGCTTAAGGGCGCGGTTTGAGGACGGGGTACCGGGAGAATCTGGAGAAGTCCGTGCGGCGCTGGCGCGGCGTCAACGGGCGCTTGATCCACCAACTCGCCAACCAGGTCATAGTCGTGGGATTCGCTGATCCGCATGCGGCGAATCTGACCGGGACGTGCTTCGCCCTCGCCGAGATCGTTGACGTAGCAGAAGCCGTCAATCTCGGGCGCCTGGGTGGAGAGCCGTGCTTCCCAGAGCATGTCGGTTTCCTTAGAAGGACCTTCGAGAATCACCGGCAGTTGCTGCCCGATCAACGCGTGATTGCGCTTGCGGGAGATCTTGCGCTGGAGCGACATCAGGCGGCGGCGGCGGTTGTAGATGGTCCGCGCGTCCACTTTTCCATCGAGGGCATAGCTGCCGCTGGTTTCTTCGTCGGAGTACGAGAACACGCCGAGACGGTCAAACTGTGCGGCCTCAACAAACTGGCAGAGCTCGTCGAAATCCTGGTCGGTCTCACCGGGAAAGCCGACGATCATGCTGGTGCGCACGGCAACGCCCGGGATGGTTTTTCGGATGCGCTCGATGAGCTTGAGGAAGATGTCGCCGTTGGCGCCGCGCTTCATGCGCTTAAGCACGGAGGCACTGGCGTGCTGCAGCGGCATATCGATGTATTTCACGAGAGCGTCGTGAGTGGCGATGGTGTCGAGCAGTTTTTGGGTGACACGGTTGGGGTAGGCGTAAAGGAAGCGGACCCACTTTTCGTGCGGCGTCTCAATTTGCGCCAGACGGGCCAGTAGAGCGGCCAAGCCGTCCTTAATGCCCATGTCCTCGCCGAAACAGGTGGTGTCCTGACCAATGAGGTTGATCTCGCGGACTCCCTGCGCGAACAGCCGGGTGGCTTCGACGACGACGCTCTCAAAGCGACGGCTGCGGAAAGCGCCGCGGAACTGCGGGATCACGCAGAAGGTGCAGGGATGGTCGCAACCCTCGGCGATCTTGATGTACGCCGAGTGGCGCGGCGTGGTGAACACGCGCGGCGTGAGGTCGTGATAGAGGTAGGGCTCGAAGGGACTGGCGGGAGCGTCGACGCCCTCGCAGGCAGCCAGGATCTTGTCGAGTTCGTTGGTCCCCACGATGGCGTCCACCTCGGGGAGGTTGTCGCGAATGTCGCCTTTATAGCGCTCCACCAGGCAGCCTGTGACCACCAACCGTTTGGCGCGCCCGGTTTTCTTGAACTGGGCCATTTCGAGAATGGTATCCACCGACTCCTGCTTAGCGGGATCGATGAACGAGCAGGTGTTGACGACAATTACGTCGGCATCTTCAGGCGACGGCGTCAACTGGTGACCGCCGGCCACAAGCTGACCCATCATCACTTCCGTGTCGACGAGATTCTTCGGACATCCGAGACTGACAAAACCGATTTTCACGCGTGATTAACTCAGGAGGGAACTTCTATTCAGTTTATCAGCTTTAACCCGCGACTACGGTTTAGCGAGCGTTACGACAATCGGGTCACTCTGCTGGGCCATCGCCAGTGAGCGCACCTGCACGACGTGCAACCCGGCGCGAATGTTGGCCGGGATCTGGGCAGAAATGCGGCCAGGGGAGGTCTCGAGCAGCGGCACTGCAACGTCGTTGAAGACCAGGCACGATCCGCCAAGCACAGTGGGTGCGGGTAGCGTGTCGGCGGTGGCGCTGAAGGCCAGGTTCGACCCTGAAACCGTAATGAAAGACCCCGGTTTGATTGTGGTTGTCCCATCCTCGGCGTTCACAATGTTACGTGTAGCGCTGAGTTGCGGCTTGGTGGCGGCCGAGGCCGGTGCAAGTGGAATCACGCTCAAGCCGGAGAGGGTGATGGCGTACGCGGTACCGCTCGAATCCACTACCATTTGCCGCGCGGGCATGGCTTGGCGCGTGGTGCCGAACACTTCGAAAATGGGATTCTCGGGCATCACGCCCACCAGCGTGGACGAGCCAGTATTAAGGTCGATGGCTTCAAGAGTGGTGCGTGCGTCGTCGCGGGTGGTGGCTGTCAGGCTGGTGCGGACTGGTGTGGTGACGCGAACATAGCTATTGGAACCCACTGTCGCAACCGCAGCAATATTGCGCTGCACGGCTGAGGAGAACACGCTGAGCGGCGTCAGGGAACCGCTCAGAATCGCGCTATTGGCGAGCACGTAGCTCTTGTCGGGCGCGATGCCGAGCGGCCCGTAGTAGCCGGTGATGGGCGCAGTGAACAACTGCCGCGACGATGTAAACGAGTCAGAGAGACCGTCATAGAGATAGCCGGTTCCGGTGCCGTTCAGCAGAAGAATCGACGAGTAGTCAGGCGATGCGAGCATGGCCGCCGCAGCCGGAGTGGCGATTGGCGTTTGGACGGTCGACGAGTTGCCGTTGATCACGGGACTGGCGGGGCGCGGCAGAGCGGAGTTTCCGATCACCTTCCACAAGGTGCCGTTCGACATCATGAATTGCAGTCCCGACAGCCCGACGGCGAGCGCGCGCGGACTGACGATAGCGGTATTGCCTTGCACGGGAATTGGCGGAAAGTCGAGGCGTCCCATCAACTGGGCGGCGTCGAGATCCACCAGCCCGACGGACTCGCTGCCGGTGTGGCCCACGTATAAAGTGGTCCCGTCGAGCCCCAGCGCCATCTGGTGCGGCAGCGGGCCGACGGCAATCGGCGCAGTGAAACGCTGCTTAGCGATGTCGAAAACTTCGATGCGGCTGTACCCGGAATTGGTGATGTAGACCTTACCGCGAGATTGATCGAGCACGATGTCGTTGAGACCTTCGGCGGCGCTGTTGGGGACGGTGGCCACCGGATAGATCAGCCCGCGCTGGTCTGTCTGCCGGTAGTTCATGTAAATCCGGATGGTCGGCGGGATGTTGATGGCTTCATTGGAAGCGAGGTCGAGGTTCACCGCTGTGCCGTTGTTGGTGGCGCCACCGCTGTAGAGATTGGTGCCGGGCTGACGGTTCACTGTGGAGCGGCCGGGGTCCATGGTGAAAGTGAGGTTGGCAGGGGCAAGTCCGCTCGAGGCCTGCACGACGATGGCAGCAGAACCGCCCGTAATGGTGGACGGCACGGCGAAGGTGAGCTTGCCTTTGCCGATATTGTTGATCTTGATTTTCGTGCTGGCGATGCCGCGATTGCAATCGTCTTGGGCAAGGAAAACGTTGGTCGACTCAGGCATCAGGATCGGGTAATCGTAGAGCGTGGAGAGCGGCAGGTAGACTAGACCCGACTCCGACATTCCCCAGGCGTTTGTGCCGTCACTGGTAATCGCCATCTTGGCAACGATGCTCTCGGGCAGCTTGATGCCGAGGCGGATGGAAAGGTTGAGCGGGTCCTGAATGAGCAGCGTGGACGCGGTGGGACGCGATGCGGGCACAGTGAGCGGCGTGGTATTGAAGGCGCCGTAGACCGTGGTCCCGTCGGGCGAGAATGCGCTGCCGCCGACATTTTGGAGCGTGGCAAAAGTGCCGCTCAAAGTGAAGGGCGAGAGCGTGGTGCTCTCCTGGGCAATCACCTGCAGCGTCGCGGTTTCGAGCAGTGTGAAGCCAGCCATGAAACGGCTGCCGTCGGGCGACATCGAGAGCGTGGTGGACTGACCGGTGACGGTGCGGTTCTGCAGCACCACGCCCGAAACCACCTCGTACACGTAAGCAACAGTCTGGGTGTTGTTGGTGATGGTGGACACGCCGACGATGCGCTGCCCGTCGGGGGTGCGAAGCAATTTGCCGCGGAAAGTGGTGGTAGGCCGGGCGAAAAGCTGAGGGAGCGTGGTGGGCGTAGGCGGCGCGGGCGGAAACGCAATGGCGAACACCTGCTGCCCACTGGTCTGGTTCTGGTCGTAGAGCAGGAGCGTGTTGGCGGTGTTGTTGGTGCCGGTGCCTTCGGTGCTGATGAGCACTCGACCGTCGGCGCCAACCTCGACGCCCTCGGGCCTGGCTGGCAATGATACGCTGCGCTGCACGTTGCCGATGCCGTTACCCAAGTCGACTACGCTGAGCGTGGAACTGGTGTTGTTGGTGACGTACAGAAACGCATTGTCCATCGACATGGCGGCCGCAAGCGGCAGCGTTCCGACGGCGATGGAGCCGAGGATCTTCTTTTCGAGATAGCTATAGACGTCGACGCGGTTGGCGCTGGAATTGACTAGATAGAGACGGCCGCGCGATTCGTCGAGCACGATATCGCTGGGCGTGCCGCCAAGCTGCAAAATCTGACCAAAAGTAGCGGCGGTAGTCTGCGCGCGGACCATCGACGGCACGGCCAGACTCGCAACGCACGTCAGGGCGGCGAAGCCTAGAAATCTCGATTGCAATGTACCCTCTTATAAGATACTCTAAACCCTTCAGCGACCCATTTGTTCCAAAAAATGTGAGGCACGGCGTATATTGCCGCGCAACTTAAGGCATTCTTGAGGGTTCAATCTAACTTATCAAAACTACGGGTACGCAACCGGACGCGAAATCAGAGCATTGCTGAGTTCGCAAATGTTGCCGATACCAGCGACAAGCGCCGGACAGGGCTGTTGAATCATACGGAGTTGAAGCCGGGCGAAGGACTGTGGATTGTGCCTTGCGAGGCGGTGCACACCTTTGGCATGAAGTTTGTAATCGACGTCCTGTTTCTGAGCAAGAAGCGCAAGGGCTCGACGGTAGTGAAGGTACTGAAGGTGCGGCATTCAATGCCGAAGCGACGAATGGCTTGGAGCCTGCTCGCGCATTCAGTACTGGAACTGCCAGCCGGCACGGCCGAAGCGACCGGGACCGAAAAGGGCGACGAATTGGACCTGGAGCGATACGATGCGTAAGATTTGGGTGATGGCGGCGGCGTCTCTGGCGCTGGCCGGCTGCACTCAGATGAGGACGGTCTCGCACGATCCGGTGAAGCCGCCTGAAGTTCGTGCCGACCGCAGAGCGCCCGTGGCCCGGCCGCCGTTCGAACGTCAGATTGAGAATGCCGTGGATGCCGGGGAAGGCGATCCGATCGTCAGCGAATTGCGCCGCCGGGTGACCGTGAATCCGGATGACGTGAAGGCGCGCCTGGCCCTGGTGGACTCCTACAATACCAAAGGTTTTCCGGAACTGGCGATCGAGCATCTTCGATTTGCGGTGGCGCGGGCTCCGCACCTGAGCGACCTCAGCATGCGACTGGCGCGCGCACTTCACACTGCCGGCGAAACCGAAGGCGCAATCGACGTGTTGACGCGCTTCATGGAAAAAGACGGTCGTGCGCCGGTTGAACTGATATCCTTACTGGGCATCTACAAGGACGATCTAGGCATGTTCAAGGAGGCCGAGCGCCTACACCGAACGGCAGTTGAGCTTGATCCATCGAAAGATGCATTCCACAACAATTTGGGCTTCAACTTACTGCTACAGGGTAGAGCGGCGGAGTCGGTGACGGAGTTCAGGCGAGCCGTTGCTTTGAACCCGCGGTCGGAAACGGCTCGGAATAATCTGGGGACGGCGCTTGCCACCATGCCGGGCGGTGATTTAAAGGAAGCGGTGTTGCAGTGGCAGTCAGTGAGCGGGCCGACAGCGGCACACAGCAACTTAGCCGGCATTTTGATCGAACAGAAACGGTACAGCGAAGCCCGCAGCGAGATCGAGACGGCGCTGGGCTACGACCGCATGAACGTTGCGGCGTTGAGCAACTTGGCGCTGCTGAACGGGCAAGGTGAGAATGTGGCAGTGCGAGTGATTTCGCGCCCAAACGCCTGGCAGCGATTGAGCGCGGGGATGCGGCGGGCAATTTCAGGAAAGGCAGATTCGGAAGAATGAGAACACAGGATATGAAAAAAATCCTTGCGAGATTGATTCGCGACGAGCAGGGGCAGGATCTCGTCGAGTACGCGCTCATTGTGGCGGCAGTGGGACTCGCGTTGATTACGACGGTGAATCAACTGTCGACGGCCATTGTCAGCTTGTACTCGAGCATCACTCAAGGTCTGACGAGCATCGGCACTTCCGGGCAATAGGCGCGTGTGCAGGACTCTCCGGCATCGATCCGTCCGTGGGCGAACTATGCGCCAGCCTCCGAGGATCATTCCGCGCGCCTTCGACTCCGGGTACTCGTGCCCAACCTCAGTTTGTCGCTGTCGATCGTCACACTGATTTATTGCCTGTCTCTTTTCGACGGCTGGCACGCGCTTTTCCGCGACTCGGACACCGGCTGGCACATTCGGACCGGCGAGTCGATTATTACGACACACTCCCTTCCCACCACCGATCCTTATTCCTTCACTCGCGGCGGACAGTCGTGGCTTGACTGGGAATGGGGCGCTGATGTCGTTACGGCAATCGCCTATCGCTCCGCGGGTGAGGCCGGTGTGGCTGCGCTGTTCGCGATTGCCATCGCGGCGTGTACGGGGCTGTGGATTGCCCTGCATTTTGCGATCGGCGGCGATCTGCTGATGGCGTGCCTGATGGCGGCGCCCATGCTCTCGACGGTAAACATGCACTGGCTGGCGCGTCCGCACGTGTTCGGCTGGCTGTTGCTGCTCGGGTGCCTGCTGGCGCTGGAGCGTCGCGCGTCCCCGGTGATCTTCCTGGCACTTGGCATCGTTTGGGCGAACGTCCACGCGAGCTTTTTCCTGGGTCCGTTAATTGCCCTGCTCTACCTGGCGGGCGAATTGGCGGCGACGCTGATTTGGAACGGGCAGGAACGCTACAACTGGCGGGGGCGTGCGATCACGCTGGCAGCGCTGACCGCTGGGACGTTCGTAAATCCCTATGGCTGGAATCTTCACCGCCACGTGCTCGCGTACCTTTCCGATTCGGAATTGCTGGCGCGCATCGGCGAGTTTCAAAGCTTCAACTTTCATGCTGCCGGTGCCGGGCAAGTGATGCTCGCGTTTGCCATCGCTTGTATCGGCGCGGTGGTAGCGCTGACCGAGCGGCGCTTCCATCATTTCCTGGTGAGTGCATTATTCCTCTGCATCGGCCTGCGATCGGCTCGCGGACTACCGCTAGTGGCGCTGGCGGCGCTCCCGCTCGCCAACGGAGCAATCACGGAAGCTCTGCGACGCGCTCGGGGGCTTGCACCCGTGCTGCGGGTCAGGCTGAACAATGCGCTCGATTACTCGGAGAGACTGCGGGTAATCGACCGCCGGCTTGGAGGCTGGGCGTTGGTACCGGTAGTGCTCGCCGTGTTGTTTGCGGTAACCCGAACGGCACAAGCCGGCTTCCCCGAAGATCAATTTCCTGTGAAGGCCTCAGCTGTCGTGAGCCAATTACCCGCGGACGCGCGACTCCTGGCGCCCGATAAGTTCGGTGGCTATCTGATCTACCGTTTCGGGGGCGCGCGTAAGGTGTATTTCGACGGCCGCAGTGATTTTTACGGCTCTCAATTCATGAAAGACTACCTGCACTTGCTCGAGGCGCGGCCTGGCTGGCGTGAGCAGGTGGCGCAAGCCGGCTTCACTCACGCCTTGCTGCCGAACAATTATTCGCTGATCCCGGCGCTTGAGCAAGCGGGCTGGCAGAAGAGCTATCAGGACGCGACGGCAACCATGCTGACCGCGCCGGGACACTGACAATGGATCGTCGAAAACTACTGCTGATCTTCGGTGGCGCGTGGGTATCCGCCGCACTGCTGACCTGGTTCTTGTGGGCCAGCACCAAGGCTCCACGAATGGAGAAGACCGTCAAGGTTGTAGCGGCGGTAAGAGACCTGCCGGCCGGCACGAGACTGAAGAAGACCGATGTAAGGCTGGTGAGCGTGGCTGAGAAAGATCTGCCGAAGTCAGCTGTGCTGGACGAGAAAGTCGCCATCGATCGCGTGTTGCTGTCGCCGGTAAACGCGAGCGAAGTCATCTCGGGCCAGCGCCTGGCGGGGTCGGGCAGCGCGGAAGGAATCGCGTCGGCGATTGATCCCGGCAAGCGCGCGATCTCAGTGCCGTTTACCGACGCGAGCGGAGTCGCGGGGCTGATACAGCCAAGAGCCCACGTCGACATTCTGTTCACGCGCACCGGTTCGATGGCTGAGGCGTTGACGACGACGGTGGTGGAAGACGTCACCGTGCTCGCGATTGGTCGAAACACAGAAGCCGCCCCTCCCGCGGCCCCGACTGCAGGCACGACCACCGTTGCTACCGGCGCCAGCACGACGCAGCGCGCGGCCACGCTGCTGGTGACTCCGGAGCAGGCGCGGAAACTCGAGTGGGCGAAGAATCAGGGCAAGATCAGCCTGGCGCTGCGCAATCCGCTGGACCGGTCCGTGAGCGAGTCGCGGCAACCGACGACAGCGCTGGATATGGATTTGGCAGGCATGATTCGCGGCCGGCGGGGGATGACGAATCTCGGCAGCAACAAGGCATGGGCGCAGTTGACGGGACAGGATGACGAGGTTCCGAAGAAGATCGTAGTGGAAAAGAAAGAGCCGCCAAAGCCTCGCTATGTCGTCGATGTTTACCGCGGCGATAAACACGTTCAGGAAATCTTTCAATGATGAAGCAAGCTGGAAGGTTGGCGGCATGCGCTGCCGCACTGGCGCTGATGGCACAGACACCTTCCCTGCACGAACTTTCGCTGATGACCGGGCGCGGTGAATTGCTGCAGTTCAAAGACGATGTGAATCGCGTGGTGGTGGCGGAGCCGAAGATCGCCGATGCCGTTGTGGTATCGCCGCGCGAGGTGATGGTGAATGCGAAGGGCACCGGGCACACAACCATCGTCGTGTGGGAGTCGAACGCTTCGCCGGCCCGTTACGAAGTCACTGTCAGCGCCGACAACTCGGAGCTTGAGGGTACGCGGAAAGCTCTGGCAGGCGAACTGCACAGGGCGACGCCGGCGTCGAAGATCGATTTCAACTGGAACGGCGAGACTATCGTTCTGACGGGTACGGCGGCGTCTGCTGAAGAGTCGAAGCGGGCGCAAGCACTGGCAGGAGCGCGCGCCAAGAATGTCGTCAACCTGCTCGTGGTTCCACCACCGAACGAGCCCCGGCAAATTCTGTTGCAAGTGAAGTTCGCATCGATTGACCGCGTAGCGCTGTCGGAACTCGGCTTCAATTACTTCAGCTCCAACGGCAAGATGCTTGGCGCCACCACGACGCAGCAATTTCAGACGCCGCGTTTTGGCCCGCTTCAGCTCGGGGACAACGCGTCGAACGCCAGTACGGTGAACTTTGCCGACCTGCTCAACCTTTTCGTCTTCCGTCCCGACCTCAACATCGGCGCGACCATTCGAGCACTGCAGCAGCGCAATCTGCTGCAAGTGCTGGCTGAGCCGAATCTGATTGTCGTCGAGGGGAAGGAGGCCAGCTTCCTGGCAGGCGGCGAGTTCCCTTTCCCGACGTTAAACTCCACAACCACGGGCGGCGCGGTTTCTCCGGTGATCACCGTGCAGTTCAAAAAGTTTGGAATCCAGCTTGGTTTTACGCCGACGGTGACGGCTCAAGGCGGGATCAACTTGAAGGTTACGCCGGAGGTCAGCTCACTCGATTTCACAAACGGCGTGGTGCTTCAAGGCTTCACCATTCCGGCGATCTCGTCGCGGCGTGCCGATACAGAAGTTGTCCTGCGCGATGGTGAGAGTTTTGCGATCGCCGGACTGATCGACAATCGCGTGGAAACGCAGCTTAGCAAGGTACGCGGAATCGGAGACATTCCGATTATCGGGCAGCTGTTCCGCAGCCGCTCAACGCGAAAAAGCACTGACGAACTGCTGGTGGTGGTGACGCCGCGATTTGTGAAGCCTCTGCCGGTGGGCGAGAACGCCAAGCTGCCCGACATGATGGAAACGTTCCTGCCTAGCGTGGTGGAGCAGAAGTCGTTGGAGCAGAAAAAGAAATCGAAGAAGAAGTCAAAGGACCCGGAATTTGTTGGATCCCGTGGGCACGTGGAACCGAAGTAGCACGCTTCCCGCACGGGACTTCTCGCGCGGCGCTGCTTCCGTGCAGCTGCTGGTGATCCTCGTCCCGGTGCTTTTGGGATTGATGGGATTCGCATTCGACTTGGGCGAGTTGTATCTGGTGAGAGGCGAGTTGCAATCGGCGGCAAATTCGATGGCGATCGCAGCGGCACAGAAACTGGCGGGCACCGACGTGTCGAGCGACGCGGCCACGCTGTACGCCCGGCAGACGCTCGAAAACGCCAGCGGCTTCGGCAACAAGTATTTCTTTGGCGGACTCGCAATTGGACAGACGAACGGCTCTTTGACGAGCGAGGCGCCCGATCCGGCCTACTTTGCGACGGCGGTGGACGCGACGGCGGGATCCACCGGCAGCGAAGTGGCGGGCGCTCAGGCACGGCATGCGCGGGTGACGCTGACAGCCGAGGCGCCCCTGACGTTCTGGAGTTTTCTGTCGCTCGCCAGCAGCCGGCGTGTTGCGGTTCAGGCCGCAGCGGTGGCGGGTATTAGCGCTCCTCTGTGCACTGGATGCGGTATCGAGCCGATCGCGGTGGCGGCGATTGATGGCACCGAGCCGGTGAACTTCGGCTTTGTTCCGCAGACCGAATACACGCTCGGCTATGTCTGTAACGGCAATCCGATTCCGGGCAGCTTGCCGAATACGGCGGGCCGCATCCCGTATCTCCTGCTCAATCGCCTGGACACGGCGCCGGTCATTTTCACTGACGAGCAGTCGCAGCTGTACCGCGACGGCGCGGGCGGTCTGCCGGCCAACGCCTCCACCACGCAAGCCTGTTTGACGGTGAATAACACCGAGCTCATTTGGGCCACAGCGGCGCCTGTGCAGTGCTCGACGGTGAGTCCGGGAGCATCGGTGGTGTCGTGGATGTGCGGCTTGACGTCCCGCTTTGAGCCGACGTATCCCGCGCAATGCGCCGGCATTCCTGAGATTGACACGATGAGTGCGATCTTTCCGCAGGACACCGAAGTCACAGAGACCACCGACTACACGCAGTATCAGGGCAACGGGCGGCGCGTCATCACGGTGGCAGTTGTCGACGTGCTCACAGCGGTGGGCGCCATGACCGTTCTCGGCTTTCGCCAGTTTGTGGTGGAACCGGTGGCGGGCGGCGTCGACGTCAACGTGGCCGATGCAAATGGCCGGTTTGGAGCGCTGTTCATCGGCAGTCCGGTGCCGTTGAAGCAAGGGAGTGTCTCGGGCTGCCAGATTTCGAGCGGTCCGGGGAAGGTGGTTCTGCACCAGTGAAGCGCGGGAGCAGAGGGTCGACGCTGGTTGAGACGGTGCTGATCGCGCCGGTGCTGATCATGCTGCTACTGGGCATGACGGAGCTGGCGCGCGTGGTTTACACCTACTACACGCTGCAGAAAATCATGGACACGGTGGCGCGTGTGGCCGGCACCACGCAGTCGGTGAATTTCTGCAATGATTCCGACCCGGGGCTGATCGCGGCGAAGACTCTCGCGGTGACGGGATCGCCGGACGGCGGCAATGCGCTGGTAAACGGGCTCACCGTCGACCAGGTGAGTGTCCGCGCAGAACGTTACGAAGCGGCCGGCAATACGCTTGCGCAATGCGACTGTTCGTTCACCGGCTGTGACGCCTCAGCCGGTGGACTGCCGCCTGACTTCATCGTTGTGGACATGCCGAATGGCTTCACGGTGCGGCCGCTATTCTTCGGGCTGACCGTGGATCCGTTTCTGCTGAAGCCGCACGTGAGGGTGCCTTATGGCGGGACGTAGACGCGCGCAGCGGGGTGCCGTGACCGTCGAGTACGCGTTGGCGTACCTCGCCGTAATCCTGCCATTGACGTTTGGCATCATCTACACCGCGGAACTGTTGTGGATCTGGCACAGCGCGGCCGACTTCACGCGCGACGGTGCGCGGTACGCGGCAACTCACTGCTGGCAGGCGAGCGCCGAGAACGTCATCGCCTATATGAAGTCGCACGTTCCTCTAATGGTTGACCAGCAGCAGATCACCACCGGAACCGCCGAACTCGCCGTCACCTACTATTCGCGGAATGCCGACACTGGCACGCTTACCGAGTTCAGCTGCGACGGCGAGTGCTCCACCTCGTGCGTTCCGGATGCGGTGAGCGTCACCGTGCGAAACTACGAGTTCCGGTTTTTCCAGGCGTATTTAGGGCTTCCGCCGATTGCGATGCCCAACTTCCAGACGTCGATGGCAATCGAAAGCGCGGGCTGCGATCCCGAACAGGGGACCTGCCTGCCGTAGCGAGAATCTATGTCAATCCCTTTACTGGTGGCTTCACACGATGAGCAGTTCCGGGAGATGGTGCGGGACAATCTCCTGAACATCCAGAGCGCCAAGGTGTCCAACGAATATACCGAGGTGTCGTCGAACCTCTACATCCGTGTTCTGCAGGACCTGGAGCGCCATCCCGAGGCCGCGCTCATCGCCGATCTCTCCACAGACACCGAGGGTGCGCTGAAGGCGATTGAGAAAGCCAAGCAGGCCGCGCCGGATCTCTACATCATTGCCTCGAACTACTCGATGGATGGCGAGACGGTGATCGCCGCTCTGCGGGCGGGTGCAAGCGACTACCTGGTGCAGCCAGTGAAGCGATCGGAGTTTCGCGACGCGATGACGCGCCTGGAGAAAGCTCCAAGGCGCGCGGCCGCCGGCACCAGCAAATTGGGCAAGGTGTACACGTTTCTCGGCGCAAAGGGCGGAGTGGGCACAACTACTCTGGCCGTAAACTTCGCCAGCGTCCTGGCTCAGCGCAAGCAGAATACCGTACTAGTGGACCTCGACTGGACGGCGAATGAATGCGCGATGCAGACGGGCGCGTCGCCGCAATACACGCTCCAGGAAGTAGGCGAGAATCTTGCCAAGATGGACCAGGCGTTGTTTGAAGGCTTCGTGTCGCGCGATCCCCTCGGATTTTTCCTGGTAGGACCGCCGGACGCGATGGAGCACCGTGCGTACTTTACCGAGCCGATGTTCCGCGAGTTCTCCACTTTCCTGATTGAGAAGTACGACTCAATCGTGATCGACGCGGGGAGAAACCTGGCCGATGAGGTTTCGCTGGGAGCGCTGCAATCGTCGTCAATGATCTTCCTGGTGACGACGCAGGAGTTCCCGGCGATCCGCAATGCGCAGCGCTACATCGCGGCGCTTGTGCGGTTGGGTTTCACGCAGGACCAGCTCAAGGTGGTGGTGAACCGGTACAACAAGAAGCCGGATCCGAACTACGCGACGCTCGAGCAGATCCAACAGACGCTAAATCAAACTGCCTTCTACGGCATTCCGCAGTCAGCCTCGTTTCTGTCGGCAATCAACCGCGGCCGCCCTTTTGTGACCGAGCGGCAGTCAGCGCCCGAGGTGGACCGCGCCTTCCGCAATTTTGTGGACAAAGCAACCGGTGTACGGAAGGATGCCGCTAAGGCCAGTTAATGGGAAGCCGACCCACGCCAAGGCCGGGCACGGCAACCGATCGCTGGTTTCAGATCAAGACGCAGATTCATTTGAAGCTGCTGAACTCGCTGTCGCCCGATCAGCTAAAAGCTATTAACAAAGATGGAGTGCGGGAGCAGATCGGGAACGTCGTGGAGCGGATTGTCCACGAAGAGAACATTCCGATGACGGTGACTGAGCGCGAGCGTCTGATTGAAGAAGTGCTCGACGAGGTCTTCGGGTTGGGTCCGCTGGAGCCGATTCTGAAGGACGACTCGGTGAGCGACATCCTGGTAAACGCTTTTGACAGCGTCTACGTCGAGCGCGGCGGCAAGCTCGTCGAGACTAACATTCGTTTCAAGGATACAGCCCACGTGCGAATGATCATTGACCGCATCGTGTCGAATATCGGGCGCCGCATTGACGATTCCTCGCCGATTGTCGACGCCCGGCTCGCCGACGGCTCGCGCGTTTGCGCCGTGATCCCGCCGCTGTCGCTGAACGGCCCCGTGCTTTCCATCCGGCGGTTTGGCAAGCGCCTCCTCTCCACTGAAGACCTTCTGAAGAACGAGACCATGACCACCGGCATGCTCGATTTTCTGACCGGCGCGGTGGAGGCGCGGCTGAACATCGTGGTGTCGGGCGGTTCCGGCTCCGGTAAGACCACCATGCTCAACACACTCTCCCGCTTCATTCCTGAGGCCGAGCGCGTGGTGACTATCGAGGATATAGCTGAGCTGCAGCTACAGCAGGAGCATGTAGTGCGCCTTGAAACTCGGCCGATGAACATCGAAGGCGCAGGTTCAGTGACTCAGCGGGACCTGGTGATCAACGCGCTCCGCATGCGTCCCGACCGGCTTGTCATTGGCGAGTGCCGCGGCCCCGAGGCGCTGGACATGATGCAGGCGATGAATACGGGCCACGACGGCTCGATGACCACGACGCATGCAAATTCCGCGCGTGACGCCTTTTCGCGCATGGAGACGATGGTGATGATGGCGAGCCAGAATATCCCGGACAAGGTGATCCGGCAAATGCTGGCATCAGCGATCCACGTGGTAGTGCAGTGCGCGCGCCTCAACGATGGAACGCGCAAAATCATGTCGATTAGCGAGGTAGTAGGCGTGGATGGCGAGCATGTGGAGATGCAGGACGTCTTCGCATTCGAGCGGACGGGCGTCAGCGCGCGCGGCAAGGTGCTGGGACGCTTTGCGGCAACCGGTCTGAAGCCGGTTTCGACGGAGCGGCTCAAGGCTTATGGGATCAGCCTGCCGCAGTCGATTTTCCACGAAGTTCACGAGGTGAAGGAGAAATAGCGGATGTTCCTGGTCATCGCATTTCTCATCTTCTCGGGCGCGCTGGCGGCGGCCGGGTACTACGTGTGGTCAGTGCCGCAGCAGGAGTCGCAGCAGATCCTGGCTGCGCGACTGCGGGAAGTGCGAATGTCGTCAGGCGCGCGCTCACGGTCAGCGCCCGATCTGTTGAAGCGTGATCGTCGTGGTCCGCTGGCGGCGGTCGGCGACTTCTTCCAATGGATGGGCCTTCTGCGCCGTCTCCAGGAGTACATTCACCAGGCCAACCTCAAATACCGCGCTCCAGAAGTGTTTTCGCTGTGCGTAATCCTGGCGATCGGCACCTATTTCCTCTTGGGACTGCTGGGGCTTCCGTTAATCCTCTTGCGGTTGATGTTCGCACTGCTGGCAGGCGCGATGCCCATCGCCTACATCGTGCACAAGCGGTCGTCGCGGCTCAGCAAGTTTGAACAGCACCTGCCAGACGCGATCGATCTCTTCAACCGCTCGATGAAGGCGGGCCACAATATCCATGCGGGTCTGGAGACGATTGGGACGGAGTCACTCGACCCGGTGCGCATGGAGTTCAAGAAGGTAATCGAGGAACTGGCGCTAGGCTCGCAAATCGAACCGGCGCTCCACAACCTCGGCAAACGCGTGCCGTTGATTGACCTGAAGTTCTTCGTGACGGGGCTGATTCTACAGCGGCAAACGGGCGCAAATATGGTCCAGGTGCTGGAGAATCTTGCGCTGCTGATTCGCGAGCGCTTGAACCTGGCCGCGAAGATGAGGGCGTCCACGGCGCAGCAGCGTTTCTCGGCAGGTCTGCTGTGCGCGATGCCGATTGTGGTGGGGTTCGGATTCTGGATATTGAAGCCGGAGTACATCCGTTTGCTCTATACCGACGAAACCGGGTCAAAGTGGTTGACGTACGCGATTATTTCGGAGATTGTCGGGATTCTGGTGATCCGCAAGATTGCCAGTCCGAAGCTTTAACTGCAGGAAGCTAGAAATGTTGATTAGTGCACTTTATTTCGTGGTGATGTTCGCGATTGTTGCAGCGCTGATTTGGAGCGGCATTGAACTGCTACGCAACGAAGAGGATCCGCTCGGCGAACGCCTGACCGAGTTGCAGGCGCATGCCCTGGTGTCGACGACGAAGATTCAGCGACGGCGCGTCCGGGGCGGCTTCGTCAACGGGGTTCTGTACGCCATCAGCTTGCTGCCGGGCGGCGAGGATTGGATTCGTGAAACCGACCGTGAACTGGCGCAAGCGGGAATCCGCAGGAAGCAGGCCACCGTGCTGTTCGCCTTCTTCCAACTTGCGTTCACCGCCGCGCTGTTCACCGGCATGATGTACCTGCAAGGCGACAATCCGCTCATGACAAAGCTGGTAGGCGGCGTAATCGTCCCACTGCTGCTAGGCTGGCTGCTGCCCAAGCAGGTGCTGCACCGGCTGGTGAGGCGGTACCGGCAGAAGCTGCAGGACGCGCTGCCCGACACCATCGATCTACTCGGAATCGTGTTAGGAACCGGCTTGGCGCTCGATCAGTCGATGATGCGGGTGAGCGAGGAAATGGAGTTCATCTATCCTGAGCTTGCCGCAGAGTTCGCAACCGTCGTGATGCAGGTGAAAGCCGGCCAGGAGCGCGGAAAGGCGTTCCAGCAGCTGGTGCGCCGCACCGGTATCGAAGACATCAAGTCGCTGTCGGCGATGATCGTGCAAAGCGAGCGCTTTGGCACCAGCCTGTCGCAGGCTTTGAAAGTCTACGCGGACGCGCTGCGGCAGCGGAGGCGGCTCCGCGCAGAGGCGGCGGTGGGCAAGGCCGGGATCAAGATGCTGTTCCCCATCGTGCTCTTCATTCTGCCTGTGCTGTTCGTCATCACACTCGTGCCTGGCGTATTGAGCGTTCTGCACGATCTCCGCAATGGGATCGGTGCGCCGCGATAGGGCGTCCCCTGCAATCTGACTCTTAGTACTTGAAGCGCCAGCGCAGTTCGAGAAACGCGCCGGGCATCGTCGCGTAGATGTACTCGGCCTTCTGCGGCGAAGTGCGGAAGTGCAATGCGCGTCCGCCGATCAGAACTTCGAGGTGCGTGCCCTGGACGGCGAAGAATGTTTGAACGTCCCAAAGCTGGGAGCGGTGGGGCAGCCAGAAGCCTTCGCCCTTCAGTTCCCAACGGACGGCTCTGGTGATTCGCTTTTCCACTCCCGCGCCGAGCGACGGATAGACAAAGTAGTGCTTGGCGGTGATGGTGGTGTCGGTGCCGTTGATCAAATCGAAAATGGGCGCGCGGAGAGTGGATTGCACTCCGATGTACTGGACGCCAAACAGAGTCTTGAAGCGGAAAGAGCTTTTCTCAGGCGGGTACGGCCAGGACAAATACTCCCACGACGCTTTGAAGTTCTGGAGTTTGTAATTGGCGGCGATGGTCTCTCCGGCGGCGAAGTCCTCGCCAAACACCTTGATCGCCCCCGGCGTTATGCTGCCGCCGTGGCCCTTCGCCTGAAAGAACGAGAACCGTAACGCGTTGTACTTGCCGGCGGGGAAGCTGAGTTCAACCCCGGGCGTTATGCTGTTTTTCCCACCGTAGTCGAGGTTCGCCGGATTGTTGCCGACGGTGGCGGCGTGTCCGTTGCGCAAGTGGAAATGCGAAGGATTGAACCAGCCGAAAAGGCCGATGGAGAAGTCCTCCATATCGCTGCCGGGCGCGACTTTCGGCGCGGGCGCGGGTGCCGGCGCGGGAGTCTGAGCTGGTTCGGAACCCGCCGGCGCGGCGATCGAGGGGACGGTGGGCTTGGGCGGGTCCTGCGAGAACAAACAAACGGGAACGGCCAACAACACGCAAACGGACAGCAACCTGATACCTGGAACAAAGATCACTAATAAGCCCCTTGGTCTGAAACCTTTAATTTAACACGACGTACGCGGAGAGCCTTACGAGGTAAAGAAAGGTAACGGCATCGCCTGATACCATGATTTCCATGCGCTACCCTATCAGCTTTGCGCTCGTCCTTTTGCTGGCAATCTCAGCGGCAGCCGAACCGAGAAAACGAAAGCATAGCCGGAACGAGGAATCAGCGTCTGCTGGCGATTTTTCGTACTATCTACTATCGATGTCGTGGGCGCCGGACTTCTGTGCCGGACCCACCGGCGATAAGGATCCCCGCGAATGTGGCCGCGGTCGCAAAGTCGGATTCGTAGTGCACGGACTGTGGCCGCAATCGGAACAAGGCCGCGGACCTCAACGCTGCGGATCGGCGCGTCCCGTCTCGCAGGCGATTATCGACGTCACTCTGCGATACGTCCCGACAGAGAGTCTGATTCAGCACGAGTGGGCCAACCACGGCACCTGCAGCGGGTTGACGTCGGCCGACTATTTCGCGGCGCTGCGGCGTGCACGCGACAGTATCAAAATTCCCGCCATGCTTCAGGCGCCGGCTCAGGAGCAGGAACTCGCACCTGCTCAAATCGAGGACGAATTTGCGAAGGCGAATCCGTCGTTTCCAAAGGCTGCGTTCCGCGTGTCGTGTACCCGCGGCCAGTTGCAGGAGGCGCGCATCTGCTTTAACAAGGACCTCTCCCCGCGTGCTTGTACCGATAGCGCCGGAGAATGCGCGATTGGGCAGATGACAGTTCTGCCGGTCCAATGAGAAGCGTCGCGCTTCTGGCTCTCTGCCTTGCCTGCCAGGGCGCGGATTTTGCCGGTCATTACGTGCTCGAAGGGGTTCGCGAAGTCGGCTCTCAGCTGTTACTCAGGCCGAATGGGACTTTCGAGTACATGCTCGCGTACGGCGCCGCTGACTATATGGCCAAGGGTAAGTGGAAGCAGGATGGTGACGCCGTGGTGCTGACCAGCGATCCTGCCGCGGCCAAGCCCTTTCGGCTCGTCAGCAGCGAGAAAGCCGCGCACTCCGAGATCCGGGTTCGCGTGCAGGGTGCGGGCGCACAACCGGTCCCGCATATTGAGGCCGTTCTTGGAAAGGCGGAGGCGGCTACCGACAATGACGGTATCGCGTACGACGGTCCCGTTCAAGGCGGAGCGATTGCTGATCCGCGGGGCAAATCTGGAAATGCGCTACTGGGACCACGATAAGCCGATGACTTACCGGAAGCAGTGAACTTACGCCGTGCCCACCACCAACCGCTGTACGCCTGGCGGAACCGAGTGTTGCTGGCAATCCTTGAACCCGGCATTGCTGAACATGGTTTCCAATTCGCGATAAGTGTACGCGTCGCCGCCCTGCGTGGTGGCCAGCATCACCATGCTGAAGGCTGCGGGAATGGGCGGCGAAGTTCGCCCCTCGTCCGGCACAAACTCCAACGCGGCGGCTCTACCGCCAGGCTTCAGTGAGGCGCGCACTTTGCGCAACAGTTGCTCATTAGTCGCCGGATCGAAGTGATGCAGGAAGTTAGTTAGCAGCACGGCATCGTAGCCGCTGCCAAAATCCGCTTCGAACGCATTGCCCTCAATCGTGGAATACTGCGCGGTCAGTTTGCGGGACTCCGCATTCTCTCGCGCAACGTCCAGCACCTTTGGCCAGTCGAGGGCAGTGATGTGAGCCTCAGGGTTCTGTCCGGCGATCGCAAGCCCGAACAAACCGTGGCCGGCGGCAATGTCCAGCACCTTGACAGGTCCTTCGAGCGCGAGAATTCCCGCGATGGCGTGCGCGGGCAGAACCATCATGGGCGCCATGGAGCGCGCGAATTCCACCCACATCGGATTCTCAGGAGACACGCTGCCTTCGCCCATGAGAGTGCCGCCTTTGCGAATCACATCGGCGAAATTGTCGAAAAAATGCTGATGACGAAGTCCTGAGAGGAAGGTCGCAGTGGTGCCGAGGTAGAAGGGTGAGCGCCGGTCAAGGAAGAGTGCGGAATCGGGAGTCAGCTTGTAAAGCCCGTCTTCCTTTTTCAGAAATCCGATCATCGACAAGTAGTCGCAAAGGATGCGTGTCGCCCGTTCGTTGGTGGAAATACGCGCGGAAATTGAGGCTGCGGTATCGTTGCCCTCACTCACGGCCGTAAAGAGGTTCAGGTCGATGGCTGCAGTCAGCGCGGTGGTCCGCTGGTACGCATTCAAGGTGTCGAAGATCAACTCGGGCGTCGGCATCTGTTGCGGTTGCATAGGTTGTATGATGCCACACGCGTCAGAAAGTAACGGCGGTATCTAAAGAAAGCGGAGCTTCTGCTTTGAAGTTAGCGACCGCGGAAGGGACGGATGAGCGCTCCAAAGACGCGCTTCACGCGGTGAGGCGCAGCCTTGTCCGCCGACTGTCCATCGGGCTCGTCGCCTGTCGCAGGCTCAGCGGCCGCGACTTCCTCTTTGGGTTCAGCGGCAGGTTCCACCTCTGCCTTGTCGGGGACGCTCAACCCGGCGATCTCTGGCTTCACCGCCTCCGCCTTACCTTCCTGCGGCGGCCAGATCGTGCCGTGAAACGCTTTCGCCTCGACGGCGTGGCGTGTCGCACGGGGGACGCGAAAAACGGAAATGCGTGCCGCCGGCGCGTCGGGGAGAGTGGTAGCAGCCGGCTCCGGTTCGGCTGCTACAACAGGTGCGCCCGCCTCTGCTGGAGCCGCAACGGGCTGTACCGTCGCAGCTTCAGCATGGCGAGTTTCTCGGAGGAAGAGAACAGCAGTCCCAATGATGATCAGGACGCCTAACGCGCAGGCCACCCCAACCGCGATGTAAAACGGCGTACCGGCTCTCGGGGGCTTATCCCGTACAACTGTCACTCGAGGCTTCTTAGCGAAACGAATTAGCTCTCTACGGGAGGGATTCATACAGCACCCGTAGTGATTATGGTCCAGTACCATCAATTCGGGAAGGGGGCAAAAGAACCTAGTACGGGCTCCGGTGAACGCCGCACAACCAAGGCTACGCCTGACCGTAAGGTCCGCGCCCTCCAACTTTCCGTTGATACACTATCACCGGACCCTCGCGCGAGCATTCCGCCGTATCAGGGCCACCTAGCCTATGACTGATTTCTCGATCGGTGTGGACCTTGGGGGAACTAATCTCCGCGCCGCAGCCATTAGCCGTGACGGCAAGATACTCCAGAAGATTTCCGGCTCCACTCAACTCTCAGCCGGACGCGACGCCGTCATCTCCGACATCGTAAGCGCCATCGTGACGTTGCGTGATCGTACGCTCGACATGCGCTTTGCGGGCGTCGGCATTGGCGTCCCCGGTTTCATCGAAATCGAGAAGGGGTTTATCGTCGGCTCCAACAACCTTCCCAGCTTTGACGGCTTCCCGGTACGCGATGAGATCGAACGGCGGCTCGGCACGCAGGTAATACTTGAAAACGACGCGAACGCGGCTGCGCTCGGCGAAAAGTGGATCGGCGCCGGCGCTCATGTGCAGGATCTCGTCTTGTTGACGCTCGGCACTGGCATCGGCGGCGGCATCATCTCACGCGGTCGCGTGATTCACGGCCAGGTCGGCATGGCGGGCGAACTCGGTCATGTGACGGTGATTCCGAACGGCAATCCTTGCGGCTGCGGCAATTACGGTTGCCTCGAGAAGCACGCCTCCGCTACCGCCATCACCGCTATGGCGCGGATGCTCAGCTTGGGCGAGGGACTGACGGCCGAAAAAGTCTTTCTCCTAGCGGCTGAAGGCAACGAGAAAGCGAAGATGGTGTTCCACTCAATGGGCAGTGCCCTTGGAATTGCCATCGCGAACTTGATCAACATCTTCAACTACCCGCTCTATCTTCTGAGCGGCGGAGTATTGCCGGCCTGGGAATTCTTCGCACCCTCAATGATGAGCGAGATCAAACTGCGGTCGTTCACTTATCGAAATTCAAAAACCGAAGTAGCCAAGGCCACTCTCGGTAATGAAGCAGGGCTCTACGGCGCGGCCTACCTGCCGCTGATGGGGCCGCTCACTTAAGGTTTAAGGACAACAATGTATTGGCTCGGGATCGACATCGGAACCGGTGGTACACGTGCGTTATTGATAGACGAAAAAGGCAAGCTGGCGCATGCATTCACCGCTCCCCACGAAGAAATGATGATGGAGCAGCCCCTCTGGGCTGAACAGCGCCCTGAGAATTGGTGGGACGCTGCACAATGCGCAATCAAGGGAGTGCTGGCAGCCGCGGCAATCAAGGGCGACCAGATTGCCGGCATCGGACTTTCCGGGCAGATGCATGGACTAACACTGCTCGACTCGAGCGATGCCGTGATCCGTCCCGCCCTCATCTGGTGCGATCAGCGGAGCCAGGCGCAGGTGGATGCGATCAACGCGAAAGTGGGGCGCGAGAATGTGGTGGCGGCTATCGCCAATCCCGTCCTCACCGGCTTCACGCTGCCCAAGCTGATGTGGGTGCGCGATCACGAGCCCGCCAATTACGCACGTATCAAGAAACTCCTGCTCCCTAAGGACTACATCCGGTTCCAGCTCACCGGCGAGTACGCGAGCGACGTATCCGACGCATCCGGCACGGCGCTGTTCGACGTCGTGCACCGGCGCTGGTCAAATAGCCTGGCGTCAGCGCTCGGCATCGATCGCGATATCTTGCCCTACGTCCACGAGTCCCCCGACATCAGCGGGCGCATTCACGGCCAGGCGGCAGCGGCCACAGGACTGAAAGTAGGAACGCCGGTTGTGGGCGGCGCAGGCGATCAGGCCGCCGGCGCTGTTGGTAGCGGAATCGTTGAACCGGGTATCGTCTCGTGCACCATCGGGACTTCGGGCGTTGTCTTTGCGCATACCGACAAGCCCGTCTACGACCCGGACGGCCGGGTGCACACGTTCTGCCACGCTGTCCCCGGCATGTGGCACGTGATGGGAGTCACGCAGGGCGCAGGACTCAGCCTGAAGTGGTTCCGCAGTCAGGTGGAGTCCAACCAGTCCTACGACCAGCTCACGCTCGAAGCGTCTGGAGCGGCGTGTGGATCGCAGGGACTATTCTGGCTTCCTTACCTGATGGGCGAACGGACTCCGCATCTCGATTCGTCGGCCCGCGCCGCCTGGATCGGCCTCACCGCAAAGCATACCCGCGCCGACCTCGTCCGCAGCGTCATCGAGGGCGTGTCCTTCAGCCAAAAGGACTGCCTGGACGTGATCGAAGAGATGGGCGTGCCCGTCCGCTCCGTGCGGCTCTCGGGCGGTGGCGCTCAGAGTGCGTTCTGGCGGCAACTGCTGGCCGATGTATTTGCCAAGCCTGTGTCGATGCTCGAAACGCAAGAGGGCTCAGCCTACGGCGCCGCGCTGTTGGCGCTGGTAGGCAGCGGCGCCTACGACAATGTGCAATCCGCCTGCAAAGCCGCTATTAAAGAGACTGAGCGGCTCGAGCCCAGGAGCCACGAGTCACAGCTGTACGCACGCGGGCACGAGGTCTACCGGGTGTTATATCCAGCGCTGAAGCCGATCTACCGACTGATTCAGAATTCGCACTAATGATCCAGCATTTTTTCGGAAATCATCACGTTGTCCGCGTGCTCGAGGACATGATTGCGCAAAAGCGTATTCCGCAGACGCTGCTGCTCGACGGTCCCGCAGGCCTCGGCAAGGCGACTCTTGCCCGCCGCTTCGCCGCCGCGCTCATCGGCGACTCGGCCAAGATCGAGAAGGACGATCTTTCGAGCGACGAAAACCTGTCGCTAATCGCGCTGCGCGAGAAGTGGCCGTCAGAGAAACGGGCGGAGGATCCGCTGCTGTTTTCCTCGCACCCCGACTTCATAACCTTCTCGCCCGACGGCCCGCTTCGCCAAATCTCGATCCAGCAGATGCGGGTTCTGAAAGAACGTGCGCAGTACAAGCCCTTACACGGCCCTTGGCGCGTCTTCCTGATCGACGGCATCGACCGCGCCAATGAACAGGCCGCCAATTCGCTCTTGAAGACGCTCGAAGAACCGCCCGAGCACCTCATCATTATGATGACGGCGCAGAATCCCTACGACCTGCTGCCCACCATCCGCAGCCGCTCCGTGCAGTTTCACCTGGGCGGGTTATCTCTCGACGATATGCAAGCCTTCGCTAAACATCGAGGGGTCACTCATACCGAAAAGCGCCTCGCTCTCGCCAAGGGCAGTCCGGGCAGAGCCATCTCAATTGATGTTGAGACCTACGACAAGCGTCGCGCGGCGATGTTGAAGCTTCTCGAAGTAGGTGCTCGGGTCGCGCCGTTTTCAGAGTGGATGAAATACTCCGAATACATCAACGCCCGCAAGACCGAAAAGCTCGACTACTACCTGGATGTACTTTACGTGCTGCTCGAGGACCTCATCCTGGCCCAGCAGAACGCCGGCGGCATCCACAATCCCGACATCCGCCGCGAATTGGAAACGATCTCTCGCCAGGTGTCCTTCGATTGGCTGCGTACGGCGGTCACCAAGGTGGACGAATTGGTGGAACTCCTGCGCCGGAATATTCAAAAGGCAATTGCGCTCGACGCCCTCGCTTTGGAGCTGAGAGCCGTTGTTTAAAGGGTGACGAAAATCACTGCATTCGAGTCGCTGGAAGCGGTATGATACGAGTGATTAGACACGTTCCGGACGCATTGTTCGCACCTCCGGCGGTCGTCGATCGTTGCCCGGAAGATCGTATGCCTCAAGGAGTTAGTGGCGCAGTGCAGCCTCCGAACCGTAAGTTAATCAGACCCGCGCTCGGCGAAGCGAAGGAATCCATGGTCACCAGGAAAATCAGTAGTAGCAGTGCGGCGAGCGCACAGAAAAAGACCGCGCCTCCAGACCAGACGAACGCTGAGAATTACTATTACGTCAAGCAGATGCAGTCCAAGACCACGATGGTTATCGTGCTCAAGGACGGTGAGAATATCACGGGCGTCATCGAGTGGTACGACAAAACCTGCCTCAAGGTGAACCGCGAGGACGCGCCTAACGTGCTCGTTTTCAAGCACAACGTCAAGTACATGTACAAGGCGTAAGGCACCCAGGCCCAGGATATTTCCTAGCCCTCTGGTTCGACTTCGGCGCGACGCCGGATTCGACCGAAGTACTCATTCACGAAGATCCTTAGCTGCGCCTGTGCAGCTCGCCCCTCGAGTCCGTCGACGTTCGGGTAGTCGAGGCGTCCGTGACGAGTGGGACCATACTCTCGCTCGTAGACATACTGGATCCTCACCATGCCCGAATCAGCCGATGATTCCACTGAGAATCTCAAGGCGTCATCCGCGCCCGCCGGGAACCGCGAGCATCCAAACCGCCCATATCCGCGATTGCAATACTCGCGCAGGATCTCGTCAGCTGGGTGATAGTCGTTCTCGTCAGCCCGGCACACTCCCGTGCAAGTGTCTCCCAGGGGCATCCGCGGCGGTGTCGCCCAATTCCCTCCCTCGAGCTTTCCGGTTGGTTCAAAGAAAGGGCAACCCACGCAATAGTGATAGCACACGCACGGAATCAGGCAACAGGTTTGCGTACAATCGGAATAGGAAACGCGGATGGTCTACTCTCGGATTGTCCTGATTATCGGACTCGTCTTGATCCTGCTCGGTGCCCTCGAAATGGTTCGTCCGTTTGGACCCGCCGCGCTGCGATCAAACCCGCCTTTGGTGATCGTCGTCGGGTTGTTGCTTGCCGGACGCCACATGGCCTACGAGACCGCCCGCCGGCGGCGTATGCTGCTCGAAGAGGTTCCAAAGAAACCGCTCGGCCTCGAGTGACAAATGGGCAGAATCGTTGCCGGCTCATTCGTGAGTGATCTCCGTTACGCCGCCCGCTCACTACGCCAGAGTCCCGCCTTCGCCGTCACCGCCATCCTGACGCTCGCCTTGGGCATCGGCGCCAATACTGCCATCTTCAGTGCGCTCCAGGGCTCAGTGCTCGCCACCTCTCCCCTACCCTCAACCCGACCGCCTGGTGATGGCACTGCTCTACAATCCGGCGCTCAAGTATGCCACCTAGCTCTCCTATCCCGATTTCCTCGACTGGCAGCGCGACTCCCGCTCGTTTGAGAGCCTCGCCGCGTTTGCGCCACACGGCTTCGACCTTACCAGCCCCGGCACGCCGGAACATGTCGACGGTAAGGAAGTCACTTCGGGATTCTTCGAGACTCTCGGCGTTCCCATGGCCCTTGGAAGCGCCATCACGCCCGCCGAGGACCGTCATCGAGCAATGCCCGCCGCCGTCATCAGCCATCGCCTCTGGCAAAGCCGCTTTGAGGGCCGGCCTGCTGCGCTCGGCCAGTCCATTACCCTGAATGGCGAAGCTTACACAATCGTCGGCGCCCTTCCACCTGGCTTCCGCTTCCACTCGCCCGCCGACGTTTATGTCTCGCTCGGTCGCGGTGACCCGCTGATCCGCAACGATTGCACCAATCACGACATTGCCTCCATCGCAAGGCTCGCCCCCGGCGTCGCCATCGATCAGGCACGCGCTGAGCTGAATGTCGTTCAGGAGCACATCGACCAACTCAATCCCGCCACCGAGAATGGACTGCAAACCTCCATCCAGCCGCTCAAGGACGTCTTGGTCGGCGATGTGGCGCCGACACTCTTCCTGTTGCTCGCCGCCGTCGGCGTCGTCCTGCTCATCGCCTGCGCCAACGTCGCCAATCTACTGCTCGCCCGTTCCGCCCGACGCGCCATTAGGACTGCCTCGGATGGAGAACATTGGACTGAATGTTCCCGTTCTCCTGTTCGCACTGGTAGTCTCGATGCTCGTCGGGATTCTGTTCGGACTCGCGCCCGCGCTGAAGGCCTCAACGGTCGATCTCCAGTCGGCGCTCAAGTCTCGAGGCCGCGGCTCAATGGGCGGCCATCATGGCTCGCAAGCGACCCTTGCGGTTTTTCAAATCGCGCTCGCACTGGTCCTACTTACCGGCGGCAGTCTGCTCTTCCGGACCATCCACAACCTATGGACCGTGAATCCAGGCTTCCATGCGAACCACGTCATCTCGTTCCAGGTTGGACTCTCACCAGCCTTCACTGTCAGCGCTCCGGCCACGAGAGTCGCCTACCAGCAGTTGGTGGAACGGCTTGGCCAGATTCCCGGCATTGATGCCGCCGACTTTACAGCACTCCTGCCGTTCAGCGAGAACTCCAACTCGGGACCTTTTTGGGTCGGCTCGCAACAGCCGGCGTCGATGGCCCAGATCCCCCGCGCCACTATTATTGGACCGGCCCGGATTACCTCCGTGCTCTCCAAATACCGCTCTTGCGCGGCCGTTTCGTATCTCGCACCGACACTCTTCAGTCTGAAAAAGTCATCGCCATCGATGACGTCCTCGCTCAAAAGTACTTCCGTGATCGAGACCCCGTCGGTCAAACGGTCACGGTCCCTCATTGGGGCGAAGCCCGGGTGGTGGGCGTGGTGGGGCATGTCGAACATTCGCACCTCGACGGTTCAGCTGCGCTATACGATCAACCGCAGATCTATGGCACTTTCTATCAACTGTCCGATCTCTGGGTTCCCTCATTTCGCAGCGATCTGAGGATGGTGGTGAGGACGCCGCTCGACCCGGCCGCCGTAATGCCGGCAATCAGGAATGCCGTTTACAATGCGGGTAGCGATCAGCCCGTCTACAATGTCCGCACCATGCAGGACCTTGTCTGCGGCTCGATGGTCCGGCAGCGCTTCCCCATGATTCTGCTGGTTACCTTCGCCGCCGTTGCGCTGCTGCTGGCCAGCGTTGGGATCTACGGCCTGTTCTCTTACTCCAACGCTCAGCGGATCCCTGAACTCGGCATTCGCATAGCACTAGGCGCGACGCGCTGGGATGTCGTACGGATGCTGGTCACGCAAGGGCTCCGCGTGACTCTCACTGGCACTGCAATCGGAGTGGCCACATCGCTCGCGCTCGCCCGCTTCGCATCCAGTTTCTCGATTCTGCTCTACAGCGTTCGATTCACCGATCCGCTAGTTTTAGGCGGCGTCTCCCTCCTGTCGGTGACTGCGGCTCTGCTGGCCTGCTACATTCCCGCCCGCCGCGCGGCCCGCGTAGATCCGGCCGTCGCGCTCCGCCACGATTAAGATCACCGCTGGTCCCGGCAGCTCGATTGACTACTTCACGATCACTGTCTTGTTGGCTTCCACCGTTACAGTGCGCGACACCGGAGCGCCACTGGACGCCGGCACAATCTTTAACTCGTAGGTGCCCGGGTTCAGCTGCAAACCTTGCGCAAAATTGCTGAACTCGTCAACGTGCCCCATGAAGCGTCCATTGATGTAAACGGCTGCGAAGTGGTCGGGATGCTCAACGCGAATGGTACCGAATGGCGGTTTCGCCAAAGGTAGCGCCTTCATCGTCTCGTTAATTTCGAGTTTCTTGCCCCCGAGGATGGTGACCTTCTTCACCACTTCCTCGTAGCGAGGCTCCACCAGGCGCACCTCGTGCTCACCCACGGACACAGCGTAAGTCCGCGCAACGCCAAAGTTCTTGGCCGGACCCACATACTTGCCATCGATGAAAACTCCCGCCCGCCCGGGCTCGACGCGAGTCTTCAGCGACCCCATACCGGGGTCAGCCGCAAACGCCACAGCGTAGACGGTGCACAGCGCGATCCCTAGTTTTGCTTGCATGCTTCCAGCATGTCACTGAAAGCGACTGCCGGATCTATGCCGCGTGACGTTTCAAAATCAGCGGCAAATTCGTGGAGAACGCCGAGCGCGCCAGCACCATGTCGCACCCCGCTTCCTGGGCCTGTTGCTTCAGTTCACCCTGCACGTGAGACACGAACGCAAGTATGCTGACGCCCTTGGTCTCGGCCGCAGCCTTGAGTTTTTGAATCAATTCCACTGCCTGTACGCAGCGCGCGTTCAGATCGATGATGATCAACGCCGGATTCTCTTTGGCCCTTTCCAGCACATCGTGCTCGGACTTTAGAAAATCCGTAGTCAGCCCGGCTCGTTTCGCCAGGTCGTTGATCTTGACGGTAAACATAAGGTCGTCAAGAACCGCGAGGATCTTTTTACTTCGCATTGTTTAGTTTTGGACGGGAAGAAGGCAGGAACCCCTATGTTAACCAAGCCCGAGCAAGTTCTCAAGTAACGGTGTCTGGGGATAAGGATGGCCAGGGTATCGGCGGAAGCCTTCGCCGAATTCGAAACCGGCCGCACGGCCGCGGGTGCGAGTCCACTTCTCCATGGTCTCGAGATAGTCTTCGATGTGATGCTGCGTTCGCAGCCAGTTGCGCTGACTCTCGTGGCAGGCCAGCATTTCCCGCTTGCGCGCGAAGGTCTCGCCGACGTCCACCCACAGGTCCGCTCCCACCGGACGGCCGTCGCGGTCCACTCCCTCGATCGAATCCATGAAGTACAAATGCGGGATCGCCTCGAGCGCCGATACCGCTCCGCTCGCGCCGGTGACGTAGTTCGGCGTCGACGCGCCAAAGCAGGCGTCGCGTACCAGCGCGCTGGTGGCCTCGTGATCGCAATGATAGTCGGCCGGTGACGCGGTGAGCACCAGGTCAGGCCTCACGCGGCGAATGAGTTCGCATACCTTGCGGCGCGATCCGTCATTGCTGAAGATCGCCAGGTCGCGAAACTCCGCGCATATGTAGGCCGCGCCAATCAGGCCAGCCGCTTGGGCTGCCTCCGCGCGTCGAATCTCCGAGAGCCGTTCGGCATTGAATTCCGCTGATCCGCAGTCCCCTGCCGTCATCGTCGCAATCACGATTGAATGGCCGCGCGAGGCAAGTAGCGCCAGCGTCCCTCCAGCCAGGATTTCGACGTCGTCAGGATGGGCGTGAATCGCCAGGACACGAGCCATGTTTGCTACATTAGCAGCACAGCATGCAGACCTGCCCCTCCTGCAAGTCGAAAGTGCCGGAATCGAACCGCACCTGCTCGACTTGTGGAATTTCCATGCCGGCCAGCGCGGATGACGCCACCATGATTATGGTGGCCGCCGCGAACACTCCCGCCACACCGCCGCCGGCACCCTCCGCCAGTCTCGCTAGCTCCACATCGCTCGGCCGCACTCGACTGCCGTCCACCATCAAGCCGGCTCGCTTCCCTCCCGGCACCATGCTCGCCGGTCGCTACCAGATCATCGGAATGCTGGGCCAGGGCGGCATGGGCGAGGTCTATCGCGCCAACGACCTCACGCTTGATCAGCCAGTCGCGCTGAAATTTCTTCCCGCTTCCATGGCCGCCAACCCCGCCATGCTCGGACGCTTCCATGGCGAAGTTCGCATCGCTCGCCAGGTCTCGCATCCCAACGTCTGCCGCGTTTACGACATCGGCGAAGTCGACGACCAGCTCTTCATCTCCATGGAGTACGTCGACGGCGAAGACCTCGGCATGCTCCTCCGCCGCATCGGCCGTTTGCCCACCGAACGCGCCGTCGAGTTCGCGCGCAAAATCTGCGCCGGGCTCGCAGCCGCACACGAGAAGGGCGTCGTCCACCGCGATCTCAAACCCGCCAACATCATGATCGACTCCGACGGCCAGGTGGTCATCATGGACTTCGGTCTCGCCGCCGTCGCCGAACAAATCGGTGGCGCTGAGATCATGGCCGGCACGCCGGCTTACATGGCGCCTGAACAGCTCAGCGGCCGTGAAGTCACCGTCAAGAGCGATATCTACGCGCTCGGTCTCGTGCTTTACGAGATGTTCACCGGCAAGCGGCCGTTTGAAGGCAACACGCTCGCCGACATGATCCGCGTGCAGCAGAGCACCATTCCGCCATCCATCACCGAGGTGGTGAAGGACCTGGATCCGGCGGTCGAGCGCGTCATCCTCCGCTGCATCGCACCCGATCCCCGCAATCGCCCGGGCTCCGCGCTCGCCGTCGCTGCCGCCCTTCCTGGTGGCGATCCGCTGGCCGCCGCACTCGCAGCCGGCGAAACGCCCTCTCCTGATCTCGTAGCCGCCAGCGGCGAAACCTCCAGCGTCCGCCCCTGGATTGCTTTCTCCCTGCTCGCAACCATCATCGTGAGCATGATCGCCATCGTTATCATTCTGCCGATGACTGGCTACGTCGCCACTTCCCCGCTCGAGCTGCCCCCCGAAGTGCTCGCTCAAAAAGCTCGCGACTACGCGGCCAGCTTCGGCTACACCGACAAGCCGATGAGTTGGGCCAACAACTTTGAATACGACGACGACGCGCTCAAGTACATCGACCACAATATTCCCGCCGCCGAGCGCTGGCCCCGCTTGCAGGCCGGCCACCCACCGGTGATCACGTATTGGTACCGCCAGAGCCAGCGCTACCTCGAGCCCGAAAAGTCGCGTGTCACTCCCACAGATCCGTCGATGGATAGCACCGGGATGATCTTCGAGCGCCTCGACCCTCGCGGCAGGTTGCTCACTTTTCACGCCGTCCCCAATCAGGTCGAAGATCCCGCTCCGCCGGGCATGGCCGTTGACTGGAATATTTTGTTGAAAGCCGCTGGTATCGATCCTGCGCAAGCCGCCGACACACCGCCTCAATGGACTCCGCCCGTCTACGCCGACGCCCGCAAAGCCTGGAACGCGCCCATGCCCGGCGCCCCCCAGACTCAGCTCCGCATTGAGGCCGCGTCCCTGCGCGGTAAGCCCGTCTTCTTCTCGGTGGTGGGACCGTGGACGCGGCCCGCGCGCATGGAACCCTTTGTGCGGAGCGTCGGCGTCCGCGTGGCGCAGCTTGGTATCTTCGCGGTCGCCATCGGACTCCTCATCACCGCCATTCTTCTGACCCGCCACAACTTGAAACGCGGGCGCGGCGACACTAAGGGTGCGTCTCGCCTGGCGTTCTTCTTCCTCATTGTCTACATGGCGATTTTCACGATCAACGTGACTCATCTGCCCACCCAATGGGAGCTGAATACGGGATTTCGAGCTCTCGCTTACGCCATGATGTGGGCTGCCGCCATCTGGGCAGGCTACGTCGCGGTGGAACCTTTCGTCCGTCGTCATTGGCCCCAGGCCATCGTGAGTTGGACACGCCTTCTGTCCGGCGGTTATAACGATCCTCTAGTTGGCCGCGATGTTCTTATCGGTATCGCCGTGGGTTGCTTCTTCGTCCTCGTCAATGGCGTCAGTTCGTTGATCGAAAAACCGCTGGGGGCGCTGCCGTCCACCCAGGCTCAGTTGTTCACCCTCCTCGGCGCGCGCCATACCGCGTCGGTCGCCCTCATTGCATCCACCAATACGCTGCTCCAGGTGCTGGTCGCGTTCATGCTGCTGTTCCTGCTCCGGACTCTGCTACGGCGCGAATGGCTGGCGGCCATCGGGTTCATCGTGTTGTTCACCCTTACAGGCTCAGGAGGATCTCCAGCGCCTCTCATCGACGTTCCGTTTGCACTGGCGTTGGCCGTTGTAAATTACCTGATACTCACTCGCGTCGGCTTCCTCGCCATGCTCGTCGCTCTTTACGTGAATCTGCTGATTCTGTTCCTGCCCATTACCTCCGACTTCTCGTCGTGGTATGCCGGTGCTACCGTATTCGCTCTCGTCAGCACAGGTGCGCTCACCGCCTACGCCGCCGCCGCGGCACTCAGAGGCAGCAGCCTCATCAAAGACGAACTGCTCTGACCTGATACGATGCAGTTCTGATGAAACTTCAGAGCTACACCATCACCCAGGGCCGCGATCGCGCGCCGGCACGCGCCATGCTCAAGGCCATCGGTTTCACCGACGAGGACCTCCGCAAGCCGATAATCGGCATCGCCAACACCTGGCTCGAGACCATGCCCTGCAACTTCAATCTCCGCGAGCTCGCGGGCAAGGTGAAGGAAGGCGTCCGAGCCGCCGGCGGCACTCCCATGGAGTTCAACACGATCGCCATCAGCGATGGCGTTACCATGGGCACTGAGGGAATGAAGGCCTCCCTCGTAAGCCGCGACCTGATCGCCGACTCCATCGAACTGATGGGCCGCGGTCACATGTTCGACGGCATCATCGCGCTCGTCGCCTGCGACAAAACCATCCCCGGCGCGGCCATGGCGCTCCTGCGCCTCAACGTCCCCGGCGTCATTCTCTATGGCGGCTCCATTATGCCCGGCCGCCACAACGGCCGCGATCTCACCGTGCAAGACGTCTTTGAGGCGGTTGGCGCCAACGCCGCGGGCAAGATCAGCGACGCTGAATTGCTCGCTATCGAAGACGCCGCCTGTCCCGGCGCCGGTGCGTGCGGCGGTCAGTTCACCGCCAACACCATGGCCACCGTGATGGAAGTGATCGGCCTGTCTCCCATGAACACGGCCGCCGTCCCGCAGGTGGACAAGGAAAAGGATAATGTTGCCGTTCGCTGCGGCCGCATCATCGTCGAAGCCGTTCAGAAAAACATCAAGCCGCGCGACATCGCGACGCGCATTGCTTTCGAAAACGCGATTGCTTCGGTTGCCGCAAGCGGCGGCTCCACCAACGCCGTGCTGCACCTGCTCGCGATGGCGCGCGAAGCCGGCGTCGAGCTGGACATCGACGACTTCCAGGAGATCTCCAATCGCACTCCGCTGCTGGTCGACCTCAAACCGGCCGGCCGCTTCGTCGCCCTCGACGTCCACAAAGCCGGCGGCATCGGCGTCATCGCCAAGCGCCTGGTCGACGGTGGCTATGCCGACGGCTCCGCTATGACGGTCACTGGCCGTTCCCTGGGCGACGAAGCCGCCGACGCCAAAGAGACCGCTGGTCAGGAAGTGATTCGCGCCCTCGACAATCCCCTCAAGGCGCACGGCGGCCTGGTGATCCTCAAAGGCAATCTTGCGCCCGAAGGCTGCGTCATTAAAGTGACCGGCATTGAGCGCAAGCGCCACGACGGTCCCGCGCGCGTGTTCGACCGCGAGGAGGACGCCATGCACGCTGTCACCGCCGGCGAGATCAAGGCTGGCGACGTGGTCGTAATTCGCTATGAAGGTCCCAAAGGCGGTCCGGGAATGCGCGAGATGCTCGGCGTCACTGGCGCCATCATGGGTGTGGGACTCGGCGACTCAGTCGCGCTGATGACCGACGGCCGTTTCAGCGGCGCCACCCGCGGGTTCTGCATTGGGCATGTCGCACCCGAGGCAGCCGACGGCGGTGCCATCGCCGCCCTCCGCGAAGGCGACCTCATCCACATCGACATCGAAAATCGCACCATCGACGTCGCAGTGCCAGCAGAGGAACTCGCCACTCGCCTAGCCGCCTGGCGTCCACCCGCCCCCAAATACACCACCGGCGTCTTCGCCAAATACGTCCGCCTGGTAGGCTCCGCCTCCCAAGGCGCCATCACCAGCTAGCTCAAAACCGCACCCAGCTCATAAACGCGTCCGACGCCTTTATTAAAGGGGTCGGACGCCTTTTTCCCGGCTGGACGCCCCCGCTCGCCGACGCGCACCGGCCGTCCGAGCTGCTTCTCCAGCGCGTCGAGGAACTCCGGACTCCCTAAAGGCTCGCCCAGTAGCGTCGACCGTCGGATCGCGTCGCACTCCCCTTCGGAGAGTTTCGCGGCGAGCGATTCCCGCCACCCCTCGTAATCCCAATAGCGAAAATACTGCGGCCAGTCGCGGCCCAGGATCGGGTCGTTAGCTCTTGGATTACAGTGGGCCGCGGCACTCGACCACCGCCATTCCCACGGTGTCTGGCTCAAGCCTGCGCGAACTGGATTCATCTCGATGTAGGCGATCGCACGATAAAGGTGCGCACCGCCTAACACACAGGAATAATAGCGGTTCTGCCACAAATGGCCGACGCGCTCGAGGTGCCGGTTGAACAGCAGAGAGTATCTGGAATGCGCACGCTGGATCATCGCAGGAAGCGACTCCTCAGTGTCCGGCACCGCGACGAGGTGCACATGGTTCGTCATCAGGCACCAGGCGAGCAGTCGGACGCCGTGACGCGCGCACTCCTCGTGCAGTAGTTCGAGATAGAGGTATCGGTCAGCATCTGTTTCGAACGTTGGCTGGCGATGGTTGCCGCGTTGCGTCACGTGGTGCGCTGCGCCAGGAATCAGAACCCGAGGTCGTCTGGGCATATATCTACCAGTGCCCAAATCGCCGCAATCTTCTCACAAAATTAAAGGCGTCCGACCCCTTTAATAAAGGCGTCGGACGCCTTTATCCCTCGATACACAAAACAAAAGCCGCCCCAGGACTCCCCGGAGCGGCTCCAAATCCAATAATCCAACCGCAGCTAGTCGCCGAAACTGCCGACTTCCTCTTCCTGCTTGGCAGGCTTCGCCGGTGCCGGCGCAATCCCACCCAACTGGACCAGCTCGTTCGACGCCGGCTTCTCGCCCAACACATGCTCGCGATAAAGCTTCGCCATCCGCGCATTCTCGGCCGTCTGCTTCATCTTCTCGTCGCGCGCCCTGACTTTCTCTTCGCGCGCCGTCTTCGCAATACCCTTATCGTCGAGATCGTGCTGCCGGCCCTTGTCCACGTCGATCTGGTTCAACACTAACGAGTGCGAAGCATCAGCCATCTGCAAGCTCTTGCCGCCCGCGATGATCTCATGCCGGCCATGCTCCTCGTACCACTTGGTGAGCGTCGCCGTCATGTGCATCTTCTCGATGATGTTCCGCCAGCCCACACCCGTGTTGTACGCGCAGAAGCTGATCTCGCCTTCCTGCGTCGCGTACGGGATGATGCACTGCTCCGTGCGCCGGAAATCGTAGTTGAACAGATCCTGGAACCACATCCCCGCGACAAACAGGAAGTTCCAGCGATCGTTGCGGCGCTTCGTGATGTCGTCCATCGTACGATCGCCCGTAACCTTACCGTACGCGCCCGTCTGCGCCTTCTTCGACATGCCGAAGCACTTGTCGAACTTCGCGATCATGTCGCTCAGCTTGAAGTGCGTCGGAGCCATGAACGGATTGTAGTTGCGCAACAGCGCCAGAGTCACGCCGAACACGGAAAGCGACCTCGACCGCGCAGCATCATTGATCCGCGCGATGTCCTTCGCCAAACGGTCAGCGTTCAGAAACGCCGTCACCGGCACCGCTTCCTTGGTTTCCTTATCGCACATTACTGCCAGGCCAATACCGCAATTCGGGTGGCAACCGCAGCTCAACTGGCCCCAGTCCGCTGAAGGACCGTGCACCAGATCCGCGAAATCCGAGAACGTGCTCATGAACGAAATCGGGAACCAGTCGCGTACCGGCTCGCCCAACCCCGTCTGATTCTTCACGTCGTGCGCCAGGTGCGACAGCGTGTAGCGCTGCGCCTCGCGACGCTCGTCGGTCACCGCTTCATCGCGGCCCGTGAACGACACCGGCTGGAACGACAGGAACGGGATCTTCTTCGGATTGTCCAGCGCAAACCGGACTACCGCGCCCACCTGCTCGTTGTTAATGCCGTTGATGATCGTGATTACCGGCACGATGTCCACGCCCGACGACCACAGATTCTCGATCGCCTTCAACTTCACGTCGAACAAATTGCCCACCGCGCGATGCGAGTTGGCTTCGTTGCCGATTCCGTCAAACTGCAGGTACGCGTAGCGCAGACCCGCATCAGCGGCCTGCTTGCAGAAATCCTTGCTCTTGGCAAACTCAATCCCGTTGGTCGCCGCCTGCACGCTGTTGTAACCAACCTTGCGGGCGTAGCGGATTGCATCCAGGAAGTAGGGCGAAAGCGTCGGCTCGCCGCCCGAGAACTGCACCGACATCTGCCGCCGCGGCTTGATCGAAGCAGCGTTGTCCAGCAGCGTCTGAATGTCTTCCCAAGTCAGCTCATGTACAAAGCCCACTTGGTTTGCGTCCATGAAACACGGATCGCACATCATGTTGCAGCGGTTCGTCAAATCGACAGTCAACACCGACCCGCGACCGTGCGTGATCGTGCTCGAACCGTGATTGTGCAACTTCTCGTCGTTGTGGGCGCGAATATCGCGGCCCGGAAAGCTCTCTTCGAGGTGCTTGAAGAAAGCCGGATCAATCGACATCAAGTCTTCAAAGTGGCCATGCGTCGGGCAATCCTTCACCATCAGGATCTTCCCGTCGCGCTCAATAATCTGCGCCTTGATCTCGCCCAGCTTCTCGTTCTTCAGAATCTCGACGGGCAACTTCCCGTCAATGATCTGCTGGCGGATTTCCGGAATGCACTTGGGGCACAGTGAATCAGTCTCACGAGGCCAGCCGAGCTTCGGCTTCATCTTCTCGTAGGACTTCAAAAGCGGCTTATCTGACCACTTGGGTGTGAAAGACGGATTCTGACTGATCGAGTTGAGGCGGTCAAAGACCTGCCAAGCCGCATTGGCGGCTACGGTTACGGCTTTTTCGGCGTACTTGATCGGCTTATGCATGTCGCGTCTGTTTCATCTCCCTGGAACGGCGTTACTTCGCCCGGATACTTCGACCTTTCAGAAGTATAGCCCTGAGCGGAATGGGTCTCTAGTTCTATGTATCGAACTGCCCGTTTTCATCCCTCGACGGCGATATCTCGGGTTGAACGGCACCGCTGGATTAACCTCTCTTCAGGTTCAAACAGCGTTCCCTCACAACAACATAGCACGAACGTGGTATCCTCGACCGTGGTTCGAATCCGCCTGTTTGCCCTCTTCCTCTCGGCCCTCGCCGCCTCCGGTTGCGGCGCCGGTGGCGACTCCCAGACTAGTACTCCTGAATACACTTACCAGGTCGTCAAGACTTTCCCCCACGATCCCCAGGCTTTCACCCAGGGACTCGAGTTCCGCGACGGCGTCCTCTATGAGAGCACCGGTCAGAATGGACGCTCCTGGGTTCGCAAAGTCGCGCTGGAATCGGGCAGCGTCATTCAGCAGGCGGACCTTCCGGCTCAATACTTTGGAGAGGGAATCACTATCGCCGACAATAAGATCATCGAGTTAACCTGGCAGTCTAACAGGGGATTCGTCTACGATCTTGGCCGGTTTCAACTGCTCAGCACCTTCAATTATCCCGGCGAAGGCTGGGGACTCACCCATAACGGCGGCGACATCTACATGAGCGACGGCACCGCCCAAATCCGCGTCTGGGATGCCTCCACGCTCGCCGAAAAGAGCCGCATCGATGTCACCGACCGCGGCCAGCCCGTCCGTGAGTTGAATGAGCTTGAATGGGTGAAGGGCGAAATCTTCGCCAATGTCTGGCAAACCGAGCGGATCGCCCGAATCTCCCCCAAGGACGGCAAGATCACCGGCTGGATCGACCTCACGGGACTTCTCTCCCCCGGCGAACGCGCCACCACCGACGTCCTCAACGGCATCGCCTACGACACTCAAAACGACCGCCTCTTCGTCACCGGCAAGCTTTGGCCCAAGCTCTTCGAAATCAAGCTCGTGAAGAAGTAACGCCCTGACGCTCCCGCGCGTATTAATGATCTAGCCGTGAAGAAGCTCCCCCTATGGGCGGCTGTACTGTCTTGCTTCCTCCTTCACGCCAGTCGCCTGCCTATACGGACTTACACCACCGCCGAGGGGCTCTCCCGATTCGATGGCTATCGCTTCGCAAACTACGGAACCGAGCAGGGACTGCCGTCTAACTTCATCTCTGATTTCATCGAAACTCCGTCCGGAGATTACTGGGTGGCGACGGGAGGGGGCCTTTGCCGTTTTGATCCCGTTGGCTCGGGACAATCGCGATTCCATTGCCTTCCAACCACCGGCGATGGCGGCATCCCGCCTCCACTGGCGCTCTATCGTGATCGCGACGGAAACCTCTGGAGTGGCGTTTCCGGCGGCGTCTTCAAGCGCGCTGCCAACGATTCTCAATTCAAACGCGTCGATCTTCGCGATGTCCGCTCCGACTCTGGATTCGAAGCGTTACTGGTCGACCGCCACGGCACTCTTTGGGCTGGTTCGTCCAACGGCCTCTACCGCCGGGATCCCGATGGCGCTGAACGCCGCTACACTTCCGCCGATGGTCTCCCCAACGACTACATCATGGCCCTGGTAGAGGACCGCGCCGGACACCTGTGGATCGGGACGCGCGCCGGACTCGTCCGCCTGGATCAATCCATGGCGCCCGGACCGTCGCTCAAGCCCCGCTTCACCGTGTACTCCGTTAAGGACGGCCTGCCGGCGCCTCGCATCGAGTCGCTGCTCGAATCCTCCGGCGGCACGCTGTGGGTGGGAACTAACGAGTGCATCGCCGAGCACGTCGCGAGCAGTCCCGGTGATCCGCGTGAGTTTCGCAGCTTCACGCTGGCCCAAGGTCTGAGCGCCCGCAGCGTAGGAGCGCTGGCGGAGGATCGCGACGGCAACCTCTGGATCGGCACCTTCGGTTCAGGCGCGATGAAAGTGGCGCACAGCGGCTTTTTGATCTACTCCGAAGCCGACGGTCTCGACTTTGTTCGATCGCTCGTCCAAAGCCGTGACGGCACACTCTGCGCCTTCATCCGTCGTGGCTCGCGGCTCCACATGGCGCGGTTCGATGGCCGCCGGTTCTTTCCAGTGGAGCCCGGCTGGCCAAAAGGCATCTCTGACTACGGCTGGGGGTGGGGACAAATTGCGTTGCAGGATGAGAACAGCGAATGGTGGATCGCCACCGGCGAGGGCTTACTCCGCTTTCCCCCTGTCGCGCGCGTTGATGATCTCGTTGGCAAGCCGCCTCAAGCTATCTACACCACCCACGATGGACTGCCCGGCAACGGCATCTTCCGCATCTACGAGGATTCGCATCGCGACATCTGGATCGGCACTATCGGCCTGAATCACCAGGACGGACTTGCCCGCTGGTGCCGCTCCACGGGTAAGGTCACCACGTTCTCCCAGGACTCGGGCTTGCCCGGCGACCCCGCCCCTACCGCATTCGCCGAAGACCGCGGCGGCAATGTCTGGATCGGGCTCTTCCACGGCGGACTGGCTCGCTATTGCCGGTCCACCGGTCGCTTCACCACCTTCACCGCCAACCAAATGCACGGCGGCGTCAGAACCCTCATGACCGACTCCGCGGGCCGGCTTTGGATCGGCGCCAGCTGCGGTCTCGCGCATGTCGACGATCCTGTCAGCGAGCCTCCGCGCCTCATATGGCAGAGCAGCGCCGAGGGGCTTTCAAGTAACTACATCGCCGCTCTCACCGAGGACAATCGGGGACGGATCTATGCCGCTACCGGGCGCGGAGTGGATCGCTTTGAACCCGGTGCCGGTGGCGCGGGCGCTATGAGACACTACACCACCGCCGATGGCATTCCGCCCGGCGAATTGGAACTCGCTGTCCGCGACCGCCACGGCCTGGTGTGGTTCGGCACTCCGCTGGGCGCCGCGCGCCCTCCTCCGCCAGTCCTCCTGACGGCGTTGAACGTCGGCGGTATCCCTCATCCGATTTCCGATCTCGGAGAAAGCGGCATCACCGGACTCCGCTTGAAACAGACGCCCGTCCGCGTCGATTTCGTCGGCATCGACTATTCCCCCGGTGAGACGCTCCGCTACCAGTACCGCCTTGAGGGCACTGATCTCGCCTGGAGCCCGCCCACCGATCAGCGCAGCGTCGTGTACGCGAATCTGGCTTCGGGAAGCTACCATTTCCTCGTCCGCGCCGTGGCTAGCGACGGCGCGGTCAGCCCGCAACCCGCCAGCCTCTCGTTTACCATCCTCCCTCCGCTCTGGCGCTCCTGGTGGTTTCTGACTGCGTGCGCGCTAGCTACGCTGCTGATCGCCGTGGGCCTCCACCGTTACCGTCTGGCCCAACTTCTGGCGGTGGCCAATGTGCGCACCCGGATCGCCACTGACCTCCACGACGACATCGGAGCCAGCCTGTCCCAAATCGCAATCCTCAGCGAAGTCGCACAACGTACCGGCACAGTCGACGAACCCGCCCGCATACCGCTCGCTGAAATCGCCGGCATCTCCCGCGAACTCATCGACTCGATGAGCGATATCGTCTGGGCCATCAATCCCGTCCACGACAGCCTGGGCAATCTGGTCTATCGCATGCGCCGCTTTGCCACCGACATGCTGGTGACCCGCCAGATTGTCCTGCACTTCCGCTCCACCATCACCGATCACGACTTGCGTGTCGGCGCCAACGCCCGCCGCGAACTCTACCTGATCTTCAAGGAGGCCATCCACAACATCCTTCGCCACTCGGGCGCAGGCCAGGTCGAAGTGGACCTCCACCGCGTCGACGGCGCGCTCACGCTCAGTGTGTCCGACAACGGCAAAGGATTCGATCCGGCTGTAGTCTGCAAAGGCCGCGGGCTCACCCATATGCGCAAACGCGCGACGGCTCTCGGCGGCAAACTGTCACTCGAAGCCGCACCCGATCGGGGCGCCTGCATCCGGCTGGTTGCACCGATCGACAGCCGAAAACCCTGGCAGCGTTGAGGGGGAAACCCACTTCGGTTTCCGCTACCCTTGGAGCTTGGCGGTTCCCCAACTCATCAAAGTGGCGATCATCGAGGACGACCGCCTCATCCGGGAAGGCCTCTGCGCGCTGATCAACGCCGCCGCAAAGTATCGATGCACGGGCGAGTACCCCTCCATGGAGGAGGCGCTCGCTACTCCCTGGAAAGATCCGCCCGACGTTGCACTCGTCGACGTCGGCCTACCCGGAATGTCCGGCATCCATGGACTACCGGTGCTGCGTGAGCGGTATCCGTCGGTCGCGTTTCTGATGCTTACCGTTTACGAGGATGATGAACGCATCTTCGAAGCGCTGTGCGCCGGCGCCTCCGGCTACCTCCTTAAGAAAACGCACCCTGACCGACTGCTCGCCTGCATCTCGGAGGTTCTCGAGGGCGGCGCTCCCATGTCGCCCGAAATCGCGCGCCGCGTACTCGGCCACTTTCGCGAGATGCGCCGTCCTCCTGCGGTCGCCGCTCAACTCACCCCACATGAGCAGCGCCTGCTCAAACTGCTTGTGGAAGGGCACAACTACCAAAGCGCCGCCGCCGAACTCGGTGTCAGCTTCAGCACCATCAACTTCCACATGCAGAACATTTACGGCAAGCTCCAGGTGCATTCCAAAGCGGAGGCCGTGGCTAAGGCGCTCCGGCAGCGGATCGTAAAGTAGCCCTGAAGCAGCCCGCCCCTCACAAAACTAGCAACGTTGAGGGGGCGCACCGCTACCCTCCTCTGTACAATCGCCGAGTATCAATCTCCCACTGGAGGGATGTCGATGTACTCACGAATCTTCCGTCGCGGCCTGGTTCTCGCCGCTGCCTTCTTGCTCCTCATCGCCGGCGCCGCACTTGCGCAACGGCCTCGGGACAATGTCTCGAGTGGACGCCATCCCAACCTCGCTGCCGCACAGAGACTCAGCCAGCAAGCCTGGGAAAAAGTTACGGCCGCTCAAGAAGCGAATGAATGGGACATGGACGGCCACGCACAAAAAGCCAAGAACTTGCTTGACGAAGTGAATCGCGAGTTGAAAGAGGCTGCTCAAGCTGCCAACCACAACCGCAGATAGCCTGGAGGGCCCCAAATGAGCAGACCGGCGGTGATGGCAATCGTGGCCCTCACAATTGTTGCGGCCGGCGTGATCGGCGGAAAACGCTTCCTGCTAACGCCGGCCTCCATTCACGCTGCCACGACAACGGTAGGTCCCGCCCAGTCCTACCTGGTGATTCTCGGTGCCAACGACACCGCAGACACCAACTGGGACGGCTCGATCACGGTTACCGGCGCCAGCGTCGAGATCCTGCGCGGCTGGCGATGGCATTACCCCCTTCCACCGTTCCGAGAATGATCTGCTGGCACTCGCTGCTGCCGCCGAACGCAGCTCCGATCACGCTTTGGCGCACGTCATCACCGCCCGAAGCTCAACGCCGCAGGCTGGCCGTACCCGAATCCGTTTCAGCCAGCAGGAGCAGGCGTTCCGCGACGCTCCGGAAACCATGGAGCAGGTGCTGCCCGCAAAAAAGAAGCTGATCGTCGACTCTGCCGGCGGACGCCGCCATCTGCTGTTTCTTGAGGACGGGGCCGTGCTCCCGTCCGCCGCCGTCTTGCGCGATTGAGGATTGAGGAAAATGGAACTGGAACCGTATCGCAAATACTGGCCCGCTGCTGCCGCGGCGATTCTCGTCGTCGGCGCCTCGCTGATGTTTTTCACCGTCCGCGAGACTGAGTTCGTTTTGGTGACGCAGTTCGGCCGCCCGGTTCGTACCGTCGACGCCGCCGGCCTCAACGCCAAGTGGCCATTTCAAACCGCGATTTACTTTGACCGCCGCCTCCGCGTTTACAACCCCAGGCCATCGGAGTTCCTTACCCGCGACAAGAAAAACGTGGTTATCGAGAGCTACGTCGTCTGGAAGATCGGCAACCCCAATCGCTTCTTCGAAACCGTGGGGGATGCGTCCTCCGCTGAAATGCGCCTGCACGACATCATTTGGTCCGGGCTCTCCGCAGCGCTTGGTGCGCACGAAAATGGACTCCCTGGTGGGCACCGATCCCGCCGCCATTGAAACCAACTCCCTGCTCGATCATCTCGTCGCTCTCACCGGCCAGTCCGCGCTGGAACAGTACGGAATCAGCCTCGTCGACGTTCGCATCAAACGCATCAATCTGCCGGAACAGAACAAGCAGAGCGTCTACGCCCGCATGCGTGCCGAGCGTGAACGCATCGCCCGCCAGTATCGCGCTGAAGGAGAAGAACAGGCACTCAGTATTCGCGCTGACGCCGACCGCGGCAAGGACGAAATCCTCTCCGTCGCCTACAAACAGGCTGAGACCGTGAAAGGGCACGGCGACGCTGAAGCTACTCGCATCTACGGCCAGGCGTACTCGAAAAATCCCCAGTTCTACAAACTTCTCCGCACGCTCGAATCGTACAAGAAAGTCCTGGACGACAAGACTACGGCCATCCTCAGTTCGGATTCCGACCTGCTTCGCGTACTAACCAAGGGTGAGTCGGCTGTGAAATGAGCACGCTTGCGCTCGAACTCGAAACCCGCCCCGTCGAAACCCGGCCTGAGCTACCGCCGGCAGCGCCACCACGGCATCGCACTCCTCGCCGCATCGCCTTCGGCGTCGCCGTCTTGTGGATCCTCTCCGGCTTCTATCTCGTCGCGCCGGATCAACAAGCGGTGGAAACTCTCTTCGGACGCGTCGCCGCCCCTCGTGTCATGCCCGGGCTCCACTACGCCCTGCCGTGGCCCATCGAGACCGTCACCAAACTCAAGGTGCGGCAACTGCAAAGGCTGATTGTCGGTGGCGACCCGATCGACACTGTCCTCGGACGCACTCAGCCGTTGCGGTCGCAATTCCTTACCGGCGATCAGAACATCATCAATCTCCGCGTCGCTGTCCAATATTCAGTGAGCGTCCCGGTCCACTACCTGTTCAACGCTAACAACCCGTCACAACTGGTCGGGTCTACCGTCGAGGCCGCACTTGCCCGCCGCGTTGCTCATCGTGCCGTGGACGCCGTGCTGATCACCGAAAAGGCTGCCATACAGGAAGAGGTTCGCGCGGCGGCTCAGAAACTGCTCGACTCCTATCGCGCCGGCGTGCAACTCTCCACCATCAACATCGAGAGTGCCGCGCCTCCGCCCGAGGCTGCCGGCGCCTTCCGCGACGTCGCCAGCGCCCGCGCCGACACCGCCCGCATTGTGAGCAACGCCCAAGGATACGCAAATGACCTCATTCCCAAAGCCCGCGGCCAGGCCCGCCAGTTGATCGAGGAGTCAGAAGCCTACCAGCAGAGGAAAATCAACGAGGCGTCCGGTGACGCCGCGCGCTTCAACCAGATTGCCATCGAGTACGCGCGCAACCCGCAAGTCACACGCCGTCGCATTTATCTGGAAGTGATGGAGCAGGTGTTGCCGCAAATGAAGAAACTGATCGTCGAGAAGAACCGCAACGTCGACTTGACCATCGTCGGCACAAGCAAATGACCCAATCGTCTAAACGCCGCTGGTTCGTTATCACACTGCTGGTCGTCGCTACCGCCGCTGGCTTACCCCGACTGCGAAGGCTGCGAGCGGCCTCAGATAAGGGCCAGCCTCAGGACACCGTCTTCAATATGCTCGATGCCGCACGCGCCGGCGACGCCAACCGCTATCTCAACTCGTTTACCGGATTGATGCGCGCCTCCCTAAGACAGTCCTACTTCGAGACCGCGAATGCAGACTTCGCGAGCTATCTCCGCGAATCCAATGCAGCCGTCAAGGGAGTAGCGGTCAGCGATCTTCAAGTGGTGAGCGGGGATGAGGTTGAAATTCGGGTGGAGTACATCTATCAGGATCGAAAAGAAGCGCAAACCTTGCACCTCGATCGCGAAAAGCAAGGTTGGAAAATCGCCCGCATCGAGAGCGACGAAAGACTGCCCGTCTTAATTCCCTACGGGACACCGGTAACAGCCCGCAACGCTAAACAGTGAGTCCGCTGCGCAGCACGTCCATCATAAAATCAATCTTCGAAGCCACCGGCGCTTCATCCATAAGGCGCCTCTCCATCAGCCCGCGAGTCAGGTCCGAGACCGTCGCCGCGGCGAATTCCGGATCGATCATGCGAATCTCCCGCTTGGCCACAGCCGCGGCAAAAATCTGCGCCAGGTGCCCTTCGCAGTCACGCGCCATCTGATGGAGATCGAATGGCACGGGATTCCCGCGCAACATCATGCTACGAAATTCCGCCATGTATATCCGAACAAAGTCCCGGTGACGCTCTAAATAGTCCAGCCGAACCTGCATGTACGCGCGAACCTTCTCATGCCACGAACCCGCCTCCGCAATTCGCGCACGCGTCAATTCATCAAGCCGCCGCATATCGCTGACCACCACTGCAAGATAAATCTCTTCCTTTGAGCGAAAATAAAGATAGAGGGTGCCCTTGCCTACCCCCGCCCGTTCGGCAATATCGTCCACAATAGTGTCCCGGTACCCCTGACGAGCAAATACGAAACGCGCGGCTTCGAGAATCAAGGCCCTGCGCTCCTCCAATCGTTCCGCACGCTGATCTTTGGTTAATGCCACGCCTATATGACTCTCCGGTCAGTGAAGCGGATACAAAGCAAAGAACCTTTGCCATCGATAGCGAATAGTTGAGACGTTTTCATGAACCCAATCATCAATGTTGGTATGACTGACCAAACAGTCAGCTTCTCTTGGAAAACAATGATATTGAAGACGGCGCTCGGTGCGCTTTTATTCAGCGGTGCAATGTTCCTGGCCGGTTGTAAAACCGGCGCCGCTACCGCTCACGCTCAACCTCCGCCCCCTGTTGTGGAAATCTCTGAAGTAAAAGAACAGGACGCGGCGATTTATTCCGAATTCCCCGCGCAAACCTATGCCCGTGATCTGGTGGAAGTTCGCGGCCGCGTGGACGGCTACATCGAGAAGTGGCTCTTCAAGCCCGGTCAATATGTGGCCGCCGGACAGCCGCTCTATGTTCTCGATCAACGGCCTTATCGCGCCCAGGTGCAGCAGGCCGAGGGTACCGTTCGACAGGCCGAAGGCGACCTGAAGTTCGCGCAACAACAGGTTTCGCTACAGCAAGCCGAGGCGAACCTGGAGTCCGCGAAAGCCAACCTCGTTAAGGCGAAGCAGGACTACGACCGTCTGAAGCCGCTCGTCGAACAGAACGCCGCCGCCGCGCAGGACCTCGACAGCGCTACCGCTGCATTACGCGCCGCTGATGCTACCGTGCGCGCCAATGAGGCCAACGTCGCCACCGTCAAGGTAAACACCTCCACACAAATTCAAACCGCCGAGGGTAAAGTTCAAACCCAGCGCGGCGCTCTCGCCACTGCCACGCTCAACGTCGAGTACGGCACCATCACCGCTCCTATCAGCGGCGTTGCAGGCGACACTCTCGTGCCGGTGGGCGGACTGGTGAACGCGAATTCGCAACAGCCGCTAACCTCCATCGTGCCCCTCGATCCCCTGTGGGTCCGATTCAAAGTCAGCGAAGCGCAGTACATGCAGTATCAGCGACAGCGGAAAAGTTCGCCCCAGGCTGAACCCGTACTCGAACTGTTTCTCGCTGACGACACCAAATTCCCGCACCCCGGACACATCGAGAACTCACTGAACCAAGTGGACAACAAGACGGGCACACTGGAGATCCAGGCGCGCTTCCCCAATCCCGAACGCGTGATTCTACCAGGCCAGTTCGGACGTGTCCGCTTCGTCTCCGAGCACCGTTCCAACGTCCTCATGATTCCCCAGCGGGCTGTGCTGCAGAACCAGAGCATTCAGTCCGTCTACACTCTCGACAAGGACAACAAAATTGAGATGAGAGCCGTCACAACCGGCCAGCGCATCGGCGACGAATGGATCATCGAACAGGGTCTGAAACCCGGTGATCGTGTAGTCGTTGAAGGACTCCTGTCCGTCCGGCCCGGCGCCGTCGTTCAACCGCGGCCCTACCGCGGCGCTTCTGTCATCTCACAGGACCCCGAGAAAGGTCAGTAGTTTTATGGCTCGCTTTTTTATCGATCGCCCGGTATTCGCGATCGTCATCGCGATTATTATCGTCCTTCTCGGAGCGGTCGCCATTCCGACCCTCCCCATCGCCGCATTTCCGCAAGTCGTTCCGCCGCAAATTCAGATCACCGCGAATTACCTGGGCGGCAACGCGCAGGATCTTGAAAAGACCGTCGCCCAACCGATTGAGGAACAACTGGTGGGCCTCGACGGTATGATCTACTACCAGTCCACCAGCGCCAACAACGGCTCGCTCACCATCAACGTCACCTTCGAACTCGGCACCAATCCCGACATCGCCGCCGTCCAGACGCAGAACCGCGTCAACGTCGCGCTGCCCCGCCTGCCACCTGAAGTTCAGCGCCAGGGCGTCACCGTAAAGAAGGTGTCCACTGCCTTCCTGATGGCCATTGGAATCGTGTCGAAGGACAAGCGCTACGACTCGCTTTTCCTCACCAACTACGCGCAAATTAACCTCGTAAACCAGATCGGCAGCCTGGCCGGAGTGGGCGAATCGCGCCTCAGTTCGCAGCAGGTCTACTCCATGCGTGTCTGGGTGAATCCTGACCGCATGACGCAGTTGGGGCTCAACGCCACCGACGTCAGCAACGCGATCTCCTCACAGAACCGCCAGAATCCCGCCGGCGCCATCGGCCAGGCGCCCTCGCCCAAAGGTACCGACTTCCAATATGCCGTCACCGCTCCCGGCCGCCTCACTGACCCTGCCCAGTTTGAGAACATCGTCATCCGCGCTCAGCCCGACGCTTCCCTGCTGCGCATTCGCGATATCGGACGCGTGGCTCTCGGAGCCCAAACCTACAGCGGCTTCAACCGGTTCAACGGTCAGCCCTCAGGTAATGTGATCGTCTTCCTCTCGCCCGGCGCCAACGCCGTTGAAACCGCCAATAGCGTCCAGCGGTTCATGCAGGAAGCCAAAAAGAGCTTCCCCGCCGGCATCGACTATATCGTCCCTTATGACTCGACGATGTTCGTCCGCACCGCAATCAAAGACGTAGTGGAAACCCTCGTCATCGCCATCGGACTGGTGATCGTCGTCGTGTTCGCCTTCCTCCAAAACTGGCGCGCCACTCTGATTCCGTTGATGACGGTCCCTGTCGCCATCGTCGGCGCATTCGCGCTGTTCCCACTGCTCGGATTCTCCATCAACATCACCAGCATGTTTGGACTTGTGCTGGCCATCGGTATCGTCGTCGACGATGCCATCGTCGTGGTGGAAGCCGTCCAGCGCCACATCGACGACGGCATGGCCGCCCGCGACGCCACCATCGCCGCCATGGACGAAGTCTCTGCGCCTGTCCTCGCCATCGCCTTTATTCTCGCCGCCGTGTTTATCCCCGTCGCCTTCATCGGCGGCATCAGCGGTCAGATCTATAAGCAGTTCGCACTAACCATCGCCGCGTCCGTGCTGCTGTCCGCCTTCAACGCGCTTTCACTCAGCCCTGCCCTCGCGGCCATGCTGCTGAAGCCGGCTAACAAGGAAAAAAAGGGCTTGCTGCGCCGCGGTTTCCACGCCTTCAATCGCGCGTTCGACTGGTCCAATCGTCGTTACATGTCCGGCGTCGGCTTCCTCACTCGCCGCTTCGCAATCGCACTCGTCGGGCTACTACTGATCACGGGCGCCGCCGCGTTTCTCTTCAAACGGCTGCCTAACGGCTTCCTCCCCGCCGAGGATCAGGGCGCCTTCTTTGCCTCCGTCCGCCTGCCCGACGGCGCCACCACCGAACGTACCGACCTCGCCAGCGCCAAGATCGAAAAGATCATCCAGGGCCTCGAAGGCGTCGACACCGTGTTCGTCCTCGGCGGCCTCGATATCGCCACCGGCACCTCCAACTCAAACGTCGCCACTATCATCGCCTCGCTGAAACCCTGGGACGACCGCACTAGCAAAGCGACCCAACTTCCAGCCATCCTGGCCAAGGCGCAAGCCGGGTTCGCCCAAGTTCCCGAAGCGTTCACCTTCGCCTTTGGACTCCCACCGATCCTCGGACTCAGTCCCACCGGCGGCTTCCAGTTCATGCTTGAGGACCGCGGAGGCGGCGATGTGCGCCAGTTAGCCCGCACCGCCGAGACTGTCGTCAATGCTGCACGTCAGCGCAAGGAACTCTCCAACGTCATCAGCACCTTCAGGCCCAGCGTCCCCAGCTACGACGTCCACGTCAATACCGACAAACTGCAAACGCTCGGCGTGCCCACTTCCGACGCCTACAACACGCTCCAGACTTTCCTCGGCGGCCTCTACGTGAACGATTTCAATCTGTTCGGCCACGTCTGGCAGGTGCTCGTTCAAGCTGAACCCCGCTACCGCGCCCAGCCATCCGACATCGATCGCTACTTCGTGCGTAACGCTAGCGGCGCCATGGTTCCGCTCTCCACGCTTGCCACCGTGAAAGGTACCACTGGACCCGACGTTATCTATCGCTACAACCGCTTCCGCGCCATCCAGATACTCGGAGCGCCCGCTCCCGGCTTCTCGAGCGGTGAGGCCACCGACGCCATGCAGCAAGTTGCAGCCGCAACCCTGCCCTCCGATTACGGCTTTGAATGGACCGGAACCACCTATCAAGAGAAACAGGCGCAGGGCAATGAAGGCGCCATCTTCGGCTTCGCGGCCGTACTGGTGTTCCTGTTCCTCGCCGCGCTCTATGAAAGCTGGTCCATTCCATTAGCCGTGCTGTTCGCGCTTCCGCTCGGCATCTTCGGAGCGCTGCTCGCCGTCGACATGCGCTCGTACGCTTACGACCTTTACACCCAGATCGGGATCGTCACCCTGATCGGACTCGCCGCCAAAAACGCCATCCTGATTGTCGAGTTCGCGAAGGAACGGCGCGACGCCGGCGATGAAATCCGGCACGCCGCCAGCGAAGCCGCTCGCCTCCGCTTACGACCGATTCTCATGACTTCGTTCGCCTTCATTCTCGGCGTGTTCCCGCTGGTAATCGCTAATGGCGCCAGCTCGGGCGCGCGCCGCTCGCTCGGAACCGCGGTGTTCGGTGGAATGATCACCGGAACGCTGCTCACCATCTTCATCACTCCCGTCCTGTATGTAGTCATTCAGGAACTCGTGGAGCGGCGGCGCCGGCCCGCCCCAAGCCCGCTACCCGCCGCGGAGCCTGCACAATGAAACCCTATCTTCCGGTTGCCGCGCTTGCCCTGGTCATCGCCGGCTGCGCTGTAGGTCCTAATTACAAACGTCCCGCTGTGGCCGTGCCCCCAGAGTTCCGCGGCGACAGCAAGGGCGGTCCCGAATCCATTGCCGACAAGAAGTGGCCCGAGGTGTTCTCCGACGACACGCTCACCGGACTCGTCATTGCAGCGCTCGATAAGAATTTCGATCTGCGAATTGCCGCCGCCCGCGTCGAACAGGCCCGCGCGCAGTATGGCATCAACCGCGCCCGCCAGTTCCCGTTCCTCGACCTTCAAACCGGCTTCACCGCTCAGCGCGGATCATCGGTCGGCTCGTCCACTTTCATTCCCGCCGGCACCGATCTCAGTTCCAGCTACTCGCAAGTGGGCGCGTCGCTGTCTTGGGAAATTGATCTGTGGGGACGTCTCCGCCGCCTCACCGAGGCCGCTCGCGCCCAATACCTCGCCACCGAGGAGGGACGCCACGGAGTTACCGTTTCACTGGTCTCCGACGTCACCACCGCTTACTTCCAGTTGCTCGAGTACCAACTCGAACTGGACATCAGCCGTCGCACCCAGGACATCGCCACCGAAGGTCTCCGCATCACCCAGTTACGCCAGAGTCGCGGCGCCGCATCGGGACTCGACGTCTCCCAGGCCCAGCAACTGCTCTACACCGCCACCGCGCAAATTGAAGCGGTCCGCCGCGGCATGGGACAAACAGAGGATGCCTTGAGCCTCCTGTTAGGTGAGGCACCGGCCAACCGTCCCGTCTCGCGCAGCATCGAGTCCATCCCAATTCCCCCCACCACCCCGGCGGGACTTCCGTCCGCACTACTGGAGCGCCGCCCCGACATCCGCGCCGCTGAACAAAATCTGATCGCCGCCAACGCGCAAATCGGCGCCGCACGCGCGCTCTACTTCCCGCAAATCACGCTCACTGCCTTCGCCGGCGGTCAAAGCCGCGCCCTCACTGAACTGGCAACCGGCCCGGCGCGCGTACTCTCCATCGCCCCCGGCGCCTTGACGCCCATCTTCCACGCCGGCCAGATCCGCAACCAGGTGCGCCTCACTGAAGCGCAACAGCGCGAGTTGCTCGCCACCTACGAAAAGGCCATCTACAATGCCCTCCGCGAAGTATCGGACTCACTAATCGCCTCCGACCGTCTTCGCCGTCAGCGCACACAGCAGGAACAATTGGTAGCCGCGCTCAACGAAAGCGTCCGCCTCTCCAACCTCCGCTACACCGGCGGTCTGGATAGCTATCTACAGGTGCTCGATGCGCAGCGCAACCTCTTCGCCGGTCAACTGGTGCTCGCCCAATTGCAGCTCCAGGAGCGCCTCGCAGTTGTCCAGCTTTACCGAGCCCTGGGCGGCGCCTGGCAGTCGTAACGCGAAACGCCGAAAACTAAAGACGAGAAAGGGGAGCGGCAAACGGGTACCAAACGCCACCTTCCGCGTCAGTCACCCTGATGCTCCCCCTGCTCCTTCTCCTGGCCCAAACGCTTGACGCCCCCATCCGCAACCGGGTCATCGACGGCGCGCTCTCTAAACTCGACGAATACTACGTCTTCCCCGACACAGCCAAAAAGATGTCGGCCGCCATTCGGGATCATCAACAGCGCGGCGAATACGACGCGGTAACGGACAGCACCGCTTTCGCCGACCTCCTCACCAATCACCTCCGCGCCGTCAGCCACGATAAGCACCTTCGGGTCCGGTATAACGCCTCGCCGCTTCCGGGCGAAGGCCCCGGCGGCCGCGGTCAGCTGGAGCAAATGAACTGCGGCTTCGAAAAAGCCCAGCGCCTCGACGGCAACATCGGCTACCTGAAATTCAACATCTTCGCCAGCCCGGACTTCTGCCGCGATATCGCCATCAGCGCCATGAATTCCCTCGCGGGATCCGACGCCATCATCTTTGACCTTCGCTCCAACGGCGGCGGCGACCCCGCCATGGTCGCCCTCATCTCTACCTACCTGTTCGCCGAGCGCACTCACCTCAACGACATCTACAACCGCGCTGACGATCACACCGAAGAGTTCTGGACGCTGCGGGACGTTCCCGGTAAACGCTTTGTCGGTGCACCCGTCTATGTGCTCACGTCACAGCGAACCTTCTCCGGCGCCGAAGAGTTTACTTACAACCTGAAGAACCTGAAACGCGCCACCATCGTCGGCGAAACCACCGGCGGCGGCGCACATCCCGTCTCCGGACACCGCCTCGATCACCAATTCACAATCTACGTCCCCTTCGCCCGCGCCATCAATCCAATTACGAAAACCAATTGGGAAGGCACCGGCGTAACCCCCGACATCAGCGTCCCCGCCTCCGACGCCCTCCCCACCGCCGAGAATCTAGCCCGCGAACACCTCCGCAAGAAATAATGTCGGGCTCGCAAGCCAACATGAAAAATGGAATTCCGCGAGCGCCCGCGATTCGTCAATCAAGCAGCCGGGCCGGAAGATCAGTGAGTGTATCGCTTTGGCCAGTTCATATGAACAAAACCGGGTTACGCACCGGTGCCTGATGCCGATTTTGCCAAGGACGTCCAGGCTGCGATTGATGCCCATCATGAGCCGCTCAGTTCACCCGAATGGGATTGATTAGTCCTAGGCCCCGTCACACCACAGGTCCGCGTAGAATGGTTGAACATGAGTACCGACAACACACGCCGCGACCTCCTCAAAACCGCCCTCGCTGCCGGATTCCCGGCCATCCTCAAAGGCGCACCCGTCACCAATTCCATTAAGGTCGGGCTTGTGGGCTGCGGCGGCCGGGGCACAGGCGCTGCGTCCCAGGCTCTCAAAGCCGACGACTACAGCGAACTCACCGCCGTCGCCGACATCTACCAGGAACGCATTGACGACTGCCTCATGCGCCTCACCAAAAATCAGAAGGCAAAAGTGAAAGTCGACAAAGGCAAGCAGTTCGTCGGCCTCGATTCTTATCAGAAGCTCATCGACAGCGGCGTCGATGTCGTCCTTCTCGCCACGCCCCCTGGCTTCCGTCCCTGGCACCTCCGCCGGACCATCGAAGCCGGCAAACATGTCTTCTGCGAAAAACCCATCGCCGTCGACGCTCCCGGCGTCCGTCACGTGCTCGAGACCGTCAAAATGTCCAAGGAGAAAAACGTCTCGCTCGTCTCCGGCTTCTGCTGGCGCTATTCCAACTACATCATGGACACCTTCCAGCAGGTCCATTCCGGCGCCATCGGCGACATCGTCAACTACTACGCCACCTACTACACCAGTCCCGTGAAGCCCATGCCGCCAGCCTCCACGCGACCCGCCGGCATGAGCGACGTCGAGTGGCAAGTGAAGAACTGGTACAACTTCACCTGGTCCTGCGGCGACTCCATCGTCGAGCAAGCCGTCCATTCCGTTGACAAGATTGCCTGGGCCTTCCACGACAAGCCGCCAATCTCCTGCGTGGCCGTCGGCGGCCGCATGATCCCCAACGGTGAAGGCAACATCTACGATCATTTCCAGGCGAATTACCTCTATCCGAATAACGTCCGCGCCACCCTCGCCAACCGCCAGATCGAAGGCTGCTACAACGAGAATTCCGACTACATCCAGGGCACCAAAGGCGTCTGCACCATCGGCCGCGGTCCCATGCCCCGCATCGAAGGCCAAACCAACTGGAGCTTCGAAGGCGCCAAGAACGACATGTACCAGGCCGAGCACGACGCCCTCTTCGCCTCCATCCGCAACAATAAGCCGATCAACAACGGCGAGCGCATGGCCACCTCCACCATGCTCGCGATCATGGGCCGCATGGCCGCCTACACCGGCATCGAAATCACCTGGGAGCAGGCGCTCAATTCGCAAGAGCACATTTTTCCCGACAAGCTCGAATGGAATATGAGCCTGCCTGTGGCGCCGATCGCAATCCCCGGGAAAACCAAGTTCCTTTAATGCGGCGGGCAGTATTTTTCCTGTTCGCACTGGCCGCGTGGTGCGACGAAAAAGATGTGGTCGATCAACTTCACCACAAGCTCGCGGCGCAAAAGCCGGGGGAGTTCAAAGCCTACAAAAGAACAATCCCGGCTACCGATGTTTCATTCGAAATGGTTCCGGTAGCGCCGGGCGAGATCACCCTGGGCGGTGTCCGCAAGGTCAAGGTTGAGCCGTTCTGGATGGGCAGCCACGAAGTGACTTGGGATGAGTACCGGCTCTTCATGTTCGCCAACCAGTCCAATGAAACCAAGGGTGCCGACACCACGCTCGACGCCGTGAGCCGCCCCACTCGACCCTACATGGAGATGAGCTTCGGCATGGGGATCGGCGGCTATCCCGCCATCTCCATGACCCAGCATGCGGCCAACAAGTACGCCGAATGGCTCAGCGCGAAAACCGGCGAATTCTATCGCCTGCCTACTGAAGCCGAGTGGGAGCACGCGTGCGCCGCTGAAACCGCATCCGACTCCACTGCCATCTCGAAGGAAAACAGCAAAGGCCACTACGGCAAAGTCGGCACGAAATCGCCCAACAAGTTCGGCCTCTTCGACATGCTTGGCAACGTGATGGAATGGACCCTCGATCAGTACGCGGCATACTCGCCCGGTTCCGCCAAAGGCGATGAATGGGCGGAGTCGAAGACGCCCTATCCTCACACCGCGCGCGGAGGTTCCTGGAACGACCCCCTCCCGAAACTCACCTGCTCCGTCCGCGTCCCCTCCGACGCCTCGTGGAAAATGCAGGACCCCCAGATTCCCAAAAGCATCTGGTACCTCACCGATGCTCAGTGGGTCGGCTTCCGCGTCATCCGTCCGCTAAAAGTACCCAGCGCCTCCGTCATGTTCAAGGCGTGGAATAACGGTGTCGAAACCGAGTAGCTACGACGCCACCGAGCCCTACATGGGCACGCTGTTTACCCTCAAGGCCGAGGCCGCCCACGACCCTGCAAGAGCATTCCGGGCCGCCTTCAACCGCATCGCCGACCTCGACAACAAGCTCTCCGACTACAAGCCCGATAGCGAATTGAATCGACTCTGCCAGGCAGGTCACGCCGTAGTCAGCGCCGACCTGCTCATCGTTCTCACCCACGCCCAGCGACTCGCCGCCGACAGCGGAGGCGCGTTCGACGTTACCCAGGGTCCCGTCATTCGCCTCTGGCGTGAGGCCCGCCGCCTCAAACGCCTGCCTGCCCCCGCCGACCTCATCGACGCCGCCGACCGCTCCGGCTACACCCACCTCGACATCCGCGGACATACCGTCACCCTCGCCCTTCCCCACATGCAGTTGGATCTCGGCGGAATCGCCAAGGGCTACGCCGCGGGCGAGGCTCTCGCGGTTCTCTCCCAGCACGGCATTCGCTGCGCCCTCGTCGCCGCGTCAGGAGACCTCGCCATCGGCGATCCTCCAACCGGAAAAGCCGGCTGGCGCGTCGGCGCATCAGGTCAAACCCTCGACCTGCACAATTGCGCCGTGTCCACCAGCGGCCACTCCGAACAGTTCGCCGATATCGACGGCGTCCGCTATTCGCATATCATCGATCCCCACACCCACCGTCCCCTCACCACGCACATCCAGGTGAGCGTCATTGCCCGCCGCGGCATCGACGCCGACGCCCTGGCAACAGCTTTGAGTGTTTTGGGAAAAGACCGCGGACGCGAGCTGCTGCGGAAATATCCGGACGCGCGGGCGATCTTCACTTAGCGATTAGCGAATCTTCGGATCCACCAGAACTTGCACATCGGTTAGTTGAAAGTTGATCTGCTCGGCGTCCTGAAAGCTCATCAGTTCCAGCCAGCGCTTGCCTTGCCGCGCCGTCAGCCACGAGTACTCCGGCTTCTCACGCTGCGTGAACACCTGTGCATAACCGCTCGTCTTCAACGCCGCAGTGGCCGCATCAAACAACTGAGCGGGAGTGACAGCCGCGTCACACGAGATCCCCGATACTCGCGACGCGCCGGCCAAGTCAATCTGCACGGTCCCCGAATAGCGCATCTGGAGCGTATCCTTCCGCTTCGACGTGCAATCGGTCAACGCACATCCTTCCGGTAGCGGAAAAGCGGACACCTCAGAACAGACATCTCCCGTCAACGGCTTCGGTGGACCCACTTCAACCGCCGTCAAGGTGTAGACCAAAGACCCCATGTCGTCTACTGTCGCATCCACGTCCAGCCATTGCGACCCCTTCTGCGCCGTCACAATCCGGCTGTCCCCGTCATCGTCCTGATAGATGATCTCGTACTCCGCTTTCTTGATCGTCGGCACCAGGTCGGCAGTGATGCGGTCGATTGTGAGCGGCGCAGGACAGGCGTAATGCACCGTCGACATCGGCCCTTGCACACTCTGTGCGTCCGCCGCCGTCATCTGCAACTTCACCGGCTCCGATCGCTTGGTGCTGCATTCAGTGATGATGCACCCGCTGACGCGCGGGAATAGTTTCAGATCCTGACATCCCGGCATCTCCACCGGGATCGTCGCGGCCCAAACTGCGGAGCCAAGTAGTACTAGCGAGCAGGGGACGAGTAGTGAAGCCATGATCTATCCGTTAATTCGGAGGGTATCGCCGATTGCTTTAGGTCAGGGTACCCAAAGACCGCCCGCAAGCGGTGGTAAGCTCAAGGAAATGCGGAAAAGTCTGATTTTTCTCCTGGCGGCGCTGTCTCTGCCGGCGGCTGTGACCTACCAAAAGGCGCCGCCGGAAATCAGAAAAATCCTCGACGCCCCTAGTACTCCCGTACTATCAGTTAGCCCCGCGAAAACATACGTAATACTCGCGGAACCCCTCCGCTACCCGCCCATCGCTGAAGTCTCGCAGCCCATGCTCCGTCTGGCCGGCATCCGCATCAATCCGCGCACCAACGGACTCCACACCGTCATCGGCTACGCGAGCCTCGTCCTCAAGAAAATCGACGGCACCGGCGACACCACACTCGCTCTCCCCACCGGCTCCAAAGCCGGAATGCCGCGATGGAATAAGTACGGCAGCGCCTTCGCCTTCACCGTGACACTCCCCGACCGCATCGAACTCTGGACCGGCGTCACCGCTACTGGCCGCGTCCGTCGCGCCGAAGGTGTTCGCCTCAACGCCGTGCTCGGCACGCCTCTCACCTGGATGGACGACGGCCGCACTCTGCTGCTCCAACTCGTTCCTCCCTCCCGCGGCGCCGCCCCCGAAGAGGCCGCCGTTCCCGCGGGTCCAATCGTTCAGGAGTCCAGCGGACGCTCCGGCCCCATCCGCACCTATGAGGACATGCTGTCTTCGCCTCACGACGAGGATCTGTTCGACTACTACGCCACTTCCCAACTCGCCTGGCTCGACACCCAGAGTGGACGCCTGACCAATATCGGCGCGCCATCCGTGTTCCAATCCGCCACCGCCTCGCCCGACGGCAAGCATCTTGCCACGGCGCGCCTCAAGCGCCCCTACTCCTACCTGCATCCCTACATCGACTTTCCCAAGGACATCGAAATCGTCGACCTCGCCGGCAAGCGCGAGCGTCTCGTCGCCAGCCAACCGCTGCTCGACCGCGTGCCCATCGACGGCGTTCCCGTCGGTCCCCGCGCCTATCAGTGGCGCCCTTCCTCCGGCGCATCCTTGTTATGGGTGGAAGCGCTCGACGGCGGCAACCCCAAGGAGAAAGCCATCAATCGCGATCGCGTCGTCGCCCTCGACGCTCCCTTCCAGGGCGAGCCTCGCGAAGTCATAAAGCTGGAGCAGCGCTATCAAAACATGATGCTCGCGGATAAGGGCGGTCTTGCCCTCGTCAATGATTTCGAGCGCAACAAGCGCTGGGCCCGCACCTTCCGTACCGACCTCGACAATCCCGCCCAAACTCCCGAATTGATCTGGAGCCGCAACGTACAGGACCGCTACAAGAATCCCGGCCTCCCCGTGATGGCTGAAGGACGCCGCGGCGGCATGCTCGTCGACGGCGACAATATCTACCTGCGCGGTGAAGGCGCGTCCCCCAAAGGCGACCGCCCCTTCCTCGATCGCTTCAACGTCAAAACCAAACAGTCGGAACGCCTCTTCCAAAGCGACGAGAACAGCTTCGAGACCGTCGAAGCCATGCTCGACGATCACGGCGCCCGCTTCATCACTCGGCGCGAATCACCCACCGAGCCGCCGAATTACTACGTGAAAGGCACCGGGGGCGCGACTGTGGCGCTCACCAAAATCGCTGACCCCTCGCCTGAACTGCGCAAGGTGGAAAAGCGCCTGGTCACCTACAAGCGCGCCGACGGCACTCCGCTCTCGTTTACCCTCTACCTACCGCCCAACTATAAAACCGGCACACGATTGCCCACCGTCGTCTGGGCCTATCCTCTCGAATTTAACGATGCCGATACCGCCGGACAGATCTCCGGCTCCACCAAGCGCTTCACCACCATCACCGGCATGTCCCACCTGTTCTTCCTGCTGCGCGGCTACGCCATCCTCGACAATGCCGCCATGCCCGTCATCGGCGATCCCGAAACCGTCAACAATACCTACCTCGAGCAAATCGTCGCCGACGCCAAAGCCGCCATCGACAAGGCTGTCGAAATCGGTGTCACCGACCCCAATCGCGTCGGAGTCGGCGGGCACAGCTACGGCGCCTTCATGACCGCCAATCTGCTCTCCCATTGCGACCTCTTCAAAGCCGGTATCGCCCGCAGCGGCGCCTACAACCGCACCCTCACTCCCTTCGGCTTTCAGACCGAGCGGCGCACCATCTGGGAAGCTCCCGAGACTTATCTCCAGATGTCGCCCTTCCTCAATGCCCATAAAATCAAGCGGCCCATTCTGCTCATTCACGGCGAGGCGGACGACAACACCGGCACATTTCCCATTCAGAGCGAGCGTATGTACCAGGCCATCCGCGGCAACGGCGGCACCGTCCGGCTAGTGATGCTGCCCGCTGAGGCTCATGGTTATCGCGCCCGCGAATCTCTTGAGCACACGCTCTGGGAAATGATCACCTGGTTCGACAAGTACGTGAAGGGCGACGAAACGAGGGCCACTTCCAATTGAGCGGCAGCCCTCAGTTTGCGTTCTTGTTCGACCTCGACGGCGTCATCGTCGATTCGATGCCCGTTCATACCGAGGCCTGGCAGCGCTATCTCAAGCAGTCGGGACTGGCAGCGGAATATGTGGCTGAACGCATGCACGGCAAGCACAACCACGAACTCGTGGGTGAATTCTTTGGGCCTGGTCTGACCCCGGCCCAGATCGAGGCTCACGGCTCCGCTAAAGAGGCACTCTACCGGGAGATGATGCAGGAAAGCCTGGAAGCGCGCATGGTGCCCGGCGTACGGCAATTCCTCGATCACCACGCCGGCGTCCCCAAGGCCGTCGGCTCAAATGCCGAACCGGCTAATGTGAATTTCGTAGTCGATGGGGCACATTTACGCCCTTACTTTCAGGCGATCGTAGATGGCTATCAGGTGGAACGTCCTAAGCCTCACCCGGACATCTATCTCAAGGCAGCCGATCTGTTGAAGATAAGCCCAAGCCGCTGCATTGTGTTTGAGGATTCTCCGTTGGGAGCCTCGGCCGGTCGCGCGGCGGGCGCGAAAGTTGTTGGCGTGGAAACTCACGAGGCTCTCGAAAACGTGGACTACCACATTCGAGACTTCCGGGATCCGGGATTGGAAGAATGGCTCGCAGGCATCAAATTCTGAGACTGTCGGCTGCTGCCCTCTGGCTGGCCGTCACGTGCGTGGCCCAGGACGAGATCACTCTCGAACAAGCCAACGCCCGCACCGGGCCGGACTCTGCTCCGGCCGCTGAAGGACGCGAAGTCCGCGTCCGCGGCATCGTCTCGTCCAAGCCCGTTTGGGCTTTGGATAGCTTCTACCTTCCCATCCAGGACAAAGCCGACTACGCGCTGCTGGTGCAGGCCCCCCTCGCTGAACTCGAACATTACCAGGCAGGCGACCAGATTACCGCCACCGGCACCATCGTCCGGCGCGGCGGACTGCCCGTGCTTCAGCTGAAGGAACTCCATAAGGACGGGGCCGAGGCTCCTCCTATGCCCAAGAACGTCCCCGTGCCGACGCTCGCCAGCTTCCGCTATCTGGGCAACTTGGTTTCCACCGAGGGCACCGTCGCTTCCATCGGCGTCAACGCCGGCGGCGACATCCTCACCATCACCGACCGCGATAGCCAGTTGATGGTGTTTCTCCCCAAGACGCGCCGCGATAACACCGGCAACAGCTTTGAGCGCTTCAACGTCGGCGACCGCGTGTCGGTCACCGGAGTTTCCAATCAGTATTGCCCTCTCCCGCCCTACGACCGCTATTTTCAGCTCCTCATTAACGACCCGGCGGGCGTCCGCATGCTCCAGCGCGGCGCCATCATTCCACCGTTCCTGCTGCTCACCGCCGTGCTCGGCATCGGATTAATCCTAGGCGTGTGGTGGCTTCGCGAACATCGCATGGCCGCCCAGCGCAAAACCATGAAATCGCTGAATACCCTCAGCGAACAGATCATCGCTGCGTCCTCGTCCGCCGACATCGTTAAGAAACTCGCCGCCGTGATGCCCCAGGTGTCAGGCGCCAGCAGCGTTCGCCTCTATATCTACAATCGCCGCACCCGCATGCTCGACCGCGTGTCTAACCCGCGCGACACCGAGTCGCTCAGCGTGAATATCGAGGCTCCGGTGGGTCCGCTCGCCACCGGCGCGTCTCTCGCCTTCCGCAATCGCGCGCTGCTGAATATTCCCGACACTCGCCGTAGCCCGTTCTTCAAGGCCGGCGCGAAGGACCTTCCTCGCAGCGTCATGTTCGTGCCCATGTTCGCCCAAACCGAAGTGATGGGCGTCATGGAAGTGGCCCACGGCGAAGGCATACGCTTCTTCACTCACGAAGAGCAGGCCGCCACCCAGCATCTGGCTAATCAGGTGGCTACTTCGCTCAAGCTCCAGGAACAGCAGTCCATGCGCGAGCAGTTGTTCCGTAGCGAGAAGCTCGCCGCCGGTGGACAGTTGATTTCCGGCGTTGCCAGCGAATTGCGCTCGCCGCTTGAGACCATCCTGCGACTCTCGAAAAAACTGGCCGCCGCGCCCGACGAACTCAACTCCGGCCGCGACCTGCAGGTGCTCGCCGCTGAAGCCCAGCGCGCCGCCGAAATCGTGGCTCGCCTGGTGTCCTTCGGCCGCACCGAGGATTCAGAGGCTAAGCCGGTGGACATCAACGCCGTTTTGAAAAGCCTCGTCCGGTTCCGTGAACGCGAGTGGAAGACGCTCGGCATCGACGTCAAAGTGCGTACCTCGCGCGAACCCCTGTTTGCCACCGGCGCTCAAGGACAACTGGAACAGGTGTTCCTCAACTTGCTGGTGCACGCCGAGCAGAACGTGCTCGACGCTGAAAAGAGCATCACTGTCGACGCGAGCGCAGTAGGCCGCCGTGTGCTCGTCGAAATCGGCTACAGCGTCCGCAACGCCGAAGAGTTTCCTGACCCGCTGGCAACCCGCGCCACTGAGTCCACCGCCCTCGGCCTTGGCGTCGCGCGCGGAATCATTCAGAGTCACGGCGGCGACATTCGCTTTGCAAAATCATCGAACCGCCTTTGCCGTTTTGAAGTGGACCTTCCTCTCGCGCCAGTGCAGGAAGCCGTCCGCAGCAAGGAATCGTCCAAGCAGCGACAGCGGCAGTACACCACCATGGTGGTGGAACCCGACGCCACTCAGTGCCACACCATCGTCGCCCTGTTGAGCGCCCGCGACCATCGCGTGGTGCCGGTGGCGAGCGCCGAAGAAGGCGTCGACCTCGCTCAAAAATTGCGCTTCGACGCTGTGCTCTGCTCCATGCGTTTGCCCGGCTTGAACTGGGTGGAGTTCTTCGAACGCGTTCGCGAGAAGTCAGGCTCGTTCGTGCTGCTCACAGACGGTCCCGATGCGGCGCTCTCCCGCGCCTTCAGCGGCGCCGAGGGCTTCGTCCTCAGCAAACCGGTGACCGACAAGGAACTCGAGCGCGTCATGAACGCAGTGGAAGCCCGAGCCGACCGCGGTCTGACGGCGCCCGGCCGATGACGCTCTGGCTCGTCCGTCACGGAGAAACCGCTTGGAGCCGCACCGGTAACCACACCGGGACGAGCGATATCGCCTTAACAGAAACAGGGCGCGCCGACGCCATCCAAGTGGGCCGCGCGCTCGCCAACCACGCTTTCACAACGGTGCTGTCTAGCCCCCTGTCCCGCGCCCTTGAGACCTGCCGGCTCGCCGGCTTCAGCGACGCCGCTCAAATCGACCCCGACCTGTGCGAATGGAACTACGGCGCCTACGAAGGCCGCACCACCGCCGAGATCCGCACAGAACGCCCCGGCTGGAACCTCTGGACCGACGGCGCTCCCGGCGGCGAGTCCGCCCACGAAGTTGCCGCCCGCGCCAAACGCATCATAGAACGCGCAGCGGATTGCACAGGCGACGTACTGCTCTTTTCCCACGGACATTTCCTGCGCGTCCTCGCCGCCACATGGATTGGCCTGCCCCCCGAAGATGGCAGGCTCCTGAAAGTCGACACCAGCTCCATCGGCCGCCTTGGCTGGGAACGCGAAACCCGCGTAATCGAAGAATGGAATCGCGGCGGAACCGCGCAGCAATACTAGACCGCAAGCAAGAGGAAGCAGCACGAGCCTCCCGGCACAAGCGCGAGTCGAAATGCAAGCAGCACGAGCCTCCCGGCACAAGCGGGAGTCGAAATGCAAGCAGCACGAGCCTCCCGGCACAAGCGGGAGTCGAAATGCAAGCAGCACGAGCCTCCCGGCA
>JBBQUM010000037.1:0-72098 GCA_038212445.1 Bryobacterales bacterium
GGCGTCGCCTACAAAATGCTCGCCGACAACACCAACCTGCTGCCGCTCTTCAATTCCCATCTCAACCGCCTCAGCCGCGAGTACGCCCGCATCAACCGCGTCTTCCTCGACAACCGCCGTGAACTCCCGCCCATCGCCCCAGCCATCCCTGGCATAGAATCGCCCGCAGAGGAGCAGCAGCCAGAAATCGCGCCACTGGAAACGCCCGTGCAAAACGAACCCGAATCCAACACCCCGCAGTGCCGCTTCTTCTCCTGGCCCATATCAATACAAACGAACGAGATCATCACCGCCGACTCCACCTCCGGCCCGCCTCTAGCAATGGCCGCCTGAAAAGGCCACAGCAACAACTCCAAGTACGCGGGAACCGGGTAAACAGTTAAGTTCCCAACGGATCTTTGACAGAAGGATAGGCGAGGACCACCCCTGATACCCGTAGTGTGTCCCATTCAAAACTTCATCCTCGCCGAGTCGAAAAGTCGCAAGCCCTACCCGTCTTCCCACACCCTTCCACTCACGGAAATCTGGTGCGGCGTATGACCCATGCATGTTGTTACTCACCACAACCGCCGGGTGTCATGCCGCGTAAATTAACCCAATGGAGTCCTAAACTCATGAAAACAGCACGGTTTCAACGTGGTACTCAGGATGCACTCCAAGCTATCGAAATGCCCAGGCCCACTGTGACGATCGACGGCAACGAGGCGGCTGCCTATGTTGCGCACAAAACGAATGAAGTGATTGCCATCTACCCCATCACTCCCTCATCTAATATGGGCGAGTGGTCGGATCAGTGGTCCTCTGAAAAGAAGACCAACATCTGGGGCACCGTGCCCAGCGTCATCGAAATGCAGTCCGAAGGCGGCGCCGCCGGATCCCTGCACGGCGCACTTCAAACCGGCTCACTCGCAACAACATTCACCTCATCGCAGGGCCTCCTGCTGATGATCCCCAACATGTATAAAATCGCCGGTGAACTCACTCCCGCCGTCATCCATGTTGCAGCCCGCGCCATCGCTACCCACGCCCTCTCCATCTTCGGCGACCATCAGGACGCCATGGCCGTCCGCCCCACCGGCTTCGCTCTCCTCTCTTCCAACTCAGTGCAGGAAGTGATGGACTTCGCGCTTATGGCCCAGGCCGCAACGCTCGAGTCCCGCGTACCCTTCTTGCACTTCTTTGACGGTTTCCGCACCTCGCACGAGGTGGCTAAAGTGGAACAACTCACCCCAGAAGACATGCGCGCCATGATCAACGATGATCTCGTGCGCGCCCACCGCGCCAGGGCCCTGTCGCCCGACCGCCCCGTTCTCCGCGGAACCGCTCAAAACCCCGACGTGTACTTTCAGGCGCGGGAAACCGCGAATCCTTTCTACCTCGCCTGCCCCACTATCGTGCAGAACGTGATGGATCAGTTTGCCCGCCTGACTGGCCGTCAATATCACCTCTTCGACTATGTCGGCGCTCCCGATGCCGACAAAGTAATCGTCATGATGGGCTCCGGCGCCGAAGCCGCGCAAGAAGCCGTCGAGTATATGAATGAGCGCGGCTCCAAAGTCGGGCTCCTCAAAGTTCACCTCTACCGCCCGTTCTCTATTGAACATTTCCTCGGTGCCCTGCCCCCCAGCGTTCGCCACATCGCTGTTCTCGATCGCACTAAGGAACCCGGCGCAATCGGCGAACCCCTCTACCTCGACATCGTCACCGCATTTAGTGAACAGCCCCGCAATCCCCAGCCCCGTATCATCGGCGGCCGCTACGGCCTCTCCTCCAAGGAGTTCACGCCGGCTATGGTGAAAGGCATCTTCGACGAGCTGGCCAAGCCGTCCCCCAAGAACCATTTCACCGTCGGCATCGTGGATGATGTCACGCATACCAGCCTCCCTTGGGATGCGTCGTTCTCCACCGAAGACCCTACCACCGTCCGCTGCCTGTTCTATGGATTGGGCGCGGATGGTACAGTCGGAGCCAATAAAAACTCCATCAAGATCATCGGCGAGGACACTCCGAATTACGCTCAGGGCTACTTCGTCTACGACTCGAAGAAGTCCGGCTCCTACACCGTCTCCCATCTCCGCTTCGGCCCTAAACCCATTCACTCCACCTACCTCGTCAATCGCGCGAACTTCGTCGCTTGCCATCAGTTCACCATGATGGAAAAACTCGACGTCCTGAAGTATGCAGAGCCCGGCGCCACCTTCCTCCTCAATAGCCCCTGGAGCAAGGACGAGGTCTGGGACAAACTGCCTCTCAAGGTTCAAAACCAGATCATCGACCGTAAACTCAAGTTCTACGTCATCGATGGCTATAACGTCGCCAAAGATGCCGGCATGGGTGGCCGTATCAACACCATCATGCAGACCTGCTTCTTTGCCATCTCCGGCATCCTGCCTCCCGATGACGCCATCGCCAAGATCAAAAAGGCCATCGAGAAAACCTACGGCAAACGCGGCGAGGTCGTCGTCCAAAAGAATTTCGCCGCCGTCGACGCAGCTCTCGCCCACCTTCACCTGGTCAACGTCCCGGCATCGGTGTCGAGCCAAATCGTCCTGCCGCCGATTATCTCCACCAACGCCCCCAGCTTCGTTCAGAACGTTCTCGGCAAAATCCTCGCCGGCGACGGTGACGACCTTCCCGTCAGCGCCATGCCCAACGACGGCACCTTCCCCACTTCCACCGCGCGTTGGGAAAAACGGAATATCGCCCTCGACGTTCCCGTCTGGGACGAGAAGCTCTGCATCCAGTGCGGTAAATGCGTCCTGGTTTGCCCCCACTCCGTTATCCGCAGCAAAATCTACGAGCCCGATCAACTCGCCACCGCGCCGCCCACCTTTAAGAGCGCTCACCCTCATTGGAAGGAGTATAAGGATCAGCTCTATACTCTCCAGGTCGCCGTCGAGGACTGCACCGGCTGCGCTCTCTGCGTCGCCATCTGCCCCGTCAAAGACAAGTCCAACGTCAAACGCCGCGCCATCAATATGGATTCGCAGCTTCCCCTCCGCGAACCCGAGCGCGCCAACTGGGACTTCTTCCTCTCCATCCCTGAATTCGACCGCACCAAAGTCGCCGTTCAACAGGTCAAGGACAACCAACTTCTCCAACCTCTGTTCGAATTCTCCGGAGCCTGCACCGGTTGCGGTGAGACTCCGTACCTCAGCCTCATGACGCGCCTGTTCGGCGATCGCGCCATGATCGCCAACGCCACCGGCTGCTCCTCCATCTACGGCGCCAACCTGCCCACCACGCCTTATTGCACTAACGAGGAAGGCCGCGGTCCCTCCTGGTCCAACTCCCTGTTCGAAGACAACGCTGAATTCGGACTTGGCATGCGCCTCAGCCTCGATGCCCAGATTCAATTCGCCCACGAACTGCTTGCCAATCTGAAACTCGACATCGGCGCGGAACTGGTGGACAACCTCCTCGGCAACGAACAGAAGGACGAAGAAGGCATTCAGCGCCAGCGCAAACTGGTGGTCGAGTTGAAGGAACGGCTCGCCCACATCCTGAGCTTCCGCTCCCGCCACCAGGAAGGCGACCTCGGTGAGGCGCACAACCTCCAGGCCATCGCAGACGTACTCGTCAAGAAGAGCGTCTGGATCGTCGGCGGCGACGGCTGGGCTTATGACATCGGCTTCGGCGGCCTCGATCACGTCATGTCCACCGGTAAGAAGGTGAACATCCTCGTCCTCGATACCGAGGTCTACTCCAACACCGGCGGCCAGATGTCCAAATCCACGCCACGTGGCGCAGTCGCCAAGTTCGCCGCCGGCGGCAAACCTTCAGCCAAGAAGGATCTCGGCATGATGGCCATGATGTACGGCAACGTCTACGTCGCCCGCATCGCCATGGGGTCCAATGACGCCCAAACCATCAAGGCGTTCATGGAAGCAGAAGCCTGGCCCGGCCCGTCCCTTATCATCGCCTACAGCCATTGCATCGCCCACGGCTATGACATGGTCCACGGCTTCGATCAACAGAAACTCGCGGTCAACTCGGGACACTGGCCGCTCTACCGCTATAACCCCGCCCTCACCAACGATGGTCAGAATCCCTTCAAACTGGATTCCAAAGCGCCCAGCGTCCCTCTCGAGAAGTACATCTACAACGAAACCCGCTACACGATGCTCGTTCACAGCAATCCGGAAGCGGCAGCCCGGCTCCTGAAAGAAGCCCAAGCCGACGTCGGTGAACGCTGGAGATTCTACTCCCAGCTCGCCCAGATGCCCGGCAATGCCGCCAAAACTGAAGAACCCGTACCTGTTAACGGCCAAGAGGTGAAAGCATGATCGACGTATCCACCACTTATCTAGGAATGCGGTTGAGGAGCCCCTTCATCGCCTCCTCCGGACCTTACTCAAAGGACCTCGCAACTATCAAAAAGCTCGAGGACAACTCCGTCGGCGCCGTAGTCCTGCACTCGCTCTTCGAGGAGCAGATCAACGCCGAAAGCCTCGAACTCGACAAGTTCCTGTCCCGCACTTCCGACTCCTTCGCTGAGTCCTCCAGCTATTTCCCTGACCTCGGCAAGTACAACATCGGACCAGAAGGCTACCTCGAGCACATCCGAAAAGCCAAGGAAGCCGTCAAAATCCCCGTCATCGCCAGCCTCAATGGCGTGTCCACCGGCGGCTGGGTGCGCTACGCGCGCCTCATGCAGGAAGCCGGCGCCGATGCCCTCGAACTCAACATCTACTTCATGCCCACCGATCCCGAGGTGAATGGAGAACAGATTGAAGCCAACTACGTCGACCTCGTCCGTCACGTCGTCGCCAACGTGCGCATCCCCGTCGCCGTCAAGTTCGGTCCGTACTTTAGCTCCATGCCGAATTTCTGCCGGAAGCTGGACGCAACAGGCGTTGACGCCCTGGTGATGTTCAACCGGTTTTATCAACCCGACTTCGATCTCGAAACCCTCGAAGTCAAACCCAACCTCTTCCTCAGCGACTCCAATACGCTGCTACTTCGCCTTCACTGGGTTGCAGTCATGTACGGTCACCTCCGAGCTGACATGGCGGTCACCGGTGGGGTACACACGGTGTACGGTTTGTTGAAGTCGCTGATGGCGGGAGCTCGGGTGGCCATGTCCACTTCCTGCCTTCTCCGCTACGGTATCGAGTACGCCAAGCAAATCAATGACGACCTGCGCGAGTGGATGGAAGAACACGACTACGAATCAGTGGACCAGATGATCGGCAGCATGAGCGTCCGGTCTGCCACCAACGCCGCCGTCTTTGAACGCGGCAACTATATGAAGGTGCTCTCCAGCTACACCATGGCTGAAGCCCGCCGTTATTGAGCCGGTTCGGCGGCCTTCTTCACGCGACATCGCTCGAAGGCCGCCACGCTCATTCCGCTCGGTACAGCATCCAGGTACCAGCGAACAGAGCGCCCCCGGCTTTGCCCGGCCATCTAGCAGCCCTTTCCGAAGAAATAGCACCAGATTTTCAAAGTCCTCGACCGGCAACGGCGAGGACTTTGTAACATAAGGGTCCAACCGCTTGCCTCTAGCCGTGTAAAGGCGCCGTTGTGAAAGAAGGCCGTTTGCAGCGCCAGGTTCCGTAGCGGCGAGGTCCGGAACTTATAGCGGTCAGCCGGGTCGCCGGTCACCTGCTCGGCCCCAAAGTCTTCATCGGCTAAGGTGCAATCTGCGGCACGGCAAGAACGTGGTTCTCGAAGTCGCTGAACATCTCATTGGCCCGGCACGCTGCCGAAGAACACAATGGCGCCCCAGCGGAGCATCGGCGTAGACCAGCGTGAATTCAAATTCGGCTATGGCCCGGCCGAACATGGAACAGTCTGCGGGAGCACCCTTGGCGACTTCCGGAAAGCTTAGGGCGAATAGTGCTCTATAAGCCGCCGAACCGTTCAGCCTGGCCAGCACAGCCTGGCGGATCGGTTCGTTCCGATAGCCGCTCGCGTCGGGCGGCGGGACCGTCCATCCCTTACCGCGTACCGGTGAAGCCGGCAACCTCCACCAGTTCGGTGGGCGGCATCTCACCCTGCGCCATCAGCAGATATATACGCACCGGATCGTTCGCAGGAAAATGAGTGGAAGCGCCCGTTCCATTGTGCGGACCTTGACGGTGCGGTCCAACAAGGTTGTCGTTTTGGATGCCGATCGCCATCGACTGCGTGGCGCCAAACCCGTTCGAGGGCCAGTGACATCCCGAGCAGGAGTTGTCCGAGTGTAGTGCGCCGATCTTGTCGAACCACAGCACGCTACCACTCCTCTCTATGACCTGTCAGGCTCGCTGAACGGCGTCCTGGTCGCCGAGCAGGATCCCGCGGGTAACAAAATCGTTGTCGACGTTGGCGATGAAAGTGGCAACGCCGGTCGCGCGGTCAACCGTAGGCTCGGGTCGCTGAAATCGGGAATGTAAACAACCGGACCGGCCCAGAGGGCGGCCTGAACAATGAGAAGCGCAATCGACAGCTTCCGAACGCGCACTTGAATGCCTCCAAGGCACTGCGAGTCGTCGATGCGATTTAGATTTCTAAACTATTAGAGCCGGACGATCTTCGGTGACTCGTGGCCCTTCATCGCATTGCGGGTGTCGACCAGCAGCATCGAATCGGCCAGCAAAGCGGCGTAGTCAAATGCATTGTGGTCGGTCACGATCACCACGCAGTCGGCCACCTTGGATTGCTCCGCCAGGTCCGACGCCACGATATTGCCGGTGTCGAGGCGGATCGATGGCACGAACGGATCGCTGTAGGTCACCTTGGCGCCGCGCTTTTCGAGCAGCATGATGATGTCGAGCGCCGGGGACTCACGGACGTCGTCGATATTCTTTTTGTATGCAACACCGGCGATGTGAATGTGTGTTCCCTTCACCGGTTTGGTGTGCTCGTTCAAGGCGTGTTGGATCTTGTCCACGACAAAGTGGGGCATGCCGCCGTTGATTTGGCCGGCCAGTTCGATGAAGCGCGCTTCGATGCCCGACTGTTTGCTCTTCCAGGAGAGATAGAACGGGTCAATCGGGATGCAATGGCCGCCCAGGCCCGGCCCGGGATAAAACGGCATGAAGCCGAAGGGCTTGGTGGCGGCAGCGTCGATCACTTCCCAGACGTTGATGCCCATCCGGTCGCACATCAGCGCAAGCTCGTTTACCAGGCCGATGTTGATCATCCGGAACGTGTTTTCAAGCAGCTTAACCATCTCGGCCACCGTGGTCGAGTTCACCGGGACGACGGTGTCGAGCGCCTGCTGGTAGAAGGCAGCTCCCACGCGAGTGCAGTTCTTCGTTACGCCGCCAACCACTTTGGGAATGTTCTTGGTCTGGAAGTTCGGATTGCCGGGATCGACGCGCTCGGGCGAGAAGCAGAGGAAGAAATCCTCGCCCACCTTCAGTCCACCCTTCTCCATCATCGGCAGCAGTAGTTCGTCGGTGGTGCCCGGATAAGTTGTCGATTCGAGAATGACCAGCGTTCCCGGACGCAGGTATTTGGCAACGTCTTCGCTGGCCGACACCACGTAGCTCATGTCCGGGTCCTTGGTCTTGCGCAGCGGCGTCGGGACCGCAATGTTAATGGTGTCGAGCTCCTTCACCACTGAGAAATCGGAGGTGGCAGTGAAGCGCCCGGAGGCAACGTGCTTGCGCACCAATTCGGTTGGTACGTCCTGAACATAGGAGGTGCCAGCGTTCAATTGATCGACTTTGTGTTGAAGAACATCCAGACCGGTTACGTTGAATCCGGCGTTGGCGAATTCCATTGCGAGCGGCAAACCCACGTACCCCAGGCCGACGATTCCAACCCGCGCTGTCCGATTGAGAATCTTCTCTTCAAGCGCTGCGGCCGTAGCCGACTTGGTCTCCGTGTTGTTCATTTCTCTCCTCGCTTCCAATTGAACTCGCCGGCGGCGATAATTTCTGCCGGACCGGTCAACAATATCTCTTCCTGCTCCAAACGTAAGTTCAACACTCCCGCCGGTGTCTCGACGCGAACCGGGCTGTCGACTACACCTCGCAGCAGAGCGGCGAATGCTGCGCCAGTTGAACCGGTGCCTGAACTCATGGTCTCGCCGGCCCCGCGCTCCCAGAACCGAACTTCGATGGAGTGGCGATCCACCGGCCGAACGAAGGATACGTTGGTCCGCTTCGGAAAGCGTGGGTGCCATTCGATCTCAGCACCTAGTTTGCGCCAGTCCATGTCAAAGTCAGTCACGAAGACCGCGCATTGCGGGTTCCCGACATTCAAAATCGTGACATCGAGGGGTCCGGAGGCAACCGGGAGTAAAGCGCGTACTTCCTCCTTAGTGTAGTATGCCTTCCCCATGTTCATTTCAAAGCGCCACTCGTTACCAGAGTGATTCAGTACTAGTAGATGCTTCAAACCGGCCCCGGTACGGATCACGAGTTGATCCACTTCCGGACGGCCGTCGCTCAACAGAAACGCCGCCGCGCAACGGGTACCGTTCCCGGACATCTCCGAATCGCTGCCGTCGGAGTTGATGAGCTGGATTGCCGCTGTACATTCGGAGTCGCCGGGAGACACGATCAGCCAGCCGTCAGCGCCGACGCCGGCATGGCGGTGACAGATCGCTTTGGCTAACTCGTGCATGTCGCCGCTGGGAACGTCGGCCGACCGGGTCAGCAGGAAATCGTTCATGGAGCCGTGAGCTTTGGTGTAAGGAACGCGCATTCAGTCTCTTTTGTATATTTCCACAGTGGGAGCATTCGCGACAGTGATCTTCCGTACCAGATGGTACGGCGCTCGAAGCCGGCGGGACTGTAGGGCTCTGGAAACACCGTCCCCGGCCAGCGCCACCGCCCACTCCTCGTGCAGGAGAATATCGGGTCGTACGGTTGCGCCCAACCAGGCTGGATTATTGCCGTCGTGCAGCGTCTCGCGCAGGGGAATGCCGGCTTCCTCGTAGACTCCGCTCAGGTCGCCGAATGATGTGAAGATGCCCTGCCCCGGCCGGTAATTCGCTTGGAGAAAGGCGACGGTCTGATCGGTCCACTGCCGGCGACCTTGTGAATTCACCTGCGACTCTTTCCAGCAGATCCAGTTTTCAGGGGATGGCCTGACCAGCCACGGAACGGTAACAGCCAGAACGATGAGCGAAGCAGCGTAAATACCCGATCGTCCGGGTAGCCATGCAGCGATCGCGCCCGCGGCAAACGCCAGCAGCAGTACCGCCGCCATCCCATACCGGGTGTTGTAGTAACTATGCGGCGGCAGGTCGGGTACAAAAATCGGATTCCCTGCCGAGTGCATGCTGAGAATGTAGAAAGCGCAGGGCGCTGCAAAGAACATCAGCGGCCAGACCGCCCGGCGCGCGAGTGCCGCCACCAGTCCCACCAATCCGATAACGCTCAAGATTGAACCGGCGCACAGCCGGGCAGCCGCTAGGTAATAGCGAATGGCCATTGGCCAATCGTGCAATCCGGGGTATGTCGCACCGCCTTGAATGGCGCGCGCCGAGTAGGGACCGTTGTAGAACTCGAGCGGATTGCCGGTGTAGTAGGCGTTATAGGCCAGCCACCACAGCGGTCCGGCGCTAGCCAATGCGCAGAATCCGGCGACAGTCTTCAGGCTCCGGGTAGCAGTCCAAAGCCAAAGGGCGGTGAGCGGTATGAGAACCCAGCCGTCGTAGCGGGTCATGGACGCGAGATTTGAAAAACAAGCGATCGCAAGTATATGCGGGCGGGACTGTCCGGTGAAATAGACCAAGCCTGTCAGGGCGGCGAGGAACACCATCTCGGTCATCGGGATGGATTGCAAATAGAGAATATTCGGATTCAAGGCAAATAAGGCAAAGGCAGCAGTCGCCGCCGGGACGGATTGGAAAGTACGTAAGGAGATCAGGTACAGGAATAGACCAGCAAACACGAAACAGACTGACGCTGGGATTGCTCCGGCAAGCCCCGACTGCCAGAGCCTGTCGATTCCCACCAGCGGCAGCATGATGAGGTGGGGCACCGGCAGCCACGGCATGCCGAGCTGATCGATGCCAGGGGTACGAGAGTCGATGATGCGTCTAGCGGTGTTGATGTGTGATACGGCGTCGCCGTAATAGAGAGTCCAGCCCTGAGCGCTGCAAAGCAACAAAGCGGCAGCGCTCAGGCAGGAGAGGAGACACAGGACGACAATCCAGTGCCTGCTAAAACTCGGTGAAGGATTTGAATTCTTCGAAGCGGGCATCGATTTCGGCGCGCGTCAGGGTGCGGAAGCGGTCCACCCCGAATTTCTCGCAACAGAAGCTTCCCATGACGGAGCCGTAGATGACAGCGCGATGGAGGACCTTGGGATCGATGTGGGTGTCGTTCAGATCGAAGCCGCACTGAGCCAGGTAACCGACAAAGCCGCCGGCAAAGCAGTCGCCCGCGCCCGTAGGATCGAACACCTCTTCCAGCAGGTAACCGGGGACAACGAAGTAAGAATCCTTACGGAACAGCATGGCTCCGTACTCGCCACGCTTGATGACAAGTGTGTTCGGTCCCATGCCGAGGATTTTTTGAGCGGCCCGCTTCAGGTTGGTCTCGCCTGACAGGAGTTTCGCTTCGCTATCGTTAATCAGCAGGAAATCCCAACTCTTGATGGTCGCCAGAAGTTCGTCGCGGAACCCGGTGATCCAGTAATTCATGGTGTCGCCGCCGACGAAACGGAGACCCGACATTTGTTCGCGCACTTGCCGTTGGAGTCCAGGCTGGATGTTGCCAAGCAGGAGATACGGCTGGTCCTTGTAAGAAGCAGGGAGTTTGGGCTGAAAGTCGGCGAAGACGTTGAGATCGGTGGTCAACGTGGTGCGATCATTCATGTCGGCGGAATACACGCCGGCCCAGAAGAAGGTTTTGCCCGGGACTTTCTCAAGCCCGGCCAGGTCAATGTTGCGGCTGCGCAGGAACTCCTCGTCCTGCGGGTCAAAATCGTCACCGACGACTCCGACGATGTGAGGCTGTGTAAAGTAACTGGCTGACAAGGCGATGTATGTACAGGCACCGCCCAGCATGCGATCAACTTTTCCATGCGGCGTTTCGACGCCATCATATGCTACTGAACCTACGACGACTAGAGACATTCCTTCCGATTGTACAAAGCCAAGGCACTAAAGCAGTAGTTTTCGAGGGGCTTGAGATCAAGACGTTAGAATAGAAACGGGCATGGGTTACATCCTGCGGCACTTGCCGCACTTCATTCTGACGCTGGCTGGGCTTGTTGCAGTAGTGGCAACAGCCTACTCGTATTCGCGCCGGCCGTCGTTCCAGCGGTCGTGGAAACGAGCTTTACTCGCGCTCTGCACACTAGCCTCGTGCGCGCTTTTGGTATCCCAATTCGTCCTGCGGGTAGCGCGTTTTGCTGGTGTGCTGGGGCCGACAATGCAGCAGTGGTGCGTCTCGGCGGCCTTCATGGTGCTACTGGTTGTAGCGGGTCTGGCGGTAGGAAACCTCCTTGCCGGCAAATTCCCCAGGACGAACCTCAACCCGGGAAGGCGGCATTTCTTACGCGTTGCGCGAGGGACGTTGATCGCGGCACCCGCGGCGGCAGCGGGATACGGATTCTTTATTCAGCGAACGGATCTTCGTGTGCGCGAGATCTCACTGCCGATTAAAGGACTGGCGCAAGAGCTCGATGGCTTCCGCATGGTCCAACTGAGCGATATTCATCTCAGTCCCTTCCTGAGCGAGAATGATCTTGAGCGTGCGGTTGCGATTGCAAATGAACTAAAGCCACACCTTGCACTATCGACCGGCGACCTCATTACGACTCACATCGATCCGCTGGATGTCGCGTTGAGGAACGTGGCCCGGATTCGCTCTGACCTTGGGACCCTTGGCTGTCATGGCAATCATGAAATCTACGCTCAAGCCCAGGATTACGCCACCGAGCAGGGACAGCGCCTCGGCATGCGTTTTCTGCGTTCGGAGTCGCAGGAAGTGAAATACAAAGGCCGATCGCTTAATTTTGTGGGCGTCGACTACCAGGAATCGGGAAAGCCGTACCTGAGAGGCATCCGGTCCCTGATCCGTCCCGGCATGCCGAATATCCTGCTGAGCCACAACCCGGATGTTTTCCCGGTTGCTGCCGGTATGGGTTTTGACGCCACGATCTCCGGGCACACTCACGGTGGCCAAATCAACGTTGAAATTTTGCATCAGAATATGAGCGTGGCGCGATTCTACACGCCCTACGTCTATGGGCTTTACCAGAGAGGAAACTCGTCGATCTACGTGACGCGAGGCATTGGAACAGTTGGTCTTCCGGTGCGGCTTGGCGCGCCTCCGGAGATCACTTGCATTCGCCTGTGCGCTACCTGATCCTCAGCGACATCCATGCAAATCGAGAGGCTCTCGATGCCGTGGTGGACTCGGCAAAGGGCCGCTACGATCGAATTTTGTGCTGTGGCGACATTGTCGGCTATGGCGCCGATCCAGAGTATGCCCTCGAGTGGACGCGCAACTCCGTGGCAACGCTGGTGCGGGGGAACCATGACAAAGCGTGTGCCGGTCTCGAGGACCTGGAGTGGTTCAATCCTTCCGCGCGGGCATCGGCCGTCTGGACGAATCAGACGCTAGGCGAGGCAGACGTTTCCTACCTTGCGAATCTACCAAAAGGTCCCGCGCACGTGGACGGATTCACACTCGTGCACGGCTCGCCAATCGATGAGGACGAGTACTTGATCAATACTCCCGATGTGGTGGGGGTGGCGAGCTATCTCGAGACTCCTGTAACCATGTTCGGGCATACACACCTGCAAGGCGGCTTTCTCGTGCACCGCAATGGTGTCCTGCCGTTTCGTCCGCTAGGAGTGAAAGATAATGCGGTGGGCGTCGAGTTGGAGCAGGACTCGATGTACCTGATCAATCCTGGCTCGGTAGGCCAACCGCGGGACGGCGATCCGCGCGCGGCGTATGCAATCTACGCCCCCGAGGAACGGCTGGTAGAGTACTACCGCGTGGCCTACGACGTGGCCGAAGCGCAACGGAAGATCCGGGAGGCAGGTCTGCCGAAGTCATTAGCCGATCGACTGGCGCGCGGCGCATAGTTTCACTAACTGAGAATTTTCTCAGCGGAATCCCACTAATCCTGTAGGTGTGAACTTTTCGTGAAGTGTAGAGAGGCAGGTTTCGTTTTGCGAAGCGCTAGAGCTTCCGGCCCGAGGGCCAAACGAGAAAGCCCGGCTACTGACCGGGCTCTCTACATCAGAAGCGGAAAGGAGGGCCTTTCCATGGGCCTTTTGTTGGTAGTACTAGTGTTGCTCTTAGTAACATCCGTGACGATCACGATCACGTTCCGTAAGGGACGCTAGGCGTGTCGGCGGGATCGGAATAGCAGTTCCGGTCCCGCTACCAGCATACACCTCAGATTAACGCCCCTCCGCCTAGGATTTATCCGACTTCGGTTTGTCCTCTTTCTTCTCGGGAGCGGGCCGTTCACGCCGCTCTTCCCGCTTTGGCGACTCCTGCTTTTGTGGCCGCTCGATTCGCTCCACTGGACGCTCGATTCGCTGAGGAGCCTGAACCGGCGGCGGTTCGGCGCGACGGGGTGCCGGTTCCACCTGCTGTATGCGCGGCGCCGGCTCGACGTGTTGAATGCGCGGCGTTTCCTCGCTGCGTCGTGGTGCGATTTCAACCGGCCGCGACGGCGGCACGATGTCGACCGGCCTCGGCACCGACTCCTCGGCCCGGCGCGGCGCTACCTCTACCGGTCGCGGTCTGGGCTGCACTAGCACTGGAGTCTCTATTGCGGGCCTCACCGCCTCACGTCGATCTGGAGGACGCAGGTACTCGTCGCTGCGGCGCGACGGCGCTATTACTGGAGGAGCCTGTGCAGCCGGCGGAATCGTCGCGGGGCGAACCCGCGGATCGCGGCCAGCATCCGGTGTGCGGAGGCCATCCGGCGGCAACGGCCTACCTGGATCGGCCTGAAGCGCCTGTTGCCGGTTACTGAATGGCACGGCGACCGGCGGAGGCGCCCGGCGGACGACGACCTGGCGGCTGATCGCGGCAGATGACGGACGCAGGCCTGCGTTCGAGGATCCCGCCAGGCTCTCACGCTGAGGCGAGTAGGGTGCGTGCGTCGTGATCTGGCCGGCTTCCAACTGCGCTCCAGAGAGCCGCACCGACGCACCGGCCACCGGCCGCGAGCGCACCAGCGTGTCCTCCGATACAGCCGTCACCGCGCGAGGCGCGGTCCGGTTGACGTACCGGACATTGGTCACGTTGATATCGATGTTCGTGTTGACCCTCGTGATATACGTGCGACTGGCTCGATGAGCCGGGACGTACACTTCGCCCGGCCCTAACGGAAACCAGGCAACGCCTCCCGGTCGTCCGCCGATTGAGACGGACGCCCCAAGCCGGGGTCCACCCACCCACGCCACCAGCGCCGGTGAGTAGACCGGGCGGACCACCTTGGGGCCTGGGACCCATCCCCAACCGCCGGCTACGAAGACCCAGCGTCCGTAATGAAACGGCGCGAATCCCCAGGGCGCGTTGTCCACCCAGGTCCAACCCCATGGCTCGATCCAAACCCAATGTCCATAGTGATAAGGCGACCAGTCGACTGGCACGCCTCTGGGAAACCACACGCCGCCGAGGTCGGGCTGTTCGCTCCACGTGCCGTAGAGATCGAGATCCTGGGCACCGACGGTTTCGGGCGAAACGTACCGAGCGGATTCAGAATGCTCTTCCCGCTGATCACGCTGGGCGCACCACTGATCCCAGTTGTCGCGTACCGGAGCCTCGATCAGATCGTAATTCGTTGTATCGACGCCGCCCGCCCGTGCCTGCTGCCGCGAGTGGACGGTGACGCTCTGTCCGCCGCCGCTCGCTTCGGCATCGCCGGAGCGGACGATAGCGACAGTATTGTTCTGATCGGAGTTCACATCGATGCGGTAGTCGCCGGGACGAAGCAATGTGAAGGAGAGATTCGGAGTGTCGACCTCGAACGTCTGATCTTCCTCCAGATGGCGCAGACGAATGCTCAGAGTACCTTGAGCAAGGCGAATCTGTACAACACGGTCGTCAAGATTGAGAAATTCGAAGGCTGTCCTGGAACCCAGGCGAAGGGCAGCTGAGCCGATGTGCATTTCAGCGCGGCTGGCTTCGTCGCTCCAGAGATTATCGCCGGTAGTGAGGGGCCGGTTGATCTCCGCCGCTACCCAATCGTCGAGACTGGCGGGACGCATCGAGATAGAGCCGTCGATGTAGTTCAGCCGCGCGACGCGAGAGGGCGGGTCGTCCTGTGCAAACAGGATCGGTAGTGCCGCGAGAAACGCGAGAGTGAGTCGCACGTGAACCTCCAAACACCATGTGCGTGCGCGCCGTCAAAGTGGTTCCAAGATAAAGCGAAGTTAATTGGAAGCTTTCTTCATGAATCGGACGTAGAATGGCAGCGATATGCGATGTGCACTGTTGGTTAGCTTATTCGTATGGCCTGCGGCGTTCTGCCAGTCGCAGCCGGGCTGGAATCTCATCTGGTCGGACGAGTTCAACGGGGCGCAAGGCACCCAGCCGGATCCTGCCCGTTGGACCTATGATTTGGGCGCCACCGGGTGGGGAAATCACGAGCTCGAGAACTACACCAACCTGGCTGAGAACGCATCTATGGACGGCCAGGGCCATCTGGTGATCAAGGCGATTCAGACAGGCGCGCGCGCTTACACGTCGGCGCGGCTCTTGAGTAAGGGCCGCTTTGAGGTCCAGTACGGCCGGGTGGAGGGTCGCATCCAGATTCCGTTTGGTCAGGGTATTTGGCCGGCATTCTGGATGTTGGGCAACGATATCGACAAGATCGGGTGGCCGCAGTCGGGTGAGGTCGACATCATGGAGAACATCGGGAAGGAGCCGGGGACTGTCCACGGTACGGTGCATGGTCCCGGATATTCAGGGGGCAACGGCAAAGGCGCGCCGTTCACGCTGCGACCGGGACGGTTTGCCGACGACTTCCACGTGTACGCCGTCGAGTGGACGCCGGCTTCGATGGAGTTCTTCGTCGACAACGAACGGTATTTCGTATTGGTGCCGGGCAATCTGCCGGCGGACGCCAAGTGGGTATTCGACCATCCGTTCTTTCTGCTCTTGAATCTGGCGGTGGGCGGAGACTGGCCGGGGAATCCGGACGCGACGACGACGTTCCCGCAGCAGATGTTGGTGGATTGGGTGAGGGTGTATCAGGGGATGCCGGATACAAGGCGGAGACGACCGTAAGGCAAGCATCCAAAATGGATCAGGCCGCCAGAAAGTCTTCAGTCTCAATGCCAGCCTGTCTCAAGATCGCGCGCAAGGTTCCTTCCGGCATGTCGCCTGGGTGATTCGGCCGGTAGTGTACCGGTTCGTTGACGGGTTGAACCAGATTTCATGGCTCCCGGCGGCTTGACGGTCGAATTCGAATCCGCGGGCCTTTAGCTTCCGAATGATTTCTCTATATCGGAATCCGGCCAATCGCCCCATGCTACGCCGCAACTACGATTGTGTAGTCGCGCCGCTCGCTCGTCGTTGGAAGGTTCGGTGTCTCGTCGCGTTGGCGGCCGCTTCAATGAGTCTCCGGGCAACATCACGAGCGATTTCGAGAGTTTCGGCAACGGTCCGACCCTGGGCGACGAGACCCGGGAGCTCATCTGAAGTCGCCAGGAATAAGCCTTCGGGCAATTCCTCAATCTGAATGCGGAGAGCCAACTCCATATGGTTGATGCTAACATTCCTAACTCGCCAGAGAATCCCTTCCTCCTTAGCTAAAATCGTGACTCTTCACTGACGGCTGATCGAAGTGGAGAGTCTCTACCTTGCGGGCGCGGATGGAGATGGCGCCTTGCTGATTTTGAAGGACGCCTTCCACCAGTAAGTAGGGCGAGTTCACGATCACCGCCTTGTACTGATCGAACAAGTCAGGGATGACGATCGCGTTCGACACTCCCGTCTCGTCTTCCAGGCTAAGGAAGACGAATCCCTTCGCTGTGCCGGGACGCTGACGGCAGATCACACAGCCGGCGACCCTGACCCAGCGTCCGTCGGCAATGTGCCCTAATGCGGCGGCGGTGACGACACTCCGCTTATTGAGCTCGTCTCGGCGCAGGGCGAGCGGATGCCGGCCGACGGTGAGTCCGGTACCGCGGAAGTCGGCATGTAGCCGTTCTTCGCGAGTCATGGCGTGGAGCGGGGCCGGTTCGCTAACGCCGGCGGCGACTGTCTCAAGTAGCGGTCCCGTAGTCCGGCGGGCGGCTTCGCCGTGCCAGAGAGCGTCGCGGCGATGGCCGTGTTGTACGTTATTGAGAGCACCGATCTCAGCGAGATTGCGGAGTTCGTCCTTATTCAGTTCGGGCATGCGGCGTACGAAGTCTTCCATGTCTGAGAATGGTCGACGCGCGGCGATGGCATCGGCAGCTTCTTTTCGTAGTCCGCGAACGTAATTCATGCCGAGCCGCATAGTCGAGCGATCCACCACCGTGCACTTCCAATCGGATACCAGAACGTCCACTGGTAGCACCCGCAAGCCGTGCCGTTGCGCGTCCTTCACCAGCGTCGATGGATGATAAAAACCCATCGGCTGATTGTTGAGGATGGCGGCGGTGAACGCCGAAAGGTAGCGGCACTTCAGGTAGGCGCTGGCGTAGGCGATCAGTGCGAAACTCGCGGCGTGCGACTCCGGGAATCCGTAGAGCGCGAACGACGTGATGGAACCGATGATAACGTCCTGCAATCCTCCCGTGATCCCGTTCATCTCCATCCCCGAACGCAACCTGACTTCTATATCCTGCATGCGCTTCTCAGAGCGCTTGAAGCCCATGGCACGACGCAGATCCTCGGCCTCGCCACCGGTAAAGTTGGCGACGATCATGGCCATCTTCAGTAGCTGCTCCTGGAAAAGCGGGACACCGAGAGTGCGCCTTAGAACCGGCTCCAGCGAAGGATGCAGACATTGCGCTTCCTCTAATCCCTGCCGGCGCTTCAGATAAGGATTGAGCATCTTGCCGACGATGGGGCCGGGGCGAATGATGGCAACCTGCACCACGATGTCGTAGAACTTCTTCGGCCTCAGGCGTGGGAGACAGGACATCTGCGCGCGGCTCTCCACCTGGAACATGCCGATAGTGTCGGCGCGCTGGAGAGTCTCGTAGATGAGGTCGTCCTGCGGGAGATGGGCAAGATCCACGTCTTCGCCGTGGGCATCGCGAATGAGATCGATGGAATCTTCGAGCACGGCCATCATGCCGAGGCCGAGCAGGTCAACTTTGATAATGCCGAGGTCGGCGCAGTCATCCTTATCCCACTCGACGACGACACGGCCGGGCATAGTGGCGGGTTCGAGAGGCACCACCGCGTCGAGCGCTCCCTGGCAGATCACCATGCCGCCGGAATGCTGGCCAAGGTGGCGCGGCAGGTCCTGAATGGCGGAGAAGAGTTCGAAGAATTTGCGGATTTTTGGATGGTCGGGATCGAAGCCGGCCTCGCGAAAGACCTTGGCGCCGGTGTCCTTGGGATCCTTCCAGCCCCAATGCGGGACGAGTTTGGCGAGGCGTTCGAGATCGCCGGGTTCAAAGCCCATCGCCTTGCCGGTATCGCGGACCGCCGACCGGCCGCGATACGTGATGACGTTGGCCGTCATGGCGGCGCCGCGCTTGCCATAGCGGTCGTAGACGTACTGAATGGCACGCTCACGCTGGTCGCCGCTGGGCAAGTCGAGATCGATGTCGGGCCACTCGCCGCGCTCTTCGGAGAGGAATCTCTCGAACAGGAGGTCCATACCGACGGGGTCAACGGCGGTGATGCCGAGCGAGTAGCAGACTGCGCTATTGGCGGCCGATCCCCTGCCCTGCACCAGGATGGACTTCTCGCGGCAAAAGCGCACGATGTCCCAAACGATGAGAAAGTAGCCGGCCAGATTGAGCTTTTCAATGAGCGCCAGTTCGCGTTCCACCTGCTTACGCGCCTTCTCGTAATAAGGAATGTAGCGCAGCCGCGCGCCTTCGTCGGTACGCTTGCGCAGGAAGGAATTCATGGTCTCGCCGTCGGGGACCGGGTAAGGCGGGAACTTATAGCCGAGGTCGGCGAGCGTGAATTGGAGGCGCCCGGATAGCTCAACGGTATTGGCAATGGCATCCGGAATGTCGGCGAAGAGCTTCTCCATCTCGCGCGGCGTTTTCAGGTAGCGTTCCGTATTTGCATTGAGCAAACGACCGGCTTCAGCGATGGTGGTGTGGTGGCGGACGCAGGTGAGGACGTCGAGCAGTTCACGCTCCTGCGGACAGGCGTGACGGACGCCGTTGGTCGCAAGCAGCGGCAGGTTGAGCGAAGCTGCGTTGTCGCGGGTTGCCTGATTGCGTGCTTCCTCACCGCGATGGAGATGTCGCTGCAACTCGGCGTAGACGGACCGCTTGCCATAGATGTCGACGAGCTTGTCCACCCATTCGCGACGGTGGCCCTGATCGCCGGTGAGAGCAACGAGTCCGCTGGAGAATTCGCGCAGTTCCGTATCGCTGGCTTTGTGTTCGCCCTTGGGAGCACGTAGCTTCATCGAAGTGATGAGGCGGCAGAGGTTCTGATAGCCTGCCTGATTTTCAGCGAGCAGCGGCAGACGGCGACCGTCTTCGAGCGTAATCTCGGCGCCTAAGTGCGCCCGCAGTCCGAACTTCTTGGCGGCCATGTAGAAGCGGGGAGCACCGCAGACATTGTCGACGTCGAGCAGCGCCATGGCCGGACTCTGCAACTCCGCGCAGATCGCTGCCAGTTCTTCAGGCAGGGAAGCGCCTTCGAGAAAGCTGAAGGCGGAACGGGCGTGGAGTTCGAGGTACATGGGAAAGTTGTCAGTTGTCGGTTGTCAGTTGTCAGTCGTACGCGCCCTCGACAAACCAACGCGCCACGGGCCTGTCCAGATAAATGCGATACAGGCCGCCGTCGTTCAGGCTGATGTCCCATTCGTCGCGGTCCCATGCGGTGTCGCGCCACCAGTCGCCTGAGGTGCGCCAGGGGCCGGCTGATTGCAATACATTCCCGTATACCTTTTCCGCAAACACGCGTGCCGGCTTTTGTTCGCGCAGCTCAACTCGAGCTTTTAATGCTGGCGTGAAATGGCGGAACGCCAGGCGTGAACTGACAACTGACAACTGACTACTGACAACTTCCTGACTCTTTACCGCCCCCATCCTCCAGGCGTTGGGCCGGTGTGTATCCAGTAGTTCCGGCGAGCCGGCGTTGGCTACGCCGGTCATGCCGCGGATTTTCTGAAGCGTCAGTTCCAGCTTTTCCGGCTCCGGAGCCTGCGGGACAAAGAGGCCGTGCTGGACGATGCGCGGGTCTACTGGCGTCAGCGCGAAGGTCACGGCCAGTACAGGCGCTCCCGGCGGATGCGCCTCCAGGTCGAGTTGCAGGAGTTTCAGCAACGCCTTGGCGTCGCGCGTCGCAAAGGGGAGTTGCCACGTCCGCTCATTCGGAGGAGCGCCTTCAAGGTCGAGTTTGAGGCGCATCTCGGGAGTCGACATCGTATGCCGGTTGAGACGGCCGCAGAGTTCGTTGACCAGCCGGCCAAGAATGAACAGCAGCGACTCCAGCAGATCCAGGGGATATTCGAGTTCGAACCGCTCTTCGTAGGGGATTGTGCTGCCGAGCGGCTTCAGTGGACGGTCGGCCGTGCCGCGCGAGAGTTGGAGTAGATAGACGGCCGCCGGACCTAGTCGCTCATGGATTCCGTCGTCGGGCAGAGCGCTGAAATCGCCCAAGGTGCGAATACCCCATCGGTCCAGCACTTCGCAGGTTTCGGGCTCGATGGGCAGTGTGTCGATGCGGAAGTCGCCGATGTACTTTGACTCGTCGCCCTTGGGAATGATGGTGACACCCTGCCGGTTGCGCGATGCCAGAATCGCGGTATCCGGGTTAGCGGCAATCCCGATGTTGCCCGTGAGATGGAACCGCGACGCGCGGCGGGCGATTTCGCTGGCGATCTGGTGAGGCGGACCGATCAGTTTCCGCAGTCCGCCCACCGGGATCACCACCGTGTCGGGCGCCGTCTGTTCGACGATCGGCGAGAACTGTTGCGCCACCGCGAGCAGGTCCGCTTGCCCGTGCTCGCTGATTTGCGGAATGTGGATGGCGGCGAACATCGCGTTAGTCCCCTGCGTGAGCTTCGAAAACTGCCGGGCGTGGCCGGACCGGCTTGCGCGGCATCACCTGGAATTCCGCTTTCTCGAGCAGCGGCGACGATCCCGTGAAGGCTGCCCGTCCGCGCTTCATTTCGACAAATAGCGACGCGCACGCCTTGGCCTGGGGTTCGCGATTCAGCAGGACCAGGGCGCAGGGGGTGTTTTCCACAGCCCGGCGAAAACGGTACCAGGAGGAGATAGGGATACGGTGCAGATTCGGCACGGGGACTTCACACAGATCGAGGGCGATGACGCCGAAACCGCCAGCGTGGATCAGAAGGTCGGCAGCGCGCATTGCATGTTCGGCATTGCCGCTGCAGCGGACCCAGACCAGGCGGCGCAAGTTGATTCCGGCGGCTGCGGCGGCATAAGGGTCAAAGGCATTGGTGCCGTCCACCAAGGCGCAGAACTCTCCGAGGCGGGAAGCCTCGGCCAGGATGGAGTAAAGAAGGCTGGTACGTCCGGAGGAAACGGGTCCGGCGATCTCGGTTATACGCCCGCGAGGGCAGCCTTCAATCAAAGAGTCAATTTGATCTAATCCAGTGGATAATATTTCAGGGGTAAGTTCATGTTTCCATGAAAGTTTAGAGAGGAGATCGATAGGGATAGCCGCAGCACTCATATTCGCCCTTTGTTCGCCTACTACCGATTATGCGATAAGGGGTAGGTGATGTCAAAGGATTTGTATATAGGATCATGATCCAGCTATCATGATCATGATGAGCGTCAAATTTCAGATGGTGTTGCCGGAGGATCTGGCTGCGCGCATGAAGGCGGTCGCCGCAGCGAAGAAGATCCCCCTTGCTCAATATGTCCGGGAAACCATGGAAGAACGAATCAAGAATGAAAGCCGCCCTGACGGAATGCATTTATTCGAATGGCTCCGTGGCCGTGGCACAGACATTAAAGAAGCCGATTTGGCAGCGCGTGTAGATGAATATCTATACGGAGGCGACCCTTATTCTTAAGTCGCTGATCTTCGCAGATACCAGTTTTTTCATTGGCCTCGCCTCGCCGTGGGATCAGTGGCACGAACAAGCCAAACAAGCATTCGATGCGACAACTCCAATCGTCACGTCGTCGCTGATCATCAACGAAACGATTTCACTATTCCAGTTGCGCGGCTTCTCCTCGTTCGCGCTTGAGTTCCTCGACCGTGTTCAAATTGACCCTTCACTAACCATCATCTATCCTGATTCTGCGCTCCAGGAAATTGCCTGGAAAGAATTCAAGCAATCTGGGAGCTTTGGCGCCAATGCTGTAGATTGTATGAGCTTTGCGATCATGCGAACACGCGGCATCAAGCGCGCATACACCTTTGACAAAGCCCACTTTCAGGCGGCTGGATTCGAGGCTATTCCGTAACTACTGCTGGAACGATTGGAACACGAGCTTGCGGCGGCGGATCCATTCTTCGCTGGTGAATAGCCTCGGACCGCTCTCGATCAGACGGGGGAGAAGTTCAAATACGGAGGCGGCGTTCCAGCGGGTTTTCTCGCGGGTGCGATAGCCCAATTTGTTCAATTCCTCAGCCACCCTGGACAAGCCCATGTCCTGGACGATGAACTCGAGCGTGTGCATCAGCACTTCGCGCTCGTCAGGCTCAACGGCCAGATGGACACAGTCTTCAGCGACTTTGAGCCCGTAGGGCATCACTTCGTGGACTCGCGATTGATCGGCCATTGCAGAATCAATCTTGCACGCAAGCTGCCGCAAATTCCAGCACATTCTGCTCGTCGCCGTTTCACCCCTTCGTCCCCCGGTGGGACGAGCTGTTCATTTGCGAACGCTACTTGGATGGCGGCGGGACAGCGACTTTCAGCTTCGCGTTGTCGCCAAAGTAGCTAATTTCGTAAAGCGCATTCTTCTGCTTCCCGGACGGCTTGGGGAAAAACAGGTAGCCGGCGACAGCGTGGTTCGCCTTGCCTTCGGGAAGCGTTTTGTCTTCGAGTTCCTGCTGAACGGTGACGCGGTCGCGTTCGGTGGAACCGGCCCGAGGCATCTGCGGACCCTGGTCGCCCAAACCGACGCCCACGCCCGCTCCGGTATAAACTCCACTATCCCGGCGACGCTGACCCGTGTTCGGATCGGTCCATGTGCCGGATTCGTAGCCGATCGAGCCCGACGGATACACCGAGACGTCGCGGCCCGACCCGGGCTTGGGCTCTTTCGAGCGATGCAGTGCCGACGCGATGGTACGCGGCGAGGCCGGTCGAATCATGTCGCCGCCACCGCCGATCTTCATGACAAAGTCGGACTGGGAGAGTTCCACGGCGCGGCCGGATTCAGGATAGACGGCGAGTTCAACGACGATATATCCGTGATTCAGGTCGGTGGCGAACATATGCTTCACCTGTTCCGGAGAGATCACGGAAGCGGCAACGGTCAGTTCGCCTACAGCGGTCTCGGAGGCGGCGTAATCGCGCGCCGACGGACGCGGGCGGATGCCATCGCCATCGCGAGCGAGCAGAACGCCCGCAGCCATCCAAATCAGGGTGAGGTTTTTCATCTCGCCTCCATCATGTTGGGAGTCACTTTGAACGTTTTGCCGCTGAGGACGTAGACTTTGTGATCCAATTTCTTGTCCCCGCTACGGACTTCGAGCTGGTAGGCGCCCGGTTCGAGCCAAATCGTCTTTAACTTGTCGGCGCGTCCGGCAAGGGCACCATCCAGATATACCCATGCGTTCTTATCCGCAGTCTGGACTTTGAGCTGGCCTAGCAGCGGCTGATATCCGAATCCGGTATAGAAGCCGGGATGGAGGTACGGACCGAAAAAGGGATCGTAGTAGGAGTAAGGGCCGGCGCCCCAGAATTCGGGATAGTAGCTGTATGGATAGCGATAGAAGCCGGGCCCGGAAAGGTGACTGTAGCCGGCGTTGACCATGATGCCGCCCAGGTGGACTCGCGGCCAGGATTTGTCCTTCTTGACGGTGCTGTCATCCTCAGCGGCGAGCAGCATGGGGACAGCCAGCAGAGCCATTCCCAAATAGAGTTTTGCTGTCATGGCATCTCCGCCCGATCCAACGTCTTCATTTTATGACGTAAAGAAATGTGGCGGGTTTCAGCGGAACAACAGCAGGGTGGAAATCGCAGTCAAAATCAGTACTGCGGTTTCGAAGGTTTTCAGAGAAATGCGTTGAATCAGCCAGCGTCCGGCCAGTGCGCCCACCAGTACAGCCGGCACCATGGCCAGGTCAAACAGCAACGAGGGACGGCTGATGAGCCCGTGATAAGCGTAAATCGGAAGCTTGGTCAGGTTAATCGCAAAGAAAAACCACGCGCCCGTAGCGACAAACTGCTCCTTCGGCAGGCAGCGGCTGAGCAGGTAGAGATTCATGACGGGACCCGCGGCATTGGCGACCGTGGTGGCGAAGCCGGCGGTGACGCCGTACCCGGCCGAGTGTGTCGACACCGTGATCGTCTCGGGACGCAGCCGGCGCCACAGGTGGATGACGAGCATCGCGATGATGATAGCGCCGACTACCGGCCGCAGCGTCCGTTCAGGCAGCGCCAACGCGACTGCGCCCATGGCGACTCCCGCAATTGTCCAGGGAGCCAATGCGAACAATTGCGCGGCCTCGGCTCGACGGCGCCAATACCAGACCGCGAAAATGTCGGCCGTACACATCACGGGCAGCAGCCAACCGGCCGACAGCCTGGCGTCGCCGACAGCGATCACCATGAGCGGCACCACGAGAATTCCGATGCCGGGCATTCCGGTCTTGGCGACGCCCACGCTGAACGCGCAGAATGCGCCCAGCAGCCATTGCCAAGTCGCCAGCACTGGCCAAATCGATGCGCTGTCGAGCAAGCTATTTCGCCATCAGCCGCGGTTCGTACATTGCGCCATAGCGGAGAAACTGCTCCACCACCGTCCCCGGGTAGGACAGCTTCACACCGGTCAACTCGCCCTTGGCGTTCATCTCGGGCGTCAGGATCGAATTGATACCGGCCCAGTAGGTAGGCAGGTCGAGCGCCTTGTAGCGCGCGATCACCTGGTCGCGTAGTTTGGGATCGAAATGGACGCCGTACTTATCGATCAATGCCTTGATCGCGTTGTAGTCGCCTTCGGCCTTGATGCGCATCAACTCGGCGAGCAGCATCCCGACGCCTTTGTGCATCCCATCGAAGTTCTCGATCTCGATATACGCTTTGCCGTTGTGCGTGGTCCAGTGGACGGAACCGGTTTTGTCGGCGATGTAGTTGACGATCAGTGCGCGGTCGCGCATGTGGTCCTCTTCGATGGTGTCGCCCTTGGGAATGCGGCGTAGCTGAGTCAGCGGCGCGCGGACCTGGTTGTAATAAAGCGCCTTGGCGACCTCTGGATTAGATACCAAGCCCAACTTCTGCATGGTGGGGTCGGTGATATTCCACATGGCCATGAGGTCGGCACGGGCCTCTTCGAGAGTCGAGAAGTATTCCTTCAAGTAAGTGGCGGGGTCGCCCTTCAGTTTGGGGCTGAGCTTGCCGGAGCCGTGGCCAATGATTTCGTGGAGCGCGGTCATCAGGTTTTCCGCTTCGGTGCCGTACTTCCTGACGATCGCGATTTCTGCGGGCGTGGCGGCGAACTCGTCGAGCATCCTGACGCCGCCGGCCGCATCGAGCGCGCGGCTACTACCGGTGAACAGGAAACTCTTGCTGCCGTACTTCTCGTGGATTTCGCGCTCGTTCGGAAGATTGTCGCCGACGGTGGTGACGTGGAAGTCGCCGGTTTCGACGACCGTCTCGACAGCTTTGGCGGCAGGCGGTTTCACACCCTGCTTCTTGTACATGTCGAGCCAGGGAGCGCGATCTTCGAAGTACTGCGCCTTGTCGGCGATCTTCTGCATCAGTTCATTCACCTGCTCGTCGGTGATACTGACGAATGCCTGCGAAGTGCCCTTAGCGCCGCGCGCGTCGCGATAGACCTCGATGAAGCCGTTGGCGAAGTCGACACGCGGATTGGATTGGACCCACGCGGCGCCGAAGGTCAGCCAGTCGTTGAAATCGCCGGTCTGGTAGAAGCGGATGAGAGCGTCGATGGCCTTGGCCTGCGCGGGGTCGGCAAGCGCCTTGGCCTTGGTGAGATATTCGTTCGCTTTCGAAAGATACTTGGCGTAGTAGCCGGGCTTCACGCGGCCGTCGGGCGTCCCGGCGCGGTAGACCTCTTCGTTCAGCTTGCCATCGGAGCCTTTGGTCAGCCGCGAGTTCAGGGCGAACTTCTCAGTGAAGCTCTTCAGGTCGGCGAGGTTCACGTTCGAGTAGAAATTGTTCGCGCTTGACTGGAGAATGTCCTTGCCGCCACTTGGGCTTTTGGCGGTGACCATGGGCTCGAACGCTGGATCGAAGATCGATTTATCGAGGTCCGTAATCTCCATCTCGACTTGCTTGGCGCTGCCGAGCGGTGCTCCGTTCTTCATCGCCTGCATCCAGGCGGCTTGCAGTTCGCCGTGGGTGAACTCCGGCATGAATTTCTGCGCTGTGTTCTCGTTGTGGTTGCCGCGGTTGGCCCAGAACAGCTTGGCGTAGTCCTCAATCTTCTTCCGGACGGTTGGGTTGATCCCGTCAGGGTGCGACAGGATGGACTCCAGCATGTTCTTCTGGCGCAGACCGAAGCGGGACTGCTGGTCGTAAATGATGGGGTCAACGGCAATCGCGGCTTGGGTTAGCCAGTAAGTGAGCGCCTTCTCTTTGGGAGTCAGTTTCTCGAAACTGCCCGCGCCCACCTTAACGAAGCCAGTGGTGCCGACGCGTTCCACTAATTGCGCATTTAACAAGGCTGTAACGACGCCAATACCGAAGATAATCCGTTTCACATCTTCAGGATAGCGCGGGGTATATGATCCGCAACGATCGCGCGAAGCATTACATCGAATGGATAGAGGGCAAAGAGATGATGAGATTCAGAGCGTTCCTGTTGGCGGCCGTCGGGACGGCTGCGTGGGCGGCGCATCCAACCGCGCAACCCGGAACGCTGAATTACGTAGAAGGACAGGCGAGCGTAGATGGGCGCCCGCTGACGGCAAAATCGGCGTCGGGTACAACGGTGGAAGCGGGGCAGGTGCTGTCGACAAATGACGGTCATGCCGAGATGCTGTTGACGCCGGGCGTCTTCCTGAGGCTGGGGCGCGCCAGTTCAGTTCGTATGGTGTCGCCTGGGTTGACGGACACACGCGTTGAAATACTGAAAGGCCGGGCGATGGTGGAAGCCACCGACTTGCACAAGAACAACCACATCAGCTTGTTGGATGAGCGGGCCAATGTGAGCCTGCTGAAGAACGGGTTGTATCAGGTGGACGGCGATGGTGACATGGTAAGCGTGTACGACGGTAAAGCGGAAGTCTCGGTCAACGATCGGAACGTGGAAGTTAAAGGCGGACACGAATTCGATCTGAATTCCCCGGTCGAGGACAACAAGCTGAAGACGGAGAAGTTCGACAAGAAAGATGCCGGGACACGCGATCCGCTGTATCAGTGGAGTCGCTTACGCTCGGAGTATCTGGGTGAGGCGACTGCGTCCTATCCATATTACGGATCCTCCGGATTTGCCGGCGGCTGGTATTGGAATCCGGGGTGGAACACGTTTGCGTTTCTGCCGTCGGACGGATTCCTGTATAGCCCCTTCGGCTACGGGCTCTACTCACCTTGGGCATTCTATGGCGGCGGTTATGGCTACTACGGCCGACCGGTGATTATCAGGCGTCGGGTGGTGCCTGCGGGAGGAAGAGTTATGCGCCCGAGCGGCGGATTCAGCCGGGCAAGCGGCTTTTCACGGAGCGGTGGAGTGGCCGCACGCCATCGCTAACTCAGGAAGCAGCGGGAATGGCTACTTGCTTGGCGTCTCTCCAGAGGCGCTCAAGATCGTAGTAGCCTCTCGCGTGTTCGGAGAAGATGTGGATGATGTAATCGCCGTAATCGGCAAGCACCCATTCGGCGTTCTGAAAGCCTTCAATGCTGTGGGGAAGCTCCCCGATCTCGGATAGTTGCTTACCGATTTCGTCGTTGATGGCTTGAATCTGGCGTGTGTTATTGCCGGAGCAGATCACGAAATAATCGGCAAAGGAGGTAATCCCCTGGAGATCCAAGACTACAATTCCAGTGGCTTTTTTCGACTCCGCAGCTCGCACGGCGATGAGCCAGGCTGGGGTGGATTTAGGGCTTTTTGTGGCCAGGGCGTCTCCTTGCCTACATCATACAACGGCTGCCCAAGGCGCCCCGCTGGTATAATGAAATGAAAATGCGCTTGTGGTTATGCACATTTCTGTGCGGCTGGGCCGTGTATGCTCAACCTGGGACAACGATCGTTCCGGTGGATACCGTGGTCCGTGCACAGCAGGAAATCGACAAGCTGCGCGACCTGGTGGCTGCGGGCGCGGTGGCGCCAGCGAGGCTGCAGGATGCTGAGCAGGCGCTTGGCGACGCACGGGACGGCGCAATCCTCAACCGGACGCTGTACGGACGGCTGACCGTCCAGGATTTGACCGAGGATCAAACTCGGGAGATGGTGGCAGCCGCCGATCGTCGCCTGGTTCGCGAAATCGAACGTCTGGCGCGACTCCAGAAGATGGTGGATGCAGGCGTGATCGCTCGAGGGGAGTTGGCGCCTACGGAGCAGGAAATCGAAAGCCGCCGCCTGACGGTGGACCTCGCAAATTCTCGCGCCCGCTTACTCGTTGAGATTACCGAGATGGCCCGCCGGGAACAGGTGCTGGAGGCGTCGATCCCGCACACCAGCGATTCACCCTTGATGGAACACTTTGACGGCCCCGGCGCTTTCTCCTCGGGGGATTTGAAAGCCGTGGAACTGGCTTACGAAAAGCAGTTCAAGAAACCGCTGCCGATCAGCGCCAATGGCGAGACGGCAGTACATCAGGCTCTGGGCTTCGATCATCGGGGACGTGTCGATGTGGCGGTCACGCCCGATCAGGCCGAGGGGGTCTGGCTTCGCGCCTACCTCTCACACAAAGATATTCCTTATTACGCGTTCCGCGCGGCTATCCCCGGCAAGGCGACTGGAGCCCATATTCACATTGGCCCCGCCAGTACCCGGTTGCGCGCGGCCGACTAAACGGCTAATGGCTGACAACCTCCGCGTTTTTCTAACCAGCGAGCAGATTCAAAGGCGTATCCAGGAGATGGGCGCGCAGATCGACCTTGATTATCCAGAGGGTCCGATCTACCTGGTGGCGATCCTTAAGGGCTCGTTCATCTTTCTGGCTGACCTGGCTCGTGCCATCCACACGCCTACCCGCATCGAGTTCATGGGGATTTCGAGCTACGGCAAAGGCAAGACCAGTTCAGGCCAGGTGAAGGTGACCAAGGATCTCGATGTATCTATCGAGGGCCAGCACGTGATCATTGTCGAGGACATTATCGACAGTGGTGTGACGCTCACTTACCTGATGAGTGTCCTGGACCAACGCAAGCCGAAGAGCGTGCGGATCGCCGCGCTACTCGACAAGCCCGACCGTCGTCTGCGTCCCGTGGAAGTGAAATACACCGGCTTCCAGATTCCGGACGAGTTCGTAGTGGGCTATGGTCTCGATTATGCGGAAGACTATCGGGGGTTGAAAGATGTCTGTGTCCTGGCGTAGAGCGGTTGTCTCGAACGTGCGGAAGTTTGCACTCGCGGTCTCGATCGCGGGAGGGGTGATGTACGGAGCCACTCAGCCTGTTCAGGTCTCGCTTGCCCTGGACGGTGTCACAGCTGGCAGGGTGCTGGCTCACCTCACGCTGGCAACAACTACGAAGATGTCGATCGAGTTTTCGAGCGGCCAGGAATTCGACGCCGCGATCTCCGACAGTGCAGGCAAAGTGGTGCATCGCTGGGGAGCGGGCAAGATGTTTGCGCAGATGGTGCACAGCCTGGATGTGGCGCCGGAGAAGCAATGGGTGGTCGACGTCCCGGTAACCCCCGTTCTGCCGCCCGGTAAGTACTCCTTGCAAGTGTGGCTGCTGATTTCCGGCCAGCCCGCAAAGGCGTACTCTGCATCGGTCCCCTTTGAAGTGACGCCGTAGCGATCCTGGCGTATCCTGAGACTCGATGCCGGCGCACCCCCATCAAGAAAAGCATTTCACATCTTCTGAGATCGTCCGGGACATTGTTATTGGGATGTCCGATGGACTGACGGTCCCGTTTGCGCTGGCCGCTGGCCTTTCCGGAGCGGTAAATGCCAGCCGGATCATCGTGGTCGCGGGTCTGGCAGAAATTGCTGCGGGGTCCATTGCCATGGGTCTCGGCGGATACCTTGCCGCAAAGAACGACGCTGAGCATTACGCGAGTGAGTTCAAGCGGGAGCAGGCCGAGGTTGTAGAGAAGCCGGGCGCCGAGACGAAAGAGGTCTTCGACATCCTGGCCGGCTACGGTCTCACGCGTGAAGAAGCCGCGCCGATCCTGGCAGCGTTTCACCGTCAGCCCAAGCAGTGGGTGGAATGGATGATGCGCTTCGAGTTGGGACTCGAGGAGCCGGATCCAAGACGCGCTTTGCAGAGCGCGCTAACGATTGCGGGCTCCTATATTGCGGGCGGCCTGATCCCACTCACTCCTTACGTTCTGCTGCCGGCGCCCCATACGGCCTTCCTGTGGTCGGTGGTCGCCACCATTGGGGCCTTGGCAATCTTTGGCTATGTGAAGGGACACTTTACGGGGACCAACCCCGGTACGAGCGCTGCACGCACCGCCCTGATCGGCGGCTTAGCAGCCGGCGCCGCTTACCTGATCGCCAAGGCTGTCAGCTAATCCACCGGCGTCGAATCCAAACCGAAATCCGTTGGCTGCAATTCCGGCCAACTCGGCATCGTTAAACCCAAAGTGCGATGCAGCCAATTCGAACTCGGCGTCGAGTGTCGTGCCGAAAAGTGCGGGGTCGTCAGTATTCAGGATGATGGGGACGCCGGCGTCGTAGAGGCGCCGTACGGGATGGTCGTCGAGCGAGGCGACGACGCCTGTCCGGATGTTGCTCGTGATGTTAATTTCAAGCGGAATGCGATGCGAGCGCAGGTGTTCCACCAAGGCCGGGTCGTCGATTGAGCGGATGCCGTGGCCGATGCGCTCAGCGCCGATTTCAAGCGCCTGCCAGACGCTCTCGGGTCCCGTGGACTCGCCGCCATGAGCGGTCAGCCGCAGTCCGAGGTCGCGCGCTTTCGCGAAGACATCTTTGAAAAGGATCGCTGGACCGCGGGCTTCATCGCCGCCAATGCCGATGGCCACCACGCCGTCATTCAAACGCTCGGCAGCCAGATCGACGACCACTGCGGCTTCTTCGACCGGAAACTGACGCACGGCGTCGATGATCCAGCGCACTCGCACCGGCGACTTCAACGCTTCGTTCTGCACCGCTTCGTAAACCGGCGCAAACTGCTCTTCCTTCCAGAGAATGACTCCGGCTGAAAGCGTGATCTCAGCGTAGCGGACATTCTGTGCGTGCAGGCGTTCGAGCAAGCGCCGGGTGGCAATGGCGTAGTGCGCGGGCTTCGTCATGAGCTTGCAGATGCGGGCGTAGCTTTTCAGGAAACCGAGGAAGTCACCGTAATGATAGACGCCCTGAAGTTCCGCAGCCGACAGGGTAGGCGCAATCTCGTGCAGAGCATCCGGCTCAACTGAGCCCTCGAGATGCAAATGCAATTCGGCCTTAGCTAACTGACGTAACGACTGAGACACTTGCCATAATAGCGGACGTGACCAGTGCAGACGTAGAAGCGATAGTAGGCGGATACCACGGCGATCCTTTCTGGGTGTTGGGACCACACTTGGTGAGTAAGAAAGGCGAGTCGGCGCCGGAGGGGTTTGAGGTAAGGGCGTTTTTGCCGCAAGCCCAGACGGTAGAACTGGTGACATCCACGGCCACCACGGTCCCGATGAAGAAGCAGCACCCAGCGGGATTCTACACGGCTGCGAGCGCTGAGGATCCTGGGGCGTACCGGTTGCGTCTGGGACTTTACGACGGGTCGACCATCGAGATCGACGATCCCTACCGCTTCCCTTCCCAGCTGAGCGATTTTGATCTGCACCTGCACTTTGAGGGCACGAACTCAGAAAGCTACCGAATGTTGGGCGCGCACCTCACCGAGTGCGAGGGAGTTGCCGGAACGCGATTTGCGGTTTGGGCGCCGAACGCGCTGATCGTATGCGTGGTGGGCGACTTCAACAATTGGGATGATCGCCGCCATCCGATGCGAGCACGAACCGCAGGTATCTGGGAGATTTTTCTGCCAGGAGTCGGCGAGGGCGCGTGTTACAAGTACGCGATTCGCTCGCGCGTGGGCGGCTTCCGCGAGCAGAAGGCCGACCCTTACGCTTTCGGAACGGAACTGCCTCCGAAGTCCGCTTCGGTGGTCACCAAACTCGACCGCTACACGTGGCAGGACGAGGCCTGGATGGCTGAACGCGCAGCGGGCGGAAATCAGTTGGGCAAGCCGATTTCGGTGTACGAGGTCCATCTCGAAAGCTGGCTCCGCGGTCCGCGCAATGAGTGGATGACGTATCGCGATCTGTCCATTTCGCTCGTGGCGTACGTGAAGGAAATGGGCTACACGCACATCGAGTTGCTGCCCATCATGGAGCATCCATTTTCAGGGTCGTGGGGCTACCAGGTCACCGGCTACTACGCGCCCACGTCGCGTTTCGGCACGCCGCAGGACTTCATGTATTTCGTCGACAAGTGTCACGAGGCCGGAATTGGCGTGATTGTCGACTGGGTTCCCGCCCACTTTCCCAAAGACGCTCACGGGCTCGCGTTCTTCGACGGCACCGCGCTCTACGAGCATTCGGATCCGCGCAAGGGCGAGCACAAGGACTGGGGCACGCTGATTTTCAACTTCGGCCGCAACGAGGTCCGCTGCTTCCTGATTTCGAACGCTCTGTTTTGGTTGAAGCTGTATCACATCGATGGCCTGCGGGTGGACGCGGTGGCGTCGATCCTGTATCTGGACTACTCGCGCAAAGCGGGCGAGTGGGTCCCAAATATTTACGGCGGCAACGAGAATCTGGAGGCCATCACCTTCCTGCGCCGCTTTAACGAACTCGCGCATACCGTGCCCGGGGCGGTGACGATCGCTGAGGAGTCTACCAGTTTCTCCGGTGTATCGAAGCCGGTGTACATGAACGGGCTCGGGTTCACGATGAAGTGGAACATGGGGTGGATGCACGACATGCTCCACTACTTCTCTGAGGATCCGGTTCACCGCAAGTATCACCACAACAACATCACGTTCAGCATGTTGTACGCCTTCACCGAGAACTTCATGCTGCCGATTTCGCATGACGAGGTTGTGCACGGCAAGAAGTCGCTGCTCGGGAAAATGCCTGGGGACGAATGGCAGCGTTTTGCCAACGCTCGCTCGTTCCTCACCTACATGTACGGGCATCCTGGCAAGAAGCTATTGTTCATGGGATGCGAGATCGGGCAGTACGAAGAGTGGAATAACGACTCCAGCATTCGCTGGGAACTCTTGAACTACGCCCCGCATAAGAAGCTTCAGACACTGGTGAAAGAGCTGAACCGCTTCTATCGTAGTCAGCCCGCGCTGTATGAAGTGGACTTCAACTTTAGCGGCTTCGAGTGGATCGATTTCCGCGACGTAGAGCATTCAATCATCACCTTCGCGCGTTACTCCGAGGGGCGGAAGGAATGTCTGATCTTCGCCTGTAATTTCACGCCAGTTCCGCGCCAGGGATACCGCTTCGGTGTGCCCGCAATGGGCCAGTACGACGAGCTGTTGAACACGGATGCCGATATGTTCGGCGGCAGTAACGTAGGCAATGGCAGCCAGGAATTATGGGCCGAACGGACGCCGTTTCACGGTTATGACCAGAGCCTGTCGGTGACGCTGCCTCCGCTCGGGGTGGTGGTGTTCAAGAAGCGGGCGTAGTGGCCGCTTCGTCATAGCGCGGCTTCGCCTTCGAGGGAACGCCACAAGTACCAGCTAGCGACGGAGCAATACGGCTTCCAGGATGCGGCGATGCGTTCGCTTTCAGCCGTCGTCGGCATGGCTTCGAGCCCGTACGCCTTCTTGATCGCCGCGCGGACACCGAGATCTCCTACGGGCAGGACATCGGGACGCCGCAGGGCGAAGATCAGAAACATGTGGACCGTCCACACGCCGATTCCCTTCACCGCCGTGAGATGTTCGATGATCGCGCTATCGTCGAGCGTCAGGCATTGCTCGAAGTCCACCTCGCCTGCAGCCGTCTTCTTCGCCAGATCGCGGATGTAGTCGCTCTTCTGCCGGGACAATCCGAGCGAGCGCATCTTTTTCGGCGTCAGCTTGAGGATCGACGGCGGAGTAACCGGCACGCCGGTGGCGTCAGCAAGGCGTCCAAAGATCGTTGACGCGGCTTTACCGCTCAGTTGCTGATAGACAATCGACCGCACCAGCGTTTCAAACACCGGCTCCCGGTATTGGATCTTGTATGGCCCAACGCGCTCGATGATGGCCGCCATCACCGGGTCGCTTTTTCTCAAATGCGTGAGCGCCTTCCTCATGACCTACTATTATGGTTTCATCCTGATTCCCATCGCCCTCTCACTCTGGCTGCTTTCGTCGCTGCCGGATTTTCGCGAACACACCGTCGTCTCCGGACTGAAGACCGGCTACCAGTTGCTGGCGGCTGACATCAACGGAGACGGCAAGCTGGATCTGGTGGCTGTAGATGAGCGCGGCACCGAACTTGCCTGGTACGAGAATCCCAGTTGGGAACGGCATGTGCTGATCAGCGGCGTGGAGCGGGTGATCAACCTCGATTTCTGGAAGTCCCCGTCGGGCCCCGTGATCGCTCTCGGCTATCATTTCGAAACTGACCCTGACCGCAGCACCGGCAATCTGGTCCTGTTGACTCCCGGCGCCAATGTTCGTGAGCCGTGGCAATCTCGCGAGATCGATCGTGTGCCATCGATTCATCGTGTGCGCTGGATTGATCCGCGCGGCGATGGCCGCAAATTGCTGCTGGTTGCGCCCATGGTGGGCGTGCACACAAGCCATACGCCGATTTATTTCTACCGGCCCGGCGAGTGGAAACGCGAGTTGCTGTCGAACGAGCTAACCGGCACGCTGCATAGCGTGGTTCCGCTGAAATGGAAGGGTGCCAAGGGCGAGTCGTTCCTGACGGCGAGTTTCGACGGGTTGCGGCTATTCACTTATCGCGGCGGCCGCTGGAAGTCGAGCGAGCTGTCGAAGGGCGATCCGCGCGCCTGTCCTCTGTGCGGATCAAGCGATGTGCGGGTGGGACATCTCGGTAAGCGGCGTTTTTTGGCAGCGATCGAGCCCTGGCATGGAAATCAGGTTGTGGTCTATCTCGAGGACGGTAAACGTTGGAATCGCACGGTGATCGAGGATGGCATGATCAACGGACACGGTCTGGCGGTCGGCGATTTGGACGGGGATGGTCGCGATGAGATCGTCGTGGGGTTCCGCGGAAAGGGATTCGCGCTGTACATATTTGAGGCGGATCGGGCGGCGGTGAAATGGAAGCGGACGGTCCTGGACGCCGGCGGGATGGCGGCAGCGGACTGCAAGGTGGCCGATTTCACAGGCGCCGGACGCCTGGACGTCGCCTGCAATGGGGCCTCGACAGGCAACGTCAAGCTGTACGAAAACCTGGGTAAGTCCAGTCACTAGAAGGTTTGGAACATGATAAACGTCCGGTACGTCCAACATCGCGTGACTCGTTATCTGGGAACAGCACTGCTGGCCGCGATGGCCCTCTCCACGGCCCTGGCGCAAGATCCGGCAGCCGATTCGTCAATCAAGGTTGACGTCGACATCGTCAACGTCCTTTGCAACGTCCGCACCAAGAATGGCGGTCTGGTTGGCAACCTGTCGAAGGATGATTTCAAGATCGCCGAAAACGGGCAGGATCAAATTCTCAAGTACTTCAGCAAGGAGACGAATCTCCCGCTGACGATTGGCCTGCTGGTGGATGTCAGCAAAAGCCAAGAGCGTCTGATCGATATCGAGAAGAATGCAGCGAGCCGGTTTTTCTCCGAGGTCCTCAAAGAGAAGGATCTGGCCTTCCTGATTAGCTTCGGCGCCGAGGCGGAACTGCTACAGGACTACACGAACTCCCGCAAACTTCTGCAGCAAGGCCTGAACCAGTTGAGATTGAACGCCCCAGCCGAGGGCATTCATCCGGGTCCAGTGCCGACCATGCATCAGGTGCGAGGAACAATTCTGTGGGACGCCATCTACCTGGCGGCGAACGACCAACTAAAAGGACAAGTGGGGCGGAAAGCGATCGTTGTGATCACAGACGGTGAGGACTACGGCAGCCGGGTGAAGTATGAGCAAGCCATCAAGGCCTCCCAGATTGCCGACGCCATTGTCTACGGCATCTACTATGTCGACCAAGGCTTCAACCACTTTGGCGGCGTGGGCGATCGCGAACTGAGGCGGGTGGCTGAGGACACCGGCGGCCGCGTATTGCGGGTGGATCGAAAGCATTCGCTCGAAGACATCTTCCGCGAGATCCAGGAGGATCTGCGCACCCAGTACTCTTTGGGCTATACGCCCACGAACGCCGTTAAAGACGGGTCCTTCCGCAAGATTGATATCAGAGTGAAAGACAAAGATCTGAAGGTGCAAGCGCGCAAAGGTTACTTCGCCGTTACACGTACAGAATAATTACATTAGCCGCCATTTTTCCTAACAACAAAACCGCGAACTTCCGATAAGATAATTGACACACCCATGCGGTTAGCGGTTTTCCTGTTGTTCGGGATTGTTGTATCCCTGAGCGCAGGTCCGTCGGTGACGGATGCCAAATCGAAGCTAGTGAGCGACGTACAGGTACAATCGTGGCTCAAAAACTGGCAGAATCGGCTCCATCTCGAGGACTGGACGGTCAGCGTCCGAATCGTGCGTTCAACCGAACTGAAACCGGATACGCTGGGCAACCTGAAGTGGGACAGTCAGGCACACACCGCGGCGATAAAAATTCTCAGTCCACTCGACTACGAACTGTCGGCTGCCGACACTAGCGAGGACATGGAATACACTATCGTCCACGAGTTGGTCCATCTGCAGCTGAGCGTGCTTCCTCGCGACCTTAAGAAGAAGGACGTGGAAGAGGAAGTTGTGAACAAGATCTCGGACGCGCTCATGGGGCTCGACAAGGGTCCCGCGTTTCACGCCCGCAGCGTGCCCGTGCAAAAACCGTCCGCTAAGCCGAGTGAGCCCGAAGTTGCGGGACGCGCCGGCCCGCGACAATAACTTCGCTAGTTCGCGCTCTTGGTCGTGAACGTCCCGTCGTCCACCGCCGAACCATCGCCCGTCACCTGAGTGTGATACTTGCCGGCCAGCGTGGATCCGTTCAATTCACCCTCAATTGTCGATTCCAATCCAGTGCCTTGCAGGTCGAAAGTGTAGACCATCTTCAATTTTGCGCCGTTCACCTGGACAACGGTCACCTTGCACTTCACATCGGCACCATTGAGCGCGAAGACCACGTCTCCCTGCCAGGCACCGTCGGCTGACTTTGCCAGCGTTACGTTGAAGGCGCCGGATGCGCCGGCCGAGCCATCAAACTTCCCCTTATAACTTCCCGCCGTGATCGGCTCGGCGAAAACCGAAGTCGCCGCCAACAACAAAGAAACCAACAGAACCCACGCGCGCATTTGCTCTCCTTAAAACTTGGATCAGATCTCAGGATAGAACTCGAAAAATGCATCTAGCGACTGCATCAATTGATTGCGAATCTCAGTTTCGCCGCCCTCAATCAAGTGCATGGTGACATGCGCTTTCTTGTCGTTCTTGAGTGTGATCTCGGCCTCTCCCACCTCCGCGATTTCATCGGACGGAAGCAGGCGCATGCCGTACACCAGAGCGAGTTTTGCCATGCCCTATGGTAGCGCCCGCCTGACCTCCCACGCCTGGTACAAATGACGCCGGTCATGCGCCGCAATCAAGCGCAGACGCTGGCCCAAACTGAACTTGATAAAGCTGACCACAGGACTCGGCACTTTGATCCTCACCAAATCGAGGCCGTCGGCAGCCACTAGTAATTCCTGCAGCCTGTCTTGCACTCTGAGAAACTCGCCCAGGGCCACATGAATGTCCTGCTCCGGCGGCGGCACGTAGATGTCGGGCGCCCTGAATTTCATACTTGCAGGTGGCTCCATCTTGCGAACGAACCAGGAGCTCAGCCAGCCATAGCGGTAGGGTCCGGGATGGAGGAGCATGCCCGACTGCCGCGCTGTCGCAATGGCTTGTTCCACTGCCGGCAGGTCGCGCCCGTCCACCACGTTGAGGTGAGAAATGCACTGGGCGATGGACCATTTCTCCGGAGCCGGTCTCCAGTTGAACTGAGCATTAGTCAACCCGCCGCAGAGCTTTTCGGCGTCGGCGCGGACGGCGCTCATCTGCCCGGCGAGAGACTCCAACTCCGGGTGGAGCGTACCCGGGGACGACGTGGTGCCCATGAAGGATACAGCATACACGATATGCGACGATGACCTCAGTGAGCATTGATTGGAAGCAGGATCCGCACCGCAGATATAATCCGCTGACGCGAGAGTGGGTTCTGGTCTCGCCGCACCGGACCGAGCGGCCCTGGCAAGGGCAGGTTGAAAAGTTGGCCGTCCCGGCGACGGTGGAGTACGACCCGAAGTGCTATCTGTGTCCCGGCAATTCGCGAGCCGGCGGGCATCGGAATCCGCCCTACACCGGGACGTTCGTGTTCGAGAATGACTTCGCGGCACTGCGTCCCGGCACTCCTGCCGGCGAATTTCAGGACGGACTGCTGCGAGCGCGCGCCGAACCCGGCGTTTGCCGCGTGGTTTGCTTTTCCCCGCGCCACGACCTGACCGTCGCCCGCATGGAGACGGTCGATATTCGCCGCGTCGTCGACACCTGGGCTGAACAGTATCTCCAACTGGCGGCGTCGCCCAACATCGGGCACGTACAGATCTTCGAGAACCGGGGCGAGATGATGGGGGCCAGCAATCCGCATCCGCATTGTCAGATCTGGGCGAACGAAACGCTGCCGGTGGAGATTGAAAAGGAGCAGTCTGCCCTGCAGGAACACCGTCATCGTACGAACTGCTGCCTGCTCTGCGACTATACGGCACAGGAGGAGCGCGCTCAAGAGCGGGTGGTGTGTTCAAACGAATCGTTCGTCGCCGTGGTGCCGTTCTGGGCGGTTTGGCCGTTCGAGACGCTCGTGCTGGCGCGCCGCCACGTTGGGTCCATCGACGAACTGACAGACTCTGAACGAACCGGGCTCGCTTCTATCCTGAAGAACCTCACGATGCGCTACGACCGTGTGTTCGACGTGTCGTTCCCCTACACGATGGGCTTCCACCAGCGTCCTACCGATGGCGATCCGCATCCCGAATGGCACTTCCACGCTCACTACTATCCGCCGCTCCTGCGCTCTGCAACGGTGAGGAAGTTCATGGTCGGCTACGAGATGCTGGCCAATCCTCAGCGCGACATCACACCAGAATCGGCTGCCGCAAGACTGGGGGAACTGGGACCGGCCTAGGGCCAAAACGATTGTCCGTTTCCGTGGCGGCCGTCCCATAGCCGGACACCGCAACTGGAGCGAATGGTTAAAAACTGCGGCCTCAACGTGGTTATTCAATTGCATTTCAATTGGCGTGAGCAGCTTCGTGCAGGACCTCCGCTATGGCTTTCGAGTCACACTGAAAAACCCTGGATTCACGCTGGTTGCTGTGCTGACGCTGGCGCTTGGCATCGCGGTGAACACCACCGTCTTCAGTTGGATCGACACCGTTCTGCTCCACCCGATCCCCGGCGTCACGGATAGCCGTACGCTCGTCGCCTTCGAGACGCTCGCGCCTAATGGCGAGCACCTCACCACCTCGTACGCCGACTTCCGCGACTACCGCGACAATCTGAAATTGTTCGCCGGGCTTGCCATCGCGCAGCCGCGCGCACTCAGCCTTGGCGAGGACACGCGGGCGGAACGAGTCTGGGCGGAACTGGTCTCAGGTAATTATTTCGAGGTGCTTGGCGTGAAGCCCATGCTGGGCCGAGTCTTTTCGCGTGACGAGTATGGCGACAGACAGGGCGGTTATCCGGTGGCAGTAATCGGCGAGAGCTTGTGGCAACGCAAGTTCAACCGGGATCCCAACATCTGCGGGCGCACGATCCGTGTCAATCGCCAGCAACTCACGATCGTCGGTGTGGTGCCCGCGGCCTTTCACGGCGGGATTGCCGGGCTGGCGTTTGATCTATGGGCGCCGGCGATGATGGGGCAGTCGTTGAATCTCATGCCCGACTGGATGTTGCGCGATCGCAAGACGCGCAGCTTTATCGCCATGGCTCGCCTGAATCCGGGCGTCACTCTAGACCAGGCCCGACAGGAGCTGAACGCGGTCGCGCGGCAGTTAGGCACCCAGTATCCGGCCACCAACCAGGGGATGAGCGCGACGGTGTTACCACTCTGGCAGGCGACTTTCGGGATGCAAAGCGCACTGCTGGCGCCGTTGCGGATCCTCATGGCAGTGGGCGCGCTTGTGCTGCTGATTGCATGCGCGAACGTCGCAAATCTACTGCTGGCACGCGCGTCGGCACGGCAGAAGGAGTTCGGACTTCGCGTGGCGCTGGGTGCGAGCCGCTACCGCGTCATCCGGCAGATGCTCACAGAGAGCTTGATGCTGGCGGGTTTCGCGGCGGTGGTGGCGGTCCCGGCTTCGGCGTGGCTCAGCCAGTCGCTGGGGCGAATGCTGCCACCGGGCCCGTTCCCGGTCTCGATCGAAATCAGCCTGAACGCCGACATCCTGCTATTCATGCTAGCCGTCAGCGCCGTAGCCTGCTTTGCGGCAGGAGCCGTACCGGCCCTGCTGGCGACGCGTCGCGACGTGAACGAATCGCTCAAACAGGGCGGCAGGAGCGGCGCCGGCGACGGAAATCCGAAGAGCATCCGTGGACTCCTGGTGATCGCCGAGGTCGCGCTTGCGCTGGTGGCGATTATCGGCGCCGGGTTGTTCGCACGCAGCTTCCAGACCGCGCGCAGGATCCAACCGGGCTTCGACGCTCGCAACGTTCTTGTGACGCAACTGAATCTGTCGTCGGCAGGATACAAGGTTCCCGATCGCATCAATTTCACACGACGTCTGCGCGAGCGCCTGGAGTCACAACCCGGCGTGGTGGCGGTCAGCTATGCCGACAACCTGCCGTTGGGCTACGACCGCGGCGCTTGGGAAGACCTCGCTATCGAAGGATTTGTCGCTGGGCCGAGCGACAACATGAAGATCTATCGCTTCCTCACCGCTCCTGGCTATTTCGATTTGATGCGCATTCCGCTGGTGGACGGCCGCGATTTCACAGAGCACGACGACAGTCAGTCGCTGCAGGTGATGATCGTCAACGAGACGTTCGCCCATCGTTACTTCGCGGGCGCCAATCCCATCGGCCGCCGCGTCCAAGGATGGGGCCGCTGGTTCACGATCGTCGGCGTGGCCAAGGACAGCAAATACCAGACGCCTACCGAAACGCCGCAGCCGTTCTTCTACGTCCCATTTCGCCAGGTGTTGCGTGAGGATCTGCCCATCACGTTTCTCGTGCGGACCAGCGGCGATCCGCTGCAGGCGGCATCGATACTGCGGCATGAAACCAGTTCGCTCGATCCGGAAGTGAGCATCTTCGACACCATGGCGCTAAGCGATTTCATCGCGGTATCGCTCTTCCCGCAGAAGATCGCCGCGTTGCTGCTATCCGTGCTGGGCGCAGTGGCGCTGGCGCTCGCCGCTATCGGACTGTATAGCGTTATGGCGTATTCCATCGCCCAGCGCACACAGGAAATCGGCCTTCGCATGGCCCTTGGCGCCAAGCCGTCGGACGTGATGGCGCTGGCTCTGCGCGGCGGCATGAGTCTCACCGCGATCGGACTGGCAGCCGGAGTAGCGGCGTCGCTTGCGGTCACGCGACTGGCTGCTGGATTTCTGGTTGGAGTGAACGCCACCGACCCGTTGATCTTTACCGGCGCAGCATCCTTTTTGGGCGCGGTGGCATTGGCGGCGTGCTATCTACCCGCCCGCCGGGCTACTCGTGTCGATCCGCTTGTAGCATTGCGAAACCAATAGCGCTTCAACTACCCGCATATTCATGAAATAATCGGAGCTTAGCACCGGAATGTGCTGATCTCTAATGACTAATTCTTCGGCCAGTTACCCGCGGACGGCCGCGATACTCAAGCTGTGTGCCCTGCTCTCTGTGCCCGTTATTCTCTGGGCGTATGCGGCGGGCCCTGACGCGCATAAGACCGCGATTCCAGGCTCAGGCGAAGGCAGTTGCAGCGATGTGGGTTGTCATATCCGCACCATCGTCAATAGCGGCGGCAGTGTCACGCTTTCTTCTAACAACGGCTTCTATACGCCCGGCGTACGTCAGACTCTTTCGATCTTCATCAGTGACTCGGGCGCCCGGGCGTTTGGCTTTCAGCTCACCGCGAGGCCGACTTCGAACCGCGTGGCTCAGGCCGGAACGTTCACCGCTGTGGGCAACCAGTTGGTACTCTGCGCCGGAGCGTCAGTATCCGACCTTGGCGACATACGGCCGGCAAGCGGGGTGTGTCCAGCCGGCAAACCGCTCGAGTTCGTCGAACATGGCCGCGCGCTGGCGTCAGGTGTCATCACCGTCGACTGGACACCGCCTGTCTTCAGCGCCGGACCCGTCGAGTTCTACGTATCGGCCGTCGCAGCCAACGGAAATGGAAACGAGGCGGGCGACAACACCTACACCGGCAGCCTTACGCTATTTCCCGGGCCAGTCCAGGACTTCGCGCCGGTTATCAGCGGAACGACACCCGCGGTGCTGCTGGCCAGCAGTTCAAGCCAGACAGTAACGCTGTTGGGCAGCGGGTTTCAGGCGGGCCTGTCGGTTCGCCTCGCGCTGACAGACGGGAGGACGGTTGTGTTCGGCCCCACCGCGCTGCAGAACGTTACGTCGTCGAGCGTGCAGGTCAGCACGGTATTCAATGCGCCTGGCACCTACCTGTTCCAAATCGTCAATCCCTCCGGCCTCCAATCCAACATTCAGACTTTGGTGGTGAATTCATCGCCACAGCCCCCCGTGATTACCAGCGTGTTTCCGTCCACGCCTATAACTTCAAGCAGTCCGCAGACGCTCTCGGTAACAGGTTCGCTGTTCACGATTGGCAGCAGCGTGTCGCTGGCCGGTCCGCGCAACAGCCTGGTGATTTTCAGCGGTCCGCTGATTCTGAACCTCGGCTCGAACGGGTTCGCGATCGCGGCTACACTGACTGACCCGGGCACGTACACGATGACCGTCACCAACCCCGACGGCCAGCGCTCTCAGCCGTTTTCATTCACCGCCAAATCAGCCGTCCCGTTGATCTCCTCAATCTCGCCGAGTTCGCTGCTGGCCTCGAGTTCCAGCCAGAGCGTGAGAATCACAGGCGCCGCCTTCCAGCCGGGTTTGACGCTTAAGCTGGGTTTCCCGAACGTCAATCCCGTGGTTGTTCCCGCCAGCCAGTTGGCCGTCATGAGTGACTCGGTGGTCACTTTCTCCGCGGTGTTCGCGAGCAAGGGAGCCTACAGCATTCAAGCTGTAAACGCGGACGGCGGCACATCGAATGTCTACGCGTTTTCTGTCGGCGTACCGCTGCCGGTGATCTCGGGCGTCGTAAACGGCGCCTCGTTCCAACCCACAATCTCCGACGGCAGTTGGGTCACGATTGAAGGGACGGATCTCGCGCCGGACACACCGGGTGCCGGGCGCCTCTGGAACGAGAAGACGGAAATCATATCGGGCATTCTGCCGCGCAGCCTCGACGGAGTAAGCGTGATGATCGGCGGTAAACCGGCCGCGGTCTATTTCGTCAGCTCGAGGCAACTCAACGTACAGGCTCCGATCACCAGCAAGACCGGTCCGCTCGAAGTCACGGTCACGACGTCGAACGGCTCGAGCAGTCCGTTCATCGTAAATGTACAGACGGTTTCGCCGGCGATGTTCCTCTTCACGCCAAAGTACCCGGCCGCCGTTTTCGCCGACGGGACCTCGCTCGGACCGATAGGGCTCATCTCCGGCGCTGTCACTCGCCCCGCCAAGCCCGGCGACACGATTCTCCTGTTCGGCACCGGCCTGGGTCCCACCGATCCGGACGTTGCCAGCGGAGTGGTGTTCAGCGGCGCGGCAACTACCCGATTACCCGTAACTGTTCAAATCGGCGGCGTGGACGCTCAGGTCGCCTTCTCCGGACTCACTGGTGCTGGTCTCTACCAGATCAACCTGGTAGTACCCGACGTTCCCGATGGCGACCGCGCGCTCACAGTGATCGCCAACGGCGTGCGCACTCCACCCGGCACCTTCATCGCCGTGCAGCACTGATCACTCCTGCCCGATAATGTTTCGGGAGGGTCGCTTGCCGGTAGTCGACATTCAAAAATTTATCGAAGAAGGCTTTGTCCGGATCGACGGCGCGTTTCCCCGCGAACTGGCGGACGAAGGCCGCGAAATCCTCTGGCGCGACACCGGGTGCGACCCGCGTGACCCAGCCACCTGGACCCAACCGGTAATCCGCCTCAACGACTATCCTCAGGAGCCGTTTCGCCTCGCCGCAAACACGCCTGTGCTCCTCCAGGCCTTCGACGATCTGGTGGGCGCGGGCCGGTGGCTGCCACGCTCGAGCCTCGGCACGTTTCCGATCCGCTTCCCCAGCCCCGATGACCCTGGCGACGCCGGCTGGCACACCGACGCGAGCTTTGAGAGCGAAGCCGGACCCTGGTGCATAAATCTGCACTCCCGCGGACGCGCTCTCCTCATGCTGTTCCTGTTCTCGGACGTCGAGGAACATGACGCGCCCACGCGTATCCTCACCGGCTCTCATCTCGACGTACCGCCACTGTTGGAAGCCTACGGTGATGCTGGCGTGTCGATCTTCGACCTCGCCCTGAAGTTCCCTGAGCCCTCCGGCCGTCAGATGGCTCTGGCGACCGGGGCCGCGGGCACCGTCTATCTCTGCCATCCTTTCCTGATTCACGCCGCTCAGCCGCACCGCGGAACCACGCCGCGCTTCATGGCGCAGCCCCCGCTCTATCCGGCCGAGTCCTTACAGCTCGAACGCGACGACGCGGCGTACTCCCCGGTGGAGACGGCGATTCGAATTGCGTTAGGACGCAGCTGATCAGGCAATCTGCCCGAGGAAACTTTCGCCTTCCACGATCGAAGTGCCGAAGTTCTCGGCCACGGTCTGCCCGATGTCGGAGAGCGAGCCGCGAATTCCGAGATTTACGCCTGCCTTCGCCTTCTTGCCGTAGGTGAGCAGCGGCACGTACTCGCGGCTGTGATCGGTGGACGGTGTGGTGGGATCGCAACCGTGGTCGGCAGTGAGCACTACCAGATCGTCGTCGTTGAGTTTGGCGAATAGCGACGGCAGCCATGCGTCGGCTTCCTCCAGCGCGCGCGCGTAGCCCTCAACGTCGTTGCGGTGCCCATAGAGCATGTCGAAGTCGACGAGGTTGACGAAGATCAGGCCCGTCGCTTGAGCGTCCATCGCACCCAGCGTTTTCGCCATGCCGTCGGCGTTCGTCTTCGATTTCTCGTACTCCACAATGCCGCGGCCGAGGAAAATGTCGAGAATCTTTCCCACGCTATATACCGGAATCTTGCGCGCTTCCAGCTGATCGAGCAGCATGCCGCGCGGCGGAGGCACTGCATAGTCCTTACGGTTGCTGGTACGGGCGAAGTGGCCGGGTTCTCCATCAAAGGGACGAGCGATCACGCGCCCCACTTCGTGCTTGCCGCGCAGGATTTCACGCGCGGTCTCGCACATTTTGTACTGCTCCCAAAGCGGGATCACTTCCTCGTGCGCCGCAATCTGAAACACGCTGTCGGCGGAGGTGTAGACGATAGGCGACCCGGTGCGCATGTGCTCCTCGCCAAGCTCCTTGATAATCTCGGTGCCCGACGCCGCGATATTGCCGAGAGCCTTGCGTCCGGTGCGGCGTTCGAACTCTTCCATTACTTCCGGCGGAAATCCGTGCGGGTAAACCGGGAACGGTTTCACCAGGTGAATGCCCACCATCTCCCAATGTCCGGTGGTCGTATCCTTGCCTGGCGAAGCGAGTGTGCAGCGGCCAAACGAACCAGCGGGCGATGCGGCCGGCTCTAGATGCTCAAGCGGCTTGATGTTGGCGAGTCCCAGGCGGCACAAATTGGGAAGCTTCAGGACGCGCTGGCGGGCGATGTTGCCAAGCGTGTCGCTACCGCGGTCGCCGTACTTGTCCGCGTCAGGCATTTCGCCGATGCCGACGCTGTCGAGCACGATCCAGATGACTCGCTGAAAGGACATAGTTCTATTTGAGCAAAGGACGCCCTGCGATCAAAGCCTTACGCAGATGAACGTTCGTTATCGTGAAAAGCCATTCACTTCGACAACCTGGCGTGGGGTGGTTTCGTCCTACTGGGCAGAGGCACTTAAGGGGCCTGGGAAAAAGGAGATAAGGCAATGCGACACAACAGACTTTTCGCGACGTTGGCAGTGGTAGCAGGACTGGGCGTGTCGGGTGCCTCGAGCCTCATGGCCGGGGAGCGCGACTGGTATCAGAATCAGCGCGACGTGCGCTATGACCGTCAGGATCTCCGGTCTGACCATCAGGACCTAGCGCGCGATCGGTGGCAGGTTGAACGCCTGCGGGCGGACGTAGCGCATGACCGTGCCGAGTTGAACGAGTTCATCCGTTGCGGCAATCAGCGCGCAGCGTCGGCCAAGGCCGCGGAGTTGGCGCAACACCAGCGGCAACTCCACGCGCTCAATCGCGACATCCGGTATGATCAGCGCGACATCCGCAACGACCATCGGGATCTGCGCAACGACTACCGGAATCGCTGGTAGTCACCGCTATTCAGGGGAGGCGAACGGGCCCGGCAGCAATGCCGGGTCCTTTTATTTGAGAGCTTCGTTTATGCGCTCAGTCAGCATCTCGACGAAGCGCTCGGGATCAAATCCGTTCATGCGGCTGACGATCGAGCCATTGCGGCCGAATACCACAGTGGTGGGAATGGCCGTGACGCGAAGCGCCTTCGACAGCCCGTCCTCGTAGTAGACTCTCGCCGGATTCCACCCTTGCTGCTCAAGGAACGGTTGGACCGACTGACGCTCCTCATCGGTATTCACCGATAAGAACACGACGTCCTTCCTTGCCGCAAACTTCTTCATCACTTCCTCGTAAAGCGGATGCTGCGCCCGGCAGGGTCCGCACCAGGTAGCCCAGAAGTCCAGGATTACGGCCTTCCCTTTCAAGGTGGCCATCGGCAACTTTTCTCCCTTGATTCCGCTGAGAGTGAACTGCAGTGGATCAGAAAGTCCGGTATTCGGGTCAAACTGCCGCAGCGCGAGTTTGCGATCCGCAAGTAGCGCCGCGTTGCGGTCGTACGCCTTCAGGACGATGTCGCCAAGCCCCACCTCACTGCCCTTCTCCTTCTGGTAGAGCTCACCCATTCGCTTACGAATCACCGCACGCTCGGATTCGCCGGCGGCGCTGTCGGTTACCGTGAAGGCGTCGGCATATGCGCGGACGGCTTCGTCCATCTTGCCCAACTGTGCCAGGCGGCGACCGGCTTCGGCAGCCGACTCCGCACCGGGAGCGAGTTCGAAACTCTTCTTCGCCAGTTCGGCGGACTGCGCTGCGTTACCAAGACTTCCGGTTGCGATAGCCTGCGAAAGCAGTGCGCGGCCGAGTGCCCGTTCCCCATCGTCTTTGCGGATTGCCAGTTCGGCGCCACTGGCGGCCGGCTTGTTGAGAATGTCGCGCAACAGCTTTTCATAGTGCTGCGAGTATTCGAGCGCCTTCTTCAGATTCTCTGCGCCGCCGGCGATAATAAGCGATCGCGTGACACGGTCGAGCATCGGCAAGTCGTCGGGTTCGCGCGTCAAAATCGAGACGCCGTACCGGGCAATCCGCCGCTCGTCCTTTGACTCAATGGCCGCCTTCAAGATCGCGCGCTCAATCTCCCACCGGCGTAGCGACTCCGGGTATTTCACCAGATGCGCTTCAAGAACGCGGATCAGGTCGACAGTGCTGGCGGACGCTTCGGTCACCGCGCGGCGCAGGTCCTCCTGCTCGTCGTTAGCTGCTTGAACGGCCGACGGTCCGGTAGCCGGAGGCGCCGTCTGCTGCGCCAGGCAAATTGCGGCACAGCCCAAGAAAGTAATAAAGCGAATCATTCCACCTTCGAACTTGCCGTTTTTCGAGCACGAATGGTGTCTCCCATCCGGGCAGCACGCTCACGCGCCATGTGCAGGTAAGTATCGTTCTTGGCTACCCGGTCAAGCAGCGGCAGAAACTGCTCTGGAGCCACCAGTCGCTTGCGATCCCAAGTCGCCTCGAAAATCAGGAGTGAATTGTTGACGCCCAGCTTGTCGTACTTCACCGTCCGCTCCAGGCGAATGAAGGTCTGCTCGGTCTCGGCGATTTTCTCAAACCAGTCGGCCAGTGCCTTTGCGTCCAGGTCAGTTGAGTAGTTGAAGTGAACCTCATTCTGCTTGGCACCATCCAGCCAGCGAAAGGTCTTCACTCCCATCTTCGCGACATTGAGGCCCGACTCAATTTCGCGCGTAAAGCGATCCAGCTTTTCCGCGAGTCTGAAAATGTCCGCGGAATCGTCGGGATCGAGCTGGAATTTCATCGGGTAATTGTCGTCTACCGCTTCCTTGTAGACCGACGTGCCATCCTGATTGATCTCAATCGACATGTAGGCTGGAACGCTACCCGGAAAACTCTTCGAGTAAAAGATCCGCGGAGCGTCGGCCCAGGCCGCGATGCCTAGTAGCGCGAACAAACACAACCGGATCATCGAGCCGCGACCATCCTATGTTGGGCCGCCACCGTTCGGGTTGCATGACAGATCGCTACCGCCAGGGCGTCAGAGGCGTCTTCGGGTTGAGTGGCATCCAGATTTAGCAGGTTCTTGATCATCAACTGGACTTGTTGCTTCTCGGCCCGGCCGTAGCCTACGACGCTGCTCTTCACTTCGAGCGGCGAATATTCCCCAAGCTCCAGGCCCGCCTCGGCCGCCACCAGCATGGCCACGCCGCGAACATGCGCCAATTTCAATGTGGTCTTCACGTTCTGCGAGTAAAATACTTCTTCGATAGCACAGGCCTGGGGGGCGTGCCTGGCAACGATTTCACGCAACTCGCGAGCAATTGCCAGCAGCCGCAAATCGAGCGAAACTTTCGGACTGGTTCTGACCACGCCGCACACCACCAGCGTATGGCGGCGGCCATCGCTATCGATGACGCCGTAACCGGTCCGCTCCGTCCCGCAGTCAATGCCGACGATCCGCATCAGGTACCGGTGGCGCCTCGGCCGCTTAGCCTTGGCCGTCCATTTCGCTGTCGTCAATATCGAAGTTAGACCAGACGTTCTGCACGTCTTCCTGATCTTCGAGAGCGTCGTTCAAACGCAACATGCCCGCGGCGTTCTTGCCTTCGAGCTTCACCGTTGTCAACGCGATCATTGCGATTTCCGAAGACTCGCTGGTAATTCCCGCCGCAGTAAGCGCGGTCACAACCGGTTCGTGAGCTTCAGGCGGAGAGAGAATTTCCCAGGTGTCGCCGTCGTCGCGAATGTCTTCCGCCCCGGCTTCGAGCACGATGTTCATCAACTGCTCTTCGGTGGCTTTTTCCTTGTCGATGATGATCTGGCTCTTGCGCTCGAACATCCGCCGTACGGAATTTTGTTCGCCCAGATTGCCGCCATTTTTCGAAAACGCATGGCGGATTTCGCTGACTGTCCGGTTGCGATTGTCAGTGGCGCAAGCCACCAGCACCGCGGCACCTCCCGGCCCATAGCCTTCGAACATCACTTCTTCGATTTGCAGGCCTTCCAATTCGCCTGTACCGCGCTTGATGGCGCGTGTGATGTTGTCGGCAGGCATACTAACGCCCTTAGCCGCGAGAATTGCAGTCCGTAGTCGCGGATTAGCGTCCGGATCGCCGCCACCGCGGGCAGCAATCGTAATTTCCTTAATCACTCGCGTGAAAATCTTTCCGCGCTTGGAGTCGAGGGCGGCTTTCTTGTGCTTAATCGTCGCCCACTTGGAATGACCTGACATGATGAAACCTCTGCTAAACGAAGGAGATGGCTTGTACCTAAACAACGAGAATAGCAGGGTTCCAGGGCCGGGCTCAAGGGGAAGGGACCAGCCCATCACACCATGACCAGGAGCGGGCGTTGGCGAGGTCTCTCCTGTCATACTGGATTGTCGTGGCCGACCACGCATCGAACGTGTCTAATCCGGTGCTTACGCGTCAGCAGCGGACCCTCATCGCCCTCGGTGCGGGACTCGCTGGCTGCCTGCTGAACCTGCCCCAATTGGAAGTATTCGGCGGCGCTCATCTGCTGCTTGGGGGGATGTTCGGAATCGCCGCCGCCATCACAGTAGGCGGCCCGCTGGGCGCTTTGGCTGCTGCCATCGCCGCCATTCCAACAATATTTCAGTGGCACACCATCTCGGGCTTGTTCCTCTACGCGGCAGAAGCGTTCGTCATCGGCGTACTCATCCGCAGAGTTCGCCCTCTCGTCGCTGACATTCTCTTCTGGCTCCTCCTAGGACTGCCCTATACTTTTGGCGTTTACGGCGGCGTGCTGCACCGTCCGGAGGCGGTGGTCTGGGGCATCGCGCTGAAAAACCCGCTGAATGGACTGCTGAATGTCGCCATTGCGGAACTGCTTTTATCCGTGCCGAGATTTCAGCGGTTGCGATTCTGGCAGCACTCCCCGATTGAGCAACACGTCACTCTGCGATCTCGAATCTCCCATGCGTTTGTGCTGGTAGCGCTGGTGCCATTCCTGTTGCTCAACACTGCTCTTGAACGGCTCTACGCCATTCAGGTCAACCACGAGGCACAACTGCGGCTCACCAGCGGCGCCATCAATATCGCCGATCGGGTGGATGAATACACCGTCCACTACAAGACCGCGATCTCTCAGCTTGCGGATAGTTTGCAAGGCTCGCCGCCACTGCAGATTGCCGAACGTCTGAAGCGCTTTCACCAGCTATATCCCGGATTCCGCCATCTGACTTATGCCGACGCGACGGGCACCGTGCAAGCGAACGACCCGGATGTTACTCCCGAAAGCGTGCCTCTCGCGAAGCTACGTCCCAGCATCGCCGATCGTCCTTACTTTCGCGCCGCCATCGCCGGGGGCGCTCCGTTCGTTTCTGAGGCTTTTCAGGGGCGCATCTTCGATCACGATCCAATCGTCGCCATAGCGGCGCCATTGTTTGACGCCGGCGGTCACCTTGCCGGTGTAGTAGCGGGCTCTCTGAATCTGTCAGATTTCGCCAAACTGCAAGGCGCCTCGCCCGCCTTACGCGACGCAAGCTGGCTTTTGCTCGACTCAACTAACCATGTGCTCTACGCCAGTCCCGACCAACGATACAAACCGCTCGACCTCTTCGCCGAGTACGACGTTCTGCCGCACGTTACCAAGACCGGACATTCGTCGTTCAGCGTCATGCGGCAAACCGCCTCGAACCCCGCCGATGAACAGTTTCTTGTGAGCCATGCGGCCACCGCCACCGGCTGGCACATCATCGTCGAGTATCCGGTGCTGCTGCTCACCCGCAATAGCCAGGCGTACTTTGGCCTGACTGCAGTCCTGATTCTGCTCGCACTGGCGCTCGCTGCATTGTGTGCCCGCATCATCAGCGAGAACCTGAGTCAGCCGCTCGAGCGCCTGGTGCAACGTGTGCGGGCAACTTCGCTCGGAACCGAACTCCCCGCCAAGGAGGAAACCGGCGGCGCTCCAGCCGAGGTCGCGCAGTTGGTTTTCGACTTCGACAGCATGGCCAATCGCCTGCACAAGTCCTACCAGGAACTTGAGGAATCCCTGAGCGAGCGAGAGCATCTGAATGGCCTGCTGCAGGAACTCCTGCAGGACCTCGACATGAAAGTCCGCGAGAGGACCGCTGAACTCGCTGAGGCCAAGCTTCGCGCCGAGCAAGCCAATCTCGCCAAGAGCCAGTTTCTCGCCAACATGAGCCATGAAATTCGCACGCCCATGAACGGTGTGATCGGCATGATGCGGCTGGCACTCGAGACTGACCTCGAGCCCGAACAACGCGAATATCTCCGGGTAGCGCAAACTTCCGCCGAAGGTCTGCTGCAACTCCTGAACGAGATTCTGGATTTCTCCAAGATTGAGGCCGGGCGTATGGAATTGAACCCCGTCCTGTTTTCGCCCGCTGACACTCTTCGCGACACCATCCGCAGCCTCGAACTTCAGGCGGTCCAGAAAGGCCTGGACCTTTCCTCGTACATCGACCCACACATCCCGCGTCAGGTGATCGGAGACTCGTTCCGGTTGCGTCAGGTTCTGACGAATCTTGTAAACAACGCGATCAAGTTCACACATTCAGGTTCGGTAGCGGTCAAAGCCGTCGCCGACAACGTCACGGAAGAACGAATTTTGGTACACTTCTCGGTCGCCGACAGCGGCATCGGACTCTCCGCCGCCGAGCAGGAATTTGTCTTCGACGCCTTCAGACAAGCGGATGGCTCCACCACTAGAAAATACGGCGGCACTGGCTTGGGCCTCGCTATTTGCTCCACACTCGTGAATCTGCTTGGGGGACGCATCTGGGTGGAGAGCAGTCCTGGCGTGGGCAGTACATTTCATTTCACGGCGTCGTTCGAATCGGAGGGAAAGGCGGAGCGTCCTCAAGAACCACCGCCAAGCCTCGAGGCTCCGGCGCCGCTCAGTCTCCGGGTGCTGGTGGTGGAGGACAACGAGGTAAACCAGCGCGTCGCTCTTCGCATGCTCGAAAAGCAGGGACACCAGGTCGCGGTGGCCGGCAACGGTGTCGACGCCATCGAGGCCCTGCAACGGGGTACCTTCGACCTGGTCCTGATGGATATTCAAATGCCCGAAATGGATGGCATCGAAGCCACCCGAAGAATCCGCGATCTCGAGCATGCTGAAGGTCGCGAGCGGATGCCCATCATCGCAATGACCGCGCACGCCATGAAAGGTGACCGCGAGCGCTGCCTGGCCGCCGGCATGGACTCCTACCTCACCAAGCCGATCGACACTCGTCTGCTCATGACCGCGATCCAGATCATCTCCCGGCCCACTACGGCCGGCTAGGCCGCGTTTCGCCGACTCCAGCACGTCGTTCACCGAATCCTGGTACGTTCCCGCAAACGAGCCACCTACACTGAAACCATGGACGGAGCACCAAATTCCTGTTTTGGCCGGCGGCGGACCCCCATGGCGGGAGCAGTGGCCAGCATCATCATCATCGCCTTTGGACTCGTGCTCCTGCTCGACAACCTCGGCATCATCCACGGCCGCGATATCTGGGACTACTTGCCCTGCGTATTGATCGCTCTCGGCATCCTGCGCGTGGTGGAGGCCAAAGGACGTCCCGGCGGCTCCATCGTGGGCGGAGTGATGGCTGGAGCGGGTACATTGTGGCTGCTCGACAACCTCGGCATCATCCGGTTCAACGCCGGCCTCATCTGGCCCTTGATTCTCATCAGCGGCGGCGTCACGATGCTGGCACGTGTACTCGACCGGCGCGATCCCGTTAACCTGGCAAGTCCTGCTCCCGGCGGCGACTTCGAAAGTACCGTGTCGATGTACTCGATCTTCGGCGGGTCAAAGCGCGTCGTCCGCACCGAGGACTTTCGCGGCGGCGATATCGTTAGTATTTTCGGCGGCAATACCCTCGATCTTCGGAATGCGAAAATCGCCAGCGGGCCTGCACTGGTGGACATCACTGCTATCTTCGGCGGCGTCGATCTCAAGGTGCCCAGTGAGTGGATCGTAGTCAACAAGGGCATCGGCGTCTTCGGCGGTTACGAGGACAAGTCCAATCACCCGGTCTCAGGCCCACAATTGGTGATCACCGGTTCGGCTGTTTTCGGCGGCGTCACAATTAAGAACTGACCCCATGCATCCGATTTTGCAATCGCCAAGACGGATGGCGATCTACCTCGCGGTGTGGCTCATTCCTGCCATCGCCGGTTGTCTGATCGTGTTCGGCGACAATATTCCATGGTTTGATTCGCTCCTCCTGGCCATTGGACTCAGCCTGCCCTATGCCGTGGTTTGTCTCACGCCCTGGTATCTCTGCCGCATGCTGCCGCTTCGTGACGAGCACCTGCTGAAAGCGCTTCTCAATCACCTGGCGGCCGCATTCATATCGAGCGTGGCGTGGACCACCGCCGTCCGATTCGTCACACCGCAGCGACTGCACCAGCACCTCGTACTGCTCTTCGGGACGGGCGTGCTGCTGTATCTGCTTTCGGTGGCCATGCACTACGTCTACTTTGCGGTGGAGGATTCGAAGGAAGCCGTGCTGAGGGAGCAAAAGGCGGAAACGCTGGCGCGCGAAGCTGAGTTGAAGGCCTTGAAAGCCCAGATCAACCCCCACTTTCTTTTCAATTGTCTCCACTCCATCAGTGCCCTCACCACCGTCGATCCGCCGCAAGCCCGCGAAATGTGCATCCGGCTCTCCGACTTTCTCCGCAATACCCTACGTCTCGGAGAGAAGGAGTTGATTCCGTTCGCCGAGGAACTTTCGTTGGTGAATACCTACCTGGCGGTGGAGCAGGTTCGCTTCGGCTCGCGGCTAAATGTCGTGCGAGACGTGGACGCTGCGTGCGAGCGCTGCGGTGTGCCCCCGCTTCTGCTTCAGCCGCTCATCGAGAATTCCGTGAAACACGGAATCGCAGGTCTGGTGGAGGGCGGCACCATTCGTCTGCACGCCTCGTGCTCCGGACAAATGCTGAGGATCATCGTCGAGAACGACTTCGACCCCGATAGTCCAGCGCCCCGAAAATCAGGGCTCGGCTTGAACAACGTACGAAACCGTATCGCCACCCGGCACGGAGATCGCGGGCGCCTCGACGTCACCGTCACTGAGAGCAGCCACCGTGTGGAACTATTGATCCCGTGCGAGAGCTTGGGACGTCAGGAGAGAAAGGATGAGTATGCAACCGATTCGCGCAGTCATCGTGGATGACGAGGAATTGGCGCGCCGCGTACTGCGGGAATTTCTCGCGGCCGAGTCCGACATTGAAGTTATCGCTGAATGCGCCAACGGCTTTGATGCCGTGAAGGTGATTGGCGAGTCGGACCCGGACCTGGTGTTCCTGGACGTGCAGATGCCGAAACTCGACGGTTTCGAGGTGCTTGAACTCATCGGCGCCAGGCCTGCCGTTGTCTTTGTCACTGCGTACGACACGTACGCCATGAAGGCGTTTGACGCACACGCGGTGGACTATCTTCTCAAGCCGTTCAGCCGGGATCGCTTCGATACCGCCGTAGAGCGTGCCCGCCGCCGCATACATGCGGCCGGGCCGGCTAAGCCGGAAATGGACGCCTCCGATCTAGCTGTCGCCGCTCGAGGCCCCGATCAGTATGCCAACCGCATCGTCGTGAAGGACGGAGCCAAGGTCACCATCGTCCCAGTGGAGAAGCTCGATTACGTACAGGCGCAGGACGACTACGTGGAATTGCACAGCCAGAAGAAGAGCTTTCTCAAGCAGCAGACTATCTCCAGTCTGGAGTCGGCACTCGACCCCAAACGCTTCGTGCGCATTCATCGCTCCTGCATCGTCAATATCGAACGCGTGAACAAGATTGAGCCCTACACCAAAGACAGTCGGGTGGCCGTGCTGCTCGATGGCACGCAGTTGCCGGTGAGCCGCTCCGGCTATGCGCGGCTCACTGCCCTGCTCGAAGGCAACGGCTGAGCAGCGCGGCCCGGTTGTTATCCTGGGGATGGTCCGCCAACGCTTGAAAGAATCCACCCCCATTGCCTCTTCGCTAGCCGCCATTGCCAGCATCATCGCGGCTACCACCTGCTGCCTGCCCATCGGCATCCTGTGGCTTGCGGCCGCTACCGCCGGCGCAGGCGCAGTTCTCGACCGCTATCGTCTGTGGCTGGTGGGCCTCTCGGTCGCTCTCATCGCTTTTGGATTCTGGCAGGCGCGCCGTGCCCGCTCCTGCACTCCACGACGGCGCCGCTTGAACGTCGCACTGCTGCTGTTGTCCACTTTCTTCGTCGGCGCGTCGCTGCTGCTGCCCGCCTATTGGACCATCGGCAGTCACAAAGTTCCCAGCGGACAGCGTGACCTCCGCACACTCGCATCAGCAGAACTTCTGCGAGCCGAGTGGAACGCCGCGCGCGGGCCAAAGGTTCTGGTACTCCTATCGCCCACTTGACTGAAATGTCTGCAGGGGGCCTCTGCACTCGAAAAACTTCTTAAAGAAACGTCAGCAGGCGGGGTGCGTGTGTTTGTGGTTTGGGAAAAAGTCCTCGAATCGGATTGGGGCGCCCCGGCGGCTTCTGTGCTGGCACGCATTGAAGATACACGAGCAACCCAGTTCTGGGACCCCGGCCGGGTGGTGTCTAAGTCTTTAGGCGAAACCGACTTCAAATCGAAGGTCTGGGACTGGGTGGCCGTGTATCCATCCGGTACCGGGTGGAACGAAACCGCTCCCGTCGCAGTCTATTCAGGGAGGCCAGTCGAGGATGTAGCCAAGCCGCTGGAGCAGGCACTGGCCGCCGTGAGGTGAGTTTTGAAACTGGGCATCATTCTGTTGGCGGCCGTGTTGCCGACAACGGACACGGGTAAAATCGACCAACTCATTCGTCATGAACTAGCCGCGATGGATGGCGGTGCTGGCCTGCTGCTCGTGAACTCGGGCAAGATCGTCCATCGCAAGGTGTACGGCAACGTTGCCTTCGACGCCGTCGTGCCAATCGCGTCAGCCTCGAAGTGGCTCGCTGGTGCCGTAATTCTTTCGATGGTCGACCGCGGTGAATTGCGCCTCGACGATCCCGTCTCCAAATACCTGGCGAGCATCACCGGTTCAAAGCGCCGCATTACCATCCGCCAGTTGATGTCGCATACCTCGGGCATGGCGCCAGGTTCGGCTTGCCTCGATACCACCGCCACCACACTCCGTGCTTGCGCGACGGAAATCGCCGCGTTGCCGCTCGCCGCTGAACCTGGCAAGTCCTTCCGCTACGGCGGCGCATCTATGCAGTTGGCCGGGCGCATCGCCGAGATCGCGTCAAAGAAAGATTGGAACCGGCTCTTCCGCGAACGGATTGGCATCCCTTTGCAAATGCCGAACACGCACTTCGAAACCGGCAGTCCGCGTCTCGCCGGAGGCGCGGTCTCCACGCTCGACGAGTACGGACACTTCGTTCAAATGCTGCTCGCCAAAGGACGATATCACGGGCGGCGCGTCCTGAGCGAGCGTGCGGTGCGCGCGATTCTCACTGATCAGACACGTGGCGCCAGCCTCGACCTGACTCCGTTTGCGCCGTTCACCTCGCTCGATCCGCAGGTCACCGGACATCGCTATGGCATCGGAGGGTGGGTGGAGTCTGAAGGCATCCGCAGCAGTCCCGGGTCAAGCGGCTTCATTCCCTGGATCGACGTCGACCACAATCGCGGCGGCGTCCTGCTAACGCGCGCTCAGCTCGGCGCGGCCTACAAAACCTACGTCGAACTGAAGCGCCTGCTGAAGTAGTCCGCAGCGGCCTACAATCGAGGCATGCACGTTATTGCTGACCTGTGTGTGGTTCCAATTGGCGTCGGAGTGTCGGTATCGCCGTACGTAACCGCTTGTGAGAAAGTACTCTCAGAAGCTGGACTGAAAACCCGCTTGCACGCCTACGGCACCAACATAGAAGGCGAGTGGGACGTTGTCTTCGCTGCCGTCAAGCGCTGCCACGAAGTACTGCACGAGATGGGCGCGCCGCGCATCACCAGCAGTATGCGGTTCGGCACACGTACTGACCGCGAGCAGTCCATGGATGACAAGATCCGCAGCGTCGAAACCAAGCTGACTCAGACCTCCTGAACCGACGCCGTCCGCTCCAACTTGCCCCAGCCCACCATCCGTCCCTTCAATGCGTACACCAGCGATTTTCCGAGCACATAGTGCATCAGCAACCGGAAGTAGATGCGCTGAAAGAAGAACAAACGAAGATCGCCGGGACGCTCGCCTTCAAGGGAATATGCGAGCAGCGCGGTAAGGCTCTCAAGCACAAAGAACGCGAGATAGTAGCCGAGCACCATTTTGCCGTTGCCTGCAATCACCGCCGACAGCAGTGCAATCTCAGCGAGCGGCGCAATCGCGGCCAGCACTACTTGAAACAACCAGATCCCTGGCATCGCGACGAACGCGAGAAATCCGTAGCGCGGATCGAACGTAACTGCGCGGTGCTTCCAGGCGGCCTGTAGAGTCCCGAATGCCCAGCGGAATCGCTGCTTGGCGAGCGCAGCCGTCGTCTCTGGCGCTTCGGTGTAGGCGACCGCCGTCTCTTCATAGCGAATCCGGTAACCCGACCGCCGGATGGCCAGAGTCAGATCGGTGTCCTCCGCCAGGGTGTCGTGTCCGAAGCCGCCAAGCGCGAGAACGCGCTCCTTCCGCCAGGCGCCCACCGCACCAGGTACTACCGTGATCGCATTCAACAAGTCGAGCGCGCGGCGATCCAGATTGAAACCGCAGACGTACTCGATGGACTGGAAGCGCGTGATCCAGCGCTGCCGGTTCCCCACTCGCGCATTTCCGGAGACCGCGCCCACCTGCGGATCCGCAAAATGACGGACCAGCGCAAGTACGGCTCCGCGGCGAAATATCGTATCAGCGTCCACGGCCACCAGAATCTCGTGACGCGACTGCGTGATGGCATGGTTCAGCGCGGACGACTTGCCGCGATTCGGCTGCGAGAAAATCCGCACGCGGGAATCGTCAGCGAACTCGCTCCGAAGCACTTCGAGCGTCCCGTCTTTCGAGCCGTCATCCACCACCACAACCTCGAGATCGGGATAACCGTTGTCGAGTATCGACCGGACCGTCCGCGCAATCACCGTCTCTTCGTTATAGGCGGCAATGATCACCGAGACGGGCGGCTGAAACGCAGCGTCAAACCTCTGCTTGCGGGCACGCACCTTCTGAATCACCGCCAGCGTTCCGAATAGCAGCGAGCGACCCAGCGTGAGATAGATCGCCAGCAGGAACAACGTGGACAGGGCCAGCTTAAAGCCGCCCTTGAAGTCGAGCGCGCCACCTTCAATTTGTGCCATGCGGCGCTCACGCGCGTCCGGTAAGGGCATCACCTCATCGCGAGTCTTGCCCATCAGTTCCGGCAGCGAAACAAAGCGATAGCCCTGAGCGCGCAGCGTGTCGATCAGCTTGGGAAGCGCCTGGACGGTTGCCGTGCGATCGCCGCCGGCGTCGTGCAGCAGGATGATATGCCCGTTGTTCTTCTCACTCAGGACTTCGCTGATGATCTCCTCAGGCTTGATTCCGGGTTGCCAGTCGCGAGGGTCGACGCGCTCGCCGACGGTTACATAGTTCTGATTCTGGGCGCGCAGGATCGGCGCGATCTCAGCCGGCGTCTGCGGCTCGCTGTCGGCGTTGTAGGGAGGACGGAAGAGTGTCGTACTGCGCCCCGTCGAATGCTCGATCAACCGCTGCGTCATGCTCAACTCACGCTCGGTCGCCGATTCCGAGAGCGTAGCGATGTTCGGATGCGTATACGAGTGATTGCCGACGGTGTGACCTTCACGATACTCGCGGGCCACCAGGCCGGGGAACTGCTCCACATTCAGGCCCACCACGAAGAATGACGCCGCCACGCCCTTGCGCTTCAGAATATCGAGCACCTGCGGCGTGTACTGCGGATCGGGACCGTCATCGAACGTCAGTGCGACGTTCTTCCCTGCCTCCGTGCCTCGCGCTTCCACGACGTAGTAGGACGGGAGTTGGCTGTACGTCTCCTGGTAGTCGCCCGCTGACGTGCGCCAGACGTTGCGTGCGCCATCATGAGGCGTGTCGGAGACGTATAGCATGTCGCCGCCGCCGTAGTGTCCTACTGACCGGTTGGCGGTGAGCGGAAACAGGTCCCACGGCTGAAACGCCGAACTCGGCCATTGATTCTTCTTCAGGACGGTCCAGACGCCCGGGTCCTCGGCGCCTAATCGCCACAGGGCCATCCCTCGAAACCCTTGCTGTCCAATCGCCTGAAACTGATTCACGGCGGTTACTGCGTCGAGGAACCACACCTCGTGCCGCTCTCCGCCGCGCGAATAACGAAGCACAGGATTCTGCTGGCTGTTGTCCCATTCCACCCGTGCATGATTCTGCTGGGCTGCCGCAATCACATCGCTAAACGTGAGTTCAGTGCTGCCGTGATCGCCGATCACCCAGTCGTACCCATAACCACCAAATCCGATTACCGTCTTCTCTGCCGGCAGCAGTCGCGCCAGCCGTGCGAGTTCCTTCTCAAACCATTCCTGGCTCGCGACGGGTCCGGGAACGCCGCTTTGGTAGTGTTCGTCGTATACCATCGGCACGATGTAGTCGTTGATCTGCCCGAGCCTGGCCAGATCGTAGGCGTTATCGTCAGCCGGCACAGCCTCGCTCAGCGTCAGGCCCGACGGTTTCATGCGGGCTCTCAATTCCTCCATGAACTGCACCAGGAGGGTGTGATCACGCTCGGGCAGCTCTTCAAAGTCGATATTGACGCCGGCAAAGTGATGCTCTTCGACGTTCGCGAGAATGTTGTCGACGAGGGCCTTGCGGGACGCAGCACTCGAAAGCGCGGTATGGAGATCGTGGCCTTGCCAGCCATTGCGAAAGTTGGTGACCATCACCAGTACCGGCAAGTGCGCATCCGACGCAATCTTGATCACTGTTGGATCCGCATCGTCGGTGAGGTCGCCGCGGCCGTTCGCGAGCGTAAGCCATTCCGGCACCAGGTGCGTCATGTGCTGCAGGTTCAGGCGCAGCGAGACGATGCTGCCTGGATCCCAATTGACGTAATAGCCAAGCACCAGCGGTTGGTCAACGCGGGCGCTGGCCGCGGTCTTCTGGTGAATCACCGGCGACGCGGACTTGACGTAGCGTATGTCCTGCTGCCGTGGCTGGAAAGGGACGTTGACGGCCGCGCGGGCCCCGCCGATGATGCTCCGCACCTCGGTGCGATCCCCCATGTGGCCCACTGCGGAGAGTCCCAGCGCCGGAAGCTTCGGATTGGTGAGAAACGCCGCGACGAATAAGGCGCCGAGAGCGATGGCCGACACGGCAAATGCGCGCGCCCACCAGCGCAGGCGGGTCCAACGCCTCCCGCTCGGGTCGTGAAATACAAAACTGCCGCCAGTGTCCGCCATCCCCGCTACCCTTTCGACTTCATCAATTGGATGAGGCGTCGGTCGATCAGGGTACGGCCGGACTGGTTAAATCGGCTCCATGAATGCGTTCTTAATGCAGGAACTCTCGGTCGGTACGAAAAAGCGCCCCCGGTTGCCCGGGAGCGCTTCGTCAAACGTGAAATAAAATTGCGTCTACTTCTTCTTTCCAGCAGGCCGGGCGGGAGCCTTCTTGGCCGGAGGTGCCGGCGCGCCGCCGACGCCCTTCCAACCGGACAGCTTGGTCTTGTCGACGTCGAAGTTCACCATGAAAGGAGTTCCAGCATAGCCGCTGGCGATTCCGGAAAACTCGAGAACCGTACCGGGTTCCATCTTGCCGCGAAGCGCCGCATCCAACTTCAGCGTCGCGTCAGGGGTAGTGCCGTCGGCTACCGAGAGGACGAGTTCCTTCGGATTCATTTCCGGCTTTGCCTCGATCAACTTGCCTTTGAAGGGGGGCAATTCAGCGCCCTTCATGTGTTCGTCGAAGTACTTCTGGGCGTCGGCGCCGGTGAGCGCGTCGCGGATGCTCTTCCACAGCGCTAACTGCGGATTGGCGGCTGCGTCCTTCTGTTCCTGCTCGATCTTCGCCTTTTCGATATCGACGCGATTCGGAATCTTCCAATCGGGCGCCGGCGGGAAGACTCCAGCCTTGGCCTGATTCAGGAGATCGTCCAAACCGCCCTTATCGCCGTGATAGCTGGCATAGGCTTTCTCAAGGTAAGCTTTGACGTTGGCCCGGTTGGCCGGAGGCAGCGCGCCTTCACCGTCGTAGGCGGCGGCGCGTGCAAACTGCCATAGCGCGGGCGACTGCTTGGCGGGATCCTTCTGCGCCAGCACAACCGTGCCGAGCCAGTAGGACACCTGCCCCTGCTTCGGATTCAACTGCAGGCTCTTGGTGAATTCCTGCTCCGCTTTGGGGTAATTCTTCTGCTGCATGGCGGCGTAGCCAACCGTGTTCTGCGCCAGCAGAGCGATTCCGTCCTTCGCCTGTTTCCACTGATCGTCGGTCACGCCCTGCGGCTTCTTCGACGCATCGAACAGGGTGCCGATATTGGCCAGCGTCTGACTTGCAGCCTTATCCGCGCTACCAAGCTGATCCGCGTTTGGATCCTTCATCGTGTAGATGCAGGTCATGATCACGTTCAGCGCGTTGAGATTGTTCGCATCCTTGCCGAGCAGGTCGTTCGACGCCGTGATCGCGTCCGAGCAGTTGCCCGCCTGTTGATACGACTGGGCGAAAACCTGCGTCCGGACATTCCCGAATTCGGAGGTAGGATACTTTTCCTTCCACTGGTTCAGCAGCTCAATGCGTTTGGCAGGCTGCGTCTCTTTGGTGATCGCGTCGTAAAGATCAAATTCAGCGCGATCTTTCCATTGGGGCTGAGCCGCTTGACCCCACGCCGGCTGCCTCAGCCCGATAGAGAGGGCAGCCGCCGCCAGGGCGATTGTAATTACAGTCTTCTTAGTTCTCGCGAGCACTTAAAATGCCTCCCAAAGACGTGTCTGTCTTGTCTGACTGCGCGAAAATAACCCGCGGCTCACGCAGCCTGGATAATAGCGGATTCAGACGATCTTGCAAAGCGGAGTATATCTGAATCGCCGCTACAGCCGCAACCTTATCGAACTGCACGTTTTCTACTTGCCTCTTAGATGCGTGACAAGTTGAACTTGTTCCCGAATCGCACATTAGCCTTTCTACACCTCCAGGTCCTTCACCGTTAAAGGGAAACCGATGGTCCAGGGACTGATCCTACCTACCAGAACGAATGATTCGGAATGAGGAAATCCATTCGGCGGAGAGCGATGGCGACCACGTTTGCATTGGCCCTGATGTTGCCCGTGGCAGCCACCGCTCAAGATCCCCAATCGAGCACGGCAGAGCGGCTCCGAGTCCGCTGACCGCATGAAACAACAGAAATAGCTAACTCCACGGATGGCGCACCGGAACCCGCTATGCTGTTCTGGTGCGCTATCTCGATCTCGGGGTCATCGTTGTCTACCTCATTGGCATCACATGGTTTGGCGCCCGCTTCCGCGAAAGCCAGAAAACTCTCAAGGATTATTTCCTCGGCGGCCGGACGGCTCCCTGGTGGGCCATCGGATTCTCCATCGTCTCGGCTGAAACCAGCACTCTTACCGTAATCGGTACCCCGGCGGTAGCATTCTCCGGAAATCTTGGCTTCTTACAAGTCGTATTCGGTTACCTCCTCGCACGGGTGGTGATCTCGACATTATTCCTGCCGGCCTACTTCCGGGGCGAGATGTTCACCGCCTACGAACTGATGGAGCGCCGTTTCGGCCATCGCATCCGGAAGCTGACGGCCGGCACTTTTCTGCTGCTGCGGGCGCTCGCCGAAGGTGTCCGGGTCTTCGCGATTTCTCTCGTCATCTCGATCATCCTCGGGACCGGCGAAGTGGCGTCAATCATCGTGATCGTCTGCCTCACGCTCTTTTACACCTTCGAGGGAGGCATGACCGCCGTCATTTGGACGGACGTGATCCAGATGTTCCTCTACGTCGCCGGCGCAATTCTCAGTTTCGCCATCATCCTCAATCTCACGCCGGGCGGCTGGTCGCATGTTTACGAGGTGGCGGCGCCTCTCGGCAAATTTCAGCTATTTGATTTCTCGTTCTCTCTCACTCCCGAGTACTTCACGCGAACGTACACTTTCTGGGCCGGCATTGTCGGCGGTCTCTTCCTGACCACGGCCAGCCACGGCACCGAACAACTCATGGTGCAACGCTACCTCGCAGCTAAGAGCCTGGGCGAGAGCCGCGCCGCGCTCTTTGCGAGTTGGTTCGTCATTTTCTTCCAGTTCACCCTGTTCCTGATCATCGGTATCTGCCTGTTCGTCTACTACGGTGACCACGGGCTGACGGCGCCAGAGGTGAAGGACAAGATTTATCCGCTGTTTATCTGGAACAACCTGCCTCCGGGCATCGCGGGCCTGGTGATGGCCGCCGTTCTCGCCGCTGCCATGTCGAACCTGAGCGCGGCCCTGAACAGCCTCTCGTCCATCACCATTATGGATTTCTACAAACCACTGGCAAAGATCGCGCGCGGCCCCGAATATGACCTCAAACTGGCGCGATGGGCGACGGTCGGCTGGGGCGTCGTGCTTTTCGGCGTCGGCTTCATAGCCAAGCAATGGGGCTCGGTATTCACCGCCGCTCTGTCGATTGCATCGATCCTATACGGCGCCCTGCTCGGCGTATTTCTACTTGGACTACTCACCAAACGTGTCAGCGAAGTCGCCGCCATGGCGGGGATGCTCGCCGGACTTGCGACCACGCTCTACATCCGTTTTTTCACGCCGATCGCCTGGACCTGGTATGTCTTTATCGGCACCGCTGTCACCTTTGGCACGGGATTACTCGTCTCAGTCTTCATTCCTGATTCCCAATTCAAAAAAGAGGCCCACCACTCGTGAGCACCCCATCACAACCAACCCTGCGGCGCGCGCTTGGACTGCCTGCCGCCATCGCTATCGTCGTCGGCACCACCATTGGAAGCGGAATTTTCCTTGTGCCCAAGGACATGGTGGCGCAGGTGGGCACGCCTGGGATGGTGTTCGCGGTCTGGATTTTTGGCGGAATCCTGTCGCTCTTTGGCGCCTTAACCTACGCTGAACTCGCCGCCGCAATGCCGGGTGCGGGGGGCGAGTACGTCTATTTGACCGAAGCTTATGGTCCATTTTGGGGATTCGTCTTCGGTTGGACCCAACTGTGGGTAGCGAAAAGCGCCTCCATCGCCACGCTTGCCACCGGATTTTATCTCTACCTCGCTAATTTCATTCCTCAACTTTCTGAGGTCTGTTTTCAGATCCCCATCCCGTTTGCTTCCCCGCTCGACGTCCGCTACGGACAACTCTTTGCAATGGCGGTAGTTATGGGACTCGCCTGGCTCAACTACTACGGTGTAAAGCTAGGCGGCGGAGTCCAGGTAGCGGTAACCGTTATCAAAGTCGCACTCATCGCCGCGATCGTCGTAATCGGCCTCGGATCCAGTCACGGCGTAGTGTCCAATTTCTCAACTGCTACGCCTGCTGCCGGCGGAATCACCGGCTTTTTTGCCGCCCTTGTCGCGGCCCTTTGGGCTTATGACGGTTGGAACAACGTCAGCATGGTCTCGTCGGAGATCAAAAATCCATCCCGAAATCTGCCTTTGTCGCTGATCGGCGGCATGCTGCTGATCATTGTGGTCTACCTCGCGGCAAATGCCGCCTATTTTTACGTGCTCTCGGCGAACGACGTCGCACACAGTGACCGCGTGGCCGGAGAAATGATGCGCAGAATTCTCGGCGCGCCAGGCGCCGGCGCCGTCAGCGTAGCGGCCATGATTTCCATCTTCGCCGCGCTCAACGGATCCATCCTGACGGGCTCGCGAGTGCCCTACGCAATGGCCCGCGACGGTTTGTTCTTCCGTCAGGTGGCCTCCGTACACCCGGTTTACCGCACTCCCGGCGTCTCGATCATCGCGGTGAGCGCGTGGGGCGCGGTCCTGTTATTGAGCGGGCAGTACGACAATCTCTATCGACTGGTGATCTTCGCCAGTTGGATTCTTTACGCCTTGGCCACTGCCTCGGTCATCGTATTAAGAAGAAAGCGCCCCGATTTACACCGGCCGTATCGGGTACTGGGTTATCCTGCCGTACCGATTCTGTTTGTTGGTGTCGCCTGCATGTTGCTTGTTTCAACATTTATTAAGTCGCCGCGCGAATCAATCATGGGTTTGCTGCTGATCGTTGCTGGAATCCCCTTCTATTACTACTGGAAACGGCAAACCAAAACCGGCTTTCCGGTTCAGGACCACAGCCAGCTTGAAGGACACGATACAGCAGAATGAGCCACGCTGTTCTGAAATCAGAACAGCGTACTTGAAATCGCAGACAAAATGCAGTAAAACTGCAAGTACAGATTCCGTCAACTATACCGACCTGTTCTTTTTTCAGAACGAGCACGGAGTCTAGCTAAGCGAACGGTACCCGGAGATGAACATGGACGTAACAAAAATGCTGGCTGAATTACGCCAGGAACGAGAAGCGATCGAGGAAGCCATTTTGACGTTAGAGCGTCTGGCGCAGGGTCGCGGCAAGCGCCGCGGACGGCCACCTGCCTGGATGGCTTCGCTCAAAGTTAAGGAACGCCCTGCGGCCAAGGGCAAGTCAGGTGCGGCAAAATCGGGTTCTACGGACTAAAACAGCTTTAATAGATCAAGTAACGAGCGCGGATGTCCAGGAAGCCACGAACTGAGGAATCCATTCGCGTGACGGTAGAGCGCGGGTCCTCAGCAGCCTTCATAGCTTCCACCACGGCCCTGTCGCCGATCAGCCGGCGGCTCGCTTCGATGTCCAGTTTGCCGGGATACAGCTTCGAGATTGCATAGGCGATCTCGAGGCCGAATCTCGTGCTGTCAAAGGCCTCGCGGTCGGTGACCACGAAGCGAACTCCTTCAATAAACTTCCCGGCAAAATTCGACGACACCGGCAGAAACTTCGTCGCATAAACGCGCACGCCTGGAATCAGGCGGCCGTTGAGCGCGCGCGCCAGTTCGGGTCCGCGGATCCAATCCGCGCCGATTTGCTCGAAGGGAGCATCGGTTCCCCGCCCCACCGAGTAGTTCTTCGAATACTCCAACATCGCGACGCCCGGATACAGGAGAGCCGCATTCAGGCTCCGCATATTCGGGGACGGATCGATCCAGGTCTGCGCGGTTGAATCAAACCAATCACCACGCTGCCAGCCCGACATCTTCACGACTTTTAGCGTGGCGCCAATTTTGCGCTCACCGTTCATCATCTGGGCGAGTTCGCCAAACGTCAGGCCGTGCCGCAGCGGCATTTCAAAACAGCCGACGAAACTCTCGAGATCGCGGTCAATCATGGGTCCTTCGACCTTCACACCGGTGATGGGGTTAGGCCGGTCCAGTACGAAATACTCTTTTTTGTTTTTGCCGGCTTCCTCGAGGGTATTGAGCAGAGTACAGGAGTACGTGTAGAACCGGGCGCCGACATCCTGAATGTCGTAGACGAGCGCGTCGACATTCGCCAACATTGCTTCCGTTGGACGGCGCGTTTTCTCGTTATAGAGACTCACGATGGGTACGCCGCTCACTTCGTCGACTTGGTTGCTGATTTTCTCGTCGTCGCGTTTCCCAGCGATTCCGTGCTCCGGCGTGAACAGAACCCGCACATCGATGCCGGCCGATTTCATCGCATCGACGTTTCTGCGGCCGTCGGCCAGGCGCCCGGTGTGATTGGTGATCAAGCCGATGCGCTTCCCTCGCAACGTGGCAAAATTCTCGGCGGCCAGTACATCAATTCCGTTCTTCACCTGCCCGTTCCGCGCCACCGCGCGCCTAAGCCCGGCGCCCACGATGGTCTCGTTGTAGCCGGACAGTGTTACTCCATTCGGCGCCACTCCAATCGACGCCGCGGCAATCGTTGCCACTCTGGCGCGGAGAGACGTGATGCTCTTGCCGACGTGGGGATGAACGCTATTGGTCAGAAGGATCACGTATGACTTGCTAGCCGGGTCGATCCAGATGGACGTACCGGTGAAACCGGTGTGGCCGAATGAACCGAGCGGAAACAACTCGCCGCGATTGCTCGAAAATGGCGAGTCGATATCCCAGCCGAGGCCGCGGAGGATGGGCTGATCGGCCGGTGTTTGCGGCGTGGTGAACTTCGTAACCACCAAGGGACTAAAGACACGCTGTCCGTCGATTTCGCCGAGATTCAACATCATCGTCGCGAAGCGGGACAAATCCGCCGCGGTGGTAAAAAGCCCTGCGTGACCGGCCACTCCGGCCATCGCTCGCGACGTAGGGTCATGCACGACACCGCGCAACGGCCTCGCTCCATCGAGTTCCGTCGGAGCGATTCGCGGCATCCAGGACACCGGCGGGTTGAACGTGGACTCGCGCATTCCGGCTGGAGCAAACACTTCGTCTCGAGCAAAGTCGGCTAGGGTCTTGCCGCTGACGCGGTGGACGATTTCGCCGAGCAGGATGAAATTGATATCGCTATAAACAAACTTCGCGCCCGGAGGATTCACGGGCTTGTCGGCGAGCGCGAGCTTAATGCCGGTGTCGTAGCCGCGCCAGGTGGGCGGCATATCGAGGTCGGGGCGCAGTCCCGAGAAGTGCGTCATCAGATCCCGGACGGTGATCTCGCTTTTGCCGCCCTGAAACTCCGGCAGGTAGACGGTGACTCGATCGTTGATGCGGACCTTGCCATCGCCGACCAGGCGCATCATGGACGACGTGGTGGCGATCACCTTGGTGAGCGAGGCGGCGTCGAAGATGGTGTCCTCGGTCATCGCTTCGCGCTCGGGAACCAGGGCGCGCGATCCGTAGGCCTTGTGATAGACGACCTGTCCGTTGTGGCCGACCACGAGCACAGCCCCTGGAATGAGGCCCTCGGTGACGGCCTTGCTAATCGCTTCGTCCAAGGCCGGACCACCGGAAAACATCTGCGCCGCGGCCGGAAGCGCCACCAACAACAGGCTGAGAGCCTTCATGCGAGCTTTTTTGAAATCCCTTCGAGCATCATTGCCAAGTCGAAATCCTTCATCGAGATTCCGCCGGCATCATGCGTTGTCAAATCTATCACCACGCGATTGTAGACATTCGACCACTCCGGATGGTGATCCATCTGGTCAATGGCCGGCGCGGCGCTCGCCATGAAGCGGAACGCCTGCTTGAAATCCGGGAACTGATATTCGCGATGCAGTTTGCCCGCGGCCAGGGACCATCCCTCGAGTTGCGGCAGCAGGTGCGCGATTTCCTCATCCGTGAGTTTCTTCATTCATGACCTCCCATACACCGGAATCACAGCCCCGCTGACATCGGCGGCGGCATCGGAAGCGAGCCAGGCGATGAGCCCGGCCAGCGAGTGGGGTTGCACCCACTTCGAAAAGTCCGCCTGGGGCATGGCCCGGCGGTTAGCGGCGGTATCGATGGTGGACGGTAGCACGGCGTTGGCACGCACGCCCGCGTCCTTCAACTCGAGCGCCAGCGTTTTGACGTAGTGCACCAGCGCAGCCTTTGACGCGCCATAGGCTGCGAGTCCGGCGGCCGGCTCCACGGCAACTTTCGAACCTACGGCGATCAGCACTCCGTGCCCGCGCTGCTTCATACCCGGCAGGACGGCGTTGAACAAGTACACGGCCGACTCCAGGTTCACCGACAGCATCTGATGCCACGCGTCATTTTCGCTGCCGGCCGCAAACGCGCCGGTGAGGTGCACAACGGCGTCCACGACACCAGCCTCGGCGGCCGCGCGTTGCGCCTCTTCAGGCTTCGTCAAATCGGCGCGAATGACTCCTTCACCGCTGCGCGCCACCTCAAAAACGTTCGCACCCTGTTTGCGGAACAAGTCAACTACAGCCTCGCCCAGTCCGCCGGTAGCCCCGGCGATCAAAACGTTCATACCTTAGGGTAGCTAGTCCCTGGCGCCGTTGTGAATTCAACGTGTCGTTTCGGCGAGGCTGCGTTGAAGCAGAGGTGATGGTTGAAGATTCAGCGCCGCACAAATACCGGAGGCCGTTCCTCTTGAAACACCACCATGCCGTCCACCACCTCGTCCCACCGGGCCGTCTTGAAGCCTACTCCGAGCGCGCGCGCCGGAATCGCACCCAACTTCTGCAATTCGCTGAGAGGCAGGTAACTCGCCTCGTCCGCGCTGGTTCGCGCCTCGAGCGAATTTTCAGGAGCCGCACTCAACTGGCGCGCCGGCTGCCCGGTCATGGCGTAACTCCCCGAACGCGCCGAGAAGCCGAGGGCGAATGCGCGATCGCCGAATTGCTTGCGCACGTAGGAGCCGAACGGGATGATGCCTGCGTCCCCGCTTACGCCGCTGAGCGTTTTCGCCACGTGATTGGTGGCCGCCCAGACGATGACTTTGCTGTGCGCCGGCAGCGGCGCCATCAGCCACTGGAAGTTCAGAAACATTGATCGATCCCGGTCATTGCCATCGGGCACGCGCGTATCCGCACCGGCCGGACGATCCGCGCGGAAATCGCGGGCAAAAAGCCGCTTCAGGGAATCGACCATTGCGGCGTCGTCCTCACTGCCCTTCACCTGGTTGAGGCAAGCGAGGATCAGCGCCTTATCCTTGGGGCCGTAGGGCGAATCGTTCGGGTACTGCCACAACGTATGCCGCTCGAGAATCGCCAGGCACCGCGACTTCTCCGGGTCCGTGAGATGCGACGCCAGAGCGGCCGGCAGATCGCGCTGCGCCCAAGTGCCCCGGCCAAGCTGATCGTCGAGTCCGCCGAGCACGACGCTCCCCGACTTTGCCTTCTCGAGGAGAAGGGGAATCAGCGGTTGCACCTCACGAGTGGCCCAAAGCCCGCCGATGGCCGCTGCCGCCATGGGGTCGGTGACCTCCTGCCCGGACTTGAGCGTCCGCTGAATGTTGAGGAAATCGTAGATGCCGCTTTCGATGAAGAACGCGTTGAAGTGGCACTCGTCGATCAGCCGATGCACGAGTTCCACCTTGAACTCCAGCGTCTTGCCGAACCCATGCAGGGGCGATTCGCCGAGCATGGCGACGCTCTTGCCGCACAGATCAAGCACGACGCGGTCCGTCTGAGCCGCGCGCACGGCGGTGGATGAGCACAGGAGCGCAATGAGTGCGGCTACGCGTGACCCTGCGTGCAATGCCATGACGCCTACGGTACCGTTGTTCGGCATGTCGTTGCGAGGGAGGCGTTCGACGTTCGAGCGCCGGTGGCTGATTCCCAGTGTGGAGGGAAATTTTCTGATGTCAAAGAGCCATGAGCCTGTGACCACCGACACTTCGCGTGAGAGCGGCTGACTCTGTGTCGCGTCTGGCGACATCGTTCCGTATTTCTGATTCATAGATCGCTTGGGAGCTCGTTTTTTGCTGCTCCCGGTACGTGGAATTGTTCCTGTAAGCCGTGGTTCAGGCCGCGCGGGCGAGGGCGACCTCAACCGGCTGGGCTAACCCCTCTTCGTGCTGCTCTGTGTAGGTGATAGCGGCGATGTGGGATAGGGCGGCGGGCTGCATTGGGATGGGTTCCTTCTTAAGGTATTGCTCGGTGGCGGGCGCGGCGGAGTTTTCCTGCTGGCCGGGAGCGAGGTCCTCGGGGTCGGAGTCGGCGGGGTCGAGGGGAGGAAGCTCGCTGCGCATTTTGAGAAACGTGTCGTGGAGGCGGGCGCTTTCGCGGGAGAGCCGGTTCAACTGCGTGTTGAGGAGCGGAACGACATTGGAGTGGTCGGCCATATAGCGGAAGGCGAGGGAGGCGATGAGGTCGGCGCCGGGGTTGTTGATGGGGGCGCCGACGCCGGGGCGGTGGATCTCGGCCTGGAGGAGGGCGGACTCCATGAAGCGGAGTCGGCGCATGTGCCAGTGGATGACGGCGATGTTGTCGACGAGTTCGAGTTCGTAGCCGTCGGCGGGTTGGAAGCGGGAGCGGAGGTTTTGGAGGAGGCGGTCGAAGGCGGGCTGAGATTCCTGGTCGAGGACGACCACCTGGGCGGTGATGCCGTGTTTCCAGGAGTTCATGCGGGAGCGGGCTTTGCCTTCGGGGGTGCGGGGTCCGGTGGATTTTTGGGCGTTGGCGCGGTTGGCTGCAAGTTGACGGTCGGATAGCTGCTGTGACATCTGGGTAAAGCTCCTTGTGCTGGTTTAGGTTTTGATGCTGCTGGATGTGGTCCGGCGGCGGCGCGCTCGGTGATGGTGGGGGATGAGGTGCTCCCCTGATTTGACGATAGCAGGGGTGGTGGTAACTTTCGAGGTGGGATTAGTTCGGAATTGGGGTTAAGTCGCATGGAATCAACGGTGAAATTTCGTCATATCGGGAATGACTGCCCGATAGCAAGCTCGCAATTTGGCAGTGTCAAGAATTTTGT
>JBBQUM010000038.1:0-69138 GCA_038212445.1 Bryobacterales bacterium
CATCCCGAACACGGAAGTTAAGCCCCTCAGCCCCGATGGTACTGCACGCGCAAGTGTGTGGGAGAGTAGGACGTCGCCCAATTAATTCGCAAAAAGCCCCTGGCCCTCTTTAAGGCCCCAGGGGCTTTTTCATTGCTGCTCATTGCACGGCAGAGTTCGGCACTGTCGGTACCCGCCGCGCGACCTTCTGCACGGCTACCGTCCGCACCGGCGACGCCGTCACGACGGCCTCCATCGTAAACTCGATCGCCTCTCCCCCTCCGCTCATTCCTGCGACCGTCAATCGCCAGGTGCCCGCCTCCGGGCTCGCCACCTTCAACCGCTTTGGATTCGACTTTGCCCCGCTGTAACCTGCCTGCTCTCCAAGCGCTCCATAACTCCGGCCGCTCGGGCTCACGACGCGCAAATCAAGGTCACGGCCCTCGGTCGACCAGGCCAATTCCACTTCGAGCGACTTCGCTCCCGCCGGGACCGCCTTCGACTCATCCCAGGTGCCACCCACAATTACCCTTCCGCTTGGCGGCTTCACCGTCCGTTTTGCCGGTAGGCTCACCGACATGGACGGCAGCTTGCTGGACGTCACCTCGCGATTCTTCAAGGCCGCGGCCGGCACTCCCGGAAATTCCTCGAATTGGAACGGTACACTCTGAGCCCATATCGGCTCCGCCTTGGTGACGTGAACGTGGACATGGTAGCCACCGCCCTCGCCGAGCGTGTAACCGCTATTGCCCACGTGCGCCAACGCCTGTCCGGCCTGGACCAGGTCGCCATTCTTAATCCGAAATGATCCCGACGCCAAGTGCGCGTAATGACTGAAATCCCCGTCATCGTGCCGGATCGTGATGTAGTTGCCGAAGGTCTTCAACGTGTGCGACTGCACCGCACCGACATCATGCGTGTATGCAATGCCCGGCCGCATCGCTGCCACCCACTGCGCTGATACTGGCGCGATATCGTAGGCCTGCAGCGAGTTCCCCCAATGGGAAAACGAACCGTACGGTCCCTGCGTGATCAGCCAGCGTTCCCCCGCCACGATTGGCAATTGATAACCGCCGCCCGTCGTAACCAGGAATCGCGCCGGCCGGCTCAGCGAGTCGTCGGCGTTACGCACGATCGCCAGGTACTCGCCGGCTCCCAGCGAAGGAGCCGAGATGGAGAGCCGGTAGGCACTCGCCGTCGTAGGGAGCGCGCTATGAATGTAGCGCCAGCCGCCATCCTTCTTATACTCGGCGACGTGGACTACGGACCGCGAGTCGAACCCTGCCCCGTCGAGGATCAGTTCGATCGCGCCTCCAGCGGTCTTCTGCGAAACCGCATTGATGCGGACACGATCATAGTTGCCGTCCGATGCAATCTCGAAATTCGTTCTTGCCACCTCGACGTCGTTCACTACCGCTCGAACGCTCCACCGCCCCGGTTGCGACGATGCCGGAAAGCCGGACAGCGGCAGCTGAGAGACAAAGCACAGCGCCGGGGCCCCTGGCAGATTGTCATAACGGTTGCTGTCGCTGATGGTGTTGGACGGCTGTATCCAGTCGATCCGCAGGCGGTCGCCCGCATGCACTTCCCGCGCAATCACCGAGACGAACACCTGCCGCTCAGTAGGCTTAAAGGCGACCGCCTGATTTCGAATTGTGCAGGACTTCTCGTCAACGCCTGTTCCCAAACTGATGGCCGGCACCGTTGCCGCGCTGACCGCCGCGGCGCCAAGCAATAGGAAAAGGACAGACCTAGGCACTCTCTCTTCTATCGGCGGAAAGCTCTCAAATTTTGATAGCCTGACCGGGTGCGCATGCTCAGGTTCGCCATCTGCCTCGTTTTGATACCGTTGGCGATTCGTGCTCAGTCGCTAACCGACGTGCTTCGTGGAGTTCCAGAGTCTGATCTGAAGAAGGGAACCGTCGCGTCGGGCCACGGCGGCGAACTGACGTTCGTCATTCAAACCGAACACGAACCCTATATCCTAATTGACGAGGAGCCGGGACCGAAGGCGACGCGTCAGGATGGCGTCTGGTTTGTCCACGCGAGCCTGGCGACCGGCCGAACGCACAGCTTCTATTGGCTGGTGGACGGGAAGAGTTTTGGCGGTAAACCCGACGTCGCCGCCTGGCCGCCTGACGCTTACGAGAGGCCGGGAGTACCAAAGGGAACGCTGACCGAAAAACTGTACAACTTCAGTGCGATCTACCCTGGCATGAAGAGCGACTATTGGGTCTACACCTCTGCCGGCTATGATCCCAAAACGCCTGCAGCCCTCATGGTCTGGCAGGACGGTGAGGTGAACGTCGACCGTAGCGGCTCGTCCCACACGTTGAACGTCATCGACAATCTCACGTACCAGAAGCGGGTGCCCATTATGGTCCATGTCTTCATCTCTCCCGGTTTAATCGGCGAGCGCCGCATGCGTAGTGTGGAGTACGACACTGTGAACGACACTTATCCGCGCTTCCTGCGAGATGAGATCCTCGCCGACATCGCGAAGGTCTACAATATCCGCAAGGACGCATATAGCCGGGCGATCATCGGCGAATCATCGGGCGCAATTTGCGCCTTCAATACGGCCTGGTTCACCAACGACCAGTTCAGCCGGGTAATTTCCCGAATTGGCAGCTTCACCAGCATTCAATGGAAGACGAATGAACTGGACGGCGGACAAAGCTATCCCAATAAAGTTCGTAAGGAACCCAAACGCAACATTCGAGTCTGGCTGCAGGATGGTTCTGAGGACCTGGAGAACGAACACGGAAGCTGGCCCCTGCAAAATATCCAGATGGCGAATTCACTCAAGCGCCAGGGGTACGACTTTCACTTGAGCTTCGGGAACGGCACTCATACGCGACTGGGCGGACAGGTGGAAGCGCCCGCCGAACTCGAGTGGCTATGGCGCGGGTACGATCCAGCCAAGACGTCCGAGCTCTTCCTGCAAGAACCCGCCGAAAAGGACCGTCCGTTCTATCGCGTCAGGACCCTGAACCGCTGACAGCAGCGATCTCGGCTTTCCGCGGCGCGACAATTTGCGCTTTCTCAACCGTGCAGGCGATTAGATGGACTCATCGGCTTTCCCGCTGTAGGGCAGCCAAAACGGCTGACGCCCGCTCCACCAAATCAACGCTCTCCCCGCGATGGACTCGTCGGTTGCCACCCGAAAGACCGCGTCGGCGACTTCATTGAGAGTTGTCAGCACGTTTGGAATTGCTGGAGGAACTCTCTCGTCCGGCTTCAGGGCGTCCCAATAGGACTTCACTTCGGGCGTCGCGATCCAATCCGGCACGACGCAGTTCACTCGAATGCGTTCGGCGGCCAGCCAGCCGAGCGACGTACTGAAGCGCATGACGGCTGCCTTTGCGGCGTCATAGGCCGGCCCACGGGAATCCTTGTGAACCGCCGCCGATGTGGAGCCGACATTCACCACGGCGCCGCCTCTTCCATGGCGCCTGAAAGCATCGATCGCGGCGCGCGTTGCCCACATCGTCCCGAGCACGTCGACACTCACGGTCTCGGTCCAAAACTCGAGCGGACTGCCGGGCCGGTATGGGGCCGATGCGTTATTCACCAAAACATCCAAGCCGCCAAATTCACACTCTGCGAATCGGATTAATTCCTGTACTTCGGTTTCGACGCCGCAATTAGCTTTGCAGAATCCCGCTGTACCGCCCGCCGCGTGAATCAGGTGAACGGTCTCTCTGCTGCCAGGTTCGTCGACATCTGACACCACCACCCGGAAGCCTTCGCGGGCAAATTTGAGAGCTTCAGCCCGGCCTGACCCAGGCCCGCCGGAACCGGTAACGATCGCCACCCTCATAGATCGGCTCGCTCAGTGCGATAGGAACAGTGTATCTTCTCGCGTTCATGCTCATCCTGTTCCTGGTGGCGTTCTTGTACCAGGGTATTGCTTGCATCTTGGACCCACAGTTCATCGGTAGCGAGCCGAATGCTTCGGGTCTTGTCTTTGGAATTCCGGCTTTGCTTGCTGTTCCTGTCTGGTTGTATGGGGCTTGGCGGGGTTATCAGGCAGCCACCCGTTCGCTGATACCCGACCGGTAACAATCACTACCCGCATCATTTTCGCTCGCCCAGCGCGATAGAATCAGGGTATCTTTTTGCGTTAGGGAAGCACTCTTGCGACTTTCAGAAATCTGCGTACAACGGCCTGTTTTCGCGTTCATGCTCATCATGTTCCTGGTGGTGATGGGCGTCTTTAGCTTCCGTCAGTTGGGCGTCGACCTGTTCCCCCGCAGCGACCCGGCCACGGTCTACGTGCGGGTGCAATTACCGGGCGCCAGCCCTGAGGAAGTGGTGTCGCAGGTAATCCTGCCCCTGGAAGAGGCGGTTGCAGCGGTAAGTGGTATTGACGAACTCCGCGCCGTGGTTAGCGAAGGCAGCGGCAACCTCATCATCACGTTCATTCTCGAACGCGACATCAATCAGGCCGCTGACGATGTCCGTGAGAAGGTGAGTGGCGCAATGCGCTCGCTGCCGCCCAACGTGCTGCCGCCAACCGTAGCCAAGGCCGATCCCGACAACGACCCAGTAATCACACTTTCCGTGTCCGGGAATCGAAGCGTTCGTGAACTCACCGAGATTGCCGACAAGAGCGTCCGCAGGGCACTGGAAACCGTCGACGGTGTGGCGGCGGTGGACATGAGCGGCGGCCGGAATCGTCAGGTGAACGTCATGCTTGATTTGGACAAGCTGAATGCCTACCGCCTGACGCCGCAGGATGTCCGCAACGCCCTCACCTCGGAGAATATTGAAGCACCCGGCGGGCGTATCGTCCGCGGACCTTCGGAACTCGGCGTGCGAACGATGGGACGCCTGGAGACGGTTTCTGAATTTAACTCCATCATTGTCAAGAATGTCGATGGCTCGCCCATCCGGGTTCGGGACGTCGGCGACGTTGAAGACGGCATGGCAGAGCGTCGTAGCTTTGCTTTCTACAACCAGAAACCTGCCGTCATTCTGGACATACGCCGCCAGATCGGGATGAACACGGTAGACGTTGTGGAAGCGGTGGAGAAGAGGCTGAACACCGTCAACCAGTCAATGCCCTCCGGCGTGAAGGTGGACGTGATCAAGGAGCAGGCCACCTACATCAAAAACTCCGTTGAGGCGCTCGAAGAGCATCTCATCCTCGGAAGTTTGCTGGCTAGCTTGATTGTCTGGCTTTTCATTCGCGACTGGCGGACTGTGCTCATCAGTTCCATTGCGATTCCAACGTCGATCATCACCACATTCACGCTGATGCGTGTCATGGACTTCACGCTGAACTCGATGACGCTGCTCGGGCTGACACTGGCGGTCGGCATCGTCATTGATGACGCCATTATTGTCCTCGAGAATATTTACCGTTTCATCGAGGAGCGTGGTTTGCCGCCCATGCAGGCGGCCATCCAGGCGACGCAGGAAATCGCAATGGCGGTGCTTGCGACAACCATCTCGCTTGTGATCATCTTCGTTCCCATCGCCTTCATGACGGGGTATGCCAAGCGCTACCTCAATCAGTTTGGCTGGACCATGGCGATGTCGATCCTGGTCTCGATGCTGGTGGCCTTTACGCTGACGCCAGCGCTCAGTTCGAGACTGTTGAAAAAGAAGAAAGTGACGTTGGACTCGGAAGGCAAGCCCAAGAAACTTGGCCACAGCGAGTCGTGGTTGGACCGGCTTTACGGGCGCGTACTCGACTGGTCGCTCGACCATCGCTGGGTGATCATCACCATCTGCGCCATGGTCTTCGGCTCGACGTTCTTCGTCAATAAGTACATCGGCCGCGACTGGATGCCGCAGGACGATCAGAACGAGCTCTCGGTGCAACTCGAGATGCCGGAGGGTTCATCGCTCGAGGCAACTGAGAAGACGACTCTCGAAATCGCTCGCCGAACCGCTGAGGTTCCGGGCGTCATCTCGGTTGTTCCTCAGACCAACAACGGGTTCATGGAGCGGGTGAACATGGCACAGATCACTGTGCTCCTCAAGCCTCGCAACGAGCGGGGAGAGATTCGCGAGATGGGGGAGAAGGTTCGCGCCATTGCGAGAGAATTCCCGTTCTCGCGTCCTCGTATTACTTATCCGAACGTGCTCGGCGGTCGAGACACGTTTGCTCCTATCCGTGTCCAGCTACTCGGACCGGACATGCGGAAGCTGGTCGGATTCGCTAAGGAAGCGAATATGCGGATGCTGAAGGAAGGTGTCCTCTCAGACGTCAAGGCAAACCTCAATTTGAACAATCCCGAATTGCAGGTGGTGATTGACCGTCCGCTTGCGTCCGACCTTGGCGTGCGTGTCACCGACATTGCGGGCGCTGTTCGCCTGTTGATGTCGGGTGAGGATCAGATCTCGACGTTCAAAGAGGATGCCGAACAGTATTGGGTGACCATGCGTTTGCGCGGCGCTCAGCGTGACGATCCGGCTGCTCTGAGCCGGTTGCTGATTCCGTCAGCCAAACTCGGTCTGATCCGTTTGGATTCCGTGGCTCGCCTTGAGCGCGGGCTCGGTCCTTCGCGCGTGGACCGATACAACCGGCAGTTCGCTGTCGGCATCTACGCGAATGTGTCGCCCGGGTATTCGTTGAACGAAGCCGCCGCGACCACGCAGGGCATCGTCGATGGACTGAATATGCCGCCCGGCTATCGCGGCGTTTTTTCGGGACAGGTGAAGATCCTGGAAGAGACGACATCGAACATGATTCTCGCCTTCGGTCTCGCTTCGATCTTCATGTATATGGTGCTGGCGGCGCAGTTCGAGAGCCTGATTCATCCGTTCATCATTTTGCTCACCCTGCCGCTATCGCTGCCGTTTGCGCTGCTGTCGCTCATTGGGACCGGCCGCAGCCTGAACCTCTTTAGTGCGCTTGGCGTCCTGCTGCTGCTCGGCATCGTCAAGAAGAACGGCATTCTGCAAATTGACTACATGAATCGACTAAGGGCGGAGGGGAATCCGATGCGACCTGCGATTCTCGAAGCGAACCGAGTCCGCCTGCGTCCGATTCTAATGACGACGTTCTCGATTGTCGCCGGCCTCATCCCCACCGCCATCGGAATCGGAGCCGGCGCCAGTCAGCGTTCAGCCATCGCCGTGACGATCATCGGCGGGCAGACGCTCTGTTTGGTGCTCACACTGCTTGTGGTGCCAGTGGGTTACTCACTGGTTGAGGATATGAAGGCGATGTTCGCCCGGCGTCCAGAGACACAGCCGACTGTCGCGGCGGGCGACTAACCGCTATCACCTCACAGCAATACCCAGTGACGATATCCTGGTACCGCTATGGATATCGTTGTCGGAGGACTGGTCGGGGCGTGTGCCTGGTTTTTTATACGACTGCTTGTTTCCGGTTTCTACACGGTCGATCAAAACGAGCGCGCAGTTAAGACGTCATTTGGCCGGGCCGAGCGCGTGGCCGGCGGCAAGAACACTCTCGACGATCCCATCGCCGAACATCTCCGTCCCGAGGAGCGTGAGCGCTACTGCTATCCGCAGGTGCGTGTCATCCCACCCGGCGGGCCGTATTTCAAGATGCCCTGGGAGAGCATTCGCAAGGTCTCCATCGCCACCATGACGTTGAACATGGCGCTCGATTTCGAAGATCCGTCGGCAAACAACGCGGGCACACGCCTCGAGGCGGTTACCAAGGATCAGCTGAACACGGGCCTCACCGGGCAAATCCGATACCGTGTGAGCGAGCAGAACCTATACGCGTTTCTCTTCGGTATCAAAAAACCATTCGTTCACGTAATGGGCTACTTTGTTTCGGTTCTCCGTCAGCGGATCGCGAACTTCGAAGCCAAGCCGCTGGTGGTGGCTACGGATCCGGTGCTTCCATCAGTGCCGGGTGGAGAAATGATCGGTGTTTCGATTAATGACCTGCGTAAGAATCTGCGGGACATGAATGACTATATGGAACAGGAGTGCCGGTCGACGCCCGCACGCTACGGCGTAGTCTTCGACGCGTCGTTAATCACGGGAATTGATCCGCCCCCGGAAGTGGAATCAGCGCTAGCCGCCATCAATACCGCTCATAACCAAGTCTCGAGCGACATCAGTCTGGCACAAGCCGCGGCGGATCAGAAGATTGTGCAGAGCCGCCGCGCGGTGGAGATCGAGACGCTCAAGGCGCAGGCGGAGATGGCGCCCATTCGCGCGCTGGCCGCTGAACTTGGCGAACTGCATCGCGCCGGTCCAAACGTGTTGTCGGCGTATCTCCGAAACGTGAGGCTGGCGCTATACGACCGCGCTGCTCAGATTTTCCTGGAGTTGGGACGATGACCACCGGATTGCTGGCTGCCGCCATTGCTGCATTTGTCGGCCTGTTTATCTTCGAGTTTGCCCTGCGCGTTGTCGGGCACCTGCTCGGGTTGTACGCAATTGTCGGCGAACGGAGCGCCAGGGTCTACGTTCTGTTTGGCAAGGTAATCGGTGTTCTCGACGAGCCGGGATTGCACATCCTTCCGCTCAAGCTGGGGCCCGCTGCCTTCATCGTGAACTGGCTGGGGACTTGTCACAATCTGGACTTGCGGCTTGACCAGGAATACCTGCGCAGTGAGGCAGTGAACTCTGAGGAAGGCGCGCCCATGGGCATCGGAATCTGGTACGAGATGTGGATTAGTGATGCCGTCGCGTATCTATTTAAGAACACCGATCCCCGCGGGTCCCTTCGAGCCAATGTCAGTAACTCGACGGTACGCTGCCTGAGTAACATGCCGCTGGCGCAAATGCTCGAGACGCGGCACGAGATGAGTCAGGCGGTGAGGTCCGAGGTGTCGGCGAAGTCGCAGGAATGGGGCTATCGCATCGGCTCGGTCTACATTCGGAAAGTACATTTCCGCGATCTCGGTATGATCCGGCAGATCGAAGAGAAAGTAGTAAACCGCCTTCGACAGGTTACTTCCGCGATCCGGCAGGCGGGAGCGAATCAAGTGAGCGTGATCGCGAGTTCAGCGGAACGCGAGGCCGCAGTGGAATTCGCCAAGGCTGCCGCAATCCGTCCGGGGACGTTACGCCAGTCGTTTGCAGAGATCACTGAGACGCCCGAGGTTTCGGCCGCGCTCTTCGATATTCTGGAAACCCAACGAATCCTCGCGAATAGCGCGAAGGTGCAGATCATGCCAGAGCATAGTAGGGCCTTATCTACGTTAATGGCAGCGACTCCTACCCTTGACTTCAAGCCACCCAAGATACCTTCGAAGACCGGCGGCGCCAGTTAGCGCTTAATGGCGCCGAGCGCGCCGCTGCGGCAGGTGCGGCAAATGCCGTATCCGCTTCCATTAGCTCTGGTAACGCCGCACAACGCGCCGACGCGAGCCAGTTCAAGCTCTCCCAGAGTGGCAGGTGCAAATTGGTTCTCGGTCACTTTGGGAGTGCCGAGGACATGAGTGGTAGTCATCCAGGCGGCCAGACCCTGCACTCGGGGGCCGGGCAACGCGGCATCGCACCCGTCGGGCGCGGTAGCGATTAACTTGACAACGATTGAACCTGGTTGGGCAGGCGTGAGGGCCACGAGATCGTTTCGGGCGGAAAGGCTGGTAAGTCCGTTTGGAGTGACGGTACAGGTGCAACAGGCAATTAGTTGTTCATCCGGCGAGAACGCGTAGACATTAACGCAGATATTGGCGTTGCTCGCGCCCGTATTGGTGAGGTTGATTACCGAATCACCAGTCGCCAAGTTCGCGGCGTAGGCGACCTGAAACGGTGTGTCCCGGGTGTTGGAGTTTTGTCCGAAGACGAACGTCGGGCATAGTAAGCCCAACGCAGCGAGTACTGTCAGCCGGGTAGAAATTGTAGTATTCCTTTGTCCCACCTTAACCGGGGTAGGCGAATGCCGCAATTCCTCATTTGAGCTAATCAACTTAGACTAGATTGATTAGACTAAGGGGATTTCTAAGTATAAAAAGTCCCTCTATTTCCGGTTTACGCTCCAGATTCCGGGCCCTTGGGCAGCGATGTAGAGGAACAGGAAGCAGTACAGCACCGCGGGTTCGCCGCCATTGAGCGTCGGCCAAAGGCCCTTAGGACTGTGTGCGATGAAGTACGCGAAGGCCATCTGGCCGCTGGCGAGAAACGCCGCGTAACTGGCAAAGAAGCCAACAGCGATTAAGGCGCCACAAACGAGTTCAATGATCCCCGCCGCCAACAGCATGGGAGGCAGCGGACTGACTCCAAGCGGTTCCGGAAATCCAGTTAGGATCTGAAGTCCGTGGAGAAAAAACATCAAGCCGGCAACGATTCGCAGAGCGGCATAGAGGTGTGGGGAGTATTTCCCAGTCAGCTTGGTCATCTAGCCGTGTTAGATGCCGTTCGATGCCGAAACGTCTCGGACTAGACGCGGTAGGTATCGGCTTTCCAAGTTTTGACGGCTTGTTTGATCGCCTTTGGTTCCAAGCTTCCGGAGGCAGCCTGATTGGCTAATCCAGGGAACTCAGCGTCGGAGGCAAATCGCAGTGCGATAATTTGCCGGACAGTGAGCCGCGGATCGAGGGGTTTGCCGGTGAGGACGAAATGCCGCAGCGCCTCTTCGGCGCGAATGGCGCGGTCCTGGGCCTTGAGAGCAGAAATGCGGCCCATGAAAGCCCCGAGTAGTCCGCAGAATGAAAGGACCACCAGTAACGATGCACTGTACAGACGCTCGTGGTTTCCCATCGAATGCACGAGATTGACGATCGATCCGATCAACGTGAGCAGGAGCACGGGAATCAGGACAAAGTGGAACGCAGGAACGTACTGAGTGTGGTTCGAGTAGGATTGTTCGGGCACAGAGGGCATTATACAGGCAGGAGGGAAGGCGGAGGCGAGCAGTGCCCGCCCCCGACGTCGGATTCTTAGAACCAGCGGCTCATGATGACTTTTTGTTCGGTGTAGAAGCCAATGGCGTCCTTGCCATGAGCGTGCAGATCGCCGAAGAAGGAATTCTTCCACCCCGCAAACGGGAAGAACGCCATGGGAGCGGCGACGCCGACGTTGACGCCGATCATGCCGACGTCGACACGCGAGGAGTACTCACGGGCGGACTTGCCATTCTGCGTGAAGATGGCGGTGGCATTGCCGAAGGCCGACGTGTTCACCAGATCGATGGCCTCATCGAGCGTGTTCACGCGAATGACGGAAAGGACCGGTCCAAAGATTTCCTCCTTGGCGATGGTCATTTGCGGCGTGACGTTATCGAAGATCGTCGGACCGAGGAAGAAGCCGTTGCCTTCAGGCTTGGACTTGCGGCCGTCAACCAGAGCCTTGGCGCCTTCAGCCACGCCCTTGTCCACGTAGCCCGCCACCTTATCGCAATGTTCGCGCGTGATGAGCGGACCCATTTCGACACCGGTGTTTGCACCGTCGCCAACTGACATATTCTGCGTGCGCTTCACCAGGAGGTCGAGCAGCGGACCTGCCGCTTCGCCAACCGGGACGAGCACGCTGCCGGCGAGGCAACGTTCGCCCGCCGCGCCGAAAGCCGAACCGATGATGGCCTCGACTGTTTTGGGCATATCAGCGTCGGCCATGACGACGATGTGATTCTTCGCGCCGCCGAGCGCCTGGACGCGCTTTCCTTCAGCCGAGGCCGTGGTGTAGATGTACTTGGCCACCGGCGTGGATCCGACGAACGAAACGGCGCGCACGAGCGGATGCCTCAGCAGCGCGTCGACGGAAACTTTATCGCCATGGATCAGGTTGAGAACCCCTGCGGGCAGTCCGGCCTCGCCCAGCAACTCGATCATGCGGGTGGGCGTGAGCGGGACTTTTTCTGACGGCTTGAGGATGAAGGTATTGCCGCTTGCGATCGCAAACGGGCACATCCACATTGGCACCATGGCCGGGAAATTGAAGGGAGTGATGCCCACGCAAACGCCGATAGGCTGGCGGATGGATTTGGAATCGAGTCCTGCTGAAACGTCGTTGAGCGAGTCGCCCATCATAAGGGTGGGCATGCCGCAGGCGACTTCCACCATCTGGATGGCGCGACGCACCTCGGCCTTTGCATCGTCGGCGGTCTTTCCGTTTTCGCGAGTTAGCGTGGCGGCGATTTCGGAGTGATGCTTCTCCAGCAGATCCTTAAAGCGATAAAGAACCTGCACACGGTCAACGACGGGGACATTGCGCCATTTGAGGAAGGCCTCGTGCGCGGTTTTCACCGCCCGGTCGACATCCTCGGCGGTGGCATACGGCACGTGCGCGATCACAGCGCCGGTAGCCGGATTCGTAACTTCACCCATCTTGCGGCCCGAGGCCGCTTCCCACTGGCCGTTCACATAGAACGACACGGTTCCAACGTTTTGCTCAGTAGCGATCATAATTCTCCTTCTAGTTCCGGTTCCCGGACGCGCCCAGGCGCCCTCTGCATCAAGAATGTGTAGGCTGCGGCGGAAACCGCGAAGCCAATAAACCACGCATAGTCGTAGAGGAAGTGAAGCGGCGGTACGAATAATCCCACCAGCGCGACTGCCACTCCGCTAATCAGCGCCAGTACGGCGCGAGAGTTAATACCTCCATCGTACTCGTATTCGCCACCTCTGCGGTAAAGGTCGTCGACGTTAAGCACACGTTTGCGTATTAGGAAATAGTCGGCAATCATGACTCCGGCGATTGGTCCCAGCAGTCCTGAATAGCCCACAAGCCAGCCGAAGATGTAGCTTGAAAAGTCGCTTAGCAGCTTCCAGGGCATCATCATGATGCCGACGACGCCGGTGATGAGACCGCCAGTGCGGAACGAGATGCGGCGCGGGTTCAGGTTCGAGAAGTCGTTGGACGGCGATACTACATTGGCCGCGACGTTGGTATTCAGCGTGGCCAGCAGCAGCGCGAACAACGCGATTGTGGCGACTACCGGTTGATTGAAGCGAACCAGCAGCGCAACCGGGTCCCAGATAGGCTCGCCGAAAATCACCGCGGAGGCGGAGGTGACGGCGACGCCGATGAACGAGTAGAGCGTCATGGCGGTGGGCAGTCCAAGGGCCTGTCCCCAGATCTGCGCCTTTTGCGATTTGGCGTATCGCGTGAAATCGGGGATGTTCAATGCGACTGTCGCCCAGAAGCCGACCATGCCGGTGAGCGACGGGATGAAGAAGCGCATGAACTCGCCGGTGGTCTGGAATTTGCTTGGCGTGCTGAGCACGGGGCCGAGTCCGCCGGCTTTTCCGGTGATCCACCAGAGCAGCAGCAGTCCCACCGCGAGCATGAAGGGTGCGCCGATGCCTTCCAGGATCTTGATGGTCTCGATGCCGCGCCAGATCACGAACATGTTGAGCGCCCAGAACGCGAAAAAGCACGCCCACATCGCCAGTGATGACGCACCCACCGACGGCACGAGAATCTTCAGCATCGAGTAGATGGCCTGTCCTCCAATCCAGGTTTGGATGCCAAACCAGCCACACGCGACAAGCGCGCGGAGAACAGCAGGAATGTTCGCTCCCCGGACGCCGAACGATGCGCGCACCAGCACGGGGAAGGGAATGCCGTATCGTGTTCCTGCGTGCGCATTGAGCAGCATGGGAACCAGGACGATGAGGTTGCCGAGGAGGATGGTACCGATGGCCTGCCACCAGTTCATGCCGCCGGTAATCAGTCCCGACGCGAGCATGTAGGTCGGGATGCAGACTGACATCGCCACCCAAAGCGAGGCGTAGTTGTAGAGTCCCCAGGTGCGGCGTTCAGGCGGCACAGGCGCCAGGTCTTCGTTAAAAAGAGACGGATCGCGCTCCGGCATGGACAGCTATTTCCAGGCTCCTCCGCGAGCGGTGCGCTTCAGGTATTTTCCTCGCCCTACCTTGCCGGTGAACTTACCCTTGTCGACGATCACCTCGCCGCGCGACAGGACCGTATGTGCGTTGCCTTTCACCTTGTAGCCTTCGAACATCGAGTAGTCGACGCGCATGTGGTGTGTTTTCGCGCTGATTTCGAGCGGGGCTTCAGGATCCCACAGGACGATGTCGGCGTCGCTGCCGGCGGCAATCTCGCCCTTCTTCGGATACATGCCAAACAGACGTGCGGGCGTAGTGGAGGTGAGTTCGACGAAGCGGTTGAGACTCAGTTGGCCCTGATTTACTCCGTAGTGGTACATCAGTTGAAGACGATTCTCGATGCCGGGTCCGCCGTTGGGAATTTTGGTGAAGTCGTCCTTGCCGAGCACCTTCTGATCCTCAAAGCAGAACGGGCAGTGATCTGTCGAGACTACCTGTAGATGGTCGTGTTTGAGACCTTCCCACAGCTTTGGCAGATGCTCCTTGGGCCGCAGCGGAGGTGTGAAGACGTACTTCGCGCCTTCAAAGTTCGGACGCTCTAGTTCCTCGATGGACAGCAGCAGGTATTGTGGACAGGTTTCGGCGAAGGCTGGAACGCCGCGGTCGCGCGCCTCGCGGACCTGGTTAAGCGCGTCCTCGCTGGACAGGTGCACGATGTACACCGGTGCTCCCGCGATTTCGGCCAATGCGATGGCGCGGTGGACTGCTTCAGCCTCGGCCCGAGGCGGTCGGGTCAGCGCATGATACACGGGCGCCGTCTTTCCCTCGGCCAGGGCTTTGGCGATGATCACGTCGATCACGCTGCCGTTTTCGGCGTGCATGCAAATGAGCGCGCCATTCTTCGCCGTGCGGGACAGCGCCTTGAAGATGGTCGCGTCGTCCACCATGAGGACGTTGGGATACGCCATGAACAGCTTGAAACTAGCGACCCCTTCGTCGACCAATTCGTCCATATCCTCAAGCCCGGAAGTGCCGAGGTCAGTGACGATCATGTGGAGGCCGTAGTCGATGCAGGCCTTGCCCTGAGCCTTGCCCCACCATGTGTCGAGCGCGTCGCGCATCTTGGTGCCGCGCGCCTGAATGGCGAAATCGACGATGGACGTAGTGCCGCCATAGGCTGCGGCGCGGGTGCCGGTCTCGAAGTCGTCGGCGGACGTGGTGCCGCCAAAGGGCATGTCGAGATGCGTGTGAACGTCAATGCCGCCGGGCATCACGTACAGTCCTTTGGCGTCGATGATGGCGGCGCCGGGCGGTGGAGCGATGCCGACGCGCACCTCCGAGATACGCTCGCCTTCGATGAGGACGTCGGCGGCGAAGGTGCGCTCCGAGGTGACAACTGTCCCGTTCTGAATCAATGCAGTCATGCGCGAGTTCCGCTGGTGCGCTGCTCCCAGCTCTCCTTTGGTTTGCCAGTTGGCACTTTGTCCATTGTGATGCAGCCTTCCACGGGGCACACCAGCCAGCACAGGTTGCAACCGACACACTCAGCTTCGTCGACGCGTGGGATGCGATGGAGCGGAGTCTTGTGGGCGGCATTCGCTACGGCTAGAGTGTCGAGGCGCGCGATGGGCGTGACGGTGATGCCGTTCGTGCGTCCGGCGGGATCGCGATCCATGTGGATGCACTGATGCGCACCGTCCCAGCAGGCGGTGTAGCAGAGATCGCAGCCGATGCACTTTTCCTCGTGGATGCGGGCGATGATCTTGTAGTTCAGATCGAGATGCTTCCACTCGGTGACTCGCGGAACACTGAGGCCGCGGAAGTCCTCGATGGTCTTGTAGCCGCGTTCGTCCATCCAATTGGAGAGGCCGTCGATCATGTCCTCCACGATGCGGAACCCGTAATGCATCGCGGCGGTACAGACCTGAACCGTGCCGCAGCCGAGCAGGATGAACTCAGCGGCGTCGCGCCAACTGCTCACGCCGCCGATGCCGGAGACGGGCAACTGGATCTGAGAATCGGCGCAAAGCTGTTGGACCATGTGCAACGCGATGGGCTTCACCGCCGGTCCGCAATAGCCGCCATGCGATGAGAGTCCTCCGACATCGGGGCGCGGCGTCAAGGTATCGAGGTCGATGCCGGTGATGGAGTTGATGGTGTTGATGGCGGTGAGAGCGTCGGCGCCACCCTTCTTAGCTGCACGTCCTACGGCTCGAATGTCGCTGATGTTGGGAGTGAGCTTGACGAGCACGGGAGTGCGCGCCGCTTCCTTCACCCATTCCGTAATCATGCAGGCGTAGTCAGGCACCTGGCCGACAGCCGAGCCCATTCCTCGTTCGCTCATGCCGTGGGGACAGCCGAAGTTGAGCTCGAGTCCATCGGCGCCGGCGTCCTCGGACTGCTTGACGATGGTGTGCCAGGCTTCGCGCTTTGACTCCACCATCAGCGACGCGATCACGGCGTGATGCGGGTAGCGTTTCTTCACCTCGCTGATTTCGCGCAAATTGAGTTCGAGAGGACGGTCGGTGATGAGCTCGACATTGTTGAGGCCCATCATGCGCTGGCCGTTGTAGTCCACGGACGAGTAGCGCGACGAGACGTTGGTGATGGGCTCGCCGAGGGTTTTCCAAACCGCGCCACCCCAGCCGGCGTCAAAAGCGCGCATCACCTGCTCGCCGCAATTAGCGGGCGGTCCTGAGGCGAGCCAGAACGGGTTGGGGCAGCGGATGCCACCCGCAAAGACAGTGCTGAGGTCGGCCATCTTAGCGGCCCTCCATCTGCGCAGCCATCGCCTGGGCGGCGCGTTTACCGTCGGCGACGGCGTCCACAACTTCCCGGCCGCCGTTGACGCAATCGCCGCCGGCGTAGTACTTCGGATTGCTGGTTTCGCCGGTGGCGCGGTTGACCGCGACGCAGCCGTCTTCCAGGCGAACCGCTCGCAATTCGAACATTGTAGTGAGACGCGATTGCCCGATGGCCGGGATGACCATGTCGCATTCGACGAGGAATTCGGAACCCGGTATGGCTACGGGGCGGGATCGGCCGCTCGAGTCGGGCTCGGCGAGTTGCACCCGCTGGAGACGAATCCAGCCGGCGGTATTCGGGTCGTTTTCAGACGGAAGAATCTCGACAGGTTGGGACTGCCAGAGAAAGCGGACGCCCTCGGCCTTGGCGTGTTCGAACTCGAAGCCAAACGCGGGCATTTCGCGCTCGCTGCGGCGGTAGACGATCTGCACTTCTTCAGCGCCCAGCCTGCGCGCGGCGTTGGCGGCGTCGATAGCAGTGTTGCCGGCTCCGACGACGACCACACGCCGGCCCACCTGCATGTCCGTCGACGTTTTGTAGCGCTCGATGAACTTGAGCGCGTCGATGACTCCGCCGAGATGCTCGCCGGGAAGGCCGAGCCGCTCCATGGAGCCGAGTCCGACTCCTAGGAATACGAAATCGTACTGGGATTCGATTTCTTCGAGGGATATTGCGGCGCCCACGTCGGCATACACGAATTCGGCGCCCGTCTCGCGCACCAATTCGGCTTCACGCAGGCTATCGGAGGGCCGAAGTTTGTATTCGGCGACTCCGTAGGTGTTGAGCCCGCCCGGCAGGAGGCGGTTATGGAAAATGGTGACTGCGAGGCCCTGCCGTCGAAGTTCAGCCGCGCAACTTAATGAAGCCGGTCCACCACCGATACATGCGACTTTGCCGGGCCGGGACACGCCCACCGGCAACTGGCCGTGCCTTCGATAGAAAGCGTCCATCGCATAGCGCTGCAGGCGGCCGATCTCGACGGGCTGCTTGTTGTAGCGATGCATCACGCACGCGCCCTCGCACAGAACATCCACCGGACAGACGCGCGAGCAACTCAGTCCAAGCACGTTGGCGTCGAGGATGGTTTGGGCCGATCCGCGCAGATTCGCCGTGGAGATTTTCTTAATGAACTTTGGAACGTCGATGTGGGTGGGGCACGCAATCGTGCACGGCGCGTCCACACAGTACAGGCAGCGGGTGGCCTCCACCATCGCTTCTTGAGGCTCGAACGCCGGGTGCAGTTCAGGGAACCGTGACAGATTCTCCAGAACCGGCAGGTTCACAGCACTCATGCGCGCGCCCCGACTGCCGGAGTTGCGCAGGCAGCCAGGCTCTTGTCCAAAATTCCGATGAACTGGTCGACGTCAGACTTGGCGATATTCATCGGCGGAGTGATGCGGATGACGTTGCCATACAGTCCGCCTTTGCCCACGAGCAGCCGGTTATCGCGCGCGGCTTCAAGCGCAGCGGCGGTTTCACTGGTGGCGGGTTCCTTGGTTTTGCGGTCGCGCACAAGTTCGATGGCCTGCATCAGTCCCATGCCACGCACATCACCGATGATGTCGTGCTTGTCTTTCAACTCTTCGAGCTTGCCGCCGAGGTAGGCGCCCGTGTCGGTGCAGTTGGCGGGCAGATTGTGCTCGTCGATATAGTCGATGACCGCTTTGGCGGCGGTGGCGGTGACCGGATTGCCGCCGAACGTCGAAATGGTGACGCCGCGAAGAGAGTCGGCGACTTCGGCGCGTGCAACCGTGAGTCCGATCGGGCTGCCGTTGCCCAGACCCTTGGCGCTGGTGATGATGTCGGGCATGACGCCCCACTGCTCGATGCCGAACCACTTGCCGCCGGTGCGTCCCCAGCCGGTCTGCACTTCGTCGCTGATGAAGATGCCGCCGTAGTTGCGGACGATCTTCTCGACGATCTGGAAATATTCCTTCGGAGGTGTGATGAAGCCGCCGACACCCTGGATGGGCTCGCCGATGAAGCCGGCAATGCGTCCGCTGGTAGTGGTGCGGATCAGGTCGTCCATATCCTGCGCGCATTTGACTTCGCAGGAAGGATACTCGAGCCCAAACGGGCAGCGGTAGCAATACGCGTTGTGGGCGTGGACGATGCCGGGTTGCGCCGGGCCGAGCTTCCACGTCGACTGTCCGGTAAGCCCCATGGTCATCGACGAACGGCCGTGGTAGGCATGACGCAGAGCGACGATCTCGCTGTTGCCTGTGTAGCAGCGCGCGGTGAGGATCGCAGTTTCGTTGGCCTCGGTGCCGCTATTGGTGAAGAACGATTTCGTTAACTGGCCGCCCGGAGTGACACCGGCGATACGCTTCGCCAAGGCCGCCTGCGGCTCGTTGGCAAACACGGTGGACACATGCTGCAGAGTGTCGATCTGCTTGTGAACCTTTGCGTTCACTTCGTCGTTGCAGTGCCCAACTGAGACGGTGACGATGCCGCCGAAGAAGTCGAGATACTGGTTGCCGTCGGCATCCCAGACATATTGATCCTTCGCGCGCGCTACCACCAGCGGTTCCTTAAAGTAATGGAACACCGCGGGGAACAGAAAATCCTTGTTTGCGAGAATGATTTCTTGCTTGGTCATGAGTTACGCCTTTACCAGGTCTCCGTACATATCAGGCCGGCGGTCGCGGAAAAACTGCCACGTCTTACGGACCTCGGCGATCATGTCGAGATCGAGGTCTGCCGTCAGCACTTCGTCTTTGTCGCGCGACGCCTGCGCTACCATCTGGCCGCGCGGGTCGCAGAAATAACTTGAACCGTAGAACTCGCCGATGTTCCAAGGAGCCTCAGTGCCCACCCGGTTGATCGCGCCGACAAAGTAGCCATTGGCGACGGCGTGGGCTGGTTGCTCCAACTTCCAGAGGTACTCGCTGAGTCCGGCGACTGTCGCCGACGGATTGAATACAATCTCAGCGCCGTTCAGGCCGAGCGCACGGGCGCCCTCAGGGAAATGGCGGTCGTAACAAATGTAGATGCCGATCTTGGCGAAGCCGAGATCGAATACCGGATAGCCGAGGTTGCCGGGCCGGAAATAGTACTTCTCCCAGAAGCCGGGCGCGACATGCGGAATATGCGTCTTGCGATATTTGCCGACGTACTTGCCGTCCTGGTCAATCACGGCCGCAGTGTTGTAGTAAACGCCGTCCTGCTCCACTTCATAGATGGGCACAATGATCGCGATATGAAGCTTTTTCGCCGTCTCCTGCATGAGGCGAATGGTGGGGCCATCGGGGATAGGCTCGGTGAAGTCATACCAGCGCGTGCTTTGTTCGGCGCAGAAGTAGGGGCCGTAGAAGATCTCTTGAAGGCAGACGATCTGGGATCCTGCCGCGGCGGCCTGTTGGATATAGCGGAGGTGCTTGTCCATCATGGCCTGCTTCACTTCGTCGAGTGGGCGGTCCGGTGAGGCGACGTTCGTCGCCTGGATCAGGGAACAGCGGACGGATCTGGGCATAGTTTGATATTTGCCTACAAAAATAATGAACCCGCCTGACGTCGAAACGCAGGCGGGCAAATTGTAATTATGCGCTTGTCGCGGGTTCGCCGCAACAGCGTCAGTCCTTCGTGCCTAGCGACGATCATCTTAGATGATAGGCTGGGCCTTCACACTGGCCATGTCCAAGAAACGCGAGTTCGCAGACCCGGGTAGCTTTGAGAAGCCAGCATCGTCGATCCTGACGGCCGCTTCGGTGGCGCTCACGGCGCGCTTACTCGCACCGAAATTACGGCTTTCCATATACTTTAAGTTTTCCCGGATGCTGTTCTAACCAGAACCCGGGACGTCGTGCAGCTGGATATCGGCGAGAAGAGCACGGCTGCGTACTTCTTATCACTCCGGAACGCGTCGAAATACGGCTACCCGGGATCGAGGTGGACACAGGGATGTTATGGGCCGAGGGGTTCCAGTTACCTGTGGAGACGGATTTCCTCTCGGGCCTTAACGTGGCGGAAAATTGAGAGGCTCGTTCAGGAAGCAACACAGTCACGGGATGCTCAGTTCACAACGTGCGTGTTTTGTCAGAAATCATTTCCACCTGAGCGAATGACATCTGACGATGTCACGGCTGTTCGGAGCGTCATCGCGGCGTCCAATATTAAAGTTGCGGGAAAGCGTCTCCGTGCCCGACGCGGAATCCGGAGTGAATTCGAGGGCCTGGTTCTTGTTCGGCCAGGATCTTCGCTTCCGCTTCGAGCATTTGATCCCAGCGATTGTCCACGACGTCTTTAGATGAGATCTTATGGGCGAGCTCCAGAAACACCTTATAATGGCCGAGTTCTGAGGCATAAAGGGCGTTGTAGAGTGCTGCGAGTTCGGGATCTACTGTAGCTTTGGAGAGAACGGAAAAGCGCTCGCAGGAACGCGCTTCGATCAATGCGGACACAAACAACCGGTCGAGGATTTCGGCGGCCTCGCCCCTTCTGACAAGCAGGCGTAGCGCACTGGCATAAGGGTTTCGATGGACTCGAGGGAGACGTCCGCCGCGTCTCATGAGAATTCGGGTCACCTGCGACAGGTGGGCGGCCTCATCGCGTGCCACGCCAGTCATGGTTTCCACCCAGCCGGGCACCCAGTCGGTGGGCCAGCGTGTCATCAGGTCCATGGCGTTATTGGCAGCCTTCTTTTCGAGAAAGGCGTGGTCCATCAGCAACGCGAGCGGGTGGGCGAGTACCGCATGTCCCCATTCCAGAGGTGTGGACGATCGCAGGATTGGACCGGTGTCACGCATCGCTACTTCGCGATCGCACTCAGGTCACGCACGGCTCCGCGTGAGGCGCTGGTGGTGAGCGCGGCGTACGCCTGGAGTGCTTTCGACACAACGCGCTCGCGATTAACAGGCTTCCAGGCCGAGGCTCCCCGAGCCTCCATCGCCTTCCGCCGCGAGGCCAGCACATCGACCGTTACGTCCAGCCGGATGCTTCGATTGGGAATGTCGATCACGATTCGATCGCCTTCCTCTACCAGCGCGAGTGCCCCGCCTTCAGCCGCTTCAGGAGAAACGTGTCCGATGGACAATCCCGAACTACCGCCGGAGAACCGGCCGTCGGTGACCAGCGCGCAGGCTTTGCCCAGCCCCTTCGATTTCAAATAGCTGGTGGGATACAGCATCTCCTGCATTCCGGGACCGCCCTTAGGTCCCTCGTACCGGATGACTACGACATCGCCGGCCTGAACACGGTCGCCGAGAATTCCTTCTACTGCATCGTCCTGACTCTCGAAGATTCGCGCCGGTCCGGAGAACGTCAGCAGCGACGCGTCCACTCCCGCCGTCTTCACGATGCAGCCGTCCTCCGCGATGTTGCCGGTGAGCACTCCGAGCCCGCCGTCCGCACTAAACGCATGCTCGACTGAACGGATGGCGCCACGCTGCCGGTCGAGGTCGAGAGAGTCGTACCGGCGGCTCTGGCTGAATGGCTCGACGGTGCGGATACCGCCGGGAGAGGCGCGATAGAACTCGTGCACCGACTCGTTCCGCGTAACGTCCCATTTGTCGATGGCGTCGCCAAGCGTTGCCGAATGAACGGTAGGGACATCGCGGTGCAGCAGTCCAGCGCGATCCAGTTCCGCGAGAATCCCGAATACGCCGCCCGCGCGGTGTACGTCCTCCACATGGACGTCCGCCGATGAGGGAGCGATCTTGCAAATGTGCGGCGCCTTGCGTGACAGGCGGTCGATATCTTCCATGGTGAAAGGCACACCCGCCTCATGGGCGGCAGCGAGAAGGTGGAGCACGGTATTGGTGGATCCGCCCATCGCAATGTCGAGCGTCATTGCGTTCTCAAACGCCTGGAAACTGGCGATACCGCGCGGAGTGACGCGCTCGTCGTTCTGCTCGTAGTAGCGCTTGGCCAGATCAACGATCTTCCGGCCAGCCTCAAGGAACAACTCCTTACGGTCGGAGTGAGTGGCGACCACGGTGCCGTTGCCGGGCAGCGACAGGCCGAGTGCCTCAGTCAGGCAGTTCATGGAATTCGCCGTGAACATACCGGAGCAGGACCCGCAGGTGGGGCACGCCGAGCGTTCCATTTCTTCCGAATCGCTGTCGCTGACGCGCGGGTCAGCGGCCGCAATCATAGCGTCCACCAGGTCCACGGAGCGCACGAATCCGTTTACCTTCACTTTGCCGGCTTCCATTGGACCGCCGGACACGAATATGGCGGGAATGTTCAGGCGCAGGGCCGCCATCAACATTCCGGGAGTGATCTTGTCGCAGTTGGAAAGGCAGACCAGCGCGTCGGCACAGTGTGCGTTGGCCATGTACTCGACGCTATCGGCGATGAGTTCGCGTGAGGGCAGGCTATAGAGCATCCCACCGTGACCCATGGCGATGCCGTCGTCCACAGCGATTGTGTTGAACTCCTTCGCCACTCCACCCGCCCGCTCAATCTCGCGCGCCACCATTTGCCCGAGGTCTTTCAGGTGAACGTGACCCGGTACAAATTGCGTAAAAGAATTAGCGATCGCGATGATCGGTTTGCCGAAATCTCCATCGGTCATGCCGGTGGCGCGCCAAAGGCTGCGCGCGCCGGCCATATTCCGGCCATGAGTCGTAGTGCGGGAACGGTAAACAGGCATTGGGGTGTAAAGACCAAGATATCAAGCCCTCGCGGAGGAGTAACATAAATTTGGGAAGCTAAGTTGCCCCCGCAACGGTGAGGAACAACCATGAGTTCGACATCAGTTCTGGTCAGAGTCTTTCGGGCAGCGAGCATTCCAGTGCTTTTGCTGGCACTGTCTACCGGCGGCATTGTTGCGTTTGCCGACGACAAGGACAAGGATAAAGACAAGCGCCGGGAAGCGCCGGCACATCAACGGCCGGCACCCGCAGAGAATCGTTCAGCGCCCGTGGCGCGGCCTCAGCAAGCGTCGCCGCCGATGCAGGGATCGAGGCCGCCAGACTCAAGCGGTTCGCCGCGGCCTTCCGAGCGCATGCGCACTCGTCCAACCGACACCCCATCCGGGTCAGGTTCGGGTTCTCCAGCGGGCGTGCGCACCGAGACACCCAGAAGTCCGCGGCCGGAGGGATCGTCCGGATCGTGGCGAGGCAATCCGGGCTCTAATTCTGGAACGCCGGCAGGCGCGCGAACCGAAACGCCGCGCTCGGAGCCGTCTGGTATCCGTTCGAATCCTGGTGGAGGTTTTGGCGGGGGATCGCGCAATGCCGGCTCTCGCGACACCAATCGGTCAGTTGGTACAACGCCGGTGGCGGGCGGAGGAATGGTCCACCGTACACGCTCCGGCTCAGAAGTGCGCTATGGAACAGGCGGACGCATAGCCTCTGTCCAACGGAACGGCGTCGTCGTGACGCACGGTCCGGGGAACCGCATGATCGTGAACCGTCCGGATGGACGCTTGATCGTTACCAACCGCAGCGGGCATGGATTCGTGCAGCGCGAATTCTCGGCAGGCGGTCGGACGTACGTGGCGCGAAACTACTATGTCGGCGGCCGCGTGTATGTGAACTACTACCGGCCATATCAATATAATGGCGTAGTGCTGAATCGGTACGTTCCGGTTCGCTACTATCCCCGTCCCTTCTATGGATGGGCTTACAATCCCTGGGCGCGGCCGGTCTACTACACCTGGGGCTGGACGCGCGACCCCTGGTATGGCTACTGGGGACCCTACTGGACCCCAGCGCCTTATTATTCCGGCCCTGGCGTATGGCTTGCCGACTACTTGATCTCGCAGCAACTCATGCTGGCTTATCAGGACCGCGCCTCACAGCAGCCGATCATGGCCGGTAATCAGTTGTCGCCTGAGGTCCGGGATCTGGTGGCCGAGGAAGTACAACGCCAGTTGGCGCTCGAGAATCAGGAAGCGGGTAGCATGGGACGCGGTCTGGTGGCCGACAGCGGCGAGACGGAGCCTGCTTGGCTGAGCGGTAACAAGCCGCACCTGTTTCTGGTCTCCTACAACCTGGATGTCCAGGATCCTTCGGGCCGGGTGTGCACGGTTGGCCGTGGGGATGTTCTCCAGTTGAGTTCGCCTCCGGCGCAGGGCGCAACCGCCGCCTATGTGACCGTTTTGGCGAGCACCGGAAGGGGTTGCCGTCGAGGCAGCAATGTTGCCGTCGATCTCAACGATCTTCAGGACATGAACAACCAGATGCGCGAATCGCTGAATCAAGGCATGGGCGAGTTGCAGTCCAGGGCAGGGCAGAACGGGATTCCGCCGATGCCGCCAGGTGCTTCCGCTCCACCGGTGAACGCGCCGTTTGCGCAGTCCGCGCCGCCGGCCGACGCCGATGTCGCGAATGAACTACGGCAGCAGGTGCAGGAAGTGGACCGAATCGAGCAGGAGACTGTTTCCGAAGCTCGCGCCGAAGGTGCGCCGGTACCTTCGGGCGACAATCAGGATGCCGCGCCAGGCCAGCCTTCGGCAGGAGTCGAACTGCGGCCGGGACAATCCACCAGCGAAGTCCGCGCGATTCTCGGAAATCCCCTGCAGATTATCAAGCTTCAGCAGAAGGAGATCTACCGCTATAAGGATGTAAAGGTGACGTTCGTGAATGGCCAGGTGACCGACATCGAATAGCCGGCGAATGCTTCCGCGCGTATTACGCCTTAGCGGCGGATGCGCGCTCGGAAGGCCAATGATCGAGCGCGTCGAGGATGGCGCGCGAGATGGTGGAGGGTTCTGCCGTCCAGTGGCGCATGGCTGAGATGAGACGATGATGGGCGTCGCGGATCTGCGCCCGATCCGCGGCATCGACGTTGTCGGGGCAAATCTCCGCCGTCAACGTGGCAATAGGGCGAACCTTAGACGGTAGTAGCGTCGACTCCATGTCCCTCAGAACGCGTTCAAGCTCAACCACGGGCTTGGCCACTGCGCTCATCTCGATCTCATGAGCCAGCGCGGTAAGGTCTAGCCGTATCCGCTCCACTCGGGAAGGCGTTGGGTTTGTCATTTCGCCCAAACGTCCTGTTCCAGTTGGTCTACTGCGGAGCGGTTCCGCGTCCGTGATATGCCTGAGCGACCGCGCGCCCAAAACAGAACCCCTACGCTGAATGTGAACACCGTCACAAAGGCCGCGATGTCCACGAAAAACTCTTTGTATTCAAAACTTGGCAAAACTACTCCACTACTTGCCGGGTGCAACCCCGATGGGCTGAACTTCTGTAACCCAGCACACTTCTCCTGCTCAAGCTTTATTGTAGCTTGAATGGAAGTGATTACAATGATTTAGGGACAGAAATAGTGTAGCAAATTACCACGGCGAGATATAGTCATTATCAATAAAAAATCTAGTTATTCGAGAATTTAAGAAGATCTAGACGTCCGGTAACTTGCAGGCGATAGCCGACCAGCGCACCTGGAATGGGCCCGATGGATGCCCGTCCGCTAGAGCCAGAACAAGGCCGGGTGATCGTGGCCGGTGGCCTGGGTGATGACACGGTCGTAGACTCGCACCCCGGCGTCGCCATTGGTGAAAACGAAGACCGCACCACCGGTTGAAGGCTCGGCGAGAACGAAGTTCTTGAAGCCGCCGTTATCGCCCCATTGCCAAGCGTAGGTGTGGCCGCCGGTGGGCTCAAGCGCCCAGCCGAGGCCCCAGAAACTCATTGATTGCCACCTGCTGTTTGACGATGTCCGGATTTCGGATGGCGACCGCCGCAAATTTTGCGTAGTCCTCCGCGGTGGTCACCATGTCGCGGCGGCGTTGGGGACGATCCAATTCGGAAGTGGTGGGTCTCCTGCCTTCTTGGGTAGGGCGGAATACGCACACCCAAGGGCGCGATCCAAGCGAGTTTGTAATCGTGCAACACTCCGATTGCGGCGCCTGGCACGGGCGCTGCACGCATCAAGTCGCTGAGTTCCGCCAGGTACTGGCGCGGCGGTCCGGCCGTCCAAGCGGTGCTGAGAAACGGCGATGCTAGCAGGTTTTGGAAAAAGCCCGGCGATGCATTCGAGATGGACGTCGAGGAGCGAAAGCGGTTAGCGATCTAATGAATGGTGTAGGCGGCCTTGAGTCCGAACGGCGCGATTTCGACGTTAAACTCTTCTCCGTTCGAACGGACCATCTGGTAAGAGCCCTGCATCATCCCAGTGGGAGTCTTCAGCGGACACCAGGATGAATACTTGAACGACGCCCCCGGCGCCAGGACAGGCTGCTCCCCGATTACGCCAGGGCCCTTCACTTCCTGGACCTGCTCCAGGGCGTCGGTGATAATCCAGTGGCGGTTCATCAACTGGACGGTGTCTGTCCCCTGGTTGGTGATGCGAACCGTGTACTGAAACACCCACTCACCCTGTTGCGGCCGCGAATTCTCAGGCGCGTGGCGCGACAAAACCTCAACCCGGATTCCCTCCGTTACGGCATCGGATATCGGGGCAAGCTCCGATCTCAGATCATGCATTTGATCTTTATGGTACCAACCCCGCGAACTTCCGGCGCACAGGCACTCACAAGTAGCTGCTGTGGTAAAGTAGGCGCCAAAGCGGGAGGTGCGGCGTGGCGCTGGATGTAAAAACGATCGTTTTGCGGTGGTTCGACGAGGTCTGGAATCAGGGTAGGGAAGAGAGCGTTGACGAACTGTTCTCCGCCGATGGCGTGGCCTATGGGATAGGCGAGACCGACCCTGCCGTCCGCGGGCCAAAGGAGTTCAAGGCTTTTCTGCGAACGATGCGTTCGACGCTACCCGACGTTCACGTCACGATCGAGGATCTGATCGTCGCCGGCGATAAGGCCGTGGTGCGCATCATCCTTGCGGGGACGCACAAGGGCGACGGGTTTGGGGTGCCCGCCACCGGCAACCCGGTTCGCGTTTCGGGCATCATTATCGTTCGCGCGGCTGACGGGAAACTCGTCGAGGGTTGGAACTCCTGGGATCAACTGGGCCTTCTCCGGCAATTGGGTGCGCCGCTCGCCCAGCCAAAGCAGCACGACCGGTTTACGGCCAAGGGTTAATCACCGGTCGACGCATGCGATTCCTACTGATCATTCTTGCGTTCTCGTGTCTGCGAGCGCAAGACTCCAACTGGCCCCAATTCCGAGGACCCAACGGCGGCGGAGTAGCCTCCCCCGGAGCGTCTGCGCCAACAGAGTTCGGGCCAGCCAAGCGCCTTCTTTGGAAGCAGGATCTGCCTCCCGGACACTCGTCGCCTGTGGTGTCGGGCGACCGTGTGTTTGTGACAGCCATTCAGAAGCAGGCGAAGACTCTCGAACTTATCTGTCTCGCGGCAAAGACCGGCGCCATCCTGTGGCGCCATGCTGTATCGCCTACCGAGATTGAGGAGACGCATGTAGTCAGCAATCCAGCGACTGCGTCTCCGGCGGTGGACGCTCAGCGGGTCTACGTCTACTTCTCGTCCTACGGTCTCGTTGCGCTGACGCACGCCGGCAAGGTCCAGTGGGACCTCCCTTTGCCGATGCCGAAGACACACCACGGCAGCGGAGCTTCGCCGATCCTGGCAGGAGATCTTCTGATCCTCAACCATGACGCGATGAAAGGGGGCTATCTACTGGCAGTAAATCGGAATACCGGGAAGGAGGCGTGGCGTCAACAGTACCCCGCCGCTCCCGGTCGAGTAGAAAGCTATTCCACGCCAGTGGTCTGGAAGGACCAGTTGATCCTGCACCGTTCGGGCGTGATCGAGTCGTATGCGGCGGCGACGGGTGAGCGTCGTTGGACCCTCGCGGAAAGCACGTCCGGCGCCAGCACGCCGACTGTTTCGAACGACATCATCTATGTAGATACCTGGAACAACCTCGGCGAAGACGACCAGCGTCCCAAACTGCCTGATTACACGACGCTGCTGAAGGAGTACGACAAAAATGGAGATCGGGCTATCAGCGAGGCCGAGTTCCCGGATAAGCTGATCTTCACCGCCCGGCCAGAGTTAGAGAATGTTCCCGATAGTCAGAACTATGCCGCCTTCATCAACTTAGATCGAAATAAGAATGGATTACTTGAAGAGGCGGAGTGGGACATTTTTCGCGCAAGGGTGGCGAGCATGGCGCGAGATCATGGTCTGCTTGCGATCCGGGCAGGCGGCGATAAGCCAGTGGTCGTCTGGCGTGAGAACGTCTCGATTCCAGAGGTTCCTTCACCACTTCTATATAAGGATCGTATCTTCCTCATACGGAACGGTGGTGTCGCGACGTGCCTGGACGCTGGAACCGGGAAAATGATCTACCGCGCGAGGGTCGGGGCACCCGGCGCTTACTTCGCCTCGCCGGTTGCGGTGGCGGGGCACATTTATCTGGCATCGTCGGAGGGGGTAGTGACGGTGCTGTCCGCGCTGGGCGATCAATTAGAGGTGTTGGCTCGCAACCGGCTAGATGATGAGATAGTCGCTACGCCTGCGGTTGCCGGAAGCATTCTGTTCGTGCGAACATCTCATATTTTGTATGCGTTTGCGAGCTAGAGTGAATCTAAATCTTAAATGCCTTTCTGGTGAATTCTGCCTGCGCCCGAGCCGCTAGCTTTGGCAGTTCGACCAGTTTGTATCCGCAGTCGCCATAGGCGTGGCACACAATGTCGAATGTCCGCGCCGTTTCTGCGAAAACCTGTTTCCGTTCGCTATCGGTTTGGTAGGTCTCTCTCCAGGGCGGAGCGAGGAGTACGATGGCGGCTTAGCGGTAGTGCTCACCCGCGCTCTCAATTCAGGATCTGCTCGGCGATGATCTGCCGGGCAACCTCAGGTGCGTGAGGAAATCCGAGTTTGGACGGTCCTTCGAGGTCGGTGGTTTTACTGGCACCGGGGCCGTCGGAAATGACGAACAGGCCGGGGTTGACGATGGGTCTGGCTATCCCTTCATCATCTCGTCCCATGTCACTTCCCGACGCCGGTCCATCGCCATGCGACCGAGGATCGCGGTCAGTGTGCTCTCGGCACCGCGAACGCCCGTATTCTCCGGTTTGCCGTCTCGAATGCGTTCGACAAAGGCCGCGACCGAATCGATGGTGATGTTCCTGGCGGCCTTTTCGGTGATGTCCTGGCCGACGCCGCGGAAGTGTCTCCAGTGATTCTCGGAGGTCTCGATCATTCCTTTTTGACCGAAGAACTGCTCGACGACGTCGCGATAGCCTTCAGGCGCCAGCGTGGAACCGGACAACTGCCCTTGCACACCGTTCTTGTACTCGAAGGCGACGAAGTTGTGGTCGCGCATATCGCCAAGCTTGGGCGTGGTGGCCCCGCCGGAGCCGATGGCGCTCAGCGGCCTGCCGCCCAGAAACCAGTTCAGAACGTCGATGGAGTGGACGTTGTTCTCGACAATCAAATCGCCGGATAAGTCCTTCCATTTATTCCACTCCGTGACCTTTTCGACGTCCGATTCCGGATGCGGGCGCTTTGCGGTTTCCTTCCAGCCGCTTCCGCTCTTGATAAAGCGCGCAAACCCCATATGAATGGGGCCGGCGGCGCCCGAGTCTGCCAGCGCTTTGGCTTTCAGGTAAACGGGGGCGTATCGGCGTTGAAAGCCGAAGCTGATATTGAGTTTGCGGTCGGCGGCATCGGAGGCGCGCATGATCCGTTTGCATCCTTCGACGTCAATCGATGCTGGTTTCTCGATGTAGATGTGCTTGCCGGCTTTGATGGCGGCTTCAAGATGGTCGGCATGCAGGAATACCGGCGTCGCGATGATGACGGCGTCGATATCGCTGGCGAGCATCTTGTGGAAATCCTTATAGAGCTTCGGATTCTCGACCCCAATGCTCTTCTTGGCCGCTTCCATCTTGTCGTCGAACAGATCGCACAGGGCGACGACTTTGGCGGGCGTGTTCCTGGCCAGCATTGTGGACACGAAGGTGCCCCGTCCGCCCGTGCCAAGCACGCCGACGGTGATGGTGGAGTTGGTTTCGGCCCCGCGCGCGAGTCCTGCGGCGGCGACGGTGGCTCCGATCATTTTGCGGCGAGTGATAACGTCCATAAAACCTCCACCCCAGACTTGTAGAATTACGACAGTTCGCCGGATGCCCGGAGGAGCGTCTCCTGCAACAGCAGTTCGTGCTCGTACGACTGCTTGAGCGGCGTTCCCGTTTTGAGCGATCGTGCAAGTTCCTTGAAATCGCCGATGAAGCGCGGCTGCGGTGGCAGCGTGATGTCCTGCCAGCCGGCCTTGTAGGGACCCTGCGCCTTACGCATGTGGACACGCATTCGCGGAGGGTTGGATTCAGGAGTCAGGACGAAGCTACCATCGGTGCCGAGCACCTCGAACGAGCGATGGTCGCCTGCACCGGCCATCTTGGCGGCCTGCGAAATCACTGCCAGTGCCTTATCGTATTCGAATACCGTCAGGTTATTGTCGGCGAGTTTATCGGCGACGCTGGTATCGTGGCGCAGCCAGCTTTTGACGTTGGTGGGTCGTCCGAGCAGTTCGACGACACGGTCGATGACATGGCCGCCTAGCTCGAACAGGCCGCCGCCTTTGTAGTGTGCTTCGGTGGCGCGCTCGTCGGGTCCGCGGTCGGCACTCATGGTGCCGCGAACCATGAACACTTCCCCGAGCCAACCCTTCTGTGCCGCGTCGATGGACGCCATCACGCCTTGATGCCAGCGCCACAGGTAGCCGGTTTGGACTCGTAAATCTTTGCGACGCGCTTCAGCCATCAACTCTTTGAAGGCGCCCCAGTCATTGCCGGGCGGCTTTTCCAGGTGCAGATGCTTGCCGGCGGCGATTACTTTGGCGCCCCACGGTACGGCTTCCCAGGCGCGGCACTCGACGACCACCAGATTGACCGATGGATCCTTGAGAAGTTCCTCCTCAGACAACCAATGCAGCGATGCCATATACGGCTCTTTCTGGATACGCGCCTTGGCGCCGGCGTTGCTTTCCACTACGCCGGCGATCTCGTAGTCGGGGTTGCCCATCATCGCCTTCAACTTGCCGCCGAAGTGACTGTGCCCAGTCCCGAGCATCCCGACGCGGATCTTCGTTATGGCTCTGCCTGCCGCCATTGAGGTGAGGAGTGCCGCGCTCGTCTGTTGAAGAAATCGCCGTCTGTCCATGCTTGTCTCCCACAGAGCCGATGCGCACCTGTGTAGCCAAGATTATATTCTGAACGGACGGGGGCAGGACTTGTTATTTTCCAGCGGCCATCGCAGCGCGGCGTTCCGGGTAGCGCTGCGTCGCAAACCCAACAATGGCGCCAACGATACTGCCGGGCAGCATGATCTGCAGGTAGTACTTGCCCTGCATGGCCGCAATGCCCCAGGCGAGCAGCAGGCCGACAACCAAGCCAAAGAGTACTCCGGCGAGTGTGGAATTCACCTTGCGCGCGAAGGCTCCAGCCGCGAGACCGTTCAGTAGTCCTTTGAAGGTTGATCCCATCACGATGCCCATGATGCCGTCGCGCACTTCGGGCGTGAACCAGGAGGTCATCCCATCCAGCGCACCCAAGACCGCGCCGGCAACGAGTCCAATGGTCAGTTTATTCATGAAAATATCCTCTCGGTCTCTAATTACGCGTCTCTGGTGATTCCTTTAACGGCCCGTAAAAAAAATCAGCGCGGCGCGCATTATGAGATACGCCGCGACGAGCCCGATCAGGATCTTATGTCTGCCAATCTGGCGAAGCAACCATTCGGACGGGCCCTCACGGTAGGCGGTGACCGGTTCTCCGTCGAGGTAGCGGGCGATGTCGGACAGGAGCGCGGCCACGTCGTGATATCGCATTTCTGGACCGGCGGCACTGGCTTTTGCAGCGATGGCTGAAATGGATTTGGGAGCGTCCACGCCTACCAAAGCCATGAGGAGCCGGCCTAGTGCATAGACGTCGGCAGCCACGGTCCCGCGATCCTGTTCCGGCGCCATAAAGCCGTCAGTGCCGACTACTGCCGGAATGCCCCAGTCGAGCACCAGGACCTCGCCGAAACTTCCAATCATGATGTTGGACGGCTTCAAGTCTCGATGGACGACGTCGCGAGAATGCGCAAACGCGACCGGTTCACAGATCTTCTCGAAGAGGCGCAAACGCTCGCCAAGAGGGTGGGGTTGAGTGCAGTACTGGTCGAGACGTGCGCCCTGGATCAGTTTCATGGCGTAAAACGGCCGGCCGTCCGGGAGGCGTCCAGTGTCGTATACCGGCACGATTCCGGGGTGTTCAAGATTTGCGAGGATTCTCGATTCCGACTCGGCAAACGGCGGGTTTAGAATCTTGATCGCCACCCGGCGTCGCAGGAGTGTGTCCTCAGCCGCATACACGGTGCCCATGCCCCCGCGTCCAACGATCTCGAGCAAGCGGTAGCGCTCTTCATCCTCGTCGATGATCGACCGCAGGTGGTCGAGCTTGCGGTTAGAGAGGTACACCGTAGCCCCTTTCGCTTAAGGCTCGACGTAGCGCGCGGCGGGCGGCGGCGAGATGGTTAATGACGTCGGTCTCCTTGAGACTGAATCGCTCGGCCAGATCCCGATAGGTGGGACGCTCATCAGCGAGGTCATACGCCTCGAAGATTGAGAACCGGCTGGCGTCGAGAGTGAGGCGGATGGCTTCGATCGCCTCGGCGAACACAGCGCGCTCCCACTCCCGTTGGATGTAGTCGTCGGCAGCCGGCTCATCGAAGTTTTCCACCCGGCGCATGCCTCCGCCGCGCTTCAGTCGACCGGCGGCTGCGGCTTCGTTAGCCAGAAAACGATCAAGGCAGGTGCGGACGAAACTGCTGAAGCGCGCGCGAGAGGGATCGTAGGAGTCGAAGTAGTTCTTCTCGATGGCGCGAGTGAAGAAGGCTTGCGTCAGGTCCTTCGCGTCCTCGTTGGAGACACGCCAGCGGATGCGGATGTACTTGTACGCAGGTTTCCAATAACTGGACACAACGCGGTCCCAGCCTCCGCGCACGACGGACATGCGGGTGTCGGGAAATGTACCGGCTACTCCGCCGATATCGGTGTCGCGGTCCATAAGGTCAGGGTTGCGGCTCGCCTTGCTCTCAGGGGCGACGGCCCCCGGCTTACCAGCTTCCGTATTTCCACCGTCTCATCATGGCAAGGATTTGCCCTGGTGTCCGGATGGCTAGCTTTTTACGATGCAGAACGCTCCAAGGATCGCGATGGCGTCCTCGAGGAGGGCGATTGGAAGATCGTTGCCGCCGATGGCTTTCACCAGACGGGCGCGGAATTCGTAACCGCCAAACGTCCCCGCAACCGCACCGAGTATGCCCGCAACCAGTCCTCCAATCATCTCCCCGCCGGCCGCGCCGAGGGCCGCGCCGCTCAAAGCGCCTGATACGATACGGCCGCCGAATCCCGGAGGAGACTTACGGCTCGGGGTCTTCGGTAGTTTGTCGGCGATCAGTTCGCCAATCGCCAGAACGCTCAGGATGTAGGGCGTGGCGGAATAGCCCAGGAAGGCCAGCCACGTGTTTTCGAGATGTAGCCACCCGAGCTTTGCGGCCCAGCTTACGGCCGCGAGCGGGGTCATGGAACGGAGTCCGGTAACCACACCGATCAAGAACGCCAAAACATATGGGGACATGGCCTCTCCTCACTGGTTTTAGTTCCGCCGGCGTCATCGGCTGGTGGAAGCGGTTGAAGCTCGCCCAGCATGGTCGGAATCAATTCCGAAACAGTGGGGTGGATGTGTACAGCCCGCTGAATCACGGTGTAAGGAGCCTTTGCATACATCACATCGAGGATGCAATGAACGGCTTCGTCGCCTCCTGTGCCAAGAATGGCGGCACCGAGGATCAACTTGGTTTCGGCGTCCACCAGAACTTTCATGAAGCCCTGCGTCTCGCCCTTCTCGAGGGCGCGGCCGACCTTGGTCATGGACCGTTTGCCGATGAGCGCCTTTCTCCCGGACTTGCGAACCTCCTCCTCGGTCATGCCGGCTCGTCCAAGAGGCGGGTCGACGTAGAGGCCGTAGGTGATGATGCGGTCACTCACGCGGCGGGGGTCGTTGTCGAGGAGATTGGCGGCGACAATTTCGAAATCGTTGTAAGAGGTATGGGTGAACGCGCCCTTGCCGTTGCAATCTCCCATGGCCCAAATGCCCGGGACGGTGGTGCGCAACTGGTCGTCGACGAGAATGTACCCTCGCGCGTCGGTTGCAACGCCGGCTTTCTCGAGCCCCAGATCACCGGTGTTCGGTCGGCGGCCCACCGCCAGCAAGACGTGCGATCCAGTCACGTCCGGAGAACCCTCCTCGCATTCCGCAGACGCGACAATCTCATCGCCCTGCTTGGAGAATCCGATGCACTTGGCGTTGAGGCGAATGTCGATGCCTTCGGCTTCCAGAATCTCCAGAATGGCTTGGGAAACGTCCGGGTCTTCCCGGCGGATGAGACGGCTCGACATTTCGAGGATCGTAACTTCACTGCCAAACCGGCGGAACACCTGACCAAATTCAAGGCCGATATAGCTACCGCCGACGACGATTAGGTGTCGTGGAAGGTAGTCGACGTCCATCATCGAACTGTTTGTTAGGAATGGGATGTCGTGAATGCCCGGCATTTCGGGGACGATTGCGCGCCCGCCCGTGTTGATGAAGAACTTGCCCGCTGTCAGCCTCTCGCTGCCGACGCTGATCTCATTGGCCGACTCGAACCGCGCGTGTCCCTCGTACACGGTGCAGTTCTCCAGGCTCTTTAGTGACGACTCGAGTCCGGTCCGCGACTTGCCGGACACTGCATCCTTGCGCGCCTTGACGCGACGCATATCGACAGTCAAATCACCCGCCGACAAACCAAATTCGGCGGCGCGCCGCACCATTCGCGCGGCATAGGCGCTGGCTACCATGGTTTTGGTGGGAATGCAGCCGGTGTTGACGCAGGTGCCGCCGAACAGATTGCGCTCGATGACGGCGACCTTCATACCGGCGCCGGCCATTCTTCTCGCCAGGGAAGGTCCAGCCTGGCCCGTACCGATAATGATCCCGTCGTAATTGACCGTCATGCGTTCTCCCGTTGGGGGCAGCACCCCATCCGAGGCAATGTAGCACGACTCGTGTCCCAGAAACGACGAAGTGGCCTCAAACCTGTTAGGGTTAAGGCCACATGTCTGTTAATAACGGCGACAAATCGCGCTTCGGCCGAACCCGAAAAGAGAAGATCCGGAAGCGTGAGATGTTGCGCCTTCTAAAGAAGGAAACGGTGGCGAAGGTCGCGGCTGCGAAGGCCGTTGCTCCGCCAGCGTAGTTACCGGATATATCGCGGCGGCTGATTCGGATTCAGGTACTGTTGCGGCTGCTGATACTGCTGCTGGTTCTGATCGTAATACTGCTGCGGCTGTTGCTGGTACTGCTGCTGATCCGCATAGCAGTTAGGGCTCGGAAACCAGGTGCCGTACTGATCGTATGAACCCTGGTTGCAAGGTGCAGACTGGGCAGGCGTCGGAGCAGGTTCGTACGAGTAGCTCTGGCCGTACGCCGGGCCGGGGTCATCAAGGTAATCGTCGTCGTAATAGTAGCTGGAGTCATAGTAGTAGCCCGGCGCGTACGAGTATCCGTACAACGGCCTGCCGAACCCGAAATAGAGTCCGCCCCGGTAGTATGCGTGACCGCCGTAGTGCCTTCCGCCGTACGAACCGCCGTAGTGCCTCCCGCCGTACGAACCACCGTAGGCCGGCCGCGAGTAGGAACGACCATAGGAGCCTCCGCCGCCATAGCTGCGTCCGGAGTACGCGCCACCGCCCGAGAAGCCGCGACGTTCGCTGCTTCCGCGCGGACTAGCGAAGTTCTGGCCGCCGCCGTACGAACGACCACCGCCGGAGAACCCGCCTCCTGAATAGCTGCGTGGCGCCGCACTCTGTCCGCCACCTGAGTAGCTGCGTGGAGAGGCACTTTGCCCGTCGCCTGAGAACGAACGACCACCGCCTGAGTAGGAGCGCTGGCCTCCGCCTCCTCCGAAGCTTCGTTGCGACGAACCACCCCGGTTGCCGCCGCCGGAATCGCCATGATCCCGGGCCACAGCCGGTAACGAGCCGGCGATCAAGGTCCCAATCACCAATGCCGTGGATGCAAATTTTTGAAGCATATCGAAGGTCCCCTTTTCTCTACACTCTTCAGATGCGGCCCAAGGGAACCCGGTTCTGTGCGTTCCACATTCTGAACGATAAATAATGCCCCCGGCGTACGTTAGAGGCAAGTGACAGTTCACATGTCCTTAATTGAATCAACGATTGGGCGCCTGATTACTTCCAGCCTCCGGATCGAACCCGAGTTGTATTCGCTCCGACACTCGCGGGCAGAACGCTGTATTCCCGGTTATCGGGCTATCTGGCGGCCGCGTACGAGCCACCAGCGTAGTGGACGCCTTCCGAATACGCTGGGGACTGCTCAAGCCGAAGCTTGAGCCGGCTGAGCGATGGCGAGGAACGCGGCGGGATTGCTGGTGACGGCGCGTTCGACGGTATCCCGAGGAACTCCCCATCGCAAGGCGATATTCATGCAGTCCACAAGCGACGTGCACGAGCCGCTGAGGTCGAATGTGCGGACACGGCCTTCGGCGTCGCGCCGCACCTCAAACATGCGTCCCCACAACCGAGCAGTGGTTGGAACGGGCGCGCCGATCAAGGGACTCTCGTCGGCTAAGAAAATCACTTTATCGGGACCCTTGCCGTCGCACATCAGCTTCACGGCGTATTCAGACACATGAATCGCGTCGGGAATGATCACGAAAACGCCCGCCGGTCTGTAAACTGCGCGATCATGCGCAGGTCCTTGGCGGGAATGGTGTCGCGCGTAGCGGCATTCAGCACATGAGTGAAGCCCCTGGCCCCAGCTGCGATACCGTCCTGGATTCGGCCGTTGCATTCTGATGTCCCAGGCTCACGCTGATCCCATTGCCGCTGAGGTAGCGGATTACGTCTACGGCCCCCGGCAGTTCGGAAGCCATCGTTAGCCAACCGATGAAGCCCTGTGACCAACTCATCAGTTTCGATGCGAATTCGACCGTCGGGTCGAGGCGCAATTCCGGATTGTGAGCGCCCATGCACTCGGGGGCAAGGAAAGGTCCTTCAAGATGAGGTGGCAGAATGCCCTGGCCCCAATCAAAATCTCGCGTCTGGCGGAACACGGGGAGATTGGATTGATAAGCCTCAGCGCTGGCGGTGACCATCGTGGGGCAGACGTAACCGTAGCCGAGGCCATAGTAATACCGGGCGACGCTTTCCAACTGGTCCAATGAGAGGCCTGGTGTGTCGAACGCAACAAAGCCGGACCATTCGCCACTGGTGAAGATCGGTCCTCCATTCACCTGCAGCGACAATGGATAAAGTTGAGAACTCAAAGCTGTTTTCCTGGGCGAAACCTGATTTCACGATACACCGGGCCGCATTGAATTCGATTCGGACTGGAGCTAACATGGCGTTAGCCTGGATTTGAGGAATGCGGTTTCAGACCTTCGCCCCCAGTTTTCCTTTATCCCAATTTGTCGACCTGTTCTGGTCGATGACGAGCGACGGTATGGAGGCGCGCCGGCAGCGCATTTATCCAAACGGCTCAATGGAGCTGGTGATCCATCTAACCAGCCGGAGTCTCTCGTTTTTTGAAGGCGCCACCCGGCACAGCATCCGTGTCCCGCTGCTGGCCGGACCCTATTCCAGATCTTTCGAAATCGATCCTGCTGAATTCACCGCGGTGCTGGGCGTTCGCTTCAAGCCTGGGACGGCGCGCCTTTTCTTTCCCGTTCCGGCGCACGAGTTGCATAACATTGATATTCCTCTCGTAGACCTATATCCAGCCGAAGCCGAACGACTATTGGATGAACTGTTGTCAGCCCGCGAATTGGACTCTCAACTCCGTGTGCTCGAACGCTATCTGTCCCACAAGCTCTCGCGCGCCGTCCCGATGCATCCATTGATGGCCCCAGCGGTGAGGGAACTGGTGGCGCATTCCGGCATGCGCGCCATCGCGGATGTGCGATTCCAGGCCGGGCTCAGCCATACACGCTTCATACAGCTTTTCCGGGAAAGCGTTGGGATGACACCGAAGCTATTCTGCCGCTTGCAGCGTTTTAGAGGAGTGCTGGAACGGGTGGAGAAGGGTCTTCCCGTAAAGTGGGCAGCCCTTGCCGCCGACTGCGGTTATTTCGACCAGGCGCACCTCATTCACGACTTTCGCCATTTTTCCGGCCTCACGCCTGCAGCATATGCGCGACTGCGGGAGTCATCGATCAGCGATGCTCAGGCCCCTGTCGCGGCGAGTTGAATTTCCTACAATACAGGCGCGCGGTGTTGCTCCACACTGCGTTTATGAATCTACGTTTCAGTTGCAATACCTCAGCGCTCTGGTGCGGCGTGAGTTGCGCTGTGCTTGCTTGCCTTGGCACCGTCCTATACGCCGCGCCGGAGCAGTCGCTGTATCCAAACGGCTTTCGCAAATGGGTGCATGTAAAGAGTGCGCTGATTACGGCTTCCCATCCCGCCGCTCAATCGGAAGGCGGGCTACACCATGTCTACGCGAATCCGAAGGCTGTCGAAGGCTACGCATCAGGCGAATTCTCCGACGGTTCAGTGATTGCGTATGAGTTGCTCGAGACCAGTGAGAAGGACGGAGTGATTTTCGGGGGCGTACGCCGGCGCGTGGACGTAATGGTGAAGGATGCGGCTCGATACAAATCCACCGGTGGTTGGGGCTTTGAGAGCTTTCCCGGCGCTAGCGGAACGATCGGATCGGTGGGCCAATCCGCGAAGGAGAGGTGCTCTGACTGTCACTCCCGAGCGGCGGACCACGGGTTCGTGTTCAGCAGGATGCGCTGACAAGCGGATCTCGTGCGGGGCAGGGAGAAGGGAGTGACCAGCTACAATAAAAAATTAAATAAACTCCGTTCGCACTCCCGATGAAAAAACTCCTGGCACTCAACCGCGGTGAAATTGCTATACGCATACTACGAGCCGCAAATGAACTGAAGCTCCGGACTGTAGCGGTGTATTCGCAGGAAGACCGCCTGAGCCTCCATCGTTTCAAGGCAGACGAAGCCTATCTAATCGGTGAAGGCAAAGGGCCGGTGCAGGCCTACCTGGATGTAGAGAACATTGTCGCCCTGGCACGCGAGAAGAATGTTGATGCCATCCATCCGGGCTACGGTTTTCTCAGTGAGAATCCGGCGCTGCCGCGCGCTTGCGAGCGACATGGTGTAACTTTTATCGGACCGAGCGCGGAGTTGCTGGATCAGCTTGGAGACAAGACCGCGGCCCGGAAACTCGCGCAGCGGGCAGGCGTCCCGGTGGTCCCTGGGACGGAAGAGCCCGTTACCGACGCGGCCACGATTCCGGAGATCGCGCGTGGAATCGGATTTCCGCTGATCGTCAAAGCAGCGTTCGGCGGCGGCGGGCGCGGCATGCGCGTGGTCAATAATCCCGAGGATTTGATGGCGCGTGTGGACGAAGCGCGCCAGGAAGCGGCTGCCGCGTTCGGCAATGACGCGGTATTCCTCGAGCGCTATATCAAACGCGCGAAGCACATCGAAGTCCAGATTCTGGGGGACCGTCACGGGAACGTCCTCCATCTCTATGAGCGCGATTGCTCGGTGCAGCGGCGCCATCAGAAGGTGGTCGAGATTGCGCCGGCCTTCAGCGTTCCGCCTGAAACACGCCGTGCCTTATGCGATGCCGCGGTGTCGCTGGCCCGCGAGGCCGGCTACTACAACGCCGGCACGGTGGAGTTTCTGGTGGATGCTGATTCGCACGAATGGTACTTCATTGAGGTGAATCCGAGGGTGCAGGTGGAGCATACGGTGACTGAGATGATCACCGGCATCGACATCGTCCGCAGCCAGATCCAGGTGGCGCAGGGACATGCTTTGCACGGTCCCGTGATGACGCTGCCGCCGCAGGAAGAAGTACCCATGCACGGCTACGCGCTTCAGTGCCGCGTGACGACAGAGGATCCTGCCAACGGGTTCGTGCCGGACTACGGCAAGATCCACACCTACCGCTCGCCGGCCGGCTTCGGTATCCGTCTGGATGGTGCATCGGCGTATGGCGGGGCGGTGATCACGCCTTACTACGATTCGCTGCTGGTGAAGGTGACGTCCTGGGGGCGGCGGTTCCCGGATGCGTGCCAGCGGATGGATCGCTCGCTGCGGGAATTCAGGATTCGTGGCGTCAAGACGAACATTCCGTTTCTGGAGAACGTTGTCAACGATCCGGTTTTTCTTGCGGGCGAGACCACTACGAGTTTTCTGGACGAGAATCCCGGCCTGTTCAAATTCACTCCGCGCCGTGACCGCGCAACCAAACTGCTGACCTACCTTGCGGAGACCACGGTAAACGGCAACCCGGAAGTTGCCGGAAAGCCGAAGGCGAAAGTGTTCAGGCCGGCGCCCGTACCTGCGCCGGACCACACCGCGCCGCCACCCGGCACCAAGCAACTGCTCGATCAACTCGGCCCCGAGCGATTTGCCGAGTGGACTCGCGACCAGAAACAACTTTTATTTACCGACACGACTTTTCGCGACGCTCACCAGTCGCTGATGGCCACGCGCATGCGCACCTACGACATGCTGCGGATTGCCAACACGGTTTCGCACAAGCTTCACAACCTCTACAGTCTCGAGATGTGGGGCGGCGCGACCTTCGACGTCGCTATGCGGTTCCTGCTTGAGGATCCCTGGATGCGGCTGCGCAAACTGCGGGAGGCGGTGCCGAACATCTGTTTCCAGATGCTGTTCCGCGCGTCGAATGCCGTCGGCTACACGGCGTATCCGGATAATGTGGTTCGTGAATTTGTGCTGGAGGCTGCGAATCAGGGCATTGACATTTTCCGAATCTTCGATTCCTTGAACTGGCTGCCCAACATGAAGGTGGCGATGGAGACGGTGCGTGAAACCGGCCGGATCTGCGAAGCCGCAATCTGTTACACGGGCGATATCCTCGATCCAAAGCGTACGAAGTATTCGCTTGCCTATTACGTGAAGCTCGCACGCGAGTTGGAGAAGATGGGCGCGCATATGCTGGCCATCAAGGACATGGCCGGCCTGTGCAAGCCTTATGCAGCGTACACGCTGGTAAAGGCCCTGCGCGATGAGATCGGAATCCCGATTCACTTCCACACCCACGATACCAGCGGCCTGAATGCGGCTTCATATCTGAAGGCGGCTGAGGCGGGCGTTGACGTGGTGGACGGCGCGCTGGCCGCAATGAGCGGCACAACCAGCCAGCCGAACCTCAACTCACTGGTGGCTGCGGTGGCCAACACCGAGCGCGATAGCGGGCTCGATTTGAAGGCGCTTAATGAGTGCTCGGATTACTGGGAAACGGTGCGGACCTACTATCTGCCGTTTGACAATGCTCCTCCGGCGGGCACGGCGGAAGTCTACGAGCATGAAATGCCGGGTGGGCAGTTCACCAATCTCAAGGAGCAGGCCGAGAGCATGGGTCTCGGAGGCCGATGGCACGAGATCGCCAAAATGTATGCCGATGTGAACGTCGCGTTCGGCGACATTGTGAAGGTGACGCCGTCGAGCAAAGTCGTGGGCGACATGGCGGTGTTTCTGGTGTCGCACGATCTCACGGTTCGTGATCTCGAGCGTCTTGGCCCGGATCACAACCTGACCTTGCCGAACTCGGTGGTGGAGATGTTCTCGGGCTCCCTGGGGGAACCTGACGGAGGTTGGCCTGCAGAACTTCAGAAAGTGCTGTTGAAGGGCGCTGAGCCGAAGATCGGGCGGCCCGGGGAACATCTTGAGCCGGTAGATCTGAAGGCGACTCAGGCAACGGCCGAAAAGAGGGCGGGACATAAGATCACACGGACTGATTTGATGTCGTACCTGATGTATCCCGACGTTTTCCTGAAGTTCGCCAAGGCGCGCTCAGCCTACAGCGATGTGGACGTGCTGCCGACGCCGGAGTTCTTCTACGGGCTGCAGAAGGAGCAGGAAGTCTCGATTGAGCTCGAGCCCGGGAAGGTATTGATTGTCCGATTCCTGACCGTCAGCGAACCGCAACCGGACGGGACGAGGATCGTGTTCTTCGAATTGAACGGCCAGCCACGCGAGGTTCGCGTACGCGACAAGGCGTTGAAGCCGACGGTGGCGGCGAGACAGAAGGCAGATCCCGCGGCAACCGACCAGGTAGGCGCACCGATTCCCGGTTCAGTCACGAGTATCGCGGCTGAGATTAACCAGCCGGTCAAGAAGGGCGATCGCTTAATGGTGATGGAAGCGATGAAAATGCAGACTACGCTTTACGCTCCGCAGGACGGAAAGGTGAAGGAACTGCTGGTGAAGGTTGGCGATAGCGTTGAGGCCAAGGATCTGCTGGCGGTGATTGGTTAGGGCCGTCCTAGCGCGGTCTGTAAAAACGTCGCGATGGATCGCGTCAGCGCCCTTGGGTAAAGCGTGCGGGGTGTCGCCAGTGCCTGCTGCCTGGTTAGCTTATGCCCGGCTACACGGAATGTGTGGAAGAACCGCGGCGAGGCCTTGAGTGCGAACTCAGGCAAGATGGAGTAGCCAAAGCCCGAGTCCACCAGTCCCTTGATGGTTTCGGTGTCGTCGGCCTCGAGCAGTACGTTCGGTTGAATTCCGACTTCGCTGAAGAATCCGTCGATGATGGAGCGCATGTTGCTCCGTTTGGGATACAGCACGAACGGAGCCTTTGCCAGTTCCGCAATCTGAATCGTGCTGACCTGGTGGCCGCGAACCGGCGATGGCGAGTGTCTCAGCACCAGCAGTTCCTCGTCGTAAAGGGGTGAGATGTCCAGACGCTCATCCAAGAGTGGAAGCGAAATCACGCCGAGGTCGAAACGGCGGTCGATGAGCCCTGCGACGATTTCCTCAGTTGGTGCGACAGTGACGTGGATTTCGGTGTTGGTGTGCTCCTTCCGCAGGGCGCGAAGAGGCTTGCCGAGGCGGTAGATTAGCGTTGTCGGCCCGGTGGCGAGATGGAACGGACGCGGATCGGTAGCCGGGTCATTGGCGAACTCATGCCGGATATCCTGCATCTGGCGCGTAATCGAACGGGCGTGTTCGGCGAGCCGGAACGCGGCTGGAGTGGGCACAAGACGCTTACCCGATTTCACAAAGAGCTCGGTGCGCAGTTCGTTGGCCAGGTTGTGGAGCTGCAAACTAACGGCGCCGGGAGACAGGAACACCTTCTCAGCGGCGCGGGTGAGACTCGACGAGTCGAGCACGGCGAGGAAGAGGTCGAGCTGGTGGATATCCATCTGGCTTTCGTAGATACATTCTACTCGCGTGGAATGAGACGGATCATGCTGATATTCACGGTGAGGATACGGCTGTCGCCAGGCGCCTGCCAGGCCGGGCCGGCATTGAGCTCGATTCGATACTCCGGTGCGTCTGGAACGTCGGCCTCGAGCACAAACAAGCCCGGACGCTGCTGCGACCAGCGGCCGACCTCGGTCCCGTTGACGTGCACCGACAACTGCACAGGCAGATTCACTTCGGAGGCAAATCCCCGGACTCGCAGGCGTTGAGGACCCTGCTGGGTTCGCTTGAGCCGGGCCTCTACTTTGGGGCCGATCCAGCGGAACTTATTGCCGAAGACGCCTTCAACCTCGTGAAAACCAGAAATTAGATGACGCTCGTGTCCGGGCAGTGAGAAGTCGATGATATCGTCGCGGTCGCCGGGATACAGTTCCTTGCGGTCTGCGGAGCGCAGCAAATTATAGACGCCGCCTTCGAGAGCGGCTTCATATTTACAGGAGAGGCAGCGCAAGGTCTCATCGGTGCCGCGCGCCAAGCCGGCCCCGCAGTCGGGACAGCGGAGCAGCGCTTCGAAGCGATCGAACGGCTGAGCGGATGCTGAGCCTTCCTTGCGACAGACCGCAGCGAGCGTGCCGCCCAGCAGTCGACCGGCGCGCCAGATCGATTTATAAGGGTCCAGTTGAATTGCCGCGCGTTTGACGACGCGTTCACCCCAACCACGTTCGGGAACAAAGATCTCATACTCGTGGGTGGCAAAGTGCTTCTCGACCAGCTGATGCCAGTCCTTCAAACCCATCGTGTGGTTCTGGCGAATGCCGAAGCTTTCTTCCTGATGTGCGCCGATGACATCGCGTACGAGGTACCCAAGCAGTCCCCAATCGGAAAGTTTGCGCTCCCACGGCTTCATCGTCTCGTAATACGGACAGCGATAAACGCGTAGAGAGAGCTTGCGCAGCAAGGGTTCCTCGCCGAACAGGAAGACGCCGCCGGGGGCGAGAACGCGCTTCACTTCGATGAACACTTCCTCGATGTTCATGAACTGCGAAAGCATCTGGAATGCCATCACGAGCCGCAGCGACCCGTCGGCAAACGGCAAGTGGATGGCGTCGCCGGCCATACGGATGGGACTTTTCGGATAACCCCACTGATCCTGCAGCGCGATACCGTGGCGCAGCGAGTCCGCCGAGATATCGAGCATGTAGCCGTCGGCGCTAAAGTCGTTGGCGAGCATGTAGCTCGTGTGTCCGGCGTTGGCGCCGATCTCGAGAAAGGGCGTCATCGGCCCGATGAAGTCCAAATGTTTCCGGATGACCGATCCACGCCTGACGTTTTCCTCGGCATAAACACGGAAGGCTCGCTCAGGTTCGCCGAGCGACGCGAAATTGTGAAACTCGACCTCGGCACGCTTTACTGCGAGTGATTGCGATTCACTCATCCCAGCAGCGACTCCACCTGCAACTCACGTAGGTCCATTACCAGGATGCTGGGAGAGTGCGTCGCAAGTTCCGCTGCACCTACTACCCCGGTTGCAACCGCAACCGATCGAACGCGATTCGCTTTCGCGGCCAGTACATCATTCGGATGATCGCCGATCATTGTGACGCTGGAACGCTTGTCAATCCATCCTTCGCGGCGGGCATGTTGAATCGCTATCTTAACCAAACCGGCTCGCGTGTGCGCCATCTCGGCGAAGGCTCCAAAGCGGAAGTAGGGCCGCAAGCCGGCACGATCCATCTTCTTCCAGGCGATGCGCGAGAGATTTCCGGTTACCAAGCCGACAGGGACGCGGCGGCTCTGGAGGCGGCGCAGGAGTTGACGTACTCCCGGACAAACCTTGCGCTCCAGATTGGGGCAGCACTTTACGTAGAGAGACTGCGCTGTGCCGATCATCGCCGGCATTGCGCGTTGGATGAGGGCTTTGGTTGACCCGGCATTGAGCAGCATACGCGTTAGAATGTCGCGATCGAGCATGCCCGCGACCGGAACGTCGTCAGTGGTGGTCTCGAGGCCGGTGATCTTTTTGACCGCATCCACAAGGACCTGCCTGTGGTGTGGACCCGCCTTGCGAATCAGCGTACCGTCAATATCGAAAAGCACCAGTGCCGGAGCGGCCATCTGTACACTACTATATCGACATGGTGAAAACCTTCCCCAGCGGAGCGACGCTCCGAGTCGTAGAAGGCGACATCACGAAGGTTGCAGCGGACGCGATTGTGAACGCCGCTAATTCCGCGTTGGCGGGCGGTGGCGGTGTGGACGGGGCGATCCATCGCGCTGGCGGACCGTCGATCATGCGCGAGTTGGACAAGATTCGCGCCGCGCAAGGCGGATGTCCAACCGCCGGCGCGGTGGTGACCGGGGCAGGCGCGCTGCCCGCGAAGTGGGTGTTTCACACCGTCGGGCCGATTTACGAGGACGGCAGGCACCGCGAGCCTGAATTGCTTGCATCGTGCTATCGCACGTGCCTCAGGTTGGCCAATGAGCATTCGGTGGAGACGATCAGCTTTCCATCGATCAGTACTGGCGCGTACGGGTACCCGCTCGAGGCTGCTGCCCGAATCGCCCTCAGCACGATTGCTGAAGTCCTGAATAGCGGGTCCACGTCCGTGCGCGAAGTGATTCTTGTGGCCTTTGGCGCGCCAGTATTGCAAAAATACGTTGCAATTTTGAGCCGTGAGCTAAGATAGGGGTTCATGCAGGTAGTCCAGGCTGGCCAACACAAGCTCTTACGGCTCGAGCTGGATCCGGAATTTATCACGAGTATCGTGAAACAAGCCGGGTTCGATCTTAAGCTGTCTGAGAATCTGCGCGCCATGTCGCTTGAACTCGTGGCGACGGAGCGGCAAGCTCCTCTTCTGCTGTTTGATGCGGCTGATCCCGGAAACCTCGGTTGGTTCTCGCGCTGCCAGTTTTACGTGGACGGTGGCAATGGAGCCGTCCTGCAGACGCCGATCGTGCTCGCAAATGCGCGCGACCGCTCGGGCCACACGCTGCCGCATTCCATCCGCCTGCAGATTTCCAAGGAACTGCCGGTCACCTTCCGCATGCCGGGAAAGCAGCCGGTGAGCGAGCAGGTGGTGTACGGTGTGCTTCACAACTTTCTCAACGCTCTGTTGAATACTGGCGTCGGAGTGTGTGGCGGACGCGTGGTGCGGCCGCTGGCGGGCCGTAATTAGGCTGTTGCCGTCTCGGTAGGGAACGACCTGCGCACCACTTCGCGCGCCTCTTTCAAATCCGCTAACTCACCTGCGCCGATGGCTTGCACCAATATGTTGCCGGTTGCTGTCGCCTCCGCGGGACCTGCAACGACTTTTCGACCGGTGGCCTCGGCAACGAGACGGTTGAGCAGTGTATGCCTCGACCCGCCTCCAACAATGTGGATCACGTTGAGCCGGCGGCCGGTCAACTCCTCGAGGTTTTCAAGCACCTCGCGATAGCGATGCGCAAGGCTTTCGAGGATTGTACGGCAGTATTGCCCCGGACTCTCAGGTGGCGCCTGACCGTGCTCGCGGCACCACGCCGCGATCTTTGCCGGAATCTGGCCGGGATGCAGAAAGGCGTCGACATCGATGAGGGATTTCGCCGGACCGGCCTCCGCGGCGAGTTCGGCAAGTTCGGTATAGCTGTACTCGTGACCTTCGGCAATCCAGGCGCGCCGGCACTCCTGGAGCAGCCAGAGTCCGGCGATATTTTTCAGCAAACGAATCTTTCCGCCCGCGCCAACTTCGTTTGTGAAATTCAATTCGCGTGCGCGGTCATTGATCACCGGCAGATCGCTCTCAACGCCCATGAGCGACCACGTCCCTGAACTGATGTAGCACCAGTCTTCCCCCTCGGCTGGAACGGCGGCGACAGCAGAAGCGGTGTCGTGGCCGGCGGTAGCAAAGACGTTCGTCGCGCCCAGCCCAGTGCTTTCGGCGAGAAATGGAAGCAGTGGTCCGATCCGGGTGCCGGGTTCGATTAACTCGGGTAGGAGGCGAGAAGCAATTCCAAGGCGCTCCAGCATCGAAACACAGAACGCCTTTGTCCGCGGGTTGTAGAACTGCGAGGTGCTGGCGATGGTGGTCTCGCTACGGGCCACGCCGGTGAGCCAGTAGTTGAGCAGGTCAGGCATGAAGAGCAGGCGGTCAGCCGCGTGCATCGCTGGTGAGCCGGCCAGGTAGGCGGCATACAGTTGGTAGAGCGAATTGAACTGCATGAACTGGATGCCGGTCTCGGAGAAGACCTCGTCCTTCGGCACCATCTCAAATAGCTTTTCGGGAACGTCGTCAGTGCGCTCGTCGCGGTAGTGCCGCGGATTCGCAATGAGCGAGCCGAGTTTGTCGAGTAGTCCATAGTCGACGCCCCACGTATCAATTCCAATGCCTGTCACTTTCAGGCTCCGCTCGCGGCCGGCGACCGTCAGTCCCTGGACGATATCGTGAAACAGCCGGTAGCTATCCCAGTAGAGTCCGTCAGCCACGCGTACAGGAGTGTTGGCGAAACGCGAGAGTTCCTCGAGGGTAAGCGTGCCTTCGTCGAGCCGGCCGAGCATCACCCGGCCGCTCTCAGCCCCGAGATCGGCCGCAATGTAATGGCTCATCGCGAAGCCTCGATCACAATTTTGCCGCAGTTGTCGGAGTACGTTGACGCCATCTGGAAGGCTTCAGGCGTCTTCTCGAGGGGCAGGGAATGCGTGATCAAGAGATCTGGAATCGCGCCGCTCTTGAGGAGGCGGATAGCGCGGTCGGCGCAGTGATTCGAGCGTTTGATCGTGCGGATCGAAAGCTCCTTGCCCATGGCGTCGTGAATGTTGATGACGGCCTCAGCTTCGCTCGTCAGCCCGATGAGGACGACGGTCCCGGTGGGACGTGTGACGGCGAGGCAAGTGTTGATCGCCTGTACAGCGCCTGAAGCTTCGAGCGTGACGTCGACACCGCGTCCGCGGGTTTCATCGCGGATGAGTTCGGGGAACGTGTCGGTGTCTGTCGCCATGGTGGCGCCCATGCGCATCGCCATTTCCAGCCGGTACTGCTGGCGGTCACAGATAAAGATCTTGGACGCCCCGCTGGTCTTCGCTATGGCGGCGCACAGCATCCCGATGGGTCCCGCGCCGGTGACGCCGACGGTATCGCCGGGCTTGATTTGGGCGAGGTCGATCATGTGGGCCATCACGGCGACCGGCTCAATGAGGGTTGCCTGACGGTCGGTTAGTTGATCTGGAACGTGAGTGGCGTTATGAGCCGGAATAACGGCGTATTCACGGAAGAAGCCGAAGGCCTGCGGGCCGCCCATGAAGTGGTTGGTAACGCAGTTGTTGTGGAAGCCGGCAAGGCAGTATTCGCAGTGTCCACAGGAGATGGTGGGCTCGACGCTGAGGCGGTCGCCTTCCTTGAAGTCCGTGACGCCAGCACCGGCGCGCATCACTTCAACCAGAGGTTCGTGACCGAGGATTTGCGGGAAATTGGCGTTGTTGCGGCCAATACGGCCGTCGACAAACCAGTGGAGATCTGAGCCGCAAAGCCCGACGGCCCGTACCTTGACCAGAAGTTCGCCGGCCTTAGGGTCGGGCGGGTCAGGGAGCGGGCGCGGTTCGAGTTGACGGGTGGCGACGAGTTGTATGGATCGCATCCATCGGAGAGTATATCGGACTTACTCCACGACCTTCGCTGAGAGCACCAGGATCAAGGCATCGTCACTGCCCTTGATCGTGGATTTACCGACCACCACCTTCTGACCCTCACGCATGTCGAGATCTGTGAGAAAGCCAAGACTCTCCGACCCACCCCGGATGTTCAGGAAAACCTTGTCCATGCGGATCGCCTTTTCACCGGTGAGCGCCGCCGAGGAGAAGGTGAAGTTATAAGGTCGCCGGTCGGGTGAATCCGGGAGTTGGACCATCCCATTGGCGTCGGCGCGCTGACCGTCGCGGCATCGCAGGGAGAAAGTCTCGCCGACGCGGTAGCTCTTGTAGGTAAACAACGTTCGCATTTGTTTGATCACTGGCGCCAACTCCGGCGGCTCAACAGCATCCACTGCTTTCGTGGACGCAAAGATCATATAGCCAGTGAACTCGATGTTCTTCGCTACTTGAGCAGGCACGTCGATTTTCTTGATCAGTTCAGCAACAGACTCCAGAGTCTCCTTGCTGCCGCGGACGGAGATCATATGCAGATTGGCCACCGCGGCCGAAGCCGTTATGGGATACGACTGGAGCAGCACCCTGACCTGATCGGGATTGACATACTTCAGTTCAAACGATCTGCCGATGTCCTGCGAAAAGGCACAGGCGGCAAGCGCGATCGACACCACTATTGTTCTCATTTATTCCTCTCCCTCGCCGCCGACGATCCAATAGACAACAACATCCGGATCATCGGTCAGCATCTTCACGGTAAAAGCCTCACTTGGCGGTTTTACAATTTTCGCTGGGCGGACAAGCGGCGGCCTGGACACGACTTCGAAGCTTGGCGTCTCCACCACCAGCGCCGGCGGTGCGGGCAGCGTGAGCGATTCCACCTTCCACGCGGGACGGCTCGCGAGCGTCAGCACTAACAGAGCGGCGGCCGCGGCCGTCCACCATGGCCATCCAACCACGCGAGGACGCTGCCTCTGGCGCGCCGACATAGCCAGTACCCGTCGACGTACGCTCGCGAATGGGACCGTCTCATCCCGCAATTCGCCCAGCATTTGCAGCAAGTCTTCGTCGTTCATAAGCGCCTCCCTTGAACGATCTCTTTTAGTCGTGCCCGCCCCGAACTTAGATGCGACCGCACGGTTGACTCGCTGCAACCCACAATCGCCGACACTTCGCGAGTCGACAATCCTTCGATATCGTGGAGCGTAATGCACTCGCGCTCCTGATGAGTTATCCGGCTCAACGCTTCCGCGAGTAATCGCTTGCGCTGCTCGAAAGCCAGGGCGTGCTCGGGATCCGGTGACGAAGCGGCATGATCCCGCTCCATCCCGTCAAACGGCGGACGCCGCTTCAATGCGTCCCGGCAAACGTTTACCGTCACCGTGTAGAGCCACGCGGGCAAATTAACTCCCGACGGCAGTTTCCTCAGATTTCGGAATAGCCTCAACAGAACTTCTTGTGTGGCATCCTGTGCGTCGTCCGCCCGGCCCAACAACCGGTAGGCAGTTCTGGCTACCTGCGGTTCGTGGTGTTTGAGGAGAAGTTCGAATGACTCCTCAATGGTTTCGACGATGCCGATGGCCAATTCTCCCGGTTGCACTTCATATTGTTTAACTGCCGGGAGTGGCCAAACGTGGAGAAGAAGATTACGTTTCCTTCGGGGTAATCCATTTTTCTACCGGTGACGGGTGGTAGCCCCGCATCTTCTCCAATAGCCGTTCCGGTTCTGTATCGGACAGAACGAAGCCGCGGTATTCCGGTTTCAGCAGTTGTTCGGACACTGCGTGGTCAAACAGAGCGATCAGGTGGTCGTAGTATCCAGCGATGTTTAGGAGGCCGCAGGGTTTGTGGTGCAGACCGAGTTGCGCCCAGGTGAGAATCTCGCAGAACTCCTCGAACGTCCCGAAGCCACCGGGCAGTGCGATAAAACCGTCCGCGAGTGATGCCATCAGCGCCTTGCGTTCGTGCATCGAATGCACCACCTTCAACTCTGTCAGTCCTGAGTGTGCAACCTCCTTGAGCACGAGTGCTTCAGGGATTACGCCGGTCACTTCGCCGCCGGCTTCAAGCGCTCCATCCGCGACGGCTCCCATGAGCCCAACTTTCGCGCCTCCATAGACGAGTCCGATTTTCTGGGCGGCCAGGATTTTTCCTAGGGCTCTCGCCGTGGCCGCATATTCCGGACGGGATCCAAAGCTTGAACCGCAGAACACGCAAATCTTCCGCATTGTTCCTATTCTGCCTTGCGGCTGGCATAATAGTCGGCGCAAGGGATGGCAACCGAACTTCCAGTTCACGAGGATCCGACGCTCGGTTCCATTCGTCGCCGCAGTCAGGGGTATCTGGGCTACCTGCTCTGGGTTCTCATGATCCTCGGGCTTCTGTGGCTTGCCAATACTGTTGTCTCGCTGCTTCAGCGCTGGATTGAGTTGCTGCGAAGCATTCGCAGTGCCGCAGGTTTTCAGCCGCCCGTCTCCGGGCCGGACTTCTGGCTACTTGGCGGGCTCGGCGCGTTGGTGTTGGTGGCGGCACTGCTCCTTATTTGGGCTTATGCTGCCTACCGTACGGCGTGGACGCGCAGGCTTGGAGCCCTATGGGGTGGCGATTCACGACACACGCGCATCCTGAAGCCTCGGGCATTCGCGAGCGACGCGGTGCTCCAGAGCAAACTCGACTATCTTCACGCGCTCGTAAAGTCGTCCGGTTGGAATGCTGCGGCAATGGCTCCGTCCTCAAATGACCGGGCAGGGTACACCGCTGCCGCGGCGGGTGTGTTGAGCACCATCGAAATCGATATTGCGCATCGCGCCGTTACGGCGGGCCTGGTGATCGGCCTGAATCGCAATCCGTTGATCGACAGTCTCACCATCGTCGCCACCGCGTTCGAGTTGCAAATGCACGTCCTCACGCGGCTGGGGAAACGACCGTCTCCTGGTACCTGGATGGAGTTGATCAAGCGCTCAACCGCCAGCCTCTTCCTCAATAGCTACATCACGCGTGAAGATGCGCTCTATCTCAACCTTGCGATCCGCAAAGCTGCGCTAGGCATGGAGATGGCGGCCGACGCTGTTCAGAGTACGCTCGCCGACATCGACATCGACGAGATACTCGGACAATCGTCGATACCGGGACTCTCGGAATTGACCCACGTTGCTTCCGTCAGCATGAGCGTAGGCGCCTCTGGCATTCGCCACATCGGAAACTTCATCGAGCACACCTCGAACGACCTGCTGCAGGGGGTGATGGCTGGAGGTGTCCTTTACTATCACGGCATGGCGCTGGCAGCCGAATGCCTGGCGCTCGATGAGGCCCACCGCCGCAGTCCCGAGATGACGCGAACGATTTCGCAGGCGATGACGATGGCTTGCACGCCGGCAGGACGCCTTCTCCGCGACCAGGTGAGGCGCATGCGGGAGTTTCTACGCGAGCGACGCCGGATGGTGTTCTCGGTTGCCAAGGAGAACGTATCGGGAATGGCGGGTAGAGTCCGGGATAAGGTGAAGAGCGTCGGTGAAAAGGCTACCGGCCTTTTTCGCCAATCGCCATGACCGTCTCAAAATGCGGCGCTTCGGGTTCGCGATGCACCACTGAGAGTTCAACGCTCCGAAATCGGGACTTCTTGAGCAAATCCGCTAGCTCGACTTGAGAGAATCCCAGCCAGACGTCGGCGTACAGGTCGCGCGCCTCTTCAAGGTTGTGCTTCAGCAAGTCCATCACTACCACGCGACCGCCGGGCTTCAGAATCCGCCAAGCCTCATCCAGCGCTTTCTGCGGGTGCAGGGCGTGGTGCAGACTCTGGTGAAGCAGAGCAAGGTCGGCCTCGCCGGCAGTAAGCGGCAGTTCCTCGAGATCGCCAAGACGGTATTCGAGATTCTTTACTCCGTGAGTCTTGGCTACGCCCGCCCCGTACTCCACCATTTTTTCTGAACTGTCGACCGCGATGACAAGCTCAGCGCGCTGCGCCAATAGCAACGCGAGCGTTCCTTCGCCCGCGCCAAGATCGGCGATCACCATGGGCGGCATCAGGCGCAGCACCATTTCCGCGAGGCCCTGCCAGCTGCGTCCGGGTACGTAGTTCCGCCCAAAGCGTCCAGCGAGTTCGTCGAAGTACGTCCGTAATTTATCCTTGCGTTTTCGCAGGACCATGCGAAGTCCTTCGTCGTCCGCCGCCACGGCCTGAATCTCATCGCCGGCGTGCTTCAGGGTCTCGATCAGGGTCGCCTTGAGCCCAGTTGGACCCGTCATCTTATACAGACTTTTCTGGCCCGCCTTACGTACCTCAACCATCCCCGCCTGCTTCAGTTGCGACAGGGCCATCGAGATCCGGCTCTGGCCCATGCCTAGTACTTCCTGCAGTTCGGCGACGCTTAATTCCTCTTTTGAAAGGAGGCGAAGGATTCTGACGCGGCCTTCATCGCCAAGCAAACGCAGTGCTTTTAGAAATCCCGCCATTGACAACTGTAGTCTATCAAAAAATCATGATTACTTGATGGAACATTTATGCTATTCTCGTACTGGAGCAAACATTCCATGAGCACTGTCCTCTCAAAACCTGTCGCGACGGAATATAAAGTTGCCGACATCGCGCTGGCCGACTGGGGCCGGAAAGAAATTTCCATCGCCGAGCATGAGATGCCCGGCCTGATGGCGATCCGCAACAAGCATGCGAAGGCGAAGCCGCTCGCCGGCGTTCGCATCACCGGTTCGCTGCACATGACGATTCAAACCGCGGTGTTGATCGAGACACTGGTGGAACTCGGCGCTACCGTGCGTTGGGCTAGCTGCAACATCTTCTCGACGCAGGACCACGCAGCAGCGGCGATTGCCGCCACGGGCGTTCCAGTGTTCGCCTGGAAAGGCGAAACGCTCGAAGAATACTGGGAATGCACTTTTAAGGCGATCAGCCACGCTGATGGCACGGGACCGGAACTGGTGGTTGACGACGGCGGCGACGTAACGCTGCTGATCCACAAGGGCTACGAGCTTGAGAACGGCGCGGACTGGGTAAATAGCGCGTCGGGCAGCCACGAAGAGAAGGTGATCAAAGACCTTCTGAAGAAGATCAACGCTGAGAATCCCAAGTACTGGCACAATCTCGTAAAGGCTTGGCGCGGCGTCTCCGAGGAGACCACAACTGGCGTTCACCGCCTCTACAAGATGCAGCAGGAAGGTGCGCTGCTGGTTCCCGCCATCAATGTCAACGACTCCGTCACGAAGTCGAAGTTCGACAATCTGTACGGCTGCCGCGAGTCGCTCGCCGACGGCATCAAGCGCGCCACCGACGTCATGATGGCCGGCAAAGTTGCGGTAATCTGCGGCTACGGCGATGTGGGCAAGGGCTCGGCACAGTCGTTGCGTGGTATGGGAGCGCGTGTCATCGTCACTGAGATCGATCCGATCAATGCTCTGCAGGCTGCGATGGAAGGGTATCAGGTTGCGCCGATTGAAGACACGCTCGGCCTCGGCGATATCTACGTCACCTGCACCGGCAACGTCGACATCATCACGCTCGATCACATGAAGCACATGAAGGATCAGGCGATTGTCTGCAACATCGGGCACTTCGACAACGAGATCCAGGTGGATCCGCTAAACACTGAGCCTGGCGTCAAGAAGACGAACATCAAGCCGCAGGTGGATAAGTACACGTTCCCGGACGGTCACGAAATCTTCCTTCTTGCAGAAGGACGACTGGTGAACCTTGGTTGCGCTACCGGCCATCCGAGCTTCGTCATGTCGAATAGCTTTGCCAATCAGACCCTGGCCCAGCTCGATCTGTGGAAGAACAAAGACAGCTACAAAGTGGCGGTCTATACGTTGCCGAAGCACCTCGATGAGGAAGTGGCACGGCTCCACCTCGATAAGATCGGCGCGAAGTTGACCACACTGAGCAAGGCGCAGGCCGACTACATCGGTGTCCCGGTGGAAGGCCCGTATAAGCCTGACACCTACCGCTACTAAAGCAGCACGTTTTTAATCTCCGAACTATGAGCCGGCCCCGCAAGGGAGTCCGGCTCTTTTTTTCGATCGTCTGCGAAAATCAGATCATGGAAAAACGAACGCTTGGGCGGACGGGCATGAGCATCACCGTGCTGGGATTTGGGGGAGCCGAAATCGGCTTCGAGAACGTACCGTACGAGCGCGTTGAGATTCTGCTCAACAGCGCCCTCGACGCCGGACTCAACGTCGTTGATACGGCGGAATGCTACCCGGGCAGCGAGGAGATGATCGGCCGCGCCATCGGTTCGCGCCGACGCGAGTACTTCCTGTTCACGAAATGTGGACACGCGTCGGGCTTTGACGCGCCCGACTGGGACATCAAGATGCTGGCCTCCCAGATTGATCGCAGTCTTCAGCGCCTCAAAGTGGACCACGTGGACCTGCTGCAACTCCACACCTGTTCGGAGGATTTGCTGAAGAAGGGCGAAGTAATCGAAGTCCTGCAGGCGGCGCGCGATGCCGGAAAGACGAGATTTATTGGCTACAGCGGCGACAGTCGCGCGGCGCGTTACGCGATTGAGTGCGGAGCGTTCGATACGCTCCAAACCTCAGCCAGCATAGCGGACCAGGAGTGCATTGACCTCACGCTCCCGCTTGCGGCGGAGCGGGGAATGGGAGTTATTGCCAAGCGTCCGATCGCGAATGCCGCCTGGAAAACGGGCAAACAGCCCGCTAGCGAGTATCACCACGAATACTGGCGGCGGCTCCAGAAATTGGCGTACGGCTTTCTCTCCGGCGATTTAGAGGATGCGATTTCGACGGCCTTGCGCTTCACGCTGGCTCAGCCGGCGGTCACCACGGCCATCGTTGGAACAACCAAGCCGGAGCGCTGGTCAGCCAATGCGCGCCTGCTGGATGACGGTCCATTGGACGCCGCGCGTCTTGCGGAAATCAGGAAACGCTGGTTGGAGGTCACAGAAAACGATTGGACTGGCCAAACCTGAGAAGCCTTAGCCTACTGCTGTGGTCCGAGCCTGAATCGGCCGATTGCAGAGGTCGATTAGTTCTCGAGCCAACGTTAGCACGTCATCCCAGTCGCACGGCTTGATTCGATAGAGGTCGGCGCCCAGATTGTGAACTTCGTTCTTCTCGCCGGGCGACGCCAGGTTTGTCAGAATCGCCACCCGAACATGTGCGAGGGCGCTGGTTCGGATTTCGCGGAGAATCGTTACTCCGTCGTAGCGTGGCAGATGCAGGTCAAGAATGAACAGGCATGGTTCGGGCTCAACTCCTCCGCAGTGTTCCCGGAGGAATCGCAGGGCAGCCTCGCCGTCGGTGTGAACCTCCAACGTATAGGGCTCTTCTTGGGCGTTAAGCGCGTACCTCAACAGCAGGGTGTCTGCCGGATTGTCCTCCACTAAAACGAGTTTGTGGGGGCTCTTTGCTTTTTCTGACATACGTCCTAATAACTTCCTCACACCTTTGCGAGAGTACGACTCGGCTTAGTTGGGATCGCGGGATCTCCGTTCAATTGTAAACCAGCGCGTACCACTCTACTAATGGCAGTCGTTGCAAGTGCGGAATTTCCATGGCAAACGGCGCAAACAGAGTTCTTTGGGGTGATCTCCCTGCCGGTGTTCAGGCCAAGTTCTGCCTCTGCGTGTTACGTGACAGCCACCGCAGAAGAAGGCAAGCCAATGACGGCTTCATTTGTGATTGTAGGAAATCCGCCAAACGCGCTGGCCGCCGTCGTCGCTCACCAGGAGACTGCCATCCTTCAGTTGCAGCACTCCCACTGGACGCCCCCAGACTTCCTTCTGATCCGGCGCCAGCATCCAACCGCTCATGAAGTCCATTGGGGGACCCGCCGGCTTTCCTTTTTTGAACGGAACGAAGGCCACGGAATAGCCGAGCCGCAACGATCGATTCGATGAGCCGTGATACGCGAGGAACGCTCCGCCCCTGTACTCTGCCGGGAAAGCCTTGCCGTCATAGAACGCGAAGTCGAGCACCGCGGCGTGCGGCGGCAGCACGACATCCGGGACGATTGTATTCGCCACCAAATCGGCCCGCTGACCCTTTGCGCGGGGATCTTCGTGCGGCCCGACGTAGGCGTACGGCCAGCCGTAGAAGCCACCCTTCTTGATGTGCGTGAAGTAATCCGGCACCAGATCGTCGCCCACGTGGTCGCGCTCCTGCACCGACGTCCACAGTTCACCCGATTCCGGATTGAACCTCAAGCCCACAGGATTTCGCGTACCCGAAGCCACCAACTCGGCACCGCTGCCGTCCGCGTTGTACCGCGAAATCGCGGCGCGATTTTCCGGGTCGCCGAACACGTGGTCGCCGCTCGAGCCGATTCCGACATAGAGCTTCGATCCTTTCGCATCGAATTGCAGGGACCGGGTCCAGTGACCCTTGTCGTACCCTTTCAACGCGATGATCTCCTCGCCGGCGTCGGCTGTCAACGTTTGGCTGTTGTACTTATACCGCTTGATCGAAGTGGGCTCTCCGACATACAGGTAGCCGTTCCAGAGCGCCATCCCAAACGGCCGGTCCAATCCCTCCAGGACTTTCTTCCTCGTTTTTCCGCCATCCGTTAGGGCCGTCACCGTTCCTTTCGCGGTGCTCTCGGTCACCAGGACCTCTCCCGAGGGTCCCTGTATCATGTACCGCGGCTTCTGAAATCCCGCGGCGTATTCCTCTGCGCTGAACCCGGGCGGCAGGGTCAGTTTTGCGGCGTCCGGCTTGGCAATGATCTTCGGCGGGTTCGCGGCGTCGGGCGTCGCAAAGGGTTGAGGCAGTTCCGGTGCCTTCTGAGCGAACGTTGAGCAGACTGCGAGCGCAAGCAGAAAAACAGGTTTCATCATCAGGTGGAAACCAGTTTATCCCGAGTCGGGTCAGCGCTGTTCGGATACTGAGCGGTCGGCCAGTTCACCGAGAATCGGGAGGCGGTAGGTCTCGCCATGTGCCGTCTTGATGATCATGAAGATCCAGGCTCCCAGCACCGCCACCTTCAACAGTTTTGGCAGCAGGCCGAACCCGAAGGCATGGGGGAAGGGAAGGAAGAACGTCGCGCCCAGCACCCAGTCGACGAGCAGCCACGCCACGAATAGGTACAATCCCTGAAATGCGTTGAAGCGGGTCGCCGAATCCTGCCGGAAGCGTGCTGACGCCAACACCACAATTGCCCAGATCCAGCCGCAGATTGGAATGTAGCAAAGCAGGGACGCGGTGCGATTGTTCACTCCGCTGAGAAAGTCCGCGTTCGGCGCGGCGGATGCCGTTGCCGTCGCATTCGGCTGGACGGTCCCGCACTTGGCGCAGAACTGGTCTACCGGTCGAACTTCGGTCCCGCATTGGTTGCAGTAAGGCATCTTCCAGCGCTCTCGTTACTAAATACGTTACGCCTGCCGCCATTGTTCCGGCAAATCCAGGCCGACGGTCGTCGTGACTTCTATGCTCGGTCATCTGCGGGCCAGCGTCAATGTCTCGCCTGAAAAGGTCTGTGATAGTCTCGATACCAATGCGCACCTTGTACGGCGTTTTCCTGACTGTCGCTTTGGCTATTACGGCAAATGCCGCGAAGACCCTCGAACTGTACTTCATCGACGTGGAGGGTGGCCAGGCAACTCTGATTGTGGGACCGTCTGGCGAGAGCATGCTGGTGGATACCGGGTGGCCCGGTTACGGAGCGCGAGACGCCCTCAGAATCGTCGCCGCCGCCAAAAAAGCCCACGTGAAAAAGCTCGACTACGTCTTCATCACGCACTTCCATCGCGACCATGTTGGCGGGGTTCAGGGCGTTGCCGAGCGCTTTACGGTAGGCACCTACCTGGATCACGGTTCGAATATCGAAAACGACAAAGGCGCTAAGGAACTGAATGCGCTCTACGAGAAAGCGATCCAGACTTCCAAGCACACGGTGCTTAAGGCGGGCGACAACATCCCGATGAAGGGGGTGGATATTCGCGTGGTGCAGTCGAACGGCGACCCTATCGCGACGCCTCTCAGCGGCGCCGGCAAGCCCAATCCGGCTTGCTCCGGCGTGTCGCGCAAAGAGGACGATCCCAGCGAAAACGCTCGTTCAGCGGGCTTTATCTTGACTTATGGATCGTTCCGCTTCGCCGATTTGGGCGACCTGACCTGGAATAAGGAACTCGGACTAGCCTGCCCGAACGACCTGCTTGGACCCGTCAGCCTCTACCTCACAACCCACCACGGGCTCGACGCTTCCAACGCTCCGCCGCTCGTCGCAGCACTCCATCCCAAGGTCGCGATCATGAACAATGGAGCACGCAAGGGCGGTTCGCCCGCGGCCTGGCAGGTGATCCGCTCATCGCCGGGGCTCGAGGATCTCTGGCAGCTCCACTTTGCCGTGGCTGGTGGCAAGGAAACAAATTCGCCGGACACTTTCCTAGCCAATATCGATGACGCCTGCGAAGGAAAGTGGATTCACGTGTCAGTCCAGCCCGGCGGCGAATTCACGGTCACCAACTCACGGAACAAGTACTCAAAGACCTATCGCTAGTGTTCGATGCGCTATGATGCTTTGAAACATGGGCATCGCTGGGTCTTTTTTTCGTCAACGATTTCATCTTGTTGCGGCGCTCTTTTGCGCTTCGATTCTGGCTGGCGCTCAAACGCCGGCTGCCAATCCTAAAGTGAAAGCCATCGTCGACGAGGTTTCCGACGAGCGCATCGCCGCGATTCTTAAGAAGCTTGAGAGCTTCGGAACGCGCAATCCACTATCCGCAAAGTCGCTTGTCGCTCGAGATTGGATTGCCTCGGAACTGCGTAGCTACAGCCCACGCCTGGAAGTCAGCTTCGACAGCTATAAGGTGAAGAAGGCAGGGAGGCTTACCCATGACGTTGAACTTCATAACGTAATCGCGGTCCTTCCCGGAACCATTAATAAAGATCGTCAGGTGCTGATCTCCGCTCACTGGGACTCGATGGTGATGCGCACGCCCACCGGCGGTGGGACTCCCGGCGCCGATATCCAGCCGCTCGATCCTGACAGTCCGGCGCCGGGCGTTACCGACGATGGCAGCGGCACAGCCGCCGTCATGGAACTCGCCCGGGTGATGAGCAAGCGCGAATTCGAAAAGACCCTCGTGTTTGTGCTGTTCACCGCCGAAGAGGAAGGGCTCATCGGCAGTTCCCTGTTCGCCTCCAAAGCCAAAGCCGAGAAGCGGCAAATCGAAGCCGTGCTCAACAACGACATTATCGGCAGTACGATTTCCGGCAATGGCGAAGTGGACAATCACACCGTCCGCATTTTCAGCGAGGATCCTGCCGACTCACCTTCGCGCCAGTTGGCACGCTATATTCGGGACGCCGCCGAGCGCTACGTCCCCAACATGACGGTCGACCTGGTTTTCCGCTCCGACCGTTTTGGGCGCGGGGGCGACCACACGCCGATGAATCAGGAAGGGTTTGCCGCAGTGCGCGTCAGTGCTGCCGAGGAGGACTACGCTCATCAGCACACGGCCACCGATACTTTCGAAAACACCGATGTGCCATATATCGGCCGTGTCGCGAGGGTAAACGGCGCCGCAGCGGCATCGCTGGCTCTGGCTCCCAAAGCTCCGCTGGTGATGGAAGAGATTCAGCGGGGCGAACGCAAGGGTCAGTTGACCGCGATGATCGGGCGCGGTAGGTCGCGCTACGACGCTCAGGTTCGCTGGAAGACTGACAATGCCGAGGCCGACATCGCCGGCTATGTCGTACTCATGCGTTCCACCACCTCGCCGTTTTGGGAGCGAAGAATTGCTGCCGGCAAGGTTACTGAACTAACGCTGCCGGGCGTATCGGTTGACGAATATGTCTTCGCCGTCCAAGCCGTTGACCAGGATGGAAACGAGAGCCTGGCCGCTCCGTACGTTCTTCTTCCACGGCAGCGGGCGAAGATCGAGACGTTTAACTAGACGCTCTCAGTTCGGCAGGACGTGGGCCGCCGACCACCAGCGGTGACTCTCCATCCGTATCATCCCGCTCTTTACAGCGGGATCCGCGTCCATGAGTTGCCGCGCTTCAGCGTCCGGAATGCGGTCGAAAATCAAAATCTCTGATAGATGTTCATCTTCCACCACCCCGAGCGCGGCGATCTTGCCCGACGCTCGTAGTCGCGCGACGTAGTATCGGTGTTCGCTCAGTACCGGCGAACCGGCGGTCCAACCCGACCCGCGATACAGCATGAATAGAGGGTGCACTCCCATGCCCTCAGGCGTCTTGGGATCGGTTTTGTGGAGCTGTTTGTATTTTTCGCCGATTCCCTTGGGCCCCACCCACGGGACCACGTCCACCACATTGCGGTGCTCGACAACCGTGGGGTCTTCCATTGCGGCGCGCCTGGCCTCGTCAAGCGATGCCGCCCGAAATACGAACATTCCGCGGATCACCGCGGGCTCATCCTCGAAAGGACCAGCGGCCACCAGCACCCCTCGATCCGCCAGTCGGTGGATGTTGGCCATGTGGGCCGCTTGAATGCGTTCCCCCTCGGCTGCCGTGATTGGCTTGCGGTCGGCCGCCGTCCGCAGAAAGACCATGTAGTATCGCTCGGTCATCTCCGCCGCTATTCCAGCCTGGACCAGCAGCAGCAAGGCAAGGATCGTCTTCATGTGAACTCTATTCTGCCAGCAAATGCGCTGTGAAACCGGCCGCCTTCAGGCGCTCAAACGCATCCTGGACTTGATCCGGGATTCTCTGGGGAGCCGACCATCCCCTCGCTCCGTAGATCCAAATCCGCTGAAGATCGCCCATCATGATATGAATGATCTTCTCCGGCGTCAGGTCGCTGGTGAAATAAGCGTCGAGAGACATCTGTGGCGACGCTACTGTCGCCGGCATCTCGGGCCATTCAACAGCCATCGTCGCCCAGGTTCGCCGCTGCATGAATGGCTTCATGGCCAGCACGATATTGTTCGGCTGCATTCCCCTTGCCGAGAGCAACTGCCGGCTAAACCGAATATTCTCGGCCGTATTCGTGGCCTGAGTCTCCAGCAGGATACACTCGGCCGGCACTCCGCGCCGGATCGCCACATCTGCGTACATCTCCGCTTCGGTCCGATCCCATGGTGTTTGGAGCAGATCTCCCTGATGCGCAATTGCTCCTGTGCACACCAGCAATTTCCCGAATCCTGACAAGAAGAGTTCCGAAGCGAAATCCGCCACTCGCAGGTCGTTGGTTCCCATCGCGATAATCACATCGGCAGCGATGGGCCGGTGCCGCAATTGATGAAAGTCCCAAATTACCCGCGCGGACCGCAGGTGTTCTTCGATGACCAGCATGAGTTCATCCCAGCCTAACAGCGTCACAGAAAAAGTTTGACCGACTTTAGTAACCGTCCAAGACCTCATCCGTACAATAATCAGACTGTCTATGGGAAGCCGAACGCCTGCCCCCGCCCTGTTCACTCGCCTGACCCGCCGCCTGCGGTATTTGTTTGATTACCAGAAACGGCAGGAGAGGCTTCAGGATGAAATGGAATTTCACCTCGAGTCGATGGTGGTTCAATTGATGGATGAGGGCATGTCCGAGGATGAGGCACGCTCGGCCGCGCGTCGATCCTTCGGCAACCTAACGCACCAGGCGGAAGACTCTCGGACTATCTGGGTGGCACGCTGGTTGACCGATGCGCTCCACGATCTTCGGTACACCGTCCGCACGTTACGCCGCGATGCCGGCTTCACCACGTTCGTGATCCTGATAGTTGGTCTTGGCATCGGCGCCAGTTCAACGGTTTTCAGTGTCCTGAACACCTTACTCTTGAAGCCGCTGCCGTTCCGTGACGCCAGCCAGTTGGTATGGATCGCCAATGGCGGCCGCGACCAGAGCAAGGAGTGGTCAGTACAAGTCGATCATTTTCGGGATTTCCGCGCCCTCAACCAATCGCTCTCGGACATGACCGCGTTCTATGCGTTTAACCGTGCGGGTGACAGTAAGGTGACGGATGATGGCGAACCGGCGCGGCTAAACTCCGCCAACGTTGCTCAGAACTTCTTTCAATTCCTTGGTGTCCAGCCGCTCCTCGGCCGTCTGTTCAATCCGGACGAGTGTCAAAGCGCTTTCGCCACGCCTCAGGCGGTGCTCCTCTCTGAGGGGCTGTGGCGGATGCGCTACACCGCTGATCCGGGGATCATCGGACGGAAGCTTGTCATCAACGACTCTCCGGTGACTGTCGTGGGCGTCATGCCTGCGTCATTCGACTTCGCCAGTGTCTTTGCGCCGGCCACTCACGTCGATCTTTACCTGCCGTTTCCGTTGACAGCTCAAACCAACCGGTGGGGCAACACTATTTCCGTCATCGGGCGGCTACGGCCAGGCGTGTCAGTTCAAAGCGCAGCCGCCGAACTCACAGTACTGGGCGCTCGACTGGAGAAAACGCACCCCGAACGGAATTTGATCGGACCCAAGACGATTCCACTCGAGCAGCATGTGAGTGGACGCGTACGTCTCGCGCTCTTTGTTCTCGGGTGCGCCGTCGGTGTCGTGATGTTAATCGTGTGCGCCAATTTGTCTAACCTGCAACTGGCTCGCACCGCCGTTCGACAGAAAGAGATGGCCGTACGGACAGCGCTGGGCGCGGGACGCGATCGTTTGCTACGCCAAATGCTCACCGAAAGTGTCACGTTGTCGTGCGCCGGTGCTTTGCTGGGACTTGGCGTCGCGTTTGCGGGAACCCGCCTGCTGGCCCAACTCACAGCGTTCAATCTTCCACTACTAAGTAGCATCAGAGTCGATATCTCAGCCCTCGCGTTCACACTGATCACCTCTGTTCTGACGGGGATTCTTTTCGGCTTACTCCCAGCGATCAACGTACCTTTGCTGGCCATTCAGGACACCTTGAAAGACAATACGCGCGGTTCCACCGCCGGCAAGGGGTATGGTCTGATTCGCGGCGCGCTATCCCGGCAAGGCCAAACGAAACTCCTACATCAACGAGGCGCTGCGTCGGGTTCGGTCAATCCCCGGCATCCGGTCGGCCGGCCTCACAGACGCACTTCCGCTCGCCGGTAATCGGAGTTGGAATATACGGGCGAAAAGCGCCGTGTCATCGAAGGCAGATTACCCGGAGACATTCATACGGATGGTGAGCGACGGTTATCTTGCGGCCATGGGTGTCGCCTTGAAGGCCGGCCGGGACCTCACCGAGAGGGATGACGCCGACGGCGAGTCGGTGGTGATGATCAACGAATCGCTGGCGCGTGCGCTCTGGCCAGGCGAGGATGCGGTGGGAAAGGTTGTGGATCAGGACGGTGGACGGCGCGTGGTCGGCGTCGTTGCGGACGTTCGGCATCAGGGACTGGAAGTGACGTCCGGCTGCGAAATGTATATTCCGATGCGCCAAACCAATGACTACGGAGAGATGGATCTTGTGGTTCGATCCACGCTTGCGCCGGGTGGTCTTACCGCGGCGGTTCGGCAGGAGTTACACGCTCTCGATCCCGACCTGCCCGCGAACCAGTTCGAAACCTCCAGGAACTCGTCGACAAGGCAGTCTCGCCGCGACGCTTCATTGTCTGGCTGCTCACCGGCTTTGCAATCTTCGCCCTCATGCTCACGTCGCTCGGAATCTACGGCGTGATCTCCTATGGCGTGAACCAGAGAGTTCAGGAGATCGGCATTCGCATGGCGCTAGGAGCGTCGGGCGCCGGTCTGCAGAAAGATATCCTCCCGGACACACTGCGCCTAACGGCTGCCGGTTTGGTCATCGGAATCTTCGCATCTATCGTCCTGGCGCGGTCCCTTGGCAGTCTTCTGTTTGGAATCAAGCCGACCGATCCGATGACTTTTCTGGGGATGGCTGCTCTGCTGATCAGCGTCGCCGCCATCGCCGGGTATCTTCCCGCGCGGCGCGCGTCTCGCATCGATCCGATGATCGCGCTCCGTTCGAATTGAGTCTATTGCGGAGCCCGGGTGTGCCGGGCGCGGCGTCGCCCCGTAACGCACCAGGCTTGACGTATTATTCTTGGCCATAGGGCTCTGGGAAGCTCCAACCAACTATGGCTAAGCAGTCCCGTATCGCCGCCGCCGTCACGGACTCGCCAAGCGTTGTGCATCAGCAGTTCACAACAGCACTCGACAATCTAATCGAGCAGTTGAAGCACGACCGGTCCGTTCTTGCAGCGATCCTCTGCGGCAGCCTGTCCCACGACACGGTCTGGTCGAAGTCCGACATTGATCTCATGCTCATAACAATCGATGACAAGAAGGCTGCGAACGAGGCCATCTCGCTGTACGCCTCAGGAGTCAATGTCCACGCCTGCATGATGACTCGCGCCGACTTCCGCAAGTCCGCCGAAGGTTCCATTCGAAACTCGTTCCAGCATTCGTTTCTCGCGAAAGGGCGTCTGCTCTATACCCATGACGAGAGTATCGCGGAACTCTGCGACCGGCTTCAGCAGGTTGGCGAACGCGACATCCACCTGCAGTTGCTCGCGGCAGGCGCTCACGCTCTCCCTTCGATCTACAAAGCTCATAAATGGTTCATTACGCGGAACGACCTTGACTACACCGCTCTGTGGATTCTTTACTCCGCAAACGCGCTCGCCAGAATTGAAGTGCTCAGCGCGCGAATGCTGGTCGACCGTGAGGTGCTACCACAAGCTCTGAAGTTGAATCCCGCTTTCTTCAGGATCGTCTACTCCGACCTCCTCAACACCCGAAAGACCAACGCTTCGGTGCAGTCCGCTTTAACCGCTATCGACGAATACCTGGCAAAGCGCACCACGGCACTGTTTGGCCCGGTAATCGAGCATCTGCGTGACGTCGGCGAAGCGCGTTCAGCTACTGAGATTGAACATCATTTCCACAAGACCGTTGGAATTGAGGGTGTCACAGGCGTTTGTGAGTATCTTGCGGATCAGGGACTAATTGGCAAGGCCCCCCTCGCCGTTCAGCTCACGAAACGTAGCAACATCAGCGTTGAGGAACTCGCGTTCTTCTATGCCGGAAACGAGGGGCATGCCAGCTAAGACCGCCAAAGTGAAGCCTGCTGCGCGAACCACTATCGCCGTCCAGGGCGCGCGCGTACACAACCTAAGAAACGTCTCCCTCGAACTCCCGCGCGACCGTCTCATTGTCATCACGGGACTTTCTGGATCGGGCAAGTCCAGCCTCGCCTTCGACACCATCTATGCAGAGGGTCAGCGCCGTTACATGGAGTCACTCTCGACCTATGCCAAGCGCTTTGTCTCGCAGGTGGCTAAGCCCGACGTCGACTTCATCTTCGGCCTCTCGCCCGTCATTTCGATCGAACAGAAAACTACCGGTAGCAACCCGCGCTCCACGGTCGGCACTATGACCGACATCGCCAGTTACCTCAATCTCCTGTTTGCCACTATCGCTCAGCCCCACTGTCCCCGCACCAGCGAACACGTAAACAGCCGCAGTGCGAATCAAATTCTTGAAGCGATCCTGTCGTTGCCCGAAGGCACGGAGATCGAACTGCGCGCTCCGGTCTTTAAGGTGTATGGCGAGGAACTCGACTTCGTATTCACTGAGGTTCGCAAAAAGGGTTGTCGTGAACTCGTGATTGATGGTAAGCGCGTGGATCTGTCCGCCGAACTCGAATTTGACGACGCCGACGTTTTCGACATGGACGCTGTGGTTGACCGGTTCGTGGTGAGCGTGCGGCACGAGAAGTCGATCAAGGCCGGAATTGCCGCCACGCTGCTCGTCGGCGATGGACTCATGCAGGTCCACGTGCTGAAGAGCCCGGCGAAAGCCGACGCCGAGCGATTCTATAAGGCTCTTTGCAGCCCCACCCATCACTTCGTCTACGGCGGTATTGAGCCTGAGTTTTTCATGTTCAACAACCCCGAAAGTGCCTGCCGGACTTGCGGCGGGCTGGGCATTCATAAGGTCACGCATCCCGAGTTGTTAGTTCCCGATCCAAAGCGCAGCATCACCGGCGGCTGCTTTGTTCGCGAGGCTTTCAAGTTCAACCCGGACACATGGGACGGCCGAATAATGTACACGCTCTCCAAGACTCTCAAGTTCTCTCTGGAGACCCCGTGGGAAAAGCTGCCTAAGAATGTCCGCGACGCGATCCTGTTCGGCGTCGACAAGAAATTCAAGCTCCAGTCGCCTCCTGACACCAAGATAAAACGGGATGATTGGGATGGTAAAGAAATCGGCTTCGGCGGCATTGCTCGCCGCATTGAACGGCAGTACAGGCGCTACCGTCAGCGGGGCGAAGCCAACTCGGGCATGGAGGAATGGCTGGACAAGGTGATGGTGGAGCGCGTTTGCCCCGATTGCAATGGGGCCCGCCTGCGTTCCACCCGTCTCCTGTTTACAATCGACGGTAAGAGCATCCAAGAATTTGGCGGTCTCAATTTCGACGAACTTTACGGCTTCCTCGGCAAACTCAAACCTTCCGGACGGGGCGCCGACGCGGGACGTCAAGTGCTCGGCGAGATCCGCGGCCGGCTCAATCTGCTGCTCGGCATCGGCCTCGACTATCTCAACCTCAACCGGCGCTCGAGTACGCTTTCGGGCGGAGAGTCACAGCGCATTCGACTGTCGACGCAAATCGGCTCGGGACTTATGGGCATGCTTTACGTGCTCGACGAGCCCAGCATCGGTCTCCATCCCAAGGACAACGTTAAGATGATCGCGACACTCGAGAGCCTTCGCGATATCGGCAACACCGTCATCGTTGTCGAGCATGACGAGGATACCGTTCGCGCCGCCGATCATATTGTCGAGATGGGCCCGGGACCTGGGGTTCACGGCGGCAAAGTTGTGGTGCAAGGGACGATCGACGACATCATCAAGTGCAAGGCCTCGCCTACCGGTCAGTTCCTTTCGGGAAAGCGTTCGATTGTGGTGCCCAAGTACCGCCGTAAAGGTAGCGGCGAGGTGCTGACTGTGCGAGGCGCCCGCGAGAATAATCTGAAGTCGATCGACGTCGATTTCCCACTGGGCAAACTGATTGCCGTCACTGGCGCGTCCGGGTCAGGTAAGAGCACTCTGATCAGTGAAATCCTATACAAGGCTCTCTGGAAGCGTCTGGTCGACACGCGAACTCTGCCCGGCGAGCACGACTGTATCGATGGCGTGGAGCACATTCACAAAGTCGTCAATATCGATCAGTCGCCGATTGGGCGCAATAGCCGCTCGAATCCAGCCACATACATCGGCTTCTATGACACCATCCGTGACCTGTTCACTCGAACGCCTGTTGCTGTTGAGCGCGGCTATAAGGCCGGCCGGTTCAGTTTCAACGTCAAAGGCGGGCGCTGCGAGGAATGCCAGGGCGAGGGTGTCATTACAACTCAGCTCTACTTCATGCCCGACGTCGAGGTCACCTGCGGCGTTTGCAAGGGAGCGCGGTTTGGTGCCGAGACGCTGGAGGCCACGCTCCGCGGCAAGACAATCACCGATATTCTGAACATGCCGGTGGAAGAAGGCGTGGAGTTCTTCGCGAATGAGCCGGTGATAAGCAAGAAAATCGAGGTTCTTCGCGATCTCGGACTCGGTTACCTCACGCTCGGACAGTCCGCCACCACGCTGTCCGGGGGCGAGGCACAACGCATTAAAATCGCGGCGGAGTTATCCAAACTCCAACGCTCCAAACACACCATCTACATCCTGGACGAGCCCACAACGGGACTGCATCTGGCGGACGTCGAACGGCTGCTCGGCTGTCTCAACAGATTGGTGGATGCCGGTCACACCGTTCTGGCAGTTGAGCACCACATGGATGTCATCAAGACGGCTGATTATGTAATCGATCTGGGCCCCGACGGAGGTCACGCCGGCGGTGAGATCGTCGTCACTGGCACACCCGAGGAGGTGGCTGCGTGCAAGCATTCGCATACCGGTCGCTTCCTCGCTTCGCATCTTAGTTAACTAGCGCAGTTTAGCACGAGGGCGCCCCGCGGCCGGACAGCCTGAATCGTTTCACTGTCGGTAGTTAGTCAACTTGTCCGGTTTTGTTCACACGTGATCTGTCCGCATCAGTTGATACGACCCGAAGATCCTCTTCTGCTCGCCGAAGGCGGCTTCTTGGTCTTAAGGTAAAAGGGAATCGTAGTAGCCGGGG
>JBBQUM010000039.1:0-65064 GCA_038212445.1 Bryobacterales bacterium
ACGGGGCCTCCATCATCATGCTGGTATCCTTTAGCAGGCTTTCCTTGCGCCATCGGCAGCGCGTGACCGTACAACTCATGCGCTGTCACGACGACCAACTCCTGCTTCGGCTCCTGCGCTGTCGCTCCGGCGCCGTCCGCTACCGTGACCCTCACATTGCCCGACGGGGATTCCGTTGCTGTTTGAGTAAAGCCGTCGTAAACGGTGGGTATACCACCCGGCGAATCAGCCTTCTCGTACGTGAACGCCAAGCCAACAATGCCCGCTGGTGCGCCCCCAACCACTGAGCTACCAGTAGTGACCTCGATGGTCTTGTCTAGACCGACCGCCTGCTTCAGCATGAGGAAATTTGAATCGCCATTCTTGATAGCACCTATGGCACTCCGGTCCAGCGCACCATTCTTGTCCGCCACAATCTGGGAGCGGATCTCTTTCGGCACGGTGTTCCTGATTCTTTCGAGTGCAAGTGGCGTTAGAGCTCTGACCTCACTACCGTCGAGATCGACGAATGAAAGTGGGTTATTTCGTGTGTAGGAGTACAGGTTCCAGCTTTGCGGATTGGTAGCGTGTTGATCTGCGAACGGTGCATCTGGGCTCGTGAACCTCCCCTGCGCCGAACTCATATACCGAGCCCCAAAATAATCCAACCCCGTCTCCGCATCCCGTTCTTTGCCGGTAAACTTCAGACTCTCCACATCGGCCAGGCTCGGATATATCCCGGACGGATAATCGCTAGTTCTTCCGTTAACCCCTCGCGCCAACTCCTCGCCAAACGGCAGATAATCCATGCGCTCGAGGATACTTCCCGAGGAGTTCAGCAGTAATCGCGTGCTTCCCAACGGATCGCCCATCATATAATGCGTACCCGCAGCGGCTGGCGCCACCGTCGAATACTCCGCCGCCAGCTCGCCCATCGCATCGTACACGTACTTCGTAGTGCCCGCTCCCACTTTCTGCACCCGCCGCCCTTGCCCGTCGTAGGCGTAACTAATCCCGCCAAAATTCCCCACATTCGCACTTGCCAGCCGGTTCTCAGCATCGTAGCCGAACGTCGATGCTACTATGCTAGGCGAGGTGTTCGAACCCAGCGAGTCCTGATTCCCGTCCTCGTCGTAATGGTCGCCCGTGCCCCGGCTCCACCGGTTGTTTGTATACTTCGCCAAATCGACAGGGGTCGTGTCGGGATTCGGAAGGTAACCGCTCACCGCCCGATTTCCCCAGCGATCATAGCTATAATTTTGCCTGGGCCCGTTCGCCTCGACAAAGCTCGTCAATCGGTTCATTCCGTCATAGCCGAACATCTGTGCGAGATTCACTCCTCCATTCGTTTGAATCCCCGCCGACCAAACGTTGCCATTATTACTCGACCAGCACACTCCATTGCAGTAAGAGTAACTCAGCGCCAGCAATGTACCCGCCGCACTCGCTACGGTCACCGAGATCGGTTGCTGCCGGTCAGGCCTCAACCCCATCGTCCAGGTAAATGGCGTCGTTACCGAACCCAGTTGCAGATTCGTCAACGCGTCATTCGATGCATAACTTGCACCTCTCACGTAGGTCGTCACCCCTGACTGCAACGTCGTCGGACGGTTCTGCAGATCCAACCCCGACGTCGTCACCACCCCGCTGTGAAGGATACGTCTCAGACGTCATTCCACCCGCCCGATTGTACCGTAACATATCTTCCCGATAGCCCCCGAGTATTCGGGATTCGTCGCAGTGATCAACTGATTCCGCCAGTTGTAGGTGAACGTGCGAGTTTGCGTTCCCTGCGTCACGCTTGCCAGATTGTCGTGTCCGTCATATTCGTAAGTTGTCGTGTAGTTAGCCCCGAACGGATCCTCTATCACCGACTTGATGCGACCAAGTCCGTCCATCGTCACCGCGCGACCCTTAAATGCCGATCAAATGTCGCGGCGACTCCGTTGACAGCGGCGGAGCACGGTGATTGCGCAGCCCGTGCCGGCAATGTCGAGTGCCCCCCATTCCCTTCAATGTAGCCTCGATGCGGGGCATGTCCTCTTGACGTATGCACAGTTTGTATGTACGATTAGTCGTGGGCTTTGAATGGGACGAGGCGAATAAGGCTGGTGCCAACTTTCGCAAACACGGCGTCCGACTGCCGGAAGCCATTCCAGTGTTTGACGACCCTTACGCCATTACAATCCCGGACGATGAGTCGAGTTCGACAGAACAACCCTTCGTAAGTCTTGGATTAGGCGCCATGGGGAGATTGCTGGGTGGTTGTTTACACCTGGCGTGGTGAGAATATCCGGATCGTCTCCGCACGTACGGCTGAAACTCACGAACGGAACGAGTATGAGGCGGAACAATGAAAGACCATTACGATTTTAAGCAAGGCAAACGGGGAAGCGTTCGACCGTCTGAGCCAGAACCAGAAGGTAAGACTCGTGTCACAATCCGACTCGATCAGGATATTGTTGGCCGGTTCCTTGAGATGGCAGAACAATCCGGTGGCGCCACCGGTTACCAGACCTTGATCAATGCGGCTCTTCGTGAGTATCTGGAAGGAAAGGCCCCGAGATTCGAAGAGACGCTACGACGCATCATCCGTGAGGAACTGAAATCGAACGCCGCCTGACTTGCCAAGGAGCGCGGTGCTTCAGGCGCACCCCTCCAATCCGGAAGTCTTGCGGTGCCAGCTAGTAAGTGACTATTTGCAAATAATTTGGACCCGAATTGGATCGAGAACTCCTGGTAGACCGCATTGTCGGAACCTGGACTGGCGCTGTCCGCTTTGAAGGCGTCGATCTCCGATAAGCCTACTTTAACTTCCCGAAAATCTTCTTCTCCAACATTCCAAACCACTTCTCCATTCCAACCCCCTTCAGGACTCTTGACCTCATATTCCAATTAAGCCAGGAGATAAACCGTATGCCCTTTTCAGAAAAAAACCGATGCCTGCCGTGCCCTTGCCCGTGCCGCTCAAGGCGACAGATTTGCCGGCCCAAAAGGCGGGCGAATCAACCCGTTGCGGCGGAATAGGCGATTTTTCCGAACGAAGCTAATCCCAAAAACGGACACCCATCCCGTTCCGCCTGCCAGACTTGGTCGTCGGTCCCAAAAAGAATACTCATCGCTCTCGCCTTAAGGGTGCTCGGCGACAGAGGCTCAATGCTCTTTGAAATTTGAATATGTTGGGCCACACCCCAACACTCAAAGTGTGTCCGGGATCCGGCACCAATCAGGCCCGCTCAGGCGCTAACGAGTTCCTTCGCTGCTTCCTTCACCTGAACTCGCATCGGCAGAATGCCGCCCTGCTCGCTCCCCTCGAGATCAAGAATCTCGCGGAACGACGCCTCGATGATCCGTAGGGAGTTACTCAGTTCCATTAGCCAGTTACCCCAGAACTGCTCGATCGAAGGGACCTGCTTGGTCTGCCGGATCTCGTGCTGAACGTCCTTGCGGTGATTCGGCACGTTGAAACCGCGCAGCATCGCTGCCCCGACATCGGTGAGGTTGATCCGGTCGTTCAAATCGATCCGGAAAAGATTCCGCCGGAACGCTCCATCTCCGCCGTCCTCGGTCCCGCCGATGCGCTCCTGGAACGTGATGGCGCCCGACAGAATCCGGGCTTCATCCGTCATGTGGAGAAGCGTGGTGGCACTGGTTGCCGCCTTTACCCCAATCGCCGGACTCGTACCGTGCAGCTGGATCTGAGCAGGATTGGAAATGCCCACCCAAGCTTCGCTTGCTAGTTGGGTCATCGAGAAAAAATCCGAGACGATCGATTCCGTTTCACGGTCTTCGAGCTTTTCAATCTCTCTCGGGCTGAACCGCTTGGCCTCCTCGGCGCGCTTCATGAAGTCGTTCTTATATTGAGATTGCTCATACAAGCGGTTGAGAATCTCCGCGGGCCAATCGGGCTGATTGTAGGTCCAGGCCACCGGAAAGATCTCGGCGCCTAACTGCTGCAACCGTACGAGGATCCTGTAGATCAGCTTCTTGTTATTGTTCTCGACATAAACTCGTCCTTCGTTGAAGTCGAGCAGCACCGGCACCTGCGTGCGCACAACCCGGGTTGCGCCCTCGGTCACTTCATCCACTGTCCGCTTGTCGGTCGTCTGCAGGAACGAGTAAGGACGCTCGAGCAGGACATATGATCGTTGTTCCTTGATGGAGGGTAGATCGCTGACGTTCTTCCATTCATTCGAAACAGCCCACATTCCGTACCAGGGCATCTCGGCATGAAGCCGGAATCGCTCAACGCTCGCACCATAACCCTCGCATCCGAGTATTGCGGCCGGAAGGTTGTACTCGGAACGCGCATCCTGGTCAGTCGTCGCGTACCCGGCGAGTTCCGTCTGGTGATCCAGGTCGATGGCGTGCTCTTCATCGAGGCGTGGTCCACTGTACGGATTGATGCCGAGCGCGTCAGTGCCCAGTAGCCGGGCGATGGCGGACGCCGCCATCTGCGAAGACGCTGCCATGAGCGGTCGATCTTCGAGGCTCGTCTTGAAGGCATCCAGTGAGTCTTTCGCGAGCCCGAGGATGGCCCAGTTACCGCGTCCAAACATGCGTAGTTCCTGTTCTGGTTGTATTGAAGATCAATCAATACGAATGCCGCGCGCGGGGGATCGCCGGCTGGTCAATCGGGAGACCTGCTATCTCCAGTCTGACGACTGACCTCCCCACCTTTTTACCATGTACGGTTCAGTTTTCCCGATCGAGGTGATTTTTTTCTGACGGCAGGCGCTTCGTGTCAACGCCTACTTGTCGTTGCGAAAATCGTAGAAGACACGAATGAGGTTGCCATCCAGATCGGCTGCGATAAACTCTCGCAGCTTCCACGGTTTGTCCTCGGGCTCTGAAACGATCCTGGCATGCGTCGCTTTCCACTCGGCGAATAGTTGATCCACCTCGGACCTGCTGTCGAGATTCAGCCAGAAAAGTATCGGGCCGCCATTGCCGTACGACTCGCGGAAGGTCCGGTTGGTAATGAACAGCCTCGCATTGTCTCGGGAGATGCCGGCAATGCCGCCTTCGTCGTTCCCCCAATCAAGGGTGAAGCCCAGCGCTTTGACGTAGTATTCAACGGCCTTGTCGACGTTGGCTGCCGGAATCTCGGGAACCGGAGCAGGAAACGCCATATTGGGCCTCATCGTAGCATTTAGGAAGGATTACACTAAATTTTCCCCATGTCGAAACTCAAACTCATCCTGTTTCTCTTCGCGGCCACATTGGTCCTCACCGGGGCCGAGACCGCCATCGTGGGTTCAACCGGCGCCGGCACGCGACTTCTCCGCACTCCCACCGTCAGCGCGACGCACATCGCGTTTGCTTACGCGAATAACCTCTGGACCGTCGAACGGTCCGGCGGCGCGGCGCGGCGTCTCACCAGTTTCCAGGGCCAAACGTCGAATCCGCACTTCTCGCCCGACGGCAGGTGGATCGCCTTCAGCGGCGAGTACGCCGGCAACACCGACATCTATGTGGTGCCCAGCGGGGGTGGTGAGCCGAAGCGCTTGACGTGGCATCCCGCAGCCGACCTCGCGCAGGGCTGGACTCCCGACGGGAAAAACGTGCTGTTCTCGTCGCCCCGAGCCACTGCCGCGCCCAGTGCATCGCCGCGTTTCTGGACCGTGCCCGCTGAAGGCGGCGTGGAAGAGCCCCTCGCGTTGCCGCGCGGATATCAAGGCAAGATTTCACCGGACGGTAAGCACCTCGCCTACCGCATGAATAACTCGTGGGATGAGGAGCGTCGCAATTACCGCGGCGGTCAGAACAGGCCGATCTGGATTGTCGATCTTAAGTCCTTCGACCTCGTGTCCCCGCCCTGGAAGGACTCCAAGGACATGGACCCGGCATGGGTGGGCGACACCGTCTACTTCATCTCCGACCGCGACGGCGTGGCGAACGTATGGTCATACGACACGCGCGGCAAAAAGCTCGCGCAGTTGACGAAGTTCACCGACTTCGACGTGAAGACCCTCGATGCAGGCTCGGGCGTGGTGGTATTCGAACAAGCGGGCTACATCCATGAACTGGACGCCAAGACCGGTAGAAGCCATCCGGTGAATATCACCGCGGCAGGCGACTTCCCGTGGATGATGCCGCGTTGGGAGGATGTAAGCGCGCGCATGGCCGGCCTCGCCATTTCCCCCACCGGTAAGCGGGTGGCTGTAGAGGCGCGGGGCGAGATCTTCACCATTCCCGCCGAGAAGGGCGACGTGCGCAATCTGAGCAATTCCAGCGGATCGGCGGAGCGCGATCCAGCCTGGTCGCCCGATGGCAAGTTTGTCTCATACTTCAGCGACAAGTCCGGCGAATATAAGCTCGTGATCGAGAGTCAGGATGGGCTAACGTCCAAACGCGAGGTGGCGTTGCCAAACCCCACGCATTACTACACGCCCTCGTGGTCGCCCGATTCGAAGAAGCTGCTGTACACCGACACGAATCTGAAAGTCTGGGTACTCGATGTCGCCAGTGGACAAACAAAGATTGTCGGCAACGATCCGTGGATGGTGCCTACCCGAACACTGAATCCCTCGTGGAGTCCAGACTCGAAGTGGGTGGCCTATTCGAGCCGCTTGCGCTCGATGTATCACGCCATCTTCGTGAGCAACGTAGAGACAGGTGAGAACAAGCAGGTGACCGATGGCTTGGCCGATTCAATGTGGCCCGTATGGGACGCGAGCGGCAAGTATCTCTGGTTCCTTGCCTCCACGGACTTCGGACTGAAGTCGCAGTGGCTCGATATGACCTCATACGACCACGACGAGAACTTCGGCGTTTACATCGCCGTCCTGAAGAAGGGCGAAGCGAGTCCGCTGGTGCCCGAGAGCGATGAGGACAAGGGCGTGGGTAGCGCGCCACCCGCCGCTGGGGCCGGCGCCGCCCGTGGCGGAAACAATCAGGAGGGCGACACCCCACCAGCCGCGCGGACGCCGCGCACGCCGGTCACGGTCCAGATCGATTTCGATGGCTTGCAGCAGCGTATTGTCGCGGTTCCGGAGATTCCCGAGAAGCAGTATTCGGCTCTCCGCGCAGGCGTCGCGGGCACCATTTACTGTCTGGAAGCCGGCGAGGCTCGCGGCGGTCGCGCGGCCGGACCGGCGCCGGGGACGATCCAGCGCTACCGCCTGAGTGAGCGCAAGTCTGCCGTGTTTATGGCCGGAGTGACGGCATTCGAGGTCAGCGCCGACGGTCATAAGCTGGTGTACCGCTCAGGTGGCGGCCCAGGGGGTCCGGGAGGGCGTCCCGTCCCAGGGGCGCGTCCTGCTGCTCCGTCTCTGTTTCTGGTGGACGCCGACCGGCTACCTCCCACGGCCGGGCAGGGCCGGCTGAACGCCACCCTTCGCATGTACCTCGAGCCGAAAGAGGAGTTCAAACAGATCTTCTATGAAGGCTGGCGCAATCAGCGCGACTACCTCTACGTGAAGAATATGCACGGCGCCGACTGGCCCAAGATGAAAGAGATGTACGGGCAAATGCTGCCGCACGTGATGCATCGCGCCGATTTGAATTACCTGCTCGACACGATGGGCGCTGAGATCGCCATCGGGCACTCCTATGTGCGCGGCGGCGACATTCCGAACGTCCCGCCCTCGCCCGGCGGACTGCTGGGAGCCGACTTCACAATCGAGAACGGCCGCTACCGCATCGCGCGCATTTACGATACCGAAAGCTGGAACCCGGAACTGCGCGCGCCACTCGCTGGGCCCGGCGTGAACGTCGCCGTAGGGGAGTATGTTGTCGCCATCAACGGGATCGAATTGCGCGCACCCGACAACATCTACCGCCTGCTCGACGGTACAGCCGGCCGGCAGACCGTGCTGACGGTGAACAGCAGCCCTGCACTCGAAGGCGGCCGGCAGGTCACTGTCGTGCCCGTGGCCAACGAGCAGGGCCTGCGGACGCGAGCGTGGGTTGAAGCCAATCGCCGGCAGGTGGACAAGCTGTCGGGCGGTAAGCTCGCGTACGTTTATCTGCCCAACACCGGCCAGCCCGGCTACCAGAGCTTCAACCGCTACTACTTCGCCCAGCAGGACAAGCAAGGCGCGGTGATCGACGAGCGGTTTAACGGCGGCGGGTCTGCGGCCGACTACATCATCGACGTGCTCCAGCGCGACTTCGATGGGTACTTCAACAATGTCGCCGGCGACCGCTACCCGTTCACCAGCCCCTCGGCCGGCATCTGGGGTCCGAAGGTAATGATCGTCAATGAAATGGCCGGATCAGGCGGCGATCTCATGCCCTGGATGTTCCGCTACCGTAAGATCGGCACCCTGGTGGGCAAGCGCACTTGGGGCGGACTCGTCCACACGGCGGATACGCCAGTGTTCGTCGACGGCGGATCGATGATTGCTCCGCGCGGCGGCTTCTTCACGCGCGAAGGAAAGTGGGCGGTGGAGAACGAAGGTACGGCGCCCGACATCGATGTCGAGAACTGGCCAAAGGACGTGATTGCCGGACACGATCCACAACTGGAACGGGCAGTGGAAGAAGGAATGCGGCTCTTGAAAGAGAAGCCGGTAAAACGAATGGAGACAGAGCCGCCGTCGCCCACCTGGGGTCAGCGCAAGTAGCGTCAGGAGATTCTCAATGCTTCGAAAGTTGATACCAGCGCTCCTCTTGCTGTGTGCCTCCTGCCAGAGGGCGCCCAAGTACGATGTCGTACTGCGGAACGGACGCCTCTGTGACGGTTTGGGCAAGCCGTGTGTTCTCGGCGGAGTCGCCATCACCGGAGACTCGATTTCGCTCATCGGAGATCTCGGCGCGGAACGCGGACGCGTCGACCTCGATGTTCACGGCCAGGTGATCGCGCCGGGGTTCATCAACATGATGAGTAGCGAAAGCGGACTCTTCGCCGACGGACGGTCGCAGAGCGATATTAGGCAAGGCGTGACGCTCGAAATCTTTGGCGAAGGCGAGTCCATGGGTCCGTTGAACGACGCCATGCGGGCCGAGTACAAGAGCCAGGAAGGGGACTTCCAGTACGACGTCACCTGGCGCACGCTGGCTGAGGGGCTCGACACGCTAGCCAGGCGCGGCATCTCGCCCAACATAGCGTCGTTCATCGGCGCCGCCACACCGCGCGTCAACGTGCTCGGTCGTGCCAATCGCGCTCCCACTCCCGAAGAGCTCGACAAAATGCGGGCGCTCACAGCAAAAGCGATGGAAGACGGAGCGCTCGGAGTCGCCTCGGCGCTCATCTATCAGCCGGGCGTCTATGCGAAGACGGATGAGCTGGTGGCGCTGGCGGAAGTCGCAGCCAAATATCACGGCATCTATATTTCACACATCCGCAATGAAGGCGACGGCGAAATGGAGGCGCTCGATGAATTGATCACCATCGCGCGCCGCGCTAAAATTCCCGCCGAGATTTACCACCTGAAGGAATCCGGTGTCAGGAACTGGGGCCGCCTGAATGACGTTCTGAAGAAAATAGAAACCGCCCGCGCCGAAGGTCTCAAGATCACTGCCGACATGTACACCTACACGGCGGGCGCCACCGGCCTCGACGCCGCCATGCCGCCATGGGTGCAGGAGGGAGGCCTGCAGGAGTGGCGCAAGCGGTTGCAGAAACCCGCGATCCGCGCGCGAGTCGCGAAGGAAATGCGCGATCCCCACACCAGTTGGGACAACCTCTATCTCGGCACGGGCTCGCCGGACAAAGTCCTGCTGGTCTCGTTCAAAAGCGACCAGCTGAAGCCGCTCACCGGCAAGACGCTCGGAGAGGTCGCACGCATGCGTAACAAGTCTCCCGAAGACACAGCCATGGATCTGGTTGTCGAGGACAACTCGCGGATTGGCACCATCTATTTCCTGATGAGCGAAGACAACGTGCGCACTCAGGTGAAACTGCCCTGGATCAGCTTCGCGTCAGACGAGGACACCGTGGGCAACGAGGGCGTGTTCCTGAAATCGAGCCATCACCCCCGCGCCTTCGGCAACTTCGCGCGGGTCTACGCCAAATACGTACGGGACGAGAAGCTGATGACGCTCGAAGAAGCAATCCGAAAGATGACCTCGCTGCCCGCCACCAACCTGGGAATTGCAAAGCGCGGCCACCTGGAGGCCGGATACTTCGCCGACGTGGTCGTCTTTGATCCGTCGACCATCCAGGACCACGCAACGTTCGAAAAGCCGATGCAATATGCCACCGGCGTGTCGCAGGTGTTCGTCAACGGCGTTCAGGTGATCCGCGACGGCGAGCATACTGGCGCAAAACCAGGCCGGGTAGTCCGCCGCGAACGCTAAGGCAGGACCGGCAGGAAGCAGTCCACCCAGAACTCGCCAGCCTTGAAACCCTTCGGGACTTTTGACAACGCCTTCTTGGTAAGGGAATCGCTGCGAACCAAGCCACTGGAGCGCTCAGCTACGGCCTCCATCAGAGCGGGCAGTGGAATACTGGCCCAAGGCGTGGTCTGCGTGGACGCCATCGCGGAGAAGCCTTTGAGCGGCATCTTCTCCAGCGCGCCCTTCGGAGTCGCGTTGAAGCTGCCGTGATGGGCCACCTTGTAGAATCCGACCCCGGCCAGCGCCGCGCCGGCCTCGCTGCCCACCCAACTGGCCCAACTGCCGTATTGGGCATCGCCGGGAAAGAGCATGGTCTGGCCGCCATAGCGGAATAAGGCAACAACGCTGGTGTTGTTCAGTACATTGTCCAACGCGAAGGCCAGTCCCTCAGCGCCGGTCGCTGCGACAGCGAGCAGGTTTTTGTCGCGCTCGGTGATCGCGGCGTAATATTCGGTAGCCTCCGCGGTGACCGTCCACTGACGGCCAAACGGCAATAGCTCGTTATCCGCCTCGATATCCCCGCTCGCGGTAGCCCGCAGAAAGCGCTGGTCGAGCGGCGGATCCATTTGCGCGAGAAACTTCTCGTCTTGCGGCGGACCCAGAAACTGCACCGCTAAGCCTGTAACTCCGGCAACATCCTGTCGCGCTTCAGTCTTGGCGCTAATGTAGCGGACTTCACCGCCGTTCATTCCAGCTTTTAGAAACGTGAGGGCTGAATCGTTCGACTTCAAGTTCATCAGGATGGCATCCAGCGCTTGTCGAACTTCGCGGGGAGGCGGAGCGGCGGCGAAATGCTGCTCAACCAGTGCGGCGGCATGCTGCTGCTTCGCCTTCAACTCCAGCGCGACGGCATTCTTGGGATCTTCCGTCCACGGCAGCCAGACCTCCCTCACCTGGAACTTGCGGAAAAGGTCCTGCGATGTGGCGAAGCCGGAGATATGGTCCTGGTGCGCGTGGGTAGCGATCACCAGCGCGAGCTTTCCACCCGTCTCATCGAAGATATGTTGCACGATGGCGGGAATCTGCCGGAGATCGCCACGCGGATGTACGCCGCAATCCACCAGGATGTGTTCCATGCCTTCGCGTGCAGGAATCGAGACCAGAAAGCAGTCGCCGAAGCCGACGCGATACATGCGAATGCGGATATTCTTCTTCGTCATGGCATCCCCTGGTGAAGCAATCGGAAATTGGTCCGCGTGTCGAGATTCTTTTTTTGCGGCGCAAGCGGAGTCTGACTGAGTTGTTGAATATGGAACGAGCGCTGGTTTCTCAGACGCGCTTCGTTGTTCACGTTCTTCTGAATGACGTAGCGTACGTTGCCACGCTCGTCGAAGATGACTGTCGACCCGCCTCGAAATGAGAAAGTCGGAGACCCGGGTGTCTTGGGGTCAAGCATCGCCGTGCGTTGTTGGAGAAACTCGACGACAAAGTCCACCGCCAAACGGCCGGTGGGTGCAACGCGGTGAGTCGGATGGAACGAATGTGGCTGAATGGGTAGTCGCCGGTCCAGCCCGAGCGCCGCGGCATGCTTTTTGGCGAAAGCGTTCAGAACGCGCGCATTGTGAGTATTACGGACGCGCCATTCGTCGGTATCGACGTCCGTCGATGCGTTTAGCGGGCCGTAATTCAGACCCACGCAGGGAGGCAAGCGATGCCCGGTGGCCTCGGGACTCTGCCAGCGAAGGGAGTCCTCGGAGAATGAACTGATATCCGGCGGTATGATGCCGCGCAGCCGGAACGCCTTGATGGCCTCGGCACGATAATCGTAGGGATCGTCCGGAACCAGGTCGGCGTCAGCGGTGAGTGCGGCCCGGAGAAATTCACCAAGTTGCATATCTACCGGAGGGCAGTAGTCCAGCCCGCGGATACAGATATTGAGGAACGCCTCGGCGAGTTTCGACGCTTCTCCCGCCAAACGCTCGGCAAGCAGCGGATGTAGTTCGGTGGTGGAAGGCGGCGAGCCAGAGGCGCGGGCAATGCTGAACAGGTCGCGCGTGCGCTTGATGTAGACCGTGAAAAACGCGTCAAAGACTGCCGCCACCATGATGGATCCGCGCAAATGCGGCTCTGTCGTATCGTCCAGACGCCGCGAATTCGGAGGAGTCCCGATTGCCGACCGCAAAGCGCTGCGGTTCCCCATCGATTGTCCAAACTGCTGTGCCAGCCCCACCAGTGGGTTGTCCTCAGACAGTTCCGGAATGATCTGCGCATCTTTACTGTTCCTGCCCGCCAGAGGCGTCAGCTTCTGCTGGTAGATCATGCCGCCGCTACGTTGTATGGTGTCGAGCAAAGCTTCGCGATAGGTGAAGTGCTGAAACAGCGCCACCAAGTCGGCAAACGCTTCGTGAAATGCAGCCGCGTCCGGCCCAGTCGCCTCGGTGAGGTACTCACGTTGACCGTCGATCAACGCGTGAGTCAGTTCGTGGGCAACGATGTCGTGTGAAAGACACGTGAACACCGTCTGGCCCGGCAGTACGGTTCCCGGATCCTTATCGCCAGCCGAGAAATAGCCAAACAGAACCGACCGCAGCTCGGGATCATAGAACGCGTTGGCGCCCTGAAAGGCGTGAGGAAAGATGCGCAGACGGCCGTGGAATGGATCGTTGCGCTTCTGCCCCGGCATCGTCCGCCAGCGTATCGAACGGCCGAGCGCGAACTCAAAACGGCGGACGGTATCGGAAGCAACGGCATAAACCATCTGCTGATGAAAGCGCGGGTCAGACTCGCTCGGGTCCAACCCGCTATTCATCAACACCACCGGATGATCCAGATCCACTGGATCGTAATAGCGCTCATTGCTGGCGTCGTAGTCGACGATAGCGAGTTGTGCGCCCACCGGCCCTGGGGTGAGGGTCTCAAATGGCACCTTCACCGTCATGTAGTTGTTCAGCTTACGACCCACACTGGGGTCAAACGCATACACGCGCAGCGGCCGTGTGGACGGCACCTGATAGGGATTGGCGCGCTTGGGACGGGCTGCGACCTTAGCCTTGGGCATCAGGCTTTAGGATAAATCGATCCGGCGAACGCATAGTCGGACTGGTCAATGTCGAGTCCGCCTACGATCGGCTTTCCGTCCTTCATGATCTCCCCAGGAAGCTGGTAGCACATGATCGATTTCGGATCAGGCTTCGGCGTTCCAAGCAGAGTTGAATCCTCGAGCGGCGTCAAAACCTGCGCCCGGACTTCGGCCGGACTCCAGCCTTGCGTCTTCTTGAAATAAGCGATGGCCTTGGCCGGGTCGATTTTCGCTACCAGCTGGCGCCGCATGTGCTCGTGCGGGAAACCAAGCGTGTGACCGGTCTCATGACGGATTACGCGATGGTATTCCGATTCCGGCGTCTGCATGGTGAAGGCTTCCAGATTCATCGTCGCCTGGGCCTTGGCAATCGACAGGATATCGGTGCCCACATAGGACCAATAGCCGCCATTGGCGCCGCCGGCACGGGCGATGCGAACCTGGCCGCCGCTCTTGGTTTCGGTGAACTGGACATTGGACGATTTCGCCCAGGCGTTCATGTGCAGCAGAATACGAGCCCGAAGATCGGCCGGAGCATTGTCCAGGAAGGACACGGTCAGCTTCACACCCTTGTTGCCCCAATACTTCGAGGTCACCAGCGCGATGCGCTCCGGCGTAGGGGTGAATCCGGACATAGCCGCGGCCAGATGGGCGAGGTTCGGATGATTCACCGGATTGATGGTGATAGCTTGTTTCGCGGCGGCAACCCATTTGGTCTTGGGGAGGCGCTTGGGGGAGCAGACGATCAATTTATCCATGGGAGTCCTTTTGTCGTTGGTGCCTTCGTTCTGAAACTTGTGAAACGACAGGGCACTATCGTTTCACAGTTTTCGGATTGATTTTGGGGACGGAGCCCGCGAAGAGAGTTACGAGGGGAGGAAAAAGGGCTGGTCCAGAGTAGGACCAGCCCTGAAAACTGAGAAACCGGGTTAGTTAGTGCCGCCCGGAGGACAGAGTTTTGCAACCCCAGCAAACGTCCCGTTGCTCGAGTACACGCCGCCGGCTCCCGGGTAAGGTACGCCATAGTACCAGGAGAAGAAGGCCAGTTCCTGAGCGTGGTAAGTAACACCATTCGGCATAGTCACCGGAGGCATGAGCGTCCCGGAAAGCGGATCGCCGTTTTCCAGGTTTCCTTGGCACCCACTAACTTGTCCGATGTTTCCCCATGGGGGCGTTGGATTGCTACCGCTGGGGTCGTCCACCCATTCCATTACCTCGTGGGAAAGAACGGAGATGTCCTTGGTACCGCTGAACAGGTACCCCTGATCATATCCGGCGATCCCATAGGTCTGCCCAGGAGCTAACGCAGTGCCGTCCGCGTTGTGATAACCCAGAATACAGCAATTGTTGAGGTTGCTTGCCGTACCATCTGAGATCACTACGCCATAAATAATAAATAGCGGAAATTGATTCGGCGTAATTCCCAGCGTGGTGATGATCCCGGTCAGCAGCGGATCGAGGAAGTTGATGTCGATAACCCCAAGCCGGGGAGGGTTATCGTTGACGAGCGTGTTCGTAGTACAGTTGCCGCTAAAATTGAAAGTCGCCCCGGTGGCACCGTTGTTGACGACTGAAATGGTCTGCTTGGCCGCGACGCTGACGTTAAAGGCGAGGTGGTAAGCGGGCGCAAACTGACTGACGGAGGGCCAGAACTGAGCTCGCTGGAAGGCATCGGGAAATGTGGTTGTGCCGACATTAACGCCGTTGATAGTGTACGGCGCAGGTTGGAAGATAGGAGATGCCTGGCTCAATGTGATTGCGGTGTTTCCGGCTCCCAGACAGCCAACATCCGGCGAAGTCGGATCGAAGTTTCGCACCGTGCCGGTGAATTGAATCCGTAGCGGAATGATGACAACGGGAACGGTGGTGGTACGAGCGCCGTGGTTGAGGGGATTGCCGCCGACGATCGTGCCTGCATAGGTATTTCCATCGCGCGTGGAAACAAACTGGTACGGCCACACCGCGAGTTTCAGAGCAGCGCTGGAACCCCCAATGCCTCCGCGCAAGGGAGCCTTAGCAAGCCTGGATACGGCCGGCTGCACCGGGATGAGTCGTAGCTGGTCAGGCGACAATGGCGCATCGTCTTGCGCCTGCAGTGTCATCAGCGAGGCAGTCAACGCAGCCGCCGAGATGAATCGGGTCAAAAACAATAGCTTCATCCGTTTCTCCTGGAGGACGACATCCGTTTTCGTAGACCAGCCGCAAAGATCAGACCAATCCCAACAATCGAGAGTGTTGCCGGCTCGGGAACTACCAGGACCGAACCGAGTCTCAGTGTATTGACCGAAAAATCGTTGGGATCGCACTGGAATGCGCCGCAAGAGTTAAGGCTAAGGACTAGAGAGGTGATGTTCTGCTGGTTGCTCAACGCTCCAGCGAATACCGGATTGCCGGTGCCCTCGCTGGTCACCGTTCCGCTCGCTAAAAGCGTTGCGCCGTTAAATGCTTGCACCAGAACGCTAAAAGGCCCAGAGCTGGCGGGCTGAAGATACAGCCCGGCGTTAAATTGAGCCGGAAACAAGAAGGTGATCGGCGCCGATCCAGCACCATTGAGATCCTCTGCCCAAATCAACGTGTTACCGATGTTATACCCCGTTGCGGGCGGCGCCCAACTGCAGTTCACCGGTGTAATTGGATCGCACACTACCGAGGTCAATCCATTGGCCCCGGTGAGTTGTACGCTAATCGATTGGTTCAACGCCGACAGAGCGTTAAAGCTGGAAGGGAGAGTGGTGCCATCAGGTCCAAGTTGCGACCAATTGACGGTGTCCGTTGCAGTAAACGGGCCGGGTGCGATGATCACACCGGCGGGAGCCATGGCTGTCGCCAGACAAAGCAGCAGCGTGCTGCTTAATAAGTTTCTCATTGTTCCTCCGAACAAAGTACCGGCGACTGAATGTCCAGTACCGGGTACTGAGTATACACGTTATTTTGAGTCCGTGTAGGGTACCTAACCTAATTCGTTCTGGAGAAACACCTTAACAACGAGGGATTCCGGCTGGTACTAGTGAACCGGCCCGCACTACTGGTTCGCAGTGCGGGCAGTTGAACGACGGTTATTAGCTTGAAACCGCTACCGGTTCAGCTTGCGGCAGCGGCCGCTTGTACTTGCACTCGGCATTCGGACACTGTGCGATCGGGCCCGCCTTTAGCCACTTCTCGACCAAGTACGGACCGCCACACTGCGGACACTTCTCGTCCATCGGCTTGGCCCAGGCAACGAAGTCACACTCCGGATAGCGATTGCAGCCGAAGAAAGTTTTGCCGCGCTTGGACCGCCGCTCCACCACTTCGCCTTCGCTACACGACGGGCACTTGATACCGATCGTCTTCTGCTTCACAAACTTGCACTTGGGATAATTGCTGCAAGCCGTGAATTCGCCAAAGCGACCCTGCTTCAGGACGAGTTTGCTCTGACATTGCGGACACTCCTCATCGAGAGGCACGTCCGACTGCTTCTGCTCTCCGCCGATCTTCTTGGTGGTCTTGCATTCCGGGTATCCGCTGCAAGCGTAGAACGTCCCGAAACGGCCCTTCTTAAGGACCATCGAGCGACCGCAGTTTTCGCAGTATTCCTGCGCATCCTGCTCGCCATCGGGGACGTCCACCTGTAGTTCACGCGTGCTGGTGCATTCCGGGTAACCGGTGCAGGCGATAAACTTGCCGTGCCGGCCCCATTTGATGACCATTGGCTTGCCGCACTTATCGCAGAGGAACTCGGTGGGCTCCTCCATGCGCTTAATGTCGGTCATGGTACGCGCCGCCACCTCGAGATCATTCTCGAAGCGCTTATAGAAGTCGCCCATGGCCTCGCGCCAGTCGACTTTGCCTTCTTCTATGTCGTCGAGCGTCTGCTCCATGCCAGCCGTATAGCTGATGGCAAACAGGTCGTTGAAGCTCTCCAAAAGAAGATCTGTTACCACTTCGCCTAGTTCGGTAGGCGCGAACTTCCCGCCTTCCTTCTTTACGTACTCGCGTTCCTGAATGGTAGACAGGATGGAGGCGTAAGTGGATGGACGGCCAACTCCGTCTGCTTCCAGTTCCTTCACCAGCGTCGCTTCCGTAAAACGCGGAGGCGGCTCGGTGAAATGCTGTTCGGGTTCGATCGACTTGAGTTTCAGCACCTCGCCCTGCGTCACTGCGGGCAGCTTGTGCTTGAGTTCATCGTCCTCTTCGTCCTTTTGATCCTTGCCTTCCTCGTAGACCTTGAGGAAACCGTCAAATTTCTGGACGCTGCCGGTGGCCCGGAAAAGGTAAGTCGCGCTGTCCTTGCCCGTGGCGTGCACATCGATGGTGGTTTGATCGAAGAGCGCCGGACGCATTTGCGACGCGACGAATCGCATCCAGATCAGGCGGTAGAGCTTCAACTGATCCTCGGCCAGATATTGGGCAACGGCGTCGGGAGCACGCATGGAGGACGTCGGACGAATGGCTTCGTGCGCATCCTGGGCGTCCTTCTTGCTCTTATAGACATTCGGCGTGTCGGGGCGATACTGCGTACCATATCGCTCGCTGATCATCTGCCGTACTTCATCTAACGCGTCGTTAGAGACGCGAGTGGAGTCAGTACGCATGTAGGTAATGAGACCCACCGAGCCTTCAGTGCCGACTTCCACGCCCTCGTACAACTGCTGCGCCAGCATCATCGTCCGCTTGACGCTGAATCGCAGCTTGCGGGCGGATTCCTGCTGCAGAGTGGATGTAATAAAAGGAGGAACCGGATTGCGCCGCTTTTCCTTATTTGCCACCGAGTGGACGAGGAACGAAGATTCGCTGACCTGGTCGACGATGCCTTTGGCAGTAGCTTCATCACCAATCTCGAGGGTCTGATCGTTCCGGCGCATGAAGCGCGCACCGAGAATGGGAGGCTTCTTCGCGTTCAGATTGGCGTCGATGGTCCAATACTCACGCTTGATGAAGGCGCGAATCTCGCGTTCCCGCTCGACAATCAGACGCAGCGCCACTGTCTGGACGCGACCGGCGGAAAGTCCACGGCGCACCTTGTCCCAAAGTAATGGCGAGATCTTATAGCCAACCAAACGGTCGAGAATGCGGCGGGCTTGCTGAGCCTCCACAAGGCTCACATTTACCTGGACCGGCTTTTCAAACGCCTTCTGAATGGCGTTTTTTGTGATTTCGTTGAACATCACGCGAAAAACCTGCGTGGTGCCCTTTTTGTCGTACAACTCTTCCTGCAGGTGGAAGCAAATTGCCTCACCTTCGCGATCAGGATCAGCTGCGAGGTAGAGGGCGTCCGCGCCCTTCACGGCAGCCTTCAGTTCCTGGATCAGCTTGCGTTTACCCTCGATGACTTCGTATTTGGGTTCAAAGCCGTGCAGCACGTCGACGGCGAGATCTTTTTTCGGCAGATCCTTGATGTGGCCAAGCGAAGCCTTGACCAGAAAGTCCTTGCCTAGATATTTGCCGATCGTTTTCGCCTTAGCCGGCGACTCGACGATCACGAGATTCTTTGCCATATGATTTCTTTATTAGTGCCTGCGGTGGGAGCCCAGACAATCCACCGAAATCTTACCATGCGCGGAGAGAGGGTGAATCGGGGGGCAAGTCAAGAGGCCGCTGCTTCCGCCCAGACCTTGATGAAGTTCTTGCCTGGAAGCTGACGGACAATGCCAAGCATTTCAAGCTCGAACAGTGCCGCGATTATTTCTGATGAGGAACAGGCGCTTGAGGATTCAACCAAATCTTCCAATTGGCGCGAGACGTCCGGCTTTAGCATTGAGAGGACCGTCCTACAGGTCTCCCCCGCCGGGCCTAACGGTAAGCTAGCCTGCTCCGGACGAGTGGAATCACCGTTATCTTTCAATTCGTTACCGGTGGATGCTAGCAGCCGGCAGCGATCCTCCGACGTGAGCTCGACAACGACGTCGTTCCAGTCCTGAACCAGCTTTGCTCCTTGCTTGATCAGCAGGTTCGGCCCCCAACTCATGCTGTTTGTGATGTTTCCAGGAACCGCAAAAACCTCTCGCCCCTGATCCAGCGCCAACCGCGCGGTGATGGCTGAGCCGCTGTATTGCGCGCCCTCCACAATCAGGACGCCGACGCTCATACCACTAATGATGCGATTGCGTATCGGAAAGTTCTGAGGATGCCCGGGGCTACCCATCGGGAATTCAGATAGAAGCAGTCCTTTTTCCGCGATCGACGCTGCTAGTTTGCGATTCTCAGCCGGATAAACATGATCGACCCCTGAGCCGAAAACCGCGATGGTGTCGCCGCCTGCTTCGAGTGTGGCCGTATGGGCAGCTGTGTCAATGCCCCGCGCCATGCCGCTGACAATCGTCAGGCCGGCTTGCGCCAGGTCGGACGCCAGCCGTCGAGCCACCACCGAGCCGTAATCCGAGGGCCGCCGGGTGCCAACGACGCCCAGCATCAGAGACTGTAGTAGTTCGATGCGCCCGCGTGCATATAAAAGGATAGGCGGGTCGTAGATTTCGCGCAGCAGCGGCGGATAGAAAGGATAGGTGCAGGGGATCAGGCTCGCGCCGGAGTCGAGCATACGCTGATGCTGTAGGACCGCGTCCTCAAACGTACAGCCGCTGACAATACTCTGCGCCACCGCCTGAGAGATGCCCTCTGCTTCGAGCGAAGATCGGGATTCGCGAAAGACCGCTTGCGGCGTTCTCAGGCGGTCAATGAGCCGCTGGCATTTTCGGCATCCTAATCCTGGAACCAGCCTTAGGGCGAGCCAGTGCAGTTGTTCGTCGTCGCTGAGAGCCGGAGCGGTCACATGGAAGTAGTGTCAACCGGTAAAGATTATTCTCAACCTTTATGATGGAGCTATGGACCGTCTACCGACCCATGATGATGCGAACCTGATCCTGCGGCTCTACGAGTTGCGGCGCGAAGACAAAATGCGACAGGCGCGAGCCTGGTTTGTGACCAATTTCTATCCCCAGACTATGGCCGAATTCAATGAGATTTGCCCGCCTGGGTCTGAAGCCAATGCTTTCGCGCGAATGGTGAGCAGCTATTGGGAGATGGTGGCGTCTTTTGTCAGCAACGGCGTCCTGAACGAGGAGCTTTTCTATCAAAGCGGGCAGGAACTGCTGCTGACGTGGCTTCGCTCCAGGCCAATAGTCGACGACTTGCGGAAGATGATGGGGAATCCCAACGCCTGGAGAAACCTTCAGACAGTGGGCGAGAAATACATCGAGTATCAAAAGAAGAATTCGCCCGGAGCGTACGAGAGTTTCCTTGCTCGAATGGGTACTCGCCCGGCGGCCGCGAAAGCCTGATTGAGTGCGTCAGGAACCCGGTTTTTTCGAAGACGACGCCCTCGAATTGATCTACATCGCCAAGCGTCTTAAGGATGCCCTGCGTCTGGAAGACGTCTTCACACAGGCCGGAGTGGATTACGTGGTGGAAACGGACACCTACCGCGGCGGCGTCGTCTTTGTCTCCGAGCGCACCGGCGCATTCTTTTATGTCGATCGCGCGGCCGCACCATCCGCCCGCGCAGTGATGACCGGAGCGCGATTCCGGCCGTGGGAAGACGGTTAAGAATCCGCGCGGTAGAATAAGGTTTGGAGGAATGGGTGAGTGGTTGAAACCGGCGGTCTTGAAAACCGTTTAAGGGGAAACTCTTACGGGGGTTCGAATCCCTCTTCCTCCGCCATTTAAATACTGAAGCAACTTTCCGCTGAACGGGTCTATCCTCGTAGACCCTGCCGCCCCCGCCCTATTTCCCGTCCGCCGTATTTCCCAAAGATCGTTTTCCCGGGTCGGCCGCAGCGGTCCAATCATCCAAGGCTGCGAGGACGCATGACCATCAAAACTAAAGACGGAACAGAGATCTATTACAAGGATTGGGGCGAAGGGCAGCCGGTGGTTTTCAGTCATGGCTGGCCGCTCAGCGCTGATGCCTGGGAAGACCAGATGGTGTTCCTGGCAAATAACGGGTATCGCTGCGTCGCCCATGACCGGCGGGGCCACGGCCGGTCAAGCCAACCCTGGGACGGCAACGAGATGGACACCTACGCCGACGACTTGTTGGCTCTCGTCGAATCGCTCGACCTCCAGAACGCGATCCACGTCGGCCATTCCACCGGCGGCGGCGAGGTAGCCCGATATATCGGGCGGCATGGGACCAAGCGGGTTGCCAAAGCCGTCCTGATTGGAGCGGTGCCGCCGGTGATGGTAAAGACCGCCGCGAATCCGGGAGGACTTCCGATTGAGGAGTTCGACAAAATACGCGCTGGCGTGCTGGCCGACCGCTCCCAGTTCTTCAAAGATCTAAGCGCTCCGTTTTACGGGTTCAACAGGCCCGGCGCGAAGGTCTCGCAAGGTCTCCGCGATTCGTTCTGGCTACAGGGCATGCTTGCCGGTCACAAGGCGGTAGTCGACTGCATCAAGGCGTTTTCGGAAACCGACTTCACCGAAGATCTCAAGAAATTCGATGTGCCAACCCTGATCCTGCATGGCGACGACGACCAGATTGTCCCAATCGAAGACTCGGCCCGCTTGTCCGCCAAACTGGTGAAAGGCTCCACGCTCAAGGTGATCCCGGGCGCACCGCACGGAATGTGCTCGACGCTTAAGGATCAAGTAAACGCCGACCTGCTCGCGTTCTTCAAGGCATAAAAGGACCGCGGAATCCGGTGCGGTTTAGTGTTGATCGAGCAGCACCGGATTCCCATCCGGATCCGTCAGTAGCGCAAACGCTGGTCCCTTGCCCGGCACCGCCTCTACTGTGAATTTCAATCCTTGCTGCTTCAGGTTGTCCTGAATCGTGCGGACATCGGTAGGATTGAACGTGAGCGTGTTCTTCTCAAAAGCGCCATGGAACAAGCCCACGATGGCTTCTCCATTCTTCACAATCACCCAGTTCCCGCCGTAATTCGGCCAGGTAACGCCCGCAGGTGGATTCACTTTGCTGAAGCCCAGCTTTTCGTAAAATTCCCGCGATTTGCCGATGTCCTTCACAGTCAAGCTCACCGAAAACGTTCCGAAATTGGTGGTTTCCGCCGCCATCAACGCCGGCAGGCTCAACAGGGCTGCAATTACGATTTGTCTGATCACTATTCTTTCCCCTTGTTAAATCTCTTAAACCGGAATACAGGCGTACAGATCCAAATGCTCCCAACCCACTTCCTCGGGCAGGCTCAGGAAGATCTCCATCGCGGGGGAGTCGCCCGGCTCATAACGGCTCGACGGCAGCCAGCAACGGTACAGATACTGCCAGACCCGACCCACTTCATCCAGCCCTCCGGTAGCACGCATCACCGCTACGCGTCCCGCCGGAAAACTGCGACTACTGAAGCCCGGCTTCGACGCTGGCGGTCCACGATGGCTGCCACCCCGCTCCCGCAATGCCTCACGCAGAATGCCCGCCTCGACTGAACCCGCAAAAGCTGCGCCCATGTCATAGCGGCATTTCTCGTGCGGAGTGATGGTGGGATCATCCTGCGACATCCCGACCACCACCGTGTCTCGCAACGCCACGCCCTCTTCGCCGAGCCACCGCATGAGATCCTGGTAAGCCTGCACCAGACGGCCGCTGCCATACGGATTGTGGACCCGAATATAGCTGTACCGCGAAGCCGGAAACTTCACCACGCGTACCCGCTGCCCTTTTGACTTCTTCCATGCCTCCAGTTCTTCCACAGAGTACGGTGGAAACGGGAGCGGCGCTTTGCTGATCTTGCTATTCGGCAGCGGTGCCCGGCGGTCCCACTCACTGGCATTCAGACCGAAATGACGTTTGAAGGCCCGAGAGAACTCGGCCAGTCCCGCGAATCCGACTGTTAGCGCCACGTCTGTAATGCGCCGCTCCGGTGAGGCGCGCAGCAGCGACGCCGCGCGTTCCAGCCGCATTCGCCGCACATACTCGTTCAGCGTCTCCGCATTGAACGCCTGAAATAGCCGGTGGAAATGGAAGGGTGAAAAGCACGCCACGCGGCTCAACCTGCGCAGCGAAAGCTCTTCATCGAGATGTGCCGAAATATAGTCGAGCACACGGTCGATTCGTTCCCGGTAAACGATTTTGGACATGGCGGCCAAGCCCCAGTGCTTGAGACAACAATTATGAGTCAGAGCGTGCCTTCTCTGCACCGGCAACTTTCAGGTAGACAGTCTCCCAGAGTTGTAGTAGATTGTCTCCTAGAATGACTGGGCCCAAGGATAACGACCGCATTCAACTGCTTCAGGGGACGCTCGATCTCCTGATCCTTCAGACGCTGGTATTCGGGCCCTGCCATGGCCATGGAATCGCCACCAACATCCAGAGCACGTCCGGCGAGGTTCTCCTCATCGATCACGGCTCACTTTATCCTGCCCTGCAGCGCCTCGAGAAGGCGGGCCTGATTGCCTCTGAGTGGGGTATCTCGGATAAGAATCGCCGGGCGCGGTTCTACAAGCTGACGCGTTTGGGTCGAAGCCGGCTGACGGCGGAAGCAGGCAAGTGGGAAAAGATGGTCCGGGCGGTGGCGCGAATCCTGCGAACTGAGGGTCAGGAGGCGTGACATGAGAATTCCTCGTTGGCTGCGTTGGCGCTCCCATGACGATCTCGATGAAGAGATTCGGACTCACCTTCAATACGAGATTGAGAATAACCTCAGCCGTGGGATGACGCCAGAGGACGCTCGCTCAGCCGCTTTACGCACCTTCGGCAATGCCACCCGGGTTCAGGAACGGGTCCGCGAGGGCGATCCTTTGGCGGTCGCCGGAAGCGTCGTCCAGGACCTCCAACACTCACTGCGACTCTGGAGTAAGAATCCCGGCTTCGCGATCGCTGCTGTGGTCGCCATTGGACTCGGTATCGGCGTGAACGCGGCCATATTCACAGTGGCCAATGCTGTCCTCTTGAAGCCGCTCGCATATGAGGCGAACGGCCACTTCGTGTATGTCCAGGGCGCGGAGGCAGGCTGCGAACTGCCTTGCGATACGGCCCGGTCATATCCCGACTTTCTCGACTTCCGCGCGGAAGCCAAATCCTTCGACGCCCTAGTGGCCTATGCTTTCGCCGCTGTAAACCTCAGCGATACGCGCGAGGCTCCCGAGCGCTACCGTGCCATGAAAGTCACCGCCAACGCCTTCTCGACCTTCGGACAGCAACCCAAACTCGGGCGCGATTTCACGACGGCCGACGAGCGCGTGGGAGCCGCCCCGGTAGCGCTGCTCACCTACACCCTTTGGGAAACGCGCTATGGTCGCGACGCCTCCATCATCGGGAAAGCGATCCGCGTCGACGATGTGCCCACCGTAGTGATCGGCGTCCTCGGGCCCAAGATGCAATTCCGAGTGCCGCTGGACCTGTGGCTGCCGTTGGTCCCTTCGGGCCAGTGGCAAAAGCGCGATCACCGCGGACTGATGATGCTCGGCAGACTTGCGCAAGGCGCCACGCTGCAATCGGCTCGCAGTGAAATGACCACCATCTCCCGACGCCTGGAGAAGGAGTACAGCGCAGCCGACAAGGGCCTCGGCATCAGTGTCCTCGAAGGCAGAGATTACTTCAACCGGCGCATTCGGACCGTGCTGGTGGGGCTCTGGATCGCTGTTGGACTCGTTCTTCTAGTGGCGTGCGCCAACGTGGCCAATCTCCTGCTGGGACGCGCGGTGGCGCGAGCACGCGAGATTTCGATACGGGTGGCTCTCGGCGCCGGACGCTGGCGCATCGTCCGGCAATTGCTGGTGGAAAGCATCACGCTCTCAACAGCCGGTGGATTTCTCGGCTGGCTCCTGGCAATTTGGGGCGTCCGCGCTTTCGACATCGCGGTCGCAGGTACCGGCAAACCGGCCTGGGTCGACTTCTCGATGGACTACACCGTGTTTGCGTACTTAAGTGCAATATCAATCGGTGCGGGAATCGCATTTGGTCTCGTGCCGGCGCTACGGTTGTCGAAAGTCGATGTGCACGCCACGTTAAAGGACGGCGGGCATGCGGCTAGCGGCGGATCTCGCGGGAGATTCTTGTCGGGTCTGCTTGTTGCCGGCCAGATGGCCACAGCAGTGACATTGTTGGTAGGCACTGTATTGGTGGTGCGGACCCTCCTCACCCTCTATAGCTCGGAGATCGGCGTGAAGACCGCCGGGGTGCTCACTATGAGCGTGAGCTTGCCCGACACGACTTATTCCCGTCCCGACGATCGACTGAATTTCTACGATCAACTGCAGACGCGGATCCGGGCCCTTCCCGGCGTGGAAGCCGTCTCGCTCGCGTCGAGCCTGCCGGGACACGAAGGCATGTCTTTTGCCTATGAGGTGGAAGGCTCTCCGGCAAAGGACTCCGGCGCCAACCGGGATGTCAGGGGGCTGATCGTCGCTCCAGGCTACTTCCACACTATGGGAGCGGAAACACTCGCAGGTCGCGAGTTTACCGGCGCTGACAGTCTGGCAGGAATGCCGGCTGTGATTGTGAACCGCAGCTTCGCGGCTCAGTATTGGCCGGGCCTGGAAGCCGTCGGCCGGCGTCTGCGCCTGATTGAGGGTGGCGCCCAACAGCCCTGGCTCACGGTGGTAGGCGTGGCTCCCGACATCTGGCAGAACGAGACGATTCGGCGGGAGTTTCAGCCGCTCATCTATCTTCCGTACGGCCAGCGGCCACTGGGGGGCATGTCCGTCATGGCGCGAACACGGGTGCCGCCGGCAACTCTGGCCCAGGCCCTCCGGCTTGAGGTGAAGCAGCTGGATGAACATCTAACGGTCTACGCGCTACGGACACTCGACGCCGATATCGAACTACACGATTGGGCGATACGAGTATTCGGGTCGATGTTCGCCATCTTCGCTGTGATAGCCACGGTGCTCGCATCGGTGGGATTGTACGCCGTCGTAGCCGGCGCCGTGAATCAACGCCTTCACGAGATTGGCGTTCGAATCGCGCTGGGGGCCACGTCCCGCGACATCGTCGTCTCGGTGCTGGCTCAGGGCATGCGGCAAGTCGCGATCGGACTGGTGGTGGGACTGCTGGCGGCGTTCGGCTTGATCCGCGCCCTCCGCTCTCTGCTCGCCGGCACATTCCGGCCCGACGCGGCTACGTTCCTGATTGTGGCTTTGCTTTTGATCATGGCGGGATTGGTGGCGTGCGCGATACCGGCGCGACGCGCGACACACGTAGATCCGCTGGTAGCGCTGCGGCTGGATTAGGCGGCGGGACCCAACCTCCGTGTGAGAGCATTGTGTTCGCACATGAGTACGAACCCTGACTTGAAGGGAATCATCCCGGCTATTCTCACGCCCATCGACGCCGAGGAGAAATTCGCGCCGGCATCCTACGAACTCCTGCTCGACAGCCTGTATTCGGCCGGCGTTCACGGCGTCTACGTCTGCGGCCAGACCGGCGAAGGATTGCAACAAACCGTGGAGCAACGGAAACTGGTTGCCGAGGCGTCGGTTAAAGGATCCCCCAAAGGGAAGCAGGTGATCGTGCATGTGGGCGCGAATCGCACCGCCGACGCGGTGGAACTGGCCCGTCATGCGGGGCGCGCCGGGGCTACCGCCGTCAGCGCTTTGCCGCCACAAGGGCTCTTCCCATTCGAGGAGATTCGGGCTTACTACCGCGAGATCGCCGCAGCTTGCGAGGTGCCATTTCTGGTTTACTACTTCCCGGAAACGTGTCCTGCCATCCGCACCCTCGAGCACATCCTGGAGCTTTGCGAAATCCCGGGCGTGGTGGGCTTGAAGTTCACCGACTATGACCTCTACCGGATGCGCCTGCTCAAACAGAACGGCGCAGTGATCTTTAATGGCCGCGACGAAGTGCTCACCGCCGGACTGCTGATGGGGGCCGACGGTGGAATCGGCACCTACTACAACGTCGTGCCTGAGATGTTCGTCGAAATCTACGACCGCGCCCAGCGTGGCAATTGGACCGGCGCGCGCGACGTGCAGGACCGCATCAACACCTTCATGCGCATTGCCCTTCGCTACCCGCAATTTCCTGCCGTCAAACAGATTCTCAAGTGGCGCGGAATCGATTGCGGCGGCTGTATACGTCCGCGTCAGGGACTCACCGACGACCAGGTGCGACGGTTCAGGGAAGAGTTGGAGTTCACGGATATTCGCCTGACATGAGCCAGGCCACCTTTCGCTGGCTGGTGGTGGCAGTCCTGTGGGTGGTCGCTGTCCTTAACTACGTCGACCGTCAGGTGATCTTCTCTGTCTTTCCGCTCCTCTCGGCCGACCTGGGACTGTCGAGTCTCCAGCTGGGGCTGCTAAGCACCGTCTTCCTCTGGGTGTACGGCGCCCTTAGCCCGTTCGCCGGATTTGTCGCGGACCGCATGGGGCGCGCCCGGCTCATCGGCATCAGCCTGCTCGTGTGGAGCGCAGTGACCCTCGCCACCGGGTTCTCCACCTCATTCGTTCAACTCATCATCGCCCGCGGACTTATGGGCGTCAGCGAAGCATGCTACCTGCCGGCGGCGCTGGCGAGGATCGCCGAATCGCACGGTCCGCGAACCCGCTCGCTCGCCGTGGGACTGCACCAAAGTGGGCTCTATCTCGGACTCGTTATCGGCGGTGCGGTGGGGGGATGGGCCGGTCAGCACTACGGATGGCGTGCGGCTTTCGTCGTGCTGGGTGGGTTCGGCCTGATCTACTTCTTCGTCATGACCGCGTTCTTTCGGGGAGATCGCGTGAACGCCGCACCATCGGCGACGCCCGGCGCGTTCATGGCGGCGGTTCGCGAACTGATGCAGCTACCGGGTTTCCGAACGCTGACGCTGGTGTTCACGGCCACCGCGATCGCCAACTGGCTGGTCTACACATGGCTGCCGCTGTTCCTCTACGAGCGCTTTCACATGAGTCTCGCCGAGGCAGGTTTCACCGCCACGTTCTATATCCAGGTGGCGAGCTTTGCCGGCATCGTCGCCGGAGGCTGGCTCACTGACCGTTTCAGCGTCCGGTTCAAGCGTGCGCGCCTGATCATGCAGTCAGTGGGCGTAGTGGCGGCGGGCCCGTTCCTGTTTCTGCTGGCCTTCACCGAATCACGGGCGGTGTTGATTTTGGCGCTCGTGTTGTACGGACTCGGACGCGGCTTGTACGACTGCAACACCATGCCGGTGCTGTGCCAGATCGCGCGTGACGATTTGCGGTCCACCGGCTATGGCATTTTCAATTTTGCCGGCTGCATCGCGGGTGGAGCGCTGGCGGCGCTGGCAGGCGGGCTCAAAGATGCGTTGGGGCTCGGCGCAGCCTTTCAATTGGCAGGAATGGTCCTGTTGGCTGCGGGAGGCCTACTGCTGACCATTCGAACTGCAATGGAAACCGAATGAGAGCTCCCGATAAACCTTGCCGTTCCGATGTAGCCGCGTGCTAGAGTCAAGAACCTATGGGCAAAATTCTCATCACCGGAAGCAGCTCGGGGATTGGCTTTTCAACAGCGGTCGAGTTGGCGCGGGCTGGACACAAAGTCTACGCCACGATGCGAAAGCCCGCCGGCGCACCACAACTGGCGCAACTCGCCGCACGGGAGAATCTGCCGATAGAGATCATGCCTCTCGACGTAGATTCCGACGAGTCCGTACGCGCATGCTTCGCCGCGATCTCCGGTCCGATCGATGTGCTGGTGAATAATGCCGGCATCGAAACGCACGGTTCAATCGAGGAGTTGTCGATGGATAGCCTGGTGGCGGTGATGAATACCAATTACTTTGGCGCCGTACGCTGCATCAAGGCTGTCCTACCGGCGATGCGGGAGCGGCGGGAGGGCTGCATTATCAATGTATCCTCGGTATCCGGCCACATCGCCAGTTCGCCTCTTGGAGCATATGCTGCCTCGAAGTTTGCCCTTGAAGCCATCAGTGAGGTGCTGGCTGGAGAAGGCAAGCCTTTCAATATTCGCGTCGCGGTGGTGGAGCCTGGAATACAGGATACGAAGATGGCGCAGGACATCGCGATGAGTGGCGAGTCGATCTACCGGCAGCCCGCGCGCTTTTCGGGCTTTTTCCGCGCGGCTTTGGAGAACCCCGTATCTCCTGACGCCACCGCTGCCGTTATCCGCAACATCATCGAGAGCGGCACCTGGCAGCTTCGGCATCTCTCCGGTCCCAGTGCCGCTGCCCTTGTTGCGTGGCGCAAAGCCATGACTGATGAGGAGTGGATTAATTGGAGTGCGCAGGACGATGAGCCTTGGTACGAGGCTGTGCAGAAAGATTTCGGATTAGACGCCAGGCCGAAATCGCAGAAGGCTGCTCAATAACGCGACTGTTGGCGGATCGCCATGCCATCTGACCCCGACCCGGCACTTGTCCAACGTAATACCCAGGCAGGTCTCGAGCTCTACGATCTCATCTACCAATCTCTGAAAACGGATCGGGGAGTGCATCTTGAAACGGCCTTGGCCGCTGCCGGCTACTTGGCCGGATACGCGATCCTCAAGAGTTCCGGCATAAACCTGACTTCGCTCCCGCCTGGTGCGCCTGTCTTCATCGATCAGGTGAATGACATCGGGCCTCAGGTTATCCAATACCTTCAGGATCTCGTTGCTCGCGGCCGCCAGTCAGGCAGCGAGAGCCTGACCGCACCGCCCGCTGACTCCGTTCCCCCAGATCACGCTTCGCCACGCACCTACGAGGACCTGTTCAAATTATTGGCGTTCAGGTTTGACGATCTCGTTACGAGGCACTCAATCCCTCCAAACTGGATTCCCTATACCTGCACGGTGCCGGCCGCACGGCTGATCATCGACGGTCAAGCGCAACTCGCACCTTCGATTTCGAAGGCGATCGTCATCCAGTCGATGGTCAGTGCCTCGAAAACGGTACCACCGCATGCTGCGCCCGGACCGCGAGAAATCAACAACCGTGAGCAGTTCTTTCGGGTGCTCGCCGAAACCACAACCGAGATCGACGGCTTCGCGATCCGGCAGCCGGACTATCCGGTGTGGCTTCAGCTCCGGCAGCAACTTCATGCGATGCAGGAGTGGTCAGCGAACAACGCTCAGCCCACCTCCGAGCAACTGCAGCGCGTCTCCATCGGCCTGATCGCAGCACGCGAACTCGAACCTGCGGTGAACGAGGAGATGGACGATCTCGTCACCCGGCTTCACCTGCTGAACCATTACTGGAGGAATTGGGCCGGGCCTGGGAAGCGGACCGCCGTCGTCGTTCCGCGGGCGCCGATTCGAAAACTCGCGTTACTCCTTCTTTTAACCATCGCCGGCGGCCTTGCGCTTGCGGCTGCGGCATTTTGGGGACTGAGAATCAAGTCGCCCTACGGAACTCCGGTCAGTCCGTCGGTTCGAACCCCAGCCCACATCGCGACACTGATCAGCACACTGGAGCCATACATGGTGAGCCTCCACCGCGACCCGGCGAACGACCGCTATCGGGTCAGCCTGTTCCTCCACCCCATCGACGGGAGTTCATCTGGCCGGCTCATTCCCATCGCCTCCGGGATGCGCGTAGCTGATCTCCGCTTCGGCGCACGTATGCTCGGCAATGACGGAAGCAATCTCTGGTTCTTCGTCAACGGCGTCGGCGCCTTGAACTACGCCACCGAGAAGATCATCACTGCCGCCGATCTACGCCGTATGAATCCGTCGTTGACTCATCTGCCCGGCGTGGACAACAGCAACGATCCGCTGCTTTCTCCCGAGGTTCGCAAGTTCAAAGCGCCTCCGGCCGACCTTTGGGCGGATGATTCACGGAGATATTCATTCGGGCAGCGGCTGCAGGTTACCGCACCTGATTTTCGGCGCACCTTTGAGGTAGATCCGGCGACGTTGAAGGCATCACCCTGTGAAAACGTGCGGAATCCCCAGCCGGACGCTCCGCCCGAGCGCTTTCTCACCGCCGGTGGACTGCTGTGGCCAACCGAGTGGATTGGCATACACACACCTGCCGAGGCCGCTCGCGATTTCAAGCCAGGGTCGAACCAGGCCGCTTACACTTCCGTTCAGAAGACGCGGGAACTTCGGCGCATCTACACCGGCCGCGTCCAACCAGATCCGGGCGGAGGCCGGTTGATCTCGAGGATCATGACGCTCGATCGGTTAGCGGGGACCGGTGAGTACCTCAACGCCGCGCTGATCTCGGCGGGGCGAGAGACGGGGCCAATGGTCTTCAATCACCCGGACGGGTTCGCAATCACCTACACGTCGAAACCTGGTCTCGACTCGACGCTGATGGTTGCCCGGCTCGACAAAAACGGAAAAGCAGTGTGGACCGCTGACACGGGAATTGGGACGTTGCAGCAGATTCTTCCGGACAGCCGCAACCTCGTCTTTACGGGCGTCCGGCCCCACGTGGAGGGTAGGGTCAGCGAACCAGTACTGGTCATCATCCACACCGAGTCCGGCCGAATGTCCACGTCCACGCTCTGGAAATAGACAGCTCGCACTCGCCTTTCTGGTAGACAGACTCCTAGAGTTTTGGTAGATTGTCTCCTAGAGTGAACACTGGTCAGGCAAAAACGTTGAGTCCGCCCGATTGGGCCATGCGGCTGGCCGTGGCGCTGGTGTTCCTATTGGTGGGTTCGGAGAAAATGTTTGGCTCCACCTGGATTCCGCTGTTTACTGAAATCGGGCTCGGCCAGTGGTTTCGATACGTCACTGGCATCATTCAGGTGACGGGCGCGGTGCTCTATGCCATTCCTCAGTCGGCACGGATCGGAATGATCCTGCTCGCGTCCACGATGGCGGGAGCGGCGCTACTCCACATTTTCATACTCATCACGGGTGCTGCATCTGCGCTCATACCGGGCTTTCTGCTCGGCATGGTCGTCTTCGTCTGGAAGCACGGCGAGCGCGTGTCTACCGAAGGCCCGCTTACGCTCAAGTAGGTCGGCGGAACAGGTGCGAAAGACAAAAAAGCCGGCGGCGTCTACTCGACGCTGCCGGCTAGTTGACGTTCGATTTTAGATTGACTAGGTAGTGGCCGGAGCCGGGGTTTCCGTCTTTTCCTTACCCTGCTTCAGCTTGTCGCGCTGCTCTTTGAGGATGGCCTTTCGGCTGAGCTTGATTTTGTTGCCTTCGAGCGCCAGAACCTTAACCAGGATCTGATCGCCCTCGTTCAACTCATCGCGGACCTGCTTCACGCGGCTCTCGGAGATCTCGCTGATGTGCAGCAGACCGTCGGTGCCCGGGAAGATTTCGACGAACGCGCCGAAGTCGACGATGCGGACCACCTTGCCGAGATACGTCTTGCCGATTTCGGCAACCGCGGCGATGTCGCCGATCATCTGCATCGCACGATTGGCGGCGGCGCCATCGGCGGCGAAGATGTTCACCGTGCCATCGTCGTTGATGTCGATCTTGCAGCCCGTCTGGTCGACGATGCTGCGGATCATTTTGCCGCCCGGTCCGATGATCTCGCGGATCTTGTCGGTGGGGACGGTCATAGTGAAGATGCGCGGCGCGTACTGCGACAGCTCGGCGCGCGGTTCACTGATTACGGCCGTCATCTTCTCGAGGATGAACAAGCGAGCCTTGCGGGCCTGCTCGAGCGCTTCCTTCATCAGTTCCGACGTCACATTGGGGACTTTAATGTCCATTTGCAACGCGGTGATGCCTTCTTTGGTGCCGGCGACCTTGAAGTCCATGTCGCCGTAGTGATCCTCAGCGCCGGCGATGTCGGTAAGCACCGCGTAAGCGTCGCCTTCCTTCACCAGACCCATGGCGATGCCAGCGACGGGGGCCGAAATCGGCACACCGGCGTCCATCAAAGCCAACGTTCCGCCGCAGACTGACGCCATCGAGCTCGAGCCGTTCGACTCGAGGATGTCGCTGACCACGCGAACGGTGTAGGGGAACTGGGTGTCGGGTGGCAGGACCGGCTGAATCGCTCGCTCAGCCAGCGCGCCGTGGCCAATCTCCCGGCGGCCGGGACCGCGCATGAAGCCGACCTCGCCAACGCTAAATGGCGGGAAGTTGTAGTGCAGCGTAAACCGCTTGGACGTGATGCTCGAATCGAGCAGTTCAATGCGCTGTTCGTCGTCCTTGGTGCCGAGCGTGGCGCTAACCATGGCCTGCGTTTCGCCGCGGGTGAATAGAGCCGAGCCGTGAACGCGGGGGAGTTGCGAGATTTCGCACTCGATGTTGCGGATCTCGTCGAACTTGCGACCGTCGGGACGGCGGCGATGCTTCAGCATTTGGTCGCGGAAAATGCGCTCTTTCAGGCGGCTGAAGAGCTCGCTTGCTTCGCTAGCCTGCTCTGCGGGCACGCCGGCCACAGCAACGGCCTTAAGCGCGTCGATCTTGTGGTAGCTGTCGATCTTGGTGTACTTCTGCGTGTCCATTGCATCGGTGAGATCGACGCGATACTGCTTCTCGATCTGACCGGCGAGTTCCTCGTTGATGGCGGCGGGCTTGTAGTCCCACTTCTTCTTGCCAGTCTTTGCGACGAGTTCCTCGATACCGGCGATGATCAGCCGGCAGCAGTTGTGGCCAAAGTCGATCGCTTCAACGATCTCGGCTTCGCTCACCTGATAGGCGCCGGCTTCAACCATCACGATGCCGTCTTTGGTGCCCGCGACCATGATGTTGAGCGTGCTGCCCTTGGCTTCTTCGTAATTCGGGTTGGCAATCAGCTTGCCGTCGAGTTTGGCGACGCGGACGCCGGCGAGGATGTGGTGGAAGGGAATTTCAGAGATGGCCAGGGCTGCGGCAGCGCCGGGCAGGGCGAGGACGCTGGGATCACCGGCCGGGTCAGACGACATCACCATGGCGATGACCTGCGTCTCATTCATGAACCCTTCGGGGAACAGGGGACGAATGGGGCGGTCGATCAACCGGCTGGTGAGGATTTCCTTTTCGGAGGGACGTCCCTCGCGCTTGATGAAGCCGCCGGGAAAGCGTCCAGCGGAGTATGTGTATTCTCGGTAGTCAACGGTCAGCGGAAAAAACGCCGCTGTCGCCTTGGGTTTCTCGGCCGCGCAGGCCGAGACCAAAACCACTGAATCGCCCGAACGGACTACAACTGCTCCGTTAGCCTGTTTGGCGAGCTTTCCAGTTTCAATGGTGATCTTTCGACCGTGCAGGTCGATCTCTACGGTGTGTGACATCTATATCCTTCAATCCAGGAATGCAGGACCGGCCTGCCTCCCCGCCTTAGCTCCGACGCATACGCGTGGCGGATCAAAGAATGAGACTTTGGAGATTGAACGAATTGGGGAACACCTTCCGGTAAAACAATACCGGACGGTGGGAGGGGACATGATAAAAGTCCCCGATTTTTCGCCGCTAGACGCTACTTGCGGATGCCCAGACTCGATATCAGGGTTTTGTACCGCTCCGGACTTCGGCTCTTCAGGTAATTCAACAATCGCCGCCGCCGGGCAATCATCAACCGCAGCCCATTGCGACTGTGATGATCCTTGGCGTGGGTCTTGAAGTGTTCGGTCAACTGAGCAATGCGACGGCTCAGAATCGCTACCTGTACCTCTGGCGATCCGGTGTCTGACTTATGAACCCGGTACTTATCAATCGTTTCTTGCTTAACTACGCTCGCCAGTGCCATTCTCGAATCGATACTCCTCGTCTTTACTCTTTAATCCTATTGTGACCTAATCAGGATAGCACACGGCGGGCAATAGGGAGCAAGTGGCGGCCAAAGATGACGGCACACGTCGCCTCCAAGCAGCTTAGGCCATTCTCAGAAAACTGCCCTAGTCCCAAATTTTAGCACGTACTCCCCTATCGACGCATGAAGTCCTAGTCGATCGATAATCTTAGCCGCCATGCTCAACGAATCCTTCGCCGACCACTACGAACTGCTCCAGATCAGCACTTCCGCCGAATCCGAGACCATCCAACGTGTGTTCCGTATGCTGGCGCAGCGTTACCATCCCGACAACGCCGAGACCGGCAATTTCCAAACATTCGAATCCATCGTAAAAGCATATAAGGTTCTATCGGATCCAGTCCTAAGGGCCGCCTACGACGTGGAGTATCGCGAGAACAAGCGCGCCCTGTGGCAAGTGTTCGATGCCGAATCGGCGGCTTCCACGGGTCCGGCCGGCGAACGGAGAAAACGGGAGGGCATCCTCAGTGTGCTGTACCGCAAGCGTCAGAGGCAGCCCGACCAAGCTGGAATGAATTATCGCGAACTCGAGGAGGTTCTCGGTATCCCTAAGGAACATATGGAGTTCGCGTTCTGGTACCTGCGTGAGAGCCAAGCCGTAAAAGGCGCCGATAACGGCCGGATGTTGATCACCATAAAAGGCGTGGAACTGTATGAGGCGTTGTGCGAGGGCGAGAGCCGGGGAAAGATGATTCCGATGCTTACCGCCGGCAAGGAAGCACTGGCCAGTTAGTTGCGCCTCCAGGAACTTTCTTAGCCCGTCGCGTAAACTGGTTCAGTGCTGCCTAAGGTTGACTTAGGCAACCGTCGATAGCTGCACAGACATGGACAATCGGAAAACGGCAGTCCTCATTGGTGCCGGGCCGGCGGGCCTAACCGCCGCTTTGGAACTCCTGCGCAGGACCGGAGTCGTGCCGATAGTCCTTGAAAAAAGCCAGTACATCGGAGGGATCTCCCGCACCGTCAATTACAAGGGAAATCGGATCGACATCGGAGGTCACCGGTTTTTCTCCAAGTCCGACCGCGTTATGCAGTGGTGGTTGGACATCATGCCCATAGAGGCGACGGCGGATCGGGATCTCGTACTGGCGTACCAGGGGAAGCGGCGGGCTTTGGTCAATTCCGCCGCCCGTCCCCAGCCTGGCAAGACGGATCAGGTGATGCTGGTTCGTGAACGCAAATCGCGGATCTACTTCCTGCGAAAGTTCTTCGAATACCCCCTCAAGCTGAATGCCGCCACCCTGAGAGCGCTCGGCGCTTTGCGCACGGCGCGCATCGGCCTCAGCTATGCCCGTGCGTCCGTAAATCAGATCAAGCCGGAACGGACGCTGCAGGATTTCTTCATCAACCGCTTCGGCGTTGAGCTCTACCGGACTTTCTTCAAGAGCTACACCGAGAAGGTGTGGGGCGTACCCTGCGAGGAAATCAGCGCGGAATGGGGAGCGCAGCGGATCAAAGGACTGTCCCTTACCAAGGCATTGGCCCATCACGTCTCCAGACTCTGGCGCCGTGGCGACACCCTCGACCAGAAGGGCACTGAGACGTCGCTGATCGAGAAGTTTCTGTACCCGAAGCTTGGGCCCGGCCAATTGTGGGAGCAGGTGGCCGCCGAAATCGTCGAGCGCGGCGGCCAGATCCATAAAGGCTGGACAGTCGACTCCCTGGTCACTGAAGGTACCCGGATTGTCGCCGTTATGGCACGCAACGAAACGGGGGTTCTGGAGCGCTTTGATGCCGATTACGTGTTCTCGACGATGCCGGTGAAGGAGCTGATTCCCGCCCTCGATTGCGAGACGCCCCAAAATGTCCGTGAAGTCTGTGAGGGGCTCATGTACCGCGACTTCATCACGGTGGGATTGCTGCTCAATCGCATGAAAATCGAGGAAAGCGGCCGCACGTCGAAACTACTCTTGGACAATTGGATTTACATTCAGGAACCTGACGTTCTGGTGGGCAGACTGCAGATTTTCAATAACTGGAGTCCCTACATGGTGGCGGATCCATCCAAAATCTGGGTGGGCCTGGAGTATTTCTGCAACGACACAGACCGCCTGTGGAAACTGCCCGATGCGGAAATGATCGCTCTCGCGACAAGCGAAATGGCGAAGCTGGGAATGATCGACGCGGCCGACGTAGCCGACGGGACCGTGATTCGCATGGAAAAGACTTACCCGGCCTACTTCGGCTCCTATTCGCGCTTCGACGAAGTCCGACAGTACATTGACCGTTTTGAGAATCTGTTCCTCGTTGGCCGCAATGGAATGCACAAGTACAACAATCAGGACCATTCCATGCTCACCGCCATGATCGCCGTGGACAACATCGCCGCCGGCATCACGGACAAAGGCAATCTGTGGTCAGTGAACACCGAGATGGAGTATCACGAGGAAAGCCACAATCCTCCCGCATCAGAGCCGGCCGTCGAACCGATGTCGTCGGATCTGCCGATTCTGGCGGCGGTAGTCGAGAAACACGCCGGCGTCCGCGTTGCCGAGCCGTTTCCACGTGAAAGACCGCAGTGACCCCTGCGCGGCTACCCTGGCTGATCCTGCTGCTGGCGCTTATTCCTGCTACCAGTTTCTGGTGGCAAAATCGGGACGTCCCTCATTTCGGTAACCTGCAAGACGATGCCGTGTACACGCAATCCGGGAAATCCATCGCAACCGGACAAGGCTACCGGCTGCTACACCTGCCGGGCAAGCCGTACCAGATCAAATATCCGCCCGTCTACCCGCTGATCGTCGCCGCCATGTGGCGATTCATGCCCGACTTTCCCTCCAATCTGTGCGCGATTGCCGGCCTGAATCTTGTCGCTCTCGGCATCCTGATCACTGGCCTCTGGAAGTTGCTCCAGAAGTTTGGACTCTCGCCTCTGACTGCCGCCGTTCTGGCAGGCTGCGTCGCGTGCCTTCCTGCTTACATATATCTGGCCGCGTCTGTGATGACCGAGATGATCTTCACTGCGCTCTTCATCTGGTGCTTTGTATGGCTCGAGGAAGCCGAGGATCGTCCGGATCGCGAACTGCGCTACGCCGCGTTCGCCGGACTGCTGGCGGCGGTCGCTTATCTCACGCGCACAGCCGGCGCGCCGCTGTTCCTCACCGCCCCTATCTGCTTCGCGCTTCACCGCAAGTTTAAGCCGGCACTCGCCTTCATGCTGGCTGCCGCGCCGCTTCCCGCCATCTGGCAAGGATGGACGCTGCTGCACAAGTACCCTGTCAACGATTGGCTGACTCGCTTCTACCTCGGCTACGGCGAGATGGAACGCCTTACCGTCGGCCTGGACAATCTCGGCATCGTGATGTGGGAGAACATCGATTCGATCCTCACTAACATTGGCGAGATTTTCATTTTCGGGCTGGGGCATTCATCAGCATTGGGACATCAGTTCTCGCGCTTGATTGCTGTAGCGGCCATCGCCGGCGCTGTGAGGCTCACTCTGCGCGCGCGACGCTGGCATTACCCGGCTTTTGGGCTGGTCTTCTTCGCGCTCATGATATTTTGGCACTACCCTCCGGATCAGCGCCTGTTCGTTCCGCTGTCGCCGCTTCTGGTAGTGGGCTTGTGGACTGAATTCCGGCACCTGATCGACCTGACGGCAAGAACCCGCAAGTCCGCCAAGGCAGGCGACCGCATCGCCGCGGCTGGATTCGCTGCTGTTCTTGGATTATTCGGTGTCTTCGTGGTCTACTCGCTCGCCAAAGCGCGCATCGTGGACCTGGCGCAGGTGGAAGAAGGCAGCCGCACCGACACCAGTCTGCAACGCCGCGCGTTTGCCAGGTTGGCGCGCACAACACCGGACGGTGTCACCATTCTTTCCGACCAGGATGTTCTGCTCAGCCTCTACACGGGCCGGACCACTTATCGAACCATCGTGCCGCCGCGACTGTTTTATCCAGTCAGCATGGACCGTGTCCGCAACGAATTTGCGGGGCTGGCCGATTCAACCATTGGCGCCTGGGACTTCGTTTTCATCAGCCGTTGTGACTGGCGGCATACGCTCGACGAAGACGACCGTCTGGCAGTCCGCCGGAAGATCGCCGAGCGCATGGACCTGGCCGCGGTATGGCAAGACGAGAACGCGATTCTATATGCCCGCCGTCCGGGCGGGACGAACGGGCGGGTTGGGACGGAACGCCCTTAGCTGGATTCCGGCGCCCGGTGGCAGATGGTCTCGTGTGACCGATTCCAGCACTGCCGGATCATCAAACGCGCGGATGTTCAGCAGTAGATCGTGCTGCAGCGCGGGCGAGGCCATCAGGTCACCGTCCACCTGCGGCTCACTACCCTTTCCTGCGATCGCCGCTTTCACGAAACCGGCCGGTGTAGCGTCGATCACTTTGATATGAACGGCGTTCAGCCTGGCATCCAGTTGATCGATCAATGGGCCCACCAGCGCCGCCGCCGAAAGCGCGGACTCAAGTTTCACCGACGCACGGCAGTCCAGCCAGGACAGTTCGAGCTCCGCCTGGGTGTAGCGGTCATAGTCGAGGTCGAGTGGATTCGCGCCCGGCGTTAGAGCTCCGCAAAAAAGTTCGTCGAGCCATTCGGCGACTCCCTGCCCACTACGGCCGCTGACACTCCGGCCTCCCGCCGGTGCCGCGGCAATATCGCACTTGGAATAGCAGACAATATCGGCCTCAGCGATTTGATTCTCCGCCAGAAAACCTGTGTTGTCCCGCGAAGGGTCTACCACTACGGTCAGCGGCGCCACACGGTAAGGACTCGCGAGCAGCGGACGTATGACGGTCGCCACGAGATCGGTGCAACTCCCCACCGGCTCGGCGAAAATTACGTCGTAGCTGTCGGCAAGCATTTCGATGGCGCCCTCGAGATCCGGGTAGCGGCAGCAAAAGCATCCACCCGTCACCTGGCTCGCGCGAAAACCCCCGGCATGCGCGAACTCGGTGTCCACCAGATCCTCGCCTTGATCGTTCAGCACCACCGCCGCACGCAGTCCTTGCGACGACAGAAGCCTCGCAGCCGAGAGGATGAGAGTTGTCTTCCCCGCGCCCAGATACCCGCCGACAACAACTATCCAGGGTTTGGCCACCGAATCATCCTAACAAGCGCCGCGCTCGAATGGAGTGCCCGTCAATTCGGGACGCTGGATATAATCTCGACATCATGAGACGTCGCGGGTTTCTAAAGACGGTGGCCGCCGCGGCCGGAGGAGTGCCCCAGCTGGCAGCCCAAGCCAATCATGCCGGCTATCCTCGGACGTTCACCGGCCGGCAACTGGCGATGATCGCTTTCCCGCTCGGCGGAGTGGCCGCCGGCTGCGTCAGCCTGGGCGGCCGCGGACAACTGCGCGACTGGGAGATCTTCAATCGTGCCGACAAGCGCAACTCGCTTCAATACACTTTCGCCGGCATCTGGGCGCAATCAGGCAAGTCCAAGCCGGTGGCGCATGTGCTGGAGTCGCGCCTGCTGCCTCCTTATGAAGGCGCCGACGGACTCAGTCCCGACAAGGTGTCGGGCTTAACCCGGCTTGAAAATGCGACGTTCACCGGCGAATACCCGCTCGCTAAGATCGACTTCCACGATCGCCAAATGCCCGTCGCCGTCAGCCTTGAGGCCTTCACCCCGGTAATCCCGCTCGACGCCGAAGAGTCCGGACTTCCAGCCATCGTGCTGCGCTATCGCGTCCGCAATACCAGTAAGGAAACCGCGCGCGTCTCCATCGTTTATTCAATCGAGAACCCGGTGGGGATCGATACCCGCACATCGGCCAATCGCGGCGCACCCGGCCGCGAGTGTGAACATCGCACCAGCGGCGCTCTCGACGGACTGTTCCTCACCAATCCCGCCGCCCCAGCAAGCGCGCCAACTGCTGGATCGCTGGCGCTCGCGGTGACCGATGCCGGCGCCGGTAAAGTGACATGGCTGCGTGGCTGGCCCAAGGCCAAGTGGTGGGCAAGTCCGCTGCTTTTCTGGGATGACTTTTCGAGCGACGGCGAACTCGGCCCGGAGGCTGCCGAACGCAATACGATCAGCTCCCTATGTCTACAGCGGGAGATTCCGCCTGGCGGTTCGGCAGACTACACGTTCATCCTCGCCTGGCACTTCCCCAATCGCACGCCAGCGTGGTGCGGTTGGGCCGCGCCCAAGGACGAGCAGAACGCGATCATCGGCAATCATTACTGCCGGCGGTTTCAGAACGCCTGGGCGGCAGCCGATTACCTGGCGTCCAATCTGGTAGGGCTAGAGACTCGCATGCGACAGTTTCTCACCGCCATGCGCGAGACCACCATGCCCGCCGCCGTGAAGGATGCGGCGCTCGCCAATCTTTCCACGCTGGCCACTCCTACCTGCTTCCGCACCGCCGACGGTCGGTTCAGGGGTTTCGAAGGGATTAATGATCAGCGCGGCTGCTGTCATGGCACATGCACCCACGTTTGGAATTACGAGACCACCACCCAGTCTCTGTTCCCTACCCTGTCGCGTTCGATGCGTGAAGCCGCCTTCGACCTGTCCGACCGGTTGGACGGCGTGCTGCCCATGCGCCTCGACCTGCCGGAAGGTAGGCAAGCCGGTGGAACCACCGCCGCCGACGGCACCATGGGCCAGATCATAAAGACTTACCTCGACTGGCAACTCTCCGGCAACGCCGCGTGGCTTGCCGCCATTTGGCCGAAGGTCAAACGAGCACTGGAGTTCTGCTGGGTAGAGGGTGGCTGGGACAGCGACCGTGACGGCGTTATGGAAGGCGTCCAGCACAACACATACGACGTCGAGTTCTACGGCCCTAATCCGATGTGCGGCGTGTATTATCTCGGTGCCTTGCGCGCCGCCGAAGAAATGGCACGCGCGTCGGGCGACGCCGGGTTCGCAGGCACTTGCCGTAAGCTCTTCGAGGGCGGCAGTAAATGGATCGACGCCAATCTGTTCAACGGCGAATATTACATCCAAAAAATTCGCGGCGTCGCAACCACCGGCATCGCGAAGCCGCTACGCTCCACCGGAGGCGCCGAAGATCCCGAGCATCCAGACTTTCAATTGGGGGAAGGCTGCCTCGCCGACCAGCTCATTGGCCAGTACCTCGCCGACGTCGCTGGACTCGGCCCGCTCCTCGATCCGGCGAAGATCCGCAAGACCATGGAGTCGATTTATCGGTACAACCACCGCAGCCAACTCACCGCCCACGACTCCGTACAGCGGATTTATGCGCTCAACGACGAAGCGGCGGTCCTCATCTGCGACTACGGCAAAGTCACGCGTCCCCGAATTCCCTTCCCCTACAACCAGGAGGCATGGACCGGGATTGAGTATCTGGTAGGCACGCAGTTCATCGAGGCTGGCTTACTGCGCGAGGGAATCGGCTGTTTTGAGGAGGTGCGGCGACGCTTCGACGGCGAGCGCCGGAATCCATGGGACGAACCCGAATGCGGCCATCACTATGCCCGCGCGATGTCGGCATGGTCAGGCATTCTTGCTCTGAGCGGGTTCCGCTATCTGGGTTCCGAAGGCTCCCTGTCCATCCACCCCAAAGCGAAATTGCCGGTCTTCACCTCGTTCTGGTCAACTGGCACCGGATGGGGCACATTCACCCGAACTCCGGCCGGCCTGTCACTCAGCATTCTCGCCGGCACGTTGCCATGCCGCTCTGTCGTGCTCACTGGTGCGCACTCCGCAACGGCATCCGCGAAACTCGGCCAGCGCGCCGTCGAACATCAGTTAAAGTCAACGGGTGGCAAAGTGCGATTCGAGTTCAACCAAAGTCTCGAACTCCGTACCGGCGACAAACTGGTGCTGACGGTGTAATGGTGAACCGCTCAGCGGGCCTCGTTTACGTCCACGCCGCGGAGCATTGCCCACATCCGGCGTGACGCAGGATCCTCGAACCCGACGCGCCCCTCAAACGACGGTGGGTTGCTGAACGTACCGAACAACAGATCCCATAGCGGCAGCAGTCCATAGTTCCTCGCGTGAACGCCGAACTCGTGGTGGAGGCAGTGCGATTCCGGCCGTTGGATCAGATAGCCCAGCCACTGCGGCGTGCGAATGTTCCAGTGCTGGAACATTGCGTAGAAGGCGCCCGCATAACCAGCGATGGCGGCCGCCAGCGGGTCGAGTCCCAGGATCAGGATAGACACGATCAGCGACTGTACCGTGGAGGCCGCAATCTCCGCGGGCGAGGCGTACGCCGAACCCGAAATATCCACTCGTACCGGGCTATGGTGCAGTTGGTGGATGCCGCGCCACAGCACATTCGCGTTGTGCATCCAACGGTGCCAGGCGTAGTCAACCAGCGTGAACAGCAGGAATCCTGCCACCGCACCACCGGCAACTCCCAAACGTGTGCCGTCAAAGAGGCGATGATGCTCGGTCCAATCCGCGAGCAACAGTGGCAGAACCACGTTGATCGCCATCAACATCACCACGAACCCGCCGCCAATGGCTTTCCACCAGTCAATGCGGGGAAATTGCCGCGCCGGACGCACTTGCTCAACGGCCAGCATGACTACATAGGTCACCGGGATTGCCATTCCAAGGATGTCTTCGGGATTCATTACCAGACTCTACGCATCCACGCGGCTCTTGGATTTAGCCAAATTCATCCGGTGGGGGAAACCTCTGATCGACAACCTATTCGAACTCCGCTACCATCAAACGACCATCTCAATCAGTGACTTTTCGGAAGGGGAATCATCGATGACCCGGATTCACGCAGCCTCATTTCTGTGTTTGCTGGCGATTGCTCCGGCCATCGCGCAGTGGACCCAATTCCGCGGGCCGAACGGTTCGGGCGTCGGTTCCGCCACCGGCTATCCCAGCGAATTCTCCCCCAGTAAAAACGTCGCCTGGAAAAAAACGGTTCCGTACGGGCAGTCCTCTCCGGTTGTCGCCGGCGGGCGGGTTTACCTCACTGCCGCCGAGGACGGCCATCTGTTGACTCTCGCATTTGACGAGACCAGTGGCCGCGAGTTGTGGCGTCGCGAAACCAAGCGGGCACGCACCCACAAGCTCTTCCGCGCCAATGATCCGGCCTCCCCTACTCCTGTGGCTGACGACAAGGGCGTGGTGGTATTTTTCCCCGACTACGGCCTCGTGGCCTACAACGTCGACGGTAAAGAGCGTTGGACCCACCCGCTTGGACCCTTCAAGAATTTCTACGGCATCGCCGCCTCCCCCATCCTTGCGGGCAATGCCATCGTGCAGGTCTGCGACCAGAGCAACGGCTCGTTTATTTTGGCGCTCGACCGCGCCACCGGTCGTCAGCGCTGGCGGACCGAACGCCCATCCGTGCCAGTCGGTTGGGCCACTCCGATGGTTTACCGTCCGGCTGAAGGTCCCGTACAACTCGTGACGCTAGGCAGCACCCGGCTTGACGCTTACTATCTCGATACCGGCGAGCCGATCTGGTGGACTCCGATAGGATCGTCGGGCGGTCTTGGAACCCCGGTGGCGGCAGGCGACACTATCTTTATAACGACGCTTGCCAGCACCGAGCCGTGGATGGATTCGTTCGAGACGGCGCTGGGAAAATACGACACCAATAAGGATCACCTGATTTCGCAGCAGGAGTTTCAGGCAGACAAGGAACTGGGCGAGCACTTCGGTTGGATCGACGCGGATTCCGATGGCATGGTGACCGCCGAGGAATGGAACTCGGCCCGCATGATGGGAATCGGCGAGTTCGGCTCGGTTGCCATTCAACCCGGCGGCGCCAAGGGCAAGTTGGAGCCGTCGGCCTTCCGCTGGCGCTTCAAGAAAAACCTTCCGATGATCCCGGCGCCTCTGGTTTACGACGGCGTTTACTACACGGTCCGCGATGGCGGCATCATCACCGCTCTCGATCCGGCCAGCGGCCGGCTTACCAAAGAAGGACGGGCGCGTGAAGCGCTGGGCGAATATTACGCCTCCCCGATCGCAGCCGACGGCAAGGTGTACGTATCGAGCTGCGAAGGCAAGATTACCGTTCTCAAGGCCGGCTCCGACTGGGAAGTCCTGCACACCAACGATCTGGGCGAGGAAGTCCACGCCACCCCGGCCCTGAGCGGCGGCAGCCTCTACGTACGCACCCGCACCACACTCTACTCATTCAAGCAACCTCACTAGTCTGGTTCGTCTTGAGGTAGGAACCTCACCGCTCGATGGCAGAGAGGTCCATGGCGCGGGGAACGACAGGACGGTGAGCCGCAATCTCGTCCTCATGGGCGGCGGTGCCGCGTGGGTGCAATATCGCCTCATCGTCGCCGGCGGACGCCAACTGGCCCAATGTTGGAACGGGCGCCAATAGCCTGGTGTCGTTGGTGCTGGGTCCGCGGGTTCTTCTACTGCCATCAGGGCCGCGACAGCGAGAACTGCGGCAGGGTGGCGACAAACTGGATCACAAGAGCTGAAGCCGCCCCCGGCACGGCTCTTGGACCATGCTGGAACTGGTAGCCGGCCTTGATCAGCTGGTGTGCAGTGAGGCGATAGCCTAATGCCGCCTCGTCGACGTCGATTCCGGGAACGACACTTGCCCGCTGATAACCGGCGCGTCCGGCGACGTACCACCGCGGTGTCAGCACGCGCTTCAGTTCCGCGTGGCCGGAGTGAGTGGTGAAATTTGGGATAGCCCGGTAGGTCATCTTGAGGCGCTGCAGTTCACCATTGGCGCTCCATGGCCCGCGTCCCCAACTGACATCGAGACCGTATCCGATGCCGGGAAGGTCCTTCGGGTTAGCTTCGCCGGGAAAGAAGAATGCGTATTGGCGATCCAGGTAGGGTCCGCGGAAGGCTGAGCCTCCGATGCGCAGTCCCTGGACGATGGTGAAGCCGGCGCCACCCGTCCAAACCGCATATCCGTCGTGATCGCCGATTCCGCGCCGGTTCACTGGCGACGAACTGGTGAGTTGGGCCCTGCCGTCGAAGCGTCCGCGATTCGCGTCTACCTTAACTCCCGTCAGTCCTGACGGGCCAATACCGCCGTAATAACCGTACCCAAGCGGCATGTCGACCAGAGGATTCCGGTTGTCGTCGTATCGAAGCAGGAATGAACCGAATGCCGAGCCTAATACCCCCGCGCGCACTACCAGCGAGCCTCGATCCGAGACTCGGGAGTAGGCCAGCGCACCCCGCAGGACGTCAGCGCGCAGTCCGTAACCCTGAGTGATGAAATCCTCAAGAAAGTACGGTCGCGAGCGCACTTGTATGATCCCTGGGAGCGACCAGTTGCGGCTGATCTTCCACGTCGGGTATGCCATCAGACGTACGCCGCCGGTGTAGCCGTCACCATGGCGCGGCGCGAGTCCCATCAAGCGCGAAAAAGCCGCAGTGCTGCTCAAAGTGGTTGCGAGGGCAAAGCCGGAGTCGGCCTCTTGCGCGGTAACCAGCACGGAACAGCCCAGCAATAGAGGGAGGAGAAGGCGGCTCATAAGTGCTGCTCCTTGATGAGCGAGAGCGAGGACGATTCCGATAGCGCATCAGCCAGGCTCGAGATTGACTGCAACGCCTGCGTATCGTCGTCGTGGCGGCGGCGGTCCACTTCGGGACCGAGCGCGATAAACACTGCCGCAATGGCCGGATCAAACTGCTTACCCGCCTGACGCGAGATCTCCGCTACGGCCTCGGCCCAACTCATGCCGCGACGATAGGTTCGGTCGGACGTCATCGCTTCGTAAGCATCCACAACATGGACAATCCGGACGCACTTCGGAACGGCCTCGCCGGCTAAACCCCAGGGATACCCGGAGCCGTCCCAGTTCTCGTGATGCAATTCCACGATCGGAAGAAAGTTCTCAAAACCGTGAATGCCTTCGAGTATCCGCCTGCCGATCAGGGTGTGCTGCTGGATCAGCGCATATTCCTCGTCGGTGAGGCGTCCGGGTTTTTGAAGAACAGTATCGTTGATGCCGATCTTGCCAATGTCGTGGAGCAGCGCGCCGATGCGAATCTGGTCGATCTCTCCCTCGGGCAGGCCGAGGGCCTCGGCCACCGAGCAGGCGTACTCCGAGACTCGGCGGCTGTGCCCGGCGGTATACCGGTCGCGTGCATCTAGCGCGCTCGCCATCGAACCCACAAATTCGAGGTAGGCCCGCCGCAAATTCCCGTCTCCGGTCCGAATCGCTACCGCCGCCCGGTTAAAGGCGTCCGTCAGCTCCTGTATTTCGAGGATTGGCAGGGCCTGCGACTGGAACTCCGGCAACGACCCCGTCTCGGCGCCCGATCGCAGGTGCGCCACCACACGCGCGATAGGCCGGACGATGGTCCGGGACGACCATGCGGTGAGCACGATTGCCGCCAGCAACGCGCCGAAAGCGGTGAGCACGAACAGATTGCGAAGCGAAGCCTGCACCGGCGCTGCGGCGGCGTCCACGTTCTGCAAGGTACGGAGGACGTAGCCGTCACCAAACGAGATGCTGTCCACGGACAGGGCCAGGTTGGTTTGGCCGTTCACCGAGATTTCGCATTCCGACTTGCTCCCACACGGGCTGAGAGCACCTTCTAATTCCGTCGCGGCAACACCAGGCACGCTGTTCTTGAGTATCTTTCCGTCGCGCGTGAGCACGGCGGCGGTTGCAAATTCAGCGAAATCGAAACGCTCGCCGACAGTCAGCGAGCCGAGGTTATGCTCTCCCTGATCGGTGGGCACCGAGTTCACCTGGTAGGTAAGCTCGCCTTCGGTATAGAATCCGCGCGGCGGCAGGTGGGTCTGGTGCATATCCATCGAGAGCAACTGAGCGCCCACGCGCATCACACCTGCGAGTGGTTGGCCGCCAGGACCGCTGGCAAGCAGAAAATCGAAGTGCAGCGAGTCGCTGATTTCCCGCAACTGCTCCTCGAGCGTTTGCCGGGCTTCGGCGCTCTTAGGCTCGGCTCGAACCAGGTCCATCCCGGCTTTTAGTGAGGCGTTGTCGCCCAGTATTTGAAGAAAGCGGCTGTTCTGCAGATCGCTTCGCGCAGCCACACGCCCCATTGAAAGCTGCATCTGGCGCAGCGAGACTCTCAATTCGTTCCTCACCGAATGCATCGTGGTTTGCTGGGTGGCCCAGAAGGTCCCGGTAAGCAGCAGGGCAAAGGGAATGAATGTAACCAGGAACGTCCGAATGGCAAAGCGCATGGTTAGCGCTCCGCGATGGCGTTCCGGCCCGACTCGTCGAGCGGAATGACGAACTGAATGTCGGCGTCGCGGCCCTCGCCCACCTCAACCACCTGGCGAAACGCTTTTGTGCCAGACGACCACGGTATGCTTTCCCGGAGCGAGGCCTTTCAACGCAAACCGGCCGTCGGGACCCGCAAGAACAGCGTGTCCGTTAGGCGTGACCACGATGGTCGCTGACATATTGGAGTGCAGGTGGCAGTTCACCTGTATGATGCCGGCGTTGGGGAACGAAAGTAACCTGGTCTGACCTTTCGGGTAATTTCCAAGATCGAACGATTTCGCTTTGGACAGCGAAAAAACGTTGTGAAATACGGGGTCTAAATTCGGAAACGAAACCGTTGAACCCGCCGGAATCACGAGCAAGTCGGGGGCAAAGCGGCGGTTCTTCTGCTCAAGTGTGAAGGCGCCCGGCTTGGACGGCAACGCTTCGTCCACCCAGACAACGACATGGGTGCGCTCGTAAACCAGGGAGTCCACCACGGGGCCGTCATCCAATTTCACGGCGATCCCGCGGTCGTAGGAGTCGGCTGCCGGCGTGATGCGTTTCTTCGTTAGCCGGTGCTTAATGACGACTGTGCCCTGAATCTCGGCCGCCGGCGCCAAGGCGAGGCAGGCGAGCGCGACGGTCCCAGTCCTCGCAAGGCCCCAGATCTCCATTCCTCTTCCTATCAGCAGTGAGTGGGAAGACCTCAATAGCCGTGTTGGCGGAGTGCTTATAAGTTGTTTGCCCTAGGTGAGTGGGGGTTTTTTCTAGGTTATCCACTGACAGATTCAATACTGAATAACAGATATTTAGATCTTAATTTGATATTTTAGAAGTGGCTGCAAGGAGAAGCCAATCGATGAATGAACGAGCTTCCATTCTTCGCACCGCGCTGCAACTCAGAAAGGCGCTGGTCGTCCCGGGTTGTCATGATGCACTCAGCGCGAAAATCATCGAAAGCGCCGGATTTGGGGCTGTCCAAATCAGCGGCTTTGGTCTCGCGGGCAGTTTGCTCGCCAAGCCGGACGTCGGCCTGGTGGAGATGAAGGATGTCCTCGACATCACTGGGCACATCACGCGTGCAGTGTCGATCCCGGTCATGGCCGACATCGATACGGGCGGCGGGAACGCATTGAACGCGGCGGCGATCGTCGAGCGTCTCATTGAAATGGGCGTGGCAGGAGTAAACATCGAGGATCAGGTTTTTCCGAAGCGGTGCGGCCACATGGAAGGCAAGCAGGTCATTCCGGCCGAGGAAATGGCGACTAAAGTCAGGGCGATGGTGGACGTGCGCCGCCGCACGGGCAAGGACATCGTCATCAATGCCCGGACGGATTCCTATTCAGTTCACGGATTGCACGAAGCGATTTTCCGCACCAATCTGTACCTCGAAGCGGGCGCTGACATGGTCTTCATCGATGGCATCGGCACACGCGTAGACATCGAACGCGCGGTACGTGAGATTCGCGGACTGCTGTCGGTGAACCTGATGGACGGCGTCACCGGCGTGAAAACCGAGCTCATCTCAATTCCCGAACTCGCGGCCATCGGCGTAGCGCGGGTCAGCATCCCGGTTGCATCGATTTTCGTCGTGCACAAGGCGCTGGCCGATTTCTTCCGGGCGATGCACGACTCTCCCACAGGCATCCTGGCGGGTGAAACCGGACGTCTCAGCAGTTTCAAAGAATACACGAATTTCGTCGGATTGCCGGAGTATCGCGCTATGGAGCAGGAGTATCTGCCCGCGCTTGCCACGGCGGGCCGCTGATTTTCAGAGGTAACCGCAATGGGAATGACATTAGCCGAGAAGATCCTCTCCCGCGCGTCGGGACAGGAGCAGGTGTCGCCAGACCAGATCGTGATGGCGCGAGTGGATCTTGCCCTCAGCCACGAGAACGCGGATCTGGTACGCAAGAGCTTTCTCGAGATCGGCGTGAAGCGCGTTTGGGACCCTTCTAAGATCGTCATCATCTTCGATCATCGAGTGCCGGCCGAATCCGAGAAGACGGCCACCACTCACCAGGCGGTCCGGCAATTCATTAGCGCTCAGGAGATCGGGAACTTTTACGATGTCGGGCGGGGCGGCATCTGCCACCAAGTGCTGCCAGAGCAGGGGCACGTCAAGCCCGGCATGGTGATCGTCGGTACAGACTCGCACACCACCACGCACGGCGCGTTTGGTGCGTTCGCGACCGGCATCGGCGCCACCGAGATGGCGGGCGTCTGGACGGAAGGCTCATTGTGGTTCAAGGTGCCGTCTACGCTGCGCGTCGAGGTGGAGGGCGAATTCCGGCCGTGGATCTCGGCCAAGGATCTCATCCTTTATGTAATCGGACAGCTTGGAGCGGCCGGCGCGGACTATCAGGCTGTGGAATTCGACGGACCGGCGATCCGCCGCATGAGCGTGGCGTCGCGCATGGTGCTGACGAATCTCGCGATGGAAATGGGAGCGAAAGTCGCCTTCACTCCTGTCGACGAGGTCCTGATGGAGTACTTGCGCCCTCGGACAAGCGGCAAGTTGGAGAAGATCGCGCCCGACCATGACGCCCATTACGAGCGCGTGATGACGGTGGACGCCGGTGAAGATTTGTGGGAACCGCAGGTGGCGTGCCCGCACTCCGTAGACAAGGTGAAACCGCTGTCCGCGCTGGGGGACGTTCCCGTACACCAGGCGGTCCTCGGGTCGTGCACGAACGGGAGGCTGGAGGATCTGGAGATCGCCGCCCGCGTTCTGGCGGGGCGCACGGTCCATCCTCGCACCCGGCTCATTATCATTCCAGCGTCGCAGCAGATCTACCTTGCCGCCATGCGCCTGGGCTATCTCGAAACGATGGTCACTGCCGGTGCGATGATCGCGCCGCCGGGCTGTGGGCCTTGCGTTGGCGTGCACCAGGGCATCCTTGCGGCCGGAGAGAACTGCGTGTCGTCCACCAACCGGAATTTTCACGGCCGGATGGGCAGTAAGGACTCGTTTGTATATCTGGCGAGTCCGGCGGTAGTGGCCGCGTCGGCGGTGGCGGGGAAACTCGCGCATCCGGCGGCGTTGACGGAGGAGTTTGAACCATGCCTGATGGAATTCTAAAGATCCGCGGACGTGTCCGCGCGGTGCTCGGCGACAACATCGACACCGACATCATTTATCCTGGCCGCTATCTGAACGTCACCGATCGCGAGAAGACGCCTGAGCATCTGTTCGAATTGACCTATCCGGAGATTCGCGCTCAGTTAGAGCCGGGCGACATCATCGTTGCCGGCAAGAACTTCGGCTGCGGTTCGAGCCGGGAACAGGCTGCGGCCGCGTTAAAGTTCGCCGGAGCAGGCGCGGTAATCGCCCTGTCGTTCGCGCGCATCTTCTTCCGCAATGCGATCAACCTTGGATTGCCCGCCGTCGTGTCGGGCGAAGCTGCTGCGGCGTGCAAGGTGGGCGACGAACTGGAGATCAACCTGATTGAAGGCGAGATTCGAAATCTCACACAGGGCAGCGTGTTGGCGTCGGCGAGGCTGGACCCTCGCGCCGCTGAGTTGCTCAACGCCGGCGGGCTCATCGCGTATCTGAAACAGAAGTACAGCAAGCAGGAGGCAGACTCGTGCGTTACCGTGTAGCGTGGTTGCCGGGCGACGGTATTGGTGCCGAGGTATGCGACGCCGCGCGGTTGGTGCTTGACGCCGCTGGCTTCGAGGCCGACTACATTCACGGAGATATTGGCTGGGAGTTCTGGTGCAAGGAAGGCGACGCGCTGCCCGAGCGCACTCTCGAGTTGCTGCGGAACACCGATTGCGCACTCTTCGGCGCAATCACCTCGAAACCGACGGCCGAAGCGGTTGCGGAACTTGCACCCGAACTGCAATCTCACGGACTGACCTACCGCAGTCCGATCGTCCGGATGCGGCAGTTGCTCGATCTCTATATCTGTCTGCGTCCTTGTCTGGCATTCCCCGGCAATCCACTGAACTATCGGGAGAAGACTGACGTCGTAATCTTCCGCGAGAACACCGAGGGGATGTACGTGGGCGTCGAGTTTCCCAAGGTGCCGGAAGCCTTTCGAGCAGTCCCAGCCATGCAGAGAATACCGGCGGACGCGGCCATCTCCATCCGCAGCATTACCCCGCACGCATCCCGCCGCATTGTGCGCGCGGCGTTTGAGTATGCGGTTAAACACGGTCGCCGGAAGGTGACGGCGGTCCACAAGGCGAATGTCTTGCGGGCCACTTGCGGCGTATTTCTCGACGCGGCCTGCGAGGTCGCCGCTGAGTATCCACAGATCGAATTCGAGACGGCCAACGTCGACGCCATGTGCATGTGGCTCGTGAAGAACCCGCTGAACTACGACGTCATCGTGACCACGAACCTCTTCGGCGATATCCTTTCCGACCTATGCTCTCAACTGGTGGGCGGTCTAGGCTTCGGGTGCAGTGCGAATATTGGCGAGAAGTATGGAGTGTTCGAGCCGAGCCACGGGTCCGCTCCGAAGTACACCGGGCTGAACAAAGTGAATCCGCTGGCGACCATTCTCGCGGCCAAGATGATGGTGGAGTGGTTAGGCGAGCCGGAAATCGCCGGCAGCATTGAGAGAGCCGTTGCAGAAGTGATTGAGCAGGGGATCGCTCGAACCTACGATATGGGCGGCACGGCGACGACGATGGACCTTGCCAGGAGTGTCGCCTCTTGCGTGCGCGTCGCAGTTCCGGCGCGAAGTTAGCCTCGCACAACGATATGACATAATCGCAACGCCGCCACGACCATGCTTTTGAACGAAGAGTTCAACTCGGATCAGCTCGATAGCCGTCTCCGCTGGCTCAACGAGCCGCAACGTTGGCGCGTCGACTCCAAGGCCTCAGCGCTGATCGTCGAGCCTCAGCCGGACACCGATTTCTGGCGAAAAACGCATTACGGATTTGAGGCCGACACCGGGCATTTCTTATACGCTCCAGTCGACCGCGATTTCGTGCTGACCACGCACGTCAGGTTCGCGCCGGCTCATCAATACGACCAGGCCGGCCTAATGGTGCGCGTCAACGGCGAATGCTGGATCAAGACTTCAGTCGAGTATGAACTCGACGATCCGCCGCAGCTCGGAGCCGTCGTGACCAATGGCGGCTACTCCGATTGGTCAGTTCAGGATTTCGATCCCATGCGACACGACGTCTGGCTGCGGATCAACAGGAGAGCCAGCGATTTCATCGTCGAGCATTCGGACGCGGGCATCACCTGGAGACCACTTCGCGTCACGCACCTAGACACACGGGCCGCCGCCTCCACGGACTGCGGAGTCTACGCCTGCAGCCCCAAGGGAGCCGGATTCCGTGCCGAATTCGACTTCGTCCGCATCGACTAGCGAAGCACTGCTTGCACCTTCGACAACGTCTGGCAGATCTTCTCCCGCTCATCCACGGCTAATGCGCGATAGGGCTCCGCCATGTAGCCATTGCCGAACCCGAGAGCAGCCGCCGCGGTCTTGAGACCTCGAAGGTAGGAGGAGCCGCGTTCGCCCACCGTGTAGACGCCCGTGCTCACCATCATGACGATCCCCTGCAGCCGATCCACTGTCGCCCGGTCGCCGCGTACTGCCGCTTCGTAAAGGTCAACGTACAATCGCGGAAAGAGATTTGAACCGCCGCACACGCCACCATGTGCGCCCTCCTCGATCACCAGTTGCGCGAGGATCTCTTCCACGCCGCCAAGCAGTGCGAACTCGGGAAAATCCGATACTGCTTCCTTACAGGCGCGAAAATACCCTCGATCGCCCGAGCTGTCCTTCAGCCCGAAAACATTCGGCAAGCTCGCCGCCGCCCGCACGGTTGCCGGCTCAATCACCAGCTTGGTGTAGTTCGGCATGTTGTAAAGATACAGAGGCAGCGGCAGCAGCGGTGTGAGCCGCTCGAGATAACCGAGAAATGCGGACTGGCTGAGCGTGTAGTAGTAAGGCGGCGAAAGCACGAGACCCGCCGCGCCTGCGTTCGCGGCGTACTCCGCTGCTGCGACTGACTCTCTAAAGGCTGTGTCCGTGATCCCCACCAGAATCGGAGTTCGATTACCGGCGACGGCACAGGCGCGGTCCACCACTTCGCGTCTGAGTCGATAGCTCAGTCCGGGCGCTTCCCCAGTGCTGCCGAGGATGAAAAGCGCACTGGCGCCTCCCGCAATCAGATGTTCGAGTAGTCGCTCGAAGGCGTTGGCGTCCAGCTGATCCTGATCCACGAGCGGCGTCAGGACAGGAGGAATAATGCCGTGTATGGGGCGCGGAAGAGTCATCATGATTCGAGTTGCTGGCGCAGACGCTCTACGTCCTTGCCAACGGTGAAGAAGATTGCGTACAAGAGAAGAGCCGAGGCCGCCACCAGCGCGATAGATGCAATGGAGATGGCGTAGCTGAGGCTGGCGCGCTGAGCGATGATGCCGATGATTACCGGCGCCGTGCCAGCACCCACCAGCCAGCCAATCATATTCATAAAGCCAACCGCGGTGCCGCGTGCCTCAGGCCGCACGACATCCAATACGGAAGCGAAAATATTCGCGTCGTACATACCCTTAAATACGCCCCAGACGGTCAACGCGATCATCAGGGAGGTCACCGAAAGCGTTTGTCCGCACCACACTACGAACGGCGCGCTGCCCAGCAGTCCGATAACTTGAACAGCAATGCGCCCGCCCGGGAATTTCTTTCGAAGAACGTCAGCGAGCCAGCCGCCGAAGGGTGATCCGGCCATGCTCGCTAGCTGGATGAAGATAGTCGCGGTGAGGCCGGCCATGGCTAGGCTGAGATTGAATTTTTCGTAGAGAAACGCCGGCATCCACGACAAGAGCACCATGCCGACGAAATTGTCGAGCATGAAGGCGCCCATGCAGAGCAGCACCGTGGGCGTGGTCCATATGACCTTGATGAAGTCAGCGATCGGCATGTGTTTTGGCGCGTGTTTCGGCACGCCGAAATCCTCCATGTCTGCTGCTCCGCGCTGTGGTTCCACCAGGAATTTCATCAGCACGAAAGCCAGCACCAGGCCAAGTCCGCCAAACACAATGAACGACCAGCGCCAGCCGTAATATTGCCCGATCAGTCCGCCAAAGAACCCTCCGGCAATCGTGCCGATGTACACGGATGTCTGATGGGTGCCCATAGCGCGGGAGCGCGTTTTCTTGCCGTGATAGTCGCTGACGAGCGACATCGACGCGGGGAAGTAGAACGTCTCGCCCAAACCCTCAGCCGCGCGAAAGAAGAGCAGCGTTCCGAAATTGCGCGACACCGCCGTCAGCATGCAGATCAGGCTCCACATGGTGAGTCCCCACAGCACTGCCGACTTTCGCCGGACGCGATCGACGATGTTACCGGCAAACGGCGCGCAGATTCCGTACACCAGCGCGAAGGACGAACCCAGCAGTCCAAGCTGCACTTTGTCCAGATGCAACTGCTCCTGCAGCAGCGGGAAGATGGAGAAGATCGCTTGCCGGTCGGCGTAATTAAAGAAGCCGCAGAACCACAGCATGCCCACCACGTGCCACTTGTAATTGGGGCTCAACGCGATCTTCGGCAGCGTCACGGGACTTGCCGGTGCACCTTTAGGCGTCATGAATCTCCTGCAATGCCGGAAGAGTGAGCGCGCGTTGTGATGCGTCGTTCCGAAGCCGCCGCACGGCTTGGTGCAAGCGGGCGCGATTAACGGGGCGAACGTTGTCGGTAATCCAGGAGCGCATTTCCTTGCCCTCTGGCGTTTCCTGAGGAGCCGGCAGAAAATCCAACTCCACCCCCAGCCTTCCCGCCACGTTGGCCGCGAGAATCGGCCACGCCACGCCGATATCGGCGGTCACCGGCAGACTGCTCTCTAGCCGCGCAAACCCCGACATCTCCATTCGGAACGGAATTCCGGTCAACTTGGTTTTCGGCAGTCCGCGATTCACCGCGTCTTGAACCTGCGATGACTGACGCTCCTGCTGCCACGCTCGCTCGAGATTCGGATCGAGGTCGATTCGGACTAGCGTTTTTCCCTCCAGGCTATAGGAGAAATCGCTTTGCCATGCCGACCAGATCCCGTGGCCGGTGTAGGTCTCGTACGGACCGTCGTGAATCTCCTGTGAAAGCGCGATCGCCGATTCGATGATCACGTCAGCTTTGGACAGCGTCTCGGCCACCAATCGCGCGCGCCGTGTAATCGGGATTGCGTCGCCGATGGCTAAACCTACAGCGCCGCCACCGACTAACTGAGGGATGGACACCATCAGCGGGATATCCCGCTGCGCCGCCGCGCCGATCATCGTGTAAGGGTCAGCGCCCAGGCCGGCTACACGCTCGAAAGGCAGACCGCACTCCTTGGTGAGCGTTTCGATTTCACGCGCCAGGCGCTCGATCCAGGGACCCATCGGCCACGCCATGTTGCCGGCCGCCTTTATGATCACGTCTCCAGGCAGCGCGTCGATGCGGTCGTACAGGTCCCAGTGGCTATCCACTTCGCCCTCAATCAAGGCGCGTTCACCAGGAGTCATCTTCGTGATTTCGAAAACTCCGCCGCGGGGCAGTACGCCTACCGGCAGGTCCAACTCGGGATGATCCACGGCGCGGATTCGCTTCACGCGGTCGAGAGTCCCTGCCATCTCGTGCGCCACCACTGCCGAACTCGTGAGCACACCGTCGATGATGCCTTTTTGGATCAGCTCGGCGATCAGCGTCGTCACGCCCTCGTGGATATTGGGCCCGCTGCCTGTGACGGTGACCACCGCGCCGCCGCGTTCCTTTGCCTCGACGATTTGATCGGCCGCTTTTCGCAGATGCTCGCGGCTGGTTGGCGGCAGCTGTGATTCCCATAAGGCAAGACGCGCCGCTGTTGGCTGATTCATGCCTTGCCGACTTTCTCCCGCAAGGCCTCGCGAACCCGCTCCAGATCCTCTAAGGTGTCCACCGAAATACTGTGCATCTTGCTTCGTGTCTCGATTACTAAAATGGGCATCTTGTTCTCAAGCGCGCGCAGTTGCTCAAGACTTTCGATGTCCTCGAGCGGCGACACTGGCAGGCTAGCCATCTTGAGCAGGCAGGCGCGAGTGTAAGCGTACACCCCGAGATGCTCGAAGACCCGGAAGTGGGGCGTGCGCGCGCGAGGAAAAGGTATCAGGGAACGTGAAAAATACAGCGCGATACCATCGGGATCGGTCACAACTTTCACCACTCCTGGGTCGGCGAACTCGCTCTCCTCGAACACTTCCTTCTTGAGCGTCACCAAGCCCACCGAGGTTCCCTCGCGGAACGGCGCCACTACTTCTTCCAACATCACCGGGTCGAGCATGGGTTCGTCGCCTTGCACGTTCACTACAACGTCGGCTGGGTCAGAGGCAATTGCTTCCGCCACACGATCGGTGCCGGAGCGGTGCTCCGCCGACGTCATCACGACTTTGCCGCCGAAGGCCTCAACAGCGCGATAGATGCGCTCGTCGTCCGTCGCCACCAGCACATCGTCAAGATTCTTTGCGAGCTTGGCACGCTCGTAAACATGCTGGACCATGGTCTTGCCGTGGATATCCGCGAGCGGCTTCCCCGCAAGCCTCGACGATTTGTATCGCGCAGGAATTACACCAATGACGCGCATCGTCTCTTAGTCGGGCCTTTCAAAACGGTACAGCCAGTCTTCATTGAACACCACATGCTTGATTGACCACCGGCGGTAGGTGTAGATGACGTGAATCAGTCCGTCCGAAGATTGAAACACTGACGGGTACGAATACTCGCCCGGATTCGACTCGAGCATCAGAGGATTGCCCCAAGTCTTACCGCCATCGGTTGAGCGCGCGATATGTAGCGGCGAACGCCCGCGCTCCTGATTGTTCCAGGCCAGCAGAAGATTCCCGTTCTTCAAAGCGCACAGGGAAATGGCGGCATCCGGATTCTTTAGATCCGTAAGCTTCGCCGGACTCCACGTCATTCCGCGATCCGCTGACTCGGTTTGGAGCAGTCGCGGTCCCGTCCTAAGAAACGCCAGCAGCGATCCGTCCTTGCGCTGTGCCACTGTCGGCTGCTCGCCTTGCGACTGTGCGTTCGGGATGATGGCTGAACGAGTCCACGTCTTACCCGCGTCCTTGGTGATGACGAAAAAAGATAGATCCTTGTTGTCGCGCTCGTCGCTGAGCGGCACCACCAACTCGCCGGTGCTGAGCTTGATTGGCAAATTCCGCGGCAGCCATCCAGTGGTATCGAGCGGAAAGAGTTCGTCCTTGCTCCAGGTGTACCCGTTATCTTCAGAGATCCTGTAGAGCAGGCGGGTTCGTTCCCAGCCGGTGTGAGCCAGCAGGGGTTGCTTGGCCTCCATGCGGCCCCAAACGATCCACAAGCGATTTTTTTGATCGGTGAAGATGACGGCGTTGCCCACCGGTGCGGTTGGATGCCGGAGTAGCATCTGCGGCTTGTCCCAGGTGGCCTGCCCCTTCTTGCGGCGCGCCATAAACAGCGCCTCATCATCTGAAGATTCGTAACTGCCGCCATACCACGTCACCAGCAGGTCGCCATTGCTCGCCTGGGCAATGCTCGACGCGTGATGGACCGGAGCGCCGGGGATCTTCTCAAAGATCAATTCAGAAGAATAAATCAGCGTGCCATACGGATCTTCCACCGGCAGGAGCGGGCCTGGTTTATTGATAGGCGTACCCGTTGGAGTATCGCTGGCGGTACTGACGGGCAGTTTCGCCGCCACCTCGTCCACCGCTTTCTGCAGGCCAGGGATGCTGCCCTTGTAAATCACCTTGCCGTTGCTGTCGAGTAGAAATGCCTCGGGGGTCACGGACGCGCCTAACGAGTGCGCCAGTTTGCGGGACGGATCACGGTAGCAGGGGAAAACAAATCCCGATGCCTGGCAAAAGCGCAGCACTTCGTCGCCGGACTCGGCGGGATTTGGGAAGACGCCGGCGAAGATGATCTTGCGCCGCCGATTCCGGTTATTCAAGGTTCGGATCGCCTCCACAGCCTCCCGTGATTCGGGACTGCGCGAGGAAAGAAACACGATGGCCGTAGCCTGATGTTCGCCAAAATTCTCGATAGTCAGGCGCGAGCCATCCGTCCGCTCCACCTCAATGGACTGTGCTGTCAGGACGGAGCAGCACAGTCCCGCGAGGAGTAGCGTGGCGCCGGACACCCGGCGCCTGGATTGATTCAGCATCAGAGAACAACGCCTGTCTTAGAATTCAAAGCGCAAAGCGAACTGCAGAATTCTCGGGTCGCTCGCGCTCGTAATCCTCATGAAATTGCTGCTGGTAACCGTCGCCGTGGGATTCGCCAAGTTCACATTGTTGAAGATGTTGAACGCCTCGAATCTGAACTGGAACTTCATCGCCTCCCGAACCGGGAAGTCCTTGTGCAGGCCGGCGTCGCTATTGAACGAACCGGGACCGCGGAACGTATTGCGCCCCAGTACACCGTAGGTTCCGAGCGCGTTCACGACGAACGCCGACTTATTTAAATACTGTGCGGCGATTGCGCCGTGGCCGTCGTTGGAGAGGTACGGAGAAACACCAGTGAGGTCAGCGCGCTGACTGCCCTGGCCGGTGCGGGCGTTATCCTGGCCGCTGGCGACGGTGAACGGGAAGCCGCTCCGCCAGGCGATGATCGACGTCAGGTTCCAGCCGCCCACGAGGAAGTTCGCAAATTTATTCGTGGGCTTCACGGGCAGATTCCACACGCCCGAGAAGTTGAAGACGTGCTTCAAATCGAAATCGGCCGGACCACGATCAAAGGCTTGGTTGTAGGGATTGGTAACGTTGGTGCCGTTGCCCTTGTTCGCGGAACCAACGTTGTTGTCGATCGTCTTCGCCCAGGTGTAGTTGGCCAGAATCGTGAAGCCTTTGCTGAAACGCTTCTCGCCCGTCAACTGGAGCGAATTGTAGATCGAGTTACCGGACGGCTCCATCATCACCACCTGACCAAGACCGTAGGAGGCATAAGGACGCCGCTGATTGGTTGTGGAGGTTGCCGCCGTCGCGTTGGGAAGCGGTGCGTTGAAGTCGCGGCCGCTGGTCAGCGCCGTGCCTTTCGACCCCGCGTACGAGGTGCGCGCAACCCAACCGCCGCGTAGTTGGCGCTCGAGAGTCAGGTTCCACGAACTCACGTAGGGATTTCGAAGATTGGGACCGTAAACGAAGGCCGCCATCGGCAGCACGAAGGCGCCATTCTTGCCTGGATTTAGAACCTCGGTCCCGATTGCCGCAAAGCCGATCTTCGGGAATGGATTGCCACCGGGGACATTGAGATAAGGATTCGCCATGCTGTCGGTTGCACCGCCGAAAATATCGACGACCGTACCAAACGGCGCCTCATCGGCCGCACTGTTGGTCTGCAGCGTATTGATGCGGTCAAAGAAGATGCCGTAGCCGGCGCGCAGGGCGGTCTTGCCATCGCCAGTCACATCCCAAGCAATACCGATTCTCGGACCAAAGTTGCCCCACGCTGTCGGCATTCCACCGTCGGGAACTCCCGGATCACCCGCGTAGAGGATGCCCGCAGGCGCTTTCACAAAGCGGGTGGAGTGAGCATTGAGGCCGCCCCATGCCACCACCTTCCCGAGCGTGTCTGTGTTCGGCATGAAGGGTTCCCAGCGCACGCCGAGATCCACCGTGAGGCGCTTGTTCATCTTGAACGAGTCGTTGAAGAACATGTTCAGCAGGTTGAAGCGCGTGTTCTTGAATTCGCCGGCGCCTTGGACAAATTCTGCCCAGCGGCCGATCAGGAAGTCGGCAACGTCGTAGCCCGTGTAGCCGGCTGTCTTGGTGAACAAGAAGCGTCCCTGAGCACGGAAATTGTTGACGATGTCTCCGCGAGCATGATGGAACTCGCCGCCGAAGGTTAGGTTGTGACGCCCGAGAGTCCACCGCGTCGTATTGCCATATTGCGCCTCGTCACGAATGAAGTTGTTGGTGTCGCCCGTATTGATGCTGTTGATCGACTGGAAGGCGATGTAGAACTGGTTGAACTGATCGAGCGTGATCGGCACCCCCAGGTCGTTCCAGTTCTTCGTGGGATAGATGTGGGAAGCCGGACCGTCGGTCTTGTTATAGCCAATAGTCGTCTGGTTCAGAATATTCGGCGAGATGATCCAATGTGCGTTTCCGACGTAGCTGGTATTGCTCCAGTCCCGGATATCCGTCTCCTCGATGTAGTTCGTCGGAGTTAGGTTGCCGGGCGCGTGCGCGCGTGCCCAAAAAGCGTGGCCGGACAACCGGACTTTCGATCCGATCTGGTGATCGATTTTCGCCAGATACTGGTTGTCGGAATAATCAGCCACGTTCGTTGCAACCACTGAGCGACCGCTGGTGGGCACTGGAAGGTTGTTGTCGATGATGTACTTGTTGCCTGGGAAGAACTGGCTCTTGGGAATGATGTTGCCAGCGTAGACTCCGCCAAGCGGGTCCTTCAAAGCCGTTGGATAGTCCGAAAAATCTCCGTCCCGCTCCTTGGCCGTCAAGACGTTGACAGCCACCGATGTGGGACGCTGCTTGTTTCGCGTTGCCTGGTACGAGAAGAAGAAAAATGTCTTGTCTTTGCCGTCATAGATCTTCGGAATTATCACGGGACCGCCAATCGTAGCGCCTGCCTGATTCCGCTTGAGACCGTCGTCTTGCTTCGTGTTCGGCGACCCCACCTTAGGCGGTGCGAAGAAGTTGGCCGCGTTAAGCGCATTGTTGCGGAGATACCAGAACCCGGCGCCATGCAGCGAGTTTGTCCCCGACTTCGTAATCGCGTTCACAATACCGCCCGAGTTGCGCCCGAACTCCGCGCTGAAGTTGTTCGTTTGGACGCTGAATTCCTGCAACGCGTCCGGGTTCGGCATCGGGTTCGGAGCATTGCTGTAGTGGTCGTTGTTCTGACCCCCGTCGAGAATGTAGTTGGTCGAATTTCCCCGATTGCCGTTCACCGCCACTGACACGACGCCGGGGTACGTCGTTCCCGACGTAAGTCCGCTGCCGTTGTAGAGCGACACACCCGCTACCAGTCGCATCAACTGGACCGGGTCGCGACCGTTGAGCGGAAGATCTTCCACGCGCCGCTGGTCCACCACCGTTCGTAGCGAGGCGTCCTCGGTATTGACCGACACCACCTGCGCGCTCACCTCAACCGACTCCGACAACTGGCCTACCACCATCGTGATGTCGAGTCGCGTAACTTCATTTACTTGCGTCAGCAGGTTCGACGCTTCGTAGCGTTTGAACCCTGGCGCGCCAGCCGTCAGCTTGTACGTGCCCACAGGGAGGGTGCGGAAAATGTAAGTCCCCTGGCCGTTCGTGGTGCCAGTCAAGGTTGCGTTGGTTCCAACGTTGACCACCGTGATCTCGGCGTTGGTTAGTGAGGCGCCGCTGGGATCGGAGACTACACCAGTGATTGTGCCTGTCGTCTCCTGGGCGTTCACCAGGAAAGTGAGACATGAAAGGACGAGGAGAACCCTAAGCAGATTCTTATTACGCATGACGATTACCCCCTTCTTGCAACCGAGCAAGACGGACCTCGCGAGGAAAACGGCTCCTACGTGGCTCCGTGATTCGCCGGAAAAGCCGGCTATGTTGCGCTGAACTTGGAACCCACTGTATACTGCTTGTCGGCAGCCTGTCAACAGATCCCGCACATGCAGAAACACAGCACACCGAAATCGATACAGGAAAAAGCGTATCTGTACCTTCGAGGTAAAATCCTCTCCGGCGAACTGGCTCCCGGCGTTGCCCTCTCTGAAGCGTCCATCGCACGAGAACTCGGCAATAGCCGCGGACCGCTGCGTGAAGCGATACGGCGCCTGACCGCCGAAGGCTTTCTCCAGCAGGTGCCCACAGGAGGCTCGGTTGTTGTCGATTTCTCTCGCCGGGATGTCGCCGAACTGTACGAGTTGCGGGAAGCGCTCGAAGTCTACGCCGTCGGCAAAGCGGCTGAGAACAGCCTCCGAAAAGAGGAACTCGAGACCCTGCAGACCGTGGTGAAGGACGTGCTCCTCCTGCGCGACGAATTACAGGCATCCGGCGAACCTCAGCTGAAGGCAGAAGGAATGCGACGCTTCATCCGCATCGACCTGCAATTCCACACCACGATTGTCCGCGCAGCGGCCAATTCCAGAATCCTGAAAGTAGTCGCCGACACCCGCGTTCTGCTGAACGTTTTTGGCATTCTCCGCAAGGGCCACGACGCGGCTCAGCTTACAGAAATCCATCGCTACCACAGCGAGATCCTCGCGGCCGTCATCCGTCAGGACCCGCAAGCCGCCATGCAGTTGTTGGGCGAGCACATCCGTGTCAGCAAATTGGAACGTCTGAAGGAATTCGACGAACGGGAGCGCGAGAACGCGCTCGGCCATCACCTGCTCGACGCCTACAGTGCCGATTTGTCCTGACATTCTCATTTCTTCATCAGCCAGATTTCGGCTACGGCATTGCCGCGTCCGGCGCCGCCCGTCGCCGGTTCACGGGAAACGCTGAGGTTTAGAATTCCACTCGCGGTCGCGGCGGCCGGAACATCAAACTCCAGCGGCTTGAACGGTACGGGACGATCCAGCCAGCCGTGGACTTCCAGATTCTCGCCGGCCACCATGCGGAGTTTGGGCCGCGGATTGTCGCCCGCGTACACGACGCGAACCTTATAGCGGGCTTTCGGATCGAGGCTGTCGTAGCGCAGCCTGACGGGCGAGTCGTACAGTCCCTCGGTCACCGTCACCCATGACAGCGGATAGTGCATGTAGCTCTGGTCCTGGCCCGTGACGCTCCCCATCCCGCGAATACTGAAGCCAGTCATCGGCGAGCGCAGGAACATAGGATCATTCGCATAGGATTCTCCCGATACGAGGTGTGGCTGGCGGGACGGATTCCCGAGATCGTCGTAGAAGCCACCCGGTCCTGGATCTGTCCAGTTGACGATCGCCGCAATCTCCTTCAGCCGGGCTGTCTCATCCGGCAATTTGCGGATCTCGGCAAACCGATCTTGCAGCCAAACGCGATTCGTCACCGGAGCGTCGACAGTATCGAGATTGGCGCCGCGGCCGAGCGCTAGAGCATCGTACTTCTCCACGCTGAGCTGAGCGTGGATGGTCTGGTACATCGCTTCCGCCAGTTCAAGAATCCGCTGGCGCTTGTCTTGCGATACCGGAGCGGTGAGTGCCCTCAAGAGCGACTCTTCGGCACTCTGAAGTGCCAGCCTTGAGCCCGTCCGCGACGCGTTACGAAGGCGCTCCATTGCCTCCTGCTCGAGGCTGGTCTCGTAAATCAGCCGGTCGCGGACATACGAGTCGTAGTAGGCACGGTAAAGCGCCTGTTGGAATCGCCAGTTCAGCTTCACTTGTGGCGACGCATGCTTCTCCATTTCACGGAAAACCTGAAACGTCGTGTCGACATTCGCGTTGCCCAGCAGCGGTCCAACCCAATTACGCTCCAGCGCCATTAGGCCTTGCGCAAAGGTGTCGCGGTACGATTCGCCGATGAAGTAGCGGCTAATTTCCCTCACCACGTTGATCACGGGCTCGTCCGGATTCCAGCCGAGCCCGCTCCAGATCAGCTTGTTGACGTCGTCGTTCACGCCCTCGGAGTAGGTGAGGAAGCCGATGCCGATATCCATGTACTTCCGCAGAATGTCGCGTTCCTGCGTCGGCCGCGGATTGGGGCCCTCCCGGCCTTCAGTGACAGCGTAGGCGACGTCCCAATCCGGCACGGCAAATTGCGCCTGCGTGCTGTGCGTGATGTCGGGGTAGTGACGGATGGGATATTTCTTCGGGATGCGCGAGGCGAGCGTCGGAATGTCGTCACGCGTCTGCGGACCGTACACGATCCCGCCCAGCCACGACGGCTCCGCCTTCATCAGCCCGTAGAATTCCTCCATCCATTCCTGGTTGAAGCTCTGCGGCGACAGCCACATCTGCGCCTTGGGATGATACTTGTGCAGCAGCGCTGTTTGTTTCTCGAGCAGCGCGAAAAGATATTTAGGCTGGGTGTGGCCAGGGTCCCCGCCGGGCACAAAGATGTAGTCGATGCGTGGTAACCGGCGGTAAATCTCTTCCCATTCCTTAAGCGCAAAGTCCACCGTCTCCGGCTTGGAGTAGTCCTGATCCATCGCCGGATACCAGATCCAGACGTCCAGTCCGTAACGGTCGCAAATCCGCGACATCTCGCCCATCATTTCGATCTTCGGCAGCGGAAAGTGCGGGCTGTCGTCGGCATCGTCTGAACGCGGCGGGATCAATTCAATGGCGTTGGTACCAAAAATCGCCAGGTCACGAAAGTACTGATCGGACATTTCAACGG
>JBBQUM010000040.1:0-61781 GCA_038212445.1 Bryobacterales bacterium
TTCGGCATGCATTGCCCGTTCCAGCAATGCCTTGGTAAGCTGCTTCAGCAGCCCGTTCTCGCCTGCTATGTCTTCCGGCCGGTGGCCGTGCTCGGCCAGCAGCTCGTCGATCAGCTTCGGGTCGATCGCCATTATGTTCTCTTATCTTGCTACTGGAGCAACATCGTTTACACGATCCTTTTTACACCCTCAATCTGGAAGTCGGCCCGAGTTATTGTCACTGCGCCGTACATTCCGCCACGGTGTCCCCCCGCCGCGCGCTTGCCCTTCAACCTGAAATTACGAGCTCGGGAACGGGGAGTCATTCCCGATTTCACGAAATTCAACCGCTGATTCCATGCGACTTAACCCCGATTCTGCCATAATCCCACCTCGAAAGTTACCACCACCCCTGCTACCGTTAAATCAGGGGAGCACCTCACACTCTCGCCACCACCAGCGCGCCGTCGCCGGACCACATCCCAGCAGCCCAAACCCTAAACCAGCACAAGGAGCTTTACCCAGATGTCCAAGCAGCTATCCGACCGTCAACTCGCAGCCAACCGCGCCAACGCCCAAAAATCCACCGGGCCCCGCACACCCGAGGGCAAAGCCCGCTCCCGCATGAACTCCTGGAAACACGGCATTACCGCCCAGGTGGTCGTCCTCGACCAGGAATCTCAACCCGCCTTCGACCGCCTCCTCCAAAACCTTCGCTCCCGCTTCCAGCCCGCCGACGGCTACGAACTCGAACTCGTCGACAACATCGCCGTCATCCACTGGCACATGCGCCGCCTCCGCTTCATGGAGTCCGCCCTCCTCCAGGCAGAGATCCACCGCCCCGGCGTCGGCGCCCCCATCAACAATCCCGGCGCCGACCTCATCGCCTCCCTCGCCTTCCGCTATATGGCGGACCACTCCAATGTCGTCCCGCTCCTCAACACGCAGTTGAACCGGCTCTCCCGCGAAAGCGCCCGCCTCCACGATACGTTTCTCAAAATGCGCAGCGAGCTTCCTCCCCTCGACCCAGCCGACTCCGACCCCGAAGACCTCGCCCCCGGCCAGCAGGAAAACTCCGCCGCGCCCGCCACCGAGCAATACCTTAAGAAGGAACCCATCCCAGTGCAGCCCGCCGCCCTATCCCGCATCGCAGCTATCACCTACATAGAGCAGCACGAAGAGGGTTCAGCACAGCCGGTTGAAATCGCCCTAGCCCGCGCGGCCTGAACCAGGGCTTACAGCAACAATTCCACGTACCGGGAGCAGCAAAAAACGAGCTCCCAAGCGATCCTTGAACCAGAAATACGGAACGATGTCGCCAGATGCGACACAGAGTCAGCCGTTCTCACGCGAAGTGTCGGCGGTCGTTGCGGACTGTCAATGCGCGCCGGGTCGCGGAATACTAATGGTCGCTCGGGATCGGCCTTAGCATCATGTTTCGGAAGCTGACCACGCTGCCTTTGTTGTGCTGCTGAAGCGCCAGATAGCCGGACTTCGAAAACCGGTTGGTGTCCTCAACGTAGTCGACGGTAACCTTGCCGTTCACTTTTATGATTACGTGATTTCCGTCGACGATGACTTCTTGCGTGAACCAGGTGTCGGGCGGGACTAGCTGCTCGTAGATGTCCTTGAAGTTGTACAGGCCCCCGGTCTTCTTGGGATCGCGATGCGTACTGTTGATTTGCGCTTCGTAACCCTTCGCGCCGCCAGGACCAAAGCCTTTGCGGAAGAACATGCCGGAGTTACCGCCATCGTTGATCTTCACTTCGGCCTTCCAGTCGAAGTTCAGGAGTTCGCGGACAGTCCAAAAAAGATTGCCCTTCTCGCCGTCGCCGACAATCGAACCGTCCTTCACTGTCCACGCGTCCGCGTTCTGATCGGCCTTCCATCCGGTGAGTGTCTTGCCGTCGAACATCGTGATCCAGCCTTCGTCCGCAGCGGTGACGGCGCCGAGTGAAAACAAAGCGAGCAATGCGAGTCTCATGACTTCCTTTCGGGGTTATGCCGCATGTGCAAATCGGCGTGGTTCATGTATTGGTCCCAATCGTAAGGCGTGATGTCGTGACGTCCGGTGCGGACGTGGAAACCAATAGTGGTCATCACGGGCTTGTGTACGGCGGGCACTTCGTTAGCGCCGAAGCCGTCGGTGCCGAGTAGTTTGTAAACTGGCGCAGCGTTCAGCGCGGACAGAAATTGCCCTTTGGTATCGGCGCCTCGATCGTCCTCCGCGGTGCCGACGTAGAGCGGCCGGGGCGCGCACAGCGCCAGCAACTCGTGCTGGTCGACCGGGAGCGCGTCCTCGTTGTCGGCGAATGAACGGTAGTTCTCGCAGAACCACCAAGGGAATGACCGGTTGATATCCTTCACCGACTCCCCGAAACGGCGACGCGCGAGTGCGGCACCGCCGGCGCCCGAGCAGTTGGACACCACCATGGCAAAGCGCGCGTCGCTCGCCCCGGCCCAGAGCGCGGTCTTGCCCATTCGCGAGTGGCCAATGACGGCGACGCGGTGGCGGTCAACGTCGCTGTCGGTTTCGAGGTAATCCATCGCGCGGCTGAGGCCCCAGGCCCACGCGCCGATGGCGCCCCACTCATTCGGCTCACGTCTGCTTTGGCCCTTCTTGTAAAAGAGCGGAAGGACGCTCGCGTCATAGCCGCCGTCGTGGTCGGGAAACAGGTCGCCCGCGTAGAAAGTGGCGAGACCGTAACCTCGGGCGAGGATTTGTTCCACAGGCCATTGATTCGCCTGCGTGCCGCGAGAGGACTCAGTGCTCCGGTTGTTCACCGCCGCCTTGCCGTTGTTGTAGACCCACTTCGGGGTCAGCGGAATGGCGGGGTCGAGGGTGATGGTATGGTTGCCGCGGAAGTTGACGCCGAGAAACACAGGCACCTGAGCCTTGCGATTCTTCGGTAGGTAGAGCAGTAAGTCCATTGACGGATCGTCGGGCGCCTTGCCGAATCTCGCCTTCACGAGTTTGCGGCGCGCCTTGCCGCCGATAGCATTGTCGTCCACCGCGACGTCCTCAAAGGGCTGATGGCTGCCAGGATTCGGTCTTCGGCCGTAGACGTTGTCAGCGAAGAGCTGCAACAATTCGTCGCGACGATGTTTGCGCCACGCATCGGCGTTCGGCACGCCTTTCAGTGGGTCGGGCAGGGTGTAGGCGCCGACTTTGGACTCGTCGTACGAGCGTTTCGACCCCTGAGCCCGAAGCGCGAAAGGCAGCGCCGCGGTTTGCAAAAGGGTTCGACGTGTTAGCGTTTGCATCCGATTGCCACAGTATTACACCGGGCGGTGGCGGACGTCATCGTCGCGTTGCTCGAGCAGTAGCGTCACCTGAACCGGTTTAGACGGAGTGTAGGTGCAGTAGACGTCGTAGTTCGAGAGCTTCACCATGGGGCCGGGCCCGGGCTTAGGATCGGCGGACCGCGCCCTGGCAAAGTCGAGGACAAACTTCGCGACGTCGAAATCCGTGACTCCGGTGATCTCAACGAGGAGCTCGTTGACGCCGCGAAGGTCGGCTGCGGTCAGCACGGTGACTGGAATCCAACGAACGATCAGGTATGGATTGGAGCGATCGCCGTCGGGATCGAGCCGCATTCCAAACTGTCCGCTCAGCATGGTTTTGTCGGGCAGGTAGGCGCGGTAGCTATAGAAGTAATCGCTGACGACGCCGAATGTCTTGAGAGGCTCAATGCGGGCCGTTAGAACGCAGCGGTACTTGCGGCAGAAGCCGGAGGATTCGAAGTCCTTGATGCCCGTGGCCGGTGGACGCTGTGCGGAAGCCAACATCGCGCACGCAAGGACACTCCAGGCGAATCGTCTGGTCACGGCTGCCCGACCCTCGCAATATTTGAGTACGCCGACTCGCCGGACGCGTTGATCGCGCGGACGCGATAACAAACGACAGGCGCAGCCGGCTTGGCATTGTCGGTATAACGAGACTCGGACGGCCGTGTGGCGATGCGGTCCCAGCGTCCGGTGTTGCCGGGGCGGCGCTCCACGGCTACCTTGGTGATGTCGTCGCCATGCAGTTCCCAGGTGAGCGTCACGCCTTTCCCGTCAGCCTGCGCGGCCAGGCCGCTCGGAGCTTCGGGCAGCACGGGCCAGTCGAAGTAGGACGAGTCTACGACGGCCATCACGCTGTCGCGAACTGAGAGAGCTTCGATGGTGTCGTTGGTTGTCGGCTTCCATTTGACCGGCGTGATTTCGCCGGACACGATGTCGACCAGTACCGGGTTGCGAATGCCGGATCCTTTGATGGTGAGGTTGACGGTGACAGGCGGGAAGGCACCGCCGGTTACGCTATGCGCCGCCAGCCAGTAAGCGACGATCGCTTTGCCGTTCTTGTTGCGGAAGCCGTACTGGAAATACGGCACGTTGTTCTGATTGGGAATCTTCGGCGTTTGAGAGACGGTGAGCTTGATGTTGGGGTCCAACCTGGTGTCGGAGAAAAGCGCGTTGGTGTTTTGGAGCGCGTAGTAGACAGGGCGCGGAGTGAAGTCGTCAGGAAGGCCGCGTAGGCCGTGGATAAAGCCGAAGTCGTCGTACTCATTGCCGTCGACGCCGGCCGCGAGCAGCCATACGAAAGTCTTGACGCCGGCCGCGAGGTTGTAGATCATGCCGCGCGGCACATACTTGGCCTGCACGGTTTCGTCGGAGCCGCGCCAGGCCGGAATCGAATTAAACTCGTCGTCCCAGAACTCGATGTCCTTGCGAATGCCAGGATAATTGCGGACCGTGTCGCGGAGTTTGGCGGGAGATTCGGCGCCGTACGCACCGTAGTCCATTGACTCCGGATTGAGATTCTGGCCGTAGCCGGGGTAGGTGTGATACGCGAAGATGTCGATCTGTGAGGCGCACTGGCATTTGTCGAGAGCACGCTTGGTGTATTCGCTGATGGGGTCGGCTTGTCCGCCGTAGATGACTTTCGCGGTGGGATCGGTGTCGTGAATTGCAGGCGCGACGGCGGCCAGCAGGCGGCCATAACCTTCGGGATCCTCGGGCGGATTCCAGTAGCCGATGTCCTGCTCGTTCCACAGCGCCCAGTAATGAATGCGGCCCTTAAAGTGGTTCACCATGAACTTCACGTAGCGCACGAAGGCGGCGATTTGATCGGGCGTGGACGGAGCCCAGAAGACGGAGTTGATGCTGCGATCGTCGTTGTGGAAACTGCCGGGTTCGGGAGTGATCTGGTCAGGACGCTTGCCGCCCCCAGGGCCGGTGTACATGGGGTTGCCGTACATGAGCTGAACTTGCACCTTGACGCCGTTTTCAACCAGCGAGTTGACGTAATCGTCCACTTCAGGCGCAATCGCGAAGACGCCGCGCTTCTGCTCCACCCAGTCCCAACTGGTGGGGTCAGAGCTGTTCTCGTATTGGCCGATGCGAATCCAACCCACGCCGGCGTCGAACATGCGGGTCCACCACCAGCGCTGCCAGGGTAGGTAGGGGTCGCGCGGAAGGTCGGAGTTGATGCCGAATCCGTCCACCGTCTGGGAGGAACGTTTAGGCGGAACGCGAGTGGGTTGGGCGTTGCACGCACCGTCAAATAGCAAAGCGCCGAGCAACACAGTCGCGAGATGGCAGAGCAGATGTCGTGACATTTCTTGGCAGCAGTGTAACACCAGGGTGTGCGATGGGCGGATATCCGGCCCGGAAGCAGAATGCGACTGGGACGCACGATTCGCTTGATTTGCGCTCGGTGTTCACTTACTGGCCAATGCGAATCCAACTGAGGCCGGCGTCGACATGCGAGTCCACCACCAGCGTTGCCAGGGCAGGTAGGGGTCGCGTGGAAGATCGGAGGTGACGCCGAATCCGTCCACCGTCTGGGCGGAACGCGAGTGAGTTGGGCGTTGCACGCTCCGTCGAACAGGAGCGCGCCGGGTAACGTCGTCGCGAAGTGGCAGAGCAGATGTCGTGACATTTCTTGGCGGCAGTGTAATACCAGGATCGCGGTGGTAGGATCACCTGATGACGTACGGCCGTCTTTCGATCGGGCTGTTGCTGCTGACGATCTCATCGGGCGCAGCGGCGGAAATGGAGTACCGCGTCGGCGTGGCGCGCGTCGATATCACTCCTCCGGTTGGTCATGCGATGGGTGGATACGCGGCTCGCAAACAGAATGCGACAGGGACGCACGATCCGCTTTACGCGACGGTGATGGTGGTGCAGTCAGGCGAGCGGAGTCTTGCCCTGGTGACCTGCGATTTGCGCTCGTTCGTTTCCACGCGGGTGGGCGAACTGGCGAAGCAGCGGTACGGAATCACCACCACGATCATCAGCGTGTCCCACACCCATTCTGGGCCGCTCACTTGGGAGTCGCGAACCCCGTGGTACTCCGAGGCCGAAGACAAAATGGTGGAGGCGATCGGCAAGGCGAAGTCGGCCATGGCACCGTCGACGATGAGTGTGGCGAGCGGCGAGATCTATCTCGGCTTCAACCGGCGCAAAGTGCAGGACGGTCACGCGACTATGTGGTGGCGCAACGCCGAGATGCTGCCATCGCACCCTGTGGATCCGACAGTAAATGTGATTGAGGTGAAGGACGCGGGAGGGAAGACCCGTGCGGTGATCGTCAATTACGCGTGCCATCCATCGGTGCTCGGCCCGGACAACGTGCAGTACTCAGCCGACTATCCGGGCGCGATGAAGAGGTATGTGGAGTCGCAGATGCCGGGCGCGCTGTGCCTGTTTATCGGCGGCGGTGCGGGCGACATCAATCCTTATCGCGATAAGGAACCGGCGGCGGGTGAAGGATTTCAGGCGGTGGACGAGATGGGGCAGAAGCTGGGGCGGTACGTCGTCGGGCTGTTGCCCCGAGGGCGTCCAGTGTCGGGCGCGCTGCGGACGGCGAGCGAGATTGCGGAGGTTGGGAGTCGATGGAAGCCGGACGAGAAGATCGCTGTCGGCTGGACCGCGGGCGCATTCGGCGATTCGCTTTGCTTCCTCGCGCTGCCCGGCGAGCCGTTTGTCGACCACCAGATCACGTTCCGCGAGAAAGCGGAATGCGGGAGCGCGATGCTGTTCGGGTACTCCTATTCGGCGGGCGGCGTGTGGGCCGGATACCTGCCGACGATTCGCGCGGCAACCGAAGGCGGGTACGGCGCGGGCTACAACACCACGGTGGCGGTGGGTTCCACGGAGCGCATCGTGGATCGCAGTGTGGTGAGGCTGTTCGAACTCCGCGGTCTGCTGAAAGATTTGCCGGATCCGAGGTACTGATGCGAACGATCATTTGCAGTTTCGTGGCTATCGCTACGCTCGCGGGCGCAGCGGAATTTCGAGCCGGTGTGGCGAAGGCGGACCTGAAGCCGCCGTATGGAATTCAGATGGCCGGCTACGGCATCCGCTACTCGAAGGGGACGCTCGATCCTCTCGAGGCACGTGTGCTGGTGCTGTCGGACGGGAAGCGGAAACTCGCGTTAGTCACGCTCGATCTCTGCTTTCCTTTCGACCCGCCGGTGATGGACGAGATCCGCGCCGGTGTGCGAGCGAGCGTCGATGAAGTGATTTTCCATGCGTCGCACACCCATTCTGGTCCAACGTACTCGACGGCGCCTGAAGCCGCGAAGGCGGCGATTCCACGGGTAGTCGCGGCAATCGAGGAGGCTGCGCGGACTGCTGCGCCGGCGCGGATCGGCTCTGGTTGGGGGCAGACCTACATTGGGTTCAACCGGCGGTACCTGCGTCCTGACGGCTCGCTCCAGATGTTTTGGCGCAATGAGACGCGAGTGTCGACGACGTTCCCGGTTGATCCGACGGTGGGCGTCATCCGGGTTGACCGGGCGGATGGAACACCGCTCGCGATCCTGGTCCACTACGCGTGTCATCCAGTGGTGCTGGGTCCTGAGAACCTCGACTACTCGGCCGACTATCCGTCGGAGATGCGGCGACACGTCGAACACGAGATGGGCAGCGGTGTGATGGCGTTCTTTCTCCAGGGAGCGCCGGGCGATATCAACCCTTACTACGACAAGACGCCGCTGATTGCGGACGCCGTGGAGCTGATGAAGGAGACTGGACGGGCACTTGGTGCCGAGGCCGTCCGGGTGGCGCGCAAGATCACGACGAGCGCGCCTGCCGAGCCGCTGATTCAAACCAAGACGGTTGTGGTGAACGTGCGCAATCGTTATGACGTGGCGAAACTGCGGAGTGTACTGAAGGAGAGGTACCGGATCGAAGGCGGGCGCGCGACGCGGCTGCTTGCCGAGACGATGGCGCTGCCGGTGACGACGGTGATCCTCAATCACGACCTCGCATTTGTCGGGATGCCGGGCGAGCCGTTTGTCGAATTTCAGATGCAGTTGCGCGCCAAGAGTCCGGTGCCGAACTCGTTCCTGATCGGGTACACGAACGGCTACTTCGCGTACTTTCCGACCATCGCTGCTGCCGTGCGTGGTGGTTACGGCGCCGACTCGACCGTGGCGATGACGGAAGTCGGAGCAGGGGAGTGGATGCTCAACACCGGCCTGACGACGCTTTACGAACTGCTCGGACGCCTACCGGCTGTGCCCGAGCGTCCCGCGCCTTAGTAGTTGCGTGCGGGCTCGAGCTTGGGACGTTCAGCGCGGCTGACGGCTTTTGGACCAGCGAGTGCAGGATCGGCCGAGCGCAGATCGTCGAGATGGCCGGCGACTTTGGCGATGGCACGCGCGACGTCCTCGACGTCGGTATCATCGCCGATTAACTGAGTCTGGGGAAGCCACATCGATTCATCGTAGGCTGCACGCGCGGAGACAGGACAGTCGACGAGTGAGTAATCGACAGGCTGGTTGCGGTTCATCGTCAGCTGCGGCGATAGCTCCGGCGACGCGTAGAACAAGTCGCTGCGATAGACGGCTTCATAGAACCGGCCGTCGCAGGGGATGCCTTCCGCTTCGAGCGCGGCGGCGAACAGATCGCGTGAAACGAAAGCGTCGCCAGGGCGGTACTGAAAGACGTAGCAGTAGGTGGTGTCGCGCGTGATGGAGTCCTGCGGCGGGAGTGGACGCACGTTTTGGATCGTGGACAGCGCCTGGCTGAGGAGTTTCGACGATCGGGTGCGGCGCTCCGCCATCTGCGGCAGCATGTCGAGTTGGCCGATGAGCAGCGCCGCCTGCAACTCGGTAATGCGGTAGTTGGAGCCGAGAACGCGTTGTTTGAAATGGTCGGTCCGGCTGGCGCGGCCACAGTTGGTTTGCGACTGGAGGTGTTCGTAACAGGCGAGGTCGTTGGTGATGACGATGCCGCCTTCGCCTGACGTCATGAGCTTGCTTTCCTGAAAGCTGAAGCAGCCGGAGTCACCCATCGAGCCGGCGCCGCGGCCCTTGTATTGTCCGCCGTGGGCGTGAGCGCAGTCCTCGATCACTTTCAAGTTGTGCTGTTTGGCGAGGGCGAGCAGCGGGTCCATGTCGGTGAAGCGCATAGCCAGGTGGACTGGAAGGATCGCGCGCGTTCGTGGTGTGAGTAGCTTCCGCGCCGACTCGACGTCCAGGCAGTAGGTGTCGGGGTCGACGTCGGCGAAGATCGGAATGCCCCCGGCGAACAGGACCGCAGTGGCAGTGCCGTCCCACGTATAGGCGGGTACGATCACCTCGTCGCCAAAGCGAATGCCGGCTGCCTGTAGCGCCGCGATGAGCGCGATGGTCCCGTTGGAAACGCAAAGTCCGTATTTGGCGCCATGCAGTGCGGCGAAGCGGGAGGCAAATTCGCCGGCGAGGGGACTGGGGACTGGATAGCCGCCCCAATGACGGCTCGTGACGACTTTCTGAACACGCTCGGCGTCAGCAGGAAGATATTGCGGCCAGGCGCTAAACGGCCGGGTGCGTACCGGGGTACCCCCGAGGATTGCCAGCTCACTCATCAACGGACCTCCGCTCCGAATGGTAACAACTGTCGCGGGAATGTATCCGCTATTCTCATGATTGGCCCTGCCAAGCCCCAACACTGGGGGACAGGAAAAGACGAATGCGAAAACTACTCGCTCTGCTGGCTGTTTGGACGATCCATCCGCTTTTCGCGGAGACCTGCGATAAACTCATGGCGCTGAAGCTTCCACACACGGCGATCACCTCGGCCGTTCTTGTGCCAGAGAGCGGACCGCCGAACGACGCACCGGCACGTTGTGTGGTGCAGGCTGCCGCCCATCCAACCAGCGACTCCGATATCAAATTCGAAGTCTGGATGCCGGCTGATGCTTGGAACGGAAAATATCAACAGGTGGGAAACGGCGGATGGGCTGGCGCGATACCGGTTCCATCTCTAACAGCCGCTGTGCGACGGGGCTACGCCGCCGCAGGTACCGACGACGGCCACAGTGGCGGGACCACGGCGGGAGCAGGCTGGGTAGTCGGACATCCCGAAAAGCTCATCGACTTCGGCTATCGCGCGCTCCGGGAGACTACGGTGAACGCCAAGGTGATCATCCGCGCATTCTACGGGCGCGACCCGCAGCGCAGTTACTTTACCGGCTGTTCAGACGGCGGTCGCGAGGCACTCATGGAGGCACAGCGGTTCCCTGACGACTTTGACGGCATCGTCGCCGGAGCGCCCGCCAACGACTGGTCACATCACTTCACTGGTTTTATCTGGAACGAGCAGGCGCTCTTGAACGATCCGGCGAGTAAGATTCCAGCGTCGAAACTGCCGCTCATTCAGCAGGGCGCGCTGGCTGCCTGCGATGCGCTCGACGGCGTGAAGGACGGGCTAATCGAAGATCCTCGCCGTTGTCACTTCGACCCGGCCGTCTTGACGTGCAAGAACGCGGACGGTCCGGATTGCCTGACCGCCGCGCAGGTGACGGCACTCAGGAAGATTTATGCGGGTCCGGTGAATCCGCGGACGGGACGTCAGATTTATCCCGGCTATCCGGCAGGGACGGAGGCGGTGAACGGCGGCTGGGCGGCTTGGATCATCGGAGGCATCCAATCATTTTTTGGGAACACTTACTACGGGCAGGCCGTCTTTGAGGATCCCAAATGGGATTTCCGTAAGTTCGACTTTGACTCCGACGTGGAGTATGGCGACCAGAAGGCCGGGGTGTTCCTGAACTCCAACAGCCCTGACCTGCGCAGTTTTCGCGCGCGTGGTGGCAAACTGATTCAGTATCACGGTTGGGGCGATGCGGCGATCGCGCCAATGGGCTCCATCGAGTATTACGAGCGGGTGCGAGCGTTTCTGTCGAAATACCCCGATCCACGCAGCGATACCTCGAAACCAATCGACGGATTCTACCGCCTCTTTATGGTCCCGGGTATGGGACATTGTGCCGGGGGAAGTGGTCCTAACAGTTTTGGCAACGGCGATCGAGTAGTAAGTCCGAGTCCAGAGAACGATCTTGTTTCCGCGCTCGATGCCTGGGTGGAGAAGGGCACTGCACCACAACGCATCACCGCCACGGGTGTAACTGTCGATAACCCAGCGGTAAAGTTGACGCGACCGCTTTGTCCGTATCCGCAGGTGGCGCATTACAAGGGCACTGGCGACGTGAATGATGCCGCGAACTTTTCGTGCGAACCTTGAGTCGAGCCGCAACATCGCGCGCCGGCACGGATCCAGTAGGGAAGGGAATCATATGAAGAAAGTCTCGAAGAAGGGTCAGAAGATTCTTGTGGTGGACGTCGGCGGGACCCACGTCAAGATCCTGGCAACCGGCCAGACCGAAGAGCGAAGAGAAGATTCAGGGCTCGAGATGACGGCCGAGAGCATGGTGGCGGTGGTTCGCCGTCTTGCCGAAGGTTGGGAATTTGACTGCGTATCCATCGGCTATCCCGGCCCCGTGGTTCACGGTCGTCCGGTTCACGAGCCTCATAATCTAGGCGGCGGCTGGGTCGCTTTCGACTACGCAAAGGCGTTTGGCTGTCCGGTTAAAGTCATCAATGATGCCGCGATGCAGGCTCTTGGAAGTTATGAAGGAGGCCGGATGCTGTTTCTGGGGCTCGGAGCGGGCCTGGGATCGGCAATGATTGTTGACGGCGTCCTTCAACCCCTCGAACTGGCGCATCTTCCCTACAAAAATGGCAAGACGTTTGAGGACTATGTGGGCGTGCGTGGGTACAAACGGCTGGGGAAAAAGGAGTGGCGCCGCCAGGTGTCGGACGTCGTATGCCGGCTCAAGGAAGCGCTAGAGCCTGAGTATGTGGTCCTAGGTGGAGGCAATTCCGGCAAACTGAAAGAACTGCCGCCCGACACGCGCTTGGGAGACAACCAAAACGCTTTTGTTGGCGGCTTTCGCTTGTGGGATAAAGCCACCTACACCGCAGTCGCAGGCCTGTAGACGCGTATTGCTCTACGGTCAAGCGTGCGCATCCTTCTCGTTGTTAGTGGTGTTATCGTTCTCGTCGTCACCTGGCTAGTGACAGGACGATGGCTTACTCAATTTACTGATAGTATATGGCCGCTTTCACTTACTCGAACTAACACAAGTTTAGTTCGATTTGATAATCGTGTATTCCAGGTCGAGCAGGTTCGCCTTGACACACTTACTCCGGAAACACTGCCATCGGGCGTAACTTTGGAGGTGGATCCAAGCGGTATCGCCACCCTTCGTTATCAGGGCAAGGCCTTTCGCTGCGGCTCGGCACGTTCTGTCGAGAAGGGCGACATTGCGATCGTACCGGACAAGAATGACCGGGTTGTCTTCGCAACTGAGCGAAGCCGGCTAAGTTGGCCCACTCCGCTCGAGATGAACTTCATGACGGGATCAGCACCCACCTGGAGGCGTTACCTGTATTGCCGCTTGAGCTGGCTAAAGGCCGATGGTGAACGCCTGGAGCTAGTGTGGCGGTTCAGGCAAGGGTACTTTGCGAATGACGGTTGGCGGCCTGGAACAATCGAGTCCGGCTCCGCCGGTTTATGGCGCATTGAAATTAAGTAGCAACTTGCTGTGCGCTTGCACGACGCGGAGCGTAGATCGCGGTGTGACGAACGTGTTGAATCAGGCGGCCGTCCGAGCCCGCGACAGCGACTTCGAACAGGACCAGCCGGTGCCCTTTGCGCTCGAAATTGTCGAGTACCCGCGCCCGCGCTGTTACTTCCTCGCCCAATGTCGGCGCAGAATAGTGCTGCACTTCGCTCGCCGCGTGAATCCAGGGAGTGAGTTCGACGTTGGCCATCAGGACACGATTTGCCAATTCGAGGAGCGCCTCGGCTGTAGGGGAATCGAGCGTGCGGCGAATCGAACCCAATATGATGCCTGGAGCTAGAGACTCGGCGTTGGCTTGCGGGCGCAAGGCAGGCAGCGGACGGTATTCGAGCCCCAGTAGATCGGGTACCGGAGTGGTGCGCAGGAGTCCGGTGGCATGCACCGCGCCGGCATTGGAGCGGGCTTCTATCACCTGTCCGTCGCGAACCACCTGCACCTCGTCGCCGTCATAAAACGGCTGTAGTAGTCGCAGGCTCATTCCGCCGCTCTCAAGGAACTCGCGGCCCAACTGCGTCGCCATGTATCCATACACAGCCACGCCAGGGACAAGCCCACCGCGAAATCCGTACTCGGCAGCCGTATGATCGTCGTGCATCCTGTTCTCTGAGTCCGGCGCGGTGTTGCGGGCGATTACCCGTGTAACTTCCATCGCCGAGAAGCGTACCATACTGCCGTCAGTCGCCCACCACACGCCGGCCCGCGCGCAGGCGCATAATATCGGAGTGCGCGGTTGGTTCACACTTGTCGTTCTGCTGACGTCCCCTGTGCTCGCGCAGGACGCTCGTGGAATTTTCAGGATCCGGCCTCTTCGTCCGGTCGAGGAACTGCGCATCGATGCTCTCCGGGCCACCCCGCCTGTTGAAGCTGGACCTTTCACACCTGCAAGGCTCGTGGATCTCGCTCCTCTGAGTTCGAGAATTAGGCTCGACATTCGGTACGCCACCAGCGACAACTTCCTCTCAACCCCGGTGTACTCTTCAGCCCGCGCATTTCTTCAGCGTCCCGCAGCACGCGCACTGCTCCATGTCCAGCGCGAGTTGGAAAAGCAGGGCTACGGATTAATGATCTTCGACGCTTACCGGCCGTGGTATGTGACAAGAATATTTTGGGATGGCACACCGCCCGACAAACACGACTTTGTCGCCGACCCCAGTAAGGGTTCACGGCACAACCGTGGCTGCGCCGTTGATCTTACCTTGTACGAGCTGAAGACTGGCAAAGAAGTCGAAATGCCAGGTGTTTATGACGAGATGTCTGAACGATCGTATCCCACCTATACCGGCGGCTCCGACGCTCAGCGCGCCAAGCGTGATTTGCTACGGAAGGCGATGGAAAAGAACGGATTCTCAGTGAACGAATTCGAGTGGTGGCACTTCGACTATCGCGACTGGCGACGCTACGCGCTTCAGAATATTCCCTTCGAACGTCTTCCCTGATTCGCTCGTCGCCTCTCTTTTGTGACTAGGCACAAAGTAATAGCCGGACCGTAACTGGCGTACTGTACGTACAGAACGATCAGCTATTTTGCTCTATTGACAGATTTCAGACCCGCCAAACATCTTCCTTGACAAAGTACGCTCGACGTACCTAGACTGCGATAGACACTCGCCTGGGCGGAGAGTTATGCGAGCCAATCAACAACTTGCTTGCAACGAAGGCTCCCGACTTACAGGCACTAGTTACACCAGCTGCACACTTCAATGTGGGAGAACTTATGAACAAGTTAGGCCTGATGTTAGCTTTGTCGTTCGCATGCACCACCTGGGCGGGAACGGTAGACATGATTTACGAGAACAACACCGGTTTTCCCGGTTTTTACGTCTTCAAGGTCAACGGGATATCAACCTTCCTGATCTGCGACGAGTTCAGTCCGAACGTTGCCACCGGTCACTATGACGCAACGATTGCCACGCTCGCCAATCTAACCGGATCCACACTAGTCATGAAAGGCGATTCCAATGCGCTCCGGAAGTACCAGGAAGTCGCGATTTTGGACCTGATCGCTTTCTCCGACCCTTCGAACTCAGCCCTCGCCACATCCGTCACCTGGGCCAACCGCAGGATCATTGATGGCAGTGGGCCACTTCCAGGAATGGCGCAGACGCTTTATGATTTCGTGCTTACGGCGAACCCCGCGAATTATGATCTCACCGGGTTTAGGATCTACACGTCGTCGCCATTCACTCTGAGTCAGGAGCAGACCGGGTATGAACCACCAAATGTGCCTGAGTCTGGAACAGTTGTGCTGATCGGCGCTGGTCTGGTGATGTTTGGCTTTGGCCGGTACAAAATGAAGCAGCGGCAGCGATTAGTTCCAGTTCAAGTTGTTAGTAACTGAGGGCTGTACTCAGACATTCGACTTACTTTGGAAACATCGAGTGATTGGGCGCCACGCGTTCGAGGTTTGCGGTCAGCACTAACACCGTGTTACCAGAAGCACTAAGTGCAGCGATAACTCGCTGTGCTTCGGCGGGCTGCGTGCCTCGAATTCGGTCAATTGTCGATTTAATGTGCCAATACCATTCCACTGGATTCTGCTGCTGCACGTTGCTCGAATTCAGGAATGAGACATAGTCGTCCAGGATCCGGCTGCGGACTTCCCCGGCGGGCGCGAGTTCCAGGAGCGCCTCGTACACGACGGCACGTTGGTGGTAGTAGTCGGCTTCAGAGTTCTCGGACGCTGGCTGCCACTTGGCGAGAGTATTCAGGAAGTCGTTGAGCTGCCGTCGCCATTCGCGGCTTCGACGGTCGGCTTCGGTGAGGTTGCGGCCGTCCGCTCCCGTTCTTAGCGCCAGGCACTGCGCGAAGATTTCCTTGGATTCCGGAGTCTGCCAGTAGTTCTCGATGCCGGGCTCAGCTTCAGCTTTGCCTGGTTTCATTTCGTCCGCAGCGATCGGAGCAAGTTCGCCGCGCACTGTCTCGCCGAATAGCTCCAGCGCTTCTCCGCTAACCGTCCGCGCCCGAAGTGCAATGTTGTCGGCGCAGCGTGGGGCGTGCAAGCTGTTCACCAAATACGATCTGTAGGCCTCCGCTAGTCGTTCAGGGTGAGCATTGTATTGTTTTGCCCGGGCCACCAGGCTGGCCATCGCCAACTCGATTTTCCCCGAGCTCCACGAAAAACTGCGGTCGTCTGGGCCGAGGCTCTGCATCCGCCCGATCAGCGACCCGGTGACGATCTCAAACTGCGAGGCAGTCCACGGCACGGCCACAATAAATTGAATGGCGGGTGCAATTTCGACAGTTGACCGGATCGCGTCAATTGAAGTTTGGCCAAATGCAAGACGGCTATTCTTCTCACCGTCCTGGGCCGTATAGGCCTCGAGGGCCATCCGCACCAGGAGATCGTAATAGGTCGAGATGTCCGGAATAAGCGGATTCTTACATGGCGTGACGCCGAGTGCTGGACGCGTGAGCCGCTCGAATAGTTGTCGGGCTGCCGCCTTGTCCACCGCCAGCATGTTATCCACGGCTCGTGACTGCAGAGAGAGTGCATCGAGTCCGAGGCGCAACGCGCCGGCCTGGAAGCCCGAACGGGTATCCAAAGCCGCGCCAGGCCCAGCTACCAACCGCACGGGATGCTGCGCGCGAGAGGCTGCCGAAAACGCGGTGGAGATCAGGTCCTTCCGCGCTTCCTTTGGAATGTTACCGGACTCGACCAATCGTAGTAGAGCGTCGGCGGTGAACTCGGGCGGAGCGGCGGTGGCCAGTTCCATCACCTGCTGGATCTCAGGCGGCAGCTTGGGAGTTTTCTCCTCCGCTGCCGCCACAACGAATGCGAGAATCCCAGCAGTGAGTACCGCGCGCATTTAAAAGTTGACGATCGAGGCGAACCCCACCGGCTCGAGGCTCGCGCCTCCTACCAGCGCACCGTCGATCTCAGGCTGCGCCATGAGGTTTTTGACATTGTCCGGCTTCACGCTGCCGCCATACAGAACTCGGATCGCATCGCCCGCGGGACGGCCAAACTTCTCCGTCACCAATGCTCGAATCACGCGGTGCGCGTCGGCGGCAATCTCCGGAGTAGCAGTTTTGCCGGTGCCAATCGCCCACACCGGCTCGTAGGCGATCACGATCTTCGAGAATTGATCGGCGCTCAAGCCGGCAATCCCGCCCGTGAACTGTTTGGCCAGGACGTCGTTGGTGGTTCCGTTCTCCCGCTCAGCCAACATCTCACCGACGCAAACGATGGGCTTCAATCCTGCTTCGAGCGCCGCGATGGTGCGCTTGAGTACGGTCTCGTCCGTCTCGCCAAAAAACTGACGGCGTTCGCTATGGCCGATGATCACCCACTTGGCGCCAGTGGCCGCGATCATTGGGCCCGACACCTCACCGGTGAACGCGCCTTCTTTGGCCCAGTAAAGGTTCTGGGCGCCAACTTCAACATTAGTTCCCTTGGTGCCCGCAACAGCGGCGGCGATATCAACGAAGGGAGGGCAAAGCACAATCTCGCAATGACTCACCTGCGCGACAAGACCATTAAACTTATCGAAAAAAGTAGCGGTTTCCGCTGGAGTCTTAAACAACTTCCAGTTACCCGCCATTACCGGTTTACGCATGATTTCAGGATATCGCGGTATGAATCTAAAGACGCGAAACTCGGCAATCGTTAGGTGAGTTTGCCCTGTCTGATTATCTGTTCCATGGCATTCCCGAAAGTATCGATCTCCTCGATAGTCGTGTAGACGTTCGGCGTGATCCGCAGACCTTCATACTCGCCCCGAGTCACCACAGCGACGGTCCAGATGCGGTGCTTTTCAAAAAGGTAGTTGGACAACTGCGGCGAGTCGATGCCTTCAATTCCGACGAAGCCGATAGCGCAGGACTGTGCCGGATCTTCGCTATGGTAGATGCGGACGCCCTTCTGACCGCGGAGTCGCTCGGTCCAACGCGACCGCAGATAGCGGAAGCGAGCTGCTTTGCGCTCAGCGCCGATGCTTTCGTGAAAATTCATCGCTTCAGTGATGGCATTGCGCTGCGACGCCGGATGCGTGCCGATCTGCTCGAATTTCCGGATGTCGTTCTTTAAGGACTTATCCGCCGGCATCATCGGCCAGATCTTCGAAATCTTGTCACGCTTAACGTAGAGCATGCCGGTGCCGATGGGCGCCAGTAGCCATTTATGCAGAGAAGTTCCGTAGTAATCGCAATCCAGATCATCGCGCTTGAACGGAAACTGCGCAAACGCATGCGCACCGTCGACGATCACCTCAATGCCGCGCGATCGCCCCATCTGGCAAATCTGCTTCACCGGGAAAATCTGCCCGGAGCGATTAGTCATGTGACAGATGTGGATCACGCGCGTGCGCGGTGTGATCGCCTCTTCGATCCGCTTCGCCAGATAGTCCAAACTGGGCGGCGGCGTCTGAAATGTGACCTGCTTCAACACAATGCCGTCACGCTCCTCGCGCTGCTGCCAAGTGCTGATCATGCGCGGATAGTCCTGGTTGGTGGTCACCACCTCATCACCGCGCTTCAGATCCATTCCGAGTTGGACAATCTCCAGGGCCTCGCTCGCATTACGAGTTATGGCAATTTCCTCTGGATCACAGCCAAAACATTGCGCGAGGCGCCGGCGGACTGTCTCAATGCCGGGGTCAAGTATGCGCCACATGTAATAACTGGGCGTCATATTCTCGATTTCGAGCAGACGGGTCTCGGTGTCGATGACGACTTTTGGTGACGGTGACACACCGCCGTTATTCAGGTTGATAAGGTTGCGATCGACGACGAAAGCGTGGCGGACGTTGAACCAGAAATCCTCGTCTCGTGCGACGACTTCTGCCGGGCGACCCGCTACTGCCGCGCTGGCTACCTGGGCGCGGGCGACTGCATCCTTTTGAAATGCCGCAGCGGCAACACTAGCGGCTGTTGAGAAGAACTGTCGGCGCTGCATGCATTGCAGGATACCAGAACGACGGACCCGGACCCGGCCCATGCTGCTTCTTCTTATGCTCCAACTCCGGCGGCGCGCCTTTGAAGTGCAACGTCACGTCCACGGTGTGGTTCTTTTCGTTCACCTGCGAGTCAAACCACGTTCGGCCTAAATTGTCGAAGTAGCCGTCTTCCTTCACGCGATCGAGAAAGAACTGTGGATAGTCAGAATTGTAGACCTTGCCCGGAGTCATACTCCACAGCTTCTTGATCGCCGGTTCGGTGGTTACATCCAGCCCTTCAATGTTCAACGCTCCCATGAAAAACCGCGGACCTTCTGTCGACTTGAACTCGATATCGACCGTCAATTCCTTATCGTGAATCTCGCGATCCACGTGGGTCTCGCTGTGCATGAAGCCCTCTTTGCGGAAGACTGTCTGAACGCGCGCGACGGCCGACTGCACCTCGTCGAAATTGAACAGCTCGCCTGTCTTCAATTCGGCGGCCTTCACCAAATCCTTTGAAGGCAGTGTGGAGCCCGACGCCTTGATATCGGCGAGCTTATAAGCCGGCCCTTCAGTCACGGTAATCGCGACGGAAACGCCGTCCACCTTCTCCATCTTCTTGCTCTCGATTTTCGTGAACGACGCCCGCATACGGCCCCGGCTCTCGTACAAAGGCCGGATCCCGCTCTCGAGCAACAGGCGCACCTTCGCCTCACGGTAGGGAGTGCCGATCGCGATCAGGCCGAAGGCGTTATTCAAGGTCCGGCTCGACAATTCCTGATTCCCCGTAAAGTTCACCTCGCCGATCATCGGCAGGGGCGTCGACGGGCGGAACATGATCGCCAACTGGCCCGGCCCATCTGCCACAACCTTCGCCACCACCTTGTCCTTCAAGCCGTGAACGGCCGTGTACTCGTGAATCTCAGCCGCGAAATGATCGAGGAACTCTCGCGTGCCCGGAATCTTCGATTCAAACAGCGGCTCCCTTTTCATCAGAAACGCCCGCAAGTCCGAATCCTTCACGGGCAGATCCTCGAAGTGGTAGGGGTATAGCTGATCCACCTCCATCACGGCGAGGGTTCCAGCGATTCCCTTGTTGTCCGCGTCGGGCCCAAACTGGTAGCTGACGTTCTCAAATGCTCCGGTCTTCATCAACCGCAGACGCGCTGCTTCGAAAATCGTGTTGTCCACCTGCTGCCCGAGTTTCAATCCCGAGGCAGCCCAAATCTGGTTCTCGGAATAAATCTGATTTCCTTTGATCGCGAGCAAGACTAGCGGAAACGACGCTTGCGAAGCAGGAGCCGCCGGGGCGGCGGCGGCCTTCTTCCGGGCAGGCGTCTGGCTCGAGCCGGGCAGAGCCAGCAGGAGCAGAAGAATTGGAAGCATTAATTTTACGATGCGCGCGAGCACCTGCCGGTTTCCTCCGTCACTCTATGTCGATCGGCAAGTACATCATGCGATCGTTTCTCTGGATCTGCAGAACCACTGGATCGCCCGGCTTCAGGGTATCCAAAACCGATTGAAGTCCCTTCACGCTCACCAGCGCGGTTTGATTCAGCGAGTAGAGGACATCCCCCGGTTTGAGTCCGTTAGCCGCCGCCTCGCTCGAGCGGGCGGCTACAACCAGCCCGTGCTCATATCTTAACTGCGGCAGCGCTTTGGAGATCTCAGCCGTGATTTCGATGGCGAGAATCCCGAGTTTAGGCACCAGGCTCTTCGAGGGATCCACCAGGTCGCTAAAACGCATGGGATCATCATTGCGCTCGATCACCGGAACGGTCACCTTCACCGGCTTCCCGTCGCGAATCAGGTCCAGCGTCAGTTTCTCCCGCAGCAACTGGCGGTAGATATCCACCTCGAGTTGACGCGAATTCTCCATCGGCTTCCCGTTCAATGCGGCGACGATATCGCCGACCTGGACGCCTGCGGACGCCGCCGGACCATCCGGAAGGACATCGGCTACGATCACTCCGCTGTCTCGCGGCAGCTTCAGCGCGGTGGCTAAATCAGGAGTGATTGTCTGAGCGAAGATACCAATCTGGCCGCGATGAACGTGCCCATCCTTCCGAATCTGTTTATAAATGGAGTTTGCAATATTACTAGGCACGGCGAAGCCGATTCCCTCGCTGCCGCCCGACTGCGTGAGGATGAAGGTATTGATGCCCACCACGTGACCCTCGGAGTCTATCAACGGACCGCCGCTGTTGCCGGGGTTGATCGGAGCATCGGTCTGCACGTAAACCATCACATCCTCGGCCTTGATCTGACGTCCAACCGAGCTGATAACACCTATACTCACCGACCCTTCCAGCCCGAGCGGGTTGCCGAACGCCATGACGAATTGGCCCTGGCGCAACAGATCGGAATCTGCGAACGAAAGATGAGGAAGGCTGGCGGCGTCGATTTTCAGCACTGCGATATCGCTTTCACGATCCACGCCCACCACCTGCGCGATGTAGGTCTTGACGTCCTGATGCAGAATCGAATGCGGTTCGGCGTAGCGATGAGCAGTTGACACACGCACTTGTATCCGCCTGCCATTCTCAACCACGTGATTGTTGGTGACGATGTAACCGTCGGCGGTTACAATGGCGCCCGAGCCCGATCCCCGCTGCTTTCCGAAAAGACTGGTTGTCGTTCCGCCCTCACCTTCTTCGGTAAGAGGCGCATAGGATGTGGTGAAAACCTGTACCACCGCCGGTCGCACCCGCGCGGCCAAACGCTCCATCGTTCCGCTGATTTCTCGAAGGGTGAGCGGTGTTGGTGCAGGAGGGGCGGCAGGTGGGGTTGTTGCAGCAGGTGGGGTTGTTTGGCCTGAAACAACCAGAACCGCGGCGAAAAATGAAATGGCCGTAGAACGCATAGTCTATAGATGCATTCTACGGCCTTCACTACGGTCGAAAGTTCAGCCTCTCAGGCTCTCGATGAACCAATAAGGTCTGACGTGCACGCCGGGCAGCGCTTTGCGGCCGCGGCAATGCTGGTGGTGCACATCGGACAGTCTTTCATCGCCGGTGCTGCAGGCGCAGGCGCCGGCTTGTTAAAGCGATTGACCTGCTTGATCAACAGGAAAATCACAAAAGCCACGATCACAAAGTTCAAGAGCGTGTTCAGAAACTTGCCGTATGCAATAACCGGGGCGCCGGCTTTGACGGCCTCTGCCAGCGAGGGATAAGTCTTGCCGTCGAGCGCTGCGAACATGTCGGCGAAGTTGACGCCCTTCATCATCATCCCGATTGGCGGCATCATGATGTCACTCACCAGCGAACTTACGATGGCGCCAAATGCAGCTCCTATGATGACACCAACAGCCAAATCGACGACATTGCCCCGCATGATGAATTCTTTGAATTCTTTAAGCATTAATTGCTCCTTTTTGAAGTGTCAGTGAAGCTACTTGTGCTCTGCGTCCGCACTGCCGAACCGACTATAGTACTTGATCTTCACGTGGTTTGTGAAGTCACTTTCGAAACTCTTGAAATCGCGTTCACCAGTTTCCTGTATGGCAACGCGGCGATACTTTCGAAACTGAGCCACTCCCCGTCGCGCCAACTCGAATAGAACCACGCTGAGAGTAGCGCAATGTGTTCCTGAACTTCCTGGAGCGGGCGCGAGATGGCACTCGGAAGCGTACTCGCGATGTCTCGTAGACGATGATCCATCGAACCGCCCGTGCCGTCCAGCGCAAGCGAGAAATCGAGTGGATCGCACCAGCCTCCGTGAATCAAAAACCACAGCGTGACGGCACCGGGCGTCGCCGATGGCGTGACGGCTACTCCCGATAGGTGACCGGCGTCGCCGACTAGTTCGTCGCGCAAGGCGAGTACCTGCTCCACACGCTCGTACCGCTTGTGTTGCCGTGCGGCATCTTCAAATTGCAGTTCCTGACTGGCGTGATCTCGTGCCGCGGAAATCGATTCCAACAGCGAGTGCCCTCCGGAGGTCAGGAAATCGGACAGGCGCCGCACCTCGCTTGCGTACTCCGCTTCGTTCACAACCTGCTGACACGGCCGCAAGCACTTTCCCATTTCGCCATAGACACAGCCGGGATGATCCACGTGCGGCTCCAAATTCTCCTGACAGCGTCGTACTTGAAATAAGTCGAGCGATTGCGCTTCAAACTGCTCTGCCGAGGCGCGAGTTCGAAAGGGACCAAAGTAAAGTCCACGACCCCCTCCTTGCCGGCTGGTCAGATGTGTACGCGGGAACGGATTCGACAAAGTCAACTTGACGTAGACAGGCATGCGCAACTTGGCGATTTTCGGATAGTCCGCCGGAAAATGATGTCGAGCCACTGAGTAAAACAAGAGACTCGATTCCAGCCGCGAGCCGCACAGCCAGTAGTCGATACGTTGTGCCACCCCGATCAGATTGAGCAAACGCGACGGCCGGCTATCCTGCCGCAGCAAGCGCGTCAGCCGGCGTCGCAGCAGCGCCGTCCGCGCCAGATAAGGCGCCCCCTCGGCGGCCCACACCAGGAATACGGCGGGAGCGTCAGGCGCTGATGCTACGTCCTCGGGTGCCAGCTCGCGGCGGCGTTCGTCAAAGAAGGCTTGTCCAATCATCCGTGTCGGCCGGTTCGCGACTCTAACTACTGTACAAGTTAGCCGGCCCGATGCAGTTGACAGGAGTTATCCTCAGAGGTGTGCCGGTACAGAGTCCTTCAGAACACATGCGCGCGCTGGTGGATGAACTGCAATCGATCGAGGAGAAACTTCGATCTGGTGGCGGCGCCAAGAAGATCGACAAGCAGCACCGCGACGGCAAGCTGACAGCGCGTGAGAGAATTGCCAAGCTGATCGACCCCGGAACCATGTTCCTCGAGGTCGGACTTCTGATCGCCTACGACGAGTACGAAGGCCAGGCGCCAGGCGCCGGTGTGGTGACAGGACTGGCGAGGATTGAAGGACGTCCAGCCGTCATCGTCGCCAACGACGCCACGGTGAAAGCGGGTGCATGGTGGCCCGAGACCATCCCGAAAATTCTCCGTGCCCAGGAGATCGCCATGCGGAACCGGGTGCCGATCGTCTACCTGGTGGATTCCGCCGGCGTCAACCTGCCTTACCAGGACGGCATTTTCCCAGGCCAGTACGGTGCCGCCCGTATTTTCTACTACAACTCGCTGATGCGCCGCCGTCTGCGCATTCCGCAGATCGCGGCGGTGATGGGTCCTTGCATTGCCGGAGGTGCGTACCTTCCCGCGCTGAGCGACGTCATCATCATGGTGGAGGGTACGAGTTTCATGGGTCTCGGCGGCCCCAACCTGGTGAAGGGCGCCGTGGGACAGACCGTCGACGCCGAATCGCTGGGTGGAGCCTCCATGCACACGCGAGTAAGCGGCGTCGCGCATCATTCCGCGAAAGACGACGCCGCCTGCCTGTCGCTGATCCGCCAGAAGTTTCGCGAACTGCCCGCCGCGCCCGCCCGCCCCGGCGGTGTCCCTCCCGCCAAGCCCGCTGAAGGACTCTACGACCTCATGCCCGCCGACCACCGAAAGCCCTACGACGTCGAGGAGGTGCTGGCACGCATCTTCGACGGCGACGACTTTCTCGAGTTCCAGCCCGATCACGCGCCTGAGATGCTTTGCGCCACCGCTAAACTCAACGGCAGGACTGTCGCCGTGATCGCCAATCGTCGCGGCTTTCTCAAAACCTCCAGCGGCCCGCGGATCGGCGGCATCATCTATACAGACTCGGCGCGCAAAGTCGCTTACTTCGTAGAAAACGCCGAGCGCCAGGGCTGGCCGATCATCTACCTGCAGGACGTTTCCGGCTTCATGATTGGTCTGGAGGCAGAGACCGGCGCCATCATCCGCGCGGGCGCTGAGATGGTGGAAAGCATGGCTTGCGCCACGGTTCCGAAAATCGTTCTCACGCTGAACCATGCCAGTGGCGCCGGTTACTACGCGATGGCCGGACAAGGCTTCGATCCGCATTTCACCTTCAGTTGGCCCACCGCCAGGATCGGAGTTATGGAGGGAGACTCGGCCGTTCAGGCGGTGCACGGACCCGAGATCGCCAAACTCAAGGAAGCGGGCCAACCCCTGCCGCAGGAGCTTTCGGAGAAGATTGACAAGACTCGCGCTGACTACGAAAAATGGCTGGACGCCAAGCATGCGGCCGCCCGCGGACACGTCGACGCCATCATTGATCCGCTCGCGACGCGGCGCATCCTCGATTTCGCGCTTGACGCGGCCACCAGCGCTGGTCACCGGGTCCCGCTAGCTGAGGAAGTCCTTTGAAGTGCGTTCGTGAAGGCGCGCTGCTGCGGGTGACGCTCGATACTCCGGAGCAGCGAAATGTGCTGACGACAGCTGATTGCCGGACCATCGCCGGCGCGGTGAATGACCCTGAGGTCAACGCTGTCCTCCTGGCCGCCATCGGTCCCTTCTTCTGCGCCGGCCTCCAACTGGGCGCTGATCCCGGTGAACTATTTGAGGAATGGAACAAGATCCCGGTGGTTGCCGCCGTCCAGGGTCCTGCCATGGACGAAGGCGTCGCGCTACTGGCGTGCGCGCATGTTGTTGTAGCGGCACAGGGAACCAGCTTTGCCATTACTCCCGCCCGAACCGGGACGTTCCCGCAGCATCTGTACCGCGTGTTGAAACGGGCCATCGGGGCTCGCAGAGCGATGGAACTTGCGCTCACCGGACGCGTCTTTACAGTAGGGGACGCGCTCGCCTGGGGACTTGTTCATCACGTCGCGCCCGCCTTTGAATTCGACGATCGCGCCGACGCGATTGCTGTCGGACTGGCTGCCCATCGTTTATGCCCACAAGACGTGCCCTGATCTTCATGCCGTTTGCCTTCGGAGGCTTGGTGTTGGTTTCCTCGCGTAAGGAAAATAGCGGCCCGGCGGTGACGCCTTCAGGTAAGGACCGCGTGACCAGGACCGACGCTGAGTGGCGCACTCTCCTAACCGCTGAGCAATACGCAGTGACCCGACGCAAGGGTACCGAGCGCGCTTACACCGGAAAGTACTGGAATCATCACGAGCAGGGTGTCTACGGTTGCGTATGCTGCGGCAATCCGGTGTTTCGTTCGTCCGAGAAGTTTGAATCCGGCACCGGTTGGCCCAGCTATTGGGACGGCGCTTCTCCCGGCGCGATTCGAACTGAGAAGGACGTCAGTATGTTCATCGAGCGCGTGGAAGTTCTCTGCGCCCGCTGCGACGCGCACCTCGGGCACGTCTTTCAGGACGGTCCCGATCCTACTGGCCTTCGCTATTGCATCAACTCTGTCGCGCTGATCTTCACGGCTTCGACGCCCGGCGCCGCGCACGAATCGTAACCGCTAATTCGTCATTGCGAGGATTGATAAACCGCAGCGCAACGCGACCCTCGCGGTCCATCGAGATTGTCGCCGGCGTGCTCACCGCCACCAGCATCCATCCGTCCGGCAGCGTTACGCGGTTCATCGGACGACCTAGTGTTCGCGTCCAGACGAGTTCACCCTCCTTCACCGTGTAGCCCTCGGCGTCGGTGTAAGTCTCCTCCACTCGCACGCGCGCCGACTGCCCTTGCGCGATGGGCTTGTCCAACTCGCCGCGGACTGCCGTTACTTCCTTCTCCTTCACAACTTCAGTCTTGAGTACTTTCCCGGTGTCCAGTTGCACGATGCGGGAGCCGTCCGAGACGGCACTTCCTTTCCGGACATAACTGTAGGCGTAGCGCTCGCCCGGTTTGTCGATGGTGAAGTCATGAGAGATTCGAAACTGATGTGTCGCCGGCTCGAGAAGCCAATAGCTGATCTCGCGATCCTGCTCGGCACGATGAAACTGCTGCGCGTCGAGCGACAGCGCCACGAACAAAACGCACAGCGCTTTCATTGGATCCTCCTTGCCGTGACACGTACCGGTAATTGGTCGTCGCGATCGTTATAGAAGCTCAGCTCCACTCGTCCGTCGGGCCTCGTGGACACGATTGCCGGTGAGGCGGATCCCGTCAACTCCCACCCCGGCGGCAGCACGACGACATTCCGGCGAATTCCAAGGGGACGGTCGAACACTAGGCGCTCGCCGTTCTCAAAATAGGACTTGGCGTCGGTGTAGGTCTTGAGGATTCGTATGCGTGACTCGCCATTCTCCGGTACGGGCGCGGCCAGATGTACCTTCAGATATTGGGTGTCGTCCGCCAGTCGTTGGGACGCCATGCCCGCCGCCTTTGCGTCTTTGCCGCTCACAACCTCCCACTCCAAGTCCCTCCCCGTAGCACGGTCGACTACGTGTTCCTTGCTCACGATCGATCCGGGCCGCACGGGATTGAAGAAGTACTTCGCGCCGGCTTGCACGGCCGTCACATCGTAGATGATTGCGAATTGATGAGTTGCGGGAGGCAGCAATTCATACACCGTCAGTTCGTCCGCGGCAAACAGCGGGAGGGCTAACGCCAAGGCTGGCAGCAGTCTTGAAGGCATGGTTGAAGTATTGTAACCGGGTTCCAGTACCGGCAAACACGTTTCAGTTTGACACTTTAGCAAGTGGTCACCTATAGTGAGGGCGGATGGCAATCGCCGCAAAGGGCACGCGCCCCATGCCTGGGGAGTCTACCCGCAATCGCATCGTGATTTTCGCGATGAACCTGGCGTCTCGCGAAGGTTTGGAGTCGCTCTCAATCGGCGATCTTGCCAAAGAATTGAATATGAGCAAGAGCGGGCTCTTTGCTCACTTCGGCTCCAAGGAAGAACTGCAACTCGCCACCATCGAGGCGGCCGAGAAGGTGTTTGGCCACGCAGTCATCGAACCAGCCTTCGAGTCGCCGGAAGGCCTTCCACGTCTGCGCGCCTGTCTCGAAAATTACGTCCGCTATCTCGAGGACTGCGTTTTTCCTGGCGGCTGTTTCTTTTCCGCCGCTGCCGCCGAATATGACGACCGCCCTGGACGGATCCGCGACCGCATCGCTGTCAGCATGCGGAAGTGGAGCGAGATGCTGCTTGAGCAAGCCAAAGCCGCGCGGATGCAGGATCAACTCAAACCGGATGTCGACGAAGACCAACTGATCTTTGAGCTGAAAGCTTACACCCACGAGGCGAATTTCAATCGCCGTCTTCTCGACGATGGGACCGCGCTCGGTCAGGCGCTAAAGGCAATCCAATCCCGCCTCGACGACGTCGGTAGTCGTACCGGGCGCGCCGCCCTGCGCCGCTAATTTCCAAAAATCACCCCTTGACAGCACGATCGTTCGTCCGTACGATGGAAAGCACGAACGGTCGTGCTATGAAGCTATTCCTTGCCGGACTGATTCTCATCCAGACTCTGCTGGGCGCCGGCGCTCTCGCCCCCGAACGTGAATACCGCGCGCGCATTCGGGCACTGGCTGCGAGCGGCCCCTCTATAGAACTCTCCGACGCGCTCAATGCTCTCGGCTCGTTCCACTTCGAGCAAGGCGACTATCCCGGCGCCGAACGTCAAAGCCGCTCCGCTCTCTCGGTCGAGCGATCCATCGACCCTCTCCGTCCGCTGGAGATCGCGCGCCGATTGGCGAATGTGGGTGCCGCTCTGGTGGCGCAGGACCGGAGAAGGGAAGCCGCCCCGTTCGTCGAAGAAGCCCTGAAGATCCTCCAACGGACGAATGCGCCTTTCGAAACAGCCTTCGCCCTAAACACCCTGGGTGACATTGCCCTTCATGCCCACCGTCCGAAAGAAGCCGCCGTGTTGTTCCAGCGTGCGCTCACGCTCTGGTCCAACTGTCCCGCTCAATACGCTCAGGGAATGGCGAATCTCGCCCTCGCCCAAAGCACGCTCAACCAAAGTCCGCAGGCTTTGGAAACCTGGGAACACGCCGTTGTGATTGCTCAGGACGCCTTGCCGCCCGGGCGAATCCATGGAGCGATCCTGGAAGGTTACGCGCGCGCCCTCGAACGCGCCGGGATGCGGGTTCAAAGTAGTTTCGCCCACGCAGCAGGAAAAGCCATGCTCGAGTCGTTGCCGCGCGCCGCGGGCAGGACCATCGACGTGTCCGATTTCAGCCCGCGCTAGGCTCGGAAACCTGGAGCGTCCCACACGATGCCTCAGGACCGTTCATAATATCCCCAATATGAAGGTACTTGGGCCGCTCGTCGTTCTAGCCGCTTTACCTGTACTGGCGGATTCATGGACGCCCGACTTTTCCATGAAATTTCAGAGCGTCTCCCAGACCACTCCCTCGCCCGACGGCAAATGGGTGGTGTGGGTGCAGACGCGGAATGTGGTGGAGGCGGAGAAGAGTGAGACGCTCACTCACATCTTCCTCGCGAGCTCCGACGCAACCCGGAGGCTGCAGTTGACCCGCGGCGACAAAAGCTGCGACCACCCGTCCTTCTCGCCTGATGGACGCTGGATCTATTTCACGTCCGATCGCGGAGGTAAGCGCAACGTCTATCGGATAGCGTTGCGCGGCGGCGAAGCAGAAGCCATCACCGAGTTCAAAGGCGCGCTGGGCGTCTACGCCGTTTCCGGGGACGGCAAGTGGGTCGCCTTTAGCGGCTTCGAGGCTCCGGCCGATCTGGAGAAGGCGAAAAAGGAAAAGCGCGACATGCGCGTTGTGGATAGCGACAAGCCGAATCAGACGCTCTATCTGGTTCCCGCCGAGGCTGACCGCGATGGCAAGCGTGTCCAGAAGAAACTGCTTGGCGACGCCAAGTATCACGTCACATCTATCGAGTGGTCGCCCGACTCCCACGCCATTGCCTTTGCCCGGCAACCCGGCGCCGGCGCCGATGATTGGACGCGCTCCGACATCTCTGAGGTTGAGGTGGAGGGCGGCAAAGTGCGCGATATCGCGGTCACTCCCGCCGCTGAGTCGAGCCCCATCTACTCGCCTGACGGCCGCTATATCGCCTTCACGCGAACCTCGATTCCGGTGAAATGGGCGGCCGACCAGCGCATCGTCCTGATGCCACGCGCTGGTGGAGAGCTACGCGAACTGCCCGCTACACAAGACGAACAGCCCAACATCGTCGGCTGGACTGGCGATTCCAAAAACATCGTCTTCGTCGAGTACAAGCGCACGAAGAATGCGGTTTTCGCCATGCCCGTCGACGGTCCGCCGCGCTTGCTGTATGAACCCGCGCGCGGCACGCTCGGCGCAATCGACTTGAATCGGAGTGGGTCCGCCATGGCGATGGCTCAGGAATCGCCGGACACCCCGGCGGAGGTCTTTGTGCTGCCCGTCGGCGCGCGTGACCCGGTTCAGGTGAGTCGCGCCAACTCCGACATTCCTCTCCCTCCGCTCGGTCGCACGGAAGTTTTGAAATGGAAGTCGAAGGATGGCCTCGAAGTCGAAGGCGTCCTCACCTATCCGGCGGGCTATGAGCCCGGCAAGCGGTATCCGCTGATCCTCAATATCCACGGAGGACCCACTGGAGTCTTCGGCGAGAACTTCATCGGCCGGCTATCGCCGTATCCGATCGCCGCTTTCGCCGAGCGCGGCTATGCTGTGCTGCGCCCCAATCCGCGTGGATCCAGCGGGTACGGCAAACAGTTCCGCTTCGCTAATTACAACGATTGGGGAGGCCGCGATTACGAGGACGATCAGGCGGGTGTCGACAAGGTAATCGACATGGGAATCGCCGATCCGGACCGCCTTGCCATCATGGGCTGGAGCTACGGCGGCTTCATGACCAGTTGGACCATCACTCAAACCAACCGCTTCAAGGCTGCCGTTATCGGCGCAGGCGTCACCAATCTCTGGAGCTTCACCGGCACCGCCGACATCCCCGGCTTCCTCCCGGATTACTTCGGCGGAGAGCCTTGGGAGGCCTTCGATAACTGGAAGAAACACTCGCCCATTACCTACATCGCGAACGTCCAAACACCCACGCTCATCCTGCATGGAGAGGCGGACGACCGCGTGCCGATTTCGCAGGGCTACGAGTATTACCATGCGCTGAAACAGCGCGGAGTCACGGCCAAGATGGTGGTTTATCCGAGGACTCCACACGGTCCTCGCGAGCCAAAATTTGTCATGGATATCATGCAGCGGCATCTGGATTGGGTGGAAAAATATGTTCGATAAGAAATGTTCCGTCTGGCTGTTGTCTGCCGCAGCTTTCGCGGCCTCCTGGACTCCTGAACTCCAGATGAAAGTCAAAACAGTCGGAGAGGTGGTCCCTTCACCCGACGGGCGCATGGCCGCGTACACGCAAGTCCGCGGCGTCATGGACGGGGAGAAGAGCGAGTCGATCACCGAGGTCTGGCTGTGGACTTCGGGCGAGCGCTACCGTCTGGCGGTTGGCACTGAGCCACGGTTCGCGCCCAACGGCCGCTTTGTCTATTTCACGTCAGAACGGGAAGGGAAGCCGGCTGTTTATCGCATCGCGGTGGATGGCGGGGAGGCGGAGCGAATCAGTGAATCCAAGGCTCCCGCCAGTTCCTATGAACTGTCGCCCAACGGCAAATGGATCGCCTTCACCGGGCGCGAACCGGACGCCGAGGAGGAGCGTGCCAAGAAAGAGAAGCGCGACTTCCGCGTGATCGACGACTCCCCGAAGAACGCCCAGCTTTGGCTCGTTTCCGCTGAACCGGATGCCGGCGGCAAGCGCTCCGTTCGGTCCCTAGCCGCCGGTCCCTACAACGTAAGCAGCGTTCAATGGTCGCCTGACTCGCGCCGCATCGCTTTCGAAACGCGACCGACGTCCGATGCCAACGACGGTCGCAAGGCCGACATTCTTGAGGTCGACGTCGAGACCGGCGTCGTAAAGCCGATCGCAGCCACTGCCGCCAGCGAAGCTCAGCCTCGCTATTCTCGCGATGGACGTTTTCTCGCGTTCGTCCGCACCGTCGAACCCGCGGGCGTCCTCTCGGGAGCTCGTATTATTCTCTATTCGCGCGCCAACGGACAATTGCGCGAGTTGCCCGCAACCTATGACGAGTCCCCGAATTTGGTCGACTGGACGCCGGATTCACGCGGAGTTTATTTCGTCGAAGCTCGCGGCACGCGCTCGGCGGTTTACCTGATGCCGGTCGACGGACCCGCTCAGCCCACCTATCAGCCGGCCAAAGGGACGCTCGGCTTCTCGGCTCGCATGAACAGCACGGGAACCTATGTCGGGTTCTCCCGGCAATCACCGAGTGAGCCCGTTGAAGCCTACCTGATGCCTGTGGGCGGGGGCGAGCCGGTCCGCGTGAGCGCCGCCAACTCCGACCTCGAATTGCCGGCCCTTGGCGAAACCAAAGTCATTCGCTGGAAATCGAAGGACGGTCGAGATGTGGAAGGCCTGCTCACTCTTCCAGCCGACTATGAAAAAGGCAAGAAGGTACCGCTCATTCTGAATATCCACGGCGGCCCGGCCGGCGCTTTCAATGAGAGCTTCATTGGAGCGTCCGGACTCTACCCCATCGCCACCTTCGCCGCTAAGGGGTGGGCGGTCCTGCGGCCCAATCCCCGCGGCTCTTCCGCCTACGGCCGCACGTTCCGCGCCTCCAACCTGAACGATTGGGGAGGCGGCGACTACAACGACATCATGACCGGCGTCGATTATGTCATCGCCGAAGGCATCGCCGATCCCAATCGAATGGTGGTGATGGGCTGGAGCTACGGCGGCTACATGACCAACTGGGTTGTCACGCAGACCACCCGTTTCAAGGCCGCTGCCGCTGGTGCTGGACTCTCCAATATGCCAAGCATGTGGGGTACGAACGACATCCCGGCCGTCCTCGACGACTACTTCAGCGGTCCGTCCTACGAGCAGTTTGACCGCTACGTGAAGCTCTCGCCGCTCTATCACGTCAAGAACGCCGTCACGCCCATGCTGATTCTCCACGGCGAAGCAGACATTCGCGTGCCCACTTCGCAAGGCTACGAAATGTACAACGCGCTGAAGCGGAAAGGCGTGGAAACGCAGATGGTAGTGTATCCGCGTACGCCGCACGGTCCCAGAGAACCGAAGTTTGTACTCGATATCATGCAGAGGCACGTTGAGTGGATCGAAAAACATATTTAGCCTTATTTGTTTGCGCTATTGCGTGGGGTGGTCAGATCGAAGTGCTGCGGGACAAGTGGGGTGTTCCGCATATCTATGCCACCAGTACGGAAGATCTTTTCTACGCGCAAGGTTTTGTGGCGGCGAAGGACCGGCTGTTTCAGATTGATCTCTGGCGTCGCCAGAACAGCGGTCACCTGGCCGAAGTGCTGGGAGAATCCGCCATTCCTCGCGACCGTATCGCGCGCCTGGTTCGCTATCGCGGCGACTGGGACGCCGAATGGAAGATGTACTCGCCCGAAGCGAAGAAGATCGCCAGTGCCTTCGTCGAGGGTATCAACGACTACATTCGCTCGCTGAAAGGCAAGCGGCCTATCGAGTTTGAAGCCGCCGGCTACGACCCGGGCGAGTGGACCATCGAGGATGTCGCCGGGCGCGTGGCTGGGCTACTGATGACGCGCAATGCCTCGGCCGAGGTCCAACGCGCCGAGGATATCCGCAACTTCGGATTGGAGACCGTCAACCGGCTGATGCCGCCCGAGCCGATGATCGGCCTCGAACCGCCTCACGGACTCGACCTTTCGACAATCACCAAGGCGATCCTGCGCGATTACACCGCTGCCATCGCCACGCCGCGCTTCGACAACATCAACGAGCAGGGTTCAAATAACTGGGTGGTTGACGGGAGCATGTCGACCACCGGCAAGCCGCTTCTCGCCAATGATCCGCACCGTCCCGTCATCCTGCCGTCTCTGCGCAAGACCTGGCATCTCGTCGCCCCCGGGTGGAACGTCTATGGCGCCGGTGAACCCGCGCTTCCCGGAGTCGCGCTCGGACACAACGAGAACGTTGCCTGGGGTTTTACCATCGTCGGCATCGATCAGCAGGATCTCTACGTGGAGAAACTGAATCCCGCCAACCCGAATGAATACCGCTATCGCGGTGAGTGGAAGAAGATCGACATCGAGAAGGAGAAACTGCACGTCAAGGGCGCCGCCGATGTCGACATCGAACTCCGCTACACGCTCCACGGCCCAATCATTTACGAGAATCGCGCGAAGAACATTGCGTACTCCCTGAAGTGGGTGGGCGCCGATGCTGGAGGGGCAGGGTACATGGCCGCTCTCGGATTGATGCAGGCGCACAACTGGTCGGAGTTCAAGCGCGGCGCGGGCAACTACCGTGTTCCGTCGGAAAATCTTGTGTATGCCGATACTTCTGGAAACATCGGCTGGTTCGCCGCCGGTGCCTCGCCACTGCGAAACTGGAGCGGCTTGCTGCCCGTGCCCGGCGACACTGGCGAGTTCGAATGGGCCGGCTATCTGCCGGCGGACGATCATCCACAGAAGTTCAATCCAGCCGAGCATTTCATCGCCACTGCCAACCACGACATCCTGCCCGAAGGCTACACCAAGCAGTTGGGATATGAGTGGGCCCTGCCGTTCCGCTTCCAGAGAATTCGCCAGACGCTCTCCACCAGGAAGGACTGGGATCTCGAAGGATTCGCGCGTCTCCAGCAGGACGTTGCCTCGCTGCCCGCCAAGCGCTTCCAGGCGGTCCTAAAAACCGTGAACCTCCCGGATGACCTGCGGACCTTCAGCAAGGAAGTTCTCGAATGGGACGGCCAGTTGCGCGCCGACTCCCACGCTGCGCTCGTTTATGAGGTCTGGATGTCGCGTTTACCTGCCGCGCTGTTCGGCGCCAAACTGGGTGCCCGCGTCACAGTCGACGCCGTGCTGAAGGAACTGGAGTTGGGCGGCCAGGACAAGGCGCTCGAGGAATCCCTCACTGCGGCAGTCACCGGTCTGCGCTTCAAGACCTGGGGCGACGTCCACACGATTACTTTCCGTCACCCGCTCGGGAAGAAGGAGTGGGAGCGTGGTCCAGTGGCCCGTCCCGGCGATGCCAACACCGTCAACGCTACCAGCGGTGCAGCGATGCACCAGACCAGCGGCGCGTCCTATCGTCAGTTAATCGACGTCAGCAACTGGGACCGTAGCGTCATGACCAACGTGCCTGGCGAATCCGGTGATCCCGCCAGCAAACATTACAGCGACCTGATTGACGATTGGGCAGCGGGCCAGTATCATCCGATGGCCTACACGAGGAAATTCGTCGAGGCATCCATGGAAGAGCGATTCATCCTCAAAAGGAAATGATGTTCACTCGACGAGAATTCGGCAAACTCGCAGCGGCCGCACCGTTGGCCGCGCGGGCACCGCTCGCGGCAATCCACTCCAAGGTCAACGGCGTCATGATCGGCGCTCAGAGCTACAGCTTCCGCCAATTGCCCGACACCACTATCGACGGTGCGATTGCAGCCTACAAAGCCACCGGACTCGGGTATTGCGAGTTGTGGCAGGGACACCTCGAGCCCAAGGGCGCCGATGAGGCCAAGGCGTGGCGCGAGAATCCTCCCCTTGCAGAGATCGCCACGGCGAAGCAGAAATTCAAAGACGCCGGCATCGAGCTCTTCGCCCTGAATTACAGCTTCCGCGAGGATTTCACGGATCAGCAGATCGAAAATGGATTCAAAATCGCGAAGGCGCTCGGCCTAAGCAAGATCACTGCGTCCTCAAATGTGTCCACCGCGAAACGAATCGACCCATTTGCGCAAAAGTACGAAATCTACGTCGGCATGCACAACCACTCTCGCCTGGTCGCCAATGAATTCGCCCGCCCCGAGGACTTCGCGGCCGCGATGTCAGGCACGTCCAAGTACATCTGCATGAATCTCGATATTGGGCACTTCACCGCCGCCGGTTATGATCCCGTGCAGTATTTGCAGGACCACCATCACCGCATCCTAACGCTCCACATCAAGGATCGGAAGAAGAACCAGGGCGACAACGTGGTGTTCGGCGAAGGCGACACCGATATTCAAGGCGTGCTGAATGTCCTGCGCGTCAAGAAGTATCCGATTCCGGCGATGATCGAGTACGAGTATAAAGGCAACTCCGATCCCGTCACCGAAGTGAAGACCTGCTATGCCTTCATGCAGCGGGCGCTACAGGTCTAGCTACCTCTTGGGTTTCTTCGAATCGGTTTCGTCGGCCGCTCCGGCGATCCAGTAGCCAGGTCGGGTCCGGATCTTCAAATTCGGACGTCCCATCACCTCGACGCGAATGGTGTGGAAGCCGCCTTCCTTGTTCGATGGCGAATAACTAAGCAGGTACTGGCTGTGAATTTCATCGCCGATATCGAGCACCGCGCGATCGAGCGAACCCTGGTTGGCAAACGTGTACTCGCGCCCGCCGGTGTACTTGGTGAGCAGTTCGCTGGGATTGTCGATGAAAATGCCCTTCACCGCCTTGAACACTTCGACGAATACCGGCACGGTATTACCGACATCCATCTGGCTTGCCATGGTCGGCGTCATCGTGCCTGCCGCTGCGGGAACGTGATGCGCTTCCGGCGGAATCGGATCCGGACGGCCTACCGGTGCCGTTCGGGTCAGCTGCGCCATCCAGTGCGAAATATTAATCGTGTAGACAAGTACATCGGAGAACTGCGCTTGCAGCAGCACGTCTCGCGGACGGGCAGCGCTCGATCCGTCTCGAGTCTCGCTGATCAGCAATAAAATGCGGCGACGCTCACGGCGATTCCGAAGCATGTTCATTGCCTGCATAGCCGCATCGTTCAGACGGCTCGAGCTGCTTCCGTACGGGCTGATCTTCTTGATCGCCGCGTCGATCTTACCCTTCTCCGTTGTGAAGTCTTGCAGCACTTGAACCCGGTGGTCAAATGCGATCACTGCCGCTTCACCAGTCTCGCCGAGAATCGCCTGATCGATCGCCGCCCCGATCTTCTGGATCTTCGGCAGCATCTTGTCCACTTGCTGATTGGCCTGAATCGCGATCACCAGCGAAATCGGCTGAAATACAATGTCTGCCTGAATCCGCTGTTGCTTGTCGTTGTCGTAGAGCGCAAAATCCGACACCTTCAACCCGCTGATGACAGCGCCGTCCCGGTCAAGCACGGTTGTGGGCGCCAGCACCTGCGACGTCCCACCCGTGAACTTGACCGTGTCATTAGGATCAGACGCCGCTGCCTGCGACGGCGCGGGCGGCGACTGCTGGGCGGCCAGCGCCATTGCCGCGAGAATCACAAATGCAGGTGTCCGCATGCTCATCTTCTATTCTGACGCTCCTTGCACTCCACCTGTTTCGCCAGTCGAGTGTTCCGTCCGGTCGTGAAGCAGATTCACCATGTGCGGTATTAGATGCACCACCACATCCAGCGATTCAACAGCACCCGCAGGCGAACCGGGCAGATTCAAAATCAGGGTGCGCCGACGCGTCCCACAAACTGCTCGCGACAACACCGCAAACTGCGTCTTCTTAAGACCTTCGGCCCGAATCAGTTCCGGCAGCCCCGGCACCTCGCGGTCAATCACCGCGCGAGTCGCCTCAGGCGTTACATCCCGTAGAGCAACTCCCGTGCCACCCGTCGTGAGAATCACGTCGATCTTTCCGTGATCCGCAATATCCTTCATCAGTTCCGAGAGCAGTTCCGAATCGTCCGCCACCAGGTCCCGGCGTGTAACCTTCCACCCGAGTTCCTCAGCGCGCGCCGCGACAGCCGGACCCGAGCGATCCTCACGTGTTCCCGCCACCGCCGAATCTGAGACTGTAATAACCGCTGTCTGAATTACGATTGCGGGGAGTGCGGGCGCGTCCAATGGCCGCTCTTCCCGCCGATTTTTTCGATTAAGTAGATTTCCGAAATTTCGATGCACTTATCGAGAGCCTTTGTCATATCGTAGACCGTTAGAGCTGCCACCGTCGCGGCTGTCAGCGCTTCCATCTCCACGCCTGTCCCCGCCGTGGTGCTCGCAGTGGTGACAATTCGCACCCCGCCGGCCTCAACCGAAGTCTCCACGTCGACATGCGTCAACAATAGAGGATGGCACAGCGGAATCAGTTCTGCCGTGCGCTTCGCCGCCGAAATTCCCGCGATTCGCGCAATTTCCAGCGGATTTCCCTTTGGATTCTCCGGAAGCCTGGCAAGCACCTCCGGCGCAATTCGCACAAACGCCTGCGCCCGCGCCGTTCGTTTCGTGTCCGCCTTGCCCGACACGTCCACCATTCGCACCGCGCCTTTGTGGTCGTAGTGAGAGAGCTTGTTCATTTCAATAGCACCTTGATCAGTTCCCCGGCTTCCCAACTCTCCCGATCCTCAGCCGCCACCAGGAAAGCGTTTGACCGCGCCAGCGCCGGCACGTCGCTCGATCCCTTCGAAGCCAGCGGTGTGAGCTGACCCGCTGCGTCGAGAATCGCCGGCAGAAATCGAGTGAGCCCGGTACGGTGCCTGAAAGGCGTCGCCAGCGGCGCATACGTGATCGGCAATGGAGGATCCGCTATGCCCGACAGCCGCTCAATCGCCGCCCGCGCGAATAGCTCGAAAGTGACCATCGTCGACCCTGGATTCCCAGGCAGTCCAAAAAAGTACCGCCCGCGCGCCCGTCCAAAAACCAGCGGTTGCCCCGGTTGAATCTTCACACGGTCGAAGTAGAACTCCGCCCCCAGATCCGCCAGCACCTTCTCGACGATGTCGTACTTGCCCGCCGACACTCCGCCCGCCAGCAGCAGTAGATCCGCCTCGAGACCTCGCTCGATCAACTCCCGTGTCGACTCGTAAACGTCGCGCGCCACCGGAAGAACGTCCGCAGTCGCGCCCGCCCGCCTTACCTGCGCCGCAATCGAGTACGAGTTGGAATTTCGCACTTGAAAGTCGCGCGGCGTCTGGCTCACCTCTACAACCTCATCGCCCGTCGCGATGATCGCCACCCGCACTTTGGGATACACGGAAAGGCTATCGCGCCCGACTGTCGCCGCCAGCGCGATCTCGGAATATCCCAGCCTGCAGCCTGACCGCAACAGGACGTCGCCCATGCGCGCTTCCGACGCTCGCGGATTTACGAAGTCCCCCGCCGACACCGCACGGTCCGTCGAGATGCGGTCGCCATCCCGCTTCACGTGCTCCACCATGATCACCGAGTCGGCTCCCGATGGCATCGGAGCGCCGGTCATGATCTCCACCGCTTCGCCGGGCCCCATCGTCCCCGCGAACGCTTCGCCCGCCCGCACTTCGCCGATTACTCGACGCTCGGCCGGTCCGTCAGCCGCGCATACCGCAAAGCCGTCGCGTACCGACCGCGCCGCTGGAGGATAATCCCGGTCCGCCCTTAAATCCTCGCCCAGCACACGGCCGTCAGCGGACTCAAGCGGGACCGTCTCGACAGAGGGCGTCGCGTGCACTTTCTCGAGCACCATCCGACGCGCCTCCTCAAAAGAGAGTGCAGACACCATCCCATTGTAAGTGCGGCGGGTACACTGGAAGGCGTGCTAAATCATCTGTCGCTGGTGGAAATGGCCGACTTGGTCAAGAAGCGCGAAGTGTCACCCGTCGAACTGCTCGACGCTCACCTTCGCCAGATTGAAAAGCATAATCCCGCCATCAATGCCTTCGTGGTTCTGCTCGAAAAGGAAGCCCGCGCTGCTGCCCAAGCGGCCGAAAATACGCCTCCCCGCGGCCCTTTGCATGGCGTTCCCGTTACTGTGAAGGACAGCTTCGACATGCAAGGACTGCCCACCTTCTGCGGCAGTCGCTTCTTTCAGGACCGCATCGCCCCCGCCGATTCCACCGCCGCTCGCCGCTTCCGCGAAGCCGGCGCCGTCATCCTGGGCAAGACCAACTGTCCCGAGTTCCTCTCGAACTACGAGACCGACAACCACATCACCGGACGCACCAACAGTCCCTGGGACCTCGAGCGTACGCCCGGCGGTTCCAGCGGCGGCGAGAGCGCAGCCATCGCGTCATTCATGTCCGCGGGCGGCATCGGTAGCGACGGCGGTGGTTCAGTGCGCGTCCCCGCTCATTTCGCCGGCATCGCCGGATTGAAGCCGACTCCCGGTCGCGTACCGGCCGCGGGACACGTCCCTCAGATCAACCATCCAGGCGGACTGCTTGGAGTCGGCGGTCCAATGGCCCGCTCTGCCCGCGACGTCCGGGCGCTCTTCCGTGTGCTCGCGGGCCATGATCCTGCTGACCCGTTCTCGGTTCCGATGCCGCTTCGTGAACCCAAACTCGACGGGCGGCGCGTTGGCGTCATGCCGCAATTCCTCGACGTGCCGGTCCAACAGCCGATCAAGGACGCGGTGCTCGACGCTGCTCGCAAACTGCGCGACCTCGGCTTCGAGGCGGATGAGTTCCGTCCGTCCGGCATCGAGCGCGCGCCCAATCTCTGGTGGTTCTTCTTCGGCCAACTGCCTGCCCGCACCATAAAGAAGCTGATCGCCGGACGCGAATCCGATGCCCACTTCACCGGCACGGAATTCATGGCCAAGGCGCTTTCTGAGCCCGAGCCCACCGCCGACTCTCTCCTCGACGCACTTGCCGCCCGCGACGCCATGCGCACTGTCATGCTCGCGCAGATGGAGCGCTTCCCGGTGCTGCTGATGCCCGCCTGCGGTGTCACCGCGTTCCGTCACCGTGAGCGTCGCTGGGAAACTCCCACCAAATCAATCGGCCTATTTGAGGCGATGATGCCGGTAACTCCATGGAACTTGTTCGGAATGCCGGGTATGGTTATACCCTGGAACCACTCCCCCGAAGGCCTTCCAGTCGGTATTCAACTGGTGGGCATGCCTTGGCAGGAAGAGCTATTGCTTGAACTTGCCGTCAGGCTCGAGGACGCTCGTGGACCGCTGCCTCCGCCAAAGCTCGTCTCAAAGTAACGACACTTTTTCCACCCTGGCGCGTACTATCTAAGTGCTTCTCCAAAACCTACGGTACGCGCTGCGCCAGTTGGGACGGTCAGGTTCCGTAACGGCGGCGGCTATTCTCTGTCTCGCCCTCGGAATCGGCGCCACTACGGCAATCTTTAGCGTGGTCGACGCGGTTCTCTTGAAGGGACTGCCGTACTCTGACTCCGCGCGCCTCGTTCGTATCTTTACGGAGTTTCCGACGTTTCCCAACGGGGGCCTTCGCCATTTCTGGGTCTCCGCGCCCGAACTCCTCGACCTCCGCCGCGATCTGAAATCCTGGCAGCAGATTGAAGGTTGGGTGATCGGCTCAGCGACTATCTCAGGTAACGGCGAGCCGGTTCGCGCCACTCAAGGCTACGTCACCGGCGGCATGTTCCCCATGCTCGGCGTTCAGCCTCTGCTTGGCCGCTTCGTCACCCCGCAGGACGATGCGCCGGGCACTGCCACTGTCGCCGTTCTCTCCTATGGACTCTGGCAGCGCGCCTACGGCGGCGATCCCGGGATTCTCGGTCGCGATGTCCGCGCAGACGGCGCGCCTTGCCGCGTAGTCGGCGTCATGCCCGCTAGTTTCGAGTTTCCTCCAGGCGAGGTGAATCCCGTCGAGTTCTGGGTTCCGGCGCAGCTGGATCCAGGACGCCCCGGCGGTCGCGGGTCTCATAGCTGGTCGCTGCTCGGACGCCTGAAGCCCGGCGCCTCCGTGGGCGCAGCGGCCGACGAACTAAAACAATACGTCGCGCAGGCGACGCAGAACGCTACGCCCAACTCGCATAATTTCCACATCAAGAACCACACGCTGGTGCTCAACGGATTTCAGGACGAGGTGGTGAAGAACGTCCGTTTGGCCATGCTCGTTCTGCTGGGCGCAGTCGTCTTCGTCCTCCTGATTTCCAGCGTCAACGTCGCGAATCTTCTCCTCGCCCGCGCGGAATCGAGGCGACGCGAGATCGCAGTGCGAAAAGCCATCGGCGCATCCCTTTCGAGTCTGCTCGGTCAGTTCATCACCGAAGGTGTCGTGCTTTCGAGCGTCGGTGCAATGGCCGGAATTGCGCTCGCTTACGGGATCCTGCGGATGATTGTCCGCGCCAACCCGGGCAGCTTGCCACGCGCCTCCGAGATCGGCATCGACGGTCGCGTACTGCTGTTTACCACCGCCATATCAGTCCTCACCGGCATCGTCTTTGGACTCGCCCCCATCATGCACCTGGTGGGACAGAACCTTCACGAGACCCTCAAGGCGGCGGGCGGCCGCACCATCGGCGGCTCCGGGTCGCATCGGTTCCGGCGCGCGCTGGTTGTGGTGGAACTGGCCCTCGCGCTCGTCCTGCTCATCGGCTCAGGACTCATGGTCAAAGCCTTCTGGCGCCTGCAAGCCGTGAACGCCGGACTCAATCCCACCAACGTCCTCACCGCACGCATCTCTCTCCCCGACGCCGGTTATCCCAAGCAGGAGGACCGCCGGTCGCTGTGGCTTCGACTTTACGCCAGCGTCAAGGGGCTCCCCGGAGTACAGTCGGCTGCGCTCGTATCTGGTCTGCCGCCCGCCCGCCCAATCAACGCCAACGACACCATGATCGAAGGCTTTGTCCGCCGCGAAGGCGGCCCCATTCAGAACATCGACTACTGGAATACAGTGTCGCCGGGCTACTTCGAGACCATGGGAATCCGGATGGTCGAGGGGCGACTGCTCGACGAACGCGACGGTCAGGGCGCTCCAGGCGCAGTCATTGTCAACCAGACCATGGCGCGCATTTTCTGGCCCAACCAGAGCGCACTCGGCAAGCGCGTTCGTGCCGATTCAAAAGACGAATGGCGCACTGTCGTAGGTGTGGTAGAGGATACGCGTAACGCAGGACTCGACCGTCCACCGGGCACGGAGCTCTACTTCCCGCTTGGCCAGTCGTTCGTCGGCACCAGCGACTACCTCGTGTTCCGCGCCGACCGCGCCTCGAGTCTGCTTCCCGCTATCCGCCGTCAGGTTGCCGAACTTGAGCCCGCAGCACCGCTATCGAACGTTCGACCCATGGCTGAAGTCCTCGACGCCGCGCGTGCCCGCCCCAGGTTTCTGAGCGTCATGCTCAGCAGTTTCTCCACCGTGGCGCTGATCCTGGCAGCCGTCGGCATCTATGGTGTCCTGGCATTCTCGGTGGCACAAAGAACCAGCGAAATCGGCATCCGTATGGCGATGGGCGCCGGCGCCAGCGACGTGCTGAAGTTGATTCTCCGCGAAGGCGCAATGGTCGGCCTGGCGGGGACTGCCCTAGGCGCCGTTGGTGCGCTATTACTAGTGCGCCTCATGCAGGGATTGCTGTTCGGCGTAAGTTCGTTCGACGCCGCCACCTTTGCAGCGATGGCGTCACTGCTGATTGTGGTAACGCTGCTAGCCTGCTACCTGCCGGCCCGCCGCGCATCAGCCGTAGATCCCCTAATCGCCCTAAGAGACGAATAGCCAGCAACCCTGCGGCACAAGCACGCATCGCGCGCCGACCGCACAAGCACGCATCGCGCGCCGACCGCACAAGCACGCATCGCGCGCCGACCGCACAAGCACGCATCGCGCGCCGACCGCGCAAGCACGCATCGCGCGCCGACCGCACAAGCACAAGTAGCACGGGTCTCCCGACCCGTGCAGGCGCCAGCGAGGGCACTCGTATAAGCCGAACCCACCGACCAAACTACTTAATCTCCAAAATCTCTTTCTCTTTCGTCTTTACCATCGCATCCAACCTCGCGATAGTACCGTCGGTCAGCTTCTGGGTCTCTTCCAGCGCCTTGCGTTCCTCGTCCTCACTGATGACCTTATCCTTCATCAGCTTCTTCACCTGCTCATTCGCATCCCGTCGCACATTCCGAAGCGACACCCGGTGGTCTTCCGCCACATGATGCAACCGCTTTACGATCTCCTTGCGACGCTCCTCGGTCAGGGGCGGAATCGGTACCCGCACCACTTTGCCGTCGTTCGACGGGTTCAGGCCGAGATCCGAGTTTCGAATCGATTTCTCAATCGGACCGATCTGCGATGCGTCCCACGGCTGGATGGTGATCATCGCAGGTTCCGGAACGTGCAGCGTGGCTACTTGATTGAGAGGCGTGGGCGTACCGTAATAGTCCACGCGAAGGTTGTCGAAAATCGAGAGCGACGCACGACCCGTCCGGATGCCCGTCATATCGTGCTGAAGGTCGCCGAGCACCTTGTCCATCCTGGTCTTGGCGCCCGCCTCGACTTGTTTCGTGTTCGTGATGTTGCTCGCAGTTGTTGCTGCCGGTTCGTTTTTCATATCGTAAAGTGCCCGCGCTCCGATTCCACCGCCGGTTCGCCGTGCGAGGAATTCCGCGGGTCAGGATTGTGATCGTCTGCTGCCACTTACATGCAAAGGATATCACCGCCGGGGCAGGCGGGAGCAGTCCTAGCGGCCGACTACCACGATTTGAAAACTGTCCGGCAAAGCCTGCGGACGCCCGGGCTTTCCGTCCTTGCCCTCAGGCGCCGGTCCAAACTCGGCCGCCGGCAGGTAGAGTTTGTGCGCCTTCTGATCAGCGACAATCGTACGTGCACCGCGAGTCGTCTTGATCGTTGCCACCGGTTCAAATTTGCCGGCCGACGTCTCGCCTACCATCGTGATGGTTCCGTCTCCGCCATTGGCGCTAAACGCATAGCCATCGTCGTAAGCCACTCCGTCCGTGCCCGGGCCAATCGCCGGCGTCGCCACCACTTTCCCAGTCGCCGGATTGCTGACGATCATCATCTTGTTCCCGCAAACCGAGTACAGCAGCGCCCGCTTCAGATCCATCGCCATGCCGCTAGGACCGTCGCACGGCGCAATCGAGTAGCGCCGCGAAACCAGCGCATTCTTCGCGTCAATCTCAACAATCTCGTTCTTGTCTTCGATGTTGACGTAGATATGCCCCTTGCCGTCCACCTGCGCGAATTCCGGCTTGCCGCCCACCGGAATCGACGCCGTGATCACCGTCCCGCTCTTGGCATCGATGGCGGTGGAATCCGCGCTCCGGCCGTTGAAGGTGAAAATGCGCTTCGATACCGGCTCATAGATGATCGCGTCCGGATTCTGGCCGGTCTTAACCTTGCCCAGAACCGCCAGCGTCTTCAAGTCGAAAATGGTGACGTCGTTATCGCCGCCATCACTCGTGAATCCATGCCCGAGGTCGTTCACAATGGCTATGCCGTGGACTCCCTTGGTATCCGGAATCGTGCCCACAAGTTTGTCCGTCGCGGTGTCAATCACCTCGGTCTGAGTTCCGTGCGACACGTACAGACGGTGATTGGCGCTGTCGATGAACGCGTAATCCCAGCGGATGCCGCCCGGAACTTTGATCTTGTTCACCACCTTGTAGACCGGGGCCGCGGCAAATGCGCAAGCCGCCATTGCCAGCAGCGCGAGTGTCTTCATCATGGATGCAACTCCTTCTGTTCAGCCGGTTTGTAGCTTATCCAGTCAATATGAGGATTTTCTGAGGGTGCGGCGACCTTGTGGGCCGGAAACGTGACCCGGAAAGTGGAGCCCTGGCCGGGAGAACTCTGGACGTCGATCGCCGCCCCGTGTGCCCGCGCGATCATGTCCGCCAGCGACAGACCCAACCCGTACCCCGCTTCGCCTCCATGCGCGGCTCGGTAAAAGCGCTCGAAGATGTGAGGAAGGTCCACGCCGCTGATCCCGCGTCCGTGATCCTGAACTGAGATCGCCAGTCCGTCGTTCCCCATCTCCGCCTCCACCCGAACCACTGCCGCATCCGGCGAGAACTTCACCGCGTTGTCCATAAGGGCAAGAAACAGACGGTGTAACGCTGCCTGATTGCCGAGGATGACAAACTGCTCCCGCGCAACATTACAGTCGATTCGAACTGCGCGTTGAGTCGTCAGCGTGCGCATCTCGTCGCACACGCCCGCCAGCAGTGCACCGGCATCCAGCGCTACCGCGGGCATCTCGAGCGCCGTCGTGCCCGTCCGCGCGAGAATCAGCAGGTCCTCAATCAAGCGAGTCATCCGCTCCGACTCCGACACCACCGCCTTTAGCGACTCCCGGTACGACTCCGGACTTCGGTCCCGGCGCAGCGCCAGTTCGCTCGTTGTCTGGATCACAGCCAGCGGCGTGCGCAATTCGTGTGAAGCGTCCGCGGCGAATTGCGAGAGCGTCCGGACCGCCGTCTCAATGCGTCCGAGCATCGAATTCAAAACATCCGTGAGCCGGGCCAACTCGTCCCCGGTAGCCGTCGCGGGAAGCCGTTCCGTGAGATTTTCAATACTGATGGCATGCGCGGCCCGGGTCATTTCCTCCACCGGCCTGAGGGCCCGTCTGCTCAGCCACATTCCTCCGATACATGCAATGACGATTACCGCCGGAGTCAGTCCAAGAAGCAGCATTCTGAGCAAATCCATCGTATGAGCAATCTCGCTTGCCGGCGTGCTCATTTCAACGGCAAAACTCCCGGTGGGCGTGTCAAACAATCGCTCGATGCGAATAGAGTCGCGCGGCGTGCTTGTCTCTGAAACCGGATAGTGGAACGAAAACCCGGTCCGGCCTGTGAGTTTGACATAGCTTCCCGCCGGCAGCGCCTGGCAGAACTCCTGGAGTTCGTCCTCGACACCCTCCTTCGCGCCACCCGACAATTCCGCGAGAAAGAAGTTCTGGAAATGTTCAGCCCGTTCCGTCAACTCTCGAGTGACTTCCGCTGTCAGTCGCGCGCGTAGTGAGAACCACAGCAATCCTGAAAACACGCCCAGCGCCACAAACAGAATCGCCGCATACCAGAGCGTGAGCCGGAACCGTATGGAACGGGGATTCAGCATCTCAGCCCTCACGCATCATGTAGCCGAAGCCGCGAATCGTCTGAATCAACTTCGGCTCTTTAGCGTCTACCTTCAGGCGAAGCTGACGCATGAAAACATCCACAATGTTGTCGCTGACTTCGGTCTCAAAGCCCCAGACGGTCTCCAGAATATTGCTGCGCGTCACCACATGACCGGACGACCGCATCAGCAACTCCAGCAAGCGGTACTCCCGAGGCGTAAGAGCGATCGGCTTGCCGCCGCGAGTCACTCCGCGTGTCGACGGATCCAACCGCAGATCGGCGACTTCGAGAATAACGGAGCGGGGAATCGCACCCCGCCGGCTAACCGCCCTCACCCGTGCCAGCAGCACCTCGATCTGAAACGGCTTCGTCAGATAGTCATCAGCGCCGCAGTCCAACCCCCGCACCACGTCGTGGGGCGCATCGCGAGCCGTCAGCATGAGAATCGGCGTCTGATTGTGCTCATCGCGCAGCCGCCGCGCCACCGTCAAACCATCCAGGACAGGCAGCATCACATCCAGCAGAATCACGTCGAAATTGGACGACCTTGCATAATTCAAGCCCTCGCGGCCGTCGCGCGCAACAACCACGTGATGACCTTCTTCGCTCAGCGTTTGACGCAGCAGTTCGGCCATCCGCTGCTCATCTTCAGCGACGAGGATCTGCATCTGGTCCGATGCTACCAGGAAAGCCTCCCGGACCACCGCCCGTCGTCCTCATTGATTCTTCAGAATGAGATGATTCACTGAGAATGCTTATGGTTTCCAGACGCTCGACCCTGTGGATTGCCATGATGCTGCTCGACCTTTCGGTCACGGCTCAAACCGATCCACCCCAAATCAAGCTCGAGGAAGCTCTGGCCAAGGCACGGCAGTACGCTGGACAGATTCAGTCGGCTAATCTTGCGGCGTTACTGGCCCGCGAGGACACTGCGCAGGCTCGCGCCGCGCGGCTTCCTTCCGTCAACGCCTTCAACCAGTTCATTTATACCGAGGGCAACGGAACTCCGTCCGGTGTCTTCGTCGCAAACGACGGTATTCATATTTATAACGAGCAGGCCGTCGTCCACCAGGAACTGCTCGCCCTCGTCCGCAAAGGCGAATTCAATCGCGCGCTGGCTGCTGAAGCCGTGGCCAGGGCTCGTACGGACATCGCTGCTCGCGGTCTCGCCACTACGGTGATTCAGGATTACTACGCCGTGGTCTCGGCCCAGCGGAAGATCAACAACGCCCAGACCAGCGTCAACGAGGCGGGGCGCTTTCTCGACATCAGCCAGAAACAGGAACAGCACGGCGAGGTGGCGCGCGCCGACGTGATCAAAGCGCAAATCGACCTGCAACAGCGCCGTCGCGACCTTGCCGAGGCGCAACTCGCCGTCCAGAAAGCAAAGATCGCCCTTGGCGTCCTCATCTTTCCCACCTTCAGCACTGACTTCTCGGTCATCGACGATCTGTCCGACCCCGTCGCACTCCCGCCCATTCCTGAAGTCCAGTCGGCCGCACTCTCCGCCAGTCCCGATGTGAAAACCGCGACCGCCGGAATTCAGATGGCCGGCTACGACGTTTCTGTCGCGCGCTACGCCTGGTTCCCGTCTCTCGCCCTCGACTTCTTCTACGGCATCAATGCCAATCAACTGGCGGCGCGCACCCACTACCCGCGTGAAAATGGACTGGAAGTCCCCTACCGCCAGAACCTCGGATACGCTGCCCAAGCGACGCTCAATATCCCGGTCTGGAACTGGGGCGCCACCCGCAGCAAGGTCAAACAGGCGTCGCTGAAACTCGATCAGGCGAAGCTCGATCTGTCGGTGGCCCAGAGAACTCTCCAAAGCAATCTCGCCACCGCCTATGCCGAAGCTCGCGGAGCCGAGTCTCAACTGGAGTCTCTGAAATCCTCTCTCGATCTCTCCACTGAAAGCCTGCGCCTCACGCTCCTGCGCTATCAAGCCGGCGAAGCCACCGCGCTTGAAGTTGTGGATTCCCAAAATACCTTGACCCTCGCGCGCAACGCCTACGACGACGGCCTCGCCCGGCGTCGACTGGCCTTCGCTACTGTTCAACTCCTCATGGGGACTTACTGAATATGACCCTCTCCCGAATCGCTTGGCTCTGCTTGCTCGTCCCCGCCGCTTTTCTCGTAGGCTGTGGCAAGGAGAACGAAAAGAACGAAAAGAAGGAAGGCGTGGAGGCGCCCACGCCGGTCACCGTCGAAACTGCGGTTCGCGGTGCCATCGACCGCATGGTCATCGCCGACGCTGTGCTCTACCCCGTGAACCAGGCCAACGTCACCGCCAAGCTCAGCGCGCCCGTCCGCCGCATGCTCGTCAACCGAGGCGACCATGTGCGCGCGGGACAAGTAGTAGCTGAACTCGAGAATGCCGACCTGGTGGCCTCCGCAAACGAGAGCAAACATCAGTACGAGCAGACCCAGGCCGCCTACCAGACCCTCACCGGCGCGACGGTGGTTGAGGACAAGGCCAAGGCGCGCGCCGACGTGCAGTCCGGTCAGCAGACCTACGACGCAGCGAAAAAGCTTTACGACAATCGCGCTGCGCTCCAGCGTGAAGGCGCCCTCGCGCAGAAACTGGTCGACGACGCTAAGGTTGCCATGGTGCAGGCACAGAGCCAGCTTGAGACCGCGCAGCGCCATCTCGAAGCGCTGAACAATGTCAGCCAGCGCGAAGCCATTCGAGGCTCGGCCGCTCAGGTGGAAGCGGCCAAGGCGCACTACGACAGTGCCGCGGTCCAGGTTGGCTACGCACTGATACGCAGTCCAATCAGCGGAGTCGTTTCTGATCGGCCTGTATATGCAGGCGAAATGGCCCCTAGCGGCGGACCCATCCTATCTATCATTGATATCTCCGAGGTGGTGGCGCGGGCCAATGTGCCGGTGAAGGATGCGATGTTCGTGAAGGTGGGCCGCCCGGCGCGCATCGCCGGTCCTAATGGCGACATCGCTGGAACCGTCACCGTAGTCAGTCCAGCCGTCGACCCCAGCACCACCACGGTCGAGATTTGGGTGAAGGCGTCGAATCCCGGCGAAACGCTGAAACCCGGCGCCACCGTGCGCGTTTCCATCATCGCCGAGACCATCACCGACACCATCATTGTCCCCGCCACGGCTTTGCTCAATGCCGACGACGGCAGCCAGAAAGTCATGTTGGTTACCGGTCAGTCGGTCGCCAGGGAACGCAGGGTCTCGGTGGGCGTTCGCCAGGGAGATCGCGTACAGATCGCCAGCGGCCTTCAGGATGGCGACAAGGTTGTCACCTCCGGCGGCCTCGGGCTTGAGGACAAGGCGAAGGTCACCATCCGGCAACCGAAAGCGGAGGAAGAGGAAGAAAGCGACGACGAGAAGGGCGGCGACCAGGACAAGCCAGGCGCCGCGGATAAGGGTGCCGCCAAGGATCAGAAAGGCGATAAGAAATGAGCCCCGACGATCCTACGCCTCAGGCCGCCGAAGCCGGGCACTGGACCACGCGCTTCTCCGGCCCCATCATCTTCGTCATTGTCGCGATGGTCGTCGTCGGCGGCTACATCGGCTTCCAGATTCCTGTTGCGGTATTCCCCGAAACCAACTTCCCCCGCATCGTCGTCGGCATCGACAACGGCGTGGCGCCCATTAATCAAATGCAGGTAATGGTCACCCGACCAATTGAAGAGGCGATGAACAGTGTTCCTGGCTTGGATCAGGTGCGCTCCACAACGAGCCGAGGTTCCGCCGAAGTCGATCTTTTCTTCAACTGGCGGGTCAACATGTTTCAGACCCTGGAGTACGTCAACGCCGCGCTCGCCCGCGTCCAGCCAACTCTCCCAGCCACCGCCAAACTTACCGCTAACCGGCTCACCTTCGCTGCGTTTCCGATTCTCGGCTACAGCCTGACCTCCGACGCGATGCCGCCAACCCAGCTCTGGGAACTCGCCAATTACTCCATCAAGCCGCGCCTGAACCGTGTGAACGGAGTGTCGATGGTGGTCCTTCAGGGCGGCCAGGTGCCTGAGTTCCAGATTGAGCCTGACCCGGCGAAATTGATGCAGGCGCAGGTGACCGTACCCGGCATCCTCGACGCAGTTTCAAAATTCAATATGATCGACTCGCCGGGCTTGATCGAGAACAATCACGAACTTTCGCTCACACTGGTATCCGGCCAGACCAGGGATCCTTCCGAAATCGCCAACATCGTCGTCAAGACGACACCCAACGGCGTGCCTGTCCGTGTCGGCGACATCGCCACCGTCCACCCTTCCATCACTCCCGTGTACACCATGGTCACCGCGGATGCGAAGCCCGCCGTGCTGTTGAATATCTTCCGCCAGCCGGAGAGCAATACCGTCGCCGTGGCACAGGCCGCGGGTGCGGAACTCGAGGCCATTCGCAAGACTCTGCCGGCCGGCGTCAAAGTTCAGACTTTCTACGACCAGTCGGTTCTGGTGAGCGACTCAATCGCCAGCGTGCGCGATGCCATCCTTGTCGGACTCGTCCTCGCCGCCATCATCCTGGTGCTCTTCCTTCGCGACTGGGGGAGTTCGATTGTCGCTGCCCTGGTGATTCCAGCCACCATCGCCATCACGCTGATCGTCATGCGCGTTCTCGGAGAGAGCTTCAACCTGATGACCCTCGGCGGTCTCGCTGCAGCCGTCGGACTGGTGATCGACGACGCCATCGTGGTCGTCGAGAACATCGTCATGCACCGCGACGCTGGTCAGAGCCGTTCCGACGCTATCCGCAGCGCTCTGGCGGAAATTAAGGCGCCCCTCATCGGTTCCACCATCACGCCGATCGTCGTGTTCCTGCCTCTGATCTCCATCACTGGCGTCACTGGGACGTTCTTCCGTGCGCTGGCTTTGACGGTCGGCACCGCTCTCCTGACATCGCTCGGCCTGGCGCTCACCTGGACTCCCGCACTCAGTCACGTGCTGTTGCGGAAGAAGAAGGAAGGCGCGGCCACCCATGCCACCAGCGGCGCCTTCATGTCGCGAGCCGTCAGCATCTACGATCGTGCACTCCGGTTTGTGTTGGCTTACCCTCTCGCGCTGGCCGCAGCCAGTGTCGTCCTCATCGGCGGATCGTTCCTTTGCTATCGCGCACTCGGAACTGACCTGCTTCCCGCTATGGACGAGGGCGGCTTCATTCTCGACTACCTGATGCCTGCCGGCTCGTCGCTGGCCGACACCAACACGGTTCTGCTCGACGTTGAGAAGATCCTCAAGGCCACTCCGGAAGTGGAGAGCACCTCCCGCCGCACCGGCCTCCAACTCGGTTTGGCGGCAGTCACCGAAGCCAATAACGGCGACTTCTCGGTGAAATTGAAGCGCAACCGCAAGCGAAGCATCGAGGCGCTGATCTCTGACCTGCGCGCTCGCGTAAACAAGCGCTACCCGCAGCTAGACGTCGAGTTTATCCAGGTTCTGCAGGACATGATTGGCGACCTCACCAGTTCCCCCGAGCCCATCCAAATCAAGCTGTTTGCCGACGACCCGAAGCTCTTGAAACAGTGGGCGCCAAAAATCGCCTCAAAGCTGAAGAAGTTGAAAGGCGTCGCCGACGTCAAGGATGGCATCGAGAACACGGTCAGCGGACCCGCGATCGTCATTACCGTCGATCCGGTCATCGCTGCGCGCGCTGGCTTTACGCCGCAGGAAATCGAGCTTGACGCCAGCGCCATCCTCCAGGGTGAACCCGCCACCACGCCGGTGGTCGTGAACGATCGTTCCTACACCATCCGTGTGCGATTCCCGGACAATACCCGCAATACACTCGATCAGCTGAAGAACACGCTCATCACCAGCAGCACCACCGGCAAAACCGCCACCCTCGGCACCCTCGCGACATTTTCAAATGAAGCCGGCCAGACCGAGATCCGCCGCGAGAATCTCCAGCGCAACGTCGCCGTCACCGGACGGTTTGAGGGCATCAGCCTCGGGAAGGGAATCGCCATGGTGCAGCAGGCCGTCAATGAATTGGAGGTTCCATCCTCCATCCGCATCGTCTACGGCGGCACCTACGAGGAACAACAGAAATCGTTCAAGGACCTTCTGTTCGTCCTTGCACTCGCAGTCGTGCTCGTCTTCACCGTGCTCCTCTTCGAGTTCCGCTCATTTGCCGCGCCCACCGCCATCCTCGCATCGGCGCTGCTGTCCACTTCCGGCGTCTTCCTCGCACTCCTGGTCACCGGCACGACGTTCAATATTTCTTCGTTCATGGGTTTGATCATGGTCATCGGGATCGTCGCAAAAAACGGTATCCTCCTGCTCGACGCCGACCAGCGTTTCCGCGCCTCTGGATCGTCCGCGCTCGACGCCATGATCCTGGCCGGAGAACGCCGCCTGCGCCCCATCATGATGACCGCACTCGCCACCATCGCCGGCATGATTCCACTGTCGCTGGCAATTGGCGCCGGCTCTCAGATGCTGCAACCGCTGGCCATCGCCGTGATCGGCGGCCTGGTCGCCTCTATGGTGTTGTCGCTGATCGTTACGCCCGCCGTCCACTACTACCTGACGGCTCGTGACTGAGGATTAGTGAATGATAGTGCCGATGGGCTCGCCCATCACCATGCGCATAATGTTGCCGCGTACGGTGAGGTTGAACACCACCACTGGCAGATGATTGTCGCGGCACATCGCGACGGCGGAAGCGTCCATCACCCGCAGCGCCTTGGCAAGCACGTCGAGGTACGTCACCTCGTTGTACATGACTGCATCCGTGTGGACCATCGGATCCTTATCGTAAACGCCGTCCACGCGCGTCGCCTTGGCGATCACTTCAGCATGGATCTCCAGCGCCCGCAGCACGCCCGCTGTGTCTGTGGAAAAGTAAGGGTTCGACGTGCCCGCCGCGAAGATGACGATCCGGCCCTTCTCGAGGTGCCGTATGGCGCGCCGGCGGATGTACGGCTCAGCCACCTGGTGCATCTGAATCGCGGTCATGACGCGCGTCGGTATGCCTTGCTGTTCGAGAGCGTCCTGGAGGGCAATCGCGTTGATCACCGTCGCCAGCATCCCCATGTGATCGGCCGCCACGCGATCCAGATTACGGGCTGTCACGCCACGGAAGAAGTTCCCGCCGCCCACCACTAGTCCAATCTGGACGCCGGTGCGGGCTACTTCCGCAATCTCGGCCGAAAGCGAAGCCACACGCTCGGCGTCAATGCCGAATCGCTCCGCGCCGGCCAGAACCTCGCCGCTGATCTTGAGGAGAATACGCTGGTATTTAGCCATCGGGGAAGGGGAGGGGACCAAAACGAAAAAAGGCCGCCCGAAGGCGGCCTTGGAAACTACTCTGCGGCAGGAGCGGCTTCAGCCGGCGCCGCGTCGCCCACTTTAAAGCGTGCGAACCGCGTCACGGTGATGTTCTCGCCGAGTTTCGCAATCTTCTGCTTCACAAGATCCTGAATGGTCACCGTATTGTCGCGAATGAACGGCTGCTCGAGCAGGCAGACCTCTTCGTAATACTTCGAGATCCGGCCTTCGACAATCTTCTCGAGGATCTTCTCCGGCTTGCCTTCATTCTTGGCGCGATCACGGGCGATTTCGCGCTCGTGCTCGAGCGCGCCTTCGGTAACATCCTCGCGGCGAATGAACTGCGGATCGGCCGCCGCTACCTGCATCGCGATGTCCTGAACCAACTGCTGAAAGTCGTCGGTGCGAGCGACAAAGTCCGACTCGCAGTTCACTTCCACCAGCACGCCGAGCTGGCTGCCGTGGTGTATGTAGCTTCCAATGACGCCCTGCTTGGTGCTGCGGCTCGACTTCTTAGCCGCCGATGCCGCGCCATGCTTGCGCAGTACATCCACGCCCTTCTCAAGATCGCCGCCTGCTTCAACCAGAGCTTTCTTGCATTCCATCATGCCCGCGCCTGTGCGGTCGCGGAGCTGTTTTACGAGTGTTGCTGAGATTTCGGCCATATTGTTTTTAAGTGGCGAGTGTCGAGTGGCAAGTGACGAGTCGAGCCAAAACTCGCCACTCGCCACTAACCACTCGCCACTTGCTTCTATTTCTCGCTAACGTTCGTTCCCACCGGCTCTGCTGCCGGCGGTTGCGAACTGGGTCCCTTGCGGGGCGGGGTCGACGTCGCATCAGCCGCCGATGTATCGCCGCCTTGCGACAAAGTCTCCGACATCAACTGCTCGGCATACTTCGGATCGAAGTAACCGGTGTCGATCGGAATGTCCTCGGTGGCCATGTCGTCGGTGATGATCTTCTCGGTACTGAAGTCGTGCTCCGTCGCCAGCGCGCGGCCTTCCGCCACGGCGTCGGCAATCTTGGTGGTGAACAGACGAATCGCACGCAGCGCGTCGTCGTTACCCGGAATCACGTAGTCCACTTCATCGGGGTCGCAATTGGTGTCGACCACCGCCACCACCGCGATGCCCAACTTGCGGGCTTCCTTCACGGCAATGGATTCCTTGTTCGAGTCAATCACAAACAGCAGGTCAGGCAGCCCCGGCATGTCCTTGATGCCCGACAGGTTCTGCATGAGATGCTTGCGTTCGCGTTCGAGACGGCCGATTTCCTTCTTCGCGCGGCCTTCCCAGTTACCCTCGGTCGCCATCACATCAAGCTCTTTCAAACGCTTGATCGACTTCTGGACCGTGGTCATGTTGGTAAGCAATCCGCCCAGCCACCGCTGGTTTACGTAGTATTGCTGGCAGCGCGTTGCTTCCTCGGCGATGGCTTCCTGCGCCTGGCGCTTGGTGCCCACAAACAACACCGTTTTGCCCTGCGCCGCCATCTCACCTACGTACCGCATCGCGTCTTTGAACAGCTTCAACGTCTTCTGCAGATCGATGATGTAAATACCGTTGCGTTCGCCAAAGATGTATTCCTTCATCTTTGGATTCCAGCGCTTGGTCTGGTGCCCGAAATGAACGCCCGCTTCGAGCAACTCCTTCATGCTAATAGACGGCAAAATGCCTCCTTCAGGTCAGAGACCAGGCATGGTCCAAACGAGATTAATGCCAGGTCGTGTAAAAAGCAGACCGGACGGCCTGCCCGGACGAGAGGCGCGGACCCTGAATGTCGGGTCCGCGTCCCAGAAAAACTAACGCTTCGAGAACTGGAACCGCTTGCGAGCGCCCTTCTGACCGTACTTCTTGCGCTCGTGCTGCCGTGCATCGCGCGTCAGGAATCCAAGTTCCTTCAGCTTGCCGCGAAGCTCAGCGTTAAACTCCAACAACGCGCGGGCTATGCCCATGCGGGCTGCACCGGCTTGACCGGTGACGCCGCCGCCGGAGGCGTTAATGAGAATGTCGAACTTGTCCGCCGTCTCGGTCGCAAGCAGCGGCTGCCGCACTAGCGTCCGGGCGGCGTCATTCGCAAAGTAATTCTCGAAAGTCCGGCCATTGACGGTGATCGTCCCTTTGCCGGACCGTAAAAAGATGCGGGCGACCGACGTCTTGCGCCGGCCCGTTGCCATGTATTGAACCAACCCTGCCAAATTGAACCTCGCTCGCTTATTCTGTTGCTAGCGCAACCGGCTTCTGAGCCTGATGCGGATGCTTGTCCCCGGGATATACCTTCAGCTTGCGATACATCTGCTTTCCAAGCTTGTTCTTGGGGAGCATCCCGGCAATCGCTGCTTCAATCAAGCGGATCGGATGCGTCGCACGCATCTTCTTCGCCTGCACTTCAATCAGGCCGCCCGGATAACCGGTATGGCGGCGGTAAAGTTTCTGGTCTTCTTTCCGGCCAGTCAGCCGGACTTTCGCGGCGTTCAACACCACAACGTGATCGCCCGTATCCAGGAACGGAGTGTAAGTCGGCTTGTTCTTCCCCATAAGGATCAAAGCTGCCTGACTGGCGACACGCCCTAGAATCGCGTTTTCGGCATCAATCACATGCCAGGCGCGCGCTATCTCACTCTTAGTAGGAAATTCAGTTTTCATTGGGACAGACCTCTTCCGAGGGGGAATTACAATACTTCAGTGTAGACAACCGCTAAGCGTATGTCAACGTAGGGAGTTCAGGCCCAGCGCAAGCCCAACCAGCAAAACCACCAACCCAAACATTTCAATAGGATAGAAAGTAAGACGGCGAACCCGCATTCTGGCCGCACCGAATCATCGCGCGTGCAGCCACTACGTCATTACGTGTTCACGCTCGCCCCGGCAAAAGGAGATGCACCACTAAGGAAGGGAACCAGCATTTATGGCCGCGCCGTTCCGGAACCGAGCGAATCATCGCGCGTCCAGCCGTAAAATGCGCCAGCGGCCAGTACGTGAATTAACGTGTTCACGCTCTCCCCGCCAAAAGGAGATGCACCACCGGATCGGAAGTAAAACGGGGCTCCCGCCCCGTTTAAGGAAGGGAACCCGCATTCTGGCCGCACCCTTCCGGAACCGAGCGAATCATCGCGCGTCCGGCACCCTAACACCCTCAAAACTCCACGAAGCCGTAAAATGCGCCATCGGCCGGTACGTCGTCATCGACACCAAACCCAGCGGGTACGTGTTCACACTCTCCCCAGCAAACGGCAGATGCAGCACCGGATCAATCATCAGGTGCGCCGGCAGCGGAGAGTACGACAGTGCTCGCGAACCCCCGCGCTGCAGCGACTACCGACAGCAGCCGCGACCCCCGCATCGCCGACACGCAGTCAAGCCGCGCCATCCGCAAATTGCTGACGCATTGCCCAACCCCCGCTACCCGCGTCACCACTCCGTTCCAGCTCCACCCGCCTGGGATCGCCGTGATAATTCAACGTGGCCGTCGTCCTCATACTGAACGGCTCCCGCATCCGCTGCAGATCCTCCTCGCTCGGTACAAACATCTCGTACATCCCGCCGCCGCGACGCTGAACGCTCGCGGGATAAGTCACCGCCCTCCCACCAAACCTCAGCTCAACACGTGCCCGTTCACTCTGGGTATACCCGCCCTCTGGAATTCCTTCCATAAGGATGGGAAACTCGATCGGAAACGTGGGTGTCATTTGGCGACCCACCTGTCGCGACGTGTCAATGCTCGCCCGGATCGCCGGTATCGCCGACCGGTTGAATAAGCTCTGTATCGCGTTTCGTGTCCGCCAGCCCGCCAGCGGCTGAATCGCCACCACGACGGCCAAACCTGCCACCGCCAGCCCTCTTCCCCAGCCTGTCCGCAGCGTCCGGTATTGCAGCCAGTAGACGCAGCACCCACAACACCGCCGCCAGCGACCCCAACACCGAGATCAGGAATCGCGGAAACGAATCGGTGACCGACGCAAGCGCCACCTCCGGAATCGTGAAGACGAACGCCAGCAACACCTCCTCCCACAGCAATCCCCCCAGCGAGTCCACTATCGAAAAGCCATTCGCGACCAGGATCACCGCTTGAGCGATGAACATCGGAGTGTGGACCGCAGCAATCAGCAGCAGAGCTTTCGCCGCCATCAGACTCCGACGGTCGTACGGGCGCGTCAACCAGAACTGCCGGTCGCCCACGGCCGCCTCCGCATGCACCGCGCGGGCTGCCAGCAGAACCCAGGTGACCACAAGCAGCGCCGTTGTCAGCCCCATAACGTCCCGGTGCGAGTTCTCGCCGGCAGCCATCACGCCGTTCACTACCAGCATCAATGTCGCGAGCCACCAGCCCGATCTCAAGCCGAAGCATCCTGAGATCCTTACCGAAGATGCGCAGCGCCTGTCTCATCGGCCATCCAGCCGTACACCGTCAATTACAAAGTTCTGATGATATGCCGACGGCCTCAGTGTCGACACATGTATCGTCGACGGCCAGGGCGCTTGCTCGGGCCCGCTCTGCCAGACACTCTGAGTCACCAGCGGGTCAATCGCCAGTTCCGCCGGGAGCGGTGAATACGTCGGCCTGGGGAAAAACAGCCGGTCGCGGCCAAAACTCGTGCTCACCAGATATCGCGACCATCTCAGTGGCGACCGGCAGGTGATCACACGCTGCTGGGGCCAGCCCTCCGAAACACACCGTCCAACATCCGGTATCGCCGTCGGAGTGTTCGGCGGCAAGACGGTATCCCCGACCGGAGTGAATAGAGAATAGTTCAAGGACACGCGCATGCGCACCGGGCTGTGTGCGATGCGGTTATACGCGGCCGCGGTCCACACGAGATTCAATCGGGCGCTCCCGTTGTCTTCCGACACCAGGTCGACAGACTTCGGTTTGATGACGCCGGTGCCTGGTAACTCCACTTCCACGTGCAATAAGTCCGGCCGGATTACAGCTTTGTCCGGCATCTCCCTGACTGCTAGCGTGATGTGAGACGTGAAGTGGCCGCGTTCCGGATTCTCCGCGTCGACGCTCACAATGCGTGCCCCGCCGGCAGGGTCGATCATGATCGGGCTGGATTCGGCGGCAGTCGGGATCACCCACTTGAGCGGCAGCAAGGACATGACTGTGATGATCAAAGCTGCGCAGCCCACCGCAACCCCTCGCGCCAACCTTGTCTTGCGGTACTTGTACTGAAGAAGCGCAATCGAACCGCCCAGGCCCAGCATGAACGCCAGCGGCACAACGGTTGTCACCCACGTGAGGCCTGTCTGCAGTTGACCGCCATAGCGCTCATCGAATTGGTCGCTGACCCATTCGATGACTAGCAGCACCGCGGGACGCTCAGCGCGCCGAGGAGAAACTGTGCGGCGGTGGAAGTGAGGGTAGCGAGCGCGACCGCCGGCAACACAAGGAAAGCGGTGATCAGCACCTGCTCCCACGCCAGTCCCGCGATGTAGCGTCCTGGAGAAAATCCGGCCCCGGCGATGAATACGGTCTGTGCGATCAACAACGGCAGATTAACGAAAGCGACAACCGACAGTGCCTTTGCGGCGAACAGTCTCCACCGCCCGTAGGGTCGTGTCAGCCAGAACGCGCGATCGTCGGTAAGCGGCTCACCCTGGATCAGCCGCGCAATCAATACCCACCACGCAATCACCATCAGCCATACAAGCCATGCGAAAAATTCACGAATGTCAACGGAAGTCGCCCGCCCGAGATTCGACGGACCCACGCCAACCCACACGGCAGTCAGAACCAACAACAAGCCGATCTCGTAGATGTGCTCGCGAACGTCCTTGCGGAAAATATGCAGAACTTCCCGCATCGCTACGCCGCCTTCCTCGACGATCGCGCCAGCACCACGAAAATCTCCCGCAACGGCATCGGCCTCACCTCAATCCTCCGCACACTCCCAAACAGCCGCCGGATCTCGGCCTCGGTCCGCTGCTGATCAAAGTGCGTCTCCACAAACCGCACCACCGCCGCCGACGACTCCGGACGCAACCAGGCCGCCGGCCATGGCTGTGGCAGGGCAGGCGTCGCGTCCAGCGTCACCTCCACTTCCCTGAACCGCGCGCTCAACGTCTGCATCTCCTCAGAGAACTGCAGCCGCCCGTTGTCCACGTACCCGATATGTGTCGCGAAGCTCTCGATCTCCGCCAGGTCATGCGACGAAATGAAAATCGTCGACTCCTCCGCGCTCTCGATCAGTCCCTCGATGAACTCGTCCCGCACCAGCGCGTCGAGGCCTGTGAACGGCTCGTCGAGCACGATCAGCTTCGGATGATAGGCGAGCGACGATGCCAGCGCTGCCTTCATGAGCATGCCGCGCGACAAGTGCTTCAGCTTGCGCTCGAGCGGCAAATCGAACTGTCGCAGCAGCGCAGCCAGCCGTGCGTCATCCCACGTTGGATAGAACGGCTTCAGATAGTCGAGGAAGTACCGGACAGTCATCCAGTCCGGCTGCTTCTGATTCTCTGAGACATAGCCGATCTGCTGAAATTCAGCCGGTCCGAGTTTCAGCGATGACGTACCCAGCACCGTCGCCGACCCCGACGACGGCTCGATGATGTTCATCAGCATCTTGATCGTCGTCGTCTTGCCCGCGCCATTGGGACCCACCAGCGCGTACACGCTGCCTTCAGGAACATCGAGCGACAGCCCGTCCACGGCGTCAGCTCCCCTGTAACGCTTCGAGAGGTCCACAGTGCGGAGAATATTGCTCATAGCTTCCTCGTAGCGGGAGTCTTCTTGCCATCGAGTCTCACCCAGTGGTCGGCGACGGCATCTGTCAGTTCTTCGAGGTCAAGGCCGAATCGCTTCGCCTCCACCACCAGTTGTTCGAGTTCGTTCCGTAGCAGGTTCGCCCGCTCGGCCCCGTTTGATGAAGGCGTGGCCACCACGGTGCCGACACCCGGCAGCACTTCGAGCACACGCTCATTGACAAGCTGAGTAACTACCTTGTGGGCCGTGTTGGGATTGATCTTCAGAGCTTTACTGAGCGCTCTCACCGACGGAAACGCGTCGCCGGGCCGCAGCTGACCGCCCACAATCGCTTTCTTTGCGGCGTACACCACCTGCTCGTAAACGGAAATGCCGGGTTGGAAAACCAGGCGGAACGGGATCACAGCTGTACTATTACACGTGGTACAGCTAGGGTCAAGCGATTTTCGCGTCTGCGCTATGATGCAAACGATGAAAACAGCCGTCGCCTTTCTGTTCTCACTGTCACTCGCCGCTCAGCCCGCGCCTCCCGGAAAGGTCACGCGCCTGTCTGAGCAGCCCCTGCTGTCACCGCAAGGCAACGGTTTCGAATCAGCCGGCACGTTCAACCCCGCCGTCGTCAAAGACGGCAAACGCTACGTCATGCTCTACCGCGCGCAGGACAGCAAGGGCACCTCGCGCCTTGGCTTCGCCGAGTCCACCGACGGCATCGCCTGGAAGCGCCGCGAGCAGCCCGTCCTGATACCCGAAGCCATATACGAGAAAGACGGCGGCGTCGAAGATCCGCGCCTCGTGAAAATTGGCGCCGACTGGATCCTTACCTACACCGCCTACAACAAGAAGGATGCCCAGTTAGCCCTCGCCACCTCGCGCGACCTCATTCATTGGGACCGCAAAGGCGTCATCCTCCCCGCCTACAAAGGCCGCTGGAACGTCAATTGGACCAAGTCCGGCGCGATTCTCGACAAGCAGGTGAACGGACGCTATTGGATGTATTTCATGGCCGACGCCAAAGGCCGCCCCGATCAGACCGGAGTCGCCTGGTCCACCGACCTCATACATTGGAACGAAGTCTTCGACCATCCGGTGCTGCCCCGCCGCGAGGGCAAATTTGACTCCCGCGTTACCGAACCCGGTCCGCCCCCCATCATCACTCCCCAAGGTATCCTTCTTATCTATAACGGCGCCGACGACAAACTCGTCTACCGCACCGGCTGGGCTCTCTTCGATTCCAAGGACCCCTCGAAGCTACTCGCCCGCAGCGATTCCCCAGTCTTCTCGCCTGAACGCGATTGGGAAATCAAGGGACAAGTCCCGAACGTGGTGTTCGTTGAAGGAATGGTCTCCACCGGCGGTAAACGGCTCCTCTGGTACGGCGGCGCAGATAAATATGTCGGCCTCGCGGAGTGGCGCTAATCGGACAAATCTGGTTACCTTTCACGCGGTACTACACCCCCAAAATAGCTCTGTCGGTAGTTAGTCAACTTGTCCGGTTTTGTTCACACGTGATCTGTCCGCATCAGTTGATACGACCCGAAGATCCTCTTCTGCTCGCCGAAGGCGGCTTCTTGGTCTTAAGGTAAAAGGGAATCGTAGTAGCCGGGGCG
>JBBQUM010000041.1:0-58754 GCA_038212445.1 Bryobacterales bacterium
TTGAACAATCCGCAGCAGACGGTCGCCTTCATTCAACCGGGCCTCGTCTCTTCGGTGCGCTCGGCGCTATCGTTCATCCAGTGCGTCAGCGCGAATTCGGACATCGCCACCAACCCGGCGAATGGCCTGAATACGACTGGCCAGGGTGGTCAGCAGTTCCTCATTCGGTTTGACGAAGGCTTCGGTTCGGCCTGGAAGGTTCGTAACATCGCTCAGGTGCAGGCAGGCGTGACATCCACGACTTGCGGCGCTTGCTCGGCAACTGACCTCAACCAGAACGTCCCCGGCGCTCTCTACAACACGGAAGCCGGCTTCCAGAACAACTCGACTGATCCTTCGCCGAATCCTCCCGGTTCGACGGCTTCAGTTGGAGCCACGCCGAACTTCCCGAGTGTCCGCGGTCTGCTCAGTGCTGGTGTCGCCAATCACGGCACACGCATCATGGTCAGCTTCAGCGGCATCCCGAATGGAGTGCAGATCTTCGTACCCACACAGCGCCTGATCTTCGCCCCGCTCGTAAGCACGAGCGTTGCAACGGGTCTTGCGGTTCTTACCACCACGGATGCCAACGGCGCCGGCGCTTTCTCGGCCGCTTCCGGTAACAGCTCTGGTCTCGCTCCCGTCTCGGTCTTCAACGGCACCGGTATCGCCGTGTACGAAGTCGAGAAGAGCGACGTAACTCAGATCGAGCGCCTGGAAATCCCGGTCGCGGTCGCGTTCGTCAGCAACGCCGGCAATAACCTGCCTGCGCCTGGTGTACAGGCCGCTGTCACGGGTAACTTCGCTCCCCTGAGCACCGTTGGTACGGCGAGTGACACGGCCCCGATTCCGCGCTTTGCGCCGAGTCAGACGCCGCGCAACACGTTCATCATCAACAAGTGCTCCTGCAACATCCTGTTCCCGTTCGTGTCCAACCAGCAGGGCTTTGACACTGGCATAGCCATTGCCAATACCACGCAGGACGTCTACGGAACCACTCCGCAGCAGGGTAATGTCACGTTGAACTACTACAGCGGCGGCACTCCGCCTCCGGCCCAGACCACCAATGCTCCCGTCCCCGGCGGTCAGATCCTGACACTTACGCTGTCCGGCGGTGGCAACTTCGGTATCAACGCCACGCCTGGATTCCAGGGTTACATCATCGCTCAGGCGCAGTTCCAGTATTGCCATGCGTTCGCTTATATCAGCGCGCAGGGCGCACTGCCGACGGCTCCTGGTGCGAGCGAGGGTTACCTCGGAATCATTCTGGATGCCGCCCTCCTGAACCGTACGGGTCAGGCTGGCGAAGTCCAGGCGCACTAAGCAGAGCACGCAGTCAAAGGCCGAGCCGGCTTGGACAGCCGGTCCGCGGGAGGGGGGCTTCGGCTCCCCTCTTTCTTTTTTTGGGCGCAGTTTTGACCGGCTGATAGACTTTCCTTTTATGCGAATTGCGATCGGTGCCGACCATGGGGGATATCTTCTAAAGGAGCAATTGCGCGATTTCCTGCGCTCACAGGGCCACGAAATCTTCGACGCCGGTACCGATGGCCTTGCATCCACTGACTATCCCGACTACGCCGAAGCCGTCGGCAAGCGCGTGGCCGGCGGCTCAGCCGAGCGAGGCATCCTGGTTTGCACCACGGGCGTAGGAATGTCGATTGCCGCCAACAAGGTCGCCGGCATCCGGGCTGCGCTGGCCATGAACGAGGACGCGGTCCGGCTGACGCGCGCGCACAACGATGCTAATGTGCTCACCATTGGAGCCAAGTACACTGACGCTTCCGCGGCTGGACGCCTCGTCGAGATCTTCCTCGGCACCCCCTTTGAGGCAGGCCGGCATGGAAGGCGCGTTGAAAAAATTGGCCGCATCGAGGCGGATCGGGAGTGACTAGATCGTCCGCCGGTAGAGAATTGCGAATCGTTATGGACGCACGCCGGGTGCGCGATTTCGGCATCGGAACCTACATCCGGAACCTGCTCGGCGCGCTTCGGCATATTGATTCGGTGAATCGCTATTTCCTCATCGTCCACGAGGCTGACGTGGGCGAACTGCCGCCTCTCGGCGACAACTTCGTTCCCGTCATATGGTCCCCACGACGTCACATCGGCGACCTGACGTTTCCAATCTTCCTCCGCAGCTTTTCTGCCGACCTTTACCACCTCCCGGTCAACTCCGTGCCATTCATGATGCCCCGACCCTATATCGTCACCATCCATGACATGAGCAGCCTCATCTTCGATAAACAGGAAGGCGTTCGCGATAGTTGGAGGCTCTATCGCTTTCGGCGTGGCTTGGCCCGAGCCGCCCGTATCATCGCCGTGTCCGACGCCACTCGCCGCGATGTCCAAAGCACTCTCGGCATCCCGGAAAGCCGGCTGCAACTTATCTACAATGCCCCCGACCCTATCTTCACCGCACCCTCCCGCGGCCTTGAGCTCGATGAAAGCCACCGTGTCATGGAGCGCTATCAAATCAACTACCCGTACATCCTCTACGCCGGAAACATCCGGCCTCAGAAAAATATTCCTCGCCTGATTGAAGCGTTCGCGGTCTTGCGCGGCGAACTGGCGCAGCATCCTCTGTACGCTGACCTCCGGCTAATCATCATTGGCGATGAAATCTCGAAACACCCTTCTGTACGCCACGCTGTGATTCGCAGCCGCGTGGAGCAGTCCGTCCGCTTTCTCGGCTTCGTCCCCATCGATACCCTCCGGCTCTTCTATAAGGCTGCCGCTGCGTTTGCCTTCCCCTCGCTGTATGAAGGTTTTGGCTTGCCTCCGCTCGAGGCCATGGCCTCCGGCACTCCGGTAGTGACCTCCGCCGTCAGTTCGCTTCCTGAGGTGGTTGGAGATGCGGCCGTCATGGTGAACCCCGAGAACGTATTCGACATCGCCCGCGGCTTGCGCGAAGTGCTGCTCGACGAGTCAGTCCGCCGGCGCTGCCTCGAGCGCTCAGTGGAGCAACTGCGTAAGTTCAGCTGGCAAGCGAATGCCGCGCAGGTCCTTGAAATTTACCAGGACGTCGCAGGCGTGAGGATAGCTCCGGCCGCCAGTTCACAAAACTAATCTTCGAGAGAATCAACTTCTCCGGTGCATAGTCCGCAAATGGCACCGGCTCCCACCGTGCGGGGAAGTTTAAGGTCGCCGCGGTAATCAGGTAGACGCACTGCCGTCCGAACCGCACCCAGCGAATCGCCGCTTCGCCGTCGCGAGCGATGAGATAGAGGGCCTCGGGTAAGTCCAACCGCGCCTCCCTGCCTAGATCCGCTACAGCCACATCTCTGCCCCCAAACGCCGCCTTCATCGACGCATCCGGCGCGAGACGAAAAGCCACTGGATGCATCATCCCGATCACTGCGTCCTCGGAGACCGTGAGTCGTTCATAACGGCTCTCTTGCGTCGGCCAGGGACAGCCGCGTCCCACGCGGTCGGCAAGCATCACCAGTTCAAAAGGCCGCTCCAACTGCTGAGGGCGGTCCACTAACGCCTGCTCAAGATCGACGATATCGATTAAATCGATAATGCTTAACCTGAGCGCGCTCAGAATGCGGTCGGCGGTTGCCGGCGTCAGATCCCTGAAGCCATTCAAAACGTTGTGCATGTGCGGCTGCGATACGCCGGTCGTCCGCGCAAGCTGCCTCTCCGTGGTCTCGCCCCTCCTGACGCGGGACCGGAGTTCGAGAAGCAATCGCTCCTGAAGCTGGCAAAAAAGATCCATGAGTGTGATTCCAACTTGAAATAGATCGCCTGGATTTCGATTCTACAGGATAATTATACACAAAAATCCGAAAATAAGTCACTGGATTAACTGTTGCTCAAAGACTTTACAAACAATCATTTACATATGAAATATGGTAATAATCATCACTTGATATCTCCTCATTGTTGCAACATTGGGTTGACGGTTCGCCAAAGTCAGTCAGACTGAACCCATACCAATAATTTTTTCGGCGGCCCGCCGTTTTAAGCCGCCTGGAGGGCATTCTCGATTATGGAATGGACACGTTCAAATACATTGGCACTGGCCTGCCAGAAATGCACGCACTGTCAAGGTTTGGGTTTGCGCGGTGACTCGGCCAAGTCACCCTGTGATTGCGTTCTGCGAGCGATTTTCCGTGTCTGTCACGCACGGTTTGTTGAATACGCCAAGACCGACGGGTATCTGCGCCAGGTTCGCCTGGAAATCCAAAACGGCCCGGAAAGACGCGGCGCCTGGGGCCACAAGGAAGAAGAGTATATGGCTGACTTCCTTCTCCTGGCCAAACGTCACCTGACTGAAGAGGAATACAAAATCTTCCGGTATCGATTCCTGCTCGGAGCCGACTGGCGGCTCTGTGCCCGTAAAATGCACACCGAACGCGGCGATTTTTTCAATTCCGTGTACCGCATCATGAAAAAAATGGGCCGCGCCTACGCCGAAACTGAGCCCTACCCGCTCTTCCCACTCTCGGAGTATTTCCACGGCTGTCACCGCGAACAGACCAGCGTCGCGTTCATGCCGCCGCCACCAAAAGTAGTTCCCATCCGGCCACCCGTTCCTCCCAAGCCGGAACAATCTGAAGAATCCGACGAGCCTGTACGCAAGGTTGCATAACCCACCAGGGGCGGACGTCGCGCCGCCCCTTTCTTTTCCTCCCTCGCCGCATAGCGGTCAACTCGGTGAAATAATGAGCCGTGACCTCTAGTCCCGCTTACCGGTGGTGGGTGCTCTGGCTTCTCTTCTTCGCCACCACCATCAACTACCTCGACCGTATCGTCTTCTCCGTGCTAGTCCCGGTAATTCGCGCCGACCTCCATCTCTCCGACGAACAGTACGGCCTGATGACCAGCGCCTTCACCTCCGCCTACACTATCGGCTTCATCTTTATCGGGAAATTCATCGATCGCTACGGCACCAAGCTGGGTTATGCCACTGCCACCCTCTTCTGGTCCATCGCCGCTGGATTGCATGCCCTCGCTCGCACACCCTTCGATCTCGGCTTGTGGCGCGCGGCACTCGGCCTCGGCGAAAGCGGGAACTTCCCGGCTGCGATTAAAGCGGTTGCTGAGTGGTTCCCCGCCGAAGAGAGAGCCTTCGCTACCGGAATCTTCAACTCCGGAACCACTGCTGCTTCCATCATTGGACCGCCAGTGCTTGTGGCAGTCGCCAGTGCTTATGGATGGCGCAGCGCATTTATCGTCACCGCCTCGCTCGGAATTATCTGGTTGGTAATGTGGCAAGCCACCTACCATGACAAACCCGTGGATATGGCCTCGCCCGAACTGCCCGTTGGCTGGCTCCAAGCACTCCAGACACGAGAAACCTGGGGTTTTGCGCTCGGCAAATTCTTTACCGACCCGGTCTGGTGGTTCTATCTCTTCTGGCTGCCCCTTTACCTCTACGACATTCGGAAGTTCGACATGAAGCAGGTGGGCTGGGTGCTGCCCGTACTCTACACCTCGGCGGGTATCGGCAGCCTGTTCGGTGGCTGGCTCTCCGGTTACTTCCTAAAACGCGGCTGGCCGCCCGGTAAAGCCCGCAAAACGGCCATGGGACTCTGCGCCGGCTTCATGCCGCTTGCCGCCATGGGCGTGCTCGTCCCTTCCAACATCGGCGCTATTCTGCTGTTCAGCGTCGCACTCGCCGGACATCAGGGCTGGTCGGCTAATCTCTACACCACCACCTCCGATGTATTCCCCAAGAATGCCGTTGCGTCGGTAATCGGCATCGGCGGCGCGGCTGGCGGAGTCGGCGGCGTGATCTTCTCAAGCCTCATTCCGGGTTACCTCATCCCCCTGGTCGGCTACCGTCCGGTCTTCCTGATCATGGGCTTCTTCTATCTGGCCGGCTGGTACTGTGTACATTTCTTCATGGGCGATCTGAACAGAATCGACACGAAACAAGCAACAGTCCGGCCGGTTTCTTCGTCCAAATAGCGTCGCTTAGCGTCTCTATAGTGAGAGCCCGCGTTCGCCAGGGCCTTTGTGCGCCTAAACAAAACGAACTAGAAATGTTTTTTTGGAAGAAATTTGACTTAGCGGGAATAATACAATGAAAGCAGTGCAGGCGCCTCTTTAACGATGCTGAATCCCTATTTCGCCCTTCAGGGCATCAATCTATGGCAGATGGTGAGCACGAATCAGCCGATTCAACTCGGCGTCCTCGCGCTGCTGGTGATACTCTCCATCCTCTCGTGGACCATCATCTTCTCGAAATATTCGCTCTTCCGGGGCGCCCGCAATGCCAACCGCCAGTTTCTGCGCGCTTTCCGCAAGGCCGCCGGGCTGCAAGCCGTGGCGCTCGCCAGCGAGCAGTTTCGCGCCGCCCCTCTGGTTACGGTTTTCGATTTCGGCTACTCCGAAGTGGAAGGTCAGGTGAAGGCTCGCGGAACTCTCACCAATAAGGTGGCCCTCGAACGAACTCTGCAATTGGGCATCAGCGAGGAAATGGCTAAACTCGAGCGCAATATGAGCTGGCTTGCCACCACCGCAACCGTCTCGCCGTTTATTGGACTCTTCGGCACGGTCTGGGGCATCATCGACGCCTTCCAGGCATTGGAACTGGCTGGAGCCACCAGCATGCGCGCGGTGGCGCCCGGTATCGCCCACGCGCTCGTCGCCACAGCCATGGGCCTGTTTGCAGCCATTCCCGCCGCTGTCTTCTACAACCACTTTGGTCACGTTCTGAAGGAACTCGGCACCCGCATGGAAGACTTTTCGCTCGAATTCCTGAACTTGGCAGAGCATACCTACGAGGAGTAGAGGCAATGGCTTTTTCATTGAATAACGGCGGCGGTCTGGGACGGCGGCGTGGATTTCGCGGCGCCGGGGCGCTGGCTGAGATCAACATCGTCCCCTTGGTGGACGTCGTCCTCGTATTGCTCATCATCTTCATGCTCACCGCCCACGTCATGGAGTTCGGCATGGAAGTGAACGTTCCCAAGACGAAGACGCAGCCCAAGGATTCCGCCGAGGTGCTGCCCGTCATCAATGTCACCCGCGACGGCACTACCTTCCTCGCCGACAAGGAAGTGAACATCAACGAACTCGGCGACGCCATTCGCAAGAAGTTCGGACCCGACACCAAGTCCGCCTACCTGCGCGGCGACGAGGAGACCACCTGGGGCGTGGCCATGCAGGTAGTGAGCGCTCTCCACGAGAGCCAGATCAACATCAAGGTGGTTACGCAACCGCTCGACGCTAAACGTAAATGAGCCAGCACGCGGACATCCTGGACGAACGCGACGCTTCCCTCAAGCGCCCGCTGGCCGGCTCGCTCGCGCTGCATTTTGCCCTCATCGCCACCGCGGCAACGTTCTCCTGGTGGGGCGCGCGCAATCTCACGCAATGGGGCGTGGAGCATCCGCTGGGCGGCGCCGTGGGCGTGGAAGCCGTAGACAAGATCCCCCTCCCCAACCGCAGCGCGCTTCCAAATCTGGTCGCCAACGACACTCAAACCAGCGTCCCCCAAAAGCCGGACAAAGTGGAAAAGCGCAAACTCGAGCGTGAAGATCCGGACGCCGTGCCGCTCAATCCGAAAAAGAAACTCCGTTCGGTTGCCGACGACGTCGCGCAAATGAGGAAGTACGTTCCCGTGCCCGCGCGGCCCAATCAGGTCTACAGCACCACCGGACCCGCCGCCAGTTCCCCGCTCTACGGGCAGAAGGGAATCGGCGGAGTCGGCATTGGCGACGCCACCGTCGCCGGCCGCGGTTGCGGAGGGTATCTCGAACTCGTCAAGCAGCGGATCCAATCACGTTGGGACGCGCAGTTGGTCTCGCACTCCATACGCTCCCCCGTGATTGTCCAATTGTGGCTGCTCCGCAACGGAGACGTTCGCTCCGCCGAGGTGATTCAGGCCAGCCGGTCAAGCGAGATCGACTTCGCCGCCAAACGCGCCATCCTCGAATCGAGTCCGTTTCAGCCGTTTCTGCCCTCCTGTGAGGGCAACGACGCCAAAATAGAAGTGAGGTTCGAACCTAAGCGATGAAAATCAAAACTCTCCTGCTACTCCTGCCTGCGGCCCTCGTCGCAACGTTCTTCCTCAAGGCTCAACAGCCCACGGGCACCATCACCATCAACCCTGGAAAAATCCCCGTGTTCGCCATTCCAGACTTCCGAGGATCCGGTGGCGCCCAACAGTACATGAATGCCTTCAACTCCACTCTGTGGAGTGAGATCCAGCAGTCTGGGGCATTCACTATGGCGGCGAAGACCTCGTACCCGCTGAAGGTCCCTCAGCAGCCTTCAGACTGGCGGCAGCCCTCGCCGTGGTTAACGGAATGGTCGGGCCCGCCGGTAAGTGCGGAGTGGCTGGCATTCGGCTACACCGCCCCGCAGGACGGCCAACTTGCACTGCGCGGCTGGCTCTACAACGTCGGCGTAGCAGACGTCTCCGGCGCGCAAGTAATTGGCAAAGTCTACTTCGGCCCCATGACTGAGGCCGGCGCCAAGAAAATCGCGCGTGAGTTCGCAGCCGACATCCTGGCACGGTTCGGCCTCCAAACCATGGCCGGCTCGCGTATCTTCTTCGTCTCCGATCGTACCGGCAACAAGGAGATCTGGTCGATGGATTACGACGGATCCAACCAGGCGCAAGTCACTCGCTACGGGTCGATCTCCACCTTTCCCGTCGTCTCCCACGACGGCTCCAAGGTGGCGTTTACCAGCTACGCCCAGGGAGCGCCGAAGATCTATGTGCACTCCACGGAAACGAATCGCAAACTCGTTTTCTACAACCAGTCGAGTGCCTCCAGCGCTCCCGGCGACTTCACTCCCGATGGCAAGCAGTTGCTCTTCTACTCCAACTCGGGGGGGCTTCGCTATTTCCAGATTTTCAGCGCTAGCGCTGAAGGCGGCAACCTGCGCCGGATCTCCTCGGCGAATGCCATCGAGGTGGAACCCAAGGTCAACCCCAAGAATCCGTCCGACATTGTTTATGTGTCAGGTCGCTCCGGACCCGCGCAAATATATAGAATGAATATGGACGGCGCAGATAACGTGAGACTGACCAATGGCGAAGGCGAGGCGGGTAATCCCTCCTGGCATCCCGATGGCCAGCACATCGCGTTTAAATGGACCAGAGGGTTCGAGCCCGGCAATTTCAACATCTTCGTGATGGATATTGCTACACGCAACACAACGCAACTCACGCACGGGTCGGGACGCAATGAAAACCCGGTCTGGGCGCCGGACGGCGTTCACATCGCCTTTTCGTCCAAACGTGGACGGGCAACACAGATCTATCTCATGCAGGCGAATGGGCAAGAAGTAAAACAGCTCACGACGCAGGGCAACAATATGATGCCGGCGTGGGCGAAAGCAGCGAATTAACAGAATGGTTTTTTGGAATCAGGAGGCAGTACAAATGAGCAAGCGCACGCTCCAGGTGACGCGAGCCGGCACGATGTTGCTAGCCGCGTTCATGGTTATCAATGTGGCCGGTTGTAAGAAGAAGGCGCCGCCGCCTCCACCGCCACCAGCTCCCGTCACAACCGCACCGGCACCGCCGCCCTCGGCCAAGCCCGTGATTTCCGCGTTCACCGCCGAACCGCGAAGCATCGAACGAGGCCAGGCGTCGACGCTCCGTTGGTCCGTGCAGAACGCGACCGACATGACCATCGACCAGGGCGTTGGTGCCATCCAGTCGAGCGGCAGCCGCCAGGTTTTTCCGGCTGACACAACTACCTATACGCTCGTGGCTAACGGTCCCGGCGGTTCACAGACACAGACGGTAACCGTCGAGGTCCGCTCAACCGCTCCCGCGCCGCCGCCACCTCCACCGCCCACCAGCACCAAACGGACAGCCACCGATATCCTGTCGGCGGACGTGACGGATGCCTATTTCGACTACGACAAGAACGACGTCCGCGATGATGCCCGCGCGGCCCTTACCAAGGATGCCGACGTGCTCAAACAGCTCTTTGCCGATAACCCGGGCTTTAGCGTGCTCGTTGAGGGTCATTGCGATGAGCGCGGCTCCGCCGAGTACAACCTGGGCTTGGGAGACCGGCGCGCGAATGCTGCCAAAGAGTTCCTGCAAACGCTGGGTGTCCCTGCTGACAAGCTCAAGACCATCAGCTATGGCAAAGAGCAGCCGCAGTGCACCGATCCATCCGAGGCTTGCTATCAGAAGAATCGTCGCGCCCACTTCAGTCCAGGGCGCTAGTTGCATCTCCGGGGGACGGCCCATCCGGGTTCGTCCCCCGTTTTCCACGGGGGTATGAATGAGATTTGGATTCGCGATTGCCGTCAGCGTCCTGTTGCCGTTCGCTTCATTTGGTCAAAGCACGAAGGACCAGATCAAGGAAGTGCAGCGCGACCTTGGCTTGATGCAGGACCAGATTCGCACCATGCAGCGCACCCAGGACGAGCGCTTTGCAGCGATGACCGTACTGGTGCAGCAGTCGCTCGATGCAGCCAATCGCGCCAGTCAGGCTGTAGCCGGACTGCAGGGCGGATTGAATCAGATTCTTGGTGAGCAGGCGAAGACCGTCGGTTCCGGCGTCGCCAACGTCGGCAATAAGGTCGATCAGATGTCGGATGAATTCCGCAACGTGCGTGAATCCATCGCCGACCTCAACAGCCGCATGGCCAAGCTCGATGCGAAACTCACCGACGTCAGTAATGCACTTCGCACCATCGCCGCTCAGCAGCCCGCTCCACCACCTCCCGGTGCCGCCCAGCAGCCCGGCGGCGCGGGCGGAGCGCCAACCGGACCGCCACCGTCGGCGCAGGCGACCTACGAGAATGCCTACCGCGACTACTCGGGCGGCAAGCTCGACCTCGCAACTCAGGAATTCCAGGAATACCTGAAGTGGTTTAAGCAAAGTGATCTGGCGCCGAATGCCCAGTACTACATCGGAGACATCTTCCTCCGGCAGGGCGACGCCGACAACGCTGTGAAGGCTTTTGACGCCGTGCTCGAGCAATATCCCGAAGGCAGCAAAACTCCAGATGCGCATTACATGAAAGCCAAGGCGCTCTTCCAGTCGGGTCAGAAAACCGCGGCCGCGCAGGAGTATTGCGAAGTGATACGGCTGTACCCCAGCAACGATCTCGCGACAAAATCGAAAGCCCAGATCCGGGGCATGGGTTACTCCACGTGCGGCGGGGCCGCGCCCGCCTCTTCACCAGCCAACAAGAAGAAGGCCCGGCGCTAGGCGGGATAGATCATGCGGTCCGCTCTGCTGGCAGGATTAGCGGCGGGCTTGCTGCTCCACGCAGGTGAATCGGCGAGCCGTCTCGTGGCTTTTCCAGGGAAGGCGCCCACCCTCGACGGCGTCCTCTCTCGCGGCGAGTGGGACGACGCCACCCAGTTCTACGGCACCACCGGCTGGACCCACACCTTCAATTCCGTAAAACTCCCGAAGGATCTGTCCGTCCACGGCTACGTAAAGCACGACGGCCATCGCCTGTATTTCGCCTTCGACGTCACCGATGACGTTCTCTATGGAATCGACACGCCGCGCTGGCTGCCGAAGGAGAATCCGAAGGCGAACGAACTAACGCCGGACGGCTATCCCTGGTTCGGCGACGAAGTGGAATTGCTCATCAACGGCAGCAATCACTGGGTTGGCGCGGAGACCGCAGCCGGCAACTCTACCTCCTGGCAGATGGTGGCCAACCTGACCAAGTCCCGGTTGGGCGGAGTGGGGACCGGCGGTCTGCTGGAGGGTGAGCCCCGCGACAACACCCGGGCCTGGAGCACCTACCGCCGCTGGATCGTCGAGCACCATCAGGAAGCTGTGGCGAAGGTGAAGACCACCGGCAAAGGGTACATTGTTGAGTGGGCGGTGGACTTCAATCCCTGCATTGAAATCTCGCCAGGCCGCTACTGGTCGCCTGAAATGGGCGATCGCATCGTCGGTCTGAATATTGCCGTGGGAGACCTCGATGAGCCCGAGAAGGGAGCCGGCATGTTCGCCAACTTCAATCATGAGGATTGGTTTGCCGGCGGAAAGAACACAAGGACGCAATTACGCCAATGGGGAACACTGACACTGATGTCCGGCCGGAAGACGCCGGCAGCGGTAGCGCCGAAAACACCCGCCCACCGCTCGTCACCTACCAGGACCTCGCGAAGATGATTGACCTGGCGCTCTTGGCGCCGGATCTCACTGAAGACGACATCGCACGCGGTTGTGACCTGGCCAAACAATACGCCATCGCCTCGGTGACGCTCCGTCCAGCCGACATGCAACTGGCAGCGCAGTTTCTTTCGGGCAGAGGCATAACAGCCACGGCCGCCATTAGCTATCCGCATGGAGCCTCAACCACCGCCACCAAGAACTACGAAGTGCGCGACATGCTTCAGCGCGGCGCCAAAGCCGTCGAAACTCCTGTGAACCTGGGTAAACTCAAGTCGCGCGCTTTTCAGTACATTGAACTTGAGGTGATGCAGATCGTCACCGAGTGCCGTCGCGCCGGTGCCGCTGTCACGCTCGACCTCGAACTTCCCTTGCTTGCAGCCGACCTGCGCGTCATCGCCTGCAAGATCGCTCGCCGTACTGAGGTGGACCGCATCCGCGCCGCCTCTCTTTACTGCTCAGAGCACCCGACTCTCGCCGATGTTCAATTTCTCAAAAGCCGTGCCAGCGAAGCTCAGTCGGTGGACGCCGGGGCCTGGGTGCGGACGCTCGAAGATGCTCTAGCGGTCTACGAAGCGGGTGCGTCCTCATTTCAAACCACTGACCCCGCGGCCATCTTGGACGCCTGGAAGCAGGAACTGACGAATCGGGAAGCCGCCGCAGCGGCTACGTCACCCGCGCCTTGATTTTCCCAGCCGCCAGCCGGATGTCGACCGTCGACCCTGTGGGCGCGTCAGCCTCGGACTTCACAACCACATTGGCTTCGTTTTGCACAATCGCATAGCCCCGGTCGAGGATCTTCAGGGGACTCAACTGAGTCAGGTTGGCGTCGAGTGGCCCCAGTTTCGCGTGGGCGCGCGAAAGCCGTAACTGTATCGCCTGCTCGAGACTGCGTTGCGCCTGTTCCAGGCGGTGCTGCGCGGCCGGAATCCGCAAACGCAGCATGTGCTCGAGGATGCGCACGGCCTCTTCCAGCCGCCGGCGGGCCTTTGCAAACCTCACTCGAACGTCGAGCCGCCGGAGCCGGTAATCCAGCTCATCCAATCGCTGCGCCCGCCGCGTCTGACCCCTATGGAGCAGGGAAGCAATGCGGTCAATGCCCTGCTGATGCAGTCTGCGCCCGGCGAATGCGATCCGGTAGCGCATCTGCTGCTCCAGTTTTCGACGACAGCCTTCAATCTGGTCGAGCACCTGCTGGCGCGTGCAGATCACTAGTTCGGCCGCCGCTGAAGGTGTCGGAGCCCGCAGGTCAGCGACGAAGTCGGCAATGGTGAAGTCGGTTTCGTGGCCCACTGCCGAAATCACCGGTGCCGAGCAGGCGGCGATCGCGCGTGCCACCGCTTCCTCGTTGAATGTCCACAAATCTTCCAGGGAACCGCCGCCGCGCGCGACGATTACGACTTCCGGCCAGCCCGAGCGGCTGAACCAGTCGATTGCCCGCACCACCTGCTCCGTCGATCCTTCGCCCTGCACGAGTGCCGGATACAGACGGATATGGACACCCGGAAAGCGCCGCGATAGAACGTTGAGCATGTCGCGGATCACGGCTCCGGTGGGCGAGGTGACAATCCCGATCCGCCGCGGCATTTTCGGCAGCGCTCGCTTTCGCGCCGCCTCAAACAAACCCTCCGCCGCCAGCTTCTTCTTCAGTTGCTCGAAGGCTAGCTGTAAGGCGCCGTGCCCTTGCGGTTCGATCGCTTCGACAATGAACTGCAGGTCGCCGCGCTCAGCGTAGAGGTCCACGCGTCCACGCGCCAGCACCGCAACGCCGTCCTGTGGCTTGAACTTCAGGAAGCGCGCGCTCCCCCGGAAACAGGCGCACTTGAGCTGCGCCTTGTCGTCCTTCAATGTGAAGTAATAGTGGCCCGCCGCCGAGAGTTTACAGCCCGAAAGTTCGCCGGATAGCCAAAGGTCGCCGAACTCCTGCTCGAACATGCCGCGAAGCACTTCGGAGAATTCGGAAACGGTGAGGTAGCGCCGGCGGGGCGCCCACTCCAGGGCGATCTGTTCCACTCAATCCAATATAGACTGTGACGCCCGAAGGTCCGCGGTTAGTTGCTGATCTTCGGAACGGTGGGATCGGCGTCCATATCCATGTCGTGGTGCTTGTGACTGCCCCGACCGCCAAAGCGATACGAGTAGCTGCCGAGCCAGACGTAATCGGCAAAAGCTGCATCGCCATGCCCTCCCGTAATGCGATCGGGCAGACTGCGTGTGCGGTCGCGCAGAATCGCCTTGCCGACGCTCACTGTGAGCAGGCTGCGGCCGCGCGTGTACTGGAAGCCGGGCGCCAGCGAAACGGCGTATCCAGGACGCCTGAAGCCCAGGCTGTCGCCAATCAAGTCTTTGGCCGGCACGCCTTCCCACCGCGGTCCAAACGTGACGGTCAGACCACGCACTTGCGGAATCACTTTTGCCAGGCCGGCTTCAACCAGATACTGATCGGAGATCGACGAAGAGGCCGTCAGCGGGTTGTTGGCGCTCGTCGCACTTCGAAGAAAGTCGGTGGTGTTCTGTGGCGTCGCGGTATAGCTGCCATTGAAGTAAAACTGAGTGGTGTCGCCGAGATTCTTGAAGCTGACCCAGTTGAAGTTCAAGCCGTAGCCGCCTGTGCCGGGCTGAATCGAGTAGTCCAGCGTCACCGGCTGCGCGCCTTTGCCGTTGAACGAATCTACGCTGTTGATGAGATTGTTCCGGCCAGACGGCAGCGTAACGCCAAGTCCAAAAGCAACGTTGCCGCGCGAATTTTCACGCGGATCCCAGATCCACCCTTGCGCTCCCACACTCACGTCGCCCAATCCTTGCGCGGTGGTCGTGTAAGGCGAATTGTTCGAGCGGCGGCTTGCCAGCAGCATCGGCGCACTGAAGTTGAAGCTGAACCGCGGAGTGGCCTGATAGGTGAGATTGAAGTTCAACAGGTTGATCTTGTTCATCACCTGCGTGCCCAGCTGGATGCGCTGCTTCTGCTCGACATCTCCAACAAAGTGACGGAACGAATACTGGTGCCGGTAGCCGAAATTGAACTCAAACTCGCCCGGCGCAAGATAGCCGCCGGCTGACTCGGGACCCGAAACCTGCGACGAGGAACGCGCCACGATACAGCCTTGCCCTTGAGCGGACTGCATCGAAAAGAACGCTGCGCACAGAAGAACAGCACCCGGAACCAAGTAGGAGTGTTTCACGACTTTACAATCCTAGCCGCGCCTCTCCTGCTTGCCTATAGTAGAAATGGATTACTGTGCATCGAGATGGCGGACCATCGGCTTCGGCGGCGTGCCGGAGCGATCGCCCACCAGCCAGGCTAGCCTCTCCTGCAACTCTTCCTTGCGGATTTCGCCCGACACTCTGGCGACAATGCGCCCCTCGGCGTCGATAAAAGCAGTGGCCGGCACCGCCTCCCCCATCGACAGTTTCGCCAAATCATCGCCTCTCGCGCCCGTCCACACAGTGAATTCAATCTGGTGCCGCTTCATGAAGTCGGGAATTCGGGTGCGAGACTTCGACTCGTCCAGTGACGCTCCGATGAACGTAATCCGATCGCGGAAGCGCTTCTCAGCCTCCACCAACAGCGGCATCTCTGCCCGGCAGGGAACACACCACGTCGCCCAGAAATTCAGCACCACCAATTTCCCGCGATAGTCGCGCAGCCTGACCTTCTTGCCATCAAGATCTGTGAGCGCAAGATCCGCCGGCTTGTCCGCCGCTTGGACGGCGGTCATCGCGAGAATCCCCGCCGCGGTAATCGCGAGCCAACTCGTGCTCAAATCCATCCCAACATCCTACAGGTCAATCCGGCACGGCGGCATAATAGATTAAAACTAGTGCGGCTTTGCGGCGGGAAGCCGCATAGTAATGTGAGCAGTGGAAACCATACGGTCCCTGAATATCCGGTTGCTGGCAGGCCTCGCGGTCATCTTGACCGCTGCCGCCGTGTACTCCGGGTACACTGCGTTTCAATTGCGCGGACTGCGCCGCCTTCAGTCCGAGACCATCGACCGGTATCGCGCGGACTCGCTTCTCCTGCTCCGGATTCAGAACGACCTCAACACCCTCGGCCTCGCCATGCGCGACATGCTCGACTCCAGCGAGCCTTATCCCCTCGTTGCCTGGGAAGGCCAGATGAAGCGCATCCGCACCGACCTTCAGGACGCCATGGAGCGCGAAGCCAGTTATGCCGTGAGGACCCGCACTCCCGATCAGGCACGCTATCTTTCAGGCGCCATGTCCCAGTTGGCCGACGCTCTCGATCGCGTCTTCACACTCGCTCGTCAGAATGAAACCGAGGCCCGAGCGCAGGTGCGTCTTTCCCTGCAGGCGCGCCAGGCGGCCATCAGCACCGCTGTCTCTCGCCTGCTGGTTCAGAACAACGAAAGTGAAGAACAGGCGGCCGTCCGCACCCAGGAGATCTACGCCGGGGCTCAGCGCAACCTCTACCTTTTCCTGGCCGCTGTCCTGATCGTAATCGCCGGCACCAGTGCCTACCTGCTGCACTACAACCGCCGCGTCTTCGATCGCATCAATACCCTTTCCGAAAGGCGCGGCGAACTGGCCCAGCAGCTCATATCCACGCAGGAGAATATGTTCCGGTCCCTCTCGCGGGATCTCCACGACGACTTCGGACAGATCCTCACCGCCATGGGAATCATGCTCCAGCGCACGAATCGCGGCGCCGACGCGCTTCCCGAGTCTGTGCGCTCGGATCTCCGCGAGGTTCACGAAACCGTCCAGTTGACACTCGAAAAACTGCGCCAACTCTCGCAGGCTTTGCACCCTGTAATGCTGGAAGAAATGGGGCTCGAACAAACCGTCGACGCCTACCTTCCTCCCTATGAGGACCGTACCGGGATCTCCGTCACCTATCAGAAATCGGGCGTCAGTCGCCCAGTGGACCGCGAAGTCGCTATCCACGTTTACCGGGTTCTTCAGGAAGCACTGAACAACGTCGCGCGCCACGCGCAATGTACTGAAGCGCGCGTCCGCCTGAATCTTTCACCGTCCACGCTCGTGCTCGAGGTGGAAGACGACGGCGTGGGACTCTCCAATCGCAACCGCAGCGGCATGGGCCTCGTGTCCATGCGCGAGCGCGCCGAGATGGTGAAGGGGACGGTTGAGTTCCTGGAAAGTGCGGGCGGCGGTGCCCTGGTCCGCCTCACGGTTCCGCTCGCCGCCGAGGAGGTTCATGCGGCCCAAGGCTGAACAACCGCCCATCTCCGTATTACTGGTCGACGATCACATGCTCGTCCGTCGCGGCTTCAGGCGCATGCTCGAGGATGACAGCGGCATCCGCGTGGTGGCGGAGGCCGGCGACGGCCAGGAGGCGATTGACGCCGCGCTGCAGCATCAGCCGCAAGTAGTAGTGATGGATTTCGCTCTCCCCAGCATGAACGGCGCGCTGGCCACCAGGCGGATCGTCGCTGCGCTGCCAGATACAGCTGTGCTCGTCCTTAGCATGCATACCGAGGCCGTCTACGTGCGCAATTGTCTCGATGCCGGAGCCCGCGGTTACCTCTTGAAAAACGCCATGGATCTCGAATTGGTGGACGCGGTGAAGAGCCTCGCGGCAGGCGGGCGTGTCATCGATCCCAGGCTGGCACTCGAGGCCGCAAATGTCGATGCCGGAGCTATCGCCGGACGTTCCGCGCTTACAGATCGTGAACTCGAGGTTCTGCAACTGATCGTCCATGGCAAATCGAACAAGGACATCGCGGTTGTGTTGGGGCTCAGCGCCAATACTGTCGCGGTTCATCGCGCACGCATTATGCAGGCGCTCGGGATGCACAACACGGCTGAACTGGTGGTGTACGCAATTCGACAGGGCTTGGTGAGCATCGCGTGAATCGACGCACTTTTCTGATGGCCGGAACCGCCGCGCCTTTGTTCGCCGCCCCTGGCCCTGGCTTCAATCTCGTCGATGTCACACGGCAGGCGGGCATCGATTTTCGTCATAACTCCGGCGCGTATGGCGCGAAGTTTCTGCCCGAGACCATGGGCCCAGGCTGCGCCTTCCTCGACTACGACGGCGACGGCTGGCTCGACATTCTGCTCGTCAACGGCATGGATTGGCGCGGGCATCAGAAACAGCGCTCCACCCTCCACCTCTATCGCAATAATCGCAACGGCACCTTCACCGACGTCACCACCGCCGCCGGACTCGACATCGAGATGAACGGGATGGGCGTGACCGTCGGCGACTATGACAACGACGGTTTTCCCGATGTGTTTGTCACCGCCGTCGGCCAAAACCGGCTGTTCCACAACAACGGCAAAGGGCGGTTCTTCGACGTCACCGACAAGTCCGGTCTCGGCGGACGCGCCGCTTTCAGCACTTCCGCAATGTGGTTCGACTACGACCGCGACGGCCTGCTCGACTTGTTTGTCTGCAACTACGTGAAGTGGACTCCCGAGCACGATGTCTTCTGCAGCGTCGACGGCCGCAATAAGTCCTACTGCACTCCCGAAGCGTTTCGCGGCTCCACCTGCTGGCTGTTCCGCAACCGCGGCGACGGCACCTTCGAGGACGTCACCGCGAAGAGTGGAGTGTTCGACGCCACGTCGAAGTCGCTCGGCGTAGCCCTGCTCGACTACGATCGCGACGGCTGGCCCGACCTGCTCGTCACCAACGACACACAGCCCAACAAGCTTTACCGCAATCTGCGGAATGGCGCCTTCGAGGAAGTCGGCGTGCGCGCCGGCATTGCCTTCAGTGAGGACGGTAAGGCGCGCGCCGGCATGGGCATCGACGTCGCGGACTTCGAGAACTCCGGCGTCCCCGGCATCGCCATCACCAACTTCGACAACGAAATGATCGCGCTCTATCGCGCCGATGCCGGCGGCAGTTATTCCGATATTGCGATGAAGTCGGGCATCGGCCAGATGTCCCGCAACAGCCTCGGATTCGGCTGCCTGTTCTTCGATCCCGACCTCGATGGACGGCTCGACCTCATCGCCGTGAACGGCCACATCGACGCCACCGTGCGCAACATTCAGCGCAATGTCGGCTACGCGCAGCCGCCGCATCTGTTCCTCAATGAAGGACAGGGCCGCTTTCGCGACGTCGCGAGCGAAGTGGGTCGCGACTTCTCCACGCCCAAAGTTGCGCGTGGCATCGCGTATGGCGACATCGACAACGACGGCGATCAGGACCTGCTCATCACCACCAACCAGGGACCTGCTCTGCTTTATCGCAATAACGTCTCCAACGGCAACCGTTCGCTTCGCATCCGCTTGACCGGCACCAAGTCCAATCGGGATGCCATCGGCGCGGTGGTACGCGTGTTCACGTCCGACGGACAGCAACTCCGTATGGTGAAGTCAGGATCGAGCTATCTGTCGCAGTCGGAATTGACGCTGACCTTCGGACTCGGCAAGCGCACCTCGGCCGACCGCGTCGTCATCGAGTGGCCGAGCGGACGCACCGAGGACTTCAAGTCGATTCAAGCGGGATTCACTCAAATCGTCGAAGGCCGCGGCGTTTCTGGACGGCAGTAATCTTCCCAAACCCGAGTGATTTCCATGACATTTGAACAGCTCCGCGGATCATTGTAGCGAGTAAGAAATCCCAATGTAACCGGGAGGTGCGGCTACAAGTGATTGTCATGATTTGATCACTGAAGTTGGAGTCATAGGTGCTCTGTCGTGTGAATGCGTCGCCCGTATCCCGAAATCGCCGCCCTCTTAATTAGTTCAACAATTTCCCTTTACGCTGCTGATCCCGCCATGAAGAAGGAGCGACTGTTGAAGCATGCTTTCGGGCCCGTCCCGATCGCGCGCTCAGCCGGCGGTGCGTTAATTAGCCAGTGGAATGACACGCCCATGGAATGGGGCCAGGGTATGGCTGGATTCGGCAAGCGCTTCGCGTCGGCCTTCTCGAAGCACTTGCTCAAGATGGGCATCCAGTATCCCATCGCGCATTTCCGGCATGAAACTTTGGGCTATCGCCGTTCCGAATTGCAAGGCTTCAAGCCTCGGATGCGCTATGCGCTTTTGAGTACCGTGATCACGACTAAGACCACTACCGGGAAACGGACCGTTGCGGCCGGTGAGATCGCTGGCAGCGTTGGCAGTGGATTCCTCTCGCGTTTGTGGCAGCCCGCTAGTGTGGCCACCATTGGCAGCGGCTTTACCTCTTTGGGAATTACCTTGGGTGCCGATGCCGGCAGCAACGTACTTCGCGAATTCTGGCCTGAAATCCGCCATCCACGCCGTCGTTCGCCTGTCGCCCCAGTTCCTTCGACCAAATCCAACTAAGGAGAAGACGTGGCCGCTTTAGCCTTCTCCTGCTTGCCGAGCGTACCAGAATCGATCGTCTCACCGCGTCGTGAGATGGCTTGGTAGAACAACTGATCGCCGCTGATCTCAACAATCATAAAGCTGCAGTCCCTATCGAACCCTTTGGCGGTGTCCGGCGAAGGGCGCAGGTTATGCACTCGCAGTTCGCCGGAGTTTCCCAGCACCCAATAATAAATGCCCTGCTGCGGCTTCAACCTCTCATAGACATGCTCGTGCCCGGTGAATACGACGTTCACACCATACTTCAAAAGGATCGGCTCCAGAGTCTTCCGTAGATCATTGTCGGGACCATGAAACTTGGCGTGAGTGTACAGCGGATGATGAAAGTAGCAAATCTTCCACGCCGCGCGCGAATCCGACAGCGACTTCTGCAGCCATTCGAGTTGCGGAGGATCCATGTAATTGCTATCCAGCACAAAGAACTGAGCGTCACCCTTCGTGAAACTGAAAAAGCGCTGCCCGCCCATGTTAAACGGTTTGTAGAAACGCTCATTCGGATCGTCGTGATTTCCGAGTGAAGCGTAGAACTTCACGTCCCCGTCCAGCAGCGCCTTGTACGGATCCTCAAATTTGCGGCGCATCGCTGTGCCGCCCTTGGTGCCGTAAATGTTGTCGCCCAGCATGATCACGAACTCAAACGGAAAGACACCGTGTGTCTTCATCATCTGCTCGCCCACTTCGTATTGAGGCCGTTCGCCAGTGCCGTTGTCGCCGATCACTGCAAACCGGATTGACTTGTCCTTCAACGGCAACTCGAGCTTGGGCTGTGCTTCGAGAATGCTGCCCGGCAGAAAACAACACGACAGCAGTATGAGACCAATCCGCGCCATCTTCATCATCACTGGGGAATTGCGTTGGGGATGAGATCTACAACCAGGTTAGCCCCGGTGTCGCGCAGCACCAGCGACTGGTTCACGATACGATACTCCAACTCCTTTGGCAGTTTCGGAAGGTTCTGTAGGAGTGTCGTGGGCGTTGTCTGTAGCGGAACCGTGTGCGGATACGAATCGCCAACCTTCAGGCTTAGGTTGACTGGCTCGCCGTGCGCCAGGCTCTTCTTGACGCGGGTCTCGCCGCGCCCCTGCATAGCCATCCCGAATAGACGCTTGAATTCCGCGCTGATTTTAGGAGTGAAGATGTCACCCTGGGCCGCCTTCGGCCTCGCTGCCCGCACGCGTGCGGCCAGGTCACGCTCGTGCTTGCTTATCTCAGCAGGCTCCTCGGTTGGTTTCAGCTTCGGCAAGCCGTGAGCAGCCTGGTTGCGCAGTTTCATGTAATCATCGACTCGCTTTTGAAACTCGGCGGTTTGCAAAGCATGCGGGTTCACCTGCGTCTGCGCCAGCATAGTCACACCCATTAGAAACCCGCTGACTGCCAAGGCGTGGCGCATCAGGCCTTCACCGCCGCTGTTTGCTCTGCCTCTGCCATTACGCCCTTGATGGCTTCCTTCACCGCGGTCTTGACGGCGGCACGCACCGCGTCTTCAATATCCTCGACATCCACCGGAAGCTCTACCTCCGCCCCCACCATTTCTTTTAGCGTACCCTCCAGCACCGGCGCCAGCGGTGGCATGTCTTTTGAGACAGCTTTCGCCAGTTTTTTGGCCAGTTTTGCCACCGGTGCGCCTTCGGTCGCTATCGGGGCCTTGATCGGCTCCGACAATTCCCAGTCCTCGTCGAACGTCTGCGCTAATTCAGATACAGGTCCCGAATTGGAGAAGATGATCCCGACTTCGCGCCGGCCGTCGAGTTCCAACTGGCGTAGACTTTGACTCCCCACAAACGCGTGCTTGCGGTCACGGATAATCGTTCGTGTGTGAAGCCGCATCTGCAGCTTTCTCGCCGAGACTCCAGGATGCAGCCGCCCCATCTTGCCAATCACTTTCACCTCTACGCCCTGTTTGGCCTGGGCCTCCAGCGCCTTCAGGATCTCAGGATCCCCGATGTTTGGATCGTAGATCAATAGCTCCTGCTTTGCGCCCTCAATGAACTTCGTAAGTTCCTTGCGCGCGTTCACTGGACTCACTACAAAGGTATTCAGCCCGGCTTTATAGTTCTTCCGCTTCGTGTCGGCCTCAAACAACTTCACCGCTTCGGCTACCAATTCTTTGTCTTTCGTGATGATGGCAAAACTTCGACTACGGTTGATGTCCTGCTGTGTGAAATTGAACGACATCAGGTACAGTTCCTTCTGGTCGATCACCATCATCTTGGCGTGATACCGCGTAAGGCTATCTGCAGTCCGCGACACCGACACTCCAGCTGCCAGTAGACGCAGTTCAAGACGCCTCAGATTTTCCCGACCCGAGCTGTTCACGTGGGCAATCAAGGCTTGTACCGCCACCCCCCGGCTCACCGCGTCCGCCAGCGCCTTCTCCACTTCCTTCAGGTCGAAACGGAATATTAGAATGTCCACTGAACGCTTGGCCGCGGCAATACCTTCCACTAGCGGCGCCACACCTTCTCCCGGTTGTTTCAGCAACCTCACTTTTAACCTGCCTCCAAGATATTTTTAAAACACGCCCATCGAGTAACGTCGCTCGCGTTTCATGGCTCTGGCATTCCTCTTGCACGTTTAGAGCGCGTCGTCTTAGACGAAGGGGATCCCGCTCTTATGTCCATAACCATAAAGCTATTGCTTGTCGTCACCGTGTCCGCCGGACTCGTGCTTCCTGCTTCCGATGTCGGGAAAAAACAACATACACCTTCACGAGTAACGGTAGATTCTACGAGGAGAAATGGCGCCATCATGTGGCGCGCCGCCGACGATGTCTCGTCTCTCAACCTTTTTTACGGCCCGGGCGGAAAGCAGCATCAACCATCCACTAGGTTCACCTTCGTTAAAGACGACTCCAGCGGAACTAACCCGAAGTTCGTCGTAAAGGACGAAGAGGGAACCAAGTGGAAGGTCAAACTTGGGGCAGAGGCGCGGCCTGAAACCGTAGCTACCCGACTCGTCTGGGCCGCCGGATACTTCGCCGACGAAGACTATTTTCTCGACGCCATTCAGGTACAAGGTATCGGACACCTGAAGCGCGGCGGCGACAAGGTGGGCAGCGACGGCACCGTTCATAACGTTCGACTCGAACGCGACCTGAAGGGTCAAAAGAAACTCGGGATCTGGAAGTGGAAAGACGAGGACTTTGCCGGCACACGCGAGTGGAACGGACTCAGAGTCATGATGGCGCTGATCAATAATTGGGATCTCAAGGACGTCAACAACGCCATCGTCGAGCTTAGCGATGGACGCCAGCGCCTCTACATGGTCAGCGATCTCGGCGCTACCTTCGGCTCACCAAATCCCACCTGGCCCCACGACCGCGCAAAGGGCAATCTCAAGCGTTACGCCGGTTCGAAATTCATCACCGGCACCGAACGCGACTCCGTCGACTTCGCTGAACCCGGCGAACCCGCACCTATCTATCTCTTCCACCTTTCCGAGTACTTCCACCGCCGCGGCCTGCGCTGGATCGGCAAGGACATCCCCCGAGCCGACGCCCGGTGGATCGGCGAGATTCTCGGACGCCTGTCTTCCACCCAAATCCGCGACGCCTTCCGCGCTGCCGGCTACGGTCCGAATGAGATTGAAGGTTTTAGTAGTGTGGTGGAAAAGCGCATCGCCGCCCTGAAGGCTCTCTAACAGCGGATCACGAGGACTGCTTGACTTCCTCAGTCTCACCCTGAAACTGGATGGCATGCAGTTCAGCGTAGAGGCCGCCGGCGGCCATTAAGTCTTCATGCTTGCCCGACTCTACGATCACTCCGTCCTGCACCACAAAGATAATATCGGCGCGCCGGATGGTAGAGAGCCGGTGCGCAATCACGATGGATGTCTTGCCTTCCATCAACCGGTCGAGTGCGTCAAACACCAGCTTCTCTGAAGCCGCATCCAGCCCGGAACTCGGCTCGTCGAGCAGCAGAATCGGAGTATTGCGGATAATCGCCCGTGCGATCGCAATGCGCTGCCGCTGTCCGCCCGATAGAGTTACGCCGCGCTCTCCCAGCACCGTGTCGTACCCCTCAGGCATCTTGTCGATGAACTCCTTCGCGTTCGACAATTCCGCCGCCTTCAGAATCTCTTCGCGCGACGCTTCCGGCTTGCCATAGGCGATGTTGTTCCAGATCGTTCCGTGGAACAACAGCGTCTCCTGCAACACAAAGCTCATCTGCTGGCGCAGCGACTGCTGCTGGTAGTTCCTCACGTCCACGCCATCCACCTTCACCACCCCTTCGGTTGGATCGTAAAAGCGCGGGATCAGGCTGATCACCGTGCTCTTGCCCGCGCCCGTGGGCCCGACGATCGCGGCTACTTGGCCAGGCTCCACCTTGAAGCTCATGTCCTTCAGAATTGGTGCGCTCGGATCGTAGGCGAATGCGACGTGGTCGAACTCGATCCCGCCCTTCAATGCCGGGGCGCGCCTCGCTCCCGGCTTGTCCTTAACTTCACCCTCAGTCTCGAGCACTTCCCGGATGCGCTCGTAGCCCACCGCCGCTTTGGTGTAGGAATCGGTCATCTTCGAGAGTTCCTGCATCGGCTTGTACATCTTGCCCAGATACAGAATAAAGACGATCAGGGCGCCTGGAGTGAGCGACCCGGCCAGCACCATTCGCGCGCCAAACCAAATCACCAGGCTCGTCCCCACCGCGACAATCACTTCCACCAGCGGCGATAGCTTGGCTTTAATACTGCGAGCCCTGAGCGTGGTCTCCACGGTCTCCAGACTCTCTTCTTCCAGGCGCTTCTGCTCGTAATCCTCCCGCGCAAACGCACGGATCACACGGATCGATCCCAGGGCCTCCTGGAGCACCGACACCACTTGCCCTTCCTGTTTGCGAACCTCACGCGAAGCTTTCTTGATCCGGCGCGTGTACGTGAATACCACCGCGAATAGTACAGGCGTCACGGATAGTGCAATCAGAGTGAAGCGCCAATTCAAATAGAGCATCACGCCCACCATGCCCATCAGCGTGATGCCATTGATCAGCGCGCCGAGCAGCCCCGACGTAATGAAACTCTGAATTGCGTCGATATCAGTCGTCGCGCGGCTGATCAAATCACCGGTCTGTTTCCGGTCATGGTAAGCCAGCGAAAGCTTCTGAATGTGCGAGTACAGCGTGCGCCGCAGGTCGTGCATTACCCACTGGCCGACACTGGTGGTCAGATACTTCTCGGCGTACGAACTCAGTGCCCCGATGATCGCGATCACTAGTGCGCCGATGGCGGCGAGTTTGACCACCGCCATTTTGTCGGTCCCAGCGATCGACATAACCCAGTGACTGAGCCACCCGCCAGAAGGACTGGCCTTCAAGACATCGTCCACGACGATCTTGATTGGCCAAGGTTCCAGCAGGCTGACGATGCCTTCACCCACAACGGCCAGAATTCCGCCGGCCAAGGCTGCGCGGTGAGGCCGTAGTAAATCGACGATGCTGAATTTAGGAGTAGGCACAGTTTGGGGCACAAGTATCTATTCACTGTCTTTGCCGATTCAGTGCCAAACCTGTAACGTTAGAAACTCAGGAGTTATCCGGCCCGCCGAAGATTAGCCGGGAATTTTTTACAGCAGTCTCTCTGCTCCGCTGTAAACGTTGAACCTCGACCCTCGGAGAAATCCGATGAGCGTCATGCCGGCCTGCGACGCCGTTTCCACCGCCAGGCTCGACGGTGCGCCCACGGCAACCAGAACCGGCATACCTGCCGTCAACGCCTTTTGGACCAGCTCATAGCTCGCCCGGCCGCTCACCAGCATCACGGCTCCGGCCATCGGAATCTGTCCCGCCAGCAGCGCGGCGCCCACCAGTTTGTCCACTGCGTTGTGCCGGCCGACATCTTCCCGCAGCCATTGCATTTCGCCCCGGGCGTTGAAGAGGGCGGCGGCATGCAGGCCTCCCGTGCGGTCAAATACCGGCTGCGCTCGCCGGAGTTCGTCGGGCAATGCCTCAATCATTTTCTGACTCACCCGCAGTTCATCCGCAGGAAGGGCCGGACATGGATCTCGCTCGAGAGCCTCCAGCGATTCCTTTCCGCAGACACCGCAGGCAGACGTCAGCGCGAATTGACGCCGCGAGTGTGCCGCCCGCTCCGCCGCCTCGGCACTCAGCGCCACGCTCACGAAGCCCTCGTAGCAGTCAATGCTGAGAATCTGATTCGCGGCGGTCACTACCCCTTCCGCGAATAAGAAGCCCGCCGCCAATTCGCCATCGTCTCCAGGCGTGCGCATGGTCACGGAATAACTCCGGCCGCCCAGGCGAATCTCCAGCGGCTCCTCCACTGCAAGCACATCGTCGGTGGAGCATCGCGCTCCCCCATCGAACCGGCTGATCGGCATGCGTAGAGTAGACGAAGCCATATAAGAATAGATGCCTTCCGCCCTCCTATCTTGCACAAAAACAAAACGGCCGCGACGCAGTCCCACAAGGACCGAGCCGCGGCCGGATTTTCGTCTGCCGAATGCTAATTAGAAAATCAGCTTGGCTGCAAACTGTACCTGGCGCGCCGGGAACGTCGATGAAATGACGCCGAACGTCGAGTTGCTGATGTTGCCATCAGGCGCCACGAAGTTCGTCCGGTTGGAAATGTTGAACGCCTCGCTACGAATCTGGAATCGGGTGGCTTCATTCCAGAGCTTGAACTCCTTGTGAAGGCCCAGGTCGAGAGTGTGAAAGCCAGGACCGCGTACCGCATTGCGCCCAGCCGTTCCAAACGGATGACTCGGATCCGTCGGAATTAGCACGTTCGCTTTGTTGAGGTACGTCTGCGGTGTGCGTGACGCCTCAGGCGTTACCGGATCGCCGATTACGTTCGGACGGTACGACAAGCCGATGGTCGTCACCTGGAACTGTGATGCGGGACTGTAGGTCAGGTTGATCGGCAGTCCGCTGGTCATCGTGTTAATGCCGGTGAGTTGCCACCCGCCCACCACGGCATCGGCAATGCTGTTCATGCCCGAGCCGAATTTCTTGCCCTTGCCGAGCGGTAAGCCGTACACCACCGAGAAGGTATCGTTGAACGGTTGATCGTAGCCGGAGAGGCCCTTCTCATTGCGCAAATCGCGAATGTTGCCGCGCGAACTGTCGCCGTTGAATACTTCGAGGTGGCCGGGAGAATTGTCGATCGCCTTTGACCAGGTGAAGGAATTCAGCAGGTACAGGCCGGCAGAGTAGCGTTTTTCGATTTTCGCCTGGAGAGCGTTGTACGACGAAGTGCCGGCGCCGTATGCGATCTCGATATTGGCGAAGGTCGGAATCGAACGGCGATTCTGCAGCGACGTGTTCTCGCCAATAGCGTTCGGGCGAGCCTGATTGTAGTCGCCCAGAACCATCAGGTGAGTTCCGCGATTGCCCACATAGGCAGCCTCAATCACCAGGTTCTTCGCGACTTCACGCTGAATCGTGAAGTGCCACGACTGTATGTAGCCCGTTGGATTGTTGGCCGGAATGAAACGCGCCTGCGCGCGCAGCGGATTGAAGTTGGCCGGGACGGCGAAATTCGCCGGATAGCCAAACTGCGTGGGACGGAAGCACGTCACTGGATCGGAGGCCGCCGATGCGCAAATCGGCAGGTTCGACGGATCCTGGCTGATCTGCGCATCCACGATGTACGGTCCGTTGTAAGCCAGTAGATTTTCGCCGCCCAACCGGTTGAACTGGATGTAGCTGATGCCGTATGCCGACCGGATGACCGTCTTTGGGGCCACCTGGTAGGCGAGTCCGAAACGCGGCGCCCAGTTGTTGTGTCGCGGGTCGATCAACGAACGCTGCGATAGCGAACCCGACTTGGCTTGAATCAGCGTCTGTGTTCCCGGGTCAAAATTGGCGAGATGATTGTCCTTCTCCCATTGGGGCGTCGCAAATTCGTAACGCAGGCCCATGTTCAGGGTCATCTTGTTGTTGAATTTGAAATCATCCTGGATGTAAGAGAAGTGCATCCGCTGCCGGTAATCGACGATGACGTAGTTGTTCAGCTCATAGGCCGAGCGCGCGCCGGTCATGAAGTCGGTGAGGTTATAAGCCTGCTGAATAGCAGCAGAACTATTGGTCGCGGTCCCCACGGGCCGGCTGAATTGGCCGCCGTAGGAGTCAGTGCCGAATACCGGATTGAAATCGTCGATTGCCGTGTCAATGCGCTGATACTCATAGCCGAATTTCAGCGTGTGGCGGCCGAGAATCTTCGAGTACACGATCTTCGGATTGATCACGAACGGATTCTGGAATTGCGGGTTGCTGGTCTGGCGGCCGAATTGCGAAAAACCGCTGACGTTCTGCGAGTTCAACGCGCCTTTCACTCGAGGATCGGTCGGCAGTCCGGTGATGCCGTTGGCATCGAGCAAACTCGGCTCTCCCAATCCAATCGGACTCTTGCCGCCCTCGGTCCACGTGAGACCCATGCGTGCTTCGAGCGTCGACGACGGGCTCAAGGTGTAAGTGATGCCCGGGTTGTATTGCTTGTTGGTGATGCGGACGTTCCCGTTATTGTTGCCGCCAGCGGGACCCGGGATGTTTCCAGGTACATAAATGTCGGACTCGCGCTGGCTGTAGCGGAGGTACATCGTGATCCGTTCGCTCAAGTAGTAGTCCAGGCGCCCGTCACCCTTGTTGTCGTTGATGGTCGACCGCGGCAGCGACTGAAAGTTGTTGCTGTTGCCGGCCACGTTGGGCGACGGGAGGGCTGTGAGAACCGCACGCGCGAAAGGCGTCATGTCGGCCAGCGGTACGATTCCGTTCGTGTAAACTGCGCCCGTAACCGCATTCCGCAGCGGGATGCCGAAATTGCCCGACTTCTGCGCATCCGTCGGAACAGTGGCCAGCGTCAGCGTCTTGGTGGTGCGCCGCAGAGCTTCGAAATCGGCAAAGTAGAACAGCTTGTCCTTCTTGATCGGACCGCCGACCGCCGCCCCAAATTGGTTCTGCTGAAACACCGGCTTCACGCCGCCCACCGGCTTGAAGAAGCCCACCGCGTTCAGGCTCGTGTTGCGAAGGTACTCCCACGCAGCACCATGAATCGCGTTGCCGCCGGACTTGGTTGCGGCGTTGATTACCGCACCCGACGCGCGACCGTACTCGGCGCTGAAATTGCTGGTTTCCACCCGGAACTCAGCCACCGCGTCTGGCGTCAGCTGGACCACCTGGTTTGAAAATCCCTGGTTGCTGGTGCCGTAGGCGTTGTTGCCCACGCCGTCCACCATGAAGTTATTCAACGCGCTCCGCTGGCCGTTGACGTTATAAGAAGCATCACGACCTGTGGCAGATCCGTCCTCGAGCTGCGACTTCCGCGCGCCCGGGACCAGTAGGGTCAGATCAGCGTAGGATCGGCCATTGAGAGGTAGATTCACAATCGCGGCCGCAGTCACCACTTGACCTCGATTGCTCGAATCGGTCTCCACTGCCGAAGCGGCGGCTTCTACAACCACGCGCTCGCTAACGTCTCCTACTTGAAGCTGGAGATCCACGCGCTGACGGGCGTTCACCGTGACCGTAAACTCCTCCGCGACGGCTGCTTTGAACCCTGGCGACTCAGCTCGGAGAGTGTACCGTCCGGGCTTCACATCGAAGATTGTGTAATTTCCATTACCATCAGTGACGGTGTTTTTGGTGACGCCCGTTTGGACGCTGGAAAGCGTTACTTTACTATTAGTTACGACCGCTCCCGCTTGATCGTGGACAGTTCCGATGACAGTGGCGGCATCGAATTGCGCCCAGATCGGCAGAAAAGAAAGCAGTGAAAGAAAACACGCGCGCCGGAGCGCGGACAGTGGCAACATGGACATGATCTTACCCCCCCAGTTTGAAGCTGGTATGAATAGGGTTAACAGTGTTTGCGTTACAAAGTCAAGAATTTTTGCTCACGTGTGCACGATTTAACAGATTCAGTTCTCTAACCGTCCGCTCGCCGACAGCGCTCGCTGCGTCACCCAGTCGGTCCACAATGCCTCCGCCGCGGAAGAGCGGAACGCCTCGCCCCCAACTGCCGCAGTAACAAACTCCTCAATGCAGGGATAGTGAAGGTTCGACGGTGCCGGCACTTCTTCGCGACCGCCGGGATACACCAAGGACGGTCCGTTGAGCGGCGTCAGGTCAATCTCGCCTTCTGTCCCGCGAATCCTGAATTCATCCCGCGCCACCCGCGAGTGCCAGCGGACGTCCACCATCGCGCGCACGCCCTGCGCATATCCAATGAGCACCGTCGCGTTGTCCTCGACGATGGTCGGCTGAACTACCGTTGAAACCAGCCCCGTAGCTCGTTCGGGTCTGCCCAGGAAGTAGTTCATCAGGTCAATCCGATGCGAGCCGATGTCGAAAAGAGGCCCACCTCCGGACAGTGCCGGATCAACCAGCCAGGCGCGGAAGCCGTCGCCGGGATAAAACCAGTCGTGCGAACTTGCCTCGCCGAACACTGGACGGCCAATCGCTCCCGCCGCGATCAGTTCCTTGGCACGGTCCACCTTCGGGTACATCCGCCGGTAATACGAGATACCCAGCAACTTGCCGGACTCCTGCGCCGCCCCTTCCATAGTGAGCGCTTCGGCATGGTTCATCGCCATCGGCTTCTCGCAGAGGACATGCTTCCCCGCGCGCAGGCTCTCGATGGACTGCTGTGCATGCAGGAATACCGGGGTGGCGATGTACACCGCCTCCGCGCCGGCATGCGCGAGTCCATCGGCCAGGTTCGTCCACGAGGGCACTCCATAAGGAAGAGCTTTACCCGGATCCCGAGTAACGATGCCAGCGAGCCTGCTGCGCGGTTCCCCCAGGATCGCCGGCAGCACACGCTTAGTCGTGATGTCGCCAACGCCCACAACCAGCCAGTTCAACATCCGTCCACCGTAGCATTAAATCGGTGTCAGAGACCGATTCTTTTCAACTCCTCAGCTCACGCGCGCCGCCCCTAAGCGCTTCAAAGCAATAACCCGTCCGCTTCAATAATCGGTGTCAGAGACCGATTCTTTTGCGGTCGAAACAGGCCAAACAAACCCGTGTCTGACACCGACTGCCGACCGCCATCATTCTTCTCCCCCGCCGACCCCCGCGTCTGATATTATCGACCTGCATTATGACTCCCGCCCCCTCGCTCTCCCTCGCCGACCTCAAATCCGCCCTCGCCGCCCAGGACGGCGTTCTCCGCCTCGCTCCCAATTGGGTGCCACGCTCCTTCCTCATGCCCGGCGGCCGCCTCAAACTCCACCCCCGCGACCTCTACGCGCTCGGCGCTCACCGCGGCGGCATCGACGAGCGTTGGTTCTCCTCCACTACCAAAGCCGACAACGGACCCCTCACCGCCGAGGACGAAGGCCTCAGCTACATCGACGTCGCCGGCAAACGCATCCTCCTCCGCGACGCCATCGCCCAACTCGGCGCCGACTTCCTCGGCAACGACGTCTTCGCCAAACACGGCGGCTGGAACCTCCTCTGCAAGTTCTTCGACAACCTCGGCCCCATCCCCCACCACATGCACCAGAGCGACGAATTCGCCGCTCGTGTCGGCCGCAAAGGCAAGCCCGAGGCCTACTACTTCCCGCCCCAATACAACTTCACTGGCAACAACTTCCCCTACACATTCATGGGACTCGAGCCGGGGACGACGAAAGACGATATCCGGAAGTGTCTGGAGCGCTGGAACGAAGGCGACAACGGCATCCTCTATCACTCCAAGGCCTACAAGCTCAAGCCCGGCTCCGGCTGGCAGATCGACGCCGGCATCCTCCACGCGCCCGGCTCCCTCGTCACGTATGAGCCCCAAGTCAATTCCGACGTTTTCTCCATGTTCCAGTCTCTCGTGGAAGGCCGCGCCGTACCCTGGGACCTCTGTGTGAAGGACGTGCCTGTCGAACATCATCACGACCTCGACTACCTGCTCTCCATGCTCGACTGGGACGCCAACGTCGATCCCGAATTCGCTGCCCACCGCCTATTCCACCCCACGCCTGTACTCGACCCCAATGAAATGGCGGCTGGCGGCTACTCGGAAATGTGGATCGTGTATTCGACGAACTACTATTCGGCCAAGGAATTGACGGTTCAGCCGAAACGTACGGTTGTCATCCGCGACGCCGCCGCCTACGGCTTGATCCTCACTCAAGGTCATGGCGAGATCAACAGATTAGCCGTCTCTACTCCCTCAATGATCCGCTTCGGCGAAATGACCAGCGACGAGCTGTTCGTCACCGCCGCTGCCAGCAAGCAGGGCGTGAAGATCACCAACCACAGCGACACTGAGAATCTGGTGATGCTGAAACACTTTGGACCGGACAATCCCGACGCGCTCCAACTACGAAAATCATGAGAACCGTAGTCCTGCTTGCCCTTCTTACAGTCCCTGCTCTCGCGCAGGACCCCTGGAAGGCGCTCGAAAGCTGGACCGGTGAATGGACTGGCGACGACAGCGCCGGCTCACCCGGCAAAGCATCCGCCGGTGCTTTCAGCTTCAAGCTCGACCTCGATAGGAAGATCATGATTCGGCGCAGTTTTGCCGAGTACCCGGCCGGCAACGGGCGTCCAGCGTCGCGTCATGAGGACCTCATGGTCCTGTGGCCCGGTTCACCCCTTTCTGCGATCTATTGGGATAACGAAGGCCACATAATCCGCTACACTGTGAGTTCGACGACAGAAAAGCTTGAGTTTGCGAGCGTGGTGGAGGAGAACCAACCACGTTACCGGCTCACCTACGTGAAGTCCGGCGCAACCACGGCGGCGCTGACCTTTGAGATCGCGCCGCCTGGAAACCCGGACGCCTTCAAGACGTACCTGACCGCTTCCCTGCGCCGCAAATAAGCGACCCTAACATCACACACCCTGGACCCGCCAGAATGAGGAACGCGAGATAACTCACGGTCATCGTGCCCGGCTCCGCCCACGCAGACAAAACACTCAGTAGACCCAAAAATACAGCGAAAATTCCTGCGGCCCGCCGGGGCGCCATCGGTACCATCACCGAAACCACCACCCCTCCAATCAACCCGGCAAGCATGTCTCCGCCCAACCGCACGGTCCAGAGAATTGCATCCCACTTCGGCAGAAATGCACCTGCCAAAGGAATCAGCACCGCCACCAGCGCCGCCACAACTAGGTAGCTGCTCACGGCCGCCGCTCCAATCCGCAACACCCCGGGCGACTTCCAGCGCATTTGTATCGCCGGCAAAATGGATCCGCCAACCTGCCGCCAGTACCATAAACGCGTCCGCGATCCGCCGGCATACCCTTCCTCCAGATCGCCGATTGCCGCTTCCCGCACGCAGCGTGGCAGAAACGCAGCTAAAATCCAGCGCGCCAATCGTGGTGAGTTCATGTAATGTTCCCCAGGTTCAGGCCTAGCACAAGGCTGTTCAACTGCCGGACTGAATCCCGCAGCGCATCACGGCCGGCCCTTGTGATCTCGTAATATCGCTTCACCTTGCCCTCGCGCTCCGGTCCGCCTTGCCCCGAATGCGAACACGCATAGCCCTTCGTCTCAAGTCTCTCGAGCGTCGCGTACACCGCCCCGATCGCAATCTCACGCTCCGTCCGCTCCGAGATCTCCGTACGCACCGACATCCCATAGGCGTCGTCACCAAGACGAGCGAGCGCCGCTAGCACCAACTGCTCGAACGAACCAAGAAACTCCCGAGTCATTTCTACATTGTAGAAAAAACAGGTCCGGGCTGCAAGCCCTTTTTGCCTGAAGGAAGAACATGGCTAGGATTACCGGAACTCCTAAACGCTTTGGGTTAATGACAACAAATTGTTGCCATAAGTCCATCGATTATCGGATAAAAATATCCTGATTTTTTCTGAATTCCCGGTTACAACTACGTCCGAACCCTTTGTTAAGAAATGACTCTGGCTGGTCTCGCGACTGCCTCCAGCCTCGCTTTTCACGAGTTACAGAATAAACTTCCTTTTTAGTCATAACATTTAAAGAAATGTAGCTTGACCCGTTCATTTGTCCCCATTAGACTCAGTGCTGGCCGATTCTATTTATCCGGCCAACATCAAGCTAGCTTGGAGGCAGTTATGAAAAGTTTCACCAAGATGGTGATATTTGCTCTCGCGGCAGTTTCACTCACATCCGCCGCTTACGCTCAATGTCCAGCTCAACCCTTAAGCACTCTCGCGGGGACTTGGGTATTTCAGACGGAAGGCGTTTCGTGGTTTGGCGCCGCTTCAGTCGGTAAATTTACCGCAACCGTTGGAACTGACTTCGCCGGTCAGCCCCAAGGACAACTCAAAGTCATCGAATCATCGAACTTTGCCGGTCCCGGCGGCAACGGCCTGATCAACCGGTTTCTCGCTTATCAGGGCATCTTCACCATCTTCCCCGATTGCTCGGGCGGGACATTGATGTTCAACTCGAATTTCAACCTGCACCTGCAGTACGACTTCTATTTCCGGACCGCAGCTACGGGTTTGGAAATTGTCATGGTTAGCATCAGCGGTCCGCGCTTCTTCGTTCCCGTACGTCAGGTCATCTCCATCAACAGCATCCAAACCAACGCCCCAGCCCAACAGGGGAGCATCATCGATGCGATCATTGGTGCTGAACCGGTGTTCAACGGAACCGCCCGCAAGATCTCGTAGTTCCTTAACAGCGCCTCGCATCAGAAAACGGAACGCGCGCAATTCAACCAGTTACACCGGCGGCTTGCGCGCGTTTCTCTATTTATCCGCTCACCCTGCCCGTCAAGAGCCCTTTTGTTCGCCGCTCCTGTTATAAGCTAGGCACTACTCATCATGGTTCGTAAATTCTTCGGTTGGTGGATCGTAGTCGCAGCGTTCATTAGCTTTGGACTCGCCGTAGGCCTGCCCTATTACAACAAGGACTTCTTCAACGACTACTACCTTCGCGACCTCCACTGGACTCGCCAACAAATCACCCTCGGTTTTCCCCTCGCCGCCCTCCTCACCATCCTCATTGGACCGCTCGTTATCCACCGCTTCAGCCCGCGCAAGCTAATCCTTATAGGCACCGCTTTAACCATCTGCGCCTTCTGGGGCTTCGCTTACATGGGGCCCTCACTGCTCGTCTACTACTCGCTCTGGGTCGTGTACACCATCGGCTACATCTTCTCCGGACCCATCCCCCACCAGCTGATCGTGTCCCAGTGGTTCCGCCGGAATCGCGGCAAAGCCATGGGCATCGTCTACGTCGGCGTCGGCCTGATTGGTTCCTTCGGACCCATGATCATCAAGCCGTTGACCGAACGCTACGGCTGGCGCGTCGCACTGTGCGTCCTCGGATCCTCCGTAGTCCTCGCCTGGCCTCTGGTGTTTCTGGTCCTCAAGGACCGGCCGTCCGACTTGGGACAATATCCCGACGGCGATTCACAGCCGCCTGCCGAATCCAGCGTCAAATCGCAGACCTTCAGCGAACTGCTGCATAGCTATCCCTTCTGGCTTCTCCTGATTGGCAGCTTCTGCTCCATCGGCTCCATCGGCGCCATCAACGTCCACATGAAGTTTGTGTTCCTCGACCAGGGATTCGGCGCCGGGAATCAGGCGGACAGCGCCTGGAGTATCGCTACGCGCCTCATCCTCTGGTCGAGCATTGGCGGACGGCTGCTCATTGGTGGCCTCGCTGACAAGTTTTCGAAGAAGGTCGTTATGACCGCCACCTACTTCATGGTGGCCGGCACCATCCCGCTCCTGCTCCTCGTCCGTCCCGAGAACGACATGCTTCTCTATGGCTTTGCGGTGCTTTTTGGCTTTGGAATGGGCGCCGACTACATGCTCATCCCGCTAATGGCGGCTGAACAGTTTGGAGTCAATACTCTCGCTCGAGCCATGGCCGTCATCTTGCCCGTCAACACTATCGGCCAGACCTGGTTCCCTTACTTCGTCTCGATTCTGCGTGAGCACTTCGGAAGTTATTGGTGGGCAATGGGATCCGTGCTTGCCGTAGCGCTTATAGGGGCTCTGTCAATCGCAATTCTCCCCAGACACTCGAAGCTCGATGAACAGATTGAAGCCGGCACCGCAGCCGGAGCACGCGTTAAATAGGCCGCTGTGGAACTAACCGACAGCCAGTTGCTGTTGGCGTTTCACTCGCTGCATCTCTAAGTATTCAGACAGTTTAAGGGGCAACCTCGCACCGCGATCCATGTGCCGCTGAACCGCTTTCTGATAGCGTCGCAACAGCTCCTTCTTATTTGAGTCTTTCAACTCGCAACTCTCAATATCCAGGAGTATGTCGATCTCCCATGGACGGAAAGTGTTGCGGTTCATCGTCCCGCGCAGGAGCTCTTGCATGAGCCGGTTGAACTGCGCAAGCACTGTCTCGCTGTCTGGGAGTGAATCGATCATGCCTAACAAACCTATCGGTCGTTTTGGCGAAAACCTTACCGCTTAGGTGATCGGCTAGGTCTTCAATCCACTCCACGGAAAACAAAAAGCCGGAGCGCGGCTTTCGCCGGCTCCGGCTCGATTCTACTTGCGTACTCCGAATTTGCTTCGAAACTCTACGGCTGCTTGTAGCGGACGGTAATGTGTTCGTAGAACTGATTGCCAGCAGCACCGGCAATGAAATTCGGGAGCGTAAACGACGTCGGCTGGGTGCAGCCAGCGCCGCTTGCACCAGAGGCAATCAACCCGCCCGTCGAATATCCAATAACAGTGTAGCCCTCGTTGCCAGGAATCGCAGTTCCCGTCCCCGGAATCGGAGCCTGGCAGACCGCATCGTGACCAGGATTGTCCTCACCCTCGACGGAGTGCTGAGTCGCAAAGCCCCAGTAGTAAGAGTGGGGTGTCGTAATAACGGATCCGTCCACCCTGACTTTTCTCCCTTGTGGTACGGAGTTGATCGTAACCAGGTTGTTCGTATTGAGCAAACCATTGCTGTTGAGCGAGGAGGAGATGAAGTCATCGAACTGGCTGTTGTTGGAAGGGTCGATGTCGACAAATCCGCCGCCCTGAACAAACGCGAGCTCATTAAAGCAATTGAGCGGGCTGAAGTCCTCACGGAGCAGTTTAATCGAGATGGGCGGATAAGTAGCGCCGGGCAGCAAGACATCACTGCGTGTGCAGGAGACTTTTCCCTGCGTCACGGTGCACGTCCAGCCGTTTGCAGCGATCTTGTTTGTGGTTGCACCGAACACACGCGAATCGCCCAGGCACCAGATTGTCCCCGACAAGCTACCCAAGGCCTCAAACGCACAGTAGCCGTTGGTGGTGAGCACGGTGGAGCCTTTAGGTTGCTCGGGTGTCAGGAGGTCCGTGACCGTCACCGGAGCCGAAGTCGCGACTGTCCCCTTGTTCTCGACCCAAATCGTCTTGGTATCAATACAGGAGCTAGTGATTGTCGGCGCCGGGTGGCTCGAAGTGAACGGCCACTGGTTCGCCGGAGTTTGGATTTCATTGACAAACTGCGGACTAAACTTCGAGCAACTGACCGAACTCGGGAATGTGGTAGGTGCCTCAAAGAATCCATTCGAGGACACTGTGATGGCGAGATCACCCTGGGCCTGTGCCGGGACTGCAACACATGCCAAAATAACTGCAAGCGCTAATATCCAGGAAATGGATAAGCCCTTTTTATACGTAAGGTTCATTCCTATTTTCTCCCTGACAAAATTTGATATCGATCTAACCGTCGTCTGACCGTCTACGGCAGCCGGCCGAAGTGCGTGGAACTTTCTTTTTTCGAGTTTGAAAGCCCCTGTTTGGCCCGACAATTCGGCATAGCCGCAGGAGCGGAAAATTAAGGACAGCCGACACTGTAGTTGGCCAGGATCCTCCCGAATGAATCGGAAGTAAGCCGGTAACAGGGATGCCGGTAGAGATTCTCATTTGAACCCGATTGCCCCACCCAGCAACGTGCTTGGGGCACTCACGCTCGCATCTCGTAAGGTCGGCCGAGTCTGCTATCGGCCAACTTCATAAAGTCTAGAAGCGACCGCGACCGGCGTCAAGGCACATTCTCTATGATTTTTCAATTATCTTTTGGGATTAATCCAATTAGGGTAACAATTCAGAGTGGTACTCGCAGTACGGCCTATGCCTTTGGTATACGAACGTAATACAATGCAGTTATCTACAATACGAATCATTGGCTCTTATCGAAAAGCCGTGCGATTAATGTTGGAAACGACGACATCAAATTGTTTGTATCTAGATGCCTCTGCGCTACCGCGGTTCACCGCGCAGCCAAAACACGTCTATTAGCTTGAGTCTCTCCCTAACGCGTCATGCTTACCAGACCACCACGTGAAGATCGATTGTTGTCGCCTGTGTGACGCTGCCTGAGTGTTCGCCCTGACCCTGGCCCGAAACAAATACGGCCAGTGCCGGCAGTGATTCAAGACTGAACCCCACCTAACGACACACGGTCGGCGGTCCGCCTAACGCCAACTCCACGAAAGTCAGGGTCGCTGCTGAATCAGTCGAGGTTTTGCTTCCGTGATCTTTATATCCCAGATTAATTCAGGAACATAGTAAGTTAACATCGAAATAACAGTGCGATGCTGCTGGGTTAAGGACTCTACCACAATACATTGAAGTAAAAAGAGATATCGTACGTTAAGCTTTATGATCCAAAGCGTTAATTCAGCAAAAAGCCACAGCCAATTATTTGTATTCATCCCTGGACGTGTCGGCTGCCTTCAGGGTTGCCATCTGATGGGGACGTGCCCAGTCCAGGACAGTGTGTAACTCTCATTTGAAAGCGCATCCGCGCCGCTATAGTGCGAAACTGGTAAACACTGCGATGGACAAATACGATCTGATCGTCATCGGCTCCGGCCCGGCAGGCCAGCGCGCGGCGATCCAAGGCTCCAAATCCGGTAAACGCGTCGCGCTCATCGAGCGTCGCGAACTGATCGGCGGAGCCTGCATCAACACCGGCACCATCCCCAGCAAGACCATGCGGGAAGCCGTCCTGCATTTGTCGGGCTACAACTACCACAACATCTACGGCGTTCACTACCGCGTCAAAGAAAAGATCACCATGGAGGACCTCGCGTTCCGCGTCCAGCATGTGATCAAGACCGAGATCGACGTCACCCAGGCTCAACTCTCACGCAATAACATCGAAATGCTCTTCGGGACGGCCACCTTCGTCGACCCCCACCATCTCAAGGTAGACAGCGTTCGTGGCTCCACAACCTACGAAGCTGAGAACATCATCATCGCCACCGGCACCAAGCCGGCCGTGTCCGACAAGGTGCCCCTCAACGGACGCACTGTCGTCAATAGCGACCAGATCCTCGACCTGAAAGGTATCCCCCGTACCCTCATCGTCGTCGGAGGCGGCGTTATCGGCGTCGAGTACGCCTGCATGTTCGCCATCCTCGGCGTCCGCGTCATCCTCGTCGAAAAACGGTCCCGTCTCCTCGAGTTCGCCGACCAGGAAATCGTCGAAGCCCTGTCCTACCACCTTCGCGACAACCGCGTCACCATGCGCCTCAATGAAGAGGTGTCAACCGTCGAAGCCACCGCCGACGGTACGGTGATCGCCAACCTCGACAGCAAAAAGAAGATCTCGGGCGACGCTCTGCTCTACGCCGTAGGACGCCAGGGCAATGTCGACGAACTCAACCTCACTGCCGCCGGACTCGAGGCCGACAATCGAGGACGCATCCCCGTCGACGCTGCATACCGCACCAAGCAACCCCATATCTTCGCCGTCGGCGACGTCATCGGCTTTCCCAGCCTCGCTTCAGTCTCCATGGAACAGGGGCGCATCGCCGCAGCCATCGCTTTCGGCAAGGATGTACGCTCCAACCCCGCCGAGTATCCCTACGGCATCTATACCATCCCCGAAATCTCCTTCATCGGCAAGACCGAAGAGCAACTCACCGAAGAAGACGTCCCTTACGAAGTCGGAGTGGCGTATTATCGTGAGATCGCGCGCGGCCAGATCCGCGGCGATACCACTGGGAGACTCAAAATCATTTTTCATCGCGAAACCCGCAGCATTCTTGGCGTCCACATCATCGGAGAAGGCGCATCTGAACTGCTCCACATCGGTCAGGCCGTAATGATTCTCGGCGGTAACATCGACTATTTCGTGAATACCGTCTTCAATTACCCCACTCTGGCCGAATGCTACAAAGCGGCGGCCTTCAACGGCATAAACAAATTGTCAAAACTCGAAGCATGAGGGTGCCATGGCTCGAACGATTGGCGTAGCGGTCACAAACCGGCTGGCAGTGGCTGTCGTCGAAAACAGCCGCATCGCCAGTGAAGTCCGGCGTTTTCCGGAAAACGAGGACGACTTCGACTCCCTGCTCGGGATGCCGGCGGAAGCCATCTCCCGCACCCTCTCGGAACAAATCGAGGCGGCTGCCAACGGCGAGACTTTTTCCACTATCGGCGTGGGTATGCCCGGCATTATCCGCGCCGGCGTCATCGAGGACTCGCCCAATCTTCACCAACTCAAAGGCCTCGCCATCCAGAATTCCCTCGAAAGCGCCCTCCGCGACAGGAACCTGCATGTTCAGGTGGTCGTCGGCAACGACGCCGACGCCATGGCCGCCGGCCTCGCCGCCACCCGCGGACAACTCGACCGCGTCGTGCGCGTCTGGGCACTCGGCAATGGCATCGGCTTCGGCCGCTACCCCGCCAATGACGGCGTCTGGGAGGGCGGACACGTCGTCGTCAGCCTCGATCCTAAGGAGACTTTCTGCGGCTGCGGCGGCGCAGGACACCTCGAGGGAATCATGGGCCACCGCGCCATGCGTCTTCGCTTCCTGGATATGGAGCCCGACGAGGTTTTCGAAAATGCCGCTGAAGGGGACACCCGCTGCGCCGACTTCGTCAAGCTGTGGCACCGTGCTCTCGCCGCCGGTACCGCCTCCAGCATCCATATGGACGGCCCCGGCAAGTTCTACTTCACCGGCCCCGACTCCCGCCATCTCGACGTGCCGCTCCTGCAAACCTATATGCAGGAGATGGTGAAAATGAGTCCGCTGCTCGGCTATGTCTTTGAAGTCGTCCCCGGCGGCGAAGACATCGCCATCATAGGCGCAGCCGCTGCCGCCGAACGGCTGTCGGTGTAGATCTAAGATTCAGCCAGCAGCGTTGCCGGACCCATCCGTCCACAATGCTTCTCTAACCGCTGCTTCAACTCCGCCCTGGCTCGCAAAAGCCGGCTCTTGGCGGCAGCAATGGAGATTCCAAGTCGCTCGGCCACCTCGGGCATCGGCAGTTGTTGCACGTCGCGGAGTACAAACGCGTTCCTCAACAGCGGAGGAATCCGCTGAACCTCATGATGGAATACCGCCGCTACCTCACGCCGACCGAGTCGAGCTTCCGGCGACACTTCATTCCCCGGTAGATCAATCACCGCTACCTCGTCGCCATGCAGACCTTCATCGATATAAAGGAAACGCGCCCTCCGCGTCTGGCGCAGTCGCATCAGGCACTGGTTCAGGACTATCCGCGATAGCCACGTCAGAAAGCGCGCGTCCCGTTGAAACCGGCCCAAATGCTCCCATGCTTTGAAAAACGCATTCTGAACCTCATCCTCGGCGCTCTCCCGCTCGTGCAGAACCGAAATCGCCAGCTTCAGACACGCAGCTTGATGACGCTGAACCAACTCGGAGAACGCCGCCCTGTCACCGTCCTGCGCCGCCAGCACGAGCCTGAGATCTTCCTCTGCCCGCTGCTCCTTTGAGTGGTTTTGCATCCTGCCTCCCAGAGAGTCATCTGAAAAGATGCTCTATGAGTGACACTAACAGCGATTGCCGGGGTAATCTAGACTCTACTGAAACTGAGTTCAGTGGTACAAATAATTCGCTCCCCATATTAAGCTCTGGTAAACTCAACTTATTGTCACCTGAAAATAGCGAGGATACCATCCGTAGGTCACTCGCCGGTTATGAGATCGGCCGCAAGATTCGTGCCCTCCGTTTACGCAAGAAAATCGGCTTGGTCGACCTGGGCAGACATACCGGACTCTCAGCGTCAATGCTCTCCCAACTCGAAAACGGCAAACTCATCCCCACCTTGCCCACTCTCGCCCGCATCGCCATGGTCTTCGACGTCGGTGTCGATCATTTCTTCGGGGATCGCCGCAAACGCAGCCTGTTTACCTTAACCCGTCCTGCCGGTCGCATCCGCTTCCCCGATCGTCCCGACGCCCCTACTCCCGCCTTCTTCTTCGAGTGCCTCGCCTACGCCGTTCAGGATAAGAGCCTGCAAGCCTACCTCGCTGAGTTTCCGCAAATCGACCCCAAGAGCGCCGTCGAACACTTTCACGACGGTGCCGAATTGGTCTACCTGATCGAAGGATCGCTCACCATCCATTGCCAGGACGAGTCGCACGAACTTCGCGCCGGTGACTGCGTCTACTTCGATTCCTCGGAACCGCACAGCTACTGCGGGACATCGAAAACTTCCGCTCGCGCCATCGTCATCACTACTCCGCCGCGCGTTTGACCGGCCGCGCGCTTACTTCATCTTTTCGTATTTGCGATACAGGTCCGCCAGGTCCACGCCGCCCGGATGGATGATGATGCGATACCTGAAGCGGATCGGCTCGTTCGGTCGAACGTGCAGTCCGCCCTCTGCCTGACCCTTGTCAAAGGCCTTCGCGCCGAATGGATTGGCCGCGAACAGACCGTACCCGCGTGCATGCCAGCGCGTCGGGTGATGCGGATTCGACGGATGATCGAAAATCGCAAACCCTACTTCTTCTCCGTCGATCTTGCCTGTATAGTCAGCCCAATTCGAGGGCTTGCCCCAAACCATTTTCTCGCTGCGCACGCCCTCCGCGTTGCTGATGACGCCCGTGCCCTTCTCCTCCTGCAGCGGAGCGGCCACCCGCAGACCGAGCAACCCGTCCTTCTCGTCACCGAAGAAGATCGCCTCCTTCGGCGTGAGCGTCGCCTCAAAGTCGATAATGCGCAACTTCGGGTCTGAGTAGAAAGTCATCGTCCTCACTTCCGTCAACATCGTGTGGCCGTCCGGATGGTTCCAGTCGAACGTCGCCGTCAGGTATCCGGATTTCTTCCCGCCCTTCACGTCGTTCACACGTCGCACGACAATCCGCCCGTATTTGTCACTAGGCTTGTTGAGCGGATCGTTGCTCCAGAAATCAATGCCGTTGACGTCAAAGTGCCCGAACCAGAGCCCCCGGTGATGATTGTGATCGCGTGGCTCGCCTTCCACAATTGCCATCGGAAATTGCCGCGACACGATTGTGCCGGTCGCCGATCGCAGAGGATGGAAGTAGGGCTTCCACGTGCCGCCTCCAACAATGAGATCGCCAAAAGGTTTGCCGTCGATCTCAACCAGAATGCGGTCACTCGCCGAAGTGACTTTCACCTGCGCCAACGCGAACGGACACAAAATCAGCGGCAACACAAGCAACAAAGATTTCATTTGACCAAAGTATATCCGACGAAGCCGTCAGACCACGAGATTCCGGCCCTGCTCCACGCGCGCCCGCAGGACGTCGCGGATCATCTCGCATGCTGTCTTTACTTGCGGCATCGAAAGGGAGCAAATGGTCTGCTTGCCATTCCGCCTGGTGGACACTACCCCCGCTCCCTTCAGGATCGCACCGGATTCGCAAAGGTTTTGCAGAGATTAGCCTGCATTTCATAAACCTGATCGTCCACTTCGGATCGGGAACGTTTTGCCATTCGGGTAATTCAGCGGGAGAGTACGGACCGCACTATCTTAGCGCGGTCCACTTCGACAGTTCGGTCAGCAATTGATCGACTACGGCAGGCTGCGTCCGGCGCAGATTGCGCGTCTCTCCAGGATCCTCATCCAACTTCGAGAGCCAGACAGCGTCCTCCCCGGTAAGCGGTTTTCCGCCGTTCACCGATCGATCGTGAAGTTGCCCGTTCACTACCAGTTTCCAAACTCCTAACCGGACTGCCTGCTGACCTCCCTGCGCCCAGCAGAGTGCCCCGTGCGGCGATGCTCCTCCCGCCGCCACATCCAGCAGGCTCAGCCCATCAACGCCATCCGGGAGTTTTACGCCGGTAGCGCGGCAAATCGTCGGGAACATGTCCATCGACATCACCAGCTCTGATGTCCACGCTCCCCTCCGGATTTGCGACGGCCACGACATCAGCGCCGGCACGTGCATTCCGCCGTCAAACAGGCTGAACTTGAAACCCTTGAACGCGCCGTTGCTTCCCGCAGTCGCGAATTCACCGTTCAGTCCCGCTCGCTTCTCAACCGTCGCGCCATTGTCGCCAAGCAGGAACAGCAGCGTGTTCTCCAACGCTCCCGCGCGTTCGAGCGACTGCCGTATTGCGCCAACCCCATCGTCCACCGCCGCAATCATCGCCGCGTACGTCTGCCGCTCCTTACCCAGACCCGCAAAGCGCTTCAGGTACTTCGCGGGCGCGTGCATCGGATAGTGCGGTGCGTTGTAGGCGACGTAGCCGAAGAAAGGCTGCTTCTGGCGCCCAATGAAATCCACGGCCTCTTCAGTGATGCGTCCGGTCAGATACTGGCCGTCCTCAAAAACCTCCGTGCGGTTGCGCCACAAATCGTGATAATTCGGAATCCGCGGATCGCCCCAGTAAAAGCGGTGCGAGAAATAGTCCACGCAACCGCTGTGGAAGCCGTAAAACGAGTCGAACCCATGGGCATTCGGACACGTCCGCTCATCACTGCCGAGATGCCATTTGCCAAAGCAGCCAGTCGAGTAACTCGCTCCCTTCAGCGTCGACGCGATCGTCGACATGCCCGGCGTAAGAGTGCCTCCGTTATCGGCGACTCCCGCTCGGGCGGGGAAGCGCCCGCTGAGAATGGATGCCCGCGCCGGCGCACAAACCGGTGCGTTCGAATACCAGTTGCGAAACTTCACGCCACCCGCCGCCAGCGCGTCGATATTCGGCGTCTGCAAATCGGACGCTCCCAGATAGCCCAGGTCGGCGCAGCCTAAATCGTCGAGCAGGATAATCAGAACGTTGGGACGCGATACCTGCGCCATCAGAGCCGCGGGCGCGGCTGCCAGCAACTCACGCCTGGTCACCCTCTACTCGCTGCCGGCCAGCGCCAGCACTGCGAAACTCGTCGCCGCATCCCGCATGAACTGCGACTGCATCGATCCTGCCTCGTACCGCTTGTTCATCGATTCCGCCCCCCACGCTCCCGATTCCGGATCCTGATGTACTTTCAACCATTCGATCGCCCGCGCCATCCGGCGATCCTTCCGTTCCACGCCCGACTGCTTCAGCATGAACGTCGCCAGCGCCGTCGCATAAGCATTGCCGCCCGACGCCGTCGCTGCCGCCGCGTGCGGATTCCAAGGACCCAGTCCGTCCAGGCTCCACGCTCCATCCGCCTGCTGCCTGCGCCAGATCTCGTCCAGCAGTTCCCGCCTCTCCGTCCTGGTCAACAAATCCGGCATTCGCGACGACGCCCAGAGCAGCATCATCCGGTTGTGCAGCGGCTGATCGCGCCGCGCATCTTTCAGGTATCCCGCCAGCGAATGCACGTGTGCCCGCACTTCAGCCTGGTTTCGATAGTCGGCCGGCGCGGAACTCACCGCCATCGCCGCCAGCGACGCGCCGAAAAAGCGCGAGTCCGGCATCTCCCACGGGTCGAGTTCTAAGCTGAACCAGTCGAACGCTCCCGCGTCCTTGCCGCCCCGGATCTGCAGCGCCCACATATGATCCAGCGCCTGACGCGCCGCGGCGCTCGACGGATCAGCAGTCGTCACCATCAGTGCCGCCAGCACAGCCTCGACGCCTGCCGCCTGCGTCGACTTGATCGTCCGTTGCCGCTTTAGCGAGTCAAGCAGTCCGGTTTCATATTCTGTCGGCCCGGTGGTGCCCAGCATCTTGCGCAACGCCGGACGCGCAAGCAGATAGGGCAGTCCCGTATGACACGAAACACAAGGTGCGCCCGAAGCCAGCGCCGGCGTCCACGCAAACCACTCTTTTTGCCGCTGGTCCAGGTATCCAGCCGCCAGCTGCGGACTCCAGTCGGCGCAAAACACTGGAATCAAACACCCCAGACCCAGTAATAGGCGGAACATCTATCTATAATACGCTCGCTAAGCCGCCCCTCACTTTTCGCTGCTATTATGGGTTCAGCAATCTGGAGGTACCACAATAATGGGTCCCGTGGGATGGCAGGAAATGGTGATCATTTTCATTGTCGCCCTGGTTCTCTTCGGCCCTAAGAAGTTGCCGGAGTTAGGCAGGACGCTTGGAAAGGCCCTCACTGAATTCCGCCGTGCGTCGAACGAGTTGAAGTCCACGTTCGAACGTGAAATGCAGTCACTGGAAAAGGAAACCGAATCGCTCAAGGATACGGCTCGTAGCTACATGGGTGAGATCAACAGTCACCTCGATACTTCCGATGGTAGCCACACCGGCTACGATACCAACTACGGCTACGACCACTCCTACGACTACGGCGCCTATGGCCACGAGTCGAACGATTCCACCGCATCAAATCCAACCACAGTAGGCGAATCCGCAATTCAGGACGCCGAATCTCATGGCACTGAGGCGCACCCCGCAAACGGAACGAACGGTGTTCCCGGAACGGTTGCCCGCCAGGCTGGTAACGACCCCGCTTCTCATGAAGCGCCCGCAACTCCAGCCGAACATCATCCCTCCGGGGCCGATGTTGCTCAGCATAGCTAGGAAGAACGCTACAACTACATGCCGGTAGATGATCCCAAAGGCGCAAAAGCGCCCGGTAGTGGAGAAACGTCTGTTCCTCGTACGGAGGATCCGTACGGGTATTACGAAGACCCGTACTCTTCCTCCGTCGAGCCGGCGATCGTTGCGCCTCCTCCGCCCCCCTCCAAGGCGCCCCCTCGTAATCCGCCCACTCCACCTCCACCGCCCCCCGACGATCCCGACGATGACGGCATGCTCCGTATGTCGTTCCTTGAGCACCTTGAGGAACTCCGTACGCGTATCATCCGCGCCGTCATGGGACTGGCAGTCGCCTTCCTGGCGGCCCTCATCTTCGCCAACGAACTCTGGGTCATCGTCAGTGAACCCGCTACCGTTGCCCTGAAGAATCTCCACTTCGACCCATATCTGGCTCAGATCACCCCCATGGAGACCTTCTCCACCGTCTGGGTGAAACTGCCGATGCTGGCGTCAATCTTCATCGCCTCACCCTGGATCCTCTATCAGGTTTGGGCTTTCATCGCCCCCGGACTCTACCAACGCGAGCGCCGCTGGGCAGTGCCCTTCGTTCTTACCTCGGCCGGCCTTTTCATATCCGGCGGACTGTTCGCTTACTTTGTGGCGTTCCGCTATGGTCTCGAGTTCCTGCTCGGCATCGGCCGCGATATTCATATCAAGCCCGTCGTCTCGGTGACGGAGTACTTTGATCTCTTCGTAAATGTGACGCTCGGTATCGGTCTCGTCTTCGAACTTCCGATATTGATTTTCTTCCTCACACTGCTGAGGATTGTCACCCCCAAATTCCTGATCCAGCACTCGCGCTACGCAATTCTGGGCATCGTGGTTGTCGCCGCCGTGGTCACGCCCACACCTGACGTTTTCAACCTGATGATGTTCGCTATTCCCATGTGCGCCCTGTACTTCGTGGGAGTGTTCGCAGGATGGCTGTTGGTCCTCCACCGCGAGAACCGCCGCTTCCCCTGGCTGATGGTGCTGCTGGTTCTGGCCGCCATTCTGGCCATCGGCGCCGCCGCCGCCGGCCTGATGGTTACTAAGTTCGGCTTCCACCTGCTAAATCACTGGCCGTTCTTGACTAAGTAGGAATAGCAGTAATATAGTCAACTTACTCAAAGCGCGGGAACTGAAAAAGTTCTCGCCTTTGGAGTTTCGGGTGGTTTAAGATGGTACCCGTCCGACGCTGGAACCATCTGGGGTATATAAATCGTGGATTTGCGACGAACCATTAAAGAACTGCAAGAAGAAAAGCATCGACTGGATACGGCCATCGAAACTCTCGAGCAATTGCTCGAAGTGCCGCTCGAGGACAGGCAAGCGTCCGGACGTGGCCGCCGCGGCAGAAAAAGCATGAGCGAGGACGAACGCCGCCAAGTGTCTGAACGCATGGCGAAATATTGGGCCGCCCGCCGCGCCGCATCGCCTGTTCCCGGTCAGCCTCTCGGCCACCCCGGAAACAACTCGCCACAAGCTACTTCTTAAAGAACCACAGCCAGAAGTATTGCTCGCCCGCACCATGCCGGTGCCGCGGTTCAAAGCCGCACCGGAATGCCATCTGCACGGCCTGCTGATCCGAGAACCCCACCCCCAGCCATGTATCGTCGGGGTCGGTCTTCATCGTCGAATCGCCCTGCACCTGAAACTTGAACAGCGCTCCCGGCCTCAGCAAGCGGTGGACTTCCCGTACATAATTCTCAATCACGTCCCGGCTCGGGATGTGTTGAAAAACAATCGTCGAAAAGGCGAAGTCGAAGCCTCCCCCCGGCGGCACTACCGTCAGGTCATGCCCATTGTTCTGGTAAACATGAGCGTTCGGAAAGTCCTTCAAAGCGCCCTGGGCACGCTCCACCATCTCCCCGCTGACGTCCACGCCATGCACTTCGCCAAAACGCCGGGCCAAAGCGCGAGTCACTCGTCCCGCACCGCACCCGATCTCGAGAATCCGCATCTGCCCGGGCTCTTTCCCCTGGCAAATGTTGATCAAATCGGTCTCAATCTCTTCTTCTACCGCCCGCTCACCCGACGCGAAAAACTCTTCATCGGTCCAATCTGTCTTTTGGGTGGCTACATAATAGCGGGCATTCTCGCGGGCGCGCGCGTCCCAATCCTGCCGCATCTTATCGAGGATCTTCGGGTCCATTGAAGTAACGCTTACTATTGTAGCGGTTCTCGAAAAAGAGACTGCCGGAGCCTTAATCCCCCCGCGGACCCATATAATCCGCACCGTAAATCGCCGCCCGGATGTCATGATGCAGCGTCCCGTCAAACTGCATCTTCTGCGTGAAGAACACCGCTGCTAATTGATTGGCCGGGTCCACCCAGAACAGCGTGGATGCCGCTCCGTCCCAGAAAAATTCGCCGACCGCCCCCCGGTTCTCTTGCGCATTCTTCGGCTGCGACACCCGCACCGCAAAGTCAAAGCCAAATCCCACGCTCCCCTTGCTCGGCAGGAAGTTCCGCTCCGTCACCCGCGCATCCAGCTGATCGGTCGACATCAGCCTCACCGTCGAAGGCCGCAGAATCCGGACGCCCTCGAACTCTCCGCCATTGAGCAGCATCCGCGCCAGCCGCATATAGTCATCCACGGTGGACGCCAGCCCAAACCCGCCCCCGGTGAGCTTGTTGTCCTGGAAGTTAAGCCTGCGAATGTTCGCATCCGTCTGCCGCACCAGCTTGCCCTCGGCATTCCGGTACACCGCCGCCAGTCGCGGTAGACGCTCGTCAGGCTGCCGCCAGGCTGTCTCCCGCATCCCGAGCGGCTCGAGTACGTTTTGCCGCACATACGCCGCAAATTTCTGCCCCGACAGTACCTCCACCAGCAGCGCCTGTACGTCCACGGCAATGCTATAGCTCCACCGACTCCCCGGATCGAACAGCAGCGGAACCTTCGCCAGGCGCCTGCCCATCTCCGTCAGGTCATTGTCGAGCGCCAGCGGATCGGCTTTCACATAAGCATCGTGAGCCGGCGTATCACCAGGCCCATAGGCGAATCCCGCAGTGTGTCGCATCACATCCCGCACCGATATCGGACGCGCCGCCGGCCGGTAGATCGGCGCTCCAGCACCATCCTTGCCCGCGTAAACTTGCATCGATTCGAAAGCCGGCAGATAACGCGACAGCGGATCATCGAGCCCAAACTTGCCCTGCTCCCACAACCGCATCAGCGCAACGCCCGTGACGGGCTTAGTCATGGAGTAAATCTGCGCGATGGTATCCCGCGCCATCGGCCGCCCCGCTTCCCGGTCAGCAAACCCTTCCGCGCCGAAGTAAGCCTCTTTGCCGTCCTTCCAGATCAGCACCGACACCCCAGCCGCCCGGCCGTCACCAACCATACCCGCCAGCGCCGCCTTGATCCGCCTAGTCTCCAGGTTCAAGCCCTGCGGCCCATGTTGAGCCGCCAACGGCAAACCCGCCAAAGCCAGCGGCACCAGCCGCAATCCATCCCGCCGCGTAAATAAGCTCCTCATTTTCACTCCTCAAGATATCCCAGAAAAAGCGAAGCAGCCCGCATAAAAGGAAGCAGCCGCGCAAAGGAAGCAGCCGCGCAAAGGAAGCAGCCGAGCAAGGAAAGCAGCCGCACAAGGAAAGCAGCCCGCGCAAGGGAAGAAGGGAAGTAGCACGGGTCTCCCGACCCGTGCTAGCGCGCCGCAAACACCCTCCGCAGAATCCACCGGAAGCACCCCCTCAAATCACTTCCCTCGCTCCAACTTCGTCATCCAGATATTCCCCGTAATCTCACCCATCGGAACCGCAATCTTATCCCGCGCCACCGAAATCTCCATCGAGTTCACCCCAATATTCAACAGACTCCGACGCGAAAGATGCGAATGGTAAATCGCAATCGGCGCGCCTACAGCCCGCTTCGTCGACGCATCAAGTCGCTGCGCCCACACACACCGAAACCCGTCCCGGTCCGAGATAAAATACAGCAGATCCCCCGACGGCGCCCACTGCGCATAAGCATCAAAAGTGCTCCCATCCGTCACCGGCACCCAGTCCTTCTCCTGCGGCTGACTCCTGCCGTCATACGGCGCGACAAACACGCGCTCCCGTCCACTGGGATACCGCTGGCCGAAAGCGATCCACCGGTCGTCCGACGAAAATGAAACGTGATAGATCACCCGTCCCAGAATCTGCAGCACTTCACCGGACTCGCTATTGAACATCTGTACCGGACCACTCGCCGGACAGTTGAATGCCAATCGCTTCCCATCCGACGTCCACGCCCACGGGTACCCGCATGGACCACCCTGGATCTTCTGCGGCACACCCGCCTGCGGTAACCCCGCTGAATCCTGGCCAATCGACATCATGCTAATCGTCGGAGACGGCTGATCCATCCTGCGATACGCTAGCTTTGATCCGGTGGCATTGATCGTCGGCCGGTTTTCGTCCCCCGGACTGTTCGTTAAATTGGTCTCCTTGCCACTCGTCAGATCCTTTACCCAGATATCCTGGTTCCCGCTCCGGTTCGTCCCAAAGAACACTCGCTTGCCGTCCAGCGTCAGCGCCGGATTACGCTCATCCGCCGCGCTTTGGGTCAGTCGCACCACGTCGCCCGTCACCCGGCCCTGATCCGCATCCACCGGAATGCTCCAGATATTGAAGTTCTCGAGCAGACTCGCAAACACCATGCGCAGCCCGCCGTCCGGCAAAGTGGCGATCGAAGGCTTGTCCTCCCTGCCGGAACCGGAGGTCAAACGCCGCGGCCGCTCCGTGATCTTCCAGGTCTTGGTAGAAATCGGCACCTGCCAGACATTCACCGCATCACCCGACCGTGCCGTAAAGATGATCTGATTCCCGTCCGCCAGCCATGCCGTAGGGATCGGATCCCTCAACTGATGCGAGTCAAAGAACTCGCGCGACACCACCTCCGTTGCCGGACCGTCGAGCGTCGCCACCCACCACCCCTTCGGTTCATTTACGGCCGAGCGCACAAACAGGATTCGCCTGCTATCGGGCGACCAGATCGGAAGCCACCCATCTTCGAACGCTGAGTTCAACCGCCGCGGTTCGCCCCCCTGTGCCGGCACAATCGCCACCTTGCTGCCAATCGCCTGCCCCGTCATCGCCAGTATTCCTGTCCAGTAAGCGATCCACTGGCCGTCCGGAGAAAACTCGGGCCCGTGTCCATTGTTAGCGATCCTCCGCTCGTCTCCGCCCAACGCCGGGATCGTGTAGATCCCGCCCCCGTCCCGCTCTGAACGAAAGGCGATCCTCGTCCCATCCGGCGAGAAAACAGGCTCATGATCGTCCGCCTCGTTGCGCGTCAGCCGCAGTGGCTCGGCGCCCGGCAGTTGCTGCACCCATATGTCCAGGTTGCCCGTCGACCCCGGTGCTGTCGCCCGATCCGACGCAAATGCCAGCAGTCTCCCATCGCTCGACAGGGTTGGGTCGGTCGTCAGTCCTGAATCGAAGGTCAGTTTCGCTAAAACAGATAAACCGGTTTCGGTTGCTCCCCGCCGCAACAGCCACCACGCCAGTGCGGCGCCCATCAGCACCAACACCGCCGCTCCCCCCGCGATAGCCAGCCACTTCCCCCGGTGCGACGACGCCGCTACCACCGGCTGCACCTTCAACGTGCCTGACTCTGATTCTTCCCTCAGATCCTCGAGCGCCAGCCTCACATCGTCCATGTGCTGCGGACGCCGACCCACATTCTTGCGCAGGCAGCGCGCAATCAGTTTTTCCAGGTCCGCCGGCACCGCTCCCGGTCTCTCCCCCGCCGGCTTGGGCTCCGCCTGTAAAATTGCCGACAACACCGCAATCTTCGATTCGCCTTCAAATGCGTGGCGCCCCGTCACCATCTCGTAGAGGACCGACCCAAAGGAGAAGATATCGGAACGCGCATCCACCTTCTGCCCCTGCGCCTGCTCTGGCGACATGTAGGCGATGGTGCCGACAATCATCCCCTCTTGCGTCTTCGACGGCTCCTTCAACGCAAGCGTGGCGGTGGCGTCCGCCGGATCACCCTCAACCACCTCCACCAGCTTCGCCAGACCGAAATCCAGCAGCTTCACCACGCCCTGGTCCGTCACAATTACGTTGGCCGGCTTCAGGTCCCGGTGTACGATCCCGGCACTGTGCGCCTTGGCCAGGGCGTCGGCGATCTGAATCCCTGTCGCCAGCGTGTCTTTGAGCGGCAGGCCATGCCTCCCAATGCATTGGTCCAGCGTCCGCCCCGCCACGTATTCCATTACGATGTAATCCATCGCGCCCCCCGCCAGAACGGCGGTGTCGATATCGTAAATGTGAATGATATTTGGATGATTCAGCGCGGAAGCCGCTTTGGCTTCCAATATGAACCGTCGCTTGCGCTCTGGATTGGTGGTAGCGTCCGCACGCAGCACTTTGATCGCAACGGCCCGGTCCAGGTGTGTGTCGAATGCCTTGAACACCACCCCCATACCACCCTCGCCCAGCTTCGACTCAATGCGGTAATGACCTAGTGTCTGCCCGATCATCGCGTCCCTGCCCGGCTCCTGGCTGCCGAGAGCGGCATTAGTTTAATCAGCTTACCTCAAAACACACCAGCCGCCACCTTCACATAAGGCATGCCTTACGAGGTAGTACGAACCTATCCATTGCTAGTACTTCTAGTACTATTTATAATCGGGACGTGCTCCGCTCATCAAACACAAAGCCATCATCCTTCCAACTAAACACCAAACCCCGCACCCTAAAGTAGGGAAGGAAAAGGATGAGGGAAGTAGAACGGGTCTCCCGACCCGTTCAGGCGCGGGCAGCACCATCGGAAGCAAATGAGAAAACGAACCCGCCGGCCAGCGAGCAGCGAAAGCACCACGCCATGGTAAAGGAATTACGCGCTTCCCAAGAACGGCAAACGCATAAGCCCTAGTCAACAATGAAATGACCTGCTCATCACCACGCCACATATTGCCTAAACGTTGCGAAGAAGCGCCCAACTAGCAGAGAATTTAACGATGAGTGACCTTGTCGAACTGCGAACGTGGAAGCAGGTCGCCACTCATCTGGGAGTCGCCGTTCGCACCGCCCAGAATTATGAACGCGAGAACGGCTTACCCATAAAGCGCCTCGGAGAAACCGGGCAAATCGTTGCGCTGACCAGCGAGCTCGACACTTGGAGAGAATCACGACTGATTTCTAGAAAGACGGACGGGGCGCCTCTTGTCGACGCCGCCGGCGCGCCGCAGGATCGATCTGAGGAGTCTATAGCGTCGACAGCGATAGCGGCACCCACTTCCGCTGAGCCTGCCGTGCAGACCTTGTACCGCGGAAGAAAATTTCATGGGCTACTTATTCTCACGGCGATTTGCTTGGTTCTCATCGCCGTGGGAGTGAGTTTCTGGCCGCCGCGCACGGTCGTGGATTACCGTACCGAGGTAGCCACTCTAATCGCCGTTGACCAAGCCGGAACTGAAGTCTGGCGGCACTCCTTTCCGGCCCCCTTTACAGAAAACGGATATGCAAACGCCCAGGCAGCCCATCTTGCCCACGCTGCCATCGCAGACATTCAAGGCAATGGGAAACGAGACATCCTCTTCATCTATATGACCGACGATCGGTCCCTCTCATTCCCTTTAGTATGTTTCTCACCGTCTGGAAAGGAACGCTGGAGATTCCAGGCTGGGCGTCCAGATGTTACCGATGCGAGCGGAGAACACTACTATCCCCCTTATTGGCCCGTAATCGTCCAGGCGATACCAGGAAAATCGTCAGAGAGTTCAAGGGTGATGGTGACGAGCACTCACAATCTTGAAGCACCCGACCAGGTGGCAGTGTTGGATGGCAATGGCAAACTCGTCGGCGAATATTGGCATCCGGGACATCTCGTTCGAATGGCTCACTACGATCTGGATGGCGACGGGAAGGACGAGATTGTTCTCGGTGGGGTGAATAACGGGGACAAGGCCGCGACAATGGTCATCCTCGATCCTGATAATGCCAATGGATCACCAACAGGGATTACCCCCTCCGGCCTCAGGCTGACCGGCTTCAAACCGAGTTCAGAAAAGGCTGTCATCCTGTTTCCGCGCAGTGATGTCGCCCAAGGCAAGCCCTACAATCGGGTAATCTCGCTCCAGATCACGAAGGATCGAATTGTCGTAGTCACTGCGGAGGATATTGCCGACACCAGTCGAAACCTAATTATCTATCAGCTCGATCACCAACTTCACGTTGTGGACGCCGAATGCTCGCTAGAATTTAAGACCGAACATCGTGCAATGGAACAGCGTGGTGAGTTGGATCACCAACTGACGCAGCACGAGATCGACGGCCTCAAGGCAAAAGTAATCATCAAACGCGCTGGTGTGGTTCAAGCAGCAGTCAAATAACATAATTTGGTCTCAATTGCGCTGGGGCCCGAGTGGGACAGCCTGAGCTGTCCCACTCGAAATTCACCTTCAGGACCCCCGATGCATGCATCTCGGCCCAAGTCTCCATTCCGCCCGCCCTGGTCCAGAAATCCTGATCCAGAATCCCGCCGCGATCTCGCACCCCCTCCAGATGCGCCGCCGCGCTCGACCACCGGTACTCCACCGGCCACCGAACGATCCCCGCGCGGCACGGATTCCCCTCGACATAGCGGAGTCCAATCCAGAGACGACTCTCCGCCATCGGACACGAGTGAAACCGCGCCTGCCACAGGTGACCCCAGCGGCCGCGTTCGACATTGGTGGTCTGCGGGTAGGCGCTCGGCGGTCGCCTTCGCTACATTGGCTGCCTTCCAGAATTGAATTTCGGAAGGCGCGAGCCGATATGTTTCCAGTTTCGTCGGCTTTCCTTCCGCATCCTGCCCGATGAGAACGAAGTCGCGGTAGTTGGTGACGAGCACCTGGCGGTACTTGCCCCAGTATCGTGTTACCTGCTCGCCATTGGCGACAACCCATGCATCCTCGCCCGTTCCCTTGACTTCTATGACGCCACGGGCGGGAATCGTGCCTTCGGGAATCTCAGCGCCAGAAGAACGCTGGAACTGGTCAGAGGAAAAGAGTCCCCCGTCGGGAATGCCGACACCGCGATTCTTGATGTTGATGACACATCTGACTCGCGGCTTCAGGGTCTTGCCGACTCCGTTCAGCAGATTCGAGAGGGCCGGATAGTAAGATGTTTCCTTAACCGCGCTGCCGGACGAGCGGATTTCATGCAGTTCGTGAAGATACTCTTCCAGCAGATTCATGGGTACGTCGGTTCCTCGGTTCGACGAACGCATCCATTTGCTTATATATGGCGCTCGGCGCGACACCACTTAAATATATGATTGTAAGCAATTTCATGGACACCGAGGGCCGGAAGTGATTCCGCCGTCTGCAGAACCCATGAGGATCTTCCTTCCACACTCACGCCTGGCTTCGCTGCCTGCGCTCAACGACTGCGGAGGTATTCTGTGCCATCATAAGCGCGTACCGTTCGCCATTCTCGCGGGCCTTGCCGCTCTCTTCCATTAGCCTGACTCGTTTTACACAATCCTTTTTTACACGCTCCATCGGGGCCCCAGTAATCGCTCGACCCCAGGACTCGAAGCAGCCCAGGTCCGACCCATTAGCTGACCAACACAGCTCCTCCGTGCCGAAGCGCCTGCCCCGGACCGGATCCCTAAAGCTACTCCGAATTTATTTTCAAAATATTTTTCTTCTCCCACATTCCAAACCACTTCCCAATTTCAACCCCCTTCAAATTCCTTGACCTCCTCCTCTAATGAAGCCAGGAGATGATCCAATGCCTTCTCAACGAAAGCTCGATGCTGCGCGTGCCAATGGCGCCCTGGCCGCCGGCTGCAAATCACCCGAGGGCGCCGCCCGCTCGGCTATGAATGCCCTCAAGCACGGACTCGCTGCCCATACCGTCGTCCTCCCCGGTGAGTCCCACGAGCTCTTCGACGAGTTCGCCGACTCCCTCCGCGACTCCCTCAACCCCCGCACCCTCATCCAGCACCTCCTCGTTCAAAATGTCGTCACCGCCGCCTGGCGCCAGCGCCGCTACCTCGCCTTCGAAACCACTGCCATCACCGTCAAAGCCGAAGAAATGCGCGCCGAGGTCGACCGGCGCTTCAATAACGCTGACCCCCAACTCCGCGATACCCTCGCCTTCCAGGAACTCATCAAGGACGGCCAGTTCCGCACCTTCATCCGCTACGACGCCCACCTCGACCGCCAACTCCACCGCGCCCTCAATCGCCTTGAAAATCAACCCGTCGAGCCGCAGCCAGCGAATTCACCGAACGAAGCTAATCCCACAAATGAACAGCAGCCCGGCCCCGTCCCGCCTCCGCCCCATCTCCCCGCTTTCCTCTCCCAAACACCGTCCATCACCGAGCAAGAGCAAAGCAATGAGCAAGAACAAACCACCAATCAGCACCAGACCACGGATCAGCACCAAACCACCAATCAAGACCACCCCACCCATCACGATCAGCTCAGTAGAAACGACCTCCCCGCGCCCCTCATCCGAACCGCGTCAGGCGATTAAACCATGCACTGTCCCGCTTCCTACCCGCATCAGACCTGGACCTCCAGCGCCGCCGCTACCGAACCATCGCCCGAAGTGTGCGACATCCTCACCTTCGCGCGTCTGCGCCTCGGCTTCCATCCAGATCCAATGCAGGAACAACTGCTCACTTCCACCAGCCGGCGCGTACTCCTGAATTGCACTCGCCAATGGGGTAAGTCCACCACCACCGCCCTCCGCGCACTCTGGGAGGCCGACAGTAAACCGAAATCGCTCATCATCTGCGTCGCCCCCTCCGCCCGCCAAAGCGGAGAATTCATACTCAAAGTGAAAGAGTTCGCCGCCCTCGCCGGCATTCGCATCCGCGCAGGCTGGCTCGACAACGGCTCCCGCATCCTCGGACTGCCCGCTAGCGAGGCGCGCATCCGCGGCTTCTCCGCCGCCACCCTCGTCATCGTCGATGAAGCCGCCCGCGTCCGCGACGACCTCTACCTCGCCGTCCGACCCTTCCTCGCCGTCTCCAACGGCTCCCTCTGGGTGCTCAGCACCCCACTCGGCGAACGCGGCTTCTTCCATAACCTGTGGACCAACGGAGGCCTCCACTGGCATCGCATCTCCGTCCCCGCCACCGCCTGCCCCCGCATCTCAACCGAATTCCTCGAGGAGGAACGCGAAGCGCAAGGCGATTGGAAGTTCCGCCAGGAATACCTCTGCGAATTCGCCGGCGGCGACGACGCTCTCTTTGAACGCGAGTCCCTGCTCGCCGCCTTGACTCGCGAAACTACGCCCCTCTGGGTGAAGTCGTGAACACCGTCCGCTACTTCCTGGCGGTTGACCTGGGAAAGAAAAAGGACGCGACCGCCATCGCCGTCATCGAAAAAGTCGAACGGCAAATGATCGGACGCGACTGGATCACCTACGGCTCGCGTATGTCCGATAGGGCAACCCAGTTCCGCATCCGCCACCTGGAACGGAAGCGCCTCGGCACATCCTATACGTCCGTCGTCGAGCGCGTCAGTGAACTCGCGGCCAAGCTCATGACCATGGCCGAAACCGTGGTGGTGGTCGATGCCACCGGCGTCGGCGAACCCGTGGTCGATATGCTCCGTGCCTTAGGGCTGTCCTGCGAAATCACCGCCGTCACCATCACCGGTTCCGATAAGGAACGCCGCGTCCCAGGCGGCTATACAGTTCCCAAACAGCGCTTGATGACCGCCCTCCAGGTAGCCTTCGAACAAAGCACCCTCCAGGTCGCCCAAGGCCTCACCGAGTGGCCCCGCCTCATGCGCGAGTTGATGGAAATGCGCGCCACAATTTCCAGCGCCGGCCATGTCCGCTACGGAGCCCGCCAACCCGAGCACGACGACCTCGCCCTCGCAGTCGCCCTGGGCTGGTGGAGAGCAAACCGCGCCACCATCGGCGAGAAAGGAAATCCACTGGTTTTTTGA
>JBBQUM010000042.1:0-55844 GCA_038212445.1 Bryobacterales bacterium
TTTAGTTCCGACTGTATTACTCAGAGTTTTCCGTCCTGATTTGCTCGCTAAAGCAAACCCGAACGCTGACGAAGTGATTCTTTTCGTTTTCACGAATTCTTCGCGTTCAACCAGATTGTCAAAGATCTGCGATGCCGAACAGACGATCCTTGCGGAAAGCCTGAACTACATCCGGCCTCGAAAGCCGTTTGGACATGCCGGCCGCACTTTCGCGCAGCACCGAATCACATCCGAAAACTTGTTTTTTAAGGAACCGTACAGGAAGGACTTAAAGATCCAATCTGACGCTTACTACCACCGAAGGATAACACAAAAATTAGATTCTTGTGGTTCCCGCGCAAGCCCATACTGCGGGCGTCAGCACAACCAGCGGTGAAACCAATATAACAAGGCACCTACGGATGCGCAACACATGGACCCACATTTTCACAACATTTCTGCAAGAAAATGTTCAATGGCATCTAGAACGCCCCTGTTTTGAGCAGCCTAGGTGTATTTACCCGACTGAGATAATTTGATACCGAGGGCTCTCCTCGACGATCTCAGATCCGCTTACAATAGCCTTTGGCACAAAAAGGCACCTTCTCGCCCACGACGCTGGGCCTGATTGGCAACACACCGCTGGTACCGCTGAACGGATTCGACACCGGTCCTTGCGCACTTTACTTGAAGCTGGAGTCTCAAAACCCAGGCGGATCTATTAAGGACCGCATGGCGCTGGCGATGATTGAAGCCAGTGAACGGTCCGGCGCTTTAAAGCCTGGACAGACGCTGGTGGAGGCAACGGCCGGCAACACAGGTATTGGTCTCGCGCTGGTCGCCGCGATCAAAGGGTATGGCCTCATTCTGGTGATTCCCGACAAGATGTCTCCCGAGAAGATCGCGCATGCGCGCGCACTGGGTGCGGAGATACGGCTGACGCGATCAGATGTTGAGCCGGGGCACCCAGATTATTACCAGGACGTTGCCGCCCGGATCGCGCGTGAAGATCCGCGGATTTACCACATCAATCAATTCTCGAACCCGGCCAACCCGATAGCGCACGAGACGACAACTGGTCCTGAGATCTGGCACCAGACCGAGCATCAGGTGGACGCGCTGGTCTGCGGAGTGGGATCCGGCGGGACGCTTACGGGACTTAGCCGCTTCTTTGAACGCGTGCAGCCGGACCTGGAGATGGTGCTGGCCGATCCAGAAGGTTCGTCGCTCACCGAGTATGTGCGAACAGGCAAGCATGTGCCTTCCGGAAGCTACGCGGTGGAAGGTATTGGTGGAAGTTGCGTGCCTGAAATCGCCGACCTTTCGCGCGTACGAAAGGCCTACGCAATTTCTGATGCCGAGAGTTTCGGCACAGCGCGAGAGCTGCTCAAGTCGAGCGGCATTCTGGCGGGATCCTCATCGGGGACGCTACTGGCGGCGGCACTTCGATACTGCCGGGAACAGACGACACCGAAGCGTGTGGTGACGTTTGTCTGCGACACTGGCGCAAAGTATCTCTCCAAGATGTACAACGAATACTGGATGCTCGACCAAGGGTACATTGAGCGTCGGCACACCGGCGACCTGCGCGATCTGATCACCCGCCGTTATGAAGAAGGCGCGGTGATTACAGTGGGTCCCGACGACCTGTTGTTAACGGCTTTCCAACGCATGCGGCTGGCGGACATCTCGCAAGTTCCGGTTATCGACAACGGTCAATGCGTCGGAGTGCTTGATGAATCGGATCTGCTGGTAGCGGTTCACGGCGCGGAGATGCGCTTTCGCGACACGGTGCGGACGGCTATGAGCAGCCGGCTCGAGACGGTTGCGCCGGACGCAGGGCTGCAGAAACTCTACGAAATTCTGGATCGTGGACTGGTGGCGCTGGTGCTCGACCGGGGGCGATTTCTGGGGCTCATCACACGCGCCGACCTACTCGCGTATCTGCGCCGCAAGCTCACCTAAAGGACATCATGAATTATCGCTTTGGAACTCGCGCCATCCACGCCGGCCAACGGCCGGACCCCACTACCGGCGCCATCATGACGCCGATTTACGCTACCTCGACGTACGTGCAGGAGAGTCCGGGGGTACACAAAGGGTTCGAATATTCGCGCACCCACAATCCCACGCGTTTCGCCTGGGAGGACTGCATCGCAGACCTGGAGGGCGGCGCACGCGGTCTGGCGTTTGCATCAGGACTTGCCGCGACGGCCACATTCCTCGAACTGCTTGACTCGGGCGCGCATGTGATTGCGAACGACGATCAATACGGCGGAACATTTCGCCTTTTTGAGCGGGTACGCAAGCGCTCGGCGGGTTTGAATTTCACTTTCGCCGATCTCTCCAAGGCTGGCGCGCTCGAGGCTGCGATCCGTCCTGAGACGCGGTTGGTATGGGTGGAAACCCCGACGAATCCCATGTTGCGGCTGGTGGATCTCAAAGACATCGCCGATACGGCGCACCGGCACAATCTGCTTGTCGCGGCCGACAATACTTTTGCCAGTCCCTATCTGCAAAGGCCGCTGGAACTGGGGTTCGATGCAGTTGTACATTCGGCGACGAAGTACCTGAACGGGCATTCGGACATGATTGGCGGCGTCATTGTGACGCGCGAGAAGGAGCTAGGCGAGCGACTGGCATTTCTCCAGAACGCCGTGGGAGCGGTGGCCAGTCCTTTCGATTCATTTTTGGCGCTGCGCGGGCTGAAGACGTTGCACCTGCGGATGGAGCGTCACTGCTCGAATGCGGTGGAGCTAGCAGGGTGGCTTGAAAAACATCCGAAGGTAGAGCGGGTGATCTACCCTGGTCTGGTGTCGCATCCCCAGCACGAACTGGCGAAGCGCCAGATGAAGGGGTTCGGCGGGATGATCTCGATCGTGGTGCGAGGGGATCTAGCCGTTGCACGCCTGGTGCTGGAGAAGGTCCGGATATTCGCACTGGCGGAGAGCCTCGGCGGAGTTGAGAGCCTGATTGAGCACCCGGGAATCATGACCCACGCGTCACTACCGGCCGAGCAGCGGGCTGCACTGGGAATCTCCGATACCCTGATCCGGCTTTCCTGCGGCGTGGAGGACGTCGAAGATCTGCGAGATGATTTAGCGCAGGCGCTCGGCTAACCTCCGCTCATCCCGGCATTCGACGGCGCGGGCCGAGGAGCCCGCGCGACCGCCGATTTATTTTTTCACCTTCCTGCTGTCATTTTCCGCTCCTCTGATTGAAGCCGCTCGTAAGCGCTTCACAAGGAGAAACCCGATGAAAAGACATGCAGTGACATTTTTAGCACTGGCGGTCATAGCGTCCGCCGGAGCAGTTCAAGCGGCAACACTACCCAAGGTTGAGGACGTGGATGCTCCGCGGCACCTACGCTCTGATGTCCGGTTTGTACCCATGACGCGCAGCGAACGTTTTCGGGACTATCTGAACTCGACGTTCGGTTACCGAGCGCTGGCCCGCAATAGTGTCCGCGCCGAGATTGGACAGATTCGCAACGATCCCAAGGAGTGGGGCGGACGCGCGCCGGGATTTGCAAAGCGCCTGGGCAGCGGGTTTGCGACGAACGTGATCCGGCAGTCGCTGAAATACGGCCTCTCAGGCGTATTGCACGAAGACAACCGCTATCTCAAGAGCGGCAGGGTCGGTTTCTGGAAGCGCTCGCGGTACGCGGTAATGAGCACATTCATGGCTCGCCGCGACAATGGCACGCGGAAGGTATCGATCTCATCAATCGGCAGTGTTGCCGGATCGTCGTTCCTATCGCGCATCTGGCTTCCGCAGACGGTTGCCACGGCGAGCGCGGCGGGGAGCAGCTTTGGGATCACGATTGGCGCTGAGCTCGGCGCCAACATGCTGCGGGAATTCTGGCCGGACCTGAAGAAGCGTTTTCGGAGGAACTGACATGACCAGCTTATTGCTACTCCTGAATCTCTGGAATTCAACGGGTACAACCAAGTCGATGCCAGGTGTCGAGCGGGTGCTGTGGGAAGAGCCGGGACCACGAACCGTTTCTGACTGGACATGGGGGCCGGGAGGAGAGGCGCGCGCACCGCGCCCTCCGTTCCGCTTCATTAAGGAGAACCTGGGCGGCACCAACGCGAAGATCGAGGTGCGCGATGCCAGCGGCTCGCTCTGGATCGTGAAATTCGGCGGCGAGGTGCATAGCGCCGTTTTCGCATCCAGACTTCTATACGCGACGGGCTACGCGGCCGAGCCAGCCTATTACGTCGATCGCGGCGTAGCGGTAGGAGCGGCAGGACTCAAACGGGCAAAGCACTTCGTGGCGCGCGATGGTTCCTTCCATGAGGCGGTGTTCCGCCTACGTGACGACCATCTGTTGCAGTATGACGACGACCAGCACTGGTCCTGGACGGCCAATCCGTTTCTTGGGACGCGCCAGCTGAGCGGACTGAAGATTCTGATGATGCTGTCGTCCAATTGGGATGCAAAGGACGATCGGGACGGTAAAGGAAGCAATACGGCCGTATTCCGGCGTCCAGCCGCGGATCGGGATACTTATCTGTACTCGTTCACCGATTGGGGGGCGACGTTCGGCCGATGGGGCGGATTCTTCAAGAGGACCAAGTGGGACGAGTCTGGCTATCGCCGGCAGACAAGGCGCTTTGTCCGTGAGTCCGCGGATGGTGAATTGGTCTGGGGGTACCGGGGAAAACATGGGCGCGACCTGGCTGCGGATATAAGCCGCGAGGATTTGCGCTGGCTCCTCGGCTACCTCTCGCTGATCACGGACGAGGAAATACGGGCAGGGTTGTCGGCAAGTGGTGCTGGGCCGGAGACGACCGGAGCATTCACCACCGCAGTCATTCAACGAATGTCGAAGCTGCGAACACTGGCAAGAGAAGAAAGAGAGGAATAGGATGAGACGTTCCAGCGGTCCCGGCTGTCTTGTACATCAAGACAGTTCGGACCCTTCCACGATCACACTGTCGGGACTTCGGATATTTGAAGATCTTGGCGGACGGTTTCGACTGTTGAGGTTCATTGCCCGGGGCGGAATGGGAGAAGTCTACGAAGCGGAGGACCTGGCGGTACGGTCAAGACCGAGGGTGGCATTGAAGGTCCTTCGCAAAGAGATTGCCGCGAACGCGCTGATGCTGGCGAGATTCGAGCAGGAAGTGGAGATCAGCAAAAACGTCACCCATCCGAACGTGTGCCGGACTTACGACTTGGGACTTCATCAGTGTCGCGATGCGGCGGGCAATGCGATCAACCTGATGTTTCTAACGATGGAGTTCCTAAGCGGGCAGACACTGGCGGCCTACTTGCACGCGAAGGGGCGGTTGACGACGACCGAGACGCTGCCCATCATCCGTCAACTCGCTGCCGGCCTGGACGCGATTCATGCGGCGGGTGTGGTGCACGCCGATCTAAAGCCCTCGAACATCATCGTGATCCCTGCCCTGAACGGGGGCGAGATGAGAACGGTGATCACCGACTTCGGGCTGGCTGTGCCAATCTCAAACGAAGTGACCCGGCACATGCAGGATCGACTTCTGGTGGGTGGCACCCCCGACTATATGGCGCCGGAGCAGGCGATCCGCTGTGCGCTGGATTCAAGCGCCGACATTTACGCGTTCGGACTCATTCTCTACCGGATGATCAGCGGTGTACTGCCATGCGAGGGATCGGGGTCGGGTTCGCGGCATAGCGCCTCACCGGAGAGGCTGCGGCATCATTTGCCGGACCTGGAGCCGCCATGGGAGGAAGCAATTCTACGATGCCTGTCGATTGATCCGGAACAGCGCTTCGACACGGCGGCCGACGTTGTGGCCGCGTTGATTGGCCCACACGAGCACCTGGGGGGTCGCCAAGCGGCGCGCAGCCGCAGCGTAGAAGACGGGTCAAGCATCTGGTACAACTATGGAAATGCCTGATGACGTGACGCTTCTGCTCAGTCGCGCGGCGGCGGGCGACCCTGAAGCGTCCGCTACTTTGATGGACGTCGTCTACGACGAACTCAAGCGCAGAGCTGCGGCATTTCTAGCGCGGGAGCGGCGGGATCACACGCTCGAAGCCACGGCGCTGGTGCACGAGGCTTATCTGAAGCTGGCCGGGCAATTTGACCGGCACTGGGAGAACCGGTCGCATTTTTTTGGAGTGGCGGCGCATCTGATGCGCATCATTTTGGTGGACCACGCCCGCGCGCACCATGCCGAGAAGCGCGGCGGTCACGCTCACCGTGTGGATCTTGACGAGTTGGACCGGCCGCGGCTCTTTGCTCCTGAGCAGCATGAGCACCTGATCGCGATAGACGATGCCCTTGTGGAACTGGCGAAGTACGACGAGCGTGCGGCCCGGGTTGTGGAACTACGATTTTTTGGCGATCTTACCAGCGAGGAAGCGGCGGAAGTGCTGAAGGTATCGTCCCGGACGGTGAAGAATGATTGGAAGTTTGCGCGACTTTGGCTGCACCAGAGGCTGGCTGGGTCGGCCGGAGCGAGCGCTTAGAGCGTTTTCAGGTATTCGATAAGTGCGTCTTTTTGGGCGGGGGGCAGATCCGTGCCAAAGAGATGTCCGACGTTGAGGTTTCCCCGAATGCGGGTGTCGACCAGGAATGTTCCGGCAGGGCAGCGACCGTTTCGCTCAATTTCATCGAGATAGGGTTCGTAACCAACGCCGCTCGGATCGTATAGTCCGTCACCGACACAGAACCGGTTGACCCGTTGTTCTGGAGGCTTGAGAAGCTCCTTGAGATTTGGAATTGAGCCGTTGTGCAGATAGGGCGCCGTTGCCCATACTCCATCTAACGGGCGGGCCTTATAGACTTCGAGGGGTGCGAGTTGGTGGACCAACAGCGGGATGATGTTTTTGAGAAGGAACTGAAAGGTACTGGGATATTGGTCGAGCAATGCACCGACTGTCAGTTTACCGGTCAGATTTCGGATGTAGTCTCTTTCAGCCGTACGACTGGGTATCAACACCCGCCGGAGGATGGTCAACCGAGCGCGGCGTCCCAGCAATCCGGAACCTGAACGCCGCGATTGATACTGGTCGACCATCGATGGATCTGTCCCAACCACTTCAAGTGGAATGGGAATAGCCTTCACGTACTTGCCAGGTTTTCGGGCATCGACGACGGAATGGCACTTACTGCAATGCTGCTGGTAGACAAGCATTCCGCCAGCGGCATTTCCAGGTTGAATAGCGGGAAATTCCTTAGGCCAGGCGGGAGCCCGCAGAGTGGAGATCATCTGCTCGATTTCACGCAACGCCGGCACAATCGCGCTTGACCGAAACTTGCTTTGAGAATTCGATACGTTGACTTCGCCGAAGACCCCGAGGACTTCTCCGACGTTTCGGAGCGCCGCCCCGTCGGCCTTCTCTCCGACGCCCAGGTTGGGCGCCGTGTTGTTCCACTGAACGTTGCGATGTTGGGCAATATGCCAGAGGACTGGAATGGAGACAGGCGCATCAGGTGGGGCCGCGTCTGATACGTCGTCATGCAGAATTGCCACCGCCACCTGGTTGAAGATATGACCGAAGGCATCCATCCGTCCGCGCCCTGCCTTAACGTTGGGGGTGTTGATGCTACGGCGAAGGACTAGCCGGTCGCGCAGGGCTTCAAAATCATTTTTCTGCGCCGATGTTGCGGCAGCAAACCGCCTCCATTTGACAGGCTCCGTCGCTGTGGCCACGACCGCCTGAACAAGTTCCGCGAGAAATCCATCAAAGTCGATTAGACCGGGAGAGCCATCGATCAGATACTCGACGAGTGGCTGACTGGCGGCCTTGTATCGAATCTTATTCGTATGACAGGCCGCGCAGGTCAGCCCAACCCAGCTACCATCCGGCTTGATGTTCAAATTGATATTTTCGTGATTCCCGATAGCGAAGCCGATGGGCAGTTCGCTGGGCCGGTATGGATTGTCAATAAAGCCAAATCGATCGAGGTGGTCGATGAATGGACGTGTGGAATTAGCGCGCTCGAGCTTCGCAAACCAATTGAGCGGCATGATACGAGACCCTTGGTCCTTGGACCAAAAGGATGTATGTGTGCCTAAATCCCAATTCTGATCGAGAATCTGCGGCGGTGAAGTCTGAGCAAGTGTCAGGGTGGCCGCTAGGAAACATAAGGGAACAGCATTCGAACGAGGCATTCAGTTTTCCTGATGTTTTGCGAATTCATCCAACTCATTCCGCTGGCATGGAAAGACCGTGCATCCTCACCCGTTGAGAGTTGCGCGATCCTGAGACGAACGACGGAAAGCCAGGGAATCATCTGGCCTTTTTCAAGGTGGGTTGCAGCTTCAAGGAGGCGCTTTCGTTCGTCAGACTCATCTCCTCTCACCCCGGCTACGCCGGCAAGGATGGCGAAGCCTAACCCTCTGACATAGGCTGCCCCTTGATGGCGGACGAGGTCGTCACCGATGGCCTCAGCGATGGCCAAGAACTCATCTTTGGATGCAGGCGATTGCGCCTTGGCGGCCATGGCGAGAGCCGCCCGCGCCCTCACTTCTGTGATGATGGCCCGCACCAGCGTGATGCGCAACATGCCGGTTCGACTGACATCTGTCCAGGCGGCCTGGACCCTCTGCCAGGCTTGCTCGTGCCAGCCGCGATAGAGGTCGAGATCGACAAGGGACTCCAGAGCGTAGATCTTGGCAAGGTCGACCTTCTGCCGGGGCCAGAGAGCGGCAATCTCGCCAATAGCGGACTCGCCGAGATCGGGTTCGTCGTTAATGAGGTAGGTTGTATGGAAGGACGTCATCAAGCGGAGGGAGACGGCTGAGAAGCGATCGCCCCGCTCGTCGGCGTCGCGCAAAAGTATCGGACTCTCATCGGCATTGGCGCGCCACTCGCCGAGAGCCGCGCGAGCCGAAAAAAGGGCACTGCGGGCGTTGGTGGTTTCCCACGCCGCCCCGCTACACCGCGTGCGAAAGATTTCAATCGCCCGGGAGGCAAGCGTGCTCGCAGCGGACCAGTTTCCCGATAGCACTTCAATGAGCGCTTCGACATACGCGAGGAAGGCTTCGACATAGGGTGAAGGATCCTCTGCGGCAAACTTGTGCGCGCGTCTTAGAAGAGCGCGGGCCTCAGTCTGTTCGCCGTCGTCGACGTAAGCCAACCGGGACGCGTAGGAGCCAAACGCGATTGCTAGAGAACGCGGGGATGGGGCGTCCAGAGCAAGGCGAAGATAGATAGTGCAGAACACTTCAGTCGAGATTGGATCGATCAGGCCGAATCCGGTCGCAGCCGCCCAACAGACCTCAAGGCGCGCGGTATCGTCGCTTGATGGCGTGTAACCGGTACGCGGTTCGAGTCCGCGGATACGCAACCGGGCGCGCTCTAATAGTAATCGCGCGATGGCGGCCCCGCGACCTTGCGGCAAAGGCAAACGATTTTCGTGAAGAAGTTCCCCCAGTTCCTTTACGCCCTCGGCCAGGTCACCGCCTTTCATCAGATGGGCGGCTGAGATTATTCGAAGTTCCAATGCCTTGTCCGGTGGGACGCCGATCAAGGCCCGCTGATATGCCCGCGCACCCTCAATACCGCGACCGCAGTTCACCAGGGCATCGCCGCGGGCGCGTTCAAGTTGGACTCGATCTGCTGGATCGAGGCTGCCGCCTTCGCTCCAATCCAGGACCCGCTGATACAGACGGGCAGCGCGGTCAAATGCCAGAGCAGACAGCGCCTGGTTAGCGGCGATGCGGGTGAGGCGGCAGGCGTCGGCTGGCCGCCCAGCGGAATGAAAATGTTCAGCGATGGCCTCCGCATCCTCGTAACCGCTGCCCTCGAGTGCTTGAGCCAGAGCTTCGTGATACTCACGGCGGCGGGACGGCACGATCATTTCACCGACTGATTCAGCAATACGGTCGTGGTAGGTCTCACACCATTCACCAAACACTCCTAGAGTTCGAATCAGTGAGCCGGCGACCAGGAGGGAACGGGTAGCTAGAGCCCGGTCGCCTAAACTGGCAGCCTGTCGAAGGACAGCCAACTTCAAGGGGATGCGGGCGGTGGCGAGAACTTCAAGAAAGCGACGGGCGGTCTCTGGCAGTTCCCTTACGCGCTCTTGAATCAAGTCCTGCAACCGGGGCAAGCCGTGCCGGTGTTTTGAATACAGCGCGAGTTGCTGCAGAAAGAAGGGACTGCCTCCACTCTCGCGAGCGATTTCGGAAATCGCCTCCTCTGCTTCCGAAGCTATCAGAGAAGCGGTAAGTTGACGTGACTCGTGGTCGGGAAGAGGACCGATGGAGATGTGTTGAACGGCACTACTCCGGTCCCACTCGCTCAAGGACTGAAGTGCTTCGCTGACAGTGGCATCTTCACTGCGATATGCGAGGACAAGCAGGACCGGCGCGGCACGGTTGTGATCCATGACGTGACGGAGCAATTGAGCACTATCGAGATCACCCCACTGAAGGTCGTCGATAAACACGATGGTTGGATGGCGGTCAGCCATTCGTGCAATCAGTTCCCGAAACGCGCCGAAGGCCAGCTGTCGCTGTTCACGGGAATCAGCCGGGGCGGCGTTGCCGTAGCGAAGGCGCAGTGCGGCTGGTTCAAGGGCAGGAAAAAGTTTTGCGAGATTTGGGAAATCACGAGGCAGGATTGCATCGGCCTCAACGTGGGGCAGGCGTCGCAGGTGTTTTCCAATCTCTTCGACAACCTCATCCAGGGCCTTGTACGGGACGGATTCGCCCTCGTAACACTTACCGGCGAAGGAGAGCAGGCCTGGGTGCTTGAGGCGCAAGCGATGGATCGCCTCATGGGCCAGAGCGGACTTGCCGATTCCAGAAGGCCCGCTCAGGTGCACCGTTGTACCCGTGCCTGAGACGGCGCGCTCGAATGCTTCTGTGATGCTCTTCAGTTCGGGTTCGCGCCCAACAAAGAGCCGCTCAATTCTCTGGCTTGAAGCAGCAGGGGGCTGGCTGGCAGACAGCCGCTGGAGGATCTCGGAGGGTTCAGGCCGCGCGGCGGGATCGCCTTTGAGCATTCTGTAGCTGAGATCTGCCAGGCCGGACAGGGGCGAGTCCTCCAAAGATAGCGGCGGCGGAGGCTGGCTCTGCTTCTGAGTCATTACCTGCCACGGAGTGCCCTCAAAGGGGAGCTTGCCGCTGAGCGCCTGATAGAGCATCACGCCGACGCTGTACCAATCGGTGGCCGCGGTCATCGTCAAGCCGGCGATTTGTTCGGGCGCCGCATAATCCGGAGTTCCCATTAGAAGGGTCTGCGTCTTCGATCGGGGAGCGAGGCGTTTGGCGAGTCCGAAATCCAGGAGAACCAATTTGCCGCAATCAGCGACGAGCACGTTCGAGGGTTTTATGTCGCAGTGAAGGATGCCACCGCAGTGAAGCGCGTGAACGCCGTGGACGAGCTGGCTGAATAGTGGGAGCAGAGTCTCGCTGGGGGATGGGTATGGCAGTGCTTTGAAGAAATGGACACCATGCACCAGTTCCATAACGAGCAACCAACATCCACTTTCGGGATCGAAGAGTAGCTCATACATCTGCCCGAGATTCGGATGGGACAAGCCTTCCACTGCCCGGAATTCGCGCTTGAAGCGGTAGACAGCGGCGGGACTGAACTGATGCAGGACCTTGAGAGCTACTGACTGTTCGCAATCACGATCCCAGGCATCGTAAACGTCGCCGAAACCTCCAGAGCCAAGTTTGCGGCGGACCTCAAAACGGGTATTTCCTTCGAAGGTCCTACGCCGGGAGTGAATACCAGTACGGCGCTTCAGGAAGCCTTTGGCGCGGCCTCGCTCCAGAAGCAACATCTCGGCGGCCCTGCGTAATTCGACGTCGCCACCGCACTCGCGGTCGAGCGCCGAAGCCCGAAGGTTTGGGTCCAACGCACCCACCGAGAGGAAGACCTGTTTGAGCCGGAGTAGATTTCCGCCGGTACCGGGACTCATGATGGCAGGCCGAAAGCCAAGATTCTACGGATTATCGCATGATTCGATTCCCGATTCGCGTTACAAAGTCAAGCACAATGCGTTTACACTTTGAGCTTCAGCTTGAGGGCTACTTCATCGAAGATATGCATCCATTCGCGGGACTCGGTGTCGCCGCTTTTGGCGAGGCGACGCATGCGCTGATATTCGGATTGGAGCAGATCGTAGAATTTGTTCTGGACGTTCCAAAGGGAAAGTGGAAAGGGGAGATCCTTCTGAAGAGAGAGCGCGTGATTCAGTCGCTCCAGTTCTGATAGATCGGCCGGCTCCGCCAGTACGCGGTCGGCTAATCGTTCGATCCGCTTTCGAAGGGCGTATTCGAGTGTGGTGTGGTCAAGGTGGGCGCCGGCCACGCGGGCCTCGGCGAGCAAACCGCGAATGCGGTCGACATCGAATGGACGGGCGGAGAAGCTTTCACGCAGGAGGCTATTCATGGCATAGCCGGCAGCGTTCTGAATGATGGCTGGAACGGTGATATTCAGCCCGTGGAGGAAGCGCATAAGCGGCGCGTGATGCTCGTAGACATTACGGTAGGCGTTTTCGGCGTCCTGCAGCGTCGACTTCAGAATCTGATCGAGCACTTTACGCTGCTCATCCTTAAACAGGCTCTTGATGGAATAGATGTTGGTGCCGAAGCCGCGATCGAGCAGACGAATCACTTCGGGGACGTCGGCCCGGTTGAAAGCATCGTTGGTCTGCCGGATCATCTCCTGGTAGGCATCCTGTCCCTGGAACGGACGCACGCCTCCGGTGAGGTTGTGGTCGCCAAAGTGCAAAACGCCGAACGAAAGCTCCTGAGTTTCGTGGGTGACTTCAGACACAAACCGCGCCTTGCCAATACCGAGGCGGAAGTGTCCGGTCTCAGCGAAGGCATAATTCTCCTGGTCCACGGTGTAGCAATACACCTGGGTGCGGTCAGCATAGCTCTCAAACATTGAATTGATGGCGTAGTGAGCAGCGAGCCGTTCGAGATCGATCATCGCTGGTTTCACGGTGAGGTCGTAAATGAGGGCACCGTCGCGACGCTCAGGGATATTGCTCTTGGCGAGCGCGAGAAGATCGCGGAAGGGCGCCTCGAGATCGGCGGCGAACAAGTCATGTGCGAGTTGCACGACCCGGCCGGCATATTGAATGACCTGCACGGTCTCGATTCCGGAAAGCTCGTCGAAAAACCAGCCGCAACTGGTGTACATGAGCATGGCGTGACGCTGGAGCTCAAGCAGTTTCCAGAGGCGAACCTCATCCTCATGATTGAGCGTGCGGGTGCAGTGGCTGCGGATGAACTGGGAGCGCCGGTCGGGCGAGCGGTTGAGCAACACACGGATGTAGCGGTCGCGCGCGAGCCAGGGGTCGCGCAGCAATTCAGCGGCCGCCGATTCGTAGAGCGGAGCCACCTGGTCACGCAGCCAGTCGAGAGCGGCGCGCAGGGGCTCACGCCATCGCTGATTCCAATCGCCGCGGCCGCCGGTATTACAGCCGCAGTTGCGCGTCCAACGTCCCACGCCGTGACTACAGCTCCAGGCGCTCCCCTCCTTAATTTGAACTTCGTGAGTAGGAGGATGAGACGCGAGGTACTCGCCGTAGTTGGTAATTTTAGCCAGCGAGTTCTCGGAGATGTGATGGAGAGCGTACGCCAGGGCCATTTCGCCGTAACGGTGGTGATGTCCGTAGGTTTCGCCGTCGGTAGCGATATGGACGAGTTCGTCACGATCAGAGGAGGAGGAGAAGGCGCTCATGAGCCGGTTGCTAAAGCGCTCACCGCTGTCGAGCAAACGCTCGAAGGCGACAGCCTGGGAGACCGGGCCGTCATAAAAGAAGATATTGATGGAGCGTCCGGACGGCAGTCGCTGCAGGTACGGCCGCTTGGGGTCGATGTCGCCGCCGCTTACGTCGCGCCACTCGTCTTTGTTCAAGCCGCGCACTCGCTTAGCCTGGTAGGGGGAGAGCACGGTGAAGCGGATTCCGCTTTCGGCCATCAATTCGAGCGTGTCAGTATCGACCGCCGCTTCAGGCAGCCACACGCCCTCAGGCTCCCGTCCGAATCGATAGCGGAAGTCCTCGATACCCCAAGCCAGTTGGGTCCGCTTGTCGCGCGAGTTCGCAAGCGGCATGATCATGTGGTTGTAGGGCTGAGCGATGGCGCAGCCGTGACCGGAGAAACGCTCGCGGCTATCGCGGTCGGCGAAGATGACTCCGTGGTAGGCCTCGGGCGCTTTTTCCTCCATCCACTTCAGCAATGTGGGGCCGAAGTTAAAGCTGGTGGATGCGTAGTTGTTGACGATGCGGACGATCTGATCGCCATCCAGAATACGGCTGGCGGTATTGGGCGCGTAGCACTCGGTAAGGATGCGCTCGTTCCAGTCGTGGTCGGGGTAGGCCGATTCCTGAACTTCGATTGACTCAAGCCACGGATTCTCACGCGGCGGCTGGTAGCAGTGAGTATGGATGCAGACGTATCTCATGTTGTGTTTCAAAACTGCGGAACATCGACAAGGACGTCTCCGCTGGCGAATTTAGTGGGCGGTGGCGACAGCCGGCCTGGCAGCCGGCAGAACGATCTTAAATCGCGCACCCCCGGCTGTCCGATTTGCAGCGGTAACTGAGCCTCCGGCCTCGGACACCAGCGTTTCGACAATATGAAGACCCAGACCTGTCCGATTGCGGTCAGTTGAATATCCGGGCGTAAACATGCGGGTCAACGTCTCAGAGGGAATGCCGGGCCCGTCGTCGGAAATCTCGATTTCGACGTGATGGTTGACGCTATGGGCGGCGACATTGATGAGGCACAGATCACGCTCGGCCGACCGGGCGGCCTGTCCAGCGTTAATAAACAGATTGACGAGAACCCGTTCGAGCGCGGCCGGGGCGAGGCTGGTTTTCAACCCATCTTCAATTGTCCGCTCGAACTTCAACTCAGGACCCCGCATGAAGGCCATGCAGTCCTGGGAGAATACAGCGGCTCGCTCGGTGAGATCCTCGAAGGGCACCGGTTCGATTTCCTTCTCGAGGATGCTGGTGACGATCCTATGCCCCTGCTCGACGCTGCGCAGCATGATGGCTGAAACCGAAGTCCAGTTTGGATCGCTACCGACGAGGTCCGCAGCCTCGGCGAGGGTCTGAAAGACGTTATTCAAATCGTGAACCAGACAGTCCAGCTTCAAGTCGGACGTTGGCATGTTTCCGTTTCTCCGTTAACTGGCTACGTGCCGGAGTCTATTATAGAACTCTGGAAACGACACGCTGGCCGCCCCCGCATCCTTAATGACTGAAGCCCCGTCAGCGGCCAAAGCCGCTACAGAAAAAGCCATGGCGATCCTATGATCACCAAAGGAATCCAGTTCCGCTGCACGGAACTGTTGACGGCCGGGCACCCGGAAACCGTCAGGCGCGACATCAATTTTAACGCCCATTCGCGAGAAATTTTCCGCCAGGGTAGCGATGCGGTCGGTTTCTTTCACCCGGAGTTCTGACGCGTCGCGAACAGTAAGACCTTGCTCACTCCTGGCGCCGAGGACTGCCAGGACAGGGATCTCGTCGATGAGAGAAGCAGTCATGGCGCCTTCCATGATGCCGCCCGACACCGGACCATACTTCACCACGATGTCGCCCACCAACTCTCCCGAAACCTGCTGGATCTGGGGAACCTGAACGGCGGCTCCCATGCCGGCGAGGAAATCGAGCAGCATGGAGCGCGTAGGATTTAATCCGACTCCGCGAATGGTCAATTGCGACCCGGGCGTAATGAGAGCGGCCACGAGGAAAAACGCAGCCGACGAGAGGTCGCCGGGAACGGTGAGGGAGCGCCCCTCGAGTCTTGGGCGGCCCTGCATTCGAATCACACGTCCGGCGCTCTCGATATCGACGCCGAATTCTCTCAGCGCGACTTCGGTGTGATCGCGCGTCCGTACGGGTTCGCGAACAATGGTTTCGCCTGAAGCGTAGAGCCCTGCCATCAATACACAGGACTTCACCTGCGCGCTGGCCACCGGCAGCGTGTAGTCAATCGCATTGAGCGGACGCCCGGTGATGCGCAACGGCGGGTATTGCCCGTCGCGAGCGGCGATCTCCGCTCCCATTTCAGCGAGCGGCTTCATGATGCGAGCCATGGGCCGTTTGGCGAGGCTGTCGTCGCCGGCAATTTCGGTAGTGAACGTCTGGCCAGCGAGAATCCCGGAGAGCATGCGGATGGTGGAGCCGGAGTTGCCGGCGTCCAGTGCGGTAGCCGCGGCTCTCAGTCCGTCGAGCCCGACGCCATGAACGACGGTTGGATCGCCATCGCGCTCAATACGAACGCCCATGGCTTCCATGCACTTCAAAGTCGACTGACAGTCCGCACCTTTGGAGTAGTTGTGGATTGTGCTCGGGCCTTCGGCGATCGCGGCCAGCATACCGTAGCGATGCGATATGGACTTGTCACCCGGCAGCGTGACGGCCCCATCTAAACGCGCCGCCGGGAAAATCTGTTCTTCCATGAAGCCTATAGTGTATCGACACCCGCATCAGAACGTCAGTTTTAGCCCCAATTGAGCCTGACGCATTGCCCGCGCAGTGGTGATCCTGCCGAACGTGGTGGCGGTGTTGGCATTGGTGCCGGGGTTGGAGAGACTCGCGAGATTCAGGGCGTTGGTGGCCGCTCCTCGAAATTGCAACGGCATGACGTTGGCGGCGCATCGCAGTCGGAGGGCCCTCGGGCTGGCTCGAAAATAAACCAGTTCCCAAACGGCCGAGGGCAATGTCTGACAAGCCTGGCCGCCTAGTATTCGCCTAGGTTTTTCTTAGTTGAGGCTTTTGCCGAAGGTACTCGGAAATCGGTGTCAGAGACCGATTCTAGAGGGTCGACATTCCCGGCGCCCGACTTCTAGCATCCATACTCTGAAATCGGTGTCAGAGACCGATTATTGCTTAGGGCGAAATCGGCAATCGCCGGTATCTATGGCGGTTGCAGCGTACACAGCTTCCCATGGTTCCCCCTCGGACTTCCGGACTGCCTGGAATTATCGCCCAATCCGTGGCGGCGTCGTGAGCGTCTCTCTCCCACGCCATTGGCGATAGTGCGTTATATTCCTAAGACGCATGGACCCCGTCATCCTCACGTCCGTCCAGGACCGCGTAGCAACCCTCACCCTCAATCGCCCGGACCGAATGAACGCCCTCAATCCGGACCTACTCGAACAGTCGATTACCGCGCTCCGCGCCTGGAGCGACGACCCTGCGGTTGCCGTGGTGGTGATCACTGGCGCGGGCCGCGCATTCTGTGCTGGCGGTGATATCAGCGGTATGGCGAAGGCTAACGCGACACCGTTGACCGTGGAGCAGCAGGTGGATCGCATGTACAGGATTCATGAAATCTCGTGGCTGTTGTACTCCATGCCCAAGGTGACGATCGCATCGGTGAATGGGTTCGCGATGGGCGCGGGTTTGTCTGTATGCCTGGCGTGCGACTTGCGGATCGCCTCGGACCAGGCCAAATTCGGTACCGCGTACTCGAAGATCGCGTATGGGGGCGACTTTGGCATCACCTGGCTGCTCACCCACTACGCTGGCGCAGCGAAGGCGAAAGAGCTATTGTTCTTCGCTGACGCGATCGATGCGCCGGAAGCGTACCGTATCGGGCTGTTGAATCGCATGGTTGCGGCGGAGTCACTCGCAGCCGAGACGCAAGCGCTGGCGCGGCGGGTGGCAGAGGGTCCGCTGGTATCGTTCCGATATCAGAAAGCGAATGTCAACGCGGCGGCGACCACCGACTTCCGCGCCATGCTCGACCGCGAAGCTGAAACACACATCCGCTGCGGTCAGACCGAGGATCATAAGGAAGGTGTCAGCGCCTTTCTCGAGAAGCGGCCGCCGAAGTTCCAGGGGCGCTGAGCATGAGCGACTACCAGCAGATTCTCGCGACAACCAGCGGCGGCGTCACTACCATCACGCTCAACCGTCCCGAGAAGATGAATGCGTATTCCGAGTTGATGGTCCACGAACTGCTGGCCGCGCTGGCTGTCTGCCGCGACGACGACGCCGTTAGATCCATCATCCTGACCGGCGCCGGCCGCGGTTTCTGTTCCGGCGGCGACATCAGCTCGGATTTTTCCTACCCGGCGCGATACCGGGGTCATCGCATGGAATCGCAGCTTGAAATGCGCGAGAACATGCATCAACTGGTTCGCTTTCTCCAGTTGTTTGACAAGCCAGTGATCGCGGCAGTGAACGGCGCTGCCGTAGCCGGTGGACTGACGCTGGCCCTGGCATGCGACTTCCGGATTGCGGCTGAGAGCGCGAAGTTGGGCGACACCGCGATTCGCGTGGGCCTCTTACCCGACGAAGGGGGCGCATTTCTGTTCCCGCGCTTCATGGGTTTGGAGCGAGCGTTGAAGATGTCGCTCTTCGGGGAGGTTTATCCCGCACGCGAAGCCAAGCTCCTAGGATTGGTAACAGAGGTAGTGCCGGACGGGGCCTTGATGCCGACCGCGCAGGCATGGGCGGAGAAACTCGCCGCCGGTGCTCCGATAGCGATTCGGGTGGCGAAGAAGATGATATACAAGCAACTCTCGATGACGCTCGACAACGCGCTTGAGGACGCGGCCATGGCGACGCTAGTCACAAACTATACAGACGACGTGAAAGAAGGTATTCGCGCGTTCCATGAGAAACGAAAGCCGAACTTCCAGGGACATTGACGCTTGGCTTCTCCTCATTGCGCCCTCTTGATGGATTTCAGGACGCGCCGCATCATTACGTCGGACGGCGACACGCGAATGGTACTGGCGCCGGGCTCTACATTGAAACCGCTGGCGCTGTCGGCGCTGATCGACAACGGCACGGTTCCTCTCGAGACAAGCGTGGTTTGCCCGCAAGGTCTAACCATCGGCGGCCGCTCGTTTGGCTGTGTTCATCCGGCGCTATCGGCGCCGGTGACTTTCCGCAGTGCGATCGCGTATTCCTGCAATAACTTTGTAGCGCGAGTGGCGCAACGGCTGGCGCCGGGACAACTCGCCCGTGAGTTGATCCATCGAGGCGTGTCGCCTGACCGGGTACGCCGGGCCGCGACGGTCGAGCAGAGGCAAATGCAGGCCCTGGGCGTTTGGGGAGTGCTGGTGACCCCTCAGGAGGTTCTGTTTGCCTACCATTCGCTGGCTGGACGCTGTCACCGTGCGATCCTGGAGGGACTGGAACAAGCAGTGGAGTACGGCACGGCGCAAGCGGCACGAGTATCCGGGTTGACGGTCGCTGGCAAGACGGGCACTGCGCCCGGCAATGCTGCGTGGTTTGCCGGATTCGCTCCCAGCCGTGCGCCCCGGTATGTCGTGGTGGTCCTTACTGGCGGACGGTCAGGCGGAGCGGACGCTGCGCCCCTGGCGGCGCGGATGTTGTCGGAGGCCCTGCGATGACGCGCTGGCTGATGGCGGGGTTGCTGCTGGCAAGCGCTTTTGCCGCCGATCCGCGAACGTTGCGGGTGAAGCTGACGCCGCGGGACGGTGGACGATTGGCGACGCTGGCTCTCGAGGACTACGTGGCAGCAGTCGTGGCGGGCGAAGCGGCGTCCTTTCGATCAGACGAAGCACTGAAGGCAATGGCTGTCGCAGCGCGGACTTACGCTGTTCGCCTGCGGGGACGCCACGCAACCGACGGTTATGATCTCTGCGGATTGACCCATTGCCAGGTGATTGATCTGCGCGGAGTGAGCCCTCGTATTCGTGCAGTGGTATCGGCGACGTCGGGAGAATTGATCTGGTATGAGGGCGCGCCGGCCCTGGCCTATTATTCGCAGAATTGCGGCGGGCGGACGGAAGATGCAAGTTCGCTGTGGGCGGGTCCAAGTGTTCCCTACCTGCGGCCGCAGGCGGATCCTTATTGCCGCCGCGCAGGGGCGCCGTCGTCGACGTGGCAGTGGATCTCAGATAGCCGCCAGTTGGGTATTGCGCTGCGCAATTTTGGCATTCAGACGCCGCCAAGCATCGAGCGAATTACGGTAGTGAATCGCACCGGCACTGGGCGTAACAACCTGGTGGCGCTAGCGGGCGCTGGTCAGTCGTTCCCGGTGAACGCAAATGTCATGCGGCAGGCGGTTGGGCGGCAACTGGGTTGGAACACGATGAAGAGTGAACGCTGGGATGTTCGCGGCGATGATGGCCACTTCCTGTTTCAAGGCTCCGGGTCAGGACACGGCGCAGGCCTGTGCCAGATTGGCGCCGACGAGATGGGCGTGGAAGGGCAGAAGTATCGCGATATCCTGACCCACTACTATCCCGGTACGGTGGTGGGCGTCACTGCGAAGGGTATCAACTGGAGGCGTATCGGTGGTGAGCGGGTTGCGCTGATGACGACGCAACCTGGCCGTGACGCTCGAGTGTTGAGCCTGGGCGAGCAGATGGCACGGTCAATGGGATTGGCGCCGACGATCGAGATTCGCGTTTATCCCGACGTCGAGACGTTTCGCAATGCCACGGCAGAACCCGGATGGGTGGCTGCCTACACGTCGGGGCGCCGGATCCATCTTCAGCCGCTCAGTGGCGCGACGCTCGAGCGGACGCTGCGTCATGAGATGCTGCACGTCATGGTGGGTGATCGCGCCACCGCAAGCCTGCCGGTCTGGTTTCAGGAGGGACTGGTGGGTTACCTGGAGACTCGGGACGATCGTACTGGGGCGCTGACGCCAACGGACGCGGACATGCGTCAGAATGTCGACGTGGTGCGTGCACGTAGGTCGTACGAAGATGCCCGGCGGCGGGTGGCGACGCTGGTGAAGACCTACGGAGAGTCCGCTGTTATGGATTGGCTGACGCGCGGACTGCCGTCGGCGGTCCCCATGGCGGCCGGTTTGTGATGCTACCTTGAACGGGTCGGGAGACCCGTTCTACTTCCTTCGCTTTGCCGCTCCCCACTGCGGCTGTTCTACTTCCTTCGATCTGCTGGCTTTGTAAACCAAACGCAGTGGTTGGTAAAGTCTTGTTAAGACACCGATCTCGCGGTGACCTTTGATTCCTCTCGTGCGTTATGTATAGTGTGCGGCGGCGACGGCTGACGCGGATGGAGGCGAAGGCCCTCATCGAACGCTGACGACGGTCAGTGTCAGATTTCCAAAAAATATCTTAGAGGAGAATTGTCATGAACAAGAGCTTAGTGTCTTCGTTACTCGGAATCTGCGCTGCTGCCTTACTGTTTGCCAGCCTTGCGAAGGCGGAACAGCGCGATCTCGTAACTGTCCATCTGGATTTTGCCGCCCAGGCAGGAGACAAAACGCTGGCTGCGGGCGATTACCAGATTAGTGAGGTAGAGACCACCAGCGGCATCGTGTCGCTGATCTTCCGTGCCAACCACTTCACAGCTGTGGTGGCGGCGGCACGAATCGAGAACCCCAACGACACGACTTCGTCGAAAACCGAGCTGATCTTTGACCGCACCGGCAACAACCTTAACTTGAACAAAATAAACCTCGAAGGCCGCACCTACCGGTATGAAATTGTGAAAGATGTGCCCCTCCCCCTCCAGTAATCCATATTCGGCTGGAAAAGCGCTTATAGAGGGCGGCAATTGTACTCGAAAATCGCGTTGCCGCCGTCTAAGTCGTTTATCATAGTAGCCTTGGGGGTTAGTGCAAGTTGCGTTTTCTTCTGTTGAGTAGTGTTCTGACTTTACTGGCGGCGGCCGCGCCATCGCATGAGCCAAATGTGATGCCGAAGCTTCCCATTCGATTTGAAGCGCAGACGGACGGCTCGTATTCGGGTCGTAGTTTCGGCTATCGGGTTTCGGTATCGGCGTCAGGTTACATGGTGGCGGTGCCCGAAGCTTCTCGCGAGCGAATCATCAAGATCGGTATTGAAGGCGCAAAGCGGACGGTGAACGCAAGAGCTGAAGAACCCCTGGCCATGAAGACCTCGTACTTCCGTGCCGGGCTGCGCCGGGCGAACGTATCGAGTTTTGCCAAGGTTACCTACGAGCAGGTGCTTCCGGGCGTCGACATCGTCTACCACGGCTCCGGCGATCAACTGGAGTTCGACTTTGTGGTGAGACCGGGCGCCGATCCATCAAAGATCGTCATGCGCTATCAGGGGCAGGACCGGCTTTTCGTGAACGACGAAGGCGATCTGGTGATTGTCGCGGGCGAACAGCGCCTGGTGCAGCACCTTCCCGCGGTCTATCAGCGTACGGGCGACGCGTTGCGGTTGGTGAGCGGCAACTACTCGGTGGACGGTCCAGGGCGCGTAAGCTTCCGCCTGGGGCCGTACGATGGCAACCGTCCGCTGGTGATCGATCCAGTGATCAGCTATTTGAGTTTTAGCGGCGGCGCGGGCACCGACGCGGCGATTGCGATGCGCCGCGATTCACAGGGCTTCCTGTACATTGCGGGCAACGCGCGTTCTGTGGACATACCGGCAACGTCCGATGCATTCCAGGCCCGTCAGGGCGGAGACCAGGATGTCTTTGTGATGAAGATCAACCCGAATGTGCCGTCGCCCAACGATATCGTCTCGGTCACCTATCTCGGTGGCACCGGGACAGATGAAGTGAAGGCGATGGTACTCGACAGCCAGAACCGTGTGTTGCTTGTGGGCTCGACGGGATCCACGAATTTCCCGACAACTACCGGGGCGCCGCAAACCGTCCACGGAACCGATACCGACGCATTTTTCGTAAAGGTGGACTTCAGCCAAAGCGGCACCTCGCAGTTGGCGTATTCGACGTTCTTTGGCGGTAGCGGACCGGAATCGGCCAATGCAATTGCGCTCGATGCGCTGGGCAACACCTACATCGCGGGATACTCCGGCGCGCTCGACATGCCAATCAAGGGCAACGCCGTCCAGCAGTTCAACATCGGGGGATGGGACTCGTTCCTGGCTATCTATGATGCGTTTGGCACGTTGACCTACTCAACCTTCCTGGGTGGGTCAGGCACTGATATCGCCACAGGCGTGGCTCCGCTAAGCGACGGCAGCGTGGTCATCGCAGGCAACACTACATCCAACGGTTTTCCGTTTGCGGGCGCGTCGTTTGATGCGACGTTCCACGATGGCGGCGGTGATATTTTCCTCGCGCGGATTGTGCCAAACATCGGATTGAACGGCTTGATTTACGGCACCTATTTCGGCGGCGACGGCATTGATGTCCTACAGACCATGGCGGTTACGGCGGATGACAAACTGATTCTCGCCGGTTCAACGACGTCGAGCGATCTGCCGGTGACCTTGGGGGCAATCCAGCCCTTTGGTAAGGGTTCCGCAGACTTATTTGTCGCGGTACTCGATATCAACAAGCCGCAAGGCGCGGCGTTGATTTACGGCACCTACCTTGGCGGCAGCGATGTGGACTACTTGTACGGAGTGAATGTAAAGTCCACGAGCAATATCCTCCTCACTGGTTACACCTATTCCAAGGACTTCCCGGTTACCTCGACGGCATTTCAGCCGACTATGGCGGGAGCACCGGACGCGTTTGTAATGAAGATCGACCTGACCAAGGCCGGCGGAGCGGGTCTCATTTACAGCAGCTACCTCGGGAGTGCACGGGCGGACATCGGCTATGCGGCGGAGGAAGATGGTCCGGCGGGCACGCTGTATGTAACAGGATCGACTGCCGGGAACACGTTCCCGGTCGCAAATCCATTTGCACGCGGCAACATCGCTGGTGATTACGATCTATTTGTGATCGGGTTCCCCTCGGGACTGGTTTCGCTTTCGACGAAGGCGTCTCAAGTGGACGCAGAAGGCGGCGACGGGTTCAGCGTTCTGGTGAGTGCGGCGCCCGCGTATGACTGGAATGCGGAATCGGATGCGGACTGGCTCACGATTCGCGATGGCGCGGCGGGACACGGCAACGGAGCGGTGAGTTACGCTGTTGCAGCGAATGGCGGCACTGAAACGCGCACCGCCAATCTGAGTGTTGCGGGACATCGCGTGACCATCACGCAGTCCGGCAAATCCACCAACTAGCCGACGTGTTCAGCGATCTTGCGCAGGGCCACGATCATCGCAGCGGCGCCTAGCGTCTTCACCAGCGTTGGATGAGCAGCGTACACCGCACTCATTTTTTCGACGATAGACGGATCGTGATTCTGCGCCTGGTTAGCCATCTGCTGGACGGCGTCGGGCGACACCGCAGCCGCCTGATCGGCTGAAATCTTGTTTCCTCCACCGAGTAAGCCCGACAAATGGCTGAGCACTCCAGCGGCGCCGGTGCCCGCCAAGGCGTTCAGCATAGCTGCCTTTTGTTCCGGTGTACCGCTGGAAAACAGCTGAGAGACCATCTGCGCGAACGGCGGCGTCTGGTCTGAGTTGAGGGCGGCGGTAATGCCCTTGGCAAGAGTCCCTTGGTCCACCGCTTGGGAGACTGTGTCGAAATGCTGATCGGTGGTCGCAGCGTCCGGCCTCGCACCTCCCAGGTATTGCTGTAGCAAGCCGCCAAGAAAATTCGAAGCCATTGGGTCTACCTCAGGCCCATGATCCCATGGTTTGACGCCACCGATGACCTAGCCCGCGTTGAGGCTTGCAAGTTCGGCGAGATTCAGCCGGCCGGTGTAGATGGCCATGCCGACAGCGCAGTGGATGTTCATCTGGGTGAGTGCACGGATGTCATCGAGGGTAGTGATGCCGCCGGCGGCCGTGATCTCGTACTTTGTCGCGCCGCGCAAGCGCTCGAACCACCCGAGATCAGTACCTTGCATCATCCCTTCTTTGTCCACATAGGTGCACAGGAATCCGGCGCAGTAGGGTTCAAGCTCACCGATCATCTGTTCAGCGGTGAAGGCAGTGGCTTCCTGCCAGCCTTTGACGACGATCCGTCCGCCTTTGGAGTCGAGCGCGATCACGACTTTCTCGCGGGGCAATTGGCGAAGCAAGGCATGATTGATACCGCTCTTGTCGAAGGCCGAGGTGCCGACGATTACGCGGTGGGCACCTTGCTCAATCAGCTTCTGCGCCCGTTCGGGCGTCCGTACGCCGCCGCCGACGCGTGTGGTGGCGCGCGCGGCCAGCGTCTCGACAATTGAATCGTTGGCGCCGCGTCCCATTGCAGCGTCGAGGTCGATGACCTGAATCTGCGGAAACGCCGAAAATTTATCGAGCATGACGAGCGGCGCATCACCCTCCAGCGCCTTATCGCGGCCCTGGACAAGTTGGACCACCTTGCCGTCCATGAGATCGATACAGGGAATAATCATTCAGCCGGCCTCACGGGCACGTTAGCCTCCGCCAGGACCTTCTTCAAATCGGCCACGGTGTAGGTGCCGTAGTGAAAGACGGACGCAGCCAGAGCGGCGTCTGCTTCGCCTTCGGTGAGCACACGCGTGAAGTGGTCCGGTTCACCGGCACCGCCCGAGGCGATCACGGGAATCCTGGTGGCGCGAGAGACGGTGCGGGTCAACTCGCAATCAAAGCCGGTCTGCACACCGTCGGTGTCCATCGAAGTCAAGAGCACTTCGCCGGCACCCAAGTGTTGGCCGCGAGCGGCCCATTCGATTGCGTCCATCCCTTCATCGTCGCGCCCTCCACGAGTGAACACATTCCACCCGCCGCCCGGACGCCGTCGCGCGTCGATGGCGAGGACCACAGCCTGGGCGCCGAACTCCAGGCTGAGTTCGTGAATCAGTTCAGGGCGGCGGACGGCGGCGGTATTCACACTCACCTTGTCCGCGCCCGACAGCAGAATCTTGCGCGCGTCAGAGACCGAGCGGATGCCGCCGCCGACGGTGAGCGGGATGAAGACCTTTCGCGAGGTGCGGGCCACCACGTCGGCCATGATGTCGCGGGCATCGCTTGAAGCTGTGATGTCGAGGAAAACCAATTCGTCGGCGCCCTGCTTGTTGTAGCGGTCGGCGAGTTCCACCGGATCGCCGGCATCGCGCAGGTTGACGAAGTTGACGCCCTTCACCACGCGGCCGGCGGTCACGTCGAGGCAGGGAATGATACGTTTTGCAAGCACGTTAGAGCTCCAGGAAATTCTGCACGATGCGCAAGCCAGTGGGACCGGACTTTTCCGGATGGAACTGGACTCCGAAGATATTTTCGTGTTCCAGGATGGCCGTGTAGCTTGTCGTATATGTACAAATCGCCGCCGTAACGGACGTTTCGGGCACGTAGTAACTGTGCGCGAAATATACGAACGGCTGCACTGGAAGGCCTTTCAGCAACCGTGTTTCGTGGCGGCGCTCGAGCGAATTCCAGCCCATATGGGGCACTCGGGCGTCCGCCGCGAAGCGCTGCACCGTACCCTCAAAGACGCCGAGTCCGCGCTGTTCCGGCGCTTCTTCGCTGGCCGTGAATAATCCTTGCAGTCCCAGGCAGATTCCAAGAAAAGGCACCTTCGCGCGGATGCGTTCGAGGATCGGCGCACGAAATCCTTTCTCGTCGAGCGCTCGCATCATCTGCCCGAAATGGCCGACGCCGGGCAGAATCACCTTTGTCGCCTGGTCCAGGCCTTCGGGAGTGGGGAGCACGTGGTAGCTCGCTCCAATCTCGTCGAGGGTATTCTGCACGCTGCGCAGATTGCCGGCGCCGTAGTCGATGATCGCAATCACAGCAGGCCTTTCGTGGACGGCAATTCGTCCTTGAGCCGAGCGTCCTTCGAGCACGCGAACTTCATGGCACGCGCGAAGCATTTGAAAACGGCTTCGATCTTGTGGTGATTCGAACGTCCATAGAGAACCTTCACATGAACGTTGCCGCCGACATGATTTACGAACCCGTCGAAGAAGTCATGAACGAGTTCGGTCTGCAGATCGCCCACCAAGCGGACCTTCACCAGATCCTTGTAAACCAGCGCCGGGCGGCCACCGAGGTCAATCGCGACCACTGCGAGGGTTTCGTCCATGGGAAGAACGAAGTAGCCGGCGCGGTTGATGCCCTTGCGATCGCCGAGCGCCTTGGCGAATAGCTGTCCCAGCACGATGCCGGCGTCTTCCACCGTGTGATGCTGATCGACGTCGAGGTCGCCGGTAGCCTTGAAGGTAAGGTCGAAGCCGCCATGCTTGGTAAACAGTTCCAGCATGTGATCGAAGAATCGAATTCCGGTGGAAACATCATAACGTCCGCGACCTTCGATTTTCAGCGAGCCCTTGATCTGCGTCTCTTTGGTGATGCGCTCGACGGCGGCGGACCTCATGACAGTACAGCCTCCAGTTGATTGATGTCGTCCACCACGGCGATGGCCTGTTCTTCCTTGAACAGCCGGAGAATTTCAGCGCGGCTAGAATGGTCCCTCGCCACCACTCCAATAAACGGCACGCCTGCGGCGCGCGCACTGCGGGCGTCGTCCACGGTGTCGCCCAGATACCACAAGCGTCGCTCCGGCTGCGCTTCGCGAATACGCAGCAGACCCTCGGGATGCGGTTTCGGCTGGCTCACATCGTCGGCGCAGACGATGGGATGAAACTTCAAATGGCCGGCGTAGCGGGCGAGTGTGACGTCGGCCTCATACCGCAGCCTGCCGGTGAAGATGGCGAGGTCGAAGCGTGATTTCAGCCGTTCGAGAACTCCCGTGGTGTCGAACCAGACCTCCCGCGTAATGAGACCGGTGCCGCCGTCCGCGCCTAAGAAGATCCGGTTGAACTCGGTAACGACGGTCTCGTAGGGAACTTCGATTCCCAGGTCGTGCAGAATCTTCTGTGATAGTGCCCAGTCGTTATTCCAGCCCCCCTGATTCTTGTAGTCCTGAATCTGGTCACGAGAGACAGTCTTACCGGAAAAATAGTGGACGGTCTGAACAACGCTTTCACGATAACTCTCGGAGACCTCCACCAGAACACCGTCCATGTCGAACACCAGAGTGCCGTCTACCATAGCGTCTTGAGCTCCGTAAGAAAGCGATCGATTTGCTGGCGGGTGCCGATGGTGACGCGGACACAGCCGGGAATCTCGTAGCTGCGATCACGGATCAGGACACCGCGATTGCGAAGCTCGTCACGAATCGGGATGGCGCGGTCACCCGCTTGGAACAGGATAAAATTCGCTTCGCTCTTGAAGGTTTTGATGCCCAGGGCGTGCAGCCCTTCATAGCAGCGGGCGCGAGCGGCAAGGACTTCGTCGACGTAGCCCTCGACATAGCCGGGATCCCGAATCGCGGCTCGCGCGGCGAGCGTCGCGAGCGTATTCACGCTGTAGGGGGACTGTGCTTTGTGCAGGTACTTGACGTTTTCAGGCTGCGAGAACAGGCAGCCAAACCGCATCGCCGCCATGCCGTAGACCTTTGAGAAGGTCCGGCTGACGAAGAGATTTTTGCGGGAAGCGAGTAGCGGCAAAGCCGTCACTTCTGAGAATTCGAAGTAGGCCTCGTCGATCAGGACGGCGGCATTCGGCGCGGCGTCAAGGATCCGATGAATCACTTCAAGCGATATGCCGGTGCCGGTAGGATTATTCGGATTCGCGAGCAGAATCGCTTTGGTGCCGGGACGAATGGCTGCGAGCAACTCGTCGACGGGAAAAGATAGGTCGTCCGTCCGGTAGTCGATCTCACGCACCGACGCGCCCGCCACTTCAGCATAGAAGCGATACATCGCGTAGGACGGCCGGAGCAACAAGACGTCATCGTTGTCATCGATGTAGGTGTTGATGAGCACCTGAATGGCTTCGTCCGTGCCGTTGGTGAACAGCAGCGAGTCCTCGCTGACGCCAAAAAACGCAGCCAGTTCCTGCCGCGCCTCAACGTACTCGGGGTAGATCGAAAGCTGGTCGGCGCCGAGCGTGCTCTTGAGAAATTCGATAACGGCGGGAGAGCAGCCGACGGTATTCTCGTTGAAGTCGAGACGCAGCTTGGAGGTCCTGCCGCCGGTGGGCGGCGAATAGGGAGCCATGCGTTTCACGGCTTCTCGCGGTTCAGGCATTGCGCACCTCCACGGACCGGGCATGAGCCTCGAGCCCCTCAGCGCGGGCGAGGGTGGTTATGGCGGGAGCCAAGGCTCGCAGCCCTTCCCGGGTTAACTCCTGCACCGAAATTACTTTGACGAAGTCGGCCGCGCTCAGGCCGCCGCGCAGGCGTGCCGCACCCGAGGTGGGCAGGACGTGATTGGGACCCGAAGCATAGTCGCCGGCCGCCTCAGGACTCCACGGCCCCACGAAGATACTCCCGGCATTGCGAACGCCCGCCATCAGCGACGCATCGTGGATGCTGAGATGTTCAGGCGCGAGCTGATTCGAGAATTCGAGCGCTTGTTCCATTGATGCCATCACCACTGCGGCGGAGTTATTCCGGATGGCCTCCCTGGCGATGGGCGCGGTGGCGAGGGTCGACAATTGGCGGTCCACTTCCTCGGCGACAGCCTGTGCGAGGGTGCGCGAGGTTGTTAGCAGAATCGCCGAGGCGTCGACGTCATGTTCAGCTTGCGCCAGCATGTCGGCGGCGAGGTGGGACGGGTCGCCGTCCGCCGCAATGATGACGATCTCGGTAGGACCGGCGACGAAGTCGATGCCGACCTCGCCTGCGATGAGCTTCTTTGCGGCAGCAACATAAGCGTTGCCGGGACCCACGATGCGCTGGACTGCCGGAATGCTTTCGGTGCCGTACGCCATTGCGCCAATCGCCTGGGCGCCGCCCATCCGGTAAACGTGCTCGAGGCCGAGCATCGAGCAGATGCCGAGGATCTCAAGGCTCGGCTTGGGACAAGCGACGCAGATGCGAGCTACGCCGGCGACATGCGCCGGAATCGCGGTCATCAGCAGCGTCGAAGGTAGCGGGTAACGTCCCGCGGGGATATAGGCTCCCATCGAATCGAGCGGTCGTACGATCTGCCCGAGCCGGCGCCCATCCGGATACTCGACCGTCCGGTTTGGGGGCAGTTGGTTGGCGGCGTAGGAGCGAATATTGCGAGACGCGATCTCGACGGCGGAGACAAATTCAGGCGGTAATTGCGCGCGCGCCTGATCGCATTCGGCACGGCTCACGCGCAGGTCCGCACCCTCGAAATGGTCGAACTTACGGGCGTAGTCGAGCAGAGCCGCGTCGCCGCGTTTGCGGATGTCGTCGAGAATGGGTGCGACGGTGCGCTCGGCCTCGGCCATCCGGACGGTCTTGCGCGTGATCAGGTCCTGCGCGTCGGTGTAATTGAGAATTCGCAGCATCGCGTTACATTACGATCTTGTTCAGTGGATATTCGACGATGCCTTGGGCGCCGGCTTCCTTGAGGCGCGGAATGATGGTCCGCACGGTTGTCTCATCGAGAATCGTGTTTACCGCCACCCAGGTGGCGTCGCTCAGTTGAGAGATGGTGGGCTGCTTCAACGCCGGCAGCACTCCCAGCACGGCTTCGAGGTTGCTCTTCTCTACGTTCAGCATGAGCCCGACTTTGCCGAGAGCGTTGATCGCGCCTTCAAGCAGCATGCGCATATCCTCGAGCTTGCGCCGCTTCCAATCGTTCTTCCACGAATTGACGTTAGCGATCAATTGCGTATTCGATTCGAGGATCGTCTCGACAATCCGCAATTTGTTGGCACGCAGCGACGAACCGGTTTCCGTAACTTCGACGATGGCGTCGGCCAGTTCGGGCGGCTTCACCTCAGTGGCGCCCCAACTGAATTCCACTTTGGCCTTCACTCCATTTGCCTCGAGGTAGCGGCGCGTGGTTGCAACCAGTTCAGTGGCGACAATCTTGCCCTGCAGGTCCTTCACGTTTTGAATAGGCGAGGCCTCGGGCACCGCCAGCACCCAGCGGACCTTGCCAAAGCTCTGCTTGGCGTAGATCAGGTCAGCCACGGTCTCGACATTCGCCTCAACTTCGGCAATCCAGTCGCGTCCGGTGAGGCCCGCGTCGAGGACGCCGTCTTCGACGTAACGCGCCATTTCCTGGGCGCGGATCAGCATGCACTCAATTTCAGGATCGTCGATGGAGGGGAAGTAGGAGCGGCTGCTGGTGGTGATGGAAAAGCCGGCGCGCTTGAAGAGGTCGATGGTCGCGTTCTCGAGGCTGCCCTTGGGAATGCCGAGTTTCAGTTTCACTTACTGCCTCCGTAAACGGCTTTGGGATCGTACGTCGGTTTCTCTGATTCGGCCCATTCGCCGTCCATCAAGGTTCGATAGAAGCAGCTATGGTAGCCGTTGTGGCACACGCCCGGTCCTTGCGCTTCGACAAAAATGACGAGCGAATCCTCATCGCAGTCGGTTTGGATGCCCTTCACAACGAGGCGGTGACCGGACGATTCGCCTTTGAGCCACAGCTTGTTTCGCGAGCGGCTATAGAAGGTGGCAAAGCCCGTTTCGACGGTTTTGCGCCAGGCTTCCTCGTTCATGAAGCCGAGCATCAGGACGCGGCCGGTGGCGTGGTCCTGAATGACGGCGGGTACGAGGCCGTCGAGTTTCGTGAAGTCGAGTTTCATAAAATTTAGTGTCGTAACAAACAAAAAGCCCGCCGTTTGTCGCGGCGGGCTTTTTGAAAAACTTTCAGGCTGTCAAAGGAGTTCAGCCGGCGGCCCGTCGCGACGCACCATGATTATGGTGGTGATGATGGATATGGTTTGCGGCGGCGCCCAACATGAAATCACAGGATAGCACAGCTTTTTCAGGGGACAAAAGGAACCGCTGTGTTATCGTAAGGAGGTAGTTCCCTGCCCCCGCAGGACCCTCCCTTTTCGAGCCGGTAGCTCAGTCGGTAGAGCATCGCACTTTTAATGCGGTGGTCGTGGGTTCGATCCCCACCCGGCTCACCAAAAATTCAACGTCGACTCTCGCAAATCCGCATGCTCACAGCCGGATTTTGCGGGTTTCGCTATGGAGTCTTCGCTGGACTGGAAGGCGGCGCGGCGTCCGCACTGCCTGACGTCCCGGTGGTAGCCGTGGCGGCAGCGGCCTTTGCCGACTTCATCGCGGACAGGCTCATCGGATTCTGCTTCACTTCGCCATCCCAGATCACGACGGTTTCGGGACCGAGACCGGCACCGTTCAGCATAGCCACCCGTTGCCCCAACGCTGAAAAGTCCGCGGGCGCATAGTAATTCGTTGGGGGGTCGAGCGGCAGCAGGCCTAACGCCTGATATGTTGCGGCCACCAGTTGGGCGCAATAGAGGACCGACATCCCTGTATCCACGCCGCGGTAGTGTCCCAGGACGTAATCGATCAGCATCTGTTCGTCGGTCGGAAAAGGCCGGGTATCGGTTTGTTTGACGAAGTTCTCGAAGGCCGCCTGCAAGGCCGGAGTCCAGTAAGTCTGGAGTCGCCGCCAGGTGAACTGATTGTTCGTGTAGGGCGTGTAATAGGCGAGCAATGCGCGTAAGTCCACGATCCGCGCGCCCATGTGGTCGAGCTTATTGATTGGGTCGGGAAACGCCCGGGTGTCGGTGACCGATTCCCAAAAGTAGACCTTGTTATCCATATTCGGGAATCGAGCGATCATCCCCGAATGAGAAAAAGGAGCACCTGTCAACTGCTCGATGATCTTCGATTCACCATAAGTGGCACCGAAAAGCAGTACATCACCGGTCTGCAGGCTGGCCTCAACGTCTTTGTAATACATAATCAGCTCCGTCGATCTGGAAAGAGGCTGGGCGCCAGCCCCGTGGGAACCCACTATACGCAGACGCGATCCTCTTCGCAACTCTTTGACGGGCTTTCGTAGTAGAATCGGTCCACCGAAGTTGTCAAGGAGATAGAAATGGCAGATCAAGCTGGGAATGTCGAAGCACGCATGTCGGCTCTCGAAGCGAGAGTGACGCGTCTGGAAGCAGCCGGGGCCGCGCAGCAAGCGGGTGCCGCCGCGGTTAACACTCACGTCGTATATCACTATGGAATGCCGCCCTGCTCTGCGATGCCGCCCTGTGCCTGCGGATTCGCATCAAGTTCGGTACAGGAAGAGCAACAGGGCAATCCGACGCCGGCCGATTTCTCGAAGCTCGGCCAGTAGTTGATTTGTTAACGGTGGGCGAAGAAGCAATCCCAAGTGCAGCAGCGCTTCTTCGCTCTTCTAGTATCGCCATTGCAGGCTCGTCGCTGGCCGCGCGCATCATAGCGTCGACCCTCGAGACAGTGGGAGTCGAACGGATTCTCGATCTCGGCGCAGCCGCGACGTTTCAGTCAGACGACGACCTCGCCGCCGCCCTCGATGGCGTAGCCTTTGCCATCGCCGTTGCCCCGCCTGAATCACTCCTCTACCGTTTGAACCGTGTTGCGATGCGCACCGCGCTCCGCTGGTCGGCCGGTCATTGCCGAAATCATGCAGCCGTCCTGGGACCCACTGTCGAACCTGGACGCACCGCCTGTTACCTCTGCTACCAGATGCGTGCGGTAGCGTGTTCGCCCGACCCGACCAGCGCGTTCGCTCGCCTGCAGGCACCCGAGGATAAAGCGATCACCGTCAACACTGCCGCCGAGGGACTGCTGGGGCACTTGCTGGCACAAGAGGCTGTGAATGTTGTCAGTGGCCTGGCTGCGGCGTCGACGGGCGCAATCGTCACCATCGACACCATAACCATGACAAGCCAGCGTGATGTCGTGCTGCGCGTGCCCACGTGTCCGGTATGCGGCGCCAGCCCGAGTGCAGCGCCGGGCGCCCGGCGTCTACTGCCGGATCTGGTGAATCCGCGAACCGGGCTCATCCTGGGATTGCGCGACTACCCTCCTCCTCCGGGCGCACCATTGCCGCCCTACCTCAGTCAGGCAGTGCTTTCAAACTTTGACTTTCGCAAGGCGCCGGCCGCGGAACGATCCGCTGCCGGAAAGGGCTGGACGCGCGAGCAGGCAGAGGGAGGCGCAATCGGAGAGGCGCTCGAACGCTACTGCGCGTCGACCTACGACGCCTCAGCACTCTCGTTCCAAGCAGCGTCCGGCGACAGCTCTTATCTGGAACCCTCTGCGTTCGTCCTGTACCAGGACCGTCAGTATGCCGCACCGGAGTTTCCCTTTCGCCGCTATACGCCGGGCCAACCGTTGCACTGGTCAAGAGCGCTCCGTTTAGACGGAACACCGGTATACGTTCCGGCCTCGCAAACCTACCTCTCATTCCCCGCCTTCGCACGCGGCGAGAACTTCTCACTTCTCACCACCACCGGATTATCCACCGGCGAGACTTTGGACGCGGCTATCCTCGGCGGGCTGTATGAATGCATCGAGCGCGACGCTTTCGTACTGCATTGGATGAATCGCCTGGCCGCCGTTGAAGTTGCCCTCGAAAGTCCACCCAAGTGCGAATACGTTCGTGCCGTGTTCAGGCAATCAGGTATCGACGTGCGCGTCTTTTTGCTCACCACCGACATTGCTGTACCAGTGGCGATGGCCATCACAGTGGATCGCTCGGGCAGGCGTCCGGCGGCGGCGGTGGGATTGGGCTGCCATCTGTCGGGATCGATCGCAGTGGAGCGAGCGGTGCTGGAGGTGTGCCAGGTTTACGCCTCAGAGTGTGGACGCGCCGTGCAGGGGGAATTGTCGGATCCGGCACGCGGCTACGAACAGGTACGAACGATGGAGGATCATGGCGGGTTCTTCAGTATTCGCGAGCGCTTAAATGAGTTCGATCACTTGTTGCGGGGAGGAGCGCGCGTCGATGGATCCGCCTTGCCCGAGTCCGCCTCAGGCGAGGTGTCCGTGGACTTGGCGCGCGTAGCTGCGATGGTGGAGACTGCCGGGGCAAGTGTCGCCTTCATCGATCTGACAACTCGCGATCTCGCTGGGTTCCCCGTCAGAGTGGTGCGGACCTTCGCCCCGGGTCTGCAACCAATCCATTTCGGATTCGGCTGGGAGGCGCTCGGCGGTTCGCGCCTGTACTCAATTGCAGCGCGACTTGGACAGGACGACAAGATACGCACGGAAGGCGACCTGAATTTCTGTCCGCATCCGCTCCCATGACCCCACAGCCGCGCTACCCTGATAAACATCCGTGTGTCGTCATTGCACGGTAACTGATGACTGGGTCCGCCACTTTACCGAAAGCACATCCTGGAAGCTGGTTCACCAAGGAACAGCCGCCTTTGATTCGTCTCGGCCTAGTGGTGGGCGTGATCTTCCTGGCGCTGTTCGTGGTGGATGCAGTAGTCGCGTTCCGGTATGGTCCCGACATACGGCAGACCGGATGGGACGGCGTTCGAAGCGACGGCGGCTGGGTGGTTCGTCAAGTAGCTCCAGACGGCCCGGCGTGGCACCGCCTGGAAGTGGGGGATCTGATAACGCGGTTCAACGGCGACGCCTCTGTGCTCGCTGCCCTCCCACGTGAAATTCTCGACCGCCTTCCAGAAGGTCCCTACGGCCTAACCGTCAAGCGCGCGAACACGACTATCGAGATCCCAATGCGGCTGAAAGTGGTGCGCCGTCCAGCGGTACTCGCGCAGGTAACGGTAAATCTGATTCTGTCTTTGGTGTATTTCGTTACCGGCATGCTGATCGCGTTCGCGAAGCCGAATGAGACGATTGGCTGGCGTGCATGGGCGTCTTCACTGACAACTGCCGCTTACGTCGCCTACGTTGCCTCAAACCCGAATGCACTTTCGAACGTCAGGGGTGCCGCCGCATGGGTGCCCAGCCTGTTCGCGGCCGTTTTCCCTCTGCATTTTGTGGCGAGCTATCAATTTCTTTCCGTGTTCCCGGTTAGCTTTCCCGTTACGCGACTCCGGCGAATTATGGATGGGGCGCTCGTCGGAGGCGGGTGGATTGTCTGGGCTCTTGGCGCTGTGTCCATTGCCGTCTCAAAGTGGTCAGTCGACCAGCTCAGCCAGGTCGCGACCGGCTTTCGCGGACTGTACCAATGGCAAAGCGGTGTTCAGTTCCTTCAGTTGATTTTCATGGGTTTCGCGATCGTCGCCACGGCTTCGGTCTGCATCCTCAATTACCGCAGACTAAACGATGCGGGCCAGCGGCGTCGCATCCGCTGGGTATTTGCCGGCATCGTGGTCTCGACCGTGCCGATGATCGTCACTACGGTCTGCTGGGTTGTTTGGGCCGCCATGGGCATCGCCAACCAGATGCAGCCGGTGCTGGCAGTGTTGTCCGGAGTGAGCAATCTGCTGCTTGCCGCCGTTCCAACCTCCATCGCTTACGCCGTGCTGAAGCATCGCGTGCTCGGCATTCAGGTTGTAGTGCGGCGCGGCGTTCAATATTTACTCGCCGCCAACGCGCTGCGCCTGCTGGTTGCGCTGCCGGTGATTGGCCTGATTTGGGGTATCGTCTTGAATCCCAACCGGACCGTTCAACAGCTTCTGTTTGAAGGCGGGGCGAAATGGAATTCCGTGATCCTGCTGGCGGCAATCGCCGGGCTCAGGTATCGATCGAAACTGCGGGATGCAATTGACCGCCGGTTCTTCCGCGAGAGTTACAACCAGGAGCGAATTCTCGCGGGCCTGGTTTCCACGATGACCCAAGCCGATTCATTGCGGACTCTGTGTTCAGCGGTGACGGGCGAACTCGAAGCCGCGCTTCATCCGGAGCACGCCCTGGTCTACATCTACGAAAAGCACGAAATGATGCTCGCGCATTCCTCGGTGGAACGGCCGGCGCTGCCCACCCTGCCCGCGCATTGCGAAGCTTTCGATCTGCTGGCGAAGTCCGGCAGCGCTGTCTCCTGGACCGAGTTCGAGCAACAGCACCCCGAGAGTTTCTGGAAACCACTCAAGCACCTCGAGGCGGAACTGCTCGTCCCCATTCTCTCCACCGAGCATAAATTCGTCGGCCTCATCGCACTTGGCGCAAAGAAGTCAGAGGAACCCTACACCACACGTGATCGCAAGCTGCTGGAGTCAGTAGCGGCGCAGATCGGCGTGTTGCAGGAGAATCTGTCATTGCGATCGATGGTCAACGTGCAGAGAATCGCCGAGCGGGAGGTGCTGGCGCGGCTTGATGGCCGCCAGATCGATGTCGTCAAGGAATGTCCGCGGTGCGGCCGCTGCTTCAGCGCGTCGTCGTCGGTATGCGAGTCCGACGGCGTCGAACTCATCCTGAGCGTCCCGGTGGAGCGCACAATTGACGGAAGGTACCGTCTCGACCGGTTGTTGGGGCGCGGCGGCATGGGTGCGGTCTACGAAGCGCTCGACCTGCGGCTAAGCCGCGCGGTAGCGGTGAAGGTAATGAAGGGTGGTTTATTCGGCAACTCGGGCGCGGTGCGCCGGTTCAGCCGTGAAGCCCAGGCGGCGGCGCGCCTGAATCATCCGAACATTGTACGCATTTTCGATTTCGGGTCGCTGGCCGGCGACGGCGCCTACCAAGTGCTTGAACTCGTGCCTGGACGTTCGTGGCGGGCGGCGCTGGCCGACGATGGGCAATGGCAGCCTCAGTTCGCGCTGCCCCTGTTCAGCGGGGTACTCGACGGGCTGGAGTGCGCACATCAGGCCGGCATTGTCCACCGCGATTTGAAGCCCGAGAATATACTGCTGGACCCTGCGATGCCGTCGGATTCGGCGCCCTTCACCGCGCGCATTCTCGATTTCGGGCTGGCAAAGATCCGCGCGGAGGAGCGCGCCGAGGCTATGAGCGAGACGCGTCCCGGTACGGTGATGGGCACTTACGGATATATGTCTCCAGAGCAACTCGCCGGTGCGGAGGTGGATGCCCGCGCCGACGTATATTCGTTTGGCGTGATTCTGCTCGAGACACTGACGGGCGCGTTGCCACTGCGGTCTCTGAACGTGCATGAACAGGTCCAGCAATTCCTGAGCTCGCGCTTCGATTTCGCCGGCGCGACGGCCGAGCACCTGGCAGTCCGGGACGTGATTGCGAAGTCAGTAGCACCGGACCGTGTCTCCCGTTACACGAGTGCCGAAGAACTCTCCGCCGATCTCACTGCGGCACTCAAGAGTTGTCCGCCATTCCCCACCGGGCGGGCTGCCGCTGCTGCGTCATTGGGAATTACAGCCACCGTGCTGAGAGCGGACGCCGAAGGTAGGCAGACCCTATGAACACCACAGACGCAAACCTGAACTTCGTGATCGACGCAGAGCGCCAGTTGAACGCGCAGGTGCTGGCCGGCCACCTCCGCGAAGCCTACGAGCGCTGGTACGCCGACGAAGTGGTTATGGATGAGAGCGGACACTATGCAGTCAAGGGCAAGGCGGAGAATCGTGAGCGGCAAGAAGCAGTGGGGCGGATGTTTCGTGTATTCGGGCGCCGCCTAATTTCGAGTGCGGTGGAGGGCTGCCGGTCCTTCTCCGAGTGGGAGTTCGATCTCGAGTACTCAGGGATCCGCTACATCGAAAAACAGGTGGCGGTCCGCGAGTGGCACGACGGCAAAGTGATCCGCGAACGCTTCTACTCTCAGGCGCCCACCTTTGTTTCACCGCAACCGCCCACAATCCCTCGATAGCCGAAGTATCCTGCGGGCAATGCACCGTTCGCGCCACAATCGAAGTTATGTCCACCGACCTGGTTGTCTTGTTCGAACACCCCGAATGGCAGAAGCCGCTATTCTCCGCGTTGGACAAACAGGGCGTGACGTTTGCGAAGTTCGATCTTAAGACGGCCGCCTTCGATCCGGATGCCGTGCCTGCGGCGCCGCTCTACTTCAACCAGGCAAGCCCCAGCGCTTACGTTCGAGGCAATACCCGTGCCGTACCTCTCGCACTGTCCTTCATGCGGTCGCTGGAACTGGGTGGATCACGGGTACTCAATGGCAGCCGGGCGTTTTCGCTGGAGCTGAGTAAGTCGGCGCAATCGGCACTCATGACCAAGCTAGGCATCGCGCATCCCCGAACCCTCGCCTTCAACGACATTGACGCGGCGCTCGAGATGTGGGGCGACCAGTGGCCTGCGCTGATCAAACCGGAGCAGGGCGGCAGCGGCGCACGCATGTTTCTACTGAACTCAGCCGACGAGGCCCGGCGTCTGATCCGCGACCGTCCGGATCTATGGCTCCCCGACAATCTCCTGTTGCTGCAGGAACACTTTGACGTGGACCCCGCCCGTGGCATTGTTCGCATGGAGTTTCTCGGCGGCGAGATGCTGTACGCGATGCGCGTGATATCGAACGGCGGTTTCAATCTCTGCCCGTCGGAGACTTGTAACCCAGAAGGCGGTGAGGGTCACTGCGAGATTCCGGCGGCCGTGCCGTCCAAGCCGGTGGAGTTCTACGCGTATCCCGAGGTGCCTGCTGCCGCAGTGAATTCTGGAAAGAGCATCGTCGCTGCCGGAGGTCTCGACGTCGGAGGAATCGAATATCTAGAAGCCAGCGATGGGCGGCTGATCTTTTACGACGTGAACGCGAACTCCAACCTTCGCGCTCCGATCGCCCGAGAATTCGGCTTCGATCCGTTTGACCGGGTGGTCGACTATCTACGAGCCCAGATTCAGCGCACCAAGTCGTAGAACAATTCAACGGCACGCAGCTGTCGACTGCTGAAACAAACCTCGCTAAAACGTTGTGCAGCCTGAGGCGATGCCTTGTCCTGACGGGCATGATGAATCGAACTCTGCTCACCCTGGCCCTAGCCGCCGCGCCGCTGTGCTTCTCCCAAACGGGCGCTGTCCTGCTCCATGAATCATTCGGCTTTGGCCCGGAGAGCGTCCGCCCAAAGAGCGGTAAGGGAAACTAACCTCCGTTGCGATTGCTACTGGAGTGGGCGAATTTTGGGCAGAATTCCCAGCCGACAAGAGCACGTCCTGGATGTCGCTGGATGCGGCCGGTGTTCCCGGCTGGAATTTCGCCGGCACCAGCCCCAACCCGTATGAAGCCCCGACTCCTATGCAACCGGGTGGCAGCAACGGTACCGCCTGGTGCTTTAACGATCTCAACGTGTTTCGCAGCGTTGATCTACTGGTTCCGATGTCCACGCCCAAGGCTCAGTTCTCGCTTTCGGCGGAGCTGATGCCGCGCCCCATTCTGGGCCACTACACCGCTCTCGGACTGACGACCTCGAACGTTCTCGAGGACAACTTCGAAGGCGGTGCTACGGTGTGGGTGCGGATCCTGGCTCAAGCCACGGGAGTTCAGGGAAGCGGACTCGCGGAATTTCGAACCCGCGGACTCAGTGGCCCGAGCGTCAGCGCGATTATTCCGGTGGACTTCAACGGCTTCAATCCAGTTCAGATCGCGGTTGATCCGGTTGCGCTGAGAGCCACGGCTACAGTGAACGGCATTGTGCTCGGCACCCTGCCCATTCAGGCGGGAACAACAAAGTACCTCGGCGTGGAGGGCTCTGGCGGAGTGGACAATCTCATTCTTCAGTTGATGCAGTAGTCCTTCCGTTGAAGCGCAAGGGTTCTTGAGGGAGTTCCGGGAGGGCGGCGGTGTTATATGCTATTGCCGCATGCTCTCCCGCCGTTCATTCATAGGCTCCACGGCAGCAGCCGTCTCGGGCGCGTGGGCCGCCACACGTAACCGTCCCAACATCCTGTACATCATGTCGGACGATCACGCAGCGCACGCGATCTCCGCCTACGGCAGCCGCATCAATGAGACTCCGAATATTGACCGTGTCGCCACAGGCGGCATGCGGTTCGAGAATTGCTTCTGCACGAACTCCATCTGCACTCCGTCCCGCGCGGCCATCCTCACCGGCCAGTACAGCCATAAGAACGGGGTGTACACGCTGAACGACGCGTTGGACGGAAAGCGTCAGAACGTAGCGAAATTACTCCAGGGCGGCGGCTACCAGACCGCCATGATCGGCAAGTGGCATCTCGCCAGCGATCCCACCGGCTTCGACTACTGGAACATCCTCCCCGGCCAGGGCGTGTATCACAATCCTGACTTCATCGAGATGGGAAGCCGGAAGAAATACGAAGGCTACTGCACCGACCTGATCGGCGACTTCAGCCTCGACTGGCTCAAGAAGCGCGATACCGCCAAGCCGTTCTTCATGATGTGCCACCACAAGGCGCCGCATCGTCCCTGGGAGCCCTCGGCGAAATACGCCCATCTGTTCGATAACCAAACCATGCCCGAACCCGGCAACCTTCTCGATCATTACGAAGGCCGGGCGCGCAGCGTCGCCGCCGTCAAGATGAAGGTGGGCGAGAATAACACCAAGACCGATCTGAAATTGGACCGTCCGGCGGGTCTCGAAGGCGATGAACTTCGCAAGTGGGCCTATCAGTTGTACATCAAGGACTACCTGCGTTGCGTGCAGAGCGTGGATGACAACGTTGGCCGCGTGCTCGACTATCTCGACGCTGAAAAGATCGCCGAGAACACGATCATCATCTATACGTCCGATCAAGGCTTCTTCCTTGGCGACCATGGCTTCTTCGACAAGCGGTTGATGTACGAGGAGTCGCTGCGCATGCCATTCCTGATTCGCTACCCGGGCGCCATCCGACCAAAAAGTGTGAGCCACGATATCGCACTCAACGTCGACTTTGCGCCAACGTTCCTCGACTACGCAGGGCTGCCCGTTGACTCCGATATGCAAGGCCGCAGCTTCCGCCGGAATCTCGAAGGTCACACGCCAAAGGACTGGCGGCAGTCGATGTATTACCGGTATTGGATGCACAACGACAACGATCACCACGTGCCCGCGCACTATGGCGTCCGCACGAAGGATTGGAAGCTGATCTACTACTACAACAAGCCGCTCGGGCGTACCGGATCGTTCCCCTCAGCGCAGGAGCCGGAGTGGGAGTTGTTCGACATCGCGCACGATCCCCACGAAATGCATAACCTCTACGGTCAGCCAAAGTACGCCGGTATCACCGCGAAATTGAAGACTGAGCTATCCAAGTTGCAGCATGACCTTGGTGACGAGCCTGACAGCCGCTAAGCTGGAGTGAGTGGAAGAAGAGGTACTCGGTAAAGCATATGACAGCCGGTTGATGCGCCGGCTTTTGGCTTACATCAAACCCTACCGCGCCACCGTCGCGATCTCGCTGCTGTTCCTGCTCGCCAATTCGATCACTCAAATTGTCGGGCCATTGCTGACCAAGCTGGCGATTGACCGGTACCTTGCGCCGGCCGGTGCCAACACTGGACTCGCACGATATCTCCCGGACGATCCCTGGGCGGGAATGGCGCGCATCACCGCCGTCTATTTCGCCGCCATCGTGATCGGCTTCATCTGCGATTTCGGCCAGCAATACCTCATGCAGTGGACCGGGCAGCGCGCGATGTTCGACCTGCGCCGGGAACTGATGACCCATCTGCAGCGCCTCGATATTTCCTATTACGACCGCAATCCGGTTGGCCGGATGATCACTCGCGTCACCACCGACGTAGATGTGCTCAACGACCTGTTCGCCTCTGGCCTGGTCACCATCATCGGCGACCTACTGATGCTCGGCTTCGTTGTGTTCGCGATGTTCCAACTGAGCCCCGGCCTCACCGGCCTGCTGCTTGCGGTGATGCCGATCGTCATCTACGTCACCATTCGCTTCCGCCGCGCCGTGACCGAGAGCTACCGTCGCATACGCGTGGCCATCGCACGCATCAACAGCTACCTTCAGGAACACATCAACGGCATCACCGTTCTCCAGCTTTTCAATCGCGAGGCTCGCAGCAACGACGAGTTCCGGTCAATCAACCGCGATCACATGGAGGCGTTCAAGGAATCGATCACCGCCTACGGCTGGTTCTACCCGGTGGTCGAGTTTCTCAGTATGCTGGCTCTGGCGATGCTGCTTGCATATGGCGGCTGGCGCGTTCGCGGTGGTGCACTCACCATCGGCGTTGTGGTCGCATTCTTTCAGTACGGACTCCGCTTTTTCCGGCCGATTCAGGATCTCAGTGAAAAATACAATATCCTGCAAAGCGCGATGGCAGCCGCCGAGCGCATCTTCAAACTGCTCGACACTGAAGTAGCGGTAAAGTCCGCGGCACAAATCCAAGCACTGCCCGAGGGTCCGCTCGACATCGAATTTGATCACGTCTGGTTCGCCTATAAGGAGGAGGACTGGGTGCTGCGCGATGTCAGCTTCCACATCGCGGCCGGTGAGACCGTCGCCGTGGTGGGCCATACCGGCGCGGGCAAGACTACCCTAACGAATCTGCTTCTCCGCTTCTACGACGTGCAGCAAGGGGCGATTCGAGTGGGCGGAGTGGATGTGCGCAACGCCGACATCGGCGAACTGCGCCGTAAATTCGGCATTGTTTTGCAGGACCCGCACTTGTTTACCGGCACGCTGGACAGCAATATCCGTCTCGGCACAGCCGGGATTTCTGACCAGCAAATGGAGCAGGCCGTGGAGCAAGTGAACCTCGGCGAATTCATCCGGACGCTGCCGGAAGGCTTTGCTCAGCCGGTACGCGAGCGCGGCAACGGTTACTCCACTGGACAGAAGCAGCTCATCTCGTTCGCCCGCGCTTTGGCACATGATCCGCGCATCCTGCTGCTGGATGAGGCCACGTCGAGCGTCGACACCGAGACCGAATTCCGCGTGAGGGACGCGCTTTCGCGACTGGTGGCCGGCCGTACGTCGATCGTCATCGCGCACCGTCTTTCAACTATCCAGCGAGCTGACCGGATCTTCGTTATGCACAAGAGCAAGCTGAGGGAGAGCGGCACGCATCAGCAGTTGTTGATGCAGCGCGGCATTTATTGGAAGCTGTACCAGCTGCAGTATAAGGATCAGGAAATGCCTGTCGAAGTGCGGCCGTCGACGGTCTGATTCTCCGCTCACCCGGAGGTAAGCTTTCGCGCAATCAACCCCGCCAGTGCCGACGCCAGCATCATCCACAGGGTATCCACGCGTGTCGCAGTCTGCGCGACAAAAGCGACTGCGGCGATCCCGGCGGCGAGCGGCGAGGTAATAGAGCTTCGCGCCAACTCAAACGTAATCGCTACCAGCAACCCGGCACCGGCAATCAGTGCTGCACTGATTGCGTTGCGCACAATTGACAGATCCGAATATCGTCCCGCCCAGATCAGCAGCGGAATCACCAGGAACGCAGGCGTCATCAAGGCGAGCGAACCCGCCACTGCCCCCGGCAAGCCTGCGGCGTAATAGCCGGCGCCCACCACCCACAGTCCGTTCGGACCGGGGATTGTCCGGCTGACGGCGATAGCGGCATTCAACTGCTCCACCGTGAGCAGGTGGCGGTTGACGACGAAATCTTCGTGCACGATCGGCACTCCAGCGAGTCCGCTGAACGAAGTCGCGGTTGCCTTGAGCAGGAGCAGATAGACCAGAAGTGGATTCATCGAGCGGGACGCTCCCGCCAGAAAGCGCCCACGACTGCGGCAATCCCGATTACCTGGAGCGGCGTCAGATGGACCCACCAGGTGAGCCCGAAGGCTCCGGAGAGAATCACCAGCGTGCGGGTCCAGGCGCCCGCTCGCAGATGCGGTTTCACGATCATCCAGGCGCCGGCAAACATCATCCCCACTGCAGCAGCGAGCGTCGCATTGATCGCCGCTGCCCCGTATGCATTGGACATCCACGATTCAAAGGCGCCCGAGACGATCACCGCCAGCATCGACGAGGGAACCGCGATGGCTGCTACCGCCACAATGGCACCCCACCAACCGCGCAAGAGGTAGCCGGTCGCCGCACAGAACGCGAGCATGTTCGTACCGGGCGTCACTCGCGACAGGGTGAACGTTAGCGCAAACTGCTCCGGCGTCAAGAGGCGCTTGTTGTCCATCAAGTCGTGCTTCAACGCCAGCATGGTGGGGTCGCCGCCGCCGAATGTTGTGTTGCCGATCTTGAAATAGGTCGCGGCCAGCGCGCGTAATCGGATGCCGGTCATCTCCTCTTTGTATCATCGAGAGGTAACATGCGCGGAAAGTGGATTTTGTTCGGAGGCATCGCGGTACTGGTGGCTATCGCGGCCGGCGCCCTGGCATGGCGCCAGAATCACCAAGCTCCCGCCCCGCCGCCGGTGGTGCAACAGGCCCCTCCTCCATCGGACGAATTCACCGGCAACGAGCTCAGCCTGTCCGGGAAAGTGCAGGCGTCGAAGGTGCTGAATGTGGGCGCGCCGGTCGACGGGATTCTGGAAGTCATCGCCGTAGAAGCAGGCCAGGACGTCGTCGCCGGGCAGCTACTCGCACGCATCAAGAATGTTCGCCTCGAGACCGCGCTTGAAGGAGCCACTGAAGAGCTCGAACAGTCCCAAACGCGTGTGCGGAATCTGGAAGCGTCCATTATTGCCGCGCGTCTTGAAGTTTCCCGGTCGCAAGCTGACGCCTCCCGCACACACTCCGAATTGGATCGAGCCGAGAAGACCTACCAGCGTCAAAAAATGCTGTTCGCTGATGGCGCGACTCCGCGCCTGACCTACGAGAAAGCTCAGACCGACTACAACACGCTGAGGGACGAGGACGAAAGCAAGCAGGCCGTCGCCCGCCAGACGGCCGACCGTATCGAAGCGCTCAACCGCGATCTCGACAACTACAAGCGCATCGTCGCGCAACGCGCCGACCTGCTGGAGCAGGCCAAGACCGAAGCTGGTTCGAGCGATGTTCACGCTCCTGTCGACGGCTACGTCGTGGCTCGCAACCGCAGCCAGGGCGAGACGGTCACCCGCGACGTCGAAGATCTCTTCCAGATTGCCACCGCTCTCTCGGCAATGGAGGTAGTGGTTAATCCGACGGTGCCCCAGTTGAAACGCCTCAAGACCGGGCAGACAGTCGCCATCCACGTAGCCGAGGTCCCCAACGAAGTGATCGCCGGCACGGTGCGCGACGTTAATGGGGCCCAGGTGATCATCGAGTTCATCAGTCCCACGCCCCTCATCAAGCCCGGAGTTTCGGCGCAAGTGACCATCAAGCTGACATAATTCAATCGGACCCGTTTATGCAATTTCTCAAGGAAAGCCTCATCGAACTGATCACCCAGACTTCGTCCAACCTGCCGCCGGATGTGCGGGCAGCGATGGGCCTGGCACTCTCGGCCGAAACGCCTGGGACGCAGTCCATGCAGGCGCTCAATATCATCGCCACCAACATCGACATGGCTGCCGATGAGTCCTCGCCCATCTGCCAGGACACCGGAATGCCGACATTCCTGATCCACACACCGGTGGGCGTGGATCAAATTGCCATTGCCGACACGGTGCGTGAGGCGGTGGCCGAAGCTACGCGGCGCGGTAAGCTGCGGCCGAATTCGGTAGACTCCATCACCGGAAAGAATAGCGGAGACAACCTGGGTGAGGAGACGCCCGTCCTCCACTTCGAGCAGTGGCGCAAGCCTGAAATCGAAGTGAAACTCGTGCTCAAGGGCGGCGGCTGTGAGAACAAGAACATCCAGTATTCCCTGCCCGCCGAACTCGACCACATGGGACGCGCTGGACGCGACCTGGCCGGCGTCCGCAAATGCCTTTTGCATGCCGTCTGGCAAGCACAAGGACAGGGCTGCGCGCCTGGCGCGCTCGGCGTTTGCATCGGTAGCGATCGCGCCCACGGTTACTGGCTTGCGAAGCAGCAGCTGTTCCGCACTTTGGATGACGTCAATCCCGATAGCCAGCTCGCGGCGCTCGAAGCGGACGTGATGGTGGAAGCGAACAAACTCGGCATCGGAGCCATGGGGTTCGGCGGCAAGGCTTCTCTAATCGGCTGCAAAGTCACAGCGGCAAACCGGCTGCCCGCGAGCTTCTTCGTATCCGTCGCATACGAGTGCTGGGCGTTCCGCCGTTTGGGGGTCCGGCTGGACGCAAACTCAGGCGCCATCACCGGCTGGCTTTACCGCGACCCGCAACGGCCCGTCGAAAGAATGGCCAGGGAGTCAGGCTTCACGCTAACCGGTCGCGAAGTCGCGCTGCGGGCGCCTGTCACAGAGGAGCAGGTGCGCGCGCTCAAGGTCGGCGACGTTGTCCTCATCAGCGGCGATATGTACACGGGACGCGACGCGGTGCATGCTTACTTAATGAAGAATCCGCCTCCGGTGGATCTCAACGGCGCGGTGCTTTACCACTGCGGTCCGGTGATGCTCAAGCAAGGGGATCAGTGGGTAGTGAAAGCTGCGGGTCCGACTACGAGCATTCGAGAAGAGCCGTATCAGGCCGACGTGATCAAGAAGTACGGCGTACGTGTGGTGATCGGCAAAGGTGGAATGGGTCCCAAGACGCTGGCGGCTTTGAAGGACTACGGCGCCGTCTATCTGAACGGGATTGGGGGAGCCGCTCAATACTATGCGCGAACGCTCGAAAAAGTGCTCGGTGTAGACCTGATCGACTTCGGAATTCCTGAAGCTATGTGGCACTTATGGGCGAACAATTTCGTCGCGATTGTCACAATGGACGCGCACGGAAACAGTCTGCACGCGGATGTAGAAAAGGAAACCGCCGAGGTTCTCTCGGCGGTCTAGTCAAACGGACGAATTAGGTGGATTAAGCGTCGGTCTTGGCAGCGCCGCCGCTCATCATGCCGCCTTTGCGATTCGACGGCATTGCGTAACTGGCGTTGGAGTCGTTCCGCCGGCTAACGGCGGGACGGCTCGCTTCACGGGCTGCATCGATTTGTTCCGGTGTTCGAACATCGGGTTCCGATAGCTTTACGTGCGCCTTCGCGCGTTCCACCTGGCGCTTATGCCGCTTCATGAGTCTTTTATCCATGGCTATCCTTTACCCTCGAGCATTTGAGATGCTGATTTAATTATCTACTTCTTCAGGAGCGGCGCAAATCATCGCCTCGGTGGTGAGCATGAGAGACGCGATGGAGGCTGCGTTCTGCAAGGCGCTACGTGTGACCTTGGTGGGATCAATGACGCCGGCCTTCACCAGGTCTTCGTATTGTTCCGTCGCCGCGTTGAAACCGAAGTTGGTCTCCTTGCTGGATTTGACCTTCTCGACAACCACAGCTCCTTCGGTGCCGCAGTTGCGAACGATCTGGCGTAGCGGCTCTTCGCAGGCACGGCGGACAATCGTCACGCCGAACTGCTCGTCCTCGCTGAGCTTCAGATTTTCCAGCACCTTCGCCGCGCGAAGCAGGGCTACCCCGCCGCCGGGGACGATACCTTCTTCCACTGCTGCACGGGTGGCATGCAGGGCGTCTTCAACACGCGCCTTCTTTTCCTTCATCTCAGTTTCGGTGGCCGCGCCGACTTTGATGATGGCTACGCCGCCGGCCAGTTTCGCCAGGCGTTCTTGAAGTTTTTCCCGATCATAGTCGGAGGTGGTGTCTTCCACCTGGCTCCGCAATTGCTTGATCCGGCCTTCGATGTTCTTGGTCTCCCCGCCGCCGTCGACGATGGTGGTGTTGTCTTTGTCGACCGTGATGCGTTTGGCGCGGCCGAGATCGGTCAACTGTACGCCTTCGAGCTTAATTCCGGTCTCTTCCATGATGGCTTTGCCGCCGGTCAGGATCGAGATGTCCTCAAGCAATGCCTTACGGCGATCGCCAAAGCCCGGCGCCTTCACAGCACAGACATTCAGTGTTCCGCGAAGCTTGTTGACCACCAGCGTGGCAAGTGCCTCGCCTTCCACTTCCTCAGAGATTATCAGCAGCGGCTTACCGGTGCGCGAGATCTGCTCGAGAATCGGAAGTATGTCCTTCATGATGCTGATCTTCTTCTCGTGGATCAGGATGTAAGGATCTTCGAGCACGCACTCCATGCGCTCGGGGTCGGTAACGAAGTAAGGGGACAGGTATCCGCGATCGAACTGCATGCCGTCGACGGTCTGGAGTTCGGTGGTCATGGTCTTGGATTCCTCGACCGTGATCACGCCGTCCTTGCCAACCTTCTTCATGGACTCGGCAATAACGTCGCCGATGGTAGAGTCGCTGTTCGCGGAAATGCGGCCTACCTGGGCGATCATGTCACCCGAGACCGGCTTGGAGAGCTTCTTCAGCTCTTCAACTACCAATTCCACGGCTCTGTCGATGCCGCGCTTGGTCGCCATGGGACTCGCACCCGCCGTGACAGCCTTCACACCCTCACGGAAAATCGCCTGCGCCAGAATGGTCGCCGTAGTGGTACCGTCGCCGGCCACGTCCGAGGTCTTCGACGCCACTTCCCGAACCATCTGCGCGCCCATGTTCTCGAGCGGGTCCTTCAACTCGATTTCCTTGGCTACGGTGACGCCATCTTTGGTAATCGTCGGTCCGCCGAACTTTTTCTCCAGAATGACGTTGCGTCCGCGCGGTCCGAGCGTGACCTTTACGGCTTCAGCCAGCTGGTTGACTCCGCGCAGGATCGCCTGGCGCGAATCGTCACTGTAAACAATCTGTTTTGCCATGAATGGTTTCCTTACTTGCCTTTTGAAGCTGAAGCCGCGCCGGTGAGAACGCCAAGCACGTCGTCCTCGCGCATGATGATGTACTCGGTGTTCTCTACCTTAGTGTCGTTACCGGAGTACTTCGCAAAGAGAATACGATCGCCTGCCTTTACATCAAGAGCCATGAGCGTACCGTCCTCAAGACGCTTGCCATGTCCCACGGCGATCACCTCGCCTTCCTGCGGCTTCTCTTTTGCGGTATCGGGGATGAAAATGCCGTTTCGCGTGGTCTCTTCTTCTTCAATGCGCTTCACGACGATGCGGTCGTACAAGGGTCGAATGTTCATAAACTTTTGCCTCTAACTGGTTGTGGGTCGATGATCGCTTCGTCGATCTTGGTCAGATCGACGTATATTTGCGCCGCGGAAACTTCCGCCTGGATGTCCAGCACTAAGGGCGAGCCAGTCTCTGGGCTGGTAGCCCAATGGTACCATTTCACACTCTGACATCCTTGATTTCGCACCAAAATTCACGTTGTCACGTTGGAATGGGGCCGTCCAGTAAACTGGCGGCCCCACTCTCACAGACAAGTTATCCTCCGATTTACTTCGCCGCGCCGGGAATCCCGATCGTAGTTCCGATTACTTCGCCGGAAACCACGATTTCCACGCGCCGATTCTGCTGCCTACCGCTCGCCGTGTCATTCGAGGCCACTGGGTTTGTTTTGCCGAAACCCTTAGTTGTAACCGAGTTCTCGGACATGCCCTGGTGGGTCAGGTAATCGCGAACCGAAGACCCGCGATGTTCAGAAAGGGTCTGATTATACTCATCGCCGCCGACGCTATCGGTGTATCCTTCAACGTCCAGTTTCAATCCCGGATGTCCGGAGACGATGCCGGCTATCTTGGCTAGCTTCTCGCGAGCCTGTGGGCGTAACGAGTATTTGCCAGTGTCGAAGAGCACATCCGACATGTTGACGATGAGACCACGCGCCGTGTCGCGGGTTTGGAGAACCGCGTTGAACTGCTTGAGCAGCAGGACTCGTAATTCGACCCTCTCGGCCTCCAACTGGGCCTTCTGCTTTGCGGCGTTATCCAGGGCGGCCTGGCTTGAGGCACGCTGCGCGTCGTTTTCGCGTTTAAGGCGCTCCGCTTCGGCTGCGGCGGCGGCAATCTTAGCGTCGCTGTCGGCCTTCATCCGCTCTGAAGCCACCTTTGCTGCGAGGTCGCGAGCTTCGTTCTCGGACTTCAAACGATTCAATTCAACAGCCGAGGCTGCATTGCCCGCTTCGCTCTCGCGCTTTACGCGATCCGTTTCAGCTCGGGCAGCCAGTATACGGGCTTCATTCTCGCTCTTGACTCGATCCGTCTCGGCTTGGGCGGCCAGCATACGGGCGTCACTCTCACGCTTGACGCGGTCAGTCTCTGCCTGAGCGGCCGCCGTCTGCGCGTCCTTCTCATGCGTGATGCGGTCTGTTTCGATGCGCGACCGGATCTTCGCTGCTTCCGCCTCACGCGTGACGCGTTCGGTCTCGGACAGAGCCGCGGTGCGGCCGTCCTCGGCGCGCGCCTCGCGGGCGGCGCCAAGCTTGCGCTCAGTAGCCAGTCGTTCCTCATCCATCTTCTTCACGGTAATGAGGCGGGCGTCTTCTGCCATCTGGACAGCTTCACGCGCCACAGTTCCAATCGGCTTCTTGCCGGCTTTGCCCTTCAAGTAGCCTTCGGCATTTTCCAGACCCTGGGTCGCCTTCAGATAGGTGTCGGCGGCATAACGCTCGGCGCCCGTCCAACGGGCGATGTTGACGGCGTTGCGAGCCTCGTACAGTTCCAACGGCGTCTTGCCGTCGAGCTGCCGGGGCTTGAGTTCGGCCGGGTTCACGTTCAACGTGTACTGTCCGCGCTGCAGCAATTCGAATTTCGCGTCCAACTGCTCGATGGTTCCGGTGGTGTCGTTTCTCACAAAATTTTCCATCACAACGACATCGCTCGGCTGCGTCACGGCGAAGTAAGGTTCCGCTGTGACAATCAAGCCGAACGACTGCAGTTCGGTGGTGGCATCCAGCTTGGACCGGTCACCATTCAACAGAACCTCGCCGACGTTGGTCGCGCGGCCTTCGGGAGTAATCGCCCACATCACGTAGGTCAGGTACTCAGGTCCGTATTTCGTGGCCGGCTGGAGCTTCTCCATGCGGGCATCGATTTTGATGACGCCCTGCTTGCTCTCTACCCTGGCCTCGCCTCGCGCATCCGGTAACAAAGCCGTACCGCGGAAGCCGATGTTCGTCGCGCCACCACGGTGGTTATAGTTAATGGCCTTCATCGTCCGTTCGACGACGGTGATTCGATAAATAGGGGTTGAACCGACAGCCATTCCGGCCGCGTTCTCGTTTTGATTTCGCGGTGTCTGCGCCGCGAGCATTCCGCAAATGGCCAGGAATGCTCCAATAGATGTTTTATGGGACATAGGAGACTTCGTTTCTGTTCGAACTATTCGTGAGCTGACGCGCGTTCGTGCGGCGAATACTTGTTGAACTGTTCAATCAACTTCATTGCGGCTTTCGGCGTGCGCACCGAAGTGGTCACGATTTCTTTGTTCTCGAGCTTTCTGCCGTAGAGTTGAGCATTGTCGTCCAAGTCCTGACGCAGCGTCGCGCCTTCCAGAGCGAGACCGGCGAACAGGCCCTGGCTACGTGACCAGGACAGGATCTCCGCATGCATCTGGGCGTCGGTCTGGGCAGTCGCAGTACGTCCCACAGGACCCGCGGCCACTGAACCCTCAGCGCCGAGCGTAAACTTGCTCGTGAGCAGTTTCTCCGCACCCCGCTCGTTCATTACGAGCATGATCAGGTCGGTCTGCGATCCGCCGATCTGAAAACCAACGCTCCCGCCTTCGATGCGGACCGTACCCGGAGCCGACCATCCACTCTGGCCCTTACGGCGACAGGAGACATAGCCCTTGCCGTACTTGCCGCCAACCACAAAGGCAGCCGTCTTCAGGCCCGGGACGATTACGATGCAGTGCGCGTTCTCCAGCAACTCCTGCGGGATGCCCTTATCCGGGGTCGCCATAATCTCGGAAAACACGGCGGACGCTTCATTCAAGCGCTTCACGGAGTCATTATCTTTTGCCAGCATCGGCACAATCGCCAGAGCGGCTGCCAGAATCATTCGCATAATGTTGAACCTTTTCAGTCGACCGGTAGACCCGTGCGAGTCTGGCGACAGGGGGCTAAAGAGCACGGCGGGAGCCAAACGCCAGCTTTCGTTGAGAACAATCAACGGAGGGTGATTCCGGTGGCGATTCTCGGGCTCACGACGATTGGAATGATGACCGTATTTGGTCAACTGACGAGGAGCGGTCAAGGCACTATAGCGATTTGGACGCGGGCGTAGACCGAAAAATGGCCGTCTCCCTGTCGCCAGGGGACGGCCAGTGTTGCATTTGAGTTGGGGAGGTTATCTGAGCGGCCGGCGATCGGTCCCACGGTAATTCGCCCGCATGCCTTCGCCGGCGTATAGGTAGGTACGGGAGACGACCTCATTCCGCCGCGTATCCACGACACAGGAATATGTCAGATCGCGGCTGGCGTTTTGACTGCGTGCGCTGCCACGACCCTGAATCGTTTCCTGCCCGCGACCGCCGTTCCGGGACTGCCGCGAATCTCTGTCTCGATCCCCTCCCTGCCGGTCAGCGAATCCATTGAAGTCATATAGGCTCCTCTGCCGTTCTGCTTTTGAAAGCGTTGCCGGACGACATCCTGGCGGGCTCTAACGTCATCAAAAAAAGCCGCCCGGGCCGCGCTTACGTCGGCATCTGCCTGGCACGTCACTTCTAACGAATAAGTGTCGCCGCCCCCCCTGGTTATCCTCGATTAGAAGCATCGCCGTGTAATTATTCATGCGGGTTGGCTCCTGGGCCATCACCACGCGGCTGCGACCGGCAGTTTGATGGATCTGGAATCCGCGTACCGAATTGTAGGGGAGCGCCTGACTGCACTCGCTACCCTCGTCACGACTTCTGGATCCCTCCAGGGTCCGCACGAATATCCCATCGCCGCGCATGCGGACCTCTGCACGATTGTCCACCCATACCCGAATCTGGCACCGCCCTTCCCGAGCGCGTGCATCCCCAGCCAGGCAGCTGCCGGACCCGAAGCTGAATGTCTCCCTGTCCCCAGGCACCCACCGCCATGAGCAGTGCCGTGGAGGCAATCCACGTAGCGCGAATGTTCACTCTCGACATTGAATCAATCTCTTATCACTAAACAATCCGGCGTCCTTGAATAACGCGGATGAGAACCACCACAATCGCCAGTATCAGCAGGATGTGGATAAACCCGGACATGGTATACGCGGTCACTAAACCGAGAGCCCAAAGAACGAGAAGAACTACAGCAACGGTCCAAAGCATGTATTAGTTGCTCCTTTATCAGGAGCGCTGATAAGCACGTGGCGTGCCGTTGAGGGAAGTGAGGCGTTCTCTAGATATCCCGGCGAGAGATGCCGAGTTTCTTCATCATTGCGTTCAAGGTAGTGCGATGCAGGCCAAGGCGCGTCGCGGCAGTTGTAACCACCCCGTCGCTCTCCCGTAGAACCTTGAGAATATGTTCCCGCTCCACCTGCTCCAGGGTATCGGTGCCGGCCGCTTCGTCCGCTTCTTTTCGCACTTCGGAGAGAGGTGCCCGAAGGTTTGGCCCAGTTGAGAGAATCACCGATCGCTCGATAAAGTTCTCGAGCTCACGTACATTCCCCGGCCACTGCCAGTTCACCAGCTCGCGCATGGTGTCGGCAGGAATCTTGTCGATCTGGCGTCCCATCTTCGCTGCATATTTCTTAGTGAAGTGGCGCACCAGAATCGGTATGTCCTCGGGATGCTCGCGCAGCGGCGGGGTAGTGATCGGGAAAACCTTCAGACGATAATACAGATCACTTCGAAAAAGCTTATCCCCCATCATCTGGGTGAGGTTGCGGTTGGTGGCAGCAAGAAGACGAACGTCAATCGGTATCGTCTTGGTGCCTCCCAGACGTTCGAAAGACTTCTCCTGCAACGCCCGCAGCAGCTTGGGTTGCAGATCCAACGGAATATCGCCTACTTCATCGAGAAAAAGCGTGCCGCGATGGGCCATCTCGAACCGGCCGATTTTCTGCGATAGCGCGCCTGTAAAGGCTCCGCGCTCATAGCCGAACAATTCGCTCTCGAGGAGTCCGGTGGGAATTGCGGCGCAGTTCAGCGTCACGAATGGCAGCTTCTTCCGAGGAGACATCCGGTGGATCGCGCGCGCCACCAATTCCTTGCCGGTGCCGGTCTCTCCCAGGATGAGGACGTTTGCATCCGTAGGCGCAACCACTTCAATTTGTCGTTGAACGCGCCGCAGAGCAGCGCTGCTTCCTACTATCTCCTCGAAGTCGTTTGTGGGTTCAGCATCCTGCTCAACGCTCTCATGACGGTCTCGCTCTCGCAGGTCCTGCACAAACGTCAACCAACGGAAGGGCGACAGCTTCAGGACGGCAGTGGCCACCAGCACCGGGACGCGGGTTCCGTCCTTACGAATCAGCTCTTTCTCGAAGGGCGTACAAGCACCAAATTGCAGCCCCTCCTCGTGCGCGAGTTCATCGAGAGGGACGTACTCCGGAGGGGTAAGAGCCGGCCAGTTCAGCCGCCCTTCCAGCAAGTCATCACGGGTATAACCGACGAGCTCAAGAAACGCGTCGTTGGCCTCGGGGATGCGGTCGAACTCCCCCGAGACGATGCCGGCGATTGTCGCGCCCAACGGCAGTGGACGAACGCGGGCCCGGCTGCGCTGAAGTTTTTCGTCCCTCTCGTGCCGGTCGCTGAAGTCGCGCACCACTCCCGCGAAACCCTGCAAACTTCCGCCTTCATCCCTAAGTGCCATGGTGATGGCGTTGGCCCAGAAGCGGTCACCGTTCTTCCTGATGTACCAGCCTTCCGCGCCTGCATGTCCTTCGGCCGCCGCTCTACGGAGTTGCCCCTGCAGCTTTCCCAGGGGATCTTCCCCGGCGTACAGGACGGACACATGCCGGCCGATCATCTCGTCGACCAGGTAGCCGCAAATGCGTTCTGCACCGGCATACCAGGCCACAGCGTGCCCATCCACATCCAGTAAATAGAGTGCGTAGTCCTCCGCCCAGGCAGCGGACGGCTGCTCGGGACTAACGTGCTCCGCATCATCGAGCGCCGGAGGGTTACTGGCGTGGTCGTGAAGAACAAGGAGATGCCGGACAGGAAGGATGTTGCTCTTCATCCTGAACTCAACATCCCTTGGATTCCCATTGGCGTCCAGAAGTTGAATCCGACCTTCCTGTTTACCCTCTTCCAGGAAGGCCCGCCATTTTTCTGAAATGACCGGCTTAGACTCAGGCCCGGCAAAATCATCCAGCCGGCGGCCTATAAGGTCGTCCCGCCGAACGCCGAGCAGCTTGCTCGCCCCGATACTTGCTTCCTGATTGTGGCCGTTGTCGTCCGCTATTAGTACGGGGACGGACGGGTGAAAGACGACGGCCTTAAAAAGCCTCTCGAGCTCTCTCGGGCCATTTTCGGCGAGCCATCCTTCGGGTTGTGTACGTGGGGCCGCGGAGTTCAGGATCCAGGTCTCCTATTCCCCCGTCGATCCAGGAAGCTGCGATTTGAAGACGTTTTCACGCCCCGCAAACAGTGGAAACCAAGAATGGCGGTGCCTTCCAAGTCTAACACCGCGCCTGCGCGTCGAACAGTATGACTCTTGTCTCACGCAAGATGAGCCTGAGGGTGGGGATGGATTCTCACGCAAGATGAGCCTGGAGAGGGGATGGATCGGGATGCTGGGGATTGGTCATCAGCATGGACGATACGGAAGCGGGGAGCCTGGAGCAGATTCGGGCGTTTTTGGCGGGGAGCGCCGATGTGCGGTTCAGCGGTCAGCGGCGGGCCGAGGTCTACGCCTGGGTGGAGCGCACGTTGGTACGGCACGAGTACGCGCGGTTGCGGCGCTCGGACAAGGGGTTGGTGCGGCAGTACGTGGGACGGATGACGGGGTTGAGCCGGGCG
>JBBQUM010000043.1:0-55671 GCA_038212445.1 Bryobacterales bacterium
ACAAAATTCTTGACACTGCCAAATTGCGAGCTTGCTATCGGGCAGTCATTCCCGATATGACGAAATTTCACCGTTGATTCCATGCGACTTAACCCCAATTCCGAACTAATCCCACCTCGAAAGTTACCACCACCCCTGCTACAGTCGAATCAGGGGAGCACCTCAACCCCCACCAACACCCAGCGCGCCGCCGCCGGACCACATCCAGCAGCCCAAACCCTAAACCAGCACAAGGAGCTTCACCCAGATGTCACAGCAGCTATCCGACCGTCAACTTGCAGCCAACCGCGCCAACGCCCAGAAATCCACAGGACCCCGCACCCCCGAAGGCAAAGCCCGCTCCCGCATGAACTCCTGGAAACACGGCATTACCGCCCAGGTGGTCGTCCTCGACCAGGAATCTCAACCCGCCTTCGACCGCCTCCTCCAAAACCTTCGCTCCCGCTTCCAGCCCGCCGACGGCTACGAGCTCGAACTCGTCGACAACATCGCCATCATCCACTGGCACATGCGCCGACTCCGCTTCATGGAGTCCGCCCTCCTTCAGGCCGAGATCCAACGCCCCGGCGTCGGCGGCCCCATCAACAATCCCGGCGCTGACCTCATCGCCTCCCTCGCCTTCCGCTATATGGCTGACCACTCCAATGTCGTCCCCCTCCTCAACACTCAGCTGAACCGGCTCTCCCGCGAAAGCGCCCGCCTCCACGATACCTTTCTCAAAATGCGCAGTCAGCTGCCGCCCCTCGATCCAGCCGACTCCGACCCCGAAGACCTCGCTCCCGGCCAGCAGGAAAACTCCGCCGCGCCCGCCACCGAGCAATACCTTAAGAAGGAACCCATCACAATGCAGCCCGCCGCCCTATCCCGCATCGCAGCTATCACCTACACAGAGCAGCACGAAGAGGCATTAGCACGGCCGGTTGAAGTCGCCCTCGCCCGCGCGGCCTGAACCCGGGCTTACAGGAACAATTCCACGTACCGGGAGCAGCAAAAAACGAGCTCCCAAGCGATCTATGAATCAGAAATTCCGGAACGATGTCGCCAGATGCGACACAGAGTCAGCCGCTCTCACGCGAAGTGTCGGCGGTCACAGGCTCATTGCTGTTTGAAATCAGAATATTTCCTTCTGCGCTCGGACTAAGTCATGAAAATCAGCGCGTCAAACTGCTCCTCCATAGGTGTGTCTACCCATCTAACGCGACGCGTTTCCCAAAAAACAAGAAGGCCCGTGCTTTGGCGAAACTCCGCCATCGCACGGGCCTTCCTCCGATGAAACTCTAGTTCTTGTTAACGAACGCGGCGGCTTAATGGGCCGCCGCGAAGCTGTGTAGGGCGGCGAGTTCGTCCTCGTAAATCTCAAACATGGTGTGCAACCGGGTGATCTGCAACAACTCACCCAGCCGCGACTGAACGTTCAGCAGCTTGATCTGCCCACCGGCGTTGGTCACAGTAGCGTGGCATCCTACCAACTGTCCCAAGCCGGCGCTGTCCATGTAGGAGACCCCACCAAGATTCAGCACCAGGCATCGCGAATCCTCCGCGGCTTTCAGAACCGTTTCGCGAAGCTGCTCTGTGGCGTCTCCCAACACGATGCGGCCATTCAGATCAAGGACTGTCGCCTGCGGCATCCTTCTGGTGGTGACGGTCATAGCCATTGATGTTACCCTTCCTTGAAAATCACGATCTTTTCAGTCGCGCCAGCCGCATTCTCGCCAGGGAACTTCGCGACATTGGTGCCGTTCCGAACTTCGCTCAACGCGCAACCCGCGCTTCCGCAATTGAACGTCATTCGCGGCGGTTGAGAATCGTCCGGCTGGATTGACTTCGCTTGACGGATTGCGCTGGTTCCGCCGCCCACGATCTTATACGATACGGCGGCCGATTCAGATCTCAGGCGGGTCACCTTGTAAGCGCCGGCGGGCATCGTCTTCTCACCCACTTTGAACTCAAACGGAACCTCTGCCCTTAACGACTGTCCGTGAGCCGCGGTGGCGGCGGCGCCGGCTGCAATCACCATACTCGAAACGGTCAAGAATCTCATGGCTGGTCTCCTGTGGCTGATCTCAATCTCGGAACGCAGCTATAGATTGCACTCCCCGTGCCACAGCCTAAATCATTGAAAACTAAAACTCGCCAACGGCGCCATGAACCGCTGGGTTCACGCCTTGGGAACCGATCGGTTAAACTGGGCAATCCATGGCATCAGAGCTTGAGGGCGCGGGCTCACGAGTCACGCTTCTTCGAACGTCGGCACTGCTCTATCTGTTTCGAGCACTGGCGGCGATAGCGGACAACGAAGGTCGGGAGGTGGTGGAAGCTCAGATTCTGCAGGTACTTGGAGATCTGATCCCCTCCAACGGCGGCTTCCTCCTGCTTGGACGAAACGAAGCCGACTTCCGGCTGCAAGCCCGCTCGCGAGAACTGGAGGACGTCGCGGCCGCGGTCATCGAGAACGGTATCAAGGCTGAAAACGGCTTGCTGGCAGTCCCGCTGGTGGTCCGCGGCGTCACCTGCGGAGCGCTGGCGCTCAACACCGATCAGGCGGACGCCTCCGACACGCTGGCCGCCATTGCGACCATCGCCTCCGCCGCCATCGAAAGCGCGCGCGAAATTGAGCAACTGCACACTGAGAAAGCACTCTGGGAAGAGCGCTCAGCCGTCACGATTGTCGGCGAGAGTCCGGCTCTACGTCGAGTGGTTCAAATGGCCGAACGCGTGGCGCCACAGGATACGACGGTCCTGATCCTTGGCGAGAGCGGGACCGGCAAAGAGTTAATTGCCCGCACCGTCCATCAGAAGAGCCGTCGCTCGAACCAACCTTTTGTGGCAATCAACTGTGCCGCGCTAACCGAGACTCTGCTTGAAAGCGAGCTGTTCGGACATGAGAAGGGCGCTTTCACCGGGGCCGTGTCACAGAAGCGCGGAAAACTCGAGATGGCCGAGGGTGGCACGGTATTTCTCGACGAGGTTGGCGAAATGGAGAGCGGACTCCAGGCGAAACTGCTACGAGTGTTACAGGAACGAGAGTTTGAGCGCGTCGGCGGGACGCGGACCATTCCCCTCGACGTCCGACTCATCGCCGCCACCAATCGCGATCTCAGCGCGGAGACAAAATCAGGCAGATTCCGCGAGGACCTGTACCACCGGTTGAACGTCGTCGCTTTGCGCACTCCGCCCCTACGCGAGCGTCGGCAGGACATCCCGCCTCTGGCTGAGTTCTTCCTCAAGCGGTCGTCGGCGCGGTGCTGCCGGCGCGTGGACGCGATTGCTCCAGCGGCCATGCTTGCATTGACTGAATACGACTGGCCGGGCAACGTCCGCGAACTCGAGAATGCGATTGAGCGCGCAGTGGTGTTGGGTGAGACAGACATGCTGCTGGCCGAGGATCTGCCGGAGACTCTGTTTGAAGCGGCAGGCGCCGAACTAACGGGCGACTTCCAGGCAAAGGTCATCGACGCCAAGAGAGACTCAATCGTGCGGGCCTGGATGGATTCCGGCGGCGACTACAAGAAAGCCGCCGTCGCCCTCGGACTGCATCCGAATTCCCTGTTGCGGCTCGTTCGCAAACTCGGTCTGCGCGGTCAACTGGGAACGTAGGAAAATCGGTTCATGACGGTGGATCCGAAACAGGTGATCGCTGCGCTGGGCGGCGCCGAACGCGTGGAGCGCTTGGACTCCGAGGCGAAGGCCGAAGCGCTTGAAGAGCACCTTTCACGGCAGCTGGATCTCGCCACGTTCGTCCGGCTGGGCGCGCCATCCCGTCCACTGACCGTGGCGGAACTTGACGCTCAGATCGACAGCCGGCCGATCCGCCGCGGGATAGGAACGCTCTTCGCCTCAGGTGCAACCAATCCGTTCGGCACTCGTCTGCCGGGCGAGACCGAGAACGTCCGCCGGCTTGCCTCCATGCCATCCGCCCCGACGTTGCTCGATTTCTTCCGGTTGCGCTTCGCGCCCGCGACCCACGTTCTGCAAAGCGCGGACAAAGCATTGTCGGCGGGATTGCCTGAAGCGATTGTACTTGCCTGCCTGCTGCATGACGTGGGGCAAGCGCTGATGAAAGCTGATCATGGCTGGTGGACCGCCCAGCTTTTCGAGCCTTACGTTTCAGAGAAAGTGGCGTTCGCCATTCGCTATCATCAGGCGCTCCGGTTTTATCCCGACCCCGCGAATGGCTACGAATATCCTGCGCTGTACAACCTGGTATTCGGCACCGACTACACGCCGCCCCCGTATATCGAAGCCGCTTATCGCCACTGTCGCGATCATAAGTGGTACATGGCAGCGAGGCTGATCACGATCAACGACCTGTATTCATTCGACTCGAATCACATCGTCGATCCCGAGAAATTCACCGACATAATCGGCCGCAATTTCAAGCAGCCCAAAGAAGGATTAGGACTCGACAACAGCCCTTCAGCCCATATGTGGCGCACAATCGGAAACCCCGACGCGCCCCTGTAGCAGCCGTACCGAAAAACCTCGATTCGGAAGAGCCAGGGACTGACACCGTTTTCGCCCGTCAACACGTTCCTGGAATCAGAGATTCCCCAAGCGCGAAAAGGGCTCTCTGTCCTGCTTTTCCAGCCTGGGAACCACCTCCGCCACCAGCCCCTAGCCTAGCAGCCGTACCGAAAAGCCACGATTCGGAAGAGCCAGGGACTGACACCGTTTTCGCCCGTCATCACCCTCCTGGAATCAGAGATTGCCAAAGGGCGAAAAGGGCTGTCTGTCCTGCTTTTCCAGCCTGAACCACTTAACCGCCACGCGCCTCGCTAACGAACCGCGCCAGCCGCTTCCGCTTCGGTCTCGTAGCAGTGGAGCAATTCGTCGAGATGAGTGAGCGCAAGCATGTCGCGGATACGCCGGTCCGCCCCGGTGAGGGCAACGCGAACCTTGCGGTCGCTGGTCATCTTATAGATATTCACCAGTTCACCAAGCCCCGCGCTGTCGATGGCAGTGACGTCTGTGAGGTTGATGATCATGCCGGTGAGGTTAGCGCGGGCGAAGCTTTCCGCCAGTTCGCGGGACATCTTCGGCAGCCGCGCACTGAGCGTCATCTCTCCACTGACACTGGCGTGGCAGATGCTGCCGTCGATTCGAGTGGTCAGGCTGAGACTCATCCGTTAATCAGCTTCTGAACTACATTACCCTGAACGTCGGTGAGACGAAAGTCGCGCCCCTGGAACCGGTGAGTCAGTTTGGTGTGGTCAAAGCCGAGCAGGTGGAGCACAGTAGCGTGCAGGTCATGCACGTGGACCTGATCCTTGGTAACGTTGAAACCCAGTTCGTCGCTCTCGCCAATAGTAATCCCCGGTTTGGTGCCGCCGCCGGCGAGCCACATGGTGAACGCATTGGGATGATGATCGCGACCATCGTCGCCTCCCTGCACCATAGGAGTCCGGCCGAATTCCCCGCCCCAAATCACGAGCGTGTCGTCGAGCATGCCGCGCTGTTTCAGATCCTTAATCAGGGCGGCGCAGGGCTGATCGGTGTCCTTACAGTTCTTCTTCAGGTCCTTCACCAGGTTGCCATGCTGGTCCCAGGACTCGTGATAAAGCTGGACAAAGCGCACGCCGCGCTCCACCAGCCGCCGCGCCAGCAGGCAGTTATTGGCAAACGACGGACGTCCGGGTTCAGCGCCATACATCTCCAGCGTCTGCTTCGATTCCTTGCCCAGATCCATCAACTCGGGCGCGCTGGACTGCATACGGAACGCCATCTCAAAGGAATTGATGCGGGTCGCGATCTCGGGATCGCCGGTGACGTCGAGGCGGGTTTGGTTCAGCTTGCGAATGGTGTCGAGCGAGTCACGCTGGATTGAAGCGTCGATGCCGGGTGGGTTCGAGAGGTAGAGAACCGGATCGCCGGAACCGCGGAATTGGACGCCCTGGTACATCGTAGGGAGGAAGCCGCTGCCCCAGCACTGGCTGCCACCGCTAGGCCCCTTAGCGCCCGAGCTCATGACGACAAACGCCGGCAGATCGCGCGACTCACTGCCCAGCCCGTAGGTGACCCACGCGCCCATGCTCGGGCGACCGAAGATCTGCGTTCCGGTGTTCATCAGCAGTTGGCCGGGTGCGTGATTGAAGGCGTCAGTGACCATCGACTTGACGATAGTGATGTCGTCGGCCACGCCAGCAAGGGACGGCAGCAGTTCTGAAAGTTCAGCGCCCGATTGGCCGTGCTTGGCAAAGGCAAACTTCGGACCGAGGAGTTTTGAATTCGGATTGATAAAGGCCGAGCGGTAACCCTTCAGCAGGTCGGCCGGCGGCAGCGTCCCGTTGAATTTCGCGAGTTGCGGTTTGTAATCAAAAAGCTCGAGGTGGCTGGGCGCTCCCGCCATGAACAGGAAGATGACACGCTTGGCTTTCGGCGGGAATTGCGGCGGCTTGGGCGCCAAGGGATCTGTGGCCGCTTGCATCAAGTCTGCAAGCGCGAACGCTCCCAGTCCGACACCGCACTGGTCGATAAACCAGCGCCGCGAGATATGACCGCCGTTATTCTTTGGTGATGGTTTCATCGAGGTTCAACAGGACGCGAGTGACGATGGTCCATGCAGCCACCTTTTCAGGCGACGCCGGCAACACCGAGGCCCATTCAGGCTTCACGTCGAGTAGCTCCCAGGGCTTGACTTTGGATATGGAACGGTTGAGCAGCGCGAGTAATTCGGAAGACTCCGAAGAAGTAGGCTTGCGCGCTAGAACACGCCGGAACGCGTACGCCAGACGGTCGTTGTCGGTAGCCCCGCCGTCTTTCAGGGTTCGCACGGCCAGTGCGCGGGCCGCTTCGAGGAACACGGGCTCATTGAGTGTGGTGAGGGCTTGCAGCGGTGTATTTGACCGCCCGCGACGAACGCAGGCAGCGTCGCCGTTGGGAGCGTCGAACGCTTGCAGCGCAGGATAAGGAACCGAGCGATAGCTGAACGTGTAGAGTGCGCGGCGGTAGCGATCCTCGTCGTTCGACACCTTCCACGCCTTGGGGCCGTAGCTGACCGGCGGCAGGAACAGGAACTCAGGAGCGGGCGGCGTGACGCTGGGGCCGCCGATCTTCGGACTCAAAAGCCCGCTGGTGGAGAGCGCGATGTCGCGAACCATTTCAGCATCGACACGGAAGCGCGGACCGCGCGCGACCAGGCGGTTGTAGGGATCCTTGGCGAGCAGTTCGGGCGTTACGTTAGAAGACTGCTTGTACGTCGCTGACGTCACGATGGTGCGCTGAAGCTGTTTGATGCTCCAACCGTGCTCCATGAAGTCGACCGCCAGCCAGTCGAGCAATTCGGGATGAGAAGGCTTCTCGCTTTGGGTGCCGAGATCCTCTGAGGTAGGGACAAAACCCGTGCCAAATAGCGACTGCCACATGCGGTTGACGAATGCGCGCGCGGTAGTCGGCGAGTTGCGTGCCGTCAGCCATTGGGCGAAGCCGAGACGATTGAGCGGAGCGTTTTCCGGTAGCGGATTGAGGAACGACGGAACTCCGGGAGTGACTGCTTTACCCGGCTTCAGGAAATCGCCGCGGAAGAGCATATGAGTCTCGCGAACGCTGACGCGATCCTCCAGGGCGAGTTGTGAAGCGGGCTCGGGATGCTGCCTCCAGAGTGCTTCGATAGAGGCGTTCTCTTCCTTCCACTCCGGGACAGTGGATCTCCAGTAGCTGAAGAGCGCCGCCGACTGAGCGGGCGTTCGTTGAGTTGCCGGGATCGCGAGCGCGCTACGGACGGCCGCCGGAACCGGGTCGGCTTCAGCGTTCGTGCTGGTGGTCACCGACAGGCGCATGCGTCCGAGATTGCAGTTCTGATTGTCGTCGCTATTCCATCCGCCGGCGTTTTGTTTCAGATAGATATTGATTACGGTTCCGCCCGGGAACCCAATGGGCTTCTCAGCGACGAAGACCGCGTTATGCGGAACGTTGCGCCTTCCCGGCCCGTTGTCCCAGCCCCACGAGGTATCGTCCTTGCCGTCGATCGCGAAGGCGATTGGCCCGGTGATACGGTGCTTCTTGCTCTTGTCATCGAAGATGGCGTCGAGCGGTTTTTCGGGAAGATCGATGTCTGCGGAAGCACGAACAAATTTGACCTTCGTGGTCTTGGTGGGCTCTGAGGCGGGTGCGACGTCGGCCTCGAACTCGGTAAGCGCGCCCGTCCCCCAGATGGAGCGACCGGGCCCGTGCATCGGCAGGTTGGGATCGTTCATGAGCTCGAGCCGGAACGCGGTAATGTTTTCGAGCTGCGTCTTGGCGATGAAGCGGACGCGATGCTTGGTGGGCGCGTAGCCTTGCGCCAGGAATGAGCCGTCGGGCATCGGCAGATAGCGCTGACCGCCATCGGTTATGTCGTCGACCTCGGGACGGATGACAGTCCACTCGGCGCTCGTTAACTTGAGGCCAGACTCCCATCGAGACTCACGCTCCTGCCAGCCGGGCGTGCGCTGCTGGATCGTGGCTTCAATCTCGCGGATGCGCTGCAGCAAAGCCGCGCGCTGCTTCTGTTGCGACTCCGTGTAGACCGCAATGGAGCCTTCGTGCGAGTTGTTAAGGAAGGCCATCACGCGGTAGTAGTCTTCCTGCTTGAAGGGATCGAACTTGTGGTTGTGGCACTGAGCGCAGTTGAGCGTGAGGCCGAGCATGGCCTTGGAGACGGCGTCCATGCGGTCGAACATTGACTCCATGCGGAACTGTTCGGGGTCGATGCCGCCTTCCTCATTGATCATCGAATTACGGAGGAAACCGGTGGCGACGAGTTGGTCCTGCGTGGGGTTGGGCAGCAGGTCGCCGGCGAGTTGCTCGGTGATGAACTGGTTGTAGGGCATTCCGCGGTTGAACGCGTTGATCACCCAGTCGCGATAGAACCAGACGAAGCGAGGCTTGTCCTTTTCGTAGCCGTCGGAGTCGGCGTAGCGTGCGGCGTCGAGCCACCAGCGGGCCCAGCGCTCGCCGTAATGAGGCGACGCGAGCAGCCGGTCAACTTGCTTGTCGAAGGCGCGCGGCGACGGGTCAGCGAGAAAGGCATTCAGCTCGTCGAGAGTCGGTGGGAGTCCGGTGAGATCGAGCGACACACGACGCAACAGCGTCGCTTTGGCGGCTTCGGAGGAGGGATGGAGTTTCTCTTCAGCGAGACGAGCCCGAATGAACGCGTCGATCGGGTTACCGCCAGGCGCAGGAACGCGCGGACGCTGTGGAGGCAGAAACGCCCAGTGCTTCGTCTTGTCGATTGCTGCAGCGTCGGGCCAGTCGGCACCCTGGTCGATCCACTGCTTAACCTTGTCGATGTCGGCGGCGTCGAGTGGATTACCGCCCATCGGCATTCGGGCCTCACCACCGGCTCCGGTAAGCCTCTTATATAGAGGACTGTCGGCGGCAACTCCAGCGCGGATGATGCTGGTGGCAGCTTTATTGGTGTCGAGCCGCAGCTTCCCCAATTGCCGGGCAGGCCCATGGCATCGGTAGCAGGATTTCTCGAAAATCGGCTGAATGTCCCGTTTGAAATCCACCGTCGCGGCCGCCGCGTGTGGCGCGATGAGGATAAGGGCCCAGTAAACGTGGTGCGTAAGGCGAAGCACTATTGGCGTCATTGTATCTCGACTGGAAAGGCGCCGGCCGACGCAAACCTGAAACACTGCTACACTGGCCCTTTCCTATATGGATCGTTTTACGGGCTTGCTCGGCATCGCGGCTATCCTCGCGGTCTGCTACCTCTTTTCTTCCAAACGGAGCGCAATTCAACCGCGCGTCATGGCCTGGGGCTTGGGACTACAGTTCGCCTTTGCCTTCATTGTTCTTCGAACGAATGTAGGCTATGCCTTCAAGGCGGCGAGCGATGGCGTGAACTACATGCTGGGGTACGCCGATCAGGGAAGCGGGTTTGTATTCGGCAAGCTGGGAGTGAACGAACCGCCGATCGGCCTGGTTTTCGCCTTCCAGGTGCTGCCGATCGTCATTTTTATCGCTTCATTTTTCGCCATCCTCTATTACTTTGGCGTGATGCAGTTCTTCGTCAAAGCGATGGCAGTGGTGATGCAAAAGACGATGGGCACCAGCGGCGCCGAGTCGACGAATGTGGCCGCATCAATCTTCATGGGGCAGACAGAAGCGCCCCTGACCATTCGCCCGTTCCTGGCGAACATGACACAGTCGGAGCTCTTCACGGTGATGACCAGCGGCATGGCCCATGTCTCGGGCGCCGTGATGGCCGCCTACGTCCGCGTGGCGCACGTCGAGATTCGCCATCTGCTCACCGCCGTGATCATGACGGCACCCGCCACCATCATGCTGGCCAAGATGCTGATGCCTGAAACCGGCAAACCAGAGACCTCGGGCACCGTGAAGGTAGAGGTGGAAAAGCCGGGCGTGAACATCATCGACGCGGCCGCGCGCGGCGCCAGTGATGGACTTCAACTGGCGCTCAATATCGGCGCCATGCTCATTGCTTTTATAGCGCTCATCGCGATGTTCAACGGGATCCTCGGCTGGGTGCATTCGCTGCCGTATATGGCATGGTTTCCGCCGTCGATGCAGACGGTGCTCGGTTATCTTTTTGCACCGGTGTCATGGCTTCTGGGAGTCCGTTGGAATGACTGTGCGACTGTCGGCAATTTGCTCGGCACGCGTCTGATCCTGAATGAATTCGTAGCGTTCATCGACCTTGGCAAGTTGCAGGGTCAGCTTGACCCGCGGTCGTTTACGATCGCCACCTACGCGCTGTGCGGCTTTGCGAATCTGAGTTCCATCGCAATTCAGATCGGCGGTATCGGGGCGCTCGCGCCTTCTCGCAAGTCGGATCTGGCACGGTTTGGATTGAAGGCGGTTGCCGCCGGCACGATGGCGAACTTCATGAGCGCCTGCATCGCCGGGATGTTGATGTGAAGACTCGCTACCAACCCAAGGTCGGAATTGTCCTAGGTAGCGGGCTGGGCGCATTTGCCAGCGAGGTTGAGGCACCCGACATCATCCCGTACAGCGAGATTGCCGGCTGGCCACAGTCGACGGCAGTGGGACACGCGGGCCAGTTAGTGTTTGGCAAGGTGGCCGGCGTCGAGGTGGTCTGCATGGCGGGCCGCGCGCACTTCTACGAGGGCTATACGCCTCAACAGGTGACGTTCGGGGTCCGTGAGTTGGGCAAGCTTGGCGTGAAGACGATGATCTTCACCAATGCAGCGGGCGGGATCAACCTGACCTACGGGCAAGGCGCGCTGGTGCTGATCTCGGATCACATCAACCTGCAGGGCTTCAATCCGCTTGTCGGACCGAACGACGACGCACTCGGGCCTCGATTCCCCGACATGTCAGATGCCTACTCTTCAGAGTGCCGGGTTGTGGCCAAACAGGCTGCCGCCGGTTTGGGAGTGACGCTGGACGAAGGCGTATATGCGGCGCTGAGCGGACCTAGCTACGAGACTCCGGCCGAGATCCGTTACCTTCGCACCATCGGCGCCGACCTGGTGGGCATGTCGACGGTGCCTGAGGTGATCGTCGCCAACCACATGGGCATGAAATGCCTGGCCATTTCCTGCGTCACGAATATGGCGGCGGGCATCCTGCCTCAGAAGATCAATCATGAGGAAGTGCTCGAGACCGGCGCGCGGGTTCGCGACACGCTAGTAAGCTTGTTAAAGGCGCTGATTCCCAAACTGCCGCAATAGGCGCCGCTGAAAACGATGGACCTTCTAGAAGCCGCACTTCGCGCCCGCGATCACGCGTACGCGCCATTCTCTAATTTCAAGGTCGGAGCCGCGCTCGAGGATAGCGAGGGCCGGGTCCACACGGGCTGTAACGTGGAAAACGCGACCTACGGTTTGACGGTGTGCGCTGAGCGTATCGCGATCTTCAAGGCAATTTCCGAGGGAGTCCGGAAGTTCAGCCGTATTGCAGTAGCCGCTGACACTCCCAAGCTCACTCCGCCGTGCGGCGCTTGCCGGCAGATTATCTGGGAGTTTTGCGGCGATATCGAGATCACGCTAGTGAACCTGCAGGGCGCCACCGAGACGTTACGCATGAAAGATTTGTTTCCGAGGCCATTCGATGTTTCGTTCCTGTAGCCTGTTTTTCGCGGCGCTTTCGCTGTATGCCGCACAGCCCGTCGACACCATCTGGACGGCGCGGTACGTCATCACGATGGACGCAGGGCGTCGGGTCATCGACAACGGCGCTATCGCCATCAAGGGTGAGCGAATCGTGGCGGTGGGCACGCGCGGCGATATCGACAAGCAGTACGCGGCCAAGCGCCGCCTGGACGCGGGTGATGCCATCCTCTCACCCGGGTTCATTGACACACACACGCACGCCGGCATGAGTCTGTTCCGCGGCATCGCCGATGACAAGCGCCTGCAGGACTGGCTGCAGAACTACATCTTCCCGGCTGAAGCGCGCAACGTGAACGCGGAGTTTGTGCGCTGGGCCACACGCCTTGCGTGCCTCGAGATGGCGCTGAACGGCACCACGACGTACACCGACATGTACTATTTCGAGGATGTCGTCGCCGAGGCCACCAAGGAGGCCGGGCTACGCGGGGTATTGGGCCAGACGATCATCGGCTTCCCTGCCCCTGATTACAAGACTCCGCAAGCCGGACTCGCCGGCGCCGAGAAATATCTTCAGCGCTTCAAGAACGATCCGCTGATTGTGCCCGCAGTGGCGCCGCACGCTATTTACACTACGCCAGACGACATTCTCAAGGGATCGCGCGCACTCGCCAACAAATACGGTGTGCCCCTGCTCATTCATCTTTCCGAAACCCGGACGGAGGACGAAGAGGCGAAGGCCAAGCGCGGCATGTCACCCACACGCGCGCTCGAGGCGCTGGGCGTGCTCGACGGCCGCACCGTGGGGGCTCACGGCATCTGGCTCGACGATGCGGATATTGAGATTCTGGCGCGTCACAATACCGGTCTGGCGCACTGCCCTACAAGCAATACAAAGCTGGCCAGCGGTGTGGCGCGCGTGATCGACATTCTCGGTAAAGGCATCGCCATGGGCCTCGGCACGGATGGTTTTGCGGGGTCGAATGACAACGCGGATTTGCTGAGCGAGATGTCGCTAGCGTCTAAACTCCAGAAGATTACGCGTATGGACCCCGAAGTCCTGCCGGCTGAAAAAGCACTGGAGATGGCTACCATCACCGGCGCTCGCGCTTTGGGAATGGAGAAAGAGATTGGTTCGCTGGAACCAGGAAAGCGCGCCGACGTCATCGCGCTCAAGCTTGACCAGCCTCGCGCGGCGCCTTTCTACAACGTCTACTCGCTGCTGGTCTATTCGCTGAAGGTGTCGGATGTGAGCGACGTCATGGTGAACGGCAGGCAGATCGTCAGCAACCATCGAATGCTCACGCTGAATGCCGCCCAGATTCTGACGAAGGCAGCCGAGTACCGCAAACAGATCTCTGCCTCGCTTACCAAATAATCGATTCTAGAGAGGCACTCCTCGATAAACGCGTGCGAACTCGCGGCGACGTACGGTTCACTTGAGCGTGCGCTAAACGAGCAGCGTTGCGATGTCCACCAGCGAGCGGTGACCTTCCACCACCACGATGCCGCTTTCGGTGACGTGATGGAACTGGCGGTCGTGCTCGAGGTCGTAGCCGATGGTTGCGCCCTCGGGAACGCGGACGTTCTTATCGAGGATTGCGCGCCGCACCTTAGACCGGCGTCCGATATCGCAATTGTCGAAGATCACGCTGTCCTCGATGGTGGCGCCGGCGTGCACTTTTACGCCGCGGCCGATTATGGAATTCTTGACGTTACCGCCGGACAGGATGGCGCCGCCGGCGACGATGGAATCGACGGCTTGGCCGCGACGCCCCTCGTCATCGAAGATGAACTTCGCCGGCGCATCGTAGTAGCCGGCGGTGCGCAGTGGCCAGGCGCGGTTGTAGAGATTGAGTTCGGGCGCCACTGACCGCAGGTCCATGCTGGCTTCGAAGTAGGCGTCGATGGTCCCCACGTCCCGCCAGTAGGCGACTTGATTGGGAGGATCGCCGGGGATGTGGTTCGACTGGAAATCGTAGGCGAACATCTCGGTGCGGCCAATCAGGCCGGGAAGGATGTCGCGCCCGAAGTCGTGAGCACTATCCTCACGTTCAGCGTCGGCGTAGAGTTCCCGCAATAAGACGTCGGTGGAAAAGATGTAATTGCCCATCGACGCAAACACATGGTCGGACCGTCCCGGCATGGTGGGCGCGTCGGCGCGTTTCTCATGGAAGCCGCGAATCGCATAATCGTCGTCGGTCTCGATGACGCCAAATTCGCTCGCGTACTTTTGTTCAACGGGAATGGCCGCCACCGTTACCTTGGCGCGCTTGTTGACGTGGAATTCGATCATGTCCCGAATGTTCATTCGGTAGATATGGTCGGCGCCGAAGATGCAAACGATGTGAGGATCGGCCTGCTCAATCAGGTTGATGTTCTGGTAGATGGCGTCGGCGGTCCCGCGATACCAGTCCTCGCCAGGAGTGCGCATTTGGGCGGGCACGGGAATGATGAAGTGGTTCTTGAGCAGTCCACTGACCTCCCACCCTTCCCGCAGATGCTGCAGCAGGCTCTGGCTCTTGAACTGGACGAGGACGTAGATGGACAGGACGCCTGAGTTCACCAGGTTGCTGAGAACGAAATCGACGATGCGATAGCGGCCTCCAAACGGTACAGCCGGTTTGGCGCGCTCCTTCGTTAACGGATAAAGACGAGTGCCTTTACCTCCGGCTAGTACGAAAGACAGTACGCGCAGTTGCATGTAGGGTCCCCTGAAACCAAAGTGTTATTGTTGCAGCCGCACGACATATAATCAACGGCGAATTTATTCACAGCGGTTTGACGCGCAGATTGCGAAATTCGACACGCGAGTCGTGACCAAGAAGTCCAATATGACCGGCGGCACGCGCGAGACCGGGATGTTTGGCAAGTACGGCGGGGTCCTTCACATCGTCAAGGTTCGCGTCGACGATCACATGCCCGTTGAGTGTCACGGTGATCTGACGGCCCCTGGCAGCGATTTCTTCGACGTTCCACTCCCCGGTTTTCTTCAGGAATCCGGTCTTGGCCGGCACCACATCGTAGATGGAGCCGTGATACTGCGCAGGCTTCAGCTTGCCTCGATAGGCGGCGGCGTCGTGATCGAGCACCTGGATTTCCATGCCCTGGTAGGCGGCGTCGCCCTGTAAAGGAGCCCGGATGCCGATGCCGTTGTTAGCCGCTTCTTCAAGCTTGAATTCGAAGCGAAGAATGAAGTTTGAGTATTCAGCCTCGGTAAAAAGATTGCCACCTCCGTCTTTGGGGCACACGATGGAGCCGTTTTCCGCCGTGTAGCCTGGCCCATGGCGCGAGACCAGGGTCCAGCCGGTGAGGTCCCGGCCATTAAAAAGCGGAGTAAAACCGTCCTCTGCGTAGATCGCGGTCGCAGCGAGGATGAGGCCAACCAGGGCGAAACGTATCATTCGAGCGTCATGCTATCACGACATGCAGGTCTGTTTTAACACCCCGGAAACGGACAGGTCATTGAAAACCTCAGTGGGCTATGGGATTGTAGGTACTTGTTCTCATCGCTGCGCGACGGTCAGTACCAGTTTCTCCACAAGCTCGGAACGGGCGGTATGGGAGAGGTGTACCAGGCGCGCGACACCAAATTGAACCGGTTGGTGGCGATCAAAGTTCTAAAGGTCGAGGCGTCCCGAAAGTCAGAATCGCAGCGGCGGTTCATGCAAGAGGCGCAGTCGGCCTCGGGCCTCAACCATCCAAACATCATCACCATCTACGACATCTTCACTGAATCGGGCGCCGACATGCTGATCATGGAGTATGTCGCCGGACAGACGTTGGTGAATTTGATTCCGAAGGGTGGACTGCGGACTCCGCAGGTGCTTAATTACGGAACTCAGATGGCCGACGCCCTCGCCACCGCGCACAACGCCGGCATTGTTCACCGGGATCTAAAGCCTGGGAACATCATGGTCACCGAGAGCGGACTGGTAAAGATCCTCGACTTTGGCCTGGCGAAGATTGTGGCTCCCCCGTCCACCGGTGAGGATCCGGACGCGACGCTCGCGAGCAACCAGTTGACGGTAGAAGGCGCGATCATTGGCACGGTGGCGTATATGTCCCCCGAGCAGGCTCGCGGCAAGCGCGTGGACCTGCGCAGCGATATCTTCTCCTTCGGCGCCGTGCTTTACGAGATGGCTACGGGACAGCGCGCCTTCCCGGGCGCCGATACCGTAAGCACCCTCACCGCCGTGTTGCGCGACGATGCGCGTCCGATGCACGAGGTTGCACCCGACGTTCCACCTGAGCTGGACAGCGTGATCCAACGCTGCATGCGCAAAGAGCCTGATGAACGCTGGCAGACCATGAAAGAGGTGTGGCAGGAATTGATGGCGCTGAAGCAGAACTCCGACACCGGGACGCTCTACCGGAGCCGGATCGTCATGCCCGCCGCGCCGCCGACGCAGTCGATGCAGGCGCCGGTCCAAGCACCGGTGAAGAAGGCTCCGGTTGTGCTAATCGCCGGGCTGGCGGCAGTACTCGCAGCCGCCGGAGCAGGTGGCTGGTGGTTTGTATCGCACCGGGCGCCGCCTCCGGCCGAGACACCGACTGTCGCGACGCAACAACAGCCGGCGGCCGTCCCGGAACCTCAACCCGTACCAGCCGTATCTTCTCCGCTCGAGAAGGTGCTGCACAACGATGACGTGTTGGAAATGGTGGCGGCTAAGCTGCCGACTTCCCTGATCTCGAGTCAGATTCGGACGTCGAAGACCGAATTCAAGCTGACGTCGCAGGAAGTGATACGGCTCGTGAAGGGCGGGGTCCCCGAGTCGATCATCGAAGTGATGCGCGATCCGAAGAAGGCGTCCGTCGCCAACAGCGTGATCGTGCAGACGCCTCCCACGACTCAGCAGACGCCGCCTCCTCCTGGAGCGAAACCCAGTCCGGCGGGCCAGCCTCCGGTAACGGACGTGCCAGTCCCTTCCTCGGGGGTGAAGCCGCAGGCTAACGCATCATCGCTACCGGCAACCTCGCCGGTGGCAAAGGGCACCCCGCTCCTGCTGCATGACGGTACGCCGCTGATGCTGGCGTTAAACGATACGGTCGCGGAAGATGCCAGCGAGGGCTTGGTGCTCCACTTCACCGTCCAGCAGGACCTGAAGGTGGACGGCACCGTCGTGGTTTCCAAGGGTGCGCATGCACTTGGCGAGATTTACGAAGCCGGCAAGAAGCGAAAGCTGCTTGGCCGGAGCAAAATGACCTACCGGCTGTTGACCGTCCAGGCAGTCGATGGTAAGCAGGTGCGCCTGCGGGCCACTCCAACGCCCGGGAAGCCGGATGACGTGTCCCGGCGGCCGATGGCTGCCAAGGGGCTCATGTATCCCGCTTACGTGGATGGCGATCTGAACGTCAGCCGGCAATAATCAACTCTTTTCAAATAATCTGCGTACTCAGCATGCGTTGCGTGCGTACTCCCTGACAGATGGCAGTGATGGGAACAACCTGGACCGGCGAGGCAGTCGCACAGCCGCTCCGGTTCCCGGAACTGCTGCGGTCAAACCAGAGCATGGTCTTTAGCGTCGCTCTGCGATTTCTGAGGGACCGTGCCGCGGCCGAGGAGATCGCGCAGGACGTATTTCTGGAACTGCACCGTCATCTGCACGAGTTGGACTCCGAGGCGCACGTGACGAACTGGCTGCGGAAGGTGACCGGGCGTCGCTGCATTGACGCTGCGCGACGCCGGAAGCTCCGGATGGCGGTCACGCTGGACGACGCACCAGAGCCCGCTGCAGCACCGACCAACGCGGATCCTCTGCGTGACCGGCGGCTGCGCCAACTCGTCGCATCATTACCGGAACGGGCGCGAATGGTAGTGATTTTGCGCTACCAGGAGGAGATGATGCCGGAGGAAATCGCCGAGGCATTGGATCTTCCCGTGAGAACGGTAAAGAGCCAGTTGACCCGGGCGCTGGCAGTATTGCGGACGAAGTTTAGCAGGTTGAGCGGAGGTGAACGCCATGGATGATTTCGAACGATTGCTGGAACAGTCGCTGCGGCGCGAGGCAGCGCCTTTTGGATTCGAGCAACGAGTCATGGCGTTGACAGCCAGGCGCCGCGTGGCATGGCAGAAATGGACGGCAATTGCGGCCATGGCGGTACTGACGGCGGGAGCCGGGTGGCGGTACGAGGAAGTACGACGGGAGCGCGCTGCCGGAGAGTCGGCGAAGGCACAGCTGGAGACGGCGCTGCGGATCACGGGCGCGAAGCTGAACAAGGTTCATCAAACGATCGATTCAATGAATGAAGGGTTTTGATATGAGACTGTTGATAGCGGCAATTTTAATAGCGGCGCCGATGGTGGCGCAGGAAATCCGTCTTCCCGCGAATCTCGAGAAGACACTGGCGGACCGGGCGTCGGAGACGGTGGACGTCAACCTGGATTCCAATCTTCTTCAACTGGCGGGACGTTTTCTGTCGGACAAGGGAGACGAGGCCCAGGCCAAGAAGATCATCAGCGGGTTGAAGAGCATTTACGTGAAGAGCTTCGAGTTCGACAAAACGGGTGAATACGACCAAGCCGATCTCGAGCCCCTCCGGGCCCAGTTGAAGGGTCCAGGCTGGTCGCGCCTGGTGGGCGTCAGCAGCAAGAAGAAAGGCGAGAACGTCGAGATCTTTCTCCGGCACGACACCAATCGCGTGACGGGGATGGCGATCATCTCGGCCGAGCCGAAGGAGCTCACAGTGGTGAGTATCGTCGGCGATATTGATCCCAACCAGTTGTCGGAGTTGAGCGGGCACTTCGGCATTCCGAAGATCGACACCAAGTCGAAGAAGGATGACGACTGACATGCGCTTTACCGCACTATTGCTGCTCGCGGTTCTCCCGTTGCCCGCCGCTGATCGAGGCTTCAATGACGTCGTCGAGGCGATCTCAAACCGCTGTCACACCCGGCCCACGCGAATCCCGCTGTTCGGTCTGGTGAACGCATTCACCTTTGTGGCGCGTCCTGCCGGAACGAGCCACATTGACCTGGCGGTGTTCGAGAATCTGAACGGCCATCTGGATCCGGCGGAGATCCGGCAGTTGGTGGGCGCAGCCTGGAAGCCGTTCGTCCAGTCCTATTCGCGGAAGAACCGGGAGACTACGCTGATCTTTTTGCGTACGGAGGGGCGGGACATCAGAATGCTGATCACCAACCTCGAACGCGACGAAGCCACCGTCGTGGAACTTAAGCTAAACCCCGAGGGACTGCGGCGCTGGATGGACGATCCGGCACATCAGCACAACGGCATCCTGAACCACGGCGATCACTGAGCGTCGCGCGGAATCGCCTTCAGCGAAACCGACTGATGCCCGCTCTCTTTTAACGACGCTGATTCTCCCTTGCTTTCAAAAGGCTTCAGGAACTCCGGATCCTGAAATGCATTGGGCTCGACGTCCTCCCACGAGATCACCTTGTAATCGCCGGGCGTCACCCCCTTGAACTGGAATGCGCCGCTCTGGTCAGTGAAGGTGGTCTGGTAGAGGAGATATTTGCGGGAGGCCGGAATCAGAGCGACGGTGACCCCGGCCATCGGGTTATCGTCGGCCCCATGGACGACGCCGTCAACACTGGCGCCCGCCGGGTTGAGTTTGATCTCGAGTTTGCCTGCAATGGCGGCGGTTAGCGGCAGCCCGTCATCGGGGATTGGCTGACCCTCCAGAGTGACGGTGTCGACATAGGAACTGGCCGGTCCGCCGAGCACGCGCACATAGTACTTGTCGGGCACTACGCCTTTGATGGTGAATGCGCCATCCTCTGCTGCGCTCGTCATCGGAGGCTGGATTACCAGGCCCTCGATCGCTTCGAGGACAACTCGAGCACCTTTGACGGCGTCCTTGCTATCGCCCTTCATCGACATGACACCGGAAACCTCGATGGAGGGCGACACCTCGACCGTCACACCATCAATGGCGCGCTCCCCGACTTCGACCGGAACGCTCGCACCGAGGGACTTCATCATTCCCGACGGATCAATCGCGCGCAGCATGTACGAACCGGCTGAAGCGCCTGTGATTTCAAAAGTTCCATCCGGCATCTTGACGCTGGCCGAGCGACTGGTCAGCATAGCGAGCAGTCCAACGCCCTTGGGGACTAGTTGAACCGAGGCCTTCTGATTCTCCCCGAGGCCGGCAACCCGGCCCTTGATGTGAACCGATTTGTTCTTGGCCATTCGAATGTCAAGGCCGCCAACGTCGCGCCCGGCGCCAACCTCCACGTGGCCCGCGCCGATGGTATCGGTCATATTCGGGTAGTAGGTCGGAATGTAAACGTTCTCGGTCCCTTCCGCGGTCTTCACCACGGCGGTGGCCGGGTTCATAACGAGCGCAACGAGCATGTAGCGTCCCGCGGCAAGGTTGGCGATGCGAAACTCTCCGAGATCATTGGACGCGCCGGTCGCTACCGGGAGAAACTGCCGCTTGCCGCGGACGTACATGGGCTTTAGCGCGGCCACCATGGCGCCGTTAATCGGGTCGCCGTCGTCATCGAGCACACGACCACTGGCGATGGCGTTGGGTTGCAGTTTGAAGGTGAGACTCGTCAGCGCCTGACCGATGGTGAGTGTGATCATCGTTCCACCCAACATGCCATTGCGGGACCCGTAGGTCTGACGCGCATAACGCGGATGATCGGCCATGAGGACGAATGTTCCGGGGTCAAGATTCTTGAACAGGAACTTACCCTCTTCGTCAGACTTTACCGATCCGCCAATGCCTCCGGCCGAGGGAGACAGTACTAGCAGACTGGTATCTTTCACGGGCTTGCCCGTCACGGCATCGACAACCACGCCACCGATGGAAGCTTTTTTGGCATCCTCGATTTTCGTTTTGCTATCCTCGCCCTTCGGCTTGGGGTCGACGGTCTTTTCCTGAAATGCGGATAACAGGGCGACCATAGACAGGATTGGGATCAACAGACTCAGCGTTCGCTGGAAGAACTGGCGATAGGAATGGGACATGATTTCTCAGCGCACCTTAATTATCACGGGATTTATCACGGGGCAGGACATGAACGGTCAACTTGGGTCGCGCATTCTCCTCGAGATTGAGCGACTGAGCCTTGGACTCGAAGGGCTTCATGAACTCAGGATCCAGGTGAGCGCCGCCTTCCAGATCCGTCCATGCGAACAGGCGGTACTTGCCCGGCGCAATGCCGTCCAGATGGTAAGCGCCATCGGACTCGGACGTAGCGACTCGTGCGAGCGAGTTCCGGCCGCCCACGGGAATCAGCGTCACGATGGCTCCGCCCAGTGGGGCGTCGTCGTCCCCTACCACGGTGCCGGAGATCCGCGCCGCTGCTCGGCTAACGGCGATTTCGAGCGGTCCTGCGGCCCCGTCCTCGAGTTCGAAGCCATCAGGATCAACTTCTCGGCCCGCCAGTTTGATCGACTTCACGTAGGCGTCCTCGGACAATCCGGAAACGGCCGCCCGATAGCGGCCGGCCAGCGTCGTCTTGATTGTGAAGGCACCGTTTTCCGCCGGCTTGCCTTCGGGCGCATCGGGCAAAGCGTAATCGGTCATGACCAGTCTTACAACGGGATTCCGCAAGTCCGAGATTTTCCCGCCGGAAACCTGGAAGTTTCCTCTCAACTCTCCGCCCGGGCTCATGGCGATTTCGACGTTGTCCAGGTGCTGATCTGTAAGTTCAACCACCTTCGCCGCGGCGGATGCGGCTGAAACCTCGGTGGCGGCTCGCACCATCACCAGGTAGGATCCTGGCGTCAGTCCACGGATTTCAAAGCGACCATCCTTCTGCTGCACCAAGCCCACGCCGGCGCCGGTGCTTCCTGCCTCGATCGAATTCTTTCGCATGGCGATGGCCATCAGGATCTTATCCTCGGGCGCACCGGTCACCTTACCGCGAATGCGCAGCGTCGGCGCCCGGACGATGCGTATGTCGGTACCGCGGCGGTCCTCGCCCATTCCGATGTCGACCGCGGAAGCATGTGTTGGATCCGCCGAATTGCCGAAGAATGTGAATACGTTTCCCGGTTCGGGCTTCTCTGGCAATGGCCCAGTGGGCGGGGCGGCAAGACCGATTCCGATTTGCAGGTCGGACGCAGCGACGCGATAGCGGCCGGCGCGAAGACGGGTCAGGCGATACTCTCCGCGATCATTGGTCTGGACGCCGCTCACCTGGGTCCAGGAGCGTTTGCCGTCGCGAAATGCGCTCCTGTAAGCCGCGACCAGCAGATTCGGCAAGGGATCGCCGTTGTCGTCGGTCACGCGGCCCGAGATAACGGAATTTGGAGCAAGTTTCAGTACGAGTCCCGTGAGCGGTTGCCCCGCCTTTACCCGCAACAGAACCGCAGGCCAGTCATCCGACTTTGCGCCGTAGTGAAGCCGCAGGTAGTTAGGACCCTCCGCTTCGAGGCGATAATCGCCGGGTTCGAGATCGCGAAAGACGAAAGAGCCATTCGCGTCGGGCGCGGCGATAATTGGCTCGGTGGTCTTCGTCCCGTTGCGATAGAGGTTCAACGCAGCCTTGCGGACGGGGTCACCGGTGACGGCGTTGAGCACCCGGCCCTCAATGGAGGTGGTCTGCGCGGGAGCCTGCGCCGACAACTGAAGGCTGAAACAGGCACAGAAAAGAGCGAGACCGTGTCCGACCTTCATGTCATTTGTCCTTTGTCTTTTCTATATTAACCCTCACAAAGAGGGATAAGATCCAGATATCCGCCTATGAGAACCGTTCTAGTCTTACTTCCGCTGGTGATGTCAGCCAAACTCATCGCCGGCGACTTCGAGGTGAAGTCATTCGGCGCCAAGGCTGACGGCAGAACTTTGGACACAGCCGCGATCAATCGAGCCATCGAGGCGGCATCCGCAGCAGGTGGAGGTACCGTGAGATTCGCAGCCGGCACTTATCTATCCGGCTCGATTCATCTGCGCAGCAATATCACGCTCCACCTGGATGCAGGCGCGGTTCTCGAGGCAACGAGTGACGCCGCCGCGTACGACGCACCTGAGCCGAACGCCTTCGATAAGTTTCAGGATTTTGGGCATAGCCACTGGCATAACAGCCTGATTTGGGGTGAAGGGCTTGAAAACATCTCGATCACTGGCAGCGGGCGCATTTATGGGAAGGGGTTGTCGCGAGGCGCACCGGGCGGAGGCAATAAGGCGATCGCGTTGAAGCTCTGCCGCAACGTGACGCTACGGGACTTTTCAATCCTCTCGGGCGGTCACTTTGGACTGCTCGCGACCGGCGTCGACAATCTGACGGTCGACAATCTCCGTATCGACACCAACCGCGATGGACTTGATATTGATTCGTGCCGCAACGTTCGCATTTCCAATACCAGCGTCAATTCGCCCAACGATGATGCCATCGTGCTGAAGAGCTCATATGGTCTGGGGTTCGCACGTGCTACCGAGCAGGTGACGATCGTGAACTGCTTGGTCAGCGGCTACGACATCGGCACGATGCTGGATGGCACCTATAAGAAGGAACTGAAACAGGCGCCCGACCGGGATGGTCCGACTGGACGCTTGAAGCTGGGCACCGAGTCGAATGGCGGATTCAGGAATATCACGATCTCGAACATCGTCTTCGACCACTCTCGCGGATTTGCCATCGAGACCGTGGACGGCGGACCGATCGAGGACATCAGCGTGTCGAACCTGACGATGCGCGACGTTTCGAATTCACCCATCTTCATTCGGATTGGCAGCCGGCTGCGCGGTCCAGCGGGAACGCCGGTTGGGACGGTGCGACGTGTGAGCATCGACAACGTCGTGGTGTCGGATGCGGATCCACGCTACGCCTCCATCATTGCCGGCCTGCCGGGTCACCCGGTGGAGGACGTAAGACTGTCCAATATTCACATTCTCTACCGCGGTGGATTGACGCTGGAGGATGTCGCAAAGCAGCCGGCGAACCTGGTCAATAGTTTCTTTTTCCGGGAAACGGGCGGCGTTCCGCCGAGGGAGCCGTTCGCCACTCCGGAGCGCGAGAAGGAGTATCCCGAGCCCTCGATGTTCGGGTTGTTACCTGCCTATGGACTTTTTGTTCGACACGCACGCGGTGTTTCGATCAGTGGCCTTGAAGTAGGCTACGTGAAAGAAGACAAGCGGCCCGCGTTCGTAATTGAAGATGTCCAGAACATCGAATTTGATCGCGTAAAAGCACGGATGGCCGAGGGCGCATCAACCTTTGTACTCCTTAACGTAAGCGGCTTTCGACTCGACGAAAAGAAGGTAGATCGCGCCGCGCGCACAGAAATCCGCTAGTCCGCAGTCATTTGTTTAATATTCTTAACTCCTCGCCGATAAGGATCGACAGTGACCCGCTAGTTGGGCCACTCTCCGGCACGATGCCGTTGAGATTAAAGGCAAGGACGAATCATGAGTTTCTCGGTTTTGAAACTGCGCAGCGGCGCACGGGCCTATTCTTCAAAGTTCTTATTAGTGCTCGCTGTTGTTGCGCTACTCACAAACACGGCGTATGCCGGTGTTCTCACAGCCACTCCCGCTTCGGTAACGCTAACATGCAACACGGTTACCGGCCCGGGCACAGCAGCAACCATCGTCATCAAACCCGGTGCGGCGTTGGTGTCTCCCAACACCATCGTCGTGCTTATCGGCACGTTACCGCCGGGGGTAGTCGCAACCGTAACCCCTGTAAATCAAACACTAAGTTCGACTAACGCAACGGCTGGCATCGCGTATACGATCAACTACGCGCCGGGATGCGCTGGCGCAACTACCGGCGTCACCACGCCGACGTTTTCGCCTACGGCTGCCGGCAGCGCAGGCGTGACGGTGACGGTGAACTCGACCGTCACGGCCACCACTTCGGGTCTGACCACTTCACCCAGCACTGTTGCACTCACCTGCGTCCTCAACGCGGGCAGCTACACCCGCAGCCCTGTACAAACGGTGTCGATCACTTCTGGCGCGACCGGTGGCACCCCCATTACGCTCGACGCCGTAAACACCCCGGCAACATGGCTCACGCTTGGCTCACTGAGCGGCGCGAGCGCGGGAACGTCGGCCTCGACGCTTACATTTCAGGCCGCCCCACTATGTGGAAGCTTTGCTTCGGCAACCACAAACACGACGACGGTCCATATTCTGAATCCTCCGGCACCGCCGAAGAATATCCAGGTGACGCTGCAGATTCTGACGCCGTCGCCTCTTAGCTATTTGCCGGCAGCGCCGAAACTCTCTTACGTCAAAGGCACGATGACTCCCGGCTACGCCGACGTCACTGTGAATTCGGGTGCCACTCCGGCTCCCTTCTTCTCGGTTGACACAACGTCATTGCCGATTTGGCTGACGGTCGACTCCACCACCGGTAAGGTACCGAGAAGCATACGGTTCAGTTCCACCAGCGTAGCGGAGACGCTCCCGCCAGGAACCTATACCGGAAATGTGCTGATTGAAGTATCAGGGTCCGGCGACATGACCGTCCCGATCACGATGCTTGTAACCAATACCGCGCCCAAACTGACTGTCTCAGAAGGCATCACGCGACCTCTGAACTGGACGGTTGGGACATCTCCGCCGTCAGTGGTGATTACAGCCGTTTCCTCGGATTCACCCATCGGGTACGTCGCCGTTTCTGGCGGCAGTCTTGCCCCGAACATCAATGCCAAGCAAACCAGCGGATTGGCTTATAGCTTTGGGACGCAGATCGGCATCAACTTCGACTCTTCGATCCTTGCGGGCGCCACTCCCGGATCCGTGCTGACGGGAACCGTCACACTAACGTGGGGAGTTCCGAGTTCCACGACGGTAGTGACGTTCAACATTACCGTGCTCTCGCCCGGCGCGAACGTGTCAGCTATCGCCCCCGCCAGTCTTCCGACGGCGCTTGCCGGCCAGAATTTCACGGTCGTGTTGTCCGGTTCCGGCTTTGTGCCCAGTCCGGATCTCACCCAGAGAACGAAGGTTGGCATCGTGGTTGGCACCGCGTTCACTGCCGACAGCAACCTCACCTGGAACGTTGTCAATCAGTCCAGCATTATTGTGACCATCAATGTCCCCGCCACGGCCGACGTAAACCTGCCGTTCGCGCCGACTGGAGCCGGCGGCAACGTCAAAATTGGTGTCTGTAATCCAACCTCAGGGTCGTGCGCTATTGCATCAGGCTATGTCACGCTCACAATTGGCAACGGGCCGATCGTACAAGTGGTGACCAGCGCATCTTCCTATATTCAGGTGAATCCCGGCCAGACGCCCACGGTGAGTCCTTACGACATCGTGAGCATCTTCGGTACGAACTTCTGCACGTCCTTAGGTACTGGTTGCAGCAGCAGTCAGATTCTCTATGCGACGCCGGATGCATCGTTGAAGTATCCCACCACGTTGAGTCCTGACGCCGCCGGCGCCACTCAACGGTCTCTAACCGTAAAGTTCCAAACTCAAGGCGGTTCGCCCACTCTTATCGCGAATGCGAGCCTTCTGTTCGCGACGAACAATCAGATCAACCTCCTGGTTCCTTCGAATGTGTTCGGTTCAATTGGAAGTGCCGTCGACGTCGTCGTCACCTTTGGCTACGGATCCGTTCCCGCGACACTTCTATCGAGCGCGCCTTTCGCCGTAAACATCCATGCCACCAATCCCGGCGTTTTCACGGTGGGAGCCGACGGTCAAGGTCCGGCGGCTGCTCTGATTAGCAGCGACTATTCTCTGGTCTATGGCAATCACGAAGCCGGCATGAGATCCACCGCGATTGATTCCGACACGATCCTGTTGTACGTAACCGGGCTCGGAGCGCCAGATAGCATTGCTACAAACACATCAGGAGGAGCAGGAGCATGGTCGGCTGACTGTATCACTCCGGCGAGCTATGTGACTGCGGTAAACTCACAGTCCGGCTCAACCTGGACCACGGCCGATGGCCTGATCATCCAAGGTTCGCTAATCAGCACTGGGCGGCTGAGTCCGTGCTTGCTCACTGCTTCCGCCAACGAACCCACGGTTAAGATCGGTGGTGTCGCCGGGACCGTATCCTACGCAGGCTGGGTTGCCAGCTCGATCGCTGGCCTGTACCAAATCAACGTGAAGTTACCGGGCTCGGCAGCCGGACCTTTCACCGACGTCACAGGAGCCACGGTAAACACTATCACCGCCCCCGTGCAACTTCCCGTCGAGATCATCTCGAACTCCATCCATAGCCAGGACGGAGTATCGCTGTGGGTCGCTCCGCGCCTCATGGTCGCCGCGCCTAGCGCGGTGTCTCAGAAGGTCGGCGTGAGCTGGCCCAGCACGAATAATGTGGTGATCGCTTCTGAGGGTACCGGCGTTGTCTACCGCTATGCCGTCACTTCGGGACTCCTGCCTACCGGCGTCTCGCTGAATGCCGCCACGGGGGCCATCGCGGGAATCCCTGCCGCCAATACGGCCGGCACTTACAGCGTGACGGTCACCGCGACCGACTACGCTAACGTGCCTGTCTCAGGTACCGTGTCATTCGTGTTGACGGTTACCGGCGGCCTCGTCGCTTCCGCTTCGGGCACGGCCCCCTTCCTCGGAACCTTCGGCGTCGCAAACGCGAACGTCACGACGGTCTCCGCTACGGGCGGCACCTATCCTTACGTGTACTCGATCGTTGCTCCCGTCCCCGTTGGAATGAGCGTCGATCCGGCGACCGGTCAGCTCGCTTATACCGCGCTCACACCGGCCGGCACCTACCATGTGGGTGTCCTCGCCACTGATTCCACCACGGGCTCTCCGCTAACAGGCGCCGCAACCTTCGACGTCGTCATCGCAGCCGTCGCTTCGAAGACCAGTCCTGTCCACGGGAATGCCCTTGCAATCAACGCAAGCCTGAGTACCGTCTCGGTGCTCGGCACAACCGGCACAGCGCACTTTACGCTGGATGCCGCCAGCATCAGCGCCGGATTCACCATCGGCCTGTCCACCGGTATCGTCGCTACAACCAACAGCGTGCTTGCCGGCACATTCCCGCTCACCGTCACCGTGCTTGACACAGGTGTCCTACCAACGGGCGCGGCCACGGGCGGCACCACGACCATCACCTTCAACGTGTTGATCGATCTGGTAGCGGCAAGGACCAATCCAATCCACGGAACCGCTACGTCAGCCACCCCGGTTATCACCACAGTATCGGTGACGGGCGCGAGCGGAACTCCGCACTACACCCTCGATGCAACCACCGCAGCAATCGGGTGGTTCTCGCTCGACCTCACAACAGGTGTCCTCGGCACCAGCGCTAGCGCTGCGGCCGGCACCTATCCAATCACGGTCACCATCACCGACACAGGCACCCTGGCAACAGGAGCAACAGCCGGCGGAGGCACAACGATTACCTTCACTGTGATTGTTGATTAGTAAACCGCTGAATAGCTGAGAGGGCGGCGGAGGAGCAATCCTTCGCCGCCCTTTTGGTTTTGCTCAACGCGTTTTAGACTTCCAACTTCCAAGGCGACCGGTAGTGACTCTTCAAATACGGTTTCGCAGCATCCTGCTTCACCGTCCAGTTTTTCTCGTCCCAATCAATCCTCAACCTCGACCGCATCGCAACATTCGCCAACTGGCACGCGGCCGAGGAGCGCACACAGGTCTCGATTTCGCTCTGGGGCTTCTGGCGTGACTTAATGCACTCCAGCCAGTTCTTCCAGTGCGGGACGTTCATGGCGCCCATTTCGCGGTCGTTTTCCCACGTCTGTTCCGTCACTGTCGATTTGCTACCTGCAGGAATCAGCCAGCAACCCCCGCGATTCACAATAATTGTAGCTTCGGTACCGTGGATTGAGGTGCCGGCTCCCTGCTTACCGAACATCGGCAGCGGGTTGGCAGTCCGGCTTTCATAGCTTGCGAGCCACTTAGGATAGCGGTAGGTGGCCAGCAGGGTATCGGGCGTTTCTACGTTGTCGCTAACATAGAGCTTGTCGCCCATCGCAGAAATCGTGAGCGGCATCACTTCGTCGAAACACTGATGCAGCGGATCGATGAGATGCACTCCCCAATCGGTCATCGCGCCGCCCGCGTAATCCCAGAAATATCGGAAAGTGGGAAACGTCGCAGCCTTTACTCCCCAGCGATTGGCGTTAAATGGAACCTTCGGCGCGGGTCCAAGCCACATGTCCCAATCGAGTCCGAGCGGGACCGCCTCACCGTCCGGCGGGTTTCCAAAGCCTTCTTTCTTGGTCAGGCCAGATTGCCATGTATGGCAGAAAGTCACTTCACCGGCGACGCCACTCTTCACCAGTTCCGCCGCCTTCTTGAAATAGCCACCCGAGCGCTGCATCGTGCCAGCCTGGACAATGCGGCTGTACTTGCGTGCCGCCTGGACCATCTTCGGACCCTCGTCGATATGCGTACAAGCTGGCTTCTCCACATAGACGTCCTTGCCTGCTTTACACGCTTCGACGGTCATGTAAGCGTGCCAGTGATCGGGCGTTGAGATGCAGACCGCGTCAATCGACTTTTCAGCGATCACGTCTCGAAAATCCTTCACGCTCTTAGGCTGGTGACCGCCGCGCCGTGCGGCAGCCTCCGCACGTTCAAGATGAGGCTGGTAAACGTCGCAAAGCGCTACCGGTTCGAAGCCGGGAACTTGCATGGAATAGCCGAGATTACCCGACCCCATCGCGCCGAGTCCGATGAAGCCAACGGACACACGGTCGTTCGCGCCTCTCACATTGCCGGTGAATAGCGAAGTAGTGAAGGCGGTGCTCGCACTGGCCAGCACGGCGCGCCTCGAGAAGGACTTTTGCATCTAAAGCTCCTTTAAGCCTGAAAGAGGATTATATGGCAATCCGCGACCAGCCTGGAGCCGCCTTGAATTACGTCCGAATCCACTTCTCCACTTGGCGGACAACCGCTTTCATCCCCTGCTCCTGATCCTGCCAGCGGGATAAGGGAACACGCTCTCCATTCCGAGTGCCGACCGCAATGCGATAGATGTACTTGCCTTCTTCTGTTTTTTTTTGGCCGATCGTCAACACTTCGATCGATTGGAAGGGAATTTGCCAGCGCTGGGTGTTGAAGTGTCGCCGGCAAACCGAAAGCCGCCGTTCAGCACGATTGAACTCTGCGGAGAAAGCCGGATGCAGGTTCAAGATGTACAGCCCGCCCCCGATGCCGCTTGCTCCGAAAAGCGTCGTCGCGATGCGGGCAGCCAAAACCTTCTTGCCTTCGTAGCCATCCGCGACCAGCCAAGGCAATACCAACAACACCATTCCTAGCAAGATAAGGCCGGCGCCCAAGGCCCAAATAAACGCCGGTCTGTCTTCCAGGAGAAGACTCTGGTCAGTTTGCTTAACCTGCATGCTAACTAGTACTTCAGTCTATCAAGTTCCATTGCCGATAGGCTGAGAATAGAAGGACTCCGTCGGGGGATAATTGTTTCGAAACATGAATGTTGCTATACGGTTAGGCGTCGGTGTTTTTGCAATGGGGTGGGTGGTTGCGCGCGCAGCCATTCAATCCATAACCATCGACGAAGCATTCACCTACCTTACATTCGTAGCCCGGGAGCCTCGACTCCTGTTCTACCCGGGAGTGAACAATCATCTTCTGAATTCCCTGCTGATGTGGCTATCCACTGCCGTCTTCGGAGCATCCGCCTTTTCGGTGCGACTGCCGGCGCTTTTCGGAGCCGCCATCTACATCGTGTCCTGCTATGCGCTCTGCCGGTTGCTCAAGAAGCAACCGTTTGTGGAAATCGCCACCTTCGCAGCGCTGGTGCTGAATCCCTTCGTGATGGACTACCTGGTGGCGGCACGTGGATACAGCCTTGCACTCGGATTCCTGATGGCGACGCTGGCACTGGCCGCGCACGAGCGACCCGTCGCCCTGGCGTCGGCATGCCTTGGACTGTCGTTCATAGCGAATTTCGCGTTTGCCATTGTAGATTCCGCGGCGCTCATCCTCATCGCATTCTGGCTATGGCCCGAGCAGAACGACCGGCGGCGGTGGCTCATGCGCCTCTTGCTTCCGGGTCTCGGCGTCTCGCTGCTCGCGCTTCCTTTAATCTTGCGATGGCCAAGCGGTCAACTCGAATGGGGAGCGGACTCGGTGCGGGAGATGTTCCTGTCACTCGGAGTACCCTCCTTCAAGGACGAAGGGGACGGGGCACCCGGCATCATCGTCGTGCTCGCAAGCGCTGGACTCGCGATCCTTCTCGCCGCTCGCCGCTTCCGATTCGACCGCCTGGCCCTGGGTTTTGCGGGAATAGCTCTTGGCAGCCTGTTCATCCACTGGATTCTCTTCCGCACCATCCACCTTCCTCTGCCGAAAGACCGGACCGGGCTTTGGGTTGTGCCCCTTCTCACCCTGGCCCTGGGAGCGATGGCTGCGGTGGAAGCCACAGGAATTGCCGGATGGGGGCGCGGAGCGATTACGGCGGCGATCCTGGTGGCCGACTTGGCATTCGTGTCCTGCCTGCGGCTCGACTACTTCAAGGAATGGGAGTGGCAGGAAGACATGCGCGGCGCTTACAACGTACTCGCGCAGTTGAATCACCGACAATGCGTCAACAAGGTGGATGCCGACTGGCGATACGCGGGGACGCTCAATTTCTATCGAGCTACGTCGCGCCACGAAAGTTTTCCGGAGATCAAAGGAGGATCGGCCGGGCTCGCCACAGATCCTGAAGCTTACGTGCTTCACTCTTTCCTGAACAAGGACTTCATTGAACGCGAGCAGTTGAAAGCCATCTGGAAAGGCGAGCGTGAGGTGGTAGTGGCGGTCCGCGCAGGAGTGGATCAGCGGAACGGCTGCGTTGCGGCGGCGAACAAACCTTGACGTGATAGCATCGCGGGGAAGGAGTCCTCTTGAACCGTCGTAATTTCCTGTTTCGCGGCGCTCTGGGCGCAGCCGCAGTCGTCGCCGGCAGGTCCGACGCTGCGCTGACCGGCAACATTCCCATGGGCATTAACACCTACTGCCTGCGGGCCATGAAATGGAACGACGCCCAGCTCATCGATTACGCCGCCAGCCTTAAGATGGATGCCATCTTCCTGCAGGATTCGCTGGATCCTGATGCTATGTCGCCCGCGCACTGGGCCAGCATTCGCGATTCCGCGGCAGGAAGAAATCTGCATATCGAAACCGGTACGAATCCTGTGCTGCCGAAGTCTCCTGATGATTTCGAGAACGGTGTGCAGAGGCTGCGGATGGCCATACGATACGCCAAGGCCGTGGGATCGAAGATCGCCCGCTGCCGGCACGCTGACGATCGCGCACACCTGCCGCCTGGCTCCATCGAGCAGCACATCGAGACGATGATCAGGATGCTGAGAGCGGTTCGTAGCGAGGCGATGGACTCGGGCGTTAAAATCGCGCTGGAAAACCACAAAGATCTGCTCGCCTTGGAGATGAAGCAGTCGATTGAGGGCGCGGGCAAGGAGTTCGTCGGCTCTTATCTCGACACCGGAAATCCCTCTTTCGTGATGGAAGACCCGATGACAACGCTGGAGCATTTAGGCCCCTTTGCGCTGACTGTGCATCTACGCGACTCGGTGATCTACGACACTCCTCGCGGAATCGCCGTTCAGTGGGTTCCGCTCGGCGAAGGTGTCATCGACTTCAAAGCCTTTCTAAGTAGGCTGCGCGAACTTGCTACGGGCGTTCACGTCTACATCAAACCGATCACCGGCCGTCCGCCGCAGATTCTTCCCGTTTACGACCAGGCTTTCTGGAAGAACTACCAGGATTCGCGCGCCCCGGAATTCGCTCGTTTTCTCGCACTGGCAAAGAAGGGGCGGCCGTACGAAAGCCACATGGTCATCGAGGATTTGCAAGGGCGTACCACTCCCGAACACTTTGTCGCGGCCGTGCAATATCAGCAGAAGGAACACATGGAACGCAGCGTGGAATACGGCAAGAAGGTGCTCGACCTTGGCGTCCGCTGGCGCACATAGCGCACTGTGGCAGTGCAGGAAGTGACACAACGCGCGCTGTCAGGAAGGCGTTGAGCCCGTAGGCTCGGCCTATGACGATCACACTTCGCTTGCTTCCGCTCTTAACGGCTTTCAGTCTGGGGCTATTCGCCGCTGAGCCGACCGAGGTTCACTGGAACGACTTGTGCCGCGCAGTCCACGGGCGGCAGGTGGTCATCACGACGGCCAATCAAGGAGTCGTGGAGGGCTACTGCGTCGCGATCAGCGTAGAGGAAGTATCTCTTCGCACGGAGAATGGACGGCTCGTGAAAGTCGCTCGTAACGCGTTATCGCGCGTGCAGATGCATCGCGCACCTCGAGGACGGCAGTTGAACGCGTTAGGCAAGGGAGTTGGACGCGGCCTGCACGACGGGGTTGGCCTGGTGTTTTCGCCGCTGGCGCCCGTGGGTCTGGTGATGGTCCCTGGCGCGCTCGCATGGGGCCTAGTGGCGGCGCCGTTTTGCATTGTCGGCGACCTGCTCGATCATGCAGCCGGCAAGCAGGAATACCGCGTGATCTAACGGGCCGCCTGGTACTCGCCTTCGCCTTGCTCGATGTGGCTCCGGCGCAGTTCGGCGATATAAAGCAGATTGCCATCGGGGTCTTCAAACGACACAAAGGCCCCGGCCTTACCGTCGTTGGCGCCTCCGCTGAACTTGACGCCTCTGGACTCGAGCGTCGCTATCGCATCTCGAATCGACCCGGATAGTTCCAGCCCAATTGCCATCGAGCCCTTGCGACCAGCCGGCATTTCGGCCGAGGCGGGGTGCAGGCCGATCGTGAGACCTTTGCCAACTTCGATAGCCGCCCAATGGTTGCCAAAGCGGTAGGCCAACTTCAATCCAAGCGTCTCGCTGTAGAACTTCACCGACCGGTCCATATCGGACACGTAAACCGTAACATTGCCACTTGAGTACATTCGCTCGCTCCCCTTAGTGGCTATTGTGCGACACAGGATGGCAGGATGGTAGAGCCATCTTGAAAAAGACAGGTCCATTGTTTGAAATCGACGCCGCCTCGCGAATACCGCTGCATGAGCAGATCTGCGCCGAACTGAGGGGCGCATTAAGGAACGGCCGGCTAGTAGCGGGCGACCGCCTGCCGTCGAGCCGCGAACTGGCTCGCCGACTGGGCGTGTCGCGCAACACCGTGCTGGCCGCCTACAGCGAACTGACAGCGGACGGCTTGACGGAGGCGCGAGCGGGCGGCGGTACCTGGATTTCAAGCGCCCAGCCCTTGATGCGATCCAAGCCCTTGCGCCCCCGCCAATTGTTGCGGCTGGCGCAATACCCTTCGGAGTCGCTGGCTATCGAGGACCCGGACGGACACCCACTGCAAGTCTTCAGCGCGCGGCCTGAATACTCTCGACGCGGATGATGCCAGTCTTCTCGTAAAGAGTGCCGGTTACCTTCACACGTCGAGCGGCGAAGGACGCCGGCGAGTCCTGGTCGCTGAGTTGTAGGTATTCTTGCCGTCGAACAGAACGTACTTCACGTTCTTATCGGCCTTCACGCAGGCGCGGACGCAGTCGGCGTCGGGCCCCATCTTCATCGACGAGTGGTTTTTCACACACATGGATTCGGTAATGATGCCGGTGAACGTCGAGGCAGCGGCGAGGGCGGCGGTAGCCGCGAAACTGAGCAGGAATTTAGTCATGATGATTCTCCAAAGCTGAATGAAATGGTTTGAGGCCGTTAGCCTCTTCAATACGGCGCCAGAGGCTGTTGTAACGCTCCTCCGGCAACGAAGTCTTGAGCTGAAATCGCGTCTCGGAGTCGAGTGAGACGACGGTCAGCTCATAGGAGTTTTCTGTGGTGATCGCGTGGACGTCGGAGTAGCGCCAGGTACGTGACGCCGAGTCTGACTCGAACACGATCTGGTCGGGTTCCACCCGGAGGACGCCGTTTGCCCCGGCGCGACCGTGCAGCATTTTCGCCGGCGACGTCCAAAGCACTTCCTGGCCACCCACTGGATTGGCGATGCGCGCGACAAAACGCTGGTCGAGAGTGCGGCTCAACAGCGGATATAAGGTGCGGGCCATATCCTTTGGTAGTGCCGAGAAGACATATTCGCGATCGGCGTCCAAACGTGCCCGCACATCCTCGTAGGTCAGGATGCGCAGCCGCTCGGGAGATAGGTCGAAGCGCTGAATCTCTGCATATTTCCACGCACGGGAGTGGCTGGCCTTTTTGCCCGCTTCCTCGAACGTCACACCCTCGGCTGTAAAACGCAGAGTCCCCTCGCCACCTTTTCGAAGGTGGTCATGCCTCACCGCGAACTCTTGCGCGGACAATGTCGCGACGAAAATCAGGCTAGCTGCCGCTTTAATTCGAAATGCCATTTCCAAACCTCGTAGATTGCCGGATACACCACTAGTTCAAGCAGGAAGGAAGTGAAGATGCCCCCGATCATGGGCGCGGCGATGCGCTTCATCACATCGGCACCGGCGCCGCCCGACCACATGATCGGCACCAGCCCCATGAACATGCACGCCACCGTCATAAACTTTGGCCGGATGCGCTTCACTGCTCCGTGGAGGATTGCCTCCTGCAGTTCGGGTAGCGTCCGCAGGCGTCCGGCGGCGCGTGCCTGCTCGTAAGCCAAGTCGAGATAGAGCAGCATGAAAACGCCGGTCTCGGCGTCTACGCCCATCAGCGCAATCAACCCCACCCATACCCCGATGCTCATGTTGTAGCCGAGCGCGTAGATGAACCAGATAGCACCGACAGCGGAAAAAGGGACCGCGAGCACGATGATCAGCGTCTTCACCGCCGACTTTGTGTTCATGTAGAGCAGCATCAGGATCAGCACCAGCGTGAGGGGGACGACGATGAGCAGACGCTGCCGCACGCGCTCCATCGCCTCGTACTGGCCGCTCCAGACAATCGAATAACCAACTGGCGGCTTTACGCGGTCGCGCACAAGTTTCTTCGCTTCGGCAACGTACGAGCCGATGTCGCGTCCGGCAACGTCCACGTAGACGTAGCCGCTCAACAGCCCGTTCTCATCCCGGAGCATGCCAGGACCGGATCGCACCTTGATCTTGGCAAGTTGACCCGCAGGCACTTGTGCGGTGGATCCGGGCATGTTCACCGGCACTAACACACGCGCGAGTTGCGACGCGTCGCTGCGGAAATCGCGCATGTAGCGGACGTTGACGCCGTAGCGTTCACGGCCTTCCACCGTCGTCGTGACCGTCTCGCCACCCACTGCGCTCATCACCGTCGCCTGTGCATCGTCGATGCTAATCCCGTAGCGGGCGAGCGCCTCGCGATCCCAGTCGAAGTCGAGGAAGACGCCGCCGCCAGTGCGCTCGGCGAAGACATTGCGCGTCCCGGCGACGGCGGGTAGCAGACGCTCCATCTGGAGTCCAAGCTTCTCGATCACCTGTATATCCGCACCGTAGATCTTGATGCCCACCGGCGTCCGTACTCCGGTAGTCAGCATGTCTATACGCGCCTTCACGGGCATCGTCCACGCGTTGGACGCACCGGGAATGCGCAGCTTGCTGTTCATCTCTTCCACCAGATCGCTGGTGGAAATCCGGTCGGGCGCAAAGCGGCGCAGCGTTGGCTGCATCCAGGCTGGAGCCCACGGAGTCCACCAGGTATCGGCATGACGCCATTGGTCGTGCGGCTTCAACTGGATGGTTGTTTCGATCATCGAGAGCGGGGCTGGATCGGTGGAGGTCTCAGCGCGTCCGGCTTTCCCGAACACCGATTCGACCTCAGGGAATGAGCGGATGATGCGGTCCTGCACCTGCATGAGTCGCTGGACCTCGGTGAGCGAAATTCCAGGCAGCGTGGACGGCATGAACAGCAGCGTGCCCTCGTCCAGGGGAGGCATGAACTCACTGCCCAGGCGCGAGTAGACGGGAACCGTCAAGGCGACGATCGCGACAGCACCCACCAGGACTGTCCATTTCCAGCGCAGCGCCCATGCGCATACTGGCTGATAGATGCGGATCAGAATGCGGCTGGCAGGGTGGTTTTCCTCTGAGTGGATCTTGCCGACGAGCGCCGCGTTAGCCACACGAGCCAGCCAGAGCGGCCGGAACTTGAAATTGGTTGCGTGCGTAAACAGCAGACGCATCGCGGGATCAAGCGTTATCGCCAGCACCGCCGCGATAATCATCGAAATATTCTTCGTGTACGCCAGCGGCTTGAAGAGCCGGCCTTCCTGCGCCTCGAGCGTCAGCACGGGGAGAAAAGATACGGCGATGACCAGCAGTGCGAAGAAACTGGGACCGCCGACTTCCTTGACAGCGTCGATCACCACGCGGTGGTAATCCCGGGTGCGGCCTTCCCGATCCCATTCCTCCAACTTCTTGTGCGTTTGTTCAACCACCACGATGGCCGCATCCACCATCGCGCCAATGGCAATCGCAATGCCGCCGAGCGACATGATATTCGACGTCAGTCCCATCGCCCTCATTGGGATGAAGGAAATGATGATGGCGATTGGGATGGTGAACACCGGGATAATCGCGCTCGGGAGATGCCAGAGGAAAATCAGGATCACGATGGCGACGATTACCATCTCCTCGGTAAGCGTGTGCTTCAGGTTTTCGATGGAGCGGAGAATTAAGTCGGAGCGATCGTAGGCGGTGACAATTTTTACTCCCGCCGGTAGCCCGGGTTCGATTTCGTGCAGTTTCTCCTTGACGCGCTCGATGACTCCGAGCGCATTCTCGCCCTGCCGGATAATCACGATGCCGGCGACAACATCGCCTTCCCCGTTCCAGTCGGTCACGCCCCGCCGAAGGTCGGGACCGAGGACCACCTGGCCGACATCCTCAACGCGAACCGGCGTACCGCCGCTGCTGGTTGTTAGTACGATGCGCCCGATGTCGGATGTATTGCGCGCGTAGCCGCGGCCGCGGACCATGTACTCCGCGCCGCTCGCTTCCACTAACCGCCCGCCGACATCATTGTTTCCCGCGCGTACCGCCTCCACCACCTTCATGATCGGGATGCCGTAGGTCTGCAACTTCTGCGGATCGACGTTCACCTGGTACTGCCGCACAAATCCGCCGACCGGCGCGACCTCGGCGACACCGGGCACAGCCCGCAACTGATAGCGGAGGAACCAATCCTGTACCGACCGGAGTTCGGCGAGATTGTACCGGTGAGTAGTATCGACAAGCGCGTACTGAAAGACCCAGCCCACGCCGGTGGCATCAGGGCCTAACTCAGTTTTGACTCCCTGCGGCAGGCGCGGCAGGACGCTCTGCAGGTACTCCATCGTCCGCGAGCGAGCCCAATAAATATCGGTTCCCTCGTCAAAGATGATGTAGACGAACGAGAAGCCGAAATCGGAAAAGCCGCGCACTGCTTTCACCTTCGGCGCGCCGAGCATGGCCGTGACGATGGGATAGGTGACTTGATCCTCGAGGATATCGGGACTTCGGTCCCACCTCGAGTACACAATCACCTGGGTGTCGCTGAGATCCGGTATTGCATCGAGCGGCATCGTCTTCAGGGACCATAGGCCGACGGCCACGGCGATTGCGACCAGCGCGAAAACGGCCAGCCGGTTGTGGGCCGAGAACTCAATCACTCGATTAATCATTTGGCCCCTGCCTTGAGCTTGGCTTCGGAGTCAATCAAGAAAGCGCCTGACGAGACAACACGCTCTCCCGCGCGCAATCCACTGATGATCTGAACCTGTTCGTTGAGCCTCTCGCCCGGACGTACGTCACGCTGTTCGAGGTTCCCGTCGCCGCGATCGACAAACACAGTCTGCCGCTCGCCCGTATCGATCAGCGCGTCGGCAGGAATGGTCACGCGATTCTGAAGAGCAATGCGGAATTCTACCGTCACGAACATCTCCGGTTTGAAGGCGAGGCTAGGATTCTCTGATTCCAAGCGGACTTTGAGCGTGCGAGTAGCGGGATCTACTTGCGGTTGGATATTCGTGACTTTCGCTGAAAAGTTGCGTCCTGGTTGCCCTGGCAGCGAAATCGCCGCAATCTGACCGACTTGAATCTTCGGAAGATCGGCTTCGAAGACCTCCGCCATGATCCAGATGTGGCTGAGATCCGCAATGGCATAGAGCTCGGTCTCAGGCGTCACGCGCTGACTCGGGAATGCGTTGCGCGAGTTAACGAACCCGGAGGCGGGAGAGTAAATCGTAACGGTCTGAAACGGTTTCCGCGTACGCTCCATCTCGTCGATCTGCGCGACGCTCAGGTCCCAAAGCTCGAGCCGCCGGCGCGCGGCCAGAATCATCAATTCACTGTTCTCGTAGGCATCGTGACTCGGCCCGGCCTTCATGGTGTCGCGTGCGCGAAGTGCCAGCAGGTATTCCTGCGCGGTGGCCAGCATCTCCGGACTGTAGAGAGTGAGGAGAGGATCGCCCTTCTTGACGAGCTGCCCCATGAAGTCAACATGCGTCTTTGAAATCCAACCCTCAATGCGCGGGTGGACCCGGGTAACGCGCGTCTCGTCCTGTGCGATGCGCCCTGTCGCGCGGATCGTTTCGACACCGGCCGACAGCGTAGCCACGGCATACTTCACGCCCGCGAGTTGCTGTTTTTCCGTACTCACATTGATGGTGCCAGCCGGAGGCGTGCCGGCCGTGGTGCCGCCCGCCGGCACTGCGCCGTCCTCATAAACGGGCTCGAGGTTCATTCCGCAGTCTGGTGCGATGCCGGGCTTATCAGACTTGTACGCGGGGTGCATTGGATCCACCCAGTACAACGGCTTCTTCGGCGCCGTCTTCGCCGCTACGGCAGAGCGGCGCGCATACCAGAGTCCGGCGCCGAAAGCACCCGCAACCACAGCGATCAACAGAAGAAATACGGCCACCCGCTTCATCGAGTCAACTCCACACCGGTCATCTCCTCGAGGCGCGCGAGCGCTACATGGAAGATTTCCATCTGTTCGTGAAAATTCATTTCGTAGTCGAATGCGGCGATCTGATTGCCCATCACCGCCGTAAAATCAATCGACCCGGTCTGGTAGGAAGCAAGCGAGGATTCTGTGGTCAGCCGTGCCTGCGGCAGAATCGTCTTAGAGAAGAGTTCCAGGAGTTTCTGGGCTGTCTCGACATTCAGGTATTCTTCGCGGATCCGGAATTCGAGCGAGCGTGCGGTGGCCTCGTACGTATGCCGGCTTTCAGAGACCTGTTGCGACCGCTCCGCAATCTCAGCCCGTATCTTGCCGAGGTGAAGCGGAACCTTAACGTCGGCCCGGAACATATACATCGACGGCATAGCGCCCATGTTGTAGTAACCCGCGGTGACCGCAAAGTCAGGGTAATAATCCTTCTTGCCCAGCAGGAGCGCAGTTTGTGCGCGCTCGATCATTTTCTGATCGCGCCCCAAGGCCGGCGCCGCATCGCGGGCGCGCGCCAGCAGGTCGTCCACCGTAAACGCCACTGGATGCATGGTTGGCTCGCCGGGCTCAGCCAGGGGTTGGCGTGACCCGCGGCTTAGAATCGACGCGATTTCCGCCTCGCGTGCACGCCGGTCCCGGTCAATTTGTGCCAGGCGCGTTTCAATCAAAGTAAGCTGCGTCTGTGCCCGAAAGACGTCGGCCTGAGCCGTCCGGCCTACCGAATAGCGCGCTTCTGTGACCCGCAGTAGCGAGCGCAGCGACTCGCGATTCCGTTCCAAAACCGAATGCATCGCATGGGCATGTTGAAGCCGGTAGAAGGCTTGCTTGAGCCGTGAGATAACGGCTAGTTGCGCGGCGCGGAACTGTTGCGCTTCGGCATCGGCCTCTTTGGAAGAAGCAACGGCCTTCAGGCGAAGCTTGCCGGGATACGGTATCTCCTGGGACGCCATGACGCCGATGTTCGCCGTCGGCTCTGAACCAAGACCAGCGCCCGGCAGCGGATTCCCGCTTGAATTCCAGCCCAGTGAAACCATGGGATCAGGCAGGGCCCGCTCCTGTGCCGGACGTTGCCGCGCCGCTTCGTACTTCTTTTGGGCAGCGAGAATCTCGGGGTTCGAGCGAAGTGCTTCCGCGATAAGATCGTCGATGTTCAGGCGCCCACCCTGGGCAAACGACGCCCCGGCGAACGTCAGCGCAAGCCAGAATGCGGCCAGCGGCATAGTTCCTCCCTGGATTTGTCAGCGAGCGGATAGAAGAGAGATGGGCGAGGTGAAACTCAGAGCGCGAGCGTGGAATTCAGGAGACAAAGATCCGGCGGCGAGTAAGGCCGCGAATCGGCCGGCGCCAGCACGACCTGTGACTGCAAGGTCACGATGGCACCAGCGCCGACTGGGAGAGTGGACCCGTACGACGGCGGTTCTGGAGACTGATTCGCACTAACCATGTCGGCAGCCACCGGCGTGGCGGCACACGCCACGTTGTGCTTTTTGCAGCAGCTATGTGCGGCGGGTTGCTTGTGAAACAGGTCAGAGCAGGCCATGCACGCAGCGCCAGTAAGCAGGATCACGATTGCGATCACTAACCCCGCGCTGGCGAAACGGCGAATCATGGACTTACTCCCACTATTGCACGTGACGCACCGTTTAGGCGGACACGTGGTTCCAAAGGCTTAGCTTACCGGTCGTGGGCGATTTGGCCCAAAGACGGGCGTTGTACCCTGAAAGGATCACCCATGCAGAAAGCGAACTCGGTGTTTCGGCTGGACGGGAAAGTTGCCCTCGTTGTTGGCGCGGGGTCTGGAATCGGACAGGCTGCGGCCCTCGCCCTGGCGGACTCTGGAGCCAAAATCGCCTGTGCGGACGTGAGGGCCGAGCAGGCTGAACAAACCGCGTCGGAAGTGAACGGACTCGCTGTCGAGATCGACATCCGCAGTACGGCCAGCGTGGACAGCGCGGTCGCCCAAATCCGCGCAAAACTCGGCCGCATCGACGTGCTGCTCGTGACGCCTGCAGTGAACGTCCGCAAGCGCCTGCTCACCTACACTGATGAGGAACTGGATCGCGTCGTCGACCTCAACCTCAAAGGCAATTTCCGTGTCGCGAAGGCGGTCGCGCCATTGATGATCGAAGGCGGCGGCGGAAGCATCATCCTCACCTCCTCGATTCGCTCTGTCGTCGTAGAGCCGGGACAGGGGATCTATGCAGCAACCAAGGCCTCGCTGGTGCAACTGGCGCGCGGCTTCGCGGTGGAACTGGCGGCGCAGCATGTCAGGGTGAACGTCATTGCACCCGGCATCGTGGAGACCCCGCTCACTGAGCCGATCAAGAAGAACGAAGCCTGGTACAACGCCTACGCCCAACGCAATGCGCTGCAGCGCTGGGCTCAGCCCGAGGAGATGGCCTGGCCCATCGTATTTCTCGCGTCGCCGGCAAGCAGTTATGTCACCGGGACCGTCCTGTTCGTCGACGGCGGCTGGACGGCAATCGACGGTCGCTTCGAGCCTCCCTTATGATGCGCGATCGCATTCTCCGCGCGGTTGAGGACATTGCCGCGGAGATGATCGACTTCCTCTGTGGGCTGACGCGCATCCCCACCGTGAACCCGCCCGGTGCGGAGTATGCCACTTGCGCCGGCTTTGTGGGAGCGAAGCTGCGCGAGTTCGGCTACGAGGTCCAGCAGGTGACCGCGGACCACCGGCCCGAGCATTCCGCCGCTCACCCGCGTGTGAATGTGATGGGTCGTCTACCGGGCGCCAGGCCGGTGCTCCACTTCAACGGCCATATCGACGTGGTTCCGCCCGGCGAAGGTTGGACCGTCGATCCGTTTGGCGCGCTCGTTCGCGATGGCCGCGTTTACGGACGCGGCACGTGTGATCAAAAGGCCGGCATTGCCGCATCGTTGTTCGCCGTCGAAGCCATACGCCGCGCCGGCATCGAACTGGTTGGCACGGTGGAACAGAGCGCGACAGTCGACGAGGAAAGCGGCGGCTTCGCCGGCGTAGCTTGTCTGGCTGAGCGCGGTCTCATCCATCACAGCCGTACCGACTACGTCATCATTACCGAGCCCACCAATCCGGATCGCGTGTGCATTGGCCACCGCGGGGTCTATTGGTTCAAGGTCGTGCAGCACGGGCACACCGGACATGGCAGTATGCCCTTCCTCGGCGTCAGCGCGGCCGACCAACTCGGCGAGTTAATCCACGCGATCAACCAGCGGCTGAAGCCGGCGCTCGCCGAACGGCTGACATCGATGCCGGTAGCGCCTGAAGGTGCCCGCCGGGCTTCTGTGAATATCAACGCGATTTTTGGCGGACAGTCGGAGGACGGTCCGCAGACGCCCTGTGTGATCGATCGGGCAGGCGCTATTTTCGATCGCCGATTTCTCGTGGAAGAACAGTTCGAGGACGTGCGCAATGAGATCCGCACGATGATGGAACAGCTAAAGGCTGAGAATCCCGCGTGGCGTTACACCATCGAGGATCTTATGATCGTCCATCCCGTTCAGACCGACCCTGCCAGTCGCCTGGTTGGCGCGGTAGCGGGCAGCATCGGCGAGATATTTGGACGCCCGGGAACGCTGATGGCGAGTCCGGGCACCTATGATCACAAACACGTCACACGCATCGGCGGCGTCGCTGACTGCGTGGCTTACGGCCCTGGCATTCTCGACCTCGCACACCAGCCGGATGAGTACGTCTTGATCGACGATGTGGTGCATTCCGCGCAAGTAATGGCGCTCGCCGCGGTGGATCTGCTCGGAGCCGTACAATAAAGGGGTGGAGCTGTTTGATCCCCTGGTGCGGGACTGGTTCTCCTCACGCTTTTCCGGACCTACCGAACCCCAATTGCACGGCTGGAGCCATATTGCGTCCGGCCACGACGTCCTCATCTCGGCCCCAACCGGCTCGGGAAAAACGCTTGCCGCGTTCCTGATCTGCCTGGACCGTCTGGTGCGCCTCGCACGTGCCGGCACGCTGCCCGACGAGACTTCGGTGGTCTATGTCTCGCCGCTGAAAGCGCTCTCGAATGACGTGGGCCGCAACCTCGAACGCCCACTCGCCGAGATCGCCGCCTTGGCTGCCGAACGCGGCATTTCTTTTGCACCCATCCGCACCATGGTCCGTACGGGCGACACGCCAGCGTGGGAACGCCAGCAGATGACCAAGCGGCCGCCGCACATCCTGGTGACCACCCCGGAGTCGCTGTTCATCCTGATGACCGCCGCCCGGCCCCGCGCCATGTTGCGCACCGTGCGAACACTGATCGTCGACGAAATCCACGCGATCGCCGATGACAAGCGCGGCACGCATTTGGCGTTAACACTGGCACGGTTGGAGAACGCCGCCGGAGGTCCCGTACAGAAGATTGGTCTGTCGGCGACGGTGCGGCCGCTCGAGCGCGTAGCGGAGTTTCTGTCGCCGGCTGCGGCGATTGTCGACGTGGGCCACAAGCGCGAGATGGATCTCGCGGTGGAGATCACGAATTTCGAGATGGGCTCGGTGGCGAGCAGCGAGATGTGGGATGAGATCTACGACCGCATCGCGCGCCACATTCTCGAAAATCGCACGACACTCGTCTTCGTCAACACTCGACGGCTGTCGGAGCGCGTCACCAAGGCGCTCGGCGAGCGATTGGGCGAGGGTATGGTGCTGCCGCATCATGGCAGTCTGGCGCGTGCGCTGCGACTCGACGCCGAGTCCAAACTAAAGGCAGGCGAGTTGCGCGCCGTGGTGGCGACGGCGTCCCTTGAGCTCGGTATCGACATCGGCACTGTTGACCTGGCAATCCAGATCGGAACACCCCGCTCGATTGCGGTCTCGCTGCAGCGCTTTGGCCGTTCCGGCCACTGGGTAGGAGCGCGCCCTCGGGGCATTTTCTATCCGACCACGCGCGACGAGCTAGTGGAGTGCGCCGCCATCGTGCACGCCATCCGGGCCGGCAGCCTCGAGCGCATTGAAATTCCGGAGAATGCGCTCGACATCCTCGCACAGCAGATCGTTGCAGAGACGGTTGACGAGCACTGGTCAGAGGACGATTTGTTCGCGCTGATGCGCAGAGCCTTCCCCTACCGCAATCTTCCGCGCGCTGAGTTCGACTCGGTCGTTGACATGCTGTCTGAAGGCATTGCGACGTCGCGCGGCCGCAGCGGCGCCATGCTGCACCGCGATTCCGTCAACCATCGTGTCAAAGCGCGACGCGGGGGACGCCTGGCTACTATCACCTCGGGCGGCGCCATCCCGGAAAACGCCGCTTACACCGTGATAGCCGAGCCTGAGGGCAAGACGGTCGGCACCATCGACGAGGATTTCGCGGTGGAAAGTCTCACCGGCGACGTGTTCCTCCTAGGTACGCAATCCTGGCGAATCCGGCACGTTGGAATGGGACGCGTCCGGGTGGAAGACGCGCATGGTGCGGCGCCGTCCATTCCTTTTTGGCTCGGTGAAGCACCCGGACGTTCACCAGAGTTATCCGATGCTGTGTGCGAACTCCGCGCACATGCGTGCAACGGCGACCTGTCCTGGCTGATCGCGAATGCAGGAGTCGATCAGGGCGGCGCCGATCAGATTGTCGCCTACGTGCAAGCGGGGGTCGCCGGGCTAGGCACGCTTCCTTCAAAGGAAACCATCGTCGCAGAGCGATTCTTCGACGAAGGCGGCGGCATGCAACTCGTCATCCACGCGCCCTTCGGCACTCGCATCAATCGGGCGTGGGGACTCGCTTTGCGGAAACGCTTCTGCCGCACCTTCAACTTCGAGTTGCAGGCGGCCGCCACAGACAACGGCATCGTAATATCGCTCAGCGATCAGCACGCATTCCCGCTTGAAGTGATCTTCCAGTTCCTCAAGCCTCACACGGTGGAAGATGTGCTGACGCAAGCCATGTTACCGGCGCCGATGTTCGGCGCGCGATGGCGCTGGAACGCAACTCGCGCCATGGCCATCCTTCGATTCCGCGGAGGATCCAAGGTCCCCGCGCCCTTGCAGCGAATGCGCTCGGACGATCTGCTCGCTAGCGTCTTTCCCGACCAAGTGGCGTGCGCGGAGAATCTCAGCGGTCCCATCCGCATTCCCGATCATCCGCTTGTAACCGAGACCATCCGCAACTGTCTTCACGAGGCGATGGATCTGGACGGACTGACACGCCTGCTCGAAGGCATCGAATCGGGTGCGGTGCGGACTATCGCAGTGGATACTCCCGAGCCATCTTTCTTTGGCTACGAGATCCTCAACTCCAATCCCTACGCGTATCTCGATGACGCGCCGCTCGAGGAACGGCGCGCTCGCGCGGTGCAGATGCGGAGTACGCTGCGTGCCGACGTGGTTGACGGAGCTTCGGTGCTGGACGCCGCGGCCATTGAGGAAGTGGCGTCGGAGAGCTGGCCGGATTGTCGCGACGCGGACGAACTGCACGACGCACTGCTCAGCCTGATTCGTATGCCGGCGTTCGAGAATTGGTCGCACTGGTTCGGCGAGCTCCAGGCAGGCGGTCGCGCATTCGCCATCGAGCGCGGCGGCAAGCAGTTCTGGACGCCCGTTGAAAAGCGCGAATTCGTGGACGACGCGGTGGCCGTCCTGCGAGGCTGGATGGAGTCCGCCGGTCCCGCCACTGCCGACGATCTGGCCGCCACGCTGGCCTTTTCACGCGAGGAGATCGACATCGCGCTCGCTCGCCTGGAAGGCGATGGACAGGTTCTGCGCGGGCACTTCCGCCTCCAGAGTGGCGACATGGAATGGTGCAACCGGAGGATACTGGCACGGATCCACAGGCTGACCGTCGGCCGTCTGCGCCGCGAAATCGAGCCGGTCACCGCGGCTCAGTTCCACGCTTTTCTGGCACGCTGGCAGCACACAACGCTCGGCTCGCAATTGCACGGCGTCGACGGCCTGTACCAGATCATTCGCCAACTGCAGGGCTACGAGATTCCGGCGGCCGCCTGGGAGTCGCAGATTCTGCCCGCGCGTGTCGCTCGCTACACCGGCGATCTGCTCGACCAGCTTTGTCTTTCGGGCGAAGTCATGTGGGGCCGGGTCTCGACGACCACAGAGGGCCGCGCCTCGAAGATCACCCCTCTTTCGTTATTCGCGCGCGAGGACGCCGGCTGGCTTGTCGCTCCTGGCGACCGTCCCTATGCAGATTCGCCGATTGCGGCTGTGCTAGAAAAAGAACGCGCCTGTTTCTTCGGCGATCTTGTGCGCGGTGCCGGCATTCTTGCCAGCGAAGCTGAGGACCGGTTGTGGGAACTGATCGCGGGCGGCGTTGTAACCGCCGATGGTTTCGAGAATCTGCGCTCGCTCATTGACCCCAAGCGCCGCCGCGGTGAAGGCAGCGGCCGGCGGTCGCGTCCGCGCCACGCTGCGGGCCGTTGGGCGCTGATGCCGTCGGCCGATGCCAGCGCGAATCGCGCCGCCACATGGGCGCGGCAGTTGCTCCAGCGTTGGGGCGTGCTGATGCGCGACGTTCTTGCTCGCGAGTCCGCCGCACCTCCGTGGCGCGAATTGCTCCCGGTGTTACGCACGATGGAAGCTCGGGGAGAGGTTCGCGGAGGGCGTTTCGTCGCCGGGTTCACCGGTCAGCAGTTTGCGCTGCCTGAAGCGTTGGACGCCCTGCGTGCGCTACGACGATCAGGACAGCTGGAGGCGCCGGCCGAGGTCGCTAACGCCGACCCTCTCAACCTGACCGGCATCATCCTGCCCGGCCCCAGAGTGAGTCCTCTAGCTTCAGCGATTCCGATTGTTACGACAGCGCGCCAGAACGTGCGGCGTCCGGCCTGGATGCGTCCTGCCTCGGGCTCCTAGCTTAGAGACCTGCTACCTTCAAAGCCGCCCTGCAGAACGCCGGAAGATCCTCGGGCTTGCGTGAAGTCACGAGGTTCTTATCCACCACGACTTCAGCATCTTCGTAGATCGCGCCTGCGTTGATCACGTCATCCTTGATCGCGTAGAAGCAAGTAGCGTGACGGCCTTTCAGCATGCCATTCGCCGAGCACAGCACCCAGGGGCCGTGACAGATGGACGCCACCAGTTTCCCCTCCGAGTTGATGTCGGCGACAAACTGGTTGGCTTTCGCGTGCCGCCTGATGTGGTCAGGTGCGTATCCGCCCGGCACCACGATACCGTCAAAGTCCGAGGCCTTGGCCTGATCGTAGGAGATATCGGATTTTGCCGGGTAGCCGAGCTTGCTGCTATACGTCTTGCCGGCTTCAGCCGCCACCAGCACGACTTCAGCGCCAGCCTCCTGGAACCGGTACAACGGAACCCATACTTCCATTTCCTGATACAAATTGTCGACGAGAATTGCGATTTTCATTTGACCTTGTTGCCGTACTCATTAGATTCCGCCAATTGGCGGAAGTAGTCAAAAACCATGCGAGCCGCGTCCGGAACCGGGTTCGCGTCGCCACCGAGAAAAGTGGAATAGATCGCCACCACAAATGGTCGGCCCGGCAGGTACACGATGGCCGACTCGCAGTGGACTGCGTTTAGATCGCCAGGCTTGCTTGCGACTTCGATCTCAGCCGGTACCACGCGCCGGATATCCGCTTTCACACGCTTCAGGACATCGAGCATCTGGGCAGTGTCGCCGGCCGGCGTCAAGCGGTTGCGGTAGAGCATCTCCACAATCCGTGCCATTTCGAGAGGCGTAGTGGTGTTCTCGTCACCGCGCGCCGCGGCAGCGCCGTCCATCATGAGGCGCCGTAAGCGCGTTGCGCGGAATCCTAAATCCGCGAGCATCTTGTTCACGCGGTCCTTGCCGGCCAGCGCAATACAGCGATTGGTAGCGGTGTTGTCGCTGTCGATGATCATCGCGGTCATCAGTTCGCGGACACTCAGCGTCACCGGACCGCTCTTCAACTTTTCCTGCAAATGGCCGGCGCCGCCCACCGCGTCCTTCGGGTCGACCGTCACGCGCTGGTTCAGGTCGATGCGCTCCCTGAACATCTGCGCCATGATCGGTATCTTGATCGTGCTGGCAGTGGGGAAGACGGCCTCACCGTTGTAGACGAAGATGCGGCCGCTGGTGAGGTCGATGGTTGCCACGCCCACTACGCCGGCGAGTTTGCCATCCAGTTCCTGCAACCGGGCGTGGAGTTTGTCCTCGAGTAAATGCTGGACAGCCGACTCGGCACGCAATCCGGCCAGGCAGAATAGCGCGACAGAAAGGCGAAGAAGCGGGGAGTGCATCATCTAGCGTGTCAGCCGGCGCAGTTTATACATATCGTGTTCGAGATTTCCGGTTTTCAGCTTTCGCCAGTCGTCGTTCACATGCAGAAAACAGCCGGTGATGTGGTTGCTCTCTTCAGATGCGAGGAACATAGCTAGCTGCAGTTGCTTGTCCGGCGGCACACCGCCCGTCAGACGGATCTGCTGCGCCTCCTCCACTTCCTTCCAGCCAACCTTGTCACCGGCGTGAATGATCTCGTCGGTCATCACCGTATAACTTCCACCGGGGGACATGGAATTCACCTGGACATTGTGATCGCGAACTTCGTCCGCGAGGCATTCGACAAAGCGTGCGCCTGCGGCCTTCGAGGCGGCATAGGCTGAGAAATTCGGACGGGAATTCCCCGCCCCGCCTCCGGCCAGGACGATGATCTTGCCGGCGCGGCGGTCAATCATCGGTGTCAGGACAGCGCGAATACTGTTGATCACGCCGATGAGATTTGTCTGGAGGGTTTCAATCCAGGCTTTGAGCGGTGCGTCTTGAAAAGGGCCGAGGGGCCCCTGCATCCCGGCAGCACACACCAGCACGTCGATTGAGCCGAATTGGACTCGCATGCGGTCGGCGGCCGCTGCCATTTGCTCGGCATCGGTGACGTCGGCGCGGATGCGCAGCGCATTCCCGCCGCTATGCTCAATTTCCAGATGAGCAAGGTCAAGTTCAGCCTTACTGCGAGCCAGGAGGCCGACGCGGGCTCCCTGCTTGGCGAAGCCGATGGCTAGACGTTTCCCGATGCCGCGGCTTCCACCCGTGACGAGTACATTCTTTTCCTTAAAGGACAACGTCCTCTATTATATGAGTCTCGCGGCGCTATAACGTCCGCCACTCGTGCCCCGACACGTCCGCCGTCTCCAGGGTGTTGGACACTGACGCATATTGGGACGGCGTTTCTCGGACCTGAGCGCTAGCGCGCCGGATGAAGTCATTCCCGGCTTCCCCTGCCCTGTACTCAACCACCGCGATGGCCGCTTCCACTTCAGCCTTCCAATCCTGTCCATTCACATCGATCGGATAGCGTCCCGATAGCCACTCGGCGACCTGGCGTGCGCGGCTCACAGCGCCCGCCGCGGGGCAATCAAAGATCACGGCGAACTCGTCCACTCCCCAACGCGCGACAATATCACGCGGCCGGACTTGGGCCACCAGCCGGGCGCCGAATTGGCGGATCAGCTGGTCACCTGCGTCAGAGCCAAACCGCTCGATAATCGAATTCAGCGAACGGATATCGAAGAGCAGCAGCGAAAATATCTTGCCGGTCGGCACTCGATCGCGGATCATCCGTTCCAGTTCACGCCTGGTGACCAAGGAGGTCAACGAGTCGATGCTGGCCTCGGTTTCGGCTCGCAGCAAGCGGTCTTCAATCGCGCCGATGTCATCGCGCAGCCCGTTGAACACTGACTTACTGTCGGCGGTCAGACGGTCGAGAAATACCTTCAGGTGCCCCAGTTGCTGCTGGAATATCAGGCGAGCGGCCGCCGGATTGTCGGTGGCTTCAAGGCCTGACTCCAGTTGGCGGACCAGCAGCCCCATCCTTTCCAGATACATCTGGTCGCGCGTTTCGAATGTCTCCACCGATTGCGTCACTACGTCGAGAATTGAGGCGATATCCCCCGATTTCAACGTGTAGTACTCGCAAACGCGATGCCCGAAATCCACTAACTCCGTCTCGAGTTCCTCAACGCTATGCAGCAGATTTTCCGGACTCGGCTCAAACGATAGCCGCTGACGGGCACGTATGAGCGAACTTTGATATGGCGACCCGATATGCGGGCAAATCTCAGCCGCCGCGCGGCCAAAGGCGGTAAGTGCCTGCAGGTAACAGGTTAGAGCCAGGCGGCTCGGATCATCACCAGCGTTGAAACCCTCAAGCGTCTCGTTATCCATAGAGAAGTAGCCTTCTGAGCGTCAATCGGCAGAGTAGTTTCGCTGACACATAGGGGGAAGACCTTAGAGACCGGAGGCTGCGATCGGTTTGATACACTGTTAGGTCTTTCCATGCATCATCGGCGCGTAGCTAGTTTTCTTATCGGACTGTGGGTGGCGGGCAGCCTCCTAATGATGTATATCGGAACGCAAAATATGACCAATGTCGCGAGTATTTTGTCGACCGTGCCGCGCGAAGGTGCCAAAATTGTTGACAAAATCGGCGCTGAGAATGCCCAACTGTTGCTTCGGTTCCACGCGGCCGAGCAAACCAGAACACAATTTGAAACCTGGGAACTCACGCAGGTAGCGTTGGGACTGGCGTTGGCCGCGGTCCTGTATTTGGGAACGCACGTGAGCCGCTACATCGTTGCGCTCTGTGGCATCATGCTTTTGATCGTGGGTTTCGTGCATTTCGTAGTGACGCCAGAAGTCATCTGGATCGGCCGCGGTCTCGATTTTGCCCCAGGCGCCTCACGCAACAGAATCTGGACACTTTACGCGCTCTACGCCGGCCTCGATGCCCTGAAACTTCTCATGGCCGCTATCATTGCCGGCTATCTTTTCCGGTTCAAGACGCGGACGTCGCGTCATGAGCCTGAACTGTCCGCCGCCGGCAGTCACTCCCGGTAGCGTCCTCCAGGGAACTTCCTCCAACCCAAGCGCGTATTATCCAATAGAGCCTGCCATGTTCACATTTGTGTTGTGGTGCATCCTATTTATCCTCTGTTGGCCTCTGGCCCTCTTAGCCCTGATCGCCTATCCCATTGTCTGGCTGCTCTTGCTGCCATTCAGGATCCTGGGCATCGCTGTAAATGGGGCACTATCACTGGTATGGGCGATTGTCACCCTCCCGGCGCGCCTCATTCAGAAGATCGCCTGACGCCGCCAGCTAGAATATAAGGGATGCCGGAGCCTTACGACGCCTTTCTGGTCCTCTCTTTCGGTGGACCCGAAAAGCGCGATGACGTTATTCCCTTTCTTGAGAATGTTCTGCGCGGACGCAACGTCCCACGTGAGCGCATGCTCGAGGTGGCCGAACACTATTATCACTTCGGCGGCCGGAGCCCGATTAACGATCAGAACCGGCAGTTGATTGCCGAACTCAAGCGTGAACTGGCCGAGCACGGTCCCAACTTGCCGGTTTACTGGGGCAATCGAAACTGGGATCCATTTCTTGTGGACACTCTGCGCGAAATGCGCGCGGCCGGAGTGCGCAAAGCGCTGGCGTTTGTCACCTCGGCGTTCAGTTCCTATTCCGGATGCCGCCAGTATCTCGAGGATATCGAGCGTGCTCGCGCCGAGGTCGGCTTGGGCGCTCCTGACGTGGAAAAGTTACGCGGCTTCTTCAACCATCCTGGATTCATCGAGACGATGACGGCACGGGTGGAGGATGCCTTGAGCCGGGTAGCTCCGGAAGGCCGTGCTGACGCTCGATTGATCTACACCGCGCATAGTATTCCTTCAGCGGTGGCCGACTCGAGCCCCTACATCGCGCAGATACAGGAGGCGTGCCGCCTGGTTTCCGCGGCCGTTGGCCGGGACGCATGGACGCTCGCGTACCAGAGCCGTAGCGGTCCTCCTACTCAGCCCTGGCTTGAACCCGACATCCTCGACGTGCTCCGCCAGCAATCCGGCGAAGGAGTGCGCGACGTGGTGCTGGTGCCCATCGGCTTCATCTCCGACCACATGGAAGTACTCTACGATCTGGACACCGAGGCCAAGGATCTGGCCGCCACTCTCGGCCTGAATCTGGTACGCGCCACCACGGCCGAGTCGCATCCGCGATTCGTGAAGATGATCCGCGAGATGATCGTCGAACGCGTTTCAGGGACGCCTCCGGTGACGATCGGGGCACTGCCGCCCGCACCTGATTTCTGCCCCGCTGGATGTTGCCCGCCGCCGCGACGGCCGGCCGCGCGCCCTGCAGTCTAGCCGCCAGCGCCTCAACCAGCTACACGCTGCTCGCCTGCGGCAGAAACATGTAAGTGACGATGGCCACGGCGGCCAGTTGACCGTCGGCACGGTGGATATCGACGCGACTCACGCAGAGCGTCTTGCCGGTTCGCAGCAGAAATGCCCTCGCAGTCACGCGTTCACCTGTGATGGGCAGCAGGTAGTTCACCTTGAGTTCGGTAGTCGTACTGCGCTTTCCATCACCGGTATGGGTCTCAATCGCCCACCATGCCGCTTCGTCCGCGATGGTGGCGGTGATGCCGCCGTGGAGTACACCCTGGCCATTCATCAAGTTCTCATGGATGGCGCACTCACACATTACGCCGTCGTCCAATGTCTCAATGACACGCAATCCGAGGCTATTTTCGAAGGACACTGTTTTCGACAGTAGCAAAACTGCTTATCCTGGGAGTTGCGATTCCACGTACAACTGAGCACCGCCGTGCTCGCGTTAGGCCTGATCTCCTGTAAACCTCGCCTTGAGTACTCCGTGCCGGCGCAGAAATCCATGCCCGCGGGAGAGGAAGCGCCGCCTTCGCGCATCATCAATATGCCCGAGTCGGGCGCCGACATCTATATCGTCGCCGACGTGTTGCGCGGTGCCCCCGACGCGGCTTGGCGCTGGACGAACCAGCACCCCCGTCTACAACTGAAACTGGATCCCGCGGAGGGCTGGATTCTCAAAGCGAAGTTCATTACGCCGAAGGTGGTGCTTGACCGCACCGGCCCGTTGACCGTCACTTTCGTCGTCAATGGCGCAACCGTCGGCACAGAAACCTACGCCGCCGACAAGGCCAACGAGTTCCAGGTCCTTGTCCCGCCCGACGTTCTGAAGCGCCAGTCTCCGGTAGTCTTCGGGATGGATATCGACAAGGCTTACCTCGCTGAGGACGGCGTCAAGCTATGTCTCCTGCTGGAGGAAATCGGGTTTGAGGAAGTGGTCGCGAAATGAAGGCCGTCCTCTATATACTGCTTGGCGGACTGCTGACGTACGCCTCGGCGTACGCGATGGGCGCGTTTTTGCTCCGCTGGCTGCGAGTGGAATGTAGCCGGTCGGCTGAGCGCTTTCTCGCGTTTGTGTCCGGCAGCGCATTGCTGAGCACGCTGGTGTTTCTCATAACCGCCGCGGGCTTCGCGCGAAAAAGCATTTTTCTGGCAGCCACGATTCCGGTGATCCTTGCCGGCGTTTGGCGGCGGATTTACTGGCCCCGCGGCGAAGCGAAGCCTAAGGCGGCGCTCACCTGGCGTGTGGGTTTCTGGATCATCTTCGCGCTTTTCACCTGGTTTTACCTGCCCAACTCGCTGGTCCCCGAAACCAGCCCCGACGGTGTGATGTATCACGTGGGGCTACCCGCCCGCTATCTGCGCGAGCATCATTTCCCTCACATCACCACCGACATGTACGCCAATCTCTCGGCCGGGATCGAAATGCTGTTCGAGTACGCCATCAGCATCGGACGCTACTCGGCCGCCGGGTTCACGCATTTTCTCTTCCTGCTCGCGCTAATCTTCGGGATCGCCGCCTATGGGCGCGAGATCGGACGGCCGCGCGCCGGCTTGATGGCTGCCCTGCTGATCTACCTGTCGCCGATTGTCGGCCGCGATGCCACCGTCGGCTACATCGACGTTGCGGCGGCCACCGTAGCATTTGGACTGTTCTATGCCATCCAGTTGTGGCGTGAGCAGCCTACCGGACGAGGCGCGGCGCTTGTCGGCTTGCTGGCCGGCTTTGGCTTCGCGGTAAAGTACCCGCTGTTCGTCGGCGTATTCTATGCGCTCGCGATGATTCTCTGGTGTATGCGGCGGCAATGGCGGACCGCTCTCAAGTACGCCGTTATTGCAGGACTCTGCGCCACTGCTGTAGTTGCGCCATGGCTGATCAAGAACACCATCTACGCCGGCAATCCGTTTTCGCCGTTCATGAACCGCGTCTTCCCCAATCCCTACGTCTATGCAGCTTTTGAACGTGATTACGTTGAGAGTTTCCGGCATATGAACGGCGTAAAGCTCACCGAGATTCCAATGGAGGCGATGGTCCACGGCGAACGCCTTTCGGGACTGATCGGTCCGATCTTCCTGCTGCTCCCGCTCGGCTTGCTGTCGTTGCGGCATCGATATGGCCGGCAGTTGCTGCTGGCGGCGGCGGTTTTCCTGGTGCCGTATTTCGGCAATATCGGCGTGCGCTTCATGCTTCCGATGCTGCCCTTTGCCGCTCTCGCCATGGCGCTGGCCGTCGACCAATTCAAGCTCGTCGCACCACTGGTGATCATCGCGCACGCCGTCCTCTCGTGGCATTCCAACATCACTACTTACTCAGGACAGTACGTTTGGCGGATCGAGCGTCCCAATTGGAGCGCGGCCCTGCGCCGCATTCCGGAAGAAGAGTACCTCACCAGTAACCGCGACGACTACACGATGGCGCGCGAGATCGAGCGCGTGGTGCCCGACGGGGAAGCCGTCTTCTCGCCTGCTATGGCCAACCAGACCTACCATTCGCGCCACCTGATTGGTCCCTTTGAATCCACTCTCGGCAACCGGATCTACGACATGATGTTCCGCGTAACCAGCCCGGACATGCGGACCACTTTGCGGACAATGTACAAGTTTCCACCCCACCCGTACCGGCGCCTGCGCGTGGTTCTCACCAGCGCTGACGGGATGCCGCTCAACATCAGTGAGATCCGAGTCTGGAATGGGGGGCAGGAAATCGCGCGTTCACAGCAGTGGAAATTGCGAGCCTCGCACAATCCCTGGGATCTGCAGTTGGCATTCGACAACAGTCCGGTGACTACCTGGAATCCCGGCGATGCCACCAGCCCGGGAATGTACATTGAGATCGACTTCGGCAGTCCGCTGACAGTGGACGGGGTGAGCGCC
>JBBQUM010000044.1:0-49629 GCA_038212445.1 Bryobacterales bacterium
CTAAAGCGCCTACCCTCGCGCCCGAGAGAGCCAAACCCAATATCCGTCCGCGCCTGCCGCAAAAACCTTACCCGTCCAATTAGTTTCTCCTTGCGATATGTCCAAACTCCAGGAACGGGTCGGGAGACCCGTTCTACTTCCTTAGCTGTGCGCGGTTCGCCTACTTCCCTCCTGCGGCGCCGCCGGCTTTTTGTACTTTGTTTGCCGGTTGTTCCGGCTTCCGCTTGAACGGGTCGGGAGACCCGTTCTACTTCCTTAGCTGTGCGGGCGGTTCGACTGCTTCCCTCCTGCGGCGCTGCCGGCTTTTTGTACTTTGTTTGCCGGTTGTTCAGGCTTCCGCTTGAACGGGTCGGGAGACCCGTTCTACTTCCTTAGCTGTGCGCGGTTCACCTGCTACCCTCCTGCGGCGCTGCCGGCTTTTTGTACTGTGTTTGCCGGTCGTTCGGGCTTCCGCTTAAACGGGTCGGGAGACCCGTTTTACTTCCTTTTCCGCTTGCCTTCTCGCCTCGTGCTAGTGGACGGCTAGTTGGAAGTCCAGGGTGACAACTATGGCGTCGGGGGCTATGCGGATGTTTTGGACGATGAACTGGCGGAGCTCCTGGGTGTAGAGGGGGTCGTGCTGTTGTTCGAGGATGCGTTTGGCGTCGGCGGCGACTTTGTAGGAGAACTGCTTGGTCATGCTGTCGGAGATGGCGGCGCGGACCTTGCGGATGTAGTAGCCATCGCGGCCGGGGCTTTCCACTTTCACTTCACGCAGCAGAATCGCGCTGTCCTTGTAATAGGGGACGACGGCGATGTGGACGTCGAAGGAGTCGCCCATACCGACGCAGCGGCCGAAGAAATTGCGGGCTGTGCGTCCGCTGAAGCGGGCCTGGATGGAGAGTTTGGGTCCGGCGGCGCTGATGACGGGATGTTCGAGGAAGGCGAAGTCGCACTTATTCTGGGCATTGCCGCGAACATAGAGACGACCGTCCTGAGTGAAGACCTGGGAGGCGAGGATGCGTTGAATCGCGGTGAAGTAGATCTGTAATTCGATGGCCTGTGCGGGAAATACGGCGAGGACCAGGCAGGCAAGCAGTTTCATCCGGCCCGCATGTCGAGCACGGAGGTGAACTTCTGATAAATGCGCTCCCACTCCTGCTGTAATTTCTTGTTGCGAGCCTGATTGGCTTCAGCCGCGATGTAGCCGGCGAGGTCGTCGAGGGCATTCCAACTGAAGCGAAACTTACGATCCTTCTGCCGTGCCGACGGTTCGCGGAGGTCGCGGATGAGCTCTTCGTCGGCGAACGTATGGTTGACGATGAGGTCGCGCTCGCGTTCGCTCAGTTCGAGTTCGATGGTACGGCCGCGGGCGTGGGCGCGCGCGAAGGGCGAAACCAGGACGGGCTCGAGAACCGGCATACGCGCGAGTTTCGCAACCAGTTTCAGGCGCTCGTTGAGCAGGTCGACGGAGACGAATTCGGGATCGAAGGGACCGCGCCAGTCGCGCATCTGACGGTGCTGCTCATGCATACGGTCGACCAGAGCATCGCAGTATTCCATATATCCGAACGGGCCGCCGACATCCTCGGGCGGGGCGTTGCGGGCAGCAGAGAGGCAGCGGGGGTAGTGGACGCCCTCGTCGGGAATGAGGATAGCCTCAAGGAGCATGTCGTGTTCCCAGTCGTCACCATAGTCGTAGCGGTACTCGAATTGGGCGCCGACTCCTTTGAGGACTTTCGAAAGGCGAACGCGGCGTTCGTCGTAGACTTTGCGGTCGTCGGGATCTTCGGGGTCGGGTTCGGAGTATGTACGGCCGTTGATGACGAAGCCGTGCAGATGGAACTGTTCCCAGTTCATCAACGCCTGGATATAGCGATGAAGTTGGGGGAGGGTGGTATCCTCATAAACCTGAAAACGCCGTGAAACCGCCGGTACAACGCCGGCGAGGACGAGTTTGAGCTGGTAGACCGCACGGACATTTGAGACGGTAGTCATGCAATGACGGATGTATCAGAGACGAGTGCCACGACCCTCTAGAACATGCAGGATTTCATTTGATTTTACATCGTGCCACGCTTCTGACAGCCCTGAAGGCCATCGAATTTCTATATCGGCCCTAGTCGCAGAACCTATACCGAAGTGGAGGCGGAGGTCGCTTTGGGAGTAAAAGCTGGACTGGCTGAGGACATCCTGACGCTGACGGCGACTGGCGGCGGTGAGGTAGACGCGGGCGCCGATAGCGGAGCGATTGGATTTAGTGCCTGTAAGTTTCAGCTTCACCCAACGGTTGGCATTGCGCGTGATATTGCGGAGGAGTGAAGGCGGTTCGCCCATGTTCATGATGAGGACGTCGACATTGCCATCGTTATCGAAGTCGCCGAAAGCGCAGCCGCGGCTGGAGTGCTTTTCGGTGATGCCGGGTCCGCTGGCCTCGCTGAGATTGTCGAAGGCGCCTTTGCCGAGGTTGCGGAGGATCATGCGGGGGTTCTTGTAGGCGTACTCGGCGAAGCGGCGCTCGAGTTCGGGATAGACGTTTCCGTTGACGAATAGCAGGTCGGGGAGACCGTCGTTGTCGAAGTCGGCGAAGCCCGCGCCCCAGCCGACGTAGCGGGTCATGGAGCCGAGTCCGGCTTTGGAGGTGAGGTCCTCGAAAAAGCCGCGGCCCTTGTTGCCGTAGAGGATAGGCGCGTCGTCGGCGAAGTGAGTTTTGAAGATATCGAGGCGGCCGGTACTCATGGCATCGCCGATGGCGACGCCCATGCCGGCCTGCTCGCGACCATCCTCGTTATAGGCGACGCCGGCTTCGAGGGCGGTGTCGGTGAAGGTGCCGTCGCGATTATTGCGGTAGAGGATGCTGGGGGTGGAATCGCAGGCGACGAAGATATCGGGCCAGCCGTCGTCGTCGAAGTCGGCTGCAACGGCGGTCATGGCGTAGCGGTGGTCGACTTTGGCGATACCGGAGGCGTCGGAGACATCGGTAAACGTCCCGTCGCCGTTATTGCGGTAGAGGAAATTGCGGCCGGTGGGGAGGCCGCGTGGACCGCAGTTGACGGCGAGGCCTTTCCAGGTGCAGTTCTCGGTGGCGCCGGGAAGGGGGACGGTTTTGAAATCGAAGTTGAGGTAGGTGCTGACGAAGAGGTCGAGGAAGCCGTCGCGGTTGTAGTCGAGGAAGGTGCAACCGGCGCCCCATTCGGGTTTGGGGTGGAGCAGGCCGGCTGGTTTGGTGACGTCGGTGAAGGTGCCGTCGCCGTGGGTGTGAGAGAGGATGTTCTGGCCCCAGCAGGCGATGAAGAGGTCGTCGAAGCCGTCGTTGTCGTAGTCGCCGATGCAGATGCCGGAGGCCCAGACGACGCGGTCGAGTCCGGCTTTTCGGGTGACGTCGGTGAAGGTGCCGTCGCGGTTGTTTTTGTAGAGGCGATTGCCGGCTCCGGCGGGAGTTGTGTCGATGTGGGAGCCGCCGGGGATGAAGATATCGAGCCAGCCGTCGTTATCGTAGTCGAAGAAGGCGATGCCGCAGCCGTTGGTTTCGAGGATGTACTTTTTGGTGTCGGCGCCGCCGTAGATAATGGGGGCGGTAAGTCCGGCTTTAGGGGCTACATCGACGAAGTGAAAGGCTGGCTGTGGGGGCAGGAAAGCGGCGGCTGCTTTGAGGAGATGGCGTCGCGTCAACACTTCAGATTAGCGGAATCGGGCGGGGAGCCGCAGGGTCATTTCGCCCAGGCAGGTTGCAAGTCGTTCAAAATGCGGCAGTCCAAGTCGGCTATGCAATTGCTGTTACCCCATCTCTAAGGGGGTTACCCATGAAACTTGCCCTTCTGCTTGTGATATCCGGGCTGATGTTTGCGGCTGATACGGCGAAGGTATTGACCGAGCAGGCAAAGCGCGGCCAGGATCTATTCCAGAACTCGCCGAAAGGCGCCTGTACCACCTGCCATTTGATGGAAGGTAAGGGAACTTCAGTTGGTCCGGACCTGATGAAGACGGCGTCGGCACTGCCGCCACGGGCCTTGGCGATGGCCATTAAGGCGACCATGACGGTGTATGTTGTGGAGGCGAAGGTGAAGGCCGGCGGGTCATTCCCGGCCATGAAGAGTGAAGATGGGACGACGTATTGGGATCTGTCGCAGAACCCGCCTGTGGCAAAGAAATTTGCGAAGGGTGAAGTGTCCGACGGCGCGAATCCGGGCTGGAAGCATCCGCCGGCCGGCCATGGCTACACCAACGAGCAGTTGGCGGACATCATTGCTTATCTCAGGGGAATGGCAGCGAATGACAAGAAGCCGGTAGATCCGGAAGACCTTCAGTAGTCCGTATTGCCAGGGAGCAAGTCGCCGGCAGATGGGAGTCCCGGGGGGGAAGCCTGTCTGGCGGCGATCTCCATTTTAGCGTCTGCATTCATCGGGGTCGCCGGGGTGCTTTGGTAGAGTAGTTTCAAAGCATCTTGGATGACTACAGCCACTCAGTTTGCCTCCTTTGACGGTATCGATTTAGACTGTGGCGTGCGCCTGCCCGAGGTTCGAGTAGCGTTCGAAACCTGGGGCGAATTGAACGCCGAGCGGTCAAACGCCATTCTTCTGCTGCACGCATTTTCGGGCGATGCGCACGCATCGGGGATCAGCGCCGAGAATGGCCGTGCCGGCTGGTGGGACTCGATGGTGGGTGCGGGCAAGGCGTTCGACACCGACCAATATTTCTGCATTTGTTCTAACGTACTTGGCGGATGCATGGGCTCGACGGGTCCGTCGTCGATCAATCCAGAGACTGGCAGTGCTTACGCGATGACGTTTCCGGTGATCACCATTGGGGACATGGTGCGGCTGCAGAAGATGCTCGTCGATCATCTGGGCATCAAGCGATTGCTGGCGGTGGCGGGCGGATCGATGGGCGGGATGCAGGCATTGGAATGGGCGGTAGCGTATCCGGAGTCAGTAGCGGCGGCGATCCCGATTGCTTCGACGGCACGGCACAGCGCGCAGCAGATCGCCTTCAACGAAGTAGGCAGGCAGGCGATCATGGGCGACCCCGACTGGAGTGGCGGCAACTACTATACGAGCAAGCCGCCGGCGCGTGGACTGTCGGTGGCGCGGATGGTTGGGCACATCACATACATGAGCGACGATTCGATGCGCGAGAAGTTTGGGAGGCGGATGCGCAACGAGTCGCCGACGTGGAATTTCGAAGTCGATTTTGAGGTGGAGAGCTACCTGCGTTACCGGGGGAGCCAGTTCGTTGACCGGTTCGATGCGAACTCGTATATGTTCATCACGAAAGCGATGGATTATTTCGATTTGGCGCAAGGCCGGGCGGCGACGCTTGGTGCAGCGATTGAGCCGGCGCGGTCGCGATTTCTGGTGATCAGCTTCACGTCGGACTGGCTGTATCCGAGCTATCAATCGCTCGAGATCGTGAGCGCATTACGCAGTCGCAACAAGGATGTGGCGTATTGTGAACTGGCGTCGAACTACGGCCACGACGCGTTTCTGGTTGAGGTAGCCGAGCAGACTGAAGTGATTCGCGGGTTTCTGGCGAGCACCTTACGGGGTCGCGCGTCGGCGGTCCGGGGCAGCGCCTAGTGTCGTTTGTCCATTCGGTATTTGGCCGCAGTGACTACGCGATCATCAGCGATCTGATCGAGCCCCGGACGAAGGTGCTTGACCTGGGTTGCGGCGAGGGCGAGTTGCTTGAATGGCTGGTGGAGCACAAGCAGGTGGACGCGCGAGGGGTGGAGATCTCGAGCGCGCGAGTGCAGAGGGCGATTGCGCGGGGAGTGTCGGTTTACCAGGGCGACATTGACCAGGGTCTGCGCGACTATCCCGACAACGTGTTCGACTATGTGATTCTCAGCCAGACTCTGCAGGAGACGCGGCATCCGCTGCATGTACTGACGGAGTTGCTGCGGGTGGGCAAGCACGCGATTGTGGCGTTTCCGAATTTCGGACACTGGCGGGTGAGGCTGGCGCATTTATGGTCGGGGCGTGCGCCGCAGACGAAGCTTTTTCCTTATGAATGGCACGACTCGCCGAACATCCATTTCCTGACGGTCGACGATTTTGAGTCGCTGGCTGAGAGGGAGAGATGGACGGTGGAGCGGCGGTTGTTTTTAGCGGGGAACCGGACGATTTCGGCGGTGCCGAATTTATTGGCGGAGGTTGCGGTGTTTATGATTACGAAGTAGCTAGTGGCGAGTGGCGAGTGGCGAGTGGCGAGTAGCTAGTGGCGAGTAGCTAGTGGCGAGTGGCGAGTGGCGAGTAGCTAGTGGCTAGTTTTTCTTCTGCTGATTTTCGGCTTTCCATTGCATGGCGGCGTGGATGCGGGTGCGTCCGCTGGGGTGGTCAAAGAAGATAACCTCCTCTAGCGGGGATGGGTCGAGTTTGCGGTATTCGCCTAGCAGGAGGTCGGCTTCTGCTTCGCCGTCGGGTTGGCGGGCGGCGTTTAGGCCGTACATGTCGGCTTCAAATTCCTGGACGCGGGTGAAGGTGTTGCCTAGCGGCGTGAAGATTAAGCCGAATAGGCCGAGCCACAGGGCCGCTAAGGGGATGATGGCGACGTCGTCGATTCCGCTTAGATGCCAGCGGTTGCCCCAACGCTTTAGTGACCATTCCATGGCGTGGCGGAGGGCGGCGAAGAACACTGTCACGACGATCAGGAAGAATAGAATTCCTTTGTACACATGATTGAGGACGTAGTGTCCCATCTCGTGTCCCATGACGCCGATGATGGCTTCAGGCGAGCAGCGCTTCAGAAGATTGTCGTTGAGCGTGATGCGCTCGGTGCCGAGAAAGCCGCTGACGTTGGCGCTGACGCGATTGCTCTGGCGGGATGCGTCCACCTGGTAGACGCGGGTAACGGGGATGCCGTTGGCGCGGGCTAGCGACAGGATGGGCGTCAGGATTTTCTGATCCTCGAGTAGCGTGTATTTGTTGAACATCGGCGCGATGAAGACGGGGCCGATGAGTACACCGATCATCAGGAAGACCATGGTGACGGCGGCGCCCCAGATGTGCCATGTGCGGGGCAAGCGGCGCACGACACCGAGGAGCGCCATCATGGCGAGACCGCCAAGCCCGGCGGTCAATAGCAGGGCCTTGAACTGATCGCCGAACCAGTCGCCGAACGCCTGGTTCATGAGGCCGTACTGTTTTTCGCGGAAGTAGCCCTCGTAGACTGCGAGCGGCATGCCGACGATCCACAGCACGATTGAGAATTCGATCCAGTAGAGGAAAACCTGCAGGGGTCGGCGGCGGGTGAGGCGGGCGGCGAGGTCGCGCATGCGGGTGGATAGACCGGTGATCAGCAGGAGCAGGAAGATTGCCGATCCATAGAGGAAGTCCCACAAGATCAGCCAGTAGCCGCCTTCGAAGTAAGCGTCGGAGCGAGCGCGCTTTTCAGGGCTGAACGTGGCGAGGTAGGCGTTGGTGGCGACGTTGGCGTCGAAGGAGGGGCCGGCTTGAGCGGCGGGGGGAATCTGCAGGACGGGCGGTGTTGGAGTCTGGGCGGCGAGGAAAGAAGAGAAGAGTAACAGGGCCAAGCTCAGAGCGAGGGGCACGCGCATATTGAAGATCCAGCATACGTCGAAATCGGACGGCGTTGGAGTTGCGGGGCGTCGGGCGGCGGTGAACGCTTCTAGGCCATGGCGCAACGAGAGTACCGGGACATCGGCGAGTCAGGTTTACGCTTGAATGCTCCTGACGATGACCGCTTCGCCGGATTACTGGCAAACATCGAAAAACATTCGGAGCCGTTTCCATCGTTGCCGGGCGCCTAGGCGAGCGTCTCCGCAGACGACTAGCGACTCGGATTACAGTTGGTTTGGTGATTATGCGAATCGGTGTGGCAATTGTTGCGACGAGCCTGACGGTGTTTGCCGCGGACCTGAAGAAAGATGCAGTGCGGGTGGAGGACTGGCCTGCTTACGGCGGGGGAGCGGCGGGAAGACGCCAGTCGGGGCTGACGCAGATCAACCGTTCCAATGTCGGGCAATTGCAAGTGGCCTGGTCGTTCGACACCGGTGAGGGCAAGGGCGATCCGCAGACGCAGCCGATTGTGGTGGACGGCGTGGTGTATGGGGTGACGCCGAAGCACAAGATTATTGCGCTGGATGGAGCGACGGGGAAGCTGTTGTGGAAGTTCGATTCCGGTGTTGCGGGGAGAGGTCCGAATCGCGGTGTGACCTATTGGACCGACGGCAAGGAGAAGCGCTTGTTTGCCGCGGTGCAGGGCAAGGTGTATGCGCTGGACGCTATGACCGGCAAGCCGGTGGAGAGTTTTGGGAAAGCGGGCCACATCGATCTGCTGCAGGATCTCGGGCGGGAAGCGCGGGCGGGTTCGATTGTGCTGACGACGCCGGGAGTGATCTACAAGGACCTGCTGATAGTGGGAGGCCGGCTGCCTGAGGATCTGCCTGCGCCGCCGGGCGACATACGCGCGTACAACGTGCGGAGCGGAAAGCTGGAGTGGTCGTTCCACACGATCCCGCATCCGGGCGAGGCGGGCTACGGGACCTGGCCCAAGGACGCGTGGAAGTACACGGGAGCGGCGAATAACTGGGCGGGGATGGCGGTGGATGTCGAGCACGGCGTGGTGTACGCGCCGACAGGATCGGCGGCGAGCGACTTTTATGGCTACGATCGCGTGGGCGATAATCTGTACGCGAACACGCTGCTGGCGTTGGATGCGCGGACCGGCAAGCGGATCTGGCATTTTCAGGCGGTGCGGCACGATATCTGGGATCGCGACTTCCCTTCCCCGCCGACGCTGGTGAGGTTGAAGCGCGGCGGCAAGACGATTGAGGCGGTAGCGCAGCCGACCAAGCAAGGGTGGCTATATTTGTTCGACCGCGCGACGGGCAAGCCGCTCGATCCGATGGAAGTTCGCGAGTATCCGGCGAGCACGACACCCGGCGAGGTGACGGCGCCGACGCAGTCGCTACCAACCAAGCCGGCGCCATTCTCGCGGCAGGTGCTCACCGCGGAAATGTTGACTGAGCGCACGCCGGAAGCGCACGCGTGGGCCGTGGACGAATTGAAGAAGATGCGCAGCGGCGGTCAATTTGTGCCGTTTGGGCCGGACAAAGAGACGATCATTTTCCCGGGCTTCGATGGAGGTGCGGAGTGGGGCGGTTCAGCATTTGATGCGGAGACGGGCTTGTTTTATGTGAACGCGAATGAGATGCCATGGCGTTCAGAGTTAGTGGAGAACAAGCCGGGAAATTCGGGGAGGCAGGTGTACCTCAGAAATTGCGGCGGGTGTCATGGAGACAATCTGCAGGGAGCGCCGCCGCAGATGCCGTCGTTGATCGGGATCACGTCAAGACGCACGCCGCAGCAGATTGCGTTGATTGTGAAGACGGGCGCGGGACGCATGCCGGGATTCGCGGACTTGTCGCGCGAAGATACGCGGGTGCTGATGGAGTACGTGGTGAGCGGCGAGAGCAAGGAACTGAAAGTGGAGACGCCGGCGGGCGCTGTACCGAGGTACAGGTTCACGGGGTATCACAAGTTTGTCGACCCGGACGGCTATCCCGCGGTGGCGCCGCCGTGGGGCACGCTGAACGCGATCAACCTGAACACTGGGGAGTACGCGTGGAAGATACCGCTGGGCGAGTATCCGGAGTTGGCGGCGAAGGGGATGCGGGACACCGGTAGTGAGAACTATGGGGGTCCGGTAGTGACGGCGGGAGGATTGTTGTTTATCGGGGCGACGAATTTCGACAAGAAATTTCGCGCGTTCGACAAGCTCACGGGGAAGCTGCTGTGGGAGACGACGCTGCCCGCGTCGGGGAATGCGACTCCGGCAACGTACCAGGCTGGTGGCCGTCAGTTCGTACTGATATATGCGACGGGTGGAAAGTCGCGGCAGTCGGACGGGAGTGCAGGTGGGGTGTACGTTGCGTTTGCTTTGCCGGAGGATAAGGGCCGCTAGCGGGACAGCGGCCCCAAGCAGGCGGGCAAGCCCAGAGATTGCCCGCCTCCTTCACTGAACTAGTGGCCTGCGACCATCGCGCCGGCAGCGGCTTCATGGGCTGCTTTCGCTTTGATTACGCGGACGGGCTGTCCTTCGACGAGAAAGCCGGTGAGATGGTTCTCGCCACCCATCCTGGAAAAGCTGGCGGTAGCGGAGCCATCGCTGGACATGGAGCCGCCTGGAGACGTGATTAACATCGTGGCGGAGCCGGGAGTTCTGCCTTGCAGAGAGATAACTCCGGTATTGGAATCTTCGGTGAAGCGATACTCACCGGCCGGCAGGCGTTTACCGCCCGCAACGAATTCAAAAGGGATGGAGATAACAGCTTTTGCTTCCATGGCTCCGAAGGCCGCGCCAGCGAGGGAGGCGAGACCGCACACAGCTACCATCATTTTGGTGATTGACTTCATTTTGATTTTCTCCTTGTTGTCGAACTGAACGTAATCGCGCAAACACAACGATTGGGATCCGCGTCCGGTGACCTGCGCTAGCTGCGCGCACACACGGATGACGGCCAAGAAAAAGTTCTCAATCGTGGAAGAACTACCAGAGGAGTGTCGGGCGAGGACGGACAGGGGAGCGCGAGATAACGTCGCGCTACGAATTCAGGTTAGCGGATGCTGGTGCGAGCGTCCAATCAATTCTTTGAATGCAGGGTATGCGGGTGTTTATTTCCATTCGGTTACAGGCTTGACGCAGATCGCGGGCACAGGTGGTCTAAGTACTTCCTAGGGGCATGATGAGCGGTTTGCCGGATGCCCTCTTACAGCGAATATGCCGAATCACGAGTGAGGGTCAGAATCGACTATGGCGGAGACGAAGCAGTTATCCAGAGAAAACGAAAAACTTGCTCAGGCGGCGATTCGCTGCTATCTATCGACGCTGCTGGCGGTAACCGACAGCATGGCTGAAGCTTGCCCGGACATCGGCATGACGTTCAAGCGTCGTTGGGCGCGAGCCCCGCAGCGCATTGGCTTTGACACGACGATCAGCGTGATTGAAGAAAGCGCCCAGACCTTTGAGAAGGACGTGCGCGCCTTTGGAACTTACGCCGGGCATTTCTTTCAACCGGCGCTGCCGCTGGTGAGAAGCATTGCCGATCGTGGTGCGGGAGCGGTAGAAGGCGTCCTGGATGGGTTGGCGTCGCACAGTGTGATGCTCGAGACTCTGGCCGAGTCGATCGCAGTTACGGCCGACCTGGAAAACGCCCCACCGGCGATCCGCCAGGCATTGGAGCATCAAGCGGCCGGCCTGTTGAATTGTGCGCGCAAGGTGGAGAACGAAGTTCTTCCGCGCATTGCTGAGTTGCAGGCGATCTTCCGTGATTGCCGCGACCTGATCGAACGTGCCAAGGCGGTAGTGATGGCGGATCCGGAGAGCGGCGTATTGAACTACGAGGGATTCTGCCGGGAACTATCGCGACGGCGTGCCGATGGTTCTTTGAAGACGCTCCTTCGTTTGCAGATTAAAGCGCTGTTAAAGAATAAGCAGGAGTGCTCGGAAGAACAGTTTGCCGAAATCGTGAAGAACCTGTCGTCGCCGATCTTCGAGCAGTTCCGCGCGAATGAGTCGATTGGGCTGGTAGGGCGTGAGTTTCTGATTTTGTTTGGCGGGACGGTCCAGCAAGCGTTGGGACGGCAGCAGGACATTGAGCGCCGCCTGGCGGGTATCTACAAAGTGGGTACTGCCCGGGTGGACGTAGACGTGCATCTTGAAGCGGCTGATTCGGTGTCGGAGGAATGGGCAAAACGGTGGCTTTCGGCGCCTGAGGATGTACCGGTAGCGTTCCCGATTCCGGTGGACATGGAGGACTTGGCCGCACCGATCGAGGGGACTACCCCGGTGGCGATTGAGGAACCACAAAGAGTTCAAGACGCTCCCGAAGTGGTTGAGAGCGCCCAGTAATCTGCTATTTTGAGAGGCGGGCTTTCGGGTCCGCCTCTTCCCTTCCGAGTCAGTTTCCCTCGCTGAAGTTTCAGGCAAATCCATTCTTATTGAGCCGTAGTGTTGCGTTTATGCGGGCATTCGCTGGCGCGTGGACGGGTGGGATTGTTCGGGGGACTAGAAAGAAAAAGAGCGGTGGCGCGTGCTCGCCGCGAACGCCACCGCTAAACGGAACGGCTTTCACCGTCGCCGGAGGAGTAAAACGAGGTTCGTTTTAACTTACGAACCGCCGGGGTGTGTGTCTAACGCCGGCGGAAGTAATCGAGCGCAAAGCCAGGGTTGAGTTCGAGCGCGGGAATCCAGAAGGCCTTGGCCTCTTCGCCCTCGCCGATACTCTGCAATGTGTGTCCGAGATTGAGCAGCGCCTCGGCGAAGTCCTGACGAACTTCGATGGCGTCGCGATAGTAGCGGGCGGCATCTTCCAGCCGGTTGAGGTGCTGGGCGAGTACGCCGCAATTGAAATAGATTTCCGAAGTTCTTTCGCCGAGCTCGAGGAGCTGCACATGCAGGTGAAGGGCGCGTTCTTCCTCGTGGCGGTGGAGGGCGATGGTTGCCAATCCACGAAGAGCTTCGAGGTGGTCGGGTTCGCGTTCGACCAGCGCGAGGAGAATCTTGTCAGCGCGATCGATTTGGCCGGCTGCAAAGCATACCAGAGCGAGGTTTACTTCGGCGTCGGGCCAGATAGGTTGGAGTTCAACGGCGCGATTGAAGCTTTCGACGGCCTGGTTAATTTCAGTTCTCTGCCATTGAACGAAACCGAGTTGAAACCAAACTTGCGGTTTGCTGGGAGTACGCCGGCAGTAGTTGACGCAGACTTGTTCCGCAGCTTCGAGATTGTTCAGCTCACCGAGCAGGTGGGCGAGACTAAGAGCCAGTTCGTCACGCTCGGGCCATTTCGCCAACGCTTCTTCGTAACAAATGCGAGCGCCGGTGAGATCATCGGACTTCCACAAAGCTTCAGCGAGGTGGGTATGCGCACTGACAGAATCCGGCCGGATTTCACGAGCTTTTTGGAATGGTGCAACGGCGTCGGCAGTTTTCTCGAGCTTTCGGAGTGTGACGCCGAGGTTGAGCCAGTATTCGGCCTGGGTGGGCGCTAATTCAGTAAGCCGTTGGTAGGTGTTGCGCGCTTCCTCAAGCTGATTCCGGGTGAAGGCGACCAACGCTGTGCCTTCGAGCGCCAGCAGGTTAGCCGGCTCGAGTTCGAGGAGTGCCAGGGACTCACGCAGGATGGCGTCATAATTCTTTTGCTGCATCCCGGCGGTTACAAGGTTCATCCGGGCTTGGATGAACTTCGGGTTGTGACCGAGCAGCGTGCGGTAGACCTCGGAGGCTTTGTCGAGTTCCCAGGTTAGATGTAGGACGACAGCCTTGGAGAAGAGCGCCGGCACGTAAGCAGACTCTCTTGAGAGGCATTCGTCGGCGCGTTCGATGGCCTGGGCGTATTGCTTGAGGCCTAGATGGCAGATAGATCGCGCGAGCGGAACTTCGATCCAGTCACTACCGAGTGCAGCGGCCTTCTCAAAGCGTGGCAGGGCCTCAGCGGACTGGCCGAGTTTCTGTAGGCAGAACCCCCACTGAAACCAGTTTTCAGCGGAATCGCCTTGCTTGCCAACCGCGCCTTCATAACTTTTGGCGGCGCTGGCATAATCTTTCAGTTCGATCTGGATATAGCCGCGAGATTTCAGCAGATCCGCGGTTTCGAGTTCCGGTGCAACTGAGGTGAGACATTCCAGGGCGCCCCACAGATCCCCTTTCATGTGGCGAACTGCCGCTTGGGCAATTGGCAACGCGTCCGGACGGCCGGCGAGTGCGCGCTCTAGCTGTGGCTGCTGCACCTTCGGAATTGTCGGCGTTTTCACTGGCATAGTCTCTCCGTCACATCTGTCCTACGTGCACAATATCGTCGGTATGCGGTAAGTCCCTTAGGGTGATGTCGCAATTTGTCGTCATTGCAGTGTGGGCAGCCCAATTCTCAGGCGCGGGCCGATCAATCTGACGGGTAGCGGGTTGCGATGTGTCGGGATTCCATTGACTTCGAGGCGCGCATCGAGCGAATTTGGCATTCCGGTTTCGACGGCAGCGACCGTTTCGGCGAGCGCGACCGGGCGGGTCTCGAAGGGTGGGGTTTGGGTGAGGTCGTTCAGATCCGCCGGATCGCGGAGACTGACCTTTGGAATGGTGAAGTTGGCCCGGGGCGGATCACAAGGATGGTTGGCCACCGGGGGCGGCGACCAGACGAGCGGCTTACGCATCACTGGATCGAGCTCGGCGCGGGGCGGATCCACGGGCATTCTGGGGTGCGACGTCTGTTGAAAAGGAAGTTCGGAGCGGAAGATGAGGGTAATACGATCAACGCTTGACGGCTTCCTGGGAGTTACCGATTGCGCGCAGATGGAAGCGTCTAATGCGGCAGGGACGGGCTTTTGCGGCCCTGCGCCTGTACCCAGGATGCCTTTGGAGCGGTCAATCACGCTCAATAATGTCGGACGGACGGCGCAACTATCGTCCTCCGTTCCTATTACTGTAAGCAAGGTTTCGCCGGGCGGCAGCGTAGTGTCCAATACCGGGGCGCACACCGCGATGATGCGCGAAAGTTCCACCGGCGGATTCAGAGTTTGCCAAGCGCTCGACATAGGACCTCACACCCTTTATCGGTAGTCCAAGGCGATTCGTTTAGCGGTGCAAGCTCAAATCCAGAGTCTATTCTGATGGCGCAGGGTAACCTGGGGCTCTGTCGTTGTACCATTCCTTCTTTATGCAAATTCTGTCCAAACGCCTCGCCTGTATTGCCGGCCTGTTCCTTTTGGCGGCTTCCCTGCCCGCCGAGAAGAAATTCAACCTGTCGATCGAGAACATCATGCGCGGCCCTGGGCTGTTTGGCTACGAGCCGGCCACACCGGTATGGTCTGGCGACAGCCAGCGGATCTATTTCCAGTGGAAGCAGGCGGCGGACGCAGTTTTGAAGCCGAACGATACCTACGTGGTGAACCGGGATGGATCGGAACTGCGCAAGCTTACCGACGAAGAGGCGAAGCAGGCGCCGCCGGTGTTCGGTGACTTGTCGAAAGACAAGCAGCACGTGGCGTTCAGCCGGGATGGCGACATCTTCATTTATGACCGACCGTCGGGCGCGGTGCGGCAGATTACCAAGACAAGCGATGGTGAGTCGAATCCGCATTTCACGGCTGACGGAAAGCGGATTTGGTTTACGCGCGCAAACAATCTCTATCTCCTGACGCTGGACGGCGGGATGCTCGAGCAGTTGACGGACATACGCAGCGCTGGGGCGGCGGGCGCGGCGGCACCTGCGCCACCGGCGGGAGGACTGGGCGGCAGGCAGGGTCAGGGCGGAGGGGGACAGAGGGCAGCAGCGGCCGGTGATCCGCCGAAGGGCACCGACAGCCAGGAATTCATCAAGAAAGAAGAGCGCGATCTGCTCGATATCATCAAGCAGAAGGCGTTGCGCCGCGAGGAGGACGAGGCCAAGCGCAAGCGAGAGAATCCGCGCAAGCCGTTCACGCTGACGGCGCGGCAGGCGGTTGGCGGGATCACGCTGGCCCCGGATGAGAAGACGGCGATCGTGATGCTGGTTGAGCCGGGCGATCAGGCCAAGCCGGCCGTTGTTCCGAACTATGTGACCGAGTCGGCGTACACCGAGGACATTCCGAGCCGGGGGAAGGTGGGGGATCCACAGGCGCACACACGAATCGCGCTGGTGGATGTGGAAAAGGGTGAGCCGCGCTACGTCGATATTTCGGAGATTGCTCCGCCTCCGTCCAAGCCTGATCCAGCCAAGCCTGATCCAGCGAAGCCTGAACCAGCGAAGCCTGAGGAGCGCCGTCCGGCGGTGCCCGCGCGGGATGTTTCCCTGGGTCAGCCGATTTGGTCAGAAGATGGTGCGCGCGCGGTGGTAGTAGCGCGGGCAGCGGACAACAAGGACCGTTGGATTCTGGCGCTCGATGCCGCGACGGGGAAGACACGTATGCTGTCGCACGATCATGACGACGCCTGGATATCAGGCGGTGGTGGTCCAGGCGCGGCGGCCGCGGTGGGCTGGTTGGGCAACAACAAAGATGTCTACTTTCTTTCGGAGCGAACTGGGTTTTCGCAACTGTATGTTGTGGCTGCTGACGCCGGTGAGCCGAGGGCACTGACCGAAGGCAAGTTCGAAGTACAGACGGCGCGTTTGTCGGAGGATAAGTCGAATTTCTATCTGACGACGAATGAAGGCGACCCGGGGCAGGTGCATCTTTATACGATGCTGTCGACGGGAGGACGGCGCACCAAGCTGACGACGCGGGTAGGGCATCACGCGCCGCTGCTTTCGCCGGACGAACGTTGGATCGCCGATATTTACTCGTACACCAACAAGCCTCCCGAGTTGTACGCGTTGGAGAATCGCGGCGGAGCGGAGATGAAGCGGTTGACGACGTCGCCCACGCCGGAGTTTGGCGAGTACAACTGGCAGGATGTGCCGATCGTGAAATTCAAGGCAAGCGATGGCGTTGAGGTGCCGGCGCGATTGTACAAGCCGGGGGGATTCAAGAAGGGCGGTCGTGCGGTGATGTTTGTACACGGCGCGGGGTATCTGCAGAACGTGCATCGGTGGTGGTCGTCGTACTCGCACGAATACCTGTTCCACCATTTCTTAATGGAGCATGGCTACCTGGTGATTGATGTGGACTACCGGGGCTCGGCTGGATACGGACGCGATTGGCGGACGGGCATCTATCGCCACATGGGCGGCAAGGATCTGGACGATCACGTGGATGCGGCGCGGTACATCGTTCGGGAGTACGGAGTGGATCCGAAGAAGATCGGCTTATACGGCGGGAGTTACGGGGGGTTTATTACGCTGATGGCGATGTTCACGCAACCCGACGTTTTCGCGGCAGGTGCGGCGCTGCGGCCGGTGACGGATTGGGCGCACTACAATCACGGCTACACGTCGAACATCCTGAACATGCCGCAGAAGGATGCGGAAGCCTACCGGCAGTCGTCACCGATCTATTTTGCGAACGGACTGAAGGGCGCACTGCTGATCTGTCACGGCATGGTGGACACAAACGTACACTTTCAGGACACGGTAAGGCTGGTGCAGAAACTGATTGAGCTAGGCAAGGAAAACTGGGAGCTAGCGGCGTTTCCGGTGGAGGATCATGGGTTTGTACAGCCGTCCAGTTGGGCTGATGAATACAAGCGGATTTTCAAGCTTTTTGAAAAGAACCTGAAGTAACGAACTCCGCTGCTTTTGTTTGCGTATGATGATCAGGGAGAGGGAAGGTTTATATGCAGCAGCATGTGAAGATTCTTGCGATTCTGAACATTGTCTACGGGGCGATGATCATGGTGGTGGGGCTGGTGCTGTTGGCGGTGATGGGGGGAGTAGCGGGTATCGTTGCGAACTCCGGCGACCATGATGCAGAGATGGGCGCGCGAGTTCTGGCAATCATCGGAACCATCGTTCCTTTCGTTCTGGCATTGATTGGGGCGCCGTCTGTGATTGCAGGTATTGGCCTGCTGAAGTTCCAAGGCTGGGCGAGAATCCTGACTATCGTCCTGTCGGTATTCCACTTGCCGAGCGTCCCATTTGGCACGGCTCTGGGAATCTACGGGCTTTGGACGTTGTTTAAGCCTGAGACGGAAGCGTTGTTCCGCGGCGCACCGCCTGCCTGGCCGCAACCGACTATGCCGCAGCAACCGCCGCCTCCGCGCCCGTTCTGACGGCGATGGGCCGAATGCTGCCAGCGATGTTCTTCGGCCACGGCAATCCGATGAATGCCCTGGCGAACAACCCTTACACGGAAGCGTGGAAGGCGATGGGCGAGACTACCGGAAAACCCAAAGCGATTTTGGCCATCTCGGCGCACTGGTTTGTTCCGGGAAGCGGAGTTACTATCAGCACGGCGCCGAGGACGATTCACGACTTTGGCGGGTTTCCGCAGGAGCTATACCAGGTGCAATATCAGGCACCTGGGGACGTTGCGCTGGCGCGGCGTGTTCAGGAAATGCTGGCGCCGACGCCGGTGACGCTGGATGAATCCTGGGGTCTCGATCACGGCACATGGTCGGTATTGAAGCACGTGTATCCCGATGCGGATGTGCCGGTGGTTCAGTTGAGCATTGACGAGAGTCGACCAGCGGCCTTCCATTATGAAACGGGCGTGAAACTCGCTCCTCTGCGCGAGGAAGGCGTCCTGATTGTCGGGAGCGGCAACCTGGTTCACAATCTCCACGCGTACGCCTGGGGGCGTCATAATCCCGATCCCTACGATTGGGCAGTCCGCTTCGAGAGAATGGCGAAGGACACGATGCTGGCCGGCGAATACAAGCCGCTGGTGGACTATGAGCGACTTGGCAAGGACGCCGCCCTCTCGGTACCGACGCCTGAGCATTACCTGCCGCTGCTGTACGTGATTGCGACACGTCAGCACGGTGAGCCGATCGGCTTCCCGGTGGAAGGCATCGATGGTGGGTCAGTGTCGATGCTATCGGTACAAGTGGGCTGATGGCACGCGCGCGCGGATGAGGTGGACGACAAACTCCGCGCACCACGCGCCGGCGCGCTTGTCCAATTCCGGACTGGTGAATTCGCTGTTCGAGATCATCCGTATGGCGAGGAAGGGCACGCCGTGAATGGCTGCTGCGCCGGCCGCATAGGCACTCTCCATGTCCTCACACTCGGTACCGTACGAAAGTCGGATCTGCCGCAGGTCGTCCAGTAGCCGGTTGTATTGATAAGCAGAACCCACCACTCCGGCCAGGAGACGGCCGTGCGGGTTGTGCTGCGCCAACGCTTCGTCGACGAGCGCGGGATCGCTGTCAAAAGCGTCGAACTCCTTCAGTTTTCCAGAGTCGACACGGAGGCGATGGCGAATGGCTTCGCGGGCTCCGGTTGAATCACTCTTGAAAGCGCTGTAGTCGACGCTGCGCCGGGCAACGACGATGTCGCCGGGCACGAGTTCCGGATTGTGGGCACCGGCCATTCCCTGGCAGATGATGGCTCGAGGTTGATAGACCTGAAGGGCAGCCACGGTGGCGGCGACAGCATTGATGGGTCCCCAATCGGTGCGAACGACGGCGACGGATTGGGAGCCGATGGCGCCCTGCCAGCAGGTCCAGATGGTGTGACGCTGCTCTTGCCGGTTATCGAGCGCGTCGATGAGCGGAGCGAGTTCCCAATCGGCCGCACCTTCTACTAAGATGTCGATCATCCGCGCCCCAGGTAGAAGAAACGCAGGATGAACAGCGCGGTGAGGACGTACATCAGCCAGCCGACGTCACGAAACTCTCCGCGCAGGATTTTGAGAAGCGTGAAGGTGACAAAGCCGAACGCCAGTCCGTTGGCGATGCTGAAGGTGAGCGGGATCATGATGATGGTGAGAAATGCAGAGATGGCGATTACGGGATCGTCCCAGTGGATCTCGGAAACGTGGGACACCATCATCGAGCCGACGATAATGAGTGCCGGCGCAGTGGCAGCGGGAGGCACCACACCGGCTAGCGGCGCAAGGAAGAGCGCCAGCAGGAAGAGCAGTCCAGCGACGATGGCGGTGACTCCGCTGCGTCCACCGGCGACGACTCCCGCGGCGCTCTCGATGTAGCTGACGACGGTGGAGGTTCCAGCAAGCGACCCTGCGATGGTGGCGATGGAGTCAGCGAAGAGAATGCGGTTCAGGCGCGGGATACGGTTGGCCTCGTCGAACAAGCCTGCTTTTTTACCGACGCCGACCAGGGTTCCGATGTTGTCAAACATGTCTACAAAAAGGAAGACAAATATGATCTCGAGGGCTCCGGTGTTGAGGGCGCCGCGAACGTCGAGTTGGAGGAAGGTAGCGGTCATTTCGGACCAGTGGTAGGCCATGGGGGTCCAATGGGTGATTCCGGTGGCGAAGGAGAGCGCCGTGGTGGCGAGAATGCCGATGAGCATGGCGCCGCGGATTCCGCGGGCGAGGAGGGCGGCAATGATGAGTAATCCAGCAATAGAGATGAGGGCAGTGGGAGAGCGCAAGTTTCCCAGAGTGACCAGGGTGGCGGGGCTTGGCGAGATGAGCCCGGCGCTGCGCAGTCCGATGATGGCGATGAAGAGTCCGATGCCGGCGGCGACGGCGGCGAACAGTTGGGTAGGGATGGCGGAGACGATGAGGCTGCGGATGCCGACGGCTGTAAGCAATAGGAAAGTCAGACCGGAGATGAAGACGGCTCCGAGCGCGACTTGCCAGCTTAGGCCGAGTCCTTTGACGACGGTGTAAGTGAAGTAGGCATTCAAGCCCATGCCGGGTGCGAGGGCGATGGGATAGCGGGCCAGTACGCCCATCAGGATGCTGCCGATGGCGGCGCAGACGCAGGTGGCGGCGAGCACGGCCTGAAACGGCATTCCGGCGTCGTGGAGGATTGATGGATTGACGAAGATGATGTAGGCCATCGTGAGGAAGGTAGTGGCCCCGGCGAGAATTTCGGTACGCCAGTTGGTTCCAAGACGTTGAAATTCGAAGTAAGCCTCAAGGCGAGCGAGCACCTAACGATTAGAGCATTTCTCTGGCGGTTGTCCGGGTGCTGTGGAGAACCGGGGCGTGGATGAACCGCAAAGTGGGGTAGTCGAGCTGATGAAAACATACACGGGTTGCGGGTGGTACGATGGTATTTCCTAATTCTTGCTTGGATGGCGCGCAAACGACAGTAGCCGGAAGGTACTGTGGATAAAACATTTTCGCCTGAACATGTTAATTGCGAGCCGTTATACGATAGGAATTCATAACGACAGGTTGTATTCCGGGATCGCACATGGCATCAAAATTTAGTGCAAAGCCAGGGACATCATCGGATAGCCAAATGCTCGATCTGAGAAGTTCGAGACAGCGTCATGGTGTGTCTTTAGAAGACATCGCCGAGCGCACGAAGATCAGCATCCGGTTTCTTCGGGCGATTGAGGCTGAGGATTTCGATCAGTTACCTGGAGGGATTTTCGCCATCAGCTATTTGCGGCAGTATGCTGCGGCGGCAGGTGTAGAAGAATCCAGCTTACTCAACACGTATTCTGGGAAATTGCAGGACAAGCAGGCAGGCGGGCCGCCGGTCGAGCGAAGTGCGGGGCGCGGTACCTTGGCTCGTATTTTGCTTGGTTCGTTAGTCGCAGGCCGGTAGTCGGTGCGATAGCCCACTATTCCCTGGTGCTAATCGCACCTATCCCTCTCTTTTTGTCCACTCCTGCCCGATAAGCTGAATGAGGAGGGCGTGCAGTTTATACGCGTAACTCTTTCAGATGAAAATTTCCGATCCAAACACGAGCGCGGCGGCAACGTCGGCGCACCAGTCCAGCCGGGTGCCGGCAGCGGAAGTGCAGGGCCGCGGCGCGGCAGGTCGCTCAGGCGCAGCGAAATCCGATCAGGTACAGTTGTCGAGCCTGGGGAGTTCGCTGAAGTCGCTTGCGGCGGACAGTGCCGACCGTCAGAGCAAGGTCTCTCAGTTGGCAGCCACGTATCAGGCCGGCAACTACCGGGCGAACGCGCACGCGGTAGGCAAGAGCGTGATTTCAGAGGCGCTGGCGAAGTAGCCGGGCACTCGAATTCCGGGGGCGAGGTGGACAGAACGATGCCGCAAGACTACATGGGAGAAGTGTGCGCCGCCTCGGTAGAGGTGGATGATGCGCTGAAGAAGATTGTCGAGGCGCCGCATGAAGTGGAGGAGTGCCACAAGCATCTGTCGTCGGCGATCTGGCATTTAGCCGAAGCGGTGAAGAGTCCGCGAGGAGTGGAAGGCGAGGCTCGACAGAAGGTCGTTGTTGAGGAGTTGCAGAGGAAGATGCTGCGCTTGAACAAGCTCTTTCGGCAGTCGCAGGCATTTTATAGGGGTTGGGCAGCGTTAGCGGGTGTGGATGAAGGTGACCGCAAGCGCGGAACGGTTTCGATACAAGGTTGAGATATGGGAAGTCTCCTGACGACGTTGTTGAATTCGGCTCAAGCGTTGAAGACCTATGACCGTCAGATCGCGACGGTGCAGAACAACGTCGCCAATGCATCGACGCCAGGGTACGTAAAGCAGACACAAACGGTTGAAGCGATGTCGTTCAACCTTGATGTGGGATTGCCGGGCGGTGTACTGGCAGGTCCGGTGATGAGTGCGCGCAATGAGTATGCGGAAGAAAGCGTAAGGCGGCAGCAATCGCTACTGGGCGAGGCCAATCAAAAGGCAACGGACCTGGCTCAGCTCGAGCCGCTTTTCAGCCTAACCTCTTCCTACAGTGTTTCGACGACGATGTCGAATTTCTTCAAGAGCTTCTCACAGCTCAGCGTGAATCCGAACGACTCGGTGGCGCGGCAGTCGGTAATCGACAGCGCGAAATCATTGGCTTCGAGCTTTAATCAGACGGCGATGGGAATTGCGAGCGCCGGGAGTGCGGCGGATAGTCAGATCACCACCACCGTAAAGGAAATCAACCGGATTGCCGGCCAGATTCGCGACATCAATCAGACACGTCGCGAGGATTACCAAAGCAAGAACGACGCGGGCTTAGACGCGCAATCTCACGCGGCATTAGAGGACCTGTCGCAATATGCCAGCTTTTCAACGATCACTCAGCCGGATGGAACGGTCTCGCTCTATCTGGCCGGCCAGAGCCCGCTGGTAATTGGGACGAATCAATATGCGATCCAGGCCGATTTTTCGACGCCAGTGACCAGGGTTCTGGATTCGAGCGGCAGTCCGATCCCGGCGCGGCTAACTGGAGGGAAGCTGTCAGCGCTGCTGGAGGAGAAGAACCAGACGATGCCGTCGTACTTGAGCGATCTGAACACGCTGGCAAGTACGCTCGCCGACCGGGTGAACGGCACATTAGGAACCGGCGTCGACACCAGCGGTGCGACTCCGAGCACGCCGATGTTCACTTACGATCCCGTGGCTGGGGCAGCGGGGTCGATTGCTGTCACCGGGATACAGCCGGGCGAGATCGCGGCCGCTTATCCGGGAGCGAGCGGGGGCAACGGCAATGCGCTCGACATGGCTGGGATGGTGGACCAGAAGGTGATAAACGGGTTCACCTTTACGCAATACTTCGGAAATCTTGGAGGCCGGGTAGGCACTGATCTGTCCAATGCACAGGAACAGGATCAGACACAGCATTCGATGGTTGCGCAGGCGCACAGCCTAAGGGATCAGGTGTCTGCGGTTGACATCAACGAGGAAGCTGCCCAAATCCTTCAGATCCAGCGCGCCTATCAAGCCATGGGGAAGATGCTTTCAGTCATCAGCGATCTTACAGAAACGGTAATAGGGCTCATTCGATAAATTATGCTGCGTTCGATCGACTCACACACGGAACTGTTCCTGGACAGTATGAATCAGAATGCGCGGCGCATGGAGCGGGCGCAGCGCGAGATTTCCACGAGCAAGAGCTTCTCGAGCGTGTCAGACAATCCGGATCAGGTGTCGACGCTGTTGCAGGCGCAGGCGGATGCTTCGTCAAACCAGACGGTAAGCGACAATCTGGGCCGGGTAAAAGCGGAGGTAGACGGAGGCGAGCAGGCGTTGTCGTCGGCGGTAACGCTGCTCGAACAGGCGCGGACGCTGGCGGCGCAAGGCTCGTCCGGCATGATCGACGCGGATGCGAAAAAGACGATTGGGGGGGTGGTGGGGTCGATCCTCGAACAACTCGGCGGTTTGAGCCGCACGAATGTCGAAGGCCGCTATATCTTCGCGGGCGATAGCGATCAGATTGCGCCCTACACGGTGGATCTGTCGCAGGCCGCCCCAATCAGCAGCTATCAAGGCTCGGCGGCGACGAGGCAGATTCAGCATCCTAATGGAACGCGCTTCACGGTGGCGCACACGGCGCAGGACATTTTTGATTCGCCTCAGTCAAGCGAGAATGTATTCTATGCCGTCAACAATCTGCGAACCGCGCTACTTGCCAACGACGACACGGGAATCAAGAGCGCGCTGGCCGATGTGACAACCTCGCTGAGCTACCTGAACGGGCAACTCGCGTTTTACGGAACGGTACAGAACAAAGTGGCCGAAGCCACCGACACGGCGCAGCGACGCAGTTTGCAATTGAGTACGCAGATCGGTTCGCTCCAGGACGCCGACATGACACAGGCGATTCTTGCTTTCCAGCAGGGCACGACGCAGCAACAAGCAGCGCTTCAGGTACAAGCGAGGATTCCGAGAAGTACTCTGTTTGATTATTTGGGATGAGTCCACGGACTGGCGACAGGGAGCTAGTGCGGAGCCAGCGGGCCGAAGCCTATGGCGGTTGAGCGCACTCGTCCTCCTGGATCGACGACGCCGACGGCTTCGAGTCCAGGCGCTGCCGGAGTACCGAAGCGCAAATCTACCAGTTCGACTTTCGACGCGCCCTGCGCATCATTGGTCATGGTCACCCGCCAGAAGGGCCAACTGGAAAAGCGAAGGAGGGAAGCGAAATCCTCGGTGTTTCTGACCGCCTCAATGGCCGGACTGGCAGGGGGTTTATAGAACGTGCGTCCAGCCGTGGGGTCGAACTCCTCTAGCAGGTTCATATTGAACACGATGAAACCGCCTGACGTCTCGACGACGCCCCTCCAGGCGAACGGATTCGCGTTCAGCGCAAAGGCGCCGATCCGGACGGGCGCAGCGCCTTCATAGATGCGCGCGTCGAGACTTCTCAGAGCGCGGTCGTGCATGATCCAGCGGCCGCCTTCATAGAAGGCGAGCAGCAACAGCACGGTTACCGCCCAGCCGGTGCCCTTGCCCGGCTTGGCACCGATTTCCGAACTGACCATGCCTGCCAGCGCCGGCGCGACGATGCCAAGGAGCAGAATCGCCCAGATCGCCAAGTCGACGACGTTCACGGTATCCAGCCGGAACCAGCGCTCGGTGAGCGGGGTGAGCAGACGGATGCCGTAAATATTTGTGGAGTCGAGCGCGAGGTGGCTGAGCACGCCAATCCAGGAGAACAGCCAACTGAGTGCCCAGATTCGCGGCGTGCGGGGCAGTCGGATTTTCACGAGCCAGACGATCACGAGGGGAACGAGCGCGATGACGGGTGAGAACAGGAGTGAATGGGTCCAACCGCGATGCGCTGTGAGGTAGTGAGCCGTTCCGCCAAACCAGCTCCAGAACACATCGATGTCAGGCGCATTGGCGGCGGTCATCATGAGGAGGCCGGCCTGGGGTATGGCGCGGCGAATTCCGGCGCGAGCCATCATGAGCCCGGTCAGCGTGTGTGTGAGGTTGTCCAAAGCAACAGGTTACCCTAAGACATCACATGAACTATCGACAATTGGGCAGCACGGGTTACAAAGTATCCGAGATCAGCTTTGGAGCCTGGGCTGTGGGCGGTGCATGGGGACCGGTGGACGATCACGAATCGATGGCCGCACTGAATCGCGCGGTGGACCTTGGAGTGAACTTTATAGACACCGCGGATGTTTACGGCATGGGGCGCAGCGAGCGGCTGATTGCGCAGCTACGCAAGGATCGCGGCGAGGAAATCGTGGTAGCGACCAAAGCGGGGCGGCGGCTCTCCCCGCACAATTCAGCCGGCTACAATGCGGCGAATCTTACCGGGTTTGTCGAGGATAGCCTGCGCCATCTCGAGATGGATTCGCTGGATCTTGTGCAACTGCATTGCCCGCCGACCGAAGTCTACTATCGTCCCGAAGTGTTCGACGCGATGGACGAACTCAAGCGCGCGGGTAAAATCCGGCATTACGGCGTGAGCGTGGAGAGGGTAGAGGAAGCGATCAAAGCGATCGAGTTCCCCGGTGTTGAGACAGTCCAAATCATCTTCAATTGTTTCCGTTTGCGGCCTTCAGAACTGTTCTTTGACCTTGCCCGGAAGAGGAATGTTGGGATTCTGGCTCGTGTGCCACTGGCAAGCGGACTGCTCACGGGCCGTCTCACTTCCGGGAGTGCATTCGCCGCCGACGATCACCGCAACTTCAACCGGCACGGCGAGGCATTCGACGCGGGGGAGACGTTCTCAGGCGTCGACTTTGAAACGGGGCTGAGGGCGGTGGAGGAAATGCGCGGACTCACCAGTGTGAATCTTGCGCAGTTCGCGTTGCGATGGATCCTGATGTTCGAGGCTGTGTCCTGCGCGATTCCGGGCGCCAAGCGCGCGGGGCAGGTAGATGACAACATTGCGGCGTCTGCGCTTGCGGCCTTGAGTGCGGAGCAGATGAAAGGCGTGCGCGAAATCTACGACCGTCTGATCCGCTCGCAGGTGCATGCGCGCTGGTAGACGACTAGCGTCCTGAGCTGCCGAATCCTCCGTCGCCGCGAGCGGAATCGCCGAGTTCACCTTCTTCCCACTCGACGCCTTCGTAGCGGGCGATCACCATCTGGGCGATGCGGTCACCTTTCTGGATGGTGTAGGGCGACAGTCCCAGATTGACGAGGATCACGCGGATCTCTCCGCGGTAACCGGGGTCGATGGTGGCGGGCGCGTTGGGCATACTGATGGCGTGTTTGAGAGCGAGACCACTACGGGGCCGCACCTGGGCCTCGAAGCCGGGCGGGAGTTCGATAGCGAGTCCGGTGGGCGCTGCGAGCGGTTTATGAGGTTCGAGAACCACGCTCTCCACAGCGCGGAGATCCATTCCTGCGTCCTCGAGGGGGCCGTGTGCGTACTCAGGAAGACAGGCGTCGGGATGAAGGCGTTTGATTCGTATGCGCATGCAGGAATCGCTATGATAGCCGGTCGGACGGTATCATAGCTGTTTCATGCACGAAATTCGTCCGCGCGTCATCACGGTGGCGCCGCTCCCACCCGAAAAATGCGCCTATGCGCTGGCGAGGTACAGCCGTTCGCCTGATTCTATTTCGGAATCGCTCGAGTGGGTCCGGAATCACGATTCTTCAAAGTTTCTCGACAGCTTCTATTTCCAGTACGGTCATGCATCGATCGCCGATCTTGGGCATGTAGTGATGTGCTTCGAGGGCGTCAGCGAACTGGTGGCAACCGAGGTTGAGGACGAGCAACTTTGGGACGGGCAAGCGCGCTCCTCCCGCTATCAGGATTTCTCGCGTTCGGGTTTCGTGATCCCGCCTGGACTGGAGGGCGACTCGCGCGCGCTGTACGAGCGAACGGCTGCAGGGTTGCTGTCGGAATACCAGATGCTGCACGGGAAGATGGTGGAGTTTCTTTCTGAAAAGCATCCGCGTCCCGATGAGATGAAGGTGGATGCGTATCAGCGGAATATCGCGGCGCGCGCTTTCGACGTGGCGAGGTATCTACTGTTTTGGGGAATTCCGACTGGCGTGGGCCAGGTGACGAGCATTCGAACGCTCGAGCGCCAGATCCGGCGGCTGAAGTCATCGCCGTATGAAGAGGCGCGTGTGCTGGCGGCGGAGATCGCTGACGCGTGCACACGACGGCCGATGTGCGGCATGGACGAGAGCGCATCGCACGACCCGGTGGCGCCGACGCTCGCCAAGTATGTTGAGCCGGACGAACATCTCATCGCGTCCAAACGCGATCTGACATTGTGGGCTTCGCAGAACCTGCCGGCGCGCACGATGGCTGAACCGGACACGGTGGACTTGCTGCAGCCGTCGAGTGTTGCCGCCGATATTGCAGCCACTCTGCTTTACCCTGTGACCGACCGGCCGTTTCGTGAGTTATACGAATGGGCGGCGGCAGCGAGCGCAGCGGTCCGCGCGGAGGTAATGGATGTCGCGCTCCAGTCCCGCATACGGCGCGATGACCTGTTAAGCGGCTTTCGCGGAGGGTTGTACGCGTTCGACATCATTATGGATATCGGAGCGTATCGCGATCTGCACCGTCACCGGCGCTGCCAGCAATTCAGGCAGGCGTACCGCTGGGAGCTTGGATTTGACATGCCGCAGAGCCTGGTTGAAGCCGGACTTCAGTCGCACTTCGAACAGGCGATGGCGACGGCGCGTGATGGTTTCAAGCGACTCCCGTCGCCGCAGGCAGAATACTTGATGCCGTTCGCTGCACGATCCCGCTTTCTCTTCAAGATGGACTTTGCCGAGGCCGAGTACATCTCACGGTTACGAACGGGCGTAAAGGGGCATTTCAGCTACCGCAGTATTGCCTGGAAGATGAAGCAAGCATTGGATCGACTGGAGCCTGAACTAGGCCGCCTGATTAACGCAACACCGCCGTCCGTCGAAGATCCATTGAAGAGATGACATGCAATGTCACGGTCAGCTGTAATTTCTGCCGCATTTTATACCGAATTTCGCGTGAATTGCGCTTAAACCACTGATCTTGACGCCGCAATTCTTTGGCACTCAATCTGCCTTTACACGTTACGAAAGTGCCCGGCGCACGAGCCTTCGAGGAAATCAGCGCGGGTCAATCTTCCGAAGTTGAAGGAGGAGGAAAGAACCAATGACTAAGATAAAGGCCTTTGCTCTTGTGTCCTGTGTAGGGCTGTTAAGCGCCACGCTTGCGCTCGCCGACGAATGGAACAAGAAAACAGTTCTGACTGTGAACGAAGCGATCCAGGTGCCGAACAAAGTTCTGCAGCCCGGGAAGTACGTAATGAAATTGCTGGATTCCCCATCGAACCGGCACATTGTGCAGATCTTCGATGAGAACGAGCAACACCTGATCACAACCATTTTGGCGATCCCGAATTATCGTCTGCAGCCCAGTGGCGACACGCATTTCGGATTCTGGGAAACGCCCGCGGGACAGCCCAAGGCCATGAGGTCGTGGTTCTACCCTGGCGACAATTTCGGACAGGAATTTGCATATCCGAAGACGGAAGCGATGCAGATCGCGGCTAGCGCGAAGATGACGGTACCGACGACTTATGCGCAATCCGAGACCGATCTCGGCACCGCGCGCGTAGGTCAGGTAGACCAGGCCGGTATGGAGTCGGAACTGCCGGCGCAGACCGCCAGCGCAGCTCCGAAAGCCAGCGCAGCTCCGAAAGCGGAAGAGAATACGGCTGACCGCGCGGCCGCCGCTCCTGAGCCGACGCCCGCTCCGGCCCCTGCTCTTGAACCGAGCACTGCTGCCGCCGCACCGGCGCCTGCTGCTGAGCCCGCCCCGCAGAGCCTGCCGCAGACCGGCAGCGAGTTGCCGCTGTTGGGCCTCGTTGGTCTGATCGCGCTCGGTGGTTATGGCGTGTTGAAAGTGGCTGAAAAGCGCTCGTAATTTTCCAGATGAAGTTGGAATGTAAGTAGAGTCAAACGAGAGGGGTGGGATTTCGGTCCCACCCTTTTTTCAACTTCGTTTCAAATCTGCCAAGCTTGATACGGACGGTGGACAATGACTCGGACAATCTGGCTAATCGGATTGAGTGTAATTGCTCTGGGAGTTGTTTCGCCGCTCATCTCGCAACAGGGCGCCGTAGCTCAGACTCCCGACGGCAAGGCAAACACGGACTTCACGATTAAGACTCAAGTCAATCTCGTATTGCTCGATGTCAGTGTCCGCGATAACAAGCATGGTTTGGTTTCAGGTCTGGCAAAGGATGCGTTCACGGTATTTGAAGACGGAAAGCCGCAGACCATCAGTGAATTCGCCTCGGCTGACATCCCGGTGACAGTGGGTTTGGTGGTGGATAACAGTGGAAGTATGCGTCCGAAGAAGCCTGAGGTGATTACGGCTTCACTGGTGTTCGTGCAATCGAGCAATCCGCTGGACGAGATGTTCGTTATTAATTTCAACGACCGGGTACGCCGTGGACTGCCGCCGCTGGTACCGTTCACCGATGACCCCAAACTGCTTCGTGAGGCGCTGGTGCGTACCGATCCGGCCGGAAGAACTTCCCTTTACGACGCGATCTTTGAAGGACTAAACCAACTGGAAATGGGCCGGCGCGATAAGAAGACACTCCTGGTGGTGAGCGACGGCGGGGATAACGCGAGCAAGCACACGCTACAGGAGACGATGCGGCGGGTGCTGGAGTCCCGGGCGACGATTTACACTATCGGCGTTTTTGACGAGGATGATCAGGACAAGAACCCTGGAGTGTTGCAGCGCCTGGCGAACGTAAGCGGCGGTGATACATTCCTGCCCAAGCAACTGGATGACATTGCGCCGATTTGCCGCCAGATTGCCAAGGACATCCGTACACGGTACACCATCGGCTACATTCCTTCGAACACTGACCATCGAGGCGTCCGACATATAAAGGTGGCGGTGACCTCGCCCACTCACGAGAAGTTGATCGCCCGGACCCGGACCTCCTACGCGATTCAAGGAGCAGCCGAAACGGCTGACCGCGCGAAATGACGGTGAAGGTGGTGAGCGCCCCCATTCAAACTTCGAGTGCACTTCGATGGCTCCGTCGAGGATTGTTGGTGATTGCCTTGGTGAGCTTCGGCACATTGGGGTATGTCTACCTGGAGTCGACCCGCTATCAGGCCGAACAGGATCGAGCGCTGGACGAGCCGGTTTCCGCAGCGAGCACGAAGTCCGCTGGGAAGTCGGGGCGGGTAGATTCACAAATCGGGTCCTCAGACCTGATCGGTCGAATCTCGATTCCGCGCTTGAAGGTACGTTCGATCGTAGAGGAAGGGACGGAGTCCGCAACGTTGAGGCATGCAGTCGGCCATGTCGAAGGCACTGCGCTACCGGGCGAGGTGGGCAACGTTGGACTAGCGGGACACCGCGACAGCTTTTTCAGGGGCTTGAAGGACATCGCGCGAGATGACCGGATCAAGGTGGAGACCCGAGAACGGGCCTACGAATATCGAGTGGATTCGCTAGCCATCGTGGGTCCAGACGATGTTAGCGTTCTCGACGCTTCGGGCGGCAAGACACTAACCTTGGTGACGTGCTATCCCTTCGGCTATGTCGGCAACGCGCCGCGCCGGTTCATTGTACACGCCACACAGATTTCATCGACATCGCGGCAAGCGGCGGTTAAGCGACGGAAACCTCGAGGCTCTTGAGTTTAGCCGAGAGGGTGGTGCGCTTCAGTCCGAGCATCTCAGCCGCCTGTTTCTTATTCCCCTTGGTTTTTAGAAGAGCTTGTTGGAGGATGCCCCGCTCGATACGGCCTACGGTTCCCTCGAAGTCGAGCCCATGGTCGGGCACGTCGATGGCATGAAGCATGTCGGTGCCGCGCGTCCTGGCGAGGGGTTGGACGGGCAGCCGAAAGTCGGCGGGGTAGAGCACGCTGCGGTCGCCGCTGAGGATCATCGCCACTTCCACTGAGTTTTCCAACTGGCGGATATTTCCAGGCCAGTGATAATGCATCAAGTGAGCCAGGGTTTCGCCGGTGACATGCTTTTCGGGTATAGTCTCGGCCGCGGCTACTTTGCGGATGAAATGCCGAACCAGTAGTGGGACGTCGGCAAGGCGGTCGCGGAGAGGCGGGATTTCGATGGGAATGACGTTCAGACGGTAGTAGAGATCTTCCCGAAATCGCTCGTCGGCAACTCGCTCAGCCAAGTCAGCGTTACAAGCGGCGATCACGCGAACATCGACCCGGATGGTTTCGGAACTGCCTAACCGCTGAAATTCGCGCTCCTGGAGGACCCTGAGGAGCTTGGATTGAACATCGAGTGGCATGTCGGCAATCTCATCGAGAAACAGAGTGCTTCGATTGGCTTGTTCAAACCGGCCCAGGCGCTGCGTAACGGCACCGGTGAAAGCTCCGCGAACATGCCCGAAGAGTTCGGCTTCGAGGAGGTTTTCCGGGAGCGCCGAGCAATTCACCGCAACCATGGGGAAACGCGCGCGGCTTCCGGCCTGGTGAAGGGCTCGCGCCACCAACTCCTTACCCGTACCCGTTTCTCCGGTGATGAGCACAGTGCACCGACGTGGACCCAGGAGCCGGATGTTCTCGGCCAGGGACTGCATGGCTGGGCTTCTTCCAATAAGCGAGCTGGACCAGCTTTCCGTGCCGGCGGCAGATCCTGTATGGGAGCGGCCGGCGCGAGAGTAGTCGTAGGCGGCCTCTAGAAGTGCGCCAAGCTCGCAGGGCGGCGTGGACGCATCGAGGAAGTGGAAGGCGCCCATCTTGGTCAGTCGAACCGCTTCACCGAGGTCGGCACATTCATTGCGAACCAGGACCGGCACCCCGGCGCGAATCCGGAGGAGTTCTAGCAGCAAGTCACCTGCGCTCCAGCCCGGGAGCGGAGAGTTAATGACCACGGTGTCGAATATCTTCCCGCGCATGAGGTTGAGACCTTCGGCACCGCTGCCGGCAATTTCGAATAGTCCCGCATCGAGTTCCGCAGACGGAGGCAGTCCATTTTCAGCAGAAGTGATCCAAAGGCAGGTCATGGTGATTTAGTCGATTGGGCGGGAACAGAATGCGAAGATTCCCGCGACTATCTTCCATCGGCTTGTGAGGTCACAACTTCAGCGAAAAGAGCACTTAGTGCTTTGAATATATGGAGATACTACTCAAGGAGGGAGGGGTAGATCAGGGGCAGGAGAGGGAGGCGGATTCCGGATTGCGAACCCGCCCTGATTTTCTAATTGAAGTACTCGGCAGCGAAGTCGGGCCGGGATTCCAGTGCTTTCGCCCAGCAGTGCCGGGCATCTTCGGCATTTCCCATTGCGTGGAGGGCGTGGCCGAGATTGAGGAGAGCTTCTCCGAAGTCCGGTTTTTGCTCGATGGCTTCGGCATAAAAGCGAGCAGCGGCCTGGTGGTCTCCCGCCTTCTGGAGAACGAGACCGGTATTGTAGGCGAGTTCGGGGATGCGGGCACCGGCATCGGCGGCTTTGCGATAGTAGAGAGCCGTTGCCGGAGCGTCCTGTTCGGCTGCGCTGATCACGGCCAGCGCCTTCCAGGCTTCCGCGATTCCAGCCGCAGCGGCGCTTTCGAAGCACTCGCGTGCTCGCGGTTTTTCGCCCGCCTTAAGGAGGGCGAGACCGGCGTTCAACGCAGCCTCGGGCCACTCTGGACGCTGTTGGAGGCACTTCTCGAAAGCTTCACCAGCACTACGGAAGTCTCCGCGGGCGAACCGTTTCGAGCCTAGCCGGAACCAGGCTTCAGTCCAGTCGGACTTCAACTCGATCAATTGCTCCAGCGCCAGTTCGGCGCCCTCAGCGTCGCCCTGCTGATCGTATAACAGGGCCAGATTCCACAGCGAACCGGGATTGGTGGGCGCCAGTTCGATGGCCTTTTCGCTGGCACGCCGCGCGCCTTCGTGGTCGCCCTTGGCTTCAAGAACGGCTCCGAGATTGGCAAAGGCCGCGGCATCGTCCTTCAGGCGGCTCGCCTTCTCATAGGCTTGTGCTGCCTGTTCGAGCCGGTTGAGTTTATGAGCGGCGAAGCCGAAGTTGTACCAGGCTTCGAAGGAGTCTGGCGAGGCCTTGACGAGTTGCGAGCCGTACTGGGCGGCCGATTTGAAGTCGTTGCGTGCGAGGGAGGCTGCTACCAGACCTTCGAGTGCGACACGGGACTGCGGACGCAGTTTTAGCAGACGGTCGGCGTACTCGCGCATCCGGGCGCTGTCCTTGCGCTCGGAGGCCAAGGCGACCAGGTTGCCGAGCAGTTCAGGATTATTGGCATTGTTCGGCAGGATGCGGCGGTAGACTTCCTGCGATTCGTCGAGCTTACCGAGAGACTGCAGAGCCACTGCTTTGCCGAACGCGGCTTTATCGGACTGCGGCTGTTGCTGGAGGCATGCCTGGAAGGCTTCGAGCGCTTCCTGCTGCCGATCGAGATGAAGACAGCAGATGCCTACGCCGAGCAGGGACTGCCACAAACGCGGGTTCACGGTGCGGCATCGTTCAAAGGCTTCGAGAGCAGGGGCGTGCTGACCCAGTTTCTCGAGCGAGACGCCGAGATTGTGCCAGGCTGTGCGATGCGCCGGGTCAATTGCGGTCAGATTCCGATAACTCGCCGCCGCCCCTTCGAAATCCTGAGTTTCAACACGAATGTGTCCTTGCAGTGCGAACAGGTCCGCAAGATCCTCGCCTTTTTCGATTGCCTTGGCAAGAACATCGAGGGCTTCAGCCGTCTTTCCGCTGGTGTGCAGACGCAACGATTCGGCAGTGGCACTAATCTGGGCGGGACGCGCCTTAGCGGACGGAGGTTCGCCGCTGCGCGACTCGCTCGCCCGGGCCAGTTGTTCCACCAGTTCGTCGTCGACAAACCATAGCCACTGATCTGTAATTTCAGCCATCGCTCCTTCTCCGTTATCTCTTACGCTGTCAGCGGGCGGCTCTCAGCTCGTAGAGCTGGACCAGGCGCATGCGATTCTGTTCGCCGCGATCTGTCATCAGACCGAAGCCACCGGACTTTAGCCGATCGTCGGACCAACTGCTCACCAGTTGATCGTTCACGTAGGTCTTAAAGTCCGATCCATAGACGTCAGTGCGAACTTTGTAGACCGTATCGAGGTGGGTCTTAAACGGAAGCGGAGTTTCCGAACGTTGAGTCTCCTCGCCGTTGATGACGGCGTAGCGTGTGAGCGCGACTTCGGGCTCCAGGCCTGCTTTTTTGACCTCGAGACGGTTGACGTAATAGTTTTTGGGACTGGCCGCGCGGAATACCCAGCCGATGGTCTTACCTTCTATCTGGCCCTGGAATTCAATGCGGTAGTCACTGAGGTTTGAGGAGGGGCGCAGCAGCGAAATCTGCTGAGCTCGAGTTCCTCCGCCGCCCCAATCCGCGGCCCACCCGCCGGCTCCGGACGCGAGGCTGGGGCCCACGGCCTGTACCTCAAGTGTTTGCGCAGAGGCGGGCTGTTGTTTGGAGGCGAAGGTTGACTTGGCCAGGAAGCCAGCCACCACCACCGCGATTAGGAGTCCACTTCCAACAGCAATTCGTTTAGACATTGTCATACGAGACCATCCTCCCGGTAGCGGGGAGCCAAGTTCAGTGTGTTCAAGATTTAGCCGCAGGTCATCCAGCTCATGATTGGATCGACGGGTCAGCATGGGTTCAGGAGGGGCTGGCACGGGAGGCTCGGCCTTGGCGGGAGCCGGGACCGGCGATGCCTGAGGTACTGCTTTAGCGGAGTTAACGGTGGCGGCTATAACCGGTTCGGGTTGGGCTTCAACCGCAACAGCAGCGGGTGGCGGAGCGGGCACTGATGCCGGGGGCCGGACCGTAGGCCGTTCGCTCTTTCGCCGTGACTCCCGGCGGCTCAAGGTGCTCTTGGCGGGCGTTTCGACGGGCTCCGGGGCAGGCACAGGGGTGGATTCGAGGGCCGGTGCTAGGCTGGCTGAGGTTTCCTCGCTGGAAGAGGCCTGGGGGCGGATTTCTGGACGGGGGCCGAAGACCATCTTCGACCGCACCGGTACGTTTTCCAATTCGGGGAAGGCTACGCGGAAATCAGCCACAGTCACGGCTGGGCATATTTCGGGAGCAACCGCTTTATTTGGGACGACCGGAGCGAGGTCGACGGACATCAATACTGTGGCCGAGCGCGGCACTCGTTCAGTCTCAGGAGCGGCGTGGGCGAGCCCAGAATCGTCCACTGCGGCCAGGGGTTCCGGCTGAGTAGCTTCGGGAATCGTCTCGGGCTCGGCTGACTGAGGAGTGGGCTGCGGTTCAGCAGACGGGGTCTCGACTGCGAATGTGGAGGCCTCGATGGGAGCCTCAGCCGCAACCGGTGCTTCCGCGGGTTCAACCCCGGGCTGGATGTCGGTCGCGTCGCTGCTGCTGTCTTCGGCGGGCTGGGCCGAGACTTGAAGCTCGGGCACCGGTTCGGGATCTATCGCTGGGCTTGTTTCCAGGTCTGAGGAACGTTCCCGGGCTGCCTCGGTGGGCAGTTCGACTCCGGCCTGGATCGGGATATCCGAGGCCTTACCAGTCGAAGACCCGGCGTCGGCTGTCGGCGCCGGACGCGGTTTTTTTCCACTTTGATCTTCAACCTCCTCAAAGATGGACATGTCGATAACCACTTCATGGTGGATTTCGGCCGCGGTGTTAATCGCTGCCGGCTTGGGTGGTTCAGCGGCAGCCACTTCGGTGGGAAGACGAATTTCGACAGGCTCATCAGGCGAGACGTGCTGCATCTCGGCCGCGGGCGGATCGGGTTGTAGTTCGAGATCAGGTTCGCTAACGGTAAGGGCCGGTTCTGGTATTTCCGGGGTTTTGTCGACCGGAGTAACGGATTGCGGCGGGGCGACCTCAAGAATGGCTTCCGCCGGTTCGGGCTGCAGGTCGGGTTCGGCGTCAACTGAGGAATGGTCCTCCAGCGCGGGTTCACCGAATTCCGGATCCCAGACCAAGGGTTCGCCCGACGGTTCACTATCGAAGTGAGGCAGCGAATCTTCGACGACTACATTGGCGTCCGAGGCGACGGCCTTTAACATTGTCGCGACGTTCAATTGATGGGACGGCAGAATCCGGAGGGTATAGATTCCGGCGAACCAAGGTGCGCCTGGGGGAACCGGGGAATCTTGCAGGTGAATCTCAAACTCATCTGTTAACGGGCCGGGAGGCAGGGGGCCTTTCGCGTTAGTGTTGATCTCGAGTTTAGGCACCGGTCGGGCGAATTCGCGGGCCTCGGGACCATCTCCGGCGTTGCGGCCGTTGCGCTTCCAGCCCTGCACCGTAGTTAAGGCAACGGCACCAGGCTCGGGCAGACGGGCTTCGGGCATGCGCGAACTGTCGCGGTTCGGCAAATACGCCGAGACAGCACTCAAGAAGGGCTCGCTCGAGAAAAGCTCTCCGGGAGACAATACGGGTTCGAATTTATCCATTACGAAGCCCGGCTCAGGCGGAGGGGGAGACTCGGGAGGCGAGTGGACTATGGGCTGACGCACTTCCGGCGATCGAGGGACAGGGTGCCCGTTGTGACCATTCGGGGCATGCGCAGGTTCAGAAGGCTTGCTGGTAGCTTCAACCAGAGGACGTTCCGCCACGGCCGGTTGGGCCTGGAGCAGACGACTGAGCGCGAGACGGTTGTACTCTTCCTGATATTTCTGACGGTGAGCTTCTGAGCAGAATTCCCCCCCGCCGGTAAGCTTCTTCAGCAGCGCCAGTTCGTTGCCGCAATACAGACAGCGCATATATAACCCATCGGCGGGAAGCGCCGATTGCTAAAGGGTAAATACTCGACTTTGTGGATAGGACGAAGCCCTTATTTAGAGGCAGTCCGAAAAAAACCTGAGCTTAGGGCGAGTCGAGGACCTTACGCCAGGCATGCAAGTGTTGCAAAGGAGAGGGCAGGGGCGGTGACTTGGATCGTAGGCTAGCAGGTAATACTTCAGGTGGTACAGGACGATTTCCCTAAAGTTTCTCTCCTACAGGACGATCAACTAAGTGCGCCGGGAGATCCCGAAGCCGGACCCCGGAAACCGACTCCACTGGAGGCCCTATGGCAAAACAGGAAGCCCTGAAAAATCACATCGAAACATTGCGGACGTCCATCCCTGAACTCAAAGGCGTACTTCTCGCCTCAAACGAAGGATTACCGATCGCACACTCGCTATCAAATGGCGCCGACCCGAACCGGGTTGCCGCGATGGCGGCGGCTGCGTCCAGCCTTGGCCGCCGGATCAGCGACAGCATGAACACTGGCCAACTTGGCGAGGTGTCGATCCGCGCCGAAGAGGGCGTACTGTTCATTTACTCGGCGGGTCCCAAAGCCGTCCTCTGCGTCATTGGACCGCAGGGTTCCAACGCCGGTTTGATCCATCTCGAAGCTCGGGGCACCGCGCTCGAGATCGGCAGCCTTTTTTAAATTTCGGTCTTACTTCTTACCGGCGCACGGGCCGCCTCGCGGCCCGGTCCCTTCCCTTGCGCGATCACTCCCGATTCCCCTGCCCTCTCTAAACTGAAGTAAGCTCGCGCTGAATAGCGAATTTTACCAATCCTGCGACATCGTGAATGTCCAGCTTCCGCATCAGATTCGCGCGGTAGGTGTCGATGGTTTTGGGACTGATGTCCAGACGTGACGCAATCTCCTTGGCCCGAATCCCATCGATCAAGAACTTGAACACCTGATACTCGCGGGCGCTGAGTTGTCCCACCGGGTCTGAGGGCGCCGATGGAGTGGAAGATTCGATGACTGCTCCGATATTGAGGCCGGGTGAAAGATAGAGTTGACCTTTGATCAATGAGCGGATGGCGCGGGCGAAGTCCTGCGGTTCTGCGGACTTGAGCAGATAACCGGCTACGCCGTTTCGCAGGGAATCGAGGACCGAACGCCGGTCGTTGCGGTCAGACAGGATGAGGATTCGGGTAGGACAGACACGAGTGGTAGAACTTCGAAGCCTGCGGGAGATGTCAGAGGCAGATAATTCAGGCAGGTTTTGGTCGAGCACGGCGACGGCCGGCTTGTACCGTTGAATGGCGGCTAGTGCAGCGTTGCCGTCACCGCAGCGGGAGACGACGTCAAAACCAAGATGCCGGCAGAGATGAGAGAGGCCCTCGCGTACGAGGGGGAATTCTTCTCCAATTAGGACAGTTGAGTTTTTCGAACCGATCATGGCGTTCCGATCGCCCTGCTCGCGGGACGTTTAGCGGCGCCTCAGTAGCGGCGCCGCTATAGTAGTCCGAAAAACGCGGAAGAATTCTCAGTATTTTTGCAAATCAGGCGAAGCTACGAACGGCTGCGGCTTCGTCTTCGAAAACCTCGAAAACAGTGTAGAGCTTGGTGATCTGCAGGAGATCCTTGACTCTCTTGGTCAAACCGAGGAGTTTGAGTTGGCCGCCATGGTTGGTGACCGTGGTAAATCCCGACACCAGCTCGCCGATTCCCGAGCTGTCGATGTAATTCACATCGCTAAGATTGAGCAGTATTTTCTGGCTGCCCTTCGACGCCATATCCTTGATGGTGTCGCGGAAGGTGCTGGCGCCTTCGCCCAGCGTGATTCTGCCGGCGGCGTCTATGACGGTCACATCGCCCACCTGGCGGGTGGTCAGTTTCACACTCACGAGTATTGCCTCCAATTCTGGAAATCGATGACTTCAGCTTAGCTGTCTTTGGCCAAATTCTTAACCATACGCACTTCAGTGCCAACGGGAGTGCCCCGGTGGACTTCCATCTCGTCCATGAACGCTTGAATGAGGAGCAGACCACGGCCGGATTGACGCAACAAATTTTCCTCTGCGAGGGGGTCAGGTAGTCGCGACAACTCGAATCCGTCACCCTCGTCGCGAATGACGATAGTGAGCCGTCCATCACCCCTGAGCACCCGGAAGTGGACGCGCTTTTTGGCGCTATACCGGTTGCCGTGGACAACGGCATTCACCATTGATTCACGAACGGCCATGCCGATCTTATGCAGATCGTCTTCGTCGAATCCGATTTCTTCGGCGATTCGGAGTGCGTCAGCCTCGGCGATGTCCACGCTGTCCAAAGTGGACTCCAGCGAAGCGTCCACACTTTCAAACTCACCGCTTCCCTGTTGTGACATAGGATCAGTCGGCCCAGCGTGGGCTAGTCGAACCGTTAACTTAAAATACTTGGACCACCAAAGTCAAGGAGCCCACCTTTGGGCGAACTCGTGAAAGTGACTATGACGCAGGATTATGTAGCTACTGGAGCAGCTTTTTTTCGAGTGGCGCGACGTTTTTCGACAGGCGGTGTACGGTCGCTCTTTTTTAACGTGGGAACCGCTATGGCGCTCACGAAGGTCTTTTCGCCATGGTCGTCGAACTTAATTTTGATTCTCTCGTCGTCACAGGTGATGACCGAACCTAGACCGTATTTTGTGTGCTCGACCTGGGCCCCAGGTGCAAATGCAGGCTTAGCCATTGTGCCACTCCCTGCTCGTTATCGTAACAAATTGCTGAACTTATGTCGAGGTGTGGCGATTTCTGACGGCTGCATCAGGCGCAGAAATCCCGACCGGGGTGGCATCATCAGAGCGTTTCGCGATCTTTGCACGAAAAGAGCATGTCATGTCTTGCGCCGTTCCGATCTTATGTTTAATAGTTGAGAGGTAGCGCGTCAGAAACCCTTATGGGCCCGGATGTACAACGATGGACAACATCCTGTTCCTCACCGAACTGCTCGGCCTCAAGGTCTTTGACCTTAAGGGGCGCAGGATTGGTCTGGTTAAAGACGCCGCTATCGTCCCGCTGGTAGATTCAGTTCGGATCGATCGCTTCCTGGTCGGACTTGGGGGAACCTGGTTGAGTGTCCGCTACGACCAGATCAAATCCATCACGATCGACGGAATTCACTTACGCGACGAGCGACTGGCGCCCTACCACTCTGACGAATACATGCTGCGGATAGTGCGAGATCTGCTGGACCAGCAGATTATCGACGCCCAAGGCCGCAAGGTTGTCCGGGTGAATGATGTCACCTTCGAGATCCGCAAAGAGCACGGCTCGGAGATTTTGTGGGTGCTGGAGGTGGACATCGGCGTCCGCAGTATTTTCCGGAGGCTGGTACAGGGAGTGCTGCCGCGGCGATGGATCAGGCGGCTGCAGGTTTCGATTCCGCCGCGTTCGATCCGGTGGGAGTTCTGTAATATTCTAGAGCCCGATCCGCAGCGCCGACTGCGGCTGAATATCACCAACCGGTTGCTCGAAGATATGCACCCGGCTGATCTCGCCGACATCGTTGAGGATCTGAGTCCTGACGACCGCGAAGCCATTTTCGAGAATATTGACAGCGAGGTTGCCGCCGATGCGCTGTCCGAAGTGGATCGCGACATCCAAGCGAGCATCCTAGAATCGCTTGAGACGGAAAAAGCCGCGGAGATCATCGAGGAGATGTCTCCCGATGAAGCGGCCGACGTGCTCGGGGAGTTGGAAGAAGCGACCTCCCAGGAGATTCTCGAGGAGATGGATGTCGAGCCCAAGGCGGATGTCAGCGAACTGATGGAGTTTGAGGAAGACACGGCGGGCGGTCTGATGAACACCGAATACGTGGCTCTCCACGACAACGCGACGGTGGGAGATGCCATCGCCGCTTTACGCGGGAACGAGGAACTGCTCGAGACGCTAAACATGCTGTTCCTGATTGACTCGCATGAACGGCTGACGGCCGCCGTACCGATCGCGCGGCTATTTATAGCGCCTGAGAATGCGCACCTGAAGACGCTGGCGCTCGAAAACACGATTCAAGTGGACGTGGACGAGCCGCAGGACCGGGTTACCGAGTTGTTCGACAAATACAATGTCCTGTCGCTGCCAGTGGTGGACCAACACGGCAGGCTGGCCGGCGTGATCACCGCAGACGATATTATTTCCGTGCTGAGGAGCAAATAACCATGAAGGACTGCGAATATGCTGAAGAAGTTTCGGGCACAGGTACTGATCTTCTTCGCCGTCCTTGGCCCCGGACTCATCACGGCCAACGTCGATAACGACGCAGGCGGCATCTACACTTACTCGCAGGCAGGCGCCAAATATGGCTACCTGCCGCTGTGGACTCTGATTCCAATCACCCTGCTGCTGATTGTCACGCAGGAGATGTGCTCGCGGATGGGTGCGGTAACCGGCAAGGGTTTGTCGGATCTGATTCGCGAGGAATTCGGATTGAGGACCACCTTCGTGATGATGTCGCTGCTGGTTATCACGAATTACACCAACGTTGTGTCCGAGTTTGCGGGAATCGCCACGGCGCTCGAACTGTTTCATATCAGCAAGTACATCTCCGTCCCCATCTGCGCAGTGGGCGTATGGCTGCTGATTGTGAAGGGCAGTTACCGGTCGGTGGAAAAGGTATTTCTGATCGCCTGTTCGGTATACCTCTGCTACATCGTTTCGGGGATTCTGGTGAAGCCCGACTGGAAGGAAGCGGCGATCTACAGCGTGAAGCCGGTACTGATGTTCGACCCGAGCTACATCACGATGATCATTGCCATGGTGGGCACGTCGATTGCGCCGTGGATGCAGTTCTATCTTCAGGCGGCCATTGTGGAAAAAGGCATTACGACAAAGGAATATGTGCAGTCCAGGCTCGAGGTGATTCTCGGCTGCATCTTCACCGATGTTGTTGCGTTTTTCATTATCGTGGCCTGCGCAGGCGCGATTTGGGCGGTAAAACCGCGAGACATCGAGGACGCGGGAGTAGCGGCACAGGCATTGAAGCCATTTGGCCAATATGCCTATCTGCTGTTTTCGGCAGGGCTGTTCAACGCGTCGTTCTTCGCGGCTTGTATTCTGCCGTTGTCGACGTGCTACACGGTCTGCGAAGGCCTGGGGTTTGAATCCGGGGTGGACAAGCGGTTCAAGGATGCACCGATCTTCTACTGGATGTACACGCTATTGATCGTCTTCGGGGCGGGGGTGATTCTCCTCCCGAATTTCCCGCTGGTAAAAATGATTCTTTTCTCGCAGGTGCTCAATGGAGTTCTGCTGCCGCTGGTCCTCATATTCATGGCGCTGTTGATCAACAAGGCGGCGGTGATGAAGGAATGGACGAACTCGCCGTTCTACAACGTCATTACGTGGGCGTCGGTGGCCATCATGATTGGCCTGACGGTGGCGCTGGTGGGAATCACCATCAAGGACGCGCTGGAAAAGGCCGGCTGATACAATCTCCGGCATGATGACCCGCCGGGCTTTCAGCACCTCGTTGCTCGCCGCGCCTCTCCTGGCCGCCCCCGCCTCGATGGCCATCCGGTTGGGAGGGCCGATCTTCCTGAACTCGGAGGATCCGGTGGAACAAGCGCGGGAACACCGGCGCTTGGGTTACAGCGCCGCATATTGCCCGCGGTCGGCGAGCATCCACGACACCGAAAAAATCAGCGCGATCCAGAAAGCGTTTGCTGCCGAGAACGTGATGATTTCGGAAGTGGGCGCGTGGATCAACATGATGGATCCCGACCCTGCGAAGCGAAAGAAGAATCTGGATTATGTTGTCGAGCGGTGTGCGCTGGCGGAAGCCGTGGGGGCACGCTGCTGCGTCGACTATGCGGGGTCGTTCAATCCCGATGTCTCCTGGGGCGCGCATCCGAAGAATTTCAGTGCGGAGTTCTTTGACGGCACGGTCGAGAATTGCCGCCACGTCATCGACGCCGTCAAACCGAAGCGCACGCATTTCAGCATTGAGATGGAGAAATGGAGTCACCCGAGCAATGCCGACACCTATCTTCGGCTAATTCGCGCCGTCGACCGCCCGAAGGCGTTCGCGGTGCACCTGGACTGTACGAATGTGATCGACACGGTTCCCAAGTTCTACGACACAGGTGCGGTGATCCGCGAGTGTTTCGACAAACTGGGCCGTTGGATTCTTTCCTGTCATGCCAAGGATGTGCGCTGGATAAAGGACGCGCACCTGCATTTCGAGGAGTGCATTCCGGGACGCGGCGTTCTGAATTATGCCGACTACCTGCGCGGCCTCTCAAGGATGCCGCAGGAGACGCCGCTAATGCTCGAGCATTTGAGTAAAGCGGAGGAGTATCTCGAAGGCGCTACCTATATCCGCAAGGTAGCCGCCGACAACGGCTTCCGGTTCGCCTGACGCAGATGACTCCGGCCGTAGTTGGATTTCGCGCGCATTCGGGCTGGGCGGCCTGTGTCGCGATCGCCGGGAGCGTGAAATCACCTTATCCGATTGACCGCCGCCGAATTGAATTGATCTCGAAGGGCACTCCCAAGCAGCCCTATCACGCGGCCGAGAAACTCTCGCTGGTTGAGGCGGCGCAGTTGATTGATTACTCGGTGGAGGATGCGAGACGCCTCGCGGTAGAGGGACTTGGGGCAGTGAAACGGAAACTGGCGAGCGAAGGGTTTAGCCTGCGGAAAGTCGCTTTGCTAACGGGGTCGGGACGATCGACCAGTGACCTTGCGGCCGTGATGGCGTCGCACGCATTGATCCATACAGCGGAGGGAGAGTTATTCCGGGAAGCGCTCGCCTTCGCCAGTCAGGAAGCGGGCCTCTCGCTCGAGCGCGTTCGGGAAAAGACGATTTTCGAGGTGGCCGAAGCGCGCCTCCGAGTTCCGCAGACGGAATTGCAGTCCGCACTGATAGAAATGGGCAAAGCGCTTGGGCCGCCGTGGACGCAGGATCAAAAGCAGTCGGCGCTCGCCGCCTGGTTGTCGCTGGCTGTGTTAACGTAGCAAAGAAAAGGCGAAGAACACAATGAACCTAAGTCTTGGTTTTCCGGAAGCGACTGAGCAGAAGTGGATTGCGCGGCGGGACGGGTTGGACGGCGCAATCGCTCGTTTCGAACAGTCGATGGAGAAGCCGGACTCGCCGATCCGCGCTATCCGGCGTCAAGCGGCTCGTGAGGGTCAGTTTGTCGATCTTCCGTCCTCGCTCCAGCCTGCGCTCAAGGAAGTGTTGCACCAGCGCGGCATTCATCAGCTCTATACGCATCAGGGCGAGGCCTTCGCGCACACCGCTGAGGGCAAGAACGTTGTGGTGGTGACGCCGACTGCCAGCGGGAAGACGCTGTGCTACAACCTTCCGGTGCTCAACCGGCTGATTGGCGATCCTGGCGCGAGGGCGATGTACCTGTTTCCCACCAAGGCCCTGGCGGAGGATCAGCTCCACGAATTCCAGGCCGCGTTGGACGCGATGGGGTCGGACATACGGGCCTTCACTTATGATGGCGACACGCCGCAGGACGCCCGCAAAGCCATCCGGGAGCGCGCCAACGTGGTGCTAACCAATCCCGACATGCTGCACAGCGGGATTCTCCCGCATCACACCAAGTGGGCGAAAGCGTTCGAGAATCTGCGTTATTTCGTGATCGACGAATTGCACTATTACCGCGGGGTTTACGGCAGTCACCTGGGCAATCTGCTCCGACGCCTGCGACGCATTTGTGATTTCTACGGATCGAAGCCGCAGTTCATTTGCTCGTCGGCGACGATCGCCAATCCGAAGGAACTGGCTGAGGCTCTCACCGAATCGCAATTCGAGCTGGTGGACTCGAACGGCGCTCCGAGCGGCGAGAAGTATTTCGTCTTCTACAACCCGCCGGTGGTGAACAAGCAGTTGGGCATTCGCCGCGGATATCTACAGGAAACGCGACGGGTAGCGTCGGAGTTTCTTGACCGCGGGCAGCAGACACTGATCTTCGCCAACAACCGCCTGGCGACCGAGATTCTGGTCACGTACCTGAAAGACGCGGCGGAGAAATTGCCCGCAGGGGCCGATGCAATCCGGGGCTACAGGGGTGGCTATCTGCCGCGGGAGCGGCGGGAAATCGAGCGAAAGCTGCGTGAAGGCGAGATACGGGCAGTGGTGGCAACGAACGCGCTGGAGCTGGGTATCGACATCGGGTCGCTCGACGCCGTGGTGATGGCGGGGTATCCCGGCACAATCGCGTCCACATGGCAGCGGGCGGGACGTGCGGGAAGGCGCCAAACGACATCGGTGGCCGTGATGGTGGCGTCGAGCGCGCCACTCGATCAATACATCGTTGAACATCCTGAATATTTCTTTGACCGCTCGCCGGAACATGCGCAGATTAATCCGAACAACGTCGAGATCCTGGTGAATCACCTGAAGTGTGCAGCGTTCGAACTGCCGGTACGCGACGGCGAGAAGTTCGGACCTCATGACACACGCGAGATGTGCGAATTCTTGCAGGAACTTGGTTTCCTCCACAAATCGGCGAGCGCATGGCACTGGACGTCGGACACCTACCCCGCCGACGCGGTAAGTCTTCGGTCGGTGACCAGTGACAACTTCGTGGTGATCGATACGACGTTCGAGCACAAAGTGATCGCGGAGGTCTCGTTCCCGACTGCCTTGGTTACGCTTCACGAGAAGGCAATCTACCTGCACGAGGCCAAGCAGTTTCAGGTGGAGCGGTTCGACTACGAGGGCCGCAAGGCTTATGTGCGTCGGGTGGACTGTGACTACTTTACAGACGCGATCGACTACACGCAGGTGAAGGAACTGGAAGCGTTCGAGACTGCGCCACTGGCAAATACGGCGACGGCGGCGCACGGCGAAGTCAGGCTGAACACACAGATCGTAGGCTTCAAGAAAATAAAGTTCTACACGATGGAGAATGTCGGCGCCGGGCATTTGTCGATCCCGGAGCAGGAGATGCACACGACTTCATTCTGGCTGCATTTCCCTGAGAGCTTCCTAGAGCGATTCCCCGACTTGACGCCCACGGAGAAACAGAACGGCATTAGTGGACTGGGCTCCGCATTGCGTGCGATCGCCTCGCTGTTGCTGATGTGCGACCCGCGGGACCTGGGAGTGGCGGTCACCGAGGACATCGCCGGTGGGCTGAAGAGTTACGAGCCGGACTTATTCCTCTACGACAACTACAATGGCGGAATCGGACAGAGCGCGCCGCTGTTCAAGTTGCGAGCGCGCCTGCTCGAGGGAGCGGCGAAGCTATTGGCCGGCTGTCCTTGCGACAGCGGTTGCCCGAGTTGCGTCGGTCCTGTAGGCGAGGTGGGCGAACGCGGCAAAGAGACCGCATCGAAAATTCTAGCTGAGTTACTCCCAGCGTAGGGCGCGGATGGGATCGAGGCGTGCCGCACGCCAGGCCGGCACGAGCGCTGCCGCGGCGGCGACTGCTGCGAGCAACACGATAGAGCCGATCGCGGTTAGCGTGTCGAGTGGCTTCAATCCATACAAGAGCGACTTGGCAAGAGCGCCGCAGGCGTACACCAACGGTATGCCCGCGACGATACGGCAGCGATCACAACGAGGCTCTCATCGAGAAACTGACGGACGATGTTGCCCCGTTCGGCACCGATGGCGAGGCGTATGCCGATTTCGCGGGTGCGGCGTGTGACCGAGAAGGCCATCACGCCATAGAGTCCAATGGCAGCCAGCGTTGCGGCGATGCCACCCATGAGAGTGGACAGGAAGGCGAGTAGCCGTTCGCGGGCGAGTGCTTCGTCAATCTGCATTTTCATGGTGGCAATGCGATCGACGGGAACCCGCGGATCGACCTGATGGACGATGGCCTTCAACTGCTCGATGGCGGGCGCGGAGTCACCGGCGGTTCGAACTTGCAGATACAGAGCATCGGCGCCGGAACCTTGGGTTACCGGCAGATACATGACTGCCTGGGGATCCTCGCGGAGTGTGCGGAAGTGTGCGGCGCCGGCCACTCCGACAACGCGAACGCGTCTGCCGCCGCCGTAGGTAAATGCTTTTCCGAGCGGTACGCCGGCGAGATATTTCCGGGCGAAGGTATCGTTCACGATGGCTACGCCTTCCTTGTCATCGGACCCGCGGTCATTGACGTTGAAGTCGCGCCCGGCGAGGAGGGGGATGCCCAAGGTGCGGAAGTACCCGTCACTGATTTTGAGGAAGTAGGTGACCGGCATCATGCGGTCAGGTGGAGCGTAACCGGGGACTGTGAAGACGATAGATTGCATCGCGCCCGAAAGAACACTCAACGAGCCAAAACTAGCGACTCGGGTTAGCGGGAGTTCACGCGTACGGTTGAGCAGTTGATCGTAGAACGCGGGCGCGCCTTTTTCACCGACGGGCGAGATACTCGGATTCAACCCGACGAGGACCAGGTTTTCAGTCGCAAAGCCGACGTCGATGGAACGCAGGTTGTGCAGCGTGCGCACGAAGAGTCCGGCGCCGAAGAGAAGGGCGAGTGAGAGAGAGATCTGGACCGCGATCAGCGTTTTTGCGGCCAGGTTCCTCGTGCCGGCGTTGGTGGAGGCTGCCCCCCGAATCGCCGGCAGCGGATCGCAATTGGCGGCGCGCCAGGCAGGTATGAGGCCGAAGAGCGTCGCGGCGGCAATGGCGGCTCCGGCGGTGAACAGGAAGATCACCGGGTCGGGCGCGAGATGCGCGGCGAGACCGTCGCCCTGTTTGCCAAGCAGTACCAGCAGAATCGAGATCAGTCCGTTCGCGAACACCAGACCAACGGCACCGCCGAGTACGGCAATCAGCAGGCTCTCGGCGAAATAATGACGGAGCAAGGCGCCGCGGGAGCCGCCCAGGGCGATGCGGACTCCTGCTTCGGAGTTACGCTCGACGTTGCGCACGATGGACAATGCGGCGAGATTCGAACAGGCGATCAGGAGGACCAAGCCGACCAAGCCGAACAGTAGCAGCACGGGCTTGCCGAACTGTTCCTTCTTCGAGCCGAGCCCTTGCGAGCCATCGCGCAGGGCGAAGATGTCGCGTTCGGTGAATTGGAACCCGGCGGCGCGTTCGAGGGCGATTCCGATACCGTTCAACTTTGCCAGGATCGCCTCCTGCTGGACACTGGGCTTGACGCGGGCAATGATCTGCAGCCAGCCAAAGCTGTCGCGATCCGTACCGGCGAGTTGCTTGATTAGAGGAGTGGGCAGCATGATGTCGTCGGCGTCATAGAGGGACGCTCCAATGAAACCCTTCGCGGCGACGCCCACGATCTGGACCGACTGGCCTTCGACGCTCAGACTTTTCCCGATTACGCCGGGGTCGGCGGCAAAGCGCTCCTGCCAGAACCGGTGGCTAATCACGGCGACGTTGGCGGAGCCTCCCGGCGCATCGTCGGAATCGTCGAGCAAGCGGCCCGCTGCCGCATTTACACCGAGCATGCGGAAGTAATTGCCGGTGACCAGGGCGGCTTGCAGTTTCTGAGTCTGGTCACGGTCGGTGACGGCGACTTCACGCCGGCTCACGCCAAACATGTCTTCGAAACCGATTTCCTGACGCCGTAGTTCGTTGAAGAAGCGATAGCTGAAGCAGCAGTTCTCCATATGGAACTGCTCGTAATGCTGGCGCAGGATGACGAAACGCTCCGCACCCGGCGCGTCGAGATGCTTCAATTCGACGGCGCGGACGAACGAGAAGACGGCGGTATTCGCGCCCAGTGCGACTGCGAGCGAGAGCACTGCCACGGCGGTAAAACCTGGCTTACGGGACAGAGATCGCGCGGCGATCCGAAGGTCGCGGGCGAACTCGGCGAGTCTGGCGACGTTCCAGGATTCGCGGCTGGATTCCGCGATTTGGGAGCGGTTGCCGAAGCGCCGGCGGGCCTCATCTCGAGCGTCGGGGTCGCCAGTCTCGGCAAGCCGCCGGGTGCGGAGGTCAAGGTGGAGTTGTATCTCCTCCTCGAGGTCAGCATTCTCCTTTCGGCTTCTCAGCATGAATTTGAGTTTTCGCAAAAGCTCAAGCATGGTCGACCTCCTCAGGCTGGCTGCAGGACACGCGCGATGGCTTCGGACACGCGCTGGTAGCGGTCCATTTCATGCCGGACCTGTTTTCTACCGGTGGCAGAAAGTTGGTAATAGCGAGCGCGGCGGTTTTCGGCAGTCTTGCCCCACTCGGCGCTCAGCCAACCCTTGATCAGCATCCGTTGAAGTGCGGGATAGAGCGATCCTTCTTCGACTCGCAGCACCTCATCGGAGCGTTCCTGAATGGCCTCAGCGATCTCGAAGCCGTGCAAATGAGAGGAGTGCTCGAGGGTCCTCAATATGAGCATGTCGAGCGTACCGGAGGGGATCTCGTCTCGTTCCGACATAGACAGTCTATGTTATAGCATAGATCGTCTATGTCAACAAGAAACGCGATGCTCTGTCCACGTTACATGGTTCTATCGGATCGGGATCACGGGTGGGGACAGAGTAGTGGCTGTCCCAATTTTTTCTGCTTTTCTGCTGGCGCTTTGCTTTTTTGCTTTGCTTCGCTGGCTTTCCTGCTCTTTCCTCTGTGCAAATCTGGGACAGACAGCTCTGTCCACGTTGCATGGTTCTATCGGATCGGGATCACGGGTGGGGACAAAGTAGTCTGTCCCAATTTTTTCTGCTTTTCTGCTGGCGCTTTGCTTTTTTGCTTTGCTGCGCTGGCTTTTCTGCTCTTTCCTCTGTGCAAGTCTGGGACAGACAGCTCTGTCCACGTTGCATGGTTCTATCGGATCGGGATCACGGGTGGGGCCAGACTAGTGGAGTGCACCCCAAATTTGAGACAACGGGCAATGGTGACAGTGCCGATTCGCTGAAAAAAGCTGGTCGAATCGAGGTGGTTGCCGCAGAATGAACAACGGCCGGGGAAGCGGAGGCGAGCTCTGCTGGAGAG
>JBBQUM010000045.1:0-48818 GCA_038212445.1 Bryobacterales bacterium
GATAGCCAGAGCGGACTCCAGATAGTCGGCTCGCCCGCCAACTGGCGCTGTGTCGTACTCGAGAAACTCAGTAGGGTGAAGCTGCTGGAAGACGCGTGGCGTACTGCACCAAATCATTTTCGTCCGGGCTCGTGCGTGACCCAATCCGAAATTGATGTCGCGATGACACGGTGCGTGATGCGACAGAGCAGTGCCGGGTCGTGGCTGATCAATAGAAGCGAGCAGAGCCGCTGGCGAATGAGGCCCGCGAGAACATCGAGTACTCGCGCTTGAGCGATGGAATCGAGAGAAGCCGTGGGCTCGTCGGCTATTAGCAGTTGGGGCCGGCAGGCCAACGCCAGCGCGATGCAGACTCGCTGACACTCTCCTCCACTCAACTCGTTTGGCCACGCTCGTTTCACATCACCCAACCCTGCGAGATTCAGCAGCCGGTCAATCTCGGCGGGCGAGTGATCGAAGCCGTGGGCGCGGCACGCCTGTGCGATCTGCGTGCCAATGCGCAATACCGGATTGAGCGCCGCCTGCGGCTCCTGGAAGATTGCCGTGATTCCATGACCTCGCACAGAGGGGCCGAATTCGCGTCCGCGAAAGAATAAGCGTCCGGAGACTGCTGCCGTGGGCGGCAGCAATTCAAGGGCTGCCAGCGCTAGGGTCGTTTTCCCCGATCCCGATTCGCCGAGCAAGCCCACGCTCTCGCCGTCCGCAATCGACAGAGAAACATTCGACAATACGTCGCCGCCGGACTTGTACCGAACGCAGAGATCCACCATCGTCAGAAGCGGCATCGCAGGAGAGGCAGTCACGGATCTATTTTGATTTAACCAGAAAGATCACGCCGTTAGAATCTCGTCGGAGACCCAGTGCGTCCGTCAACGCTTTGGCATTCACTCAGCGTCAACGACACTGCTCATCAAGAGTGGCCCGCTTTAGTGAGGAAATATACAAGACACTTTACGCTCGGCGGTTGTCGTGGGCATCCGACAGGCATAGGTGAGGGTGTCTCAGATGGCAGTCTCCATTCTTGGTTTCCCGGCGGTGCGGCTTGGTTCTGCATCCTTAGTCTCTCTGTGTTTGCTCCGCCCAACCAGCGCTGTCGCGCGACCCGGTGGATGCCGCACCATCCCGGAGTTGGCCGCCGCTGAGCTTTGAGCGGACTGAGTGGGTCGCGACAAGAATCGCCGGCACAGTTACAGACGCCGGTGGAGCTGCGGTGCCAACCTGCCAGGTGAGCGGCACGCTTCCGCCGGACATCACTTACTCGATCTTGCCGGCAGGACTGGTCTTCTCAGGAATTCCTGATGGAGCGAACATCGTGGGGACATCCTCTGACCCTCAGGACCAGCAACGGCGTGTCCCCGAACTTTGGGGTGACGGGAACATTGCCGGTAGGCTTGCAGTTGAACGCGAGCACGGGTTTGCTTTCGGGCACTCCGACAGACGGCGCGACTTTCCCAATCACCATTCTGAGTTGGGTAGCGCCGGCAACAATCTCCTTTGGCGCAGCGATGGGCAACCTGCTACTGAATGCGGTGTGGAATCTAGCCGGTGTGTTCGTCTGTACGCCTCCCGGGGACGACCATGTGCTGACCGCGTCGTTCAGGCCGGATGCGCCCACAGCGGTCAATGGAGGCACGATCACAGCAGCGATCAACGTCAATCCGCTGCCATGGGTAAAAGTAAGCTCCAACAACGCCATCAGGTCGATCCGGTGGTCCCTGTCGACCAAATGCAATTTCCGCGTAACGGCCTATATGATGGATACACTGTGAGTGGCTCCTCACTTCCGCGACACCATGCCTACCAGCTTCATCACCATCACCCTAGGCGGGCAACCGCTCGACGACGTCAGCAAAGGCGTCATACTTGGCGACGTCGAAATTCGCCAGCAACTCAACGAGCACTACTGGTGCGCGTTCCAGTGCCGTCAGACCAGCGACCGCCGCTTCCCATTAGAAGACTGTCTTGGAAAGGACGTGCAGATCAAGACCATCGACCAGGAAGGCGCGGAGAACGTCCTTTTCGACGGCTTCATCCTCGAAGGCGAACTCGACTACGAGCCCTGCGGCAGTTTTGTAGCCACGCTCACAGGTGTCACGAGGTCGTACAAACTCGACCTCACACCGCGACACGCCTACTACCGGCAGCAGGGGCTCAGCGACGTCGCCGGCACGCTGGCCTCGCTCAGCGGGCTCAACGCCACCGTCAACTGCCAGCCCCGCACGCCCGCCCTCACCTACACGCAGAGTGGCGTTACTGACTTCCAGTTTTTGCTGCGCCTTGCAGACGACCACGGCTGCTGGCTGCGCCCCACCGATGCTGGGGTGGAGTTCTACGATTCTTTCCAGAGCGGCGCTAACCTCGATTGGCGTGCCGAAGAGGGACTGCTGCATTTCAAGATCCGCGGCCGCCTTGGCCAGCCCTCGATGAACGGTTCGCACTACGTGCCCGCGACCATGGCCAGCAAGATCTACGAGAAGGTGAGCGACACGCCGTCGCTCTTTGGCGGCAGTGCCAGGATGACCGCCGCAGTCGCGGACGCTTCGAACAGCAAGCTCCCGCCCGGCTACCTCGCAGACCGCGCCCGCGCAGTAACCCTCGACGACTACGAGAAACTGCTGAAGAAAGAAAGTGTTCGCACCATCGCTAGCAAAGTGGTGGGCAGCGGCGAGAGCCGCAACGAGAAGCTGAAACCCGGCGACACCGTCACGATCGGCGGCAGCGTGGACGCCGAAGGTACCTACGGCCTCACGCAAGTGACCCACCGCTGGACGCCCAACGGTTACAAAAACGAGTTCTCCTGCTCCACATGGAAGAAATACACGAATCCCGATCCGCCGGACGTGCACCGCTGGTACGGCATCGTGCCCGGCCGCGTCATGGCCAACGACGATCCCGAGCAGATGGGCCGCATACAAGTGCAAATGCTCTGGCAGGAGCAGGACCAGACGATCTGGGCCCGCATGATGACGCCGCACGCCGGCGCCGACCGCGGCTTCTATTTCCTGCCTGAAGTGGGCGACGAAGTAGTAATTGCGTTCTACGACGGCGATCCCGAGCGGCCCCTCATCCTCGGCTGCGTGTGGAACGGCACCGACAAGCCGCCCGCCGAGGACTTCTGGGGCGGCGAGTTCGCCAGTAACAATTGCAAGCGCATCGTAACCAAGAGCGGCCACCGCATCCAGATCATCGATACGCCGGGCCAGGAGACGATCTCCATCGCCACGCCGAATCACGCGCGCCTGGCGCTGTTTGAAAACGCCAGCGAAAACGGCCGGTCGAGCCTCGTGCTCGAGTGCGACGACGACATCATCATCCGCGCCGGAGGGCGCATCCATATGAAGAGCGCGTTCTACTCGCGCGAGGTTGGCTAGGAGAGCCCCATGCCCGTTTTCAATTCCTCCACAAAAATCGGCCGCAACGTCGCCGATCCGAAAACCGACAAGAAACTGCCGGCCGTGGGAGCGCTGTCCTATGGCGGCATGACCAGCGCCGGCGGCGTGGCCGGCTGTTCCGGTATCGATGCCAAACTCGTGCACGGCGACCGCTGGCAGCAGATCGACGGAAACTTCACAGAACAAACCAACTCGAATGTGAAGACGACTATCCTGGCCGACGAAACCCGCAGCATAATCGGCAGCCGCACGCTTACCACCTTGGGCAGCGTCACCGGAACGGTGGTCAGCAACTATACGAAAACAGTGGTGGGCTCGACGATTCGCACTTACGTCGGCGCCGCCGCGTATACCTACGTGTCGAATCACCTCGCTACGCACGCCTCGCCGCAATGCCGCTTCGAGCCCGGCGTCTACATGCACGCCATCATGACCAAGCTCTGGGCCGGCAACAGCTTGTCGAACATCGGCATGATCTACTTCCAGTTCTATGCCGCGTATCTCTCCATCACGGCCAGCTATGTGAACATCGTTCCAACACTGAACTTCGCCCTCATTGGCATCAACATTCACTTCGAAGGCATCGACAACGGCAACCGCGCGCTGGAGGCGAAACTCCGCGGCATGGAGGGCGGTGTCGAGGCATTGCGAGGATACTGCGAAGCCGTAAACTTCCTTACCGGCATCGACATCGCAGTCCTCAAACTGGCCGTGAACTCCTACGCCCTCTGATTCGATACGAGCATGGACGCTGACGCTCAAACGAGACGCAACCGCATCTCCCCGGCCGACGGCCAGGAGCCGGTCCTGCCCTTTGTTCCCGCCGAGTCGCTGACGCGCTGCGAACTCTACTGGCTGCCTTCGACGTTTCCCGCACGGCAGGCCGAACGTGCCTGGATGTTGCGATTCATCCCGGAACTGATTCGCCGCCTGTCGCCCACCGGCGAACTGTCGGCGGAGTTGTTCCTCGAGGCGACGGCCCTCCAGCCGCACCTCCAGGACGCGTTCATCCAGAACGCGCTCGACTTTAACCCGATCCTCGGCATGAGCCGCGCGCCCGGCGCCGCGCTTCCCACCAATCTCGACATGGATTACATCGAGGCTGTGCGTACCGAGAAGGCTAAGTTCGACCTCAACCGCTTTGTTTCAGGCTATAGCTACTACCTCCTGCGCAAAGAACTAACGAAGCAGTTGAACCTGTTTTGGGGCCACGGCGGAATGACGATGATGCTGGTGAAATCAGACCCGGCTACCGTGGCACCTCCCCTCCGCATCCCTTCTGGCGTGAAGAAACACCCCGTCTATCAGGAGATGGCTAGGACACAGGACATCGAAGGGAAACTCGCGATGGCCTACTCCCTGATGGCGCCCTTTCTCAAGAAGAGCAAGGAAACCTTCGGCAAGGGTTGGGAAGACCGAGTGGAGTATCGAGGGTTGCTCTACGTGCTCCCGCGCTGGTCGAGCCGCGATTACTTCACTCTTCCGGAAGAAGACGTGAAGGGCCTCTTCGAGGTGTGCGAGGTCCTCGTCACTGAACGCCCAGCCGACGGCGGTGTGCTCCTGGCTTCCGGCAAGCCGGTCCGCAGGATCATTCACGAGGTCTGCAATCAGCTTCGCGAAGAAAACATGATCTACCCGGTGCAGTCATGACCCCACTCATTCGGCAACTTCCCCGCGAACACCAGTTCTACTCGTACCTGCTCGGCGGCATCATGTACCCGCTTAAGGGCGACGACCGCACCATCTACCTCGAACTTCTCGCGAAGCTGCTGGCCGTGCTCGATGCCCGCTTCCCATGTACTCGTGAAACGCTGCTGCACTTCTGGATGATGCACTTCGACGCCGCCAGCAAACAGCTTTCGAAGAACGGCCGCGACTGGCAGCCGTTGTTCGGCTTGGGCGTGTGGCCGCACAAGCCGCCGCCTGCCGTCTGGACCGTGGATGAATTCGAGGCCACCGTGCCCGGCGACTTCCCGCGTCCACCGGTCGTTATGCTGGTGCGTCTCAAAGGGCCGCCCGCCGGTGTGGCCAACGTACCCGCCCTGCTTGGCGGCCGCGGCGCGCTGCTATTTGCGGGAATCGCAGGCGACTCCGAACCGCACTACCGGGCTTGTGAGGATTACTTTCAGACCTTCATCCACGAGCCGCTGCAGAAGGCTTACCCGTTCCACTTCCCGCTCTTCGACGGGTCAACGCTGCAGGCTACCAGCGCCGAGGTAGCCGGCATACTGCTGGGCCGCGTCCGCTACTACCTGCGCGAAAGCGCCGAGGACAAGGGGCTGCTGGCGATCGCGCCCGAGCCGCTCGACGCAGTGTTCCGCGAACTCGGCTGGCAACTGGAGCAGCCCGCGGCCTTGTGACGCCAGACATCGCCTTCCGCGTCTCCCAGCCGGCTCCCGGCGTGCTCCTCATCGAGGAGTTGCCCTACCTGCTGGCCGGCTGGTGCGCCATCGCCGCAGCCGTGATCGGCGCGGCGATTGCCGTCATCACCCAGTGGCGCGCTGCAGGGCGCACAACCATGATCATGCTGCTCGGCGGGGCGGCTGTGTGCGGGCTTCTCGGTTTCGTGCTGATCGGCCTGAGTTACCAGTACCGCTTCGAGCGGGCGCAATCGGCCATCCACATTCATTCGTCGTGGTTCGGTAACCCCGTGAACCAGCAACACCTCGGTTACAAAGCGCCGCCGCGAGCCGAAGTGGTGACTACCAAGAAGACCACGCAGCAGTTGGTGCTGCGCTTCGAAGACGGCTCCACTCGCAAACTCGGCCTGTCCACCGACCGCGCCGGGCACGACGAAGTTGCCGCCGCCATCAACCGGTTCCTCTCCGGCGGCTCATTTGTCCAGTAGCCGCTCGAGGAACTGCGCCGGCAGGTCGGGATCGTCCACGTAGCCGGCGATCACACCCACGTTGACACTCATCAGCAGATCGTTGGCGATGCCTTTGGCCATCGAGCGCGAACCCTGGACGACGATCGCCTTGGGCGGCACAATGAGCGGCAAGTCTTTGGTGGCCGCGATGCGCTGCTTCTTCACGGGATCGTAGACCGGCGTGTACGCCATGAGCGTCGTGCCCGGCAGCACGATCGCCCCCGCACCCACCACCACGCCGTTGCCAATCACGCAATTGGCGCCGATACTGGCGTCGTCGCCAATCACCGCGGGGATGGCGTCCAGCGGCAGGATGTGCCCCTGGATCTGGGCGCTTGGTCCAATGAGCGCGCGTGCCCCTATCATCGCGCACAGCCCCACGCCGGCGCCGTTGCTGATAGTTGTGCCCGGGCCAATCCACGCCGCCATCTGCACCGTCACACCGGGCATCAGCATCGTCCCCGGAGCGAGGTATGCGCCGTCGCGCACAAAGCAGGAAGCGTCAGTGACGCGAACCCCGTCGGCAATGGTGAACTGGCGGCGCGGCACCAGGTCCAGGTCAATCGGATCGCCCGGCCCGGCCTGCGCCAGTTGCCCAAAGCGCACATGAAGCGTGAGCGCCTTGCGCACCCACTGGTTTACGGTCCAGTGCTGCTCAAAGGTGGCCGAACGCACCTCGCCCGTGTTCAAGTGCTGCCGTACCTCCGCCAGCAGCGACTCCACGTCGTGATTCCTTTGTGCCTGGGGGTCGTCGTACAGCGCTTCGATCGAGCGCTGTAACTCTGCAAAAGGGGATAAGCCGGGTCCTTCCACGGATTCCGATGATAGCATTCGCAAGTGTGGTTCTATTGCTTGTTGGCGAGGTCACCTGAACGAATTGAGGTCCTGGCGATCTCTACTGCGATCTCTACTAAATTGATGCGCTCCAACGCGCTCCTGTTGCGCCAAAACTACCACGACTTGTCGCCGATGTCGCAAGGGCACCGACCGCTATGGCCATCACGGAAGAGATCAAGGCTGACGTAGTATTCCTGATCAGCATATTGCGAAGGGAGTTCTGCCGGAGCCGGTCGTCGCCGACTTGAAGAAATGCAAAGACAAGGTCGAGAGGCATGTGACTAAAATCCTCCTCGCTGACGACCTTACTGCTATCGTCGATGACCATCGTGGCGACGCTCCTTTGAGCGGGATGCGATGGGCCTTTCCAAAGAGAACCTGATCATCCTTCGCCGCCTGGGCCGGCGTCCGCAAGAAAAGTGAGCGATAACGAATCCGCTATCGCTGCGCCTCAAGTGTGTGCCAGACCGGGTGAGTGACTCCCCGAATCGCCTTCTTCCCGCCTGCATCCAAGTCGAGCACCGTGATTTCGTTGCCTCCCTTTTTCAGCCAGCCGGCCGGAAGATAAAGCGCCTGCTGTGGTCCGATGCTCCAGTAACGGCCCAGGTTGTGCCCGTTCACCCACACGTAGCCCTTGCCCCAACCCGTCATGTCGAGATACGTATCCCCGGCAGCCGGAACGTCGAACTTGGCACGGTAAAAGGCAGGCCCCGATGGAGTGGCAGTCGCAAAACCGCGCGACGGAGGAGCGTCAAGCGGCACGCTGAAGATGTCCCATCCCTCCACTGCCGCGCCTGCCAACCGTGCAGCGCCGAGGCCTTTTCGATCACTCTGCATTTTCTGACTGAAGTTGATGTGGCCCATCACGTCCACCAGAACTTCGAGTGTGCTCCCGGCTTTCAACGACACCGGTCGCGATGTGGGCTCCATCCGATGGTCCCGCGTGCCCGCGCGACCGCCATCCACCGAGACGATCGCGTAGTCACCCACGCCATCGAGTTCCAGGGATCCTTCAGCCGCACTTGCGGTCTTGTGGCGATAGAGCACAATGCCGTTCGACTGGCCGAGTTCCTCCATCGCCAGCGGCTTGGCCGACCTGACCGGTTTACCGAGCACTGTTTCAAGCGACGCCGCCTCGCGGAATTCAATGCCGGCGATTTCAATCAGCGGCGGGGAAACTGGTGAGTCCGGAACTTTGGTGCCGGGCGGTAGATGGCGCCGGATGACGTCGCTCAGCGCTTTGAACTTCGGCGTCGGCCGGCCCGTCTCGTCCAGCGGCGAATCATAATCGTAACTCGTCGTGTCGGGCATGTAACCCTTGCGGAAGTCGGCGCCGGCGTGAAAGCCGAAGGATGTTCCGCCGTGAATCATGTAGAGGCTAACCGAGATTCCTCGCGACAGCATCCAATCGAGCGCACCCGCGGCGCGCTCCACCGGTGTGGTGGCGTGCTTCTCTCCCCAGGTGTCAAACCAGCCGGCCCAGAACTCGCCGCACATCCGTGGACCGTTGGGGCGGAGTCGCTCGAGCTTCGCGAACTCTTGTTCAGGGTTTTCGTTGTTGCCGAAGTTGATGGCCACCGGTAAGTCCGGTAAGCTGCCGCCGTTGAGCTGTTTCTCGCTGGCGCCATCGGCCGTGTAGAGCTGGCCGTCGAATCCGGCTTTACGAATCATCTTGCGGACTGACTCCATATAGGCGTGGTCCGCGCCGAAGGAGCCGTATTCGTTCTCCACCTGGACCATCAGAATCGGGCCGCCCCGGCTGACCATCAAGGGTGCGAGGCGCTTGCCCACCTCGTTCATGTAAGCCGACGCCGCTGCAATAAACTTGGGCTCGTTCTCGCGCAGCCGGACACTCCGATCGCGCAGCAGCCAGCTCGGGAGACCGCCCAGGTCCCACTCGGCGCAGACATACGGTCCCGGACGAAGAATCACCCACAGTCCCTCTTCCTGCGCCGTTCGCACGTACTCGGCAACGTCAAGTTCGTCTCGGAAATCGAACTTGCCGCGCGTCGCCTCGTGGGCGTTCCAAAAAACGTAGGTAGTAAGGGTGTTGAGGCCCATGGCGCGCATCTTCCGCATCCGATCCCGCCAGTAAACCCGTGGTACACGCGGATAGTGCATCTCGCCCGAGATGATGACAAGCTTCTTGCCGTCGAGTAGGAAGTCTTTCCCGGAGATTTCGAACTTGTGGCTCGCCGTTGATGCGGCCAGCGCGATGGCTGGGACGAACAGGGCAGCGAACAACGCACAGAGGCAGCGGCGCCGGAAAGCGGAGTGGGGCATCGCTGCCAGTATATGTCGCGTCATGCCCTGCGTCCGGGCAAACCAGGATCGCAGCCGCCGCGGCTCCGATCGAGCGAAACTGCTGGCGGCTGTCGGTGGGCCGAGAGGGCCGTGCGAAGCTAGTCCTGGAACAGCAGCGGTGCAAACTGGTACAGGCTGCGCCGCCAGCTCAACCACTCATGAGCAGTCTCCGGTGACTCATAAAACACGCTCTTCACACCGGCTTGCTGCAACGCTTCAACGTTCGCTTTCCCGGTTTCGCCGCGCTCGCGGCTCCCGTAGCTGACAAACACCACCTTAACTTTCTTCTTGAAGATGTCCATGTCGGTGACATCCGCCGGCGCGATGCTGCCTCCGCTGAAAATACCAATCTGGGAGAACTTGTCCAGGTTAGCCAGCGTGATCTGCTTGGTCTGCATGCCACCCATCGAGAGTCCGGCCATGGCGCGATGCTGCTGATCGGCGTTCGTACGGAAGTTGGCATCGATGAAGGGAACGAGCTCATCGATGAGTACACGCTCGAAGGCGGTGAAATTGAAGCGGCGGGGACCAGCGGCGGCTGCTGCCGGTGCGCCGGGTTGCGCAGGGGCAGGTGCGGGCGGAGGTCCCATCTGGGCGCCGGGAACATAGCTGCTCGCCATCACAATAATGAAAGGCTTCGCCTTGCCCGCGGCAATCAGGTTGTCCATGATCAGGTTCGTCTTCCCTTGACTGCCCCATCCGGTTTCATCTTCGCCTCCGCCGTGCTGCAGATAGAGCACCGGATATCGCTTCGATGCGTTCTTCTCATAATCCGGGGGCGTATAAACGAAACAGCGGAGCACCGCATCAGAGCGCTTGGAATAGAACGGTGTCTCGCGCAACTGGCCATGCGGCACGTTCTTGAGGGCGTAAATCTCCTGGTCACGCGCCGGAACCTCGACACCGCTGCCCCAGCGGCTGGCGCCGTAGAAGTATAGGCTCGTCGGGTCAGGAACCTGAGCCCCATCGATAACGATCTGGTAGTAGTGGAAACCTTCGTCCTGCGGGATTGACGCGCCCACCCACGCTCCGTCCTCTCCTTTGGTCAGCGGATATTTCACGGCTCCAATATCGAGCGCGACACTCTGGGCGCCCGGCGCAACCACTCGCGCGCGAATGCGGCGCTCAGAGTTCACGGCAGGATACTCCTTGCCCTTCTGGTTCAGCATTGACGCCTTGAAATCTTCCACGGGAGCCGCCTTGGCGGCCTCAATCGCGGCTTTTGCCCGCGCCTCTCGCTCCGCAGCCGGCGGCGGCGCCGGAGGAGCCTGGGCGATTGCCGTGAACCCTGCTAACACCGATGTCAGTGCGAGAGTCAGGACAGCATTCTTCATCATGACGTTTCCTTTCATCTAGGCTCGCTATTAATCATTGTGAATTTGGGCCCTGATCAGACCCACTCCGACGCGCCCGTACCCCGCGTCATGAACCCCACGCCGCCGGCATTGTCTCCACTATCCGTCTGCAGGATCTGAAGACTGACTGCGCTGTGCCCGAGCATGACAATGTCTTAGATAGCCCTCTGTTCGCGATTAGCGTATCACGATGCGGATCGGAATGTAAGCGCTTGCGCAGTTCGCAGTTGCTACCTGAAGATGGCATGACTGGAACCAATCCGCGACCATATCCACAACGTTCGCGCACACCCGGTCCAGTTCATGGAACGCGAGCATCTGGCACCGGCCGAGCACTGACCGCCGCCTGCAACCCGCAGTACTCCAGGAAGCGGTTCAAGCCCGCATCCAGGTAGCGGTTCCGATGCAGTAGAACCGTGATCTCACGGCTAAGGTCGAGCCACGGCACGCGTACACGCCGCAGTTCCCCTGATCGCAGTTCGGCCGAAACGGCGTGTGTCGACATGCAGCCCAGTCCGCCGCCCGCGAGAACGGCGCGTTTCACTGCCTCAATGCCCGAGAATTCGATAGGCACGTGCGTCAGCCGGAATTTCCCTTCGATCGCCCTCTCAAAAACCGACCGTGTACCTGAGCCCTGCTCTCTCAAAACCCACGAGGCCCGCGCCAGATCCTCAGGCGCAGCCAGGCGGCCCGCCAGAATGTGACCGCGCCTTGCGACTACAACAAGCGGATCCTCGCGCCATGGAAATGCCACCAGGTCCGGATCGTCCACGAATCCTTCAATCCAGCCCGCGTCGCTTTCAAACCGGCGTAGCGACTGCACCACCTGCTCGGTATTCCCCAGCGACACACGAAAGCGGTAATGGGCGCGGGTCCGAACAAACCGCGCGATGATCGGCGGCAGCATGTAGTTTCCAGCCGTGAGGCTGGCATAGATGGACACCTGAACAGGCTGGCTGGTGCCGGAGGTCTCGATATCACGAACGCGCGCGAGCACTTCCACCGCCCGCGGCAGTAAGCGGCGGCCTGCGGCGTTCAGCAACAGCCGCCGGCCGTGGCGGTCGAAAAGCCGGACTTCGAGCAGGTTCTCCAGTTCAGCTAGCGCTTGGCTGGTAGCGGCCTGGGAGAGCCCAACTTTGGCGGCGGCGGCCGTGACAGATTGTTCCTGGCAAATAGCCGCGAATAGTTCGAGCTGCCTGAGCGTAATGCGCATTATTGATGAAACCGAACAGTCATATCGTAATTATCCATTTTACTTATTTAGAGGCGAAGCGCACAGTTGATCCATGCCGACCTCCAAGACGTTGTACGGGATGCTACCCGGCGTCGTCTTCTCGCTTGTGGCCGCGCTCGCAAGCTGGTGCCTCGCCCGTCTCGGCTGGAATCACAGGCTGCAATTCAGCTCACTCACGCTGGCAATTCTCGCTGGGATAGCGGTCGGCAATGCGGTGCCCGCGCGATTCCTTGAGGGATTCAATCCCGGTCTGCGGATTTCGCAGCAAAAGATTCTGCGGTTGGGAATCATCCTCTATGGGCTGCGGCTGACGGTGAACGATGTGTACAAGTTGGGACCGCGAGCGCTAGCCCTCGACGTTACCGTTATTACCTGCGTGCTGATCGCCGGCTACTGGCTGGGAACACGGGTCTTCGGCCTCGATCCGGACACGGCGCTACTGGTCAGCGCGGGCAGCGGGATCTGCGGAGCAGCGGCAGTGTTGGCCACCGATCGCGTGATCGAGAGCGAGTCGCACAAAGTCAGCATCGCCGTGGCCACGGTGGTGCTATTTGGAACCACGGCCATGTTCTTGTACCCGCTGATTTATCCGCTCACAGGCTTCAGCGAACAACAGTTTGGCATCTATGCCGGAGCCACCGTGCACGAAGTCGCGCAGGCGCTAGCCGCCGGACGCGCAGTTAGCCAGGCAGCCAGCGATACAGCGGTGGTCACCAAGATGCTGCGCGTCGTCCTGCTCGCGCCCGTCCTGCTCGTGGTGGGTCGGCTACGGCACGACGGTGCCATTGGCTCAAAGCGAAACATTTCGCTCCCTTGGTTTGTTCTGGGATTCGCGGCCGTCATCGCCGTGCAGTCGCTCGTCGTCCCGCCGGCCGGAGTCCGCGCCTCGCTGATCGAGTTCGACACCATCCTGTTGAGCAGTGCGATGTTCGCGCTGGGAGTAGGCACGCGGTGGAGTCACGTGTCACGCGCCGGCGCACGTCCCATGCTATTGGCTGCGTCGCTCTTTGTGGGCTTAGTGGCCGGCGGCTTCCTTCTCACCCGCCTATTGATTGCTTGAACGATCTAAAACGTTGGAAACGGCGCCGACTGTAGAATCGCGCCTTGGCCGGCCAGCTCCTTGATGGTGCGCTCGTCCATTTCCAGCAGCTCAGCCAACACCGAAACCGTATCTCCGCCGAGCGCCGGAGCCGGCCGGCCAAGTCGCGCCGGCGTCTCCGACATTTTGACGGGAGGCCCCGTAACCCGGTGCCGCCGTCCTGCTGTCGGTACGTCCACCTCCGGAAACATCTCTCGTACCGCCGACTGCGGATGCTCCACCACCTCCGCGAAATCGCGCACCGGCGAGCACGGAATCCCGGCGCCCTGCAGCCGCTCCACCCACTCAGCCATCGGTCTCTCGTGGAAAATCCCGCCGAGAATGTGTTCCAGCGCAAGGCGATTCTCAACGCGCAGCGGATTGGTGGCGAACCGCGCGTCAGTCGCGAGATCTGCCCTGCCGATCGCGCCGCAAAACACCAACCACAACTTCTGGCTTCCAACAGCGATGGCAAAATTCCCATCCCCTGCTTCGAACACGCTGTAGGGGACCACGGTTGCAAAGCTGCTCCCGAGCGGCTTGGGCACCGCGCCTGATCCCAAAAAGGTCATGTAGTTCGAAGTCATCGCGGAGATCATACTATCGAGCATCGACACGTCCACATACTGTCCGCGGCCGGTTTGCTCGCGCGCCCGCAACGCCATGAGGATGCCAATCATCGAAAATAGACCTGCGTTGACGTCGGCTACAGCGTATCCGCTGCGCACCAAGTCACCTTCCGCGGTGCCGGTAACGCTCAGAAATCCGCTCGAGCATTCCACAATCAGGTCCATCGCCGCCTCGGTGCGTGACGGCCCGTTCTGGCCATAGCCGGAAATCGAGCAGTAGACCAGCCGCGGATTACGCGCCGCGGCGGCAACGTAACCGAGACCTAGCCGATCCATCGTCCCCGGCCGGAAGTTCTCGATCAGGACGTCCATCTTTTCGATCAGGCGGAAACATAGATCAATGCCCGCGGGCTGCTTCAAGTCGATGGAGATTCCGCGCTTGCCCCGGTTCAGTCCCAGGAAAAAAGACGAGTCGCTGCCGGCAAATGGCGGACCCCAGCCACGTCCCATGTCGCCCCCGTTCGAGCTTTCGAGCTTGTACACCTCGGCGCCGTAGTCCGACATCAACAGCGTGCAATAAGGCCCTGCGAGCGCGTGCGAAAAATCCAATACTCTGACTCCGCTCAATGCGCCAGGCGAGATCATTCGCCACCCTCCATCTCAATGTCCAGAAACTCCGCCCCACCCAATGCGTACACCTACTCGTCAATTCCTTCGGGGTGTCCGGCGATGGGTCAACCGACAGTATAGGCCCACGGCATTCGCCATCGCCTCCTCCTTCCAAAACGGCACGGTGTTCCCTTTCGTCGCTACCTATGACACAATTCCCTAATCCGCATGGCTAACTCCGGGGAGATAACTCGGCTGCTGGGCGAAGCAAGTCGTGGGAATCCAACCGCGATGGATGCCGTTATGCCGCTGGTCTACAGCGAACTGCACGCGATTGCCGGTCGCTACTTTTCCCGCGAACGCCGCGAGCATACACTGCAAGCCACGGCCCTCGTGAATGAGGCATGGATCCGCCTCCGAGGTCAGCAGGCGACTGACTGGCAAAGCCACCTCCATTTTCTGGGCATCGCCGCCACCATGATGCGCCGGATCCTAGTCGACCACGCACGCGTTCGTCATGCCGGACGCCGCGGCGACGGCGCCCGGCGCGTGACCTTTGACGATGCGATAGCCGCCTGTGAGGATCGGGCGACGGAGATCATGGCCATTCACGAAGCTCTCCACCGGCTCGCCAGGATGGATCCCAAACAAGCGAAGGTGGTTGAACTCCGGTTCTTTGGTGGACTTTCGGTTGAGGAGACCGCGGAACTTACCGGCATCTCCACCGCCACCGTCAAACGGTACTGGAATTCGGCTCGCGCGTGGCTCCACGCCGAGTTATCCAAGGAGGCCGCCAATGGAGCCGGAGCGGTGGGCGCGAGTTAGAGAACTCTTCGACGCCGCAGTTGACCTCGATCCCGCGGCCCGTGACACTTACCTGACCCGCGAATGCGGCGCCGACCGCAGCTTGCTCTCCGATGTCCGGGCGATGATTGCTGCCATCCAGACCAACCCCGGCTTTATGGAGTCTCCGGTGTTGAGCGAGTCGCAGGCCGACTTGATGGAAGGACGCACCGTCGGCAAATATAAATTGCTGCGCCGCCTGGCTACCGGAGGCATGGGGTCAGTCTACGCCGCTGCGCGAACGGACCAGGAATATCAAAAAGTCGTAGCCGTCAAGATCGTGAAGCCCGGGATGGACTCTGAGGAGATCATCCGCCGCTTTCGCACCGAACGTCAGGTGCTGGCGAGCCTCGAGCATCCCAACATCGCGCGACTCCTCGATGGCGGAACTACCGACGCCGGACTGCCGTATCTGGTCATGGAGTACGTCGAGGGTCTGCCAATCGACGAGTACTGCAATGCTCATGAATTGACGGTGACCGCGAGAATCCAGCTGTTTCTGGGAGTCTGCTCCGCGGTCCAATATGCCCATCAGAACCTGGTTATCCATCGCGATCTGAAGCCGTCCAACATCTTGGTGACCCCCGACGGCTTGCCGAAACTCCTCGACTTCGGCATCGCAAAACTCATCAAGCCCGAATATGCCGGACAGCCGATGTTGATCACAAGGCTCGATGCCCGGCCTATGACACCCGAATACGCGAGTCCGGAACAGGTGCTCGGGCAGCCAGTTACCACGGCGAGCGACTTGTATGCGCTCGGCGTGTTGCTTTATCGCCTGTTGACCGGACATCCACCCTACGAACTCAAGACGTATGCGCCCACCGAGATTGAGAAAGCGATTTGTGAAACGCCGCCCGCAACCCCGAGTGCCGCCGCCGCATCGCCCCTTCTGAAGAAACAGCTGCGCGGTGACGTCGATGTGATCCTGCTGTGCGCACTGCGTAAGGATCCATCCCGGCGCTACTCGTCCGTCCAGCATTTGGCCGATGATCTGCGCCGTCACTTGAACGGACTGCCCGTCAACGCGCGAGGCGACTCCTGGCGCTATCGGACTGCGAAATTCATCACCCGTTACCGCGCCGGAGTCGCCTTGGCGGCACTGTTCGTAGTTACGCTGATCGCAGCATCGGCTGTTTCCATCTACTACGCCCGCGCAGCCGAACAGCAGAAGCAGATGGCGCTGCAGCTGTCTCAATATCTGCTGTTTGATTTCGACACTGCAGTGCGTTCCGGACTGACGCCGGCGCGCAAGGCATTCCTTCAGCGCATGCTCGATCATCTGAAGAACATGCCGTCCAGCGCATCGTCCGATCCGGCAGTGCGACGCCTGATGATCGCCGCCTATTTCAGGATCGGCGACATCCAGGGCGATTTGTACGATCCGAACCTGGGCGACCTCGCCGGTGCAAGCGACAGCTATCGCCAGGCACTCGAACTCTCGCAAATTGAGCTGACACGCTCTCCATCCAGCCTGGCGGCGCAAAGGGACTTCGGAGCGGCCCTGCGCCGGCTTGGCGCTGTAGCCGACGCGCGCGGAGATCGAGCCTCGGCAGACGAGTATTACAAGCGCAGCGACACCGCTCTGGCCAAAGTGTACGATGCCGATCCATCCTCCTCCGAAGCTCTCCAGAATCTGATGAAGACGCGCTCGGCCATCGGTAATCTTCAGCACCGCTACGGAAACTTCGCGGGCGCTCTCGCCACCTTCCAGTCCTACCTGGCACTGGCCGAACACTCCGCGCAAGGAGGTAGCAGCAACGCACGCCGGGATGTGGCTTACGGCCGTGAGCAAACAGGCTTGATGCTTGCCGGAATCGGCTCCACCGATGACGGAATCCGGCAATTGCGGATCGCGGTGAGCGCCTACGAGCAATTACTAAAGGAGAGTCCCGACAATGACGCGCGACGTACTGACTTCGCTACGTCGTCGCTGATTCTCGCCCGCGTGCTCGCGTCGGCCCAAGAGAGCCAGCCAGCGGCGAACGCGTTTCGAGCCGGGATTCTCTCGTTGGAGCGTCTGGCCAAGGGAGACCCCGAGAATTTGCAGTACTCGCGCGACTTGGCGGCCGCACTATCGGAGCTTGCGCAGATCGAGGCGTCGGCCGGGCGCAGCCGCGATGCTCACCAACTCATGGTGCGCGCTGTCGCCTACGCTGAACCGCTCGCTTCGCGCGATGATCCGGCAGTCCACGATCTCCACGGCTACGCCTGGATCCTGTTGACCTCGCCCGATCCCACCGTGAAAAATCCCCAGAAAGCCCTTCGCGCCGCTCGCACGGCTGTGCGCTTGACCAAGGAGCAATCACCCGCTGTTCTCGACCTTCTGGCGCGCGCTCTATTTGACTCCGGTGACCGCAACCAAGCCGCACAGGTGGAGCAGAAGGCCGTGTCTCTCCTCCCACCCGGGCCGTCGACAGACCGTTCTGAACTCGAGGGCAATCTCGCGAAATTTAACGCTGCCGTCGCCGCAGCCACAACGCCGCCAGCGCCGCGCCGGCCATAAAGAAGGTTCCCGGTTCCGGGGCGTTATAAATGGCGCTCACGCTCGTGAAACTGGACGACGCGCCGTTGCCCGCCAGAGTAATCACCATGTGTACGTCCACAAGATTCGTGTCGGCGAAACTCGTGCTGTTCGTGAGCTGCGTGCCAAGCACGCCGTGATGGAAAACGGTGACAGACGTCAGGGTGCCGGGAGTGTTGCATACCGCGCCGCTGAAGAGCCCGTTGGCGCACAGCGTCGCGGTAATGTCGGCCGTGCCCGGTGCTACCGGACTGTTGGCGAACATGTCGAGCGAAAAGCCATGGAGAATGGGCGGCGGCGGATCGGTGGTGTAGTCGATCTCGTATGTCACCGCGTCCAGACCCGTCACGCTGAAAGCACCGGCAAAATTCAATCCAAAGGCGCTGCCGTTCACCACCGGCGTTACCGAAATATCAGCCGGCGTAAGCAGCGTCGGAGTTCCGCTCATCACCGCCGGAGTGAACACGAAGTTCTTGAACGTGAACAACGATTCGTCGCAACCTCCACTGCCCAGTGCAACGTAGGAAGAGAGCGCGCCTGGAAGACACGCGGCCCCAAAGAGCGCCGGGGCAGGCAAAAGAACACACATCAGCAATGTGTGACGCACCATACAGAGTCCTCCGTACCCTCTTGTATACGTCATATATGCTAATCCACCTGCCCCGGCGCCGGGGTTTCAGACTCTGGCGCGGATGCGCCGCAAGCGCGACCCATTGCCGAGAAGCAGCAGCACCAGTCCCGTCACATAGTATGTTGACGGCTCGGGTACCCCGGCAGCAGCGCTTCCACCGTTGCCAAAGTCGAAAGTGATATCCAGCGCGTCTCCATTGAAATCACCCAGGTTGTAGTCGAGCGAGAGTTCTCCCAACGCGCTCGTAAACTTACCGTTCGATCCTACACTCGGAAAGAGGCCGGCAAAGATACCGGTTGCGTTTGACTGCGTAACTACGCCCCCATGAATCACAAAGTCGAGCACGCCTTTCTCCACTACATAGGGAGAGTCCATCTTAATGTGAAGGTCCATCTCCGTTGCATCCACGTCGATCGAACTACCTGACCAGTCAAAATCACCCTCCCCGAGATTCATATCGATCGTTAGCAGAGTGTCTGCGAGAAGCATGTTTGTGTCCAGGTCAAACAGTGTGAAATCAATGGGGTCGTGGACCCCTGCCGTCGCCTGGCCATGTACCTGGGACTGGAACGTCGGTCCCCATTTGATGTTGCCGTTCTTCATCTTCGTTCCGCCGCGAACCGAGAAGAACGAGGTGCTCGACGCGAAGGCCTCGGCGTTACTTGCCACCGCCGGGTCCACCGTCGCCTGGCCCCACGACCGTATCGTGCCGGTGACGTTGTTGTTGACGAAATTGGTCACGTTGATGCTTGCGTGAGCGTCCGCGTTTGCGCCGGTCGCCGTAGCTGTAGCGTCTTTTTGATTGAACAATGGCGGAACCGCCAATGAGCCCTGCTTGAAGTCGCGCACCGGCGGCTGTGTGGCGCTCGCAAAAACGCTGTATCGCCACTGGGCCGAGAGTACGTCGCCTTGAGGCGAGAAATTGAAGTTGTGCGGAACGTCGTACGGTACCGTGATTGGCGCCGCGAAGGCGGCCACCCCTAAAAAGAACGCAATCTCGAATCGCATAACACCCTCCAACCGAGTAGCGCGTAAGAAAGCGGCCGTAGGGATCACGCGTGCAGAAACAATTTCTAACTATGTTCCGGCCGGGAATCCAATTCGGCCCAAAAAACTTTTGCAGTCATAGCCTCTGAAAATAAACTGTAAATAACAGAAAAATATGGGCCTTAAACTCAATTTACACCACGCTAAAATCCCTGAAATTACCAACCCCCTCTCCATACTGAGAGTAGGAGAACAAACGCGATGGCATCCCCAGCCCAAACCCTCGCCAACCGTCAGAACGCCCAGCAGTCAACCGGCCCCCGCACCGCCGCCGGAAAGACTGCCTCCGCCGCCAATTCCACCCAACACGGCCTGTCCAGCGCCTTCACCGTCCTTCCAAATGAGGACATCGACCAGTACAACGAGGTCTTCGACGGCTTCATCGAAGAGTTCGAGCCCTGCGGCTACCACGAGACATTTCTCGTCCACGAAATGATTCAGGCCCGCTGGCGCACCTTCCGCATCCACCGCCTCGAAGACTCCTATCTCAGCCAAACTCAGCTCGACGATCCCTCCACCGACCCCGATCAGGCCATCCTCGACAACATGGCAGCCAAAGGAGTCGATATCCTCAACGCTTTAACCCGCTATGCCGCTGCCGCCCAGCGCACCTATTACAAAGCTCACAGGGAACTCCTCGACGGCCGCAGGTCCAGCATGCAACAGGGAGCAGCTCAGGCTCGCCGCGATAGGGCCGAAACCGAACGCGCCATCTGCGAGTACATCTACGCGCCATTGCCTGGACAGGCGCCAGCCGCTAAATCCAAACAGGCCACTCCCACAGTTGCCGGAGCTAATTACAAAACGAACCCAATGCCTTTCCCATCACAAACGATGCCCCAACCCGCCAGCGTTCCGTTAATCAGATAGCGTCGTGTAAGAACGACAAGTTTGTGACATATTAGACTAACGGAGGCTCTCGGTGGATGCGGACTTTCCAAACAGAGCGGCGCCTGTTGCTGGTCATTTCGGGCTTGATCGTAGCTTCCGTTCCGTGCCTTTCACAGTCCGGTAGAGCTGAACTCTTCGGTACCGTGACCGATCCCTCTGGACTGCCCGTGCTCTCTGCGAAAGTGAATGCAGAGGACCAGTCCACCACCGCACGATACACGGCCGCTACCAATGTACGCGGTGAATATCACATCCTCGGACTGCCCACCGGGCGTTACGTGCTGAGCGTCGAGCAACCGGGATTCCGGACCTATCGGCAGACCGGCGTCACGCTACGGCTAGGCGATCGCACCGCGATTGACGTTCAACTCACCGTAGGGCAGCCGGCTCACTCCGTCGAAGTGAACGCCGCCACACCGTTCCTCCAAACCGCCAGCGGCGAGGTCAGCCAAAACGTGAACGAAAGGATCATCGTGAGCCTGCCGCTCGATGGGCGCAATTTTATTCCTCTTGTAACGCTCGCTCCAGGTGTCGCCCTTCCCAACGGCAATTTCCTTCCACGTATCAATGGCAGCCGGCCGCGTACCAACGAGTACATCTACGACGGCATCAGCGTGCTACAACCTGAGCCAGGACAGGTGGTCTATTACCCCATCGTCGACGGCATGGCAGAGTTCAAGCTGAACGTGAATGCCTACTCGCCGGAATATGGACGCTCGAATGGCGGCACCGTGATGGTCGTTGGCAAATCGGGTAGTAATGAATTCCACGGTTCGGTGTTTGAGTTCTTTCGTAACGAAGCGCTAAACGCCAGAAACCTGTTTGCCCAGGCGGGGCCGGCTCCGCTGTTCCGTCGCAATCAGTACGGCGTCACCATTGGCGGGCCCATTCAATCCAACCAGACGTTCTTCTTTGCAGACTGGCAGGGCACCCGTTTACGGACCGGAATTACGCGCTTCAGCGTCGTCCCAAACCTCGCCCAGAGACAGGGCATCTTTACGCAAGCCATTTTCGATCCGGCTACCTCGCCAAGGATGCAGTTCGCCGGCAACACGATTCCGAACAACCGCCTCGATCCCATCGGACTTCAGGTGCTGCAGCACTATCCGTTACCTAACGTCGCCGGCGCAAACAATTTTGTGCGGACCGCCACTGAGCCCGATAATCAGGATCAGGCCGATTTCCGCGTGGATCGTTACATCGGCGAGAAGCATCGCCTGTTTGGCCGGTATACGTTATTTCGCGACGACGACACGCCCGTTACTCCGTTGCCCGACGCCAGCGGTGGCTTGACGTCAGGGGTTATCGGGCATGCCAGGACCAGGGGCGATGCCATCGCTGCCGACTACAACTGGACTATCTCCCCCTCCATGCTGAATCAACTGCGTTTCGGCTATTCACGCCGCGACCTGGATCAGTCTTCGCTCCAGAACGGTGGTATCGCCGTTCCTGGGCTTCCTTCAAATTCCTTCGCTGCTGTCCTTCCCATCTTCACCGTCACCGGTCTCCAGCAGATTGGACCCACCACTGCCGCGAACTCCAGATTCACCACCTCCATCACCGAATATCTCGACACCTTCACCATGGTGCGCGGCCGGCACACAATCAAGTTCGGCGCCGATATCCGCCGTGAGGCGCTGGATGTATTGAACCCGCCCAATCCGACTGGCTCTTTCGCCTTCACCACCACCGGCACTAACAATTCATCCGTAACCGGCAGCGGCAACGCGCTGGCCTCGTTGCTGCTAGGCCAGGTGAACGCCTTCACCATTGATGTGCAGAAGCAGGTGATCCAGCCACGAGCGCACATCGGCGAATTCTTCGTCGGGGATGATTGGAAGGTAACCAATCGCCTGACCCTGAATCTCGGAACGCGCTATACCCTGAACTTCCCGTCCACTGAAGTTCACGACCAAGGCGCCGTCTTCAACCTGGATACCCAGGTGCTCGACTTCCCGCATACTGCCCGCGACCTCGAATGCTGCGACTTCGGCCCGCGCGTTGGCTTGGCATATCGCATCAAGGACAACTGGGTCATCCGGTCGGGTTACGGTATGGTCTTTTTTGAGCAGTCGGGTATCACCACTCCGTTCACCATCCCGCAGTTCCCCTTTGTCCAGACGCTGGGACAGCAGTCTGCAGACAACGTGAACGCTGCGTTCCCGATCTCCACCGGGCCTACCGTACAGGTGACAGCTCCAAATCCAAACTCGGGTCTGGGGCAGGGGGTCTTCGGCACCGATCGGTCAAACGGATCGGGCTACTCCCAGCAGTGGAACTTCACCGTCCAGAGAACCTTCGGGCAGGACTGGAACATCGAAGTCGCCTATCTGGGCTCCAAGAATACGCGGCTGGGCATTCCCGACGCGAACATCAATCAACTGCCATCACAATACCTGTCTCTTCAAGGGGCACTGCTCACGCGCGTTCCGAACCCATTCGCCGGTCAGATTCCCGCAGCCTCCTCCCTGGGCGGTGCGAACTTGACGCAACAACAATTGCTGCGGCCCTATCCGCGGTTCACCACCGTGGCCCTGTTCCGCGACAACGTCGGCAATTCAACCTATGACGCTGCCGCCCTGAAGCTAGAGAAACGGCTTTCGCACGGCTTGACAGTCAACGCCGCATTTACCTTCTCCAAGCTGATCGACGATGCCTCCAGCGTCTTCTCCCAAACCATCTTTACCGGACCAGTGCTGAACAGCACCGGAGCGGCGGATGCTTACAACCGCCATCTGGAAAAGGATGTGTCGCTCGGCGACATTCCCCGCGTATTCGCGCTTGGCTGGGTTTACCAGATTCCACGATTGTGGAAGATCGGAGGCTGGCAGGTCGCGGGTCTGGCTCGCCTGCAAACCGGCGACGCCGTGGCCGTCTCGCAGGCTACCAACAACAACTCCAGCCTCGGCTACGCCGTGCAGCGGCCCAATCGAATCTCGAATCCGAACCATTACGTAAATCGCAGCGTCGCCAGGTATTTCGACACAGCGGCGTTCACGGCCACTCCGCAATTCTTCATTGGGACCAGCTCCCGCAATCCCGTGCGCGGACCCGGTCTCCAGAACGCTGACTTGATGATCGGCAAGACGTTTCAGATTGCCGAACCGTGGAAACTCGAGTTGCGCGCGGAGGTCTTCAACGTTTCCAACACTCCGCCCCTCAACGATCCCAATGGTAGCTTCGGGAACGCAGCCTTCGGCTCCATCACCAGTGCGGGCAATCCGCGCGTGTTCGAGTTTGTCGCGAAGGTGCACTTCTAATCATGGCCAGCAAACCTCGCGTCCAGAATCGGGTAAGCGAAATTCGCAAGAGCAGGGGAGTAGGTGCTGCTGACCTCGCGCGGCGAATCAACGTGAGCCGGCAGACCGTTTACGCCATTGAGGCCGGCACTTACGTTCCCAATACCGAAGTTGCGCTGAATCTCGCGCGCGAATTGGAAGTGACGGTCGACGACTTGTTCTCGCTTCAAACGGGACCGGCAAAGTTGACGGAGTCGCTCGCAGTCGAGGTTCTCAGTGCCGGCTCTCCGCCCAAGGGCCAGCCGGTCCAGATCTGCCAGATCGGATCGCGGTGGGTGGGAGTTCCGGTAAGCGCATCGCCCTACTACATGCCGGAAGCGGACGGCATCATCAAGCGAACTAGGCGGACCGGAGGACGCGCCGACCTGCTCGTCTTCGCCAAGGAAGAAGCCGCGCAAAGACGCCTTGTACTGGCTGGCTGCGATCCTGCCACCAGTCTGCTAGCACGCACGGTGGAGAAGATTAGCGGCGTCGAAATGGTCTGCGCTGGCGCATCCAGCAAGCTTGCGTTGAACTGGCTGGTGGAAGGGAAGGTGCATATCGCCGGGTCGCACCTCGAGGATGACGAAACAGGAGAATTCAACCTGCCGTTCATTCGAAAGCAGTTTCCAAATGACGAGTTCACGGTCGTGACCTTCGCCCAGTGGGAGGAAGGCCTCGTTGTGGCTTCCGGCAATCCGAAGAGCATCAAGAAGGTCGAGGATCTCCCTAAGAGAAGCGTGAGGTTTATGAATCGTGAGCCCGGGTCGGGAAGCCGCGGACTGATCGACAAACTTCTGACCAAAGCAGGAATCCCTGCCGCCAAGATCCATGGTTACGAGCGAATCGCGTTCGGCCACCTAGCAGCCGCCTACAGCGTCCATGTTGGAGACGCGGACGTCTGCCTGGCAACCCGGTCGGCAGCACAGAATTTCAGCCTGGATTTCGTACCTCTTCACAGCGAGCGCTACGACCTGGTGATGCGCCGTCGCACCGCCGATCTGCCATCGGTAAAGACATTTCTCGATGTCCTGCAACGCGCCTCCCTTCGACGCAAATTAGAGGTTCTAGCCGGGTACGACACAACCCAAATGGGCACCGTAGTCGCCTAGCCGCCGAGGAATTTGTTGCGCCAGCACCAGTAGAACGGGGCTCCCGGTGTCCAGGGCAAGCAGTGAGCAAAGCTAGCAACGGAACGGACGCGAGGAATTCTTGCGCCAGCGCCAGTAGAACAGCTCCCGCCCCGTTCAGGGCGAGGCGAGGAGCAAAGCTAGCAATGGAAAGGACGCGAGGAATTGTTGCGCCAGCGCCAGTAGAACGGGGCTCCCGCCCCGTTCAGGGCGAGGCGAGGAGCTAAACGATAGCAATGGAAAGGACGCCACGCGAAGACCCTCTCAAAGCCTGAACGCTACGAATCGGCCACGGCACCCGCCTACCGCTTCGAATCCGCGGTGGAGTGACCCCCGGCCGCCCTCCGCTAGCCGCGCGTCTAGAGCTGATCGAGCGTGTACCGAAGTATAGGGCCTCGCGTCTGGTCGCGCGCACGAAGTGAGATGACCGCGGCACTTTGAGTACCTGCCAGCTTCATCCAGCGATGCAGCCGAGCGTCGTCACCAGGGTTAGGCGATTCCGCCACCGCCACCGCCACCGGCGGCACTCCGGCGAGTTGCAGCACCAGGGCGATCTCCGAGCCGTTCGAGTCGCGCCAATAACGCAGGTCCGGCAGAGCGCCGGTATGGGCCGCGTTGCGGTAGATCTCCGAGATCACCCTGCTCTCGAACGATTCGCTTTCAGTGAAATGTAGCTTCGGACTGCGGATGGTTCGCCGACCGAGAGCGTAGTCGCACGGCGGCACTCGAAACGTGAGGAAACTAGCGTCCAGGACGGCAAGCCAGCGCACGACGGTGGTGCGCGAGATGCCGGCGAGATCGGCAAGTCTCTGCTGATCGAGGATCTGGCCGCTGTGCTGCAAACCGATGCGAGCGAACTGATCGAAACGGTCTAGATCCTGGACCCCGGCCAATTCGCGGACGTCGCGCTCCAGCAAGCCGTTATCCCTAGGCCAGGCTTCGTAAGCACGTAACCGTGCCTCGACGCGGGGAACAAAGTGTCCCAGCATCTCGAGAGCTAGCGGTGGCCGGCGTTCCAGTTCGGCGAGCGTCGGGTGGTACAGCCTGAGCGTCGTGTATGGCAGCGATAGCTTGCGGGGACTGGCCACCAGCAGCGGCGTGGACACGGGGTTGCCCGTCAAATACGTAACCAACTCCGGAGCACGATGTACATCGTCGATGATGGCTGCGGTCCGCAATCGCGCGATGAAGGCAGCCGGATCCCGCCGCGCCGCTTGCCGGTCAGCGGGATCATCGAGGGTCAGGTAGAGCCGGCGAGGGAATTCGCCTTTGAGAAGAGTCGTCTTGCCGGACCCCCGCGGTCCTTCAAGTACCACCAACGCGTGCGCATGAACGGCACGGTGAAGCACGATAGAAAGGTTCCGTACAAGCATGTTAAAACGCTTTATTAAAGTTGAATTACATACAAGAATACATCCTGGAATGAGCGAGATCCATCTTCTCGATTGCTGCCGCAGAGCCCGTGTCCTACTTTCGGAGTTTCTATGAGTCTGAAAATTGCATCACCTAAAGGCAAACTCGGAGTTCTGATTCCCGGCATGGGCGCAGTGTCCACAACCTTCATGGCGGGAGTGGAGGCGGTGCGCAAGGGCCTGGGCGAGCCGGTTGGCTCCCTCACCCAGCTTGGAACCATCCGGCTGGGCAAGCGCACCGACAACCGTGTCCCGATGATCCAGGACTTTGTACCGCTGGCGGGTTTGAAGCAACTGGTGTTTGGAGGGTGGGACATCTTTGAGGACAACGCGTACCAGGCCGCCAGAAACGCCGCCGTTCTCAACCCTGATCTCCTCGAGAAACTGAAACCGTCGCTGCGGAAGATCACACCGATGAAGGCGGTTTTCGACCGGCGCTACGTCACCCGCATTGACGGTCCCAACGTCAAAACCAAGGGCACCCTGCGCGACAAGGCTGAAGCGCTCATCGCGGATATCGCCGCCTTTGAGAAGCGCAATAAATGCGACAGGATGGTGATGATCTGGTGCGGCTCCACCGAAATCTACTGTGAGCCCGGGCCGGTTCATCAGACCTTGAAAGCTTTTGAGAAAGGTCTCGACTCTAATGATGAGAACATCGCTCCCAGCCAGATCTATGCCTACGCAGCGCTGATGTCCGGCGTGCCTTTCGCCAATGGCGCGCCCAACCTGACCCACGACATCCCGGCGTTGCTGGCGCTTGCGCGCGACCGCGAACTGCCCGTGTGCGGCAAAGACTTCAAGACCGGGCAGACCTACCTGAAGACCCTGGTGGCGCCGGGACTGAAGGCTCGACTGCTCGGCTGCAACGGCTGGTTTTCAACCAATATCCTAGGCAACCGCGACGGCGAGGTGCTCGAGGATCCCGACTCCTTCAAGACCAAGGAAGTTTCGAAGCTGAGCGTGCTCGACCAAATCCTTCAGCCGAATCTCTATCCAAAACTCTACAAGGATCTCTATCACGCGGTCCGAATCAATTACTATCCGCCGCGCGGCGACGCGAAAGAGGGCTGGGACAATATCGATATATTCGGGTGGCTCGGCTATCCGATGCAGATCAAGATCGACTTCCTGTGCCGCGACTCCATCCTGGCCGCCCCCCTCGTCCTCGATCTTGTCCTGTTCCTTGACCTGGCCAAGCGCGCAGGAATGAAGGGCATTCAGGAGTGGCTCAGCTTCTACTTCAAGTCGCCCATGACCGCTCCCGGCCTCTACCCCGAACACGACATCTTCATTCAACTCATCAAGCTCAAGAACACCCTTCGCTGGATGAAAGGCGAAGACCTCATCACCCACCTCGGCAACGAATACTACGATTGAGCCTCCCGGCTCCGAAGGCGGGATAATGAAGGGGTTCGACTTTTTTCCTCTTTTAACCGTCTCTACAAACGGAGCAGATATTGATCTTTCGGGAGGTCGAAGACCGCGACCTGATTGAGCAGGCCCGGCGCGGGAAGGTGGAGGCTTATAACCTTCTAATCTCGCGTTGGGAGAAGCGTGTCTTCAATTACGTCCTCCGGTTGGTGAACCATCGTGAAGATGCGATGGACCTGACTCAGGACGTTTTTCTCAAGGCGTATCAACACCTTCCGAAGCTCGAGGACGTGTCGAGGTTCGCGCCGTGGCTATACCGGATCGCTCACAACGAGGCTTATTCGCTGATGCGAAAGAATCGGCCCGAGAGCGAATTGGAGTTCGAGCCGCGGTCGTCAGAACCTGGCGCGAGAATGTTTCCCATCGAATTGTCGCTGGCAGTGGACGGGGCGCTCAACCGCCTCACCTCCGATCAGCGCGAAGCGGTGGTCCTCAAGGTGTACCAGGGATTCAAGTTCGAGGAGATGGCCGAAATCCTCTCCTGTCCGGTCTCGACCGTGAAGTCGCGGCTGTACACCGCCCTGGATCTCCTCAAAGACGCGTTGGCTCCGGTTGCGCAGTAGGGACGTAGAGATGGGACGGGCCTGGCCCGTGAAGCAAGAGGAAGAGCAGGAAAACCGCGATGAGTTGCGAGTCGAACGATCTCAAGGATTACTATTTTGGGGAAGCTGAACCCGGCGCCCGCCAGCGCGTCGAGTCGCACCTCGAAACCTGCGGCGCCTGCCGCGACGAACTGTCCCGCCTCCAACTGACGCACGCCGCGCTGGGCGCCTTGCGTGACGAGGAGATCCCGCGGCGCATCGCTTTTGTCTCGGACAAAGTCTTCTCGCCCCGCTGGTACCAGCGCCTGTGGCACTCAGGACCTCAGCTTGGCTTCCTGAGCGCGTCGATGCTCGCCTGCGCCATCCTCGTGCACGCCTTTGCCGGGCCCCGTCCGGTGGCACCGCCGGCATCAATAGTGACTGCGGCCGTGGTTGACCAGGCGGCCATCGAGCGTGAAGTGGGCAAGCGCATCGACCTCGCCGTCACGCGCGCCGTCGCCCATAGCGAACAACGCCAGCAGAAGAAGACCGTCGAACTGCTCCAGGCTGCCGATCGCAAGTATGAGCTCGACCGGCAGTCCACGCTTCAAGCTGTCACCGCCAGCGCCGATTATATGAAGCGCGCACTCAACCGCGACTATGCGCTAAATAACTTCGGGAGCGGTCAATGAGGACGCTGGCCGCCGCACTCGCTCTTGCAACCGTTCTATCCGCCGCCAGCGCCGAAAGCCCCAAGGTCCCGCGTCCGAGAATCGCCAACGCCGAGAAGATGGTGAACACGCAACTGGCCGCCATCGTGCCGGAGGAGCCTTACTTCCTCATTGGACTCGCACGCGGCGCCTATCTGGACGGCATCGGCGCAGTCTTCTCCGCCGAAATCAACCTTGCCACCGGTCCATCGCTGTCGCCATTCAAGCAGTCGGTGAGCAAAGAAGAGATCCAGAAGCATCTCGACCGGAAGACCGAGCGCATGCCGCTGCTACGGTCGCGCATGATTTCCATCGTTGGCTCCATGGCTAACTATTTGGAGACCATGCCGAATAATGAAGAGTTCATCTTTGCAGTGACCCTGCTCCGCTATCCGTGGGAAGTGACTGACGGCGTCCCGACGCAGGTGGTGATGCGGGTTCGCCGCGATCAGGTACTGAACGCCCAACGCACCAATGCCAAACTCGACTCCGTGATCCGGCTCCAGGAGTATTGATGCGTCTCGGAGAAATGCTCATTGAACGGCGCCAGCTTGCGCCGGACGATCTGGAACGTGCGCTCGAACTTCAGAAGGAGCGCGGTGAGAAGATCGGGAAGATCCTGGTCGACCTGGGGTTCGTCGCCGCCCGCGACATCCTCTCCGCCCTGTCTGAGCAGTTGAACATTCCTCTCGTTACCCTCAATGAGCCGCCTGCGGTCTCGCCTGAGACGGAAAACCTATCGCCCCGTTTTCTCCGGCAATTCCGTGTCATGCCGCTTGCGCTCTACGATCACACCGTACGCCTGGCGATGGCCGATCCTCTCGACTTTGAGACGATCTCGGCAGTAAAGAGCGCCACCGGACTGCGTGTCGAACCTGCACTCGCGGCCGAGAACGAAATCCTCGAGGCCATCGAGCGCTACTACGGCCAATCGTCGAAGCCCGAGACTGAAACCGGCGAGGACACGGGCACTGCCACCGAGGATCTCGAACACCTGCGCGACATGGCCAGCGAAGCGCCGGTGATTCGTCTGGTGAATGCGCTTGTGGCCCAGGCGGTGGAGAAGCGCGCGAGCGACATCCATCTTGAGCCGTTCGAAAAGTCGTTCCGCGTCCGCTATCGAATTGACGGCGTGCTGTACGAACAGGACACGCCGCCCCGCGAGATGAAGGCTGCGATCATCTCTCGTGTGAAGCTCATGGCGAAGCTCAACATCGCCGAGCGCCGTCTTCCGCAGGACGGCCGCATCAAGATCAAGACCGTTGGCCGCGAGGTGGATCTCCGCGTTTCAACGCTGCCCACGCTTTATGGCGAAAGCGTCGTCATGCGTCTACTCGACCGCTCGGCCGGAGACTTCTACGACCTCCAGAAGCTCGGCTTTGACGACTACATGCTGGGGCGCATGACGCACTACACTCATCTTCCCCACGGCATTTTCCTCGTGACCGGGCCTACCGGTTCCGGCAAGTCCACCACCCTCTACTCGGCCCTCAAGCAGATCAATCAGGCCGATAAGAAGATCATCACGATCGAAGATCCGGTGGAGTATCAGATGGACGGAATCAATCAGATTCACGTCAACACGCAGATCGGGCTTACCTTCGCGCAGGGGCTTCGTCATATCGTCCGCCAGGATCCGGACGTGATCATGATTGGAGAAATCCGCGATCGCGAAACCGCGGACATCGCCATACGCTCCGCGCTCACCGGCCATTTTGTCTTCTCCACACTCCATACCAACGACGCGCCGAGCGCGATCTCGCGCCTCACCGACATGGGCGTTGAGAACTACCTGATCACCAGTTCGCTTGTGTCCGTCCTGGCCCAACGTCTCGTCCGGATGATCTGCAAACACTGCCGCCAGGAGGCTGGAATGCGCGTTACTCCGCTGGGCGACACCATCACCGTGTACAAGGGCGCTGGTTGCGAGCACTGCTTCGGCTCGGGGTACACCGGGCGTATCGGTATTTTCGAGTTGATGGAAGTGAATGACGAAATCCGCCAGAAGATCATGCGAAGCGAGGATGCGTCACAGATCAGTTCCGCCGCGCGCAAGAACGGCATGCGCAATCTTCGCGAGGATGGTTGGAACAAGGTAGCTGAAGGCGTAACCACGGCTGAGGAAGTCATGCGCGTGACGCAGGAATTCTAACGATGGCCACGGCTTTCTTCTTTAAAGCAGTCGCATCGGACGGGAAGATCCGCACCGGCACGCTCACCGCCGAGGACGATAAGTGGGTTGCTCGCGAACTGCGCCGGCAGGGCCTGATTCCGGTTTACGTGGGCATCGAGGAGAAGAAGGGCTTCGAGATGAAGCTGCCGGTATTCAACACCGGCCGCCGCCGCGACGTGCTGTTCTTTACGCAGGAACTGTCCACCCTGCTCACCTCCGGCATCCCCCTCGATCGCGCGCTCCAAATCACCAGCGAACTGACCGACCATCCGGCTTTCCGCATCGTCGTGGTGGACGTGCTCCGCGTTCTCAAAGGCGGTAAGACGCTAGCCGATTCACTGGCCACAAAGCCCGAATACTTCTCTGAGCTCTACGTCAACATGGTTCGGGCGGGTGAAGCCGGCGGGTCTCTGGCGCAGATTTTCGAGCGTCTCACCGAGTTTGAACGCACTCGCGACGACTTGCGGAACTACATCATCAGCTCGATGGTTTATCCGGCGCTGCTGGCGGTGGTTGGCCTGTCGTCGGTCATCATCCTTCTGACGTACGTGGTGCCGAAGTTTGCAACGGTCTTCAGCGAGAGCCACATGAAGATCCCGGTGCCAACCCAGATCATGTTGATCGCGAGCGATCTCTTCATGAAGTACGGCTGGATCGTTGCCGGATCCATCGTGACGGTGGTGGTGGCGATCCAAAGCTATATCCGCACCGCGGCGGGACGCCTGTGGTTTGACGGGTTCCGTCTGCGTCTGCCGGTCCTCGGAGATGCTCTTCGTAAGGCCGAGACTGCACGCTTTGCACGGGCTATGGCGACGCTGGTGGGCAACAGTGTGCCGCTGGTGCAGTCACTCAACATCTCGGCGGCCATCCTCAACAACCGCGCCATTGCCAACACTCTCGAGCAAGTGTCGATCGGCGTCAAGCGCGGTGAGGGCATCGCAAATCCGATTCGTAAGGCCGGAGCCTTTCCGCCTCTCGCAGCGCACCTGCTGATGGTGGGCGAGGAGACCGGCAAACTCGACGCCATGTTCGCGCGCATGGCTGACATTTTCGAGGCCGATACGCGCTCCGCGATCCGCCGGTTCACATCGCTCTTCGAACCGCTGATCATCCTGACCATGGGAATCATGGTCGGCGCATTGATTCTGAGTATGCTGCTTGCCATTACAAGCATTAATGAGGTCGGAATATGAGACGGAATAAGACACAGAGACTAGGCCGGCGCGCTGGTGTGACGCTGATTGAGATGCTCGTGGTGGTGACCATCATCGCGCTCTTCGCGGCACTGGTAGCGCCTCGTATGTTCAAGCAGGGCGATGCTGCACGCCGCACCGCCACACGAGCGCAGATCAACTCATTCATGACGGCGCTCGGCGGCTACAAGCTCGACACGGGGACCTTCCCGACCACCGAACAGGGCTTGAACGCTCTTCGCCTGAAGCCGGAGAACGTCAATCAGTGGAACGGTCCGTACCTGCCGATGGACATCCCGCTCGACCCCTGGGCTCACCCGTATTTGTATAAGTACCCCGGTGAGCATGGTGACGAGCCCGACATTGTGAGTCTCGGCGCCGACGGCGCTGCGGGAGGCGAGGGAAATAGCGCGGACATCATGAGTTGGAATAACGCCAAATGAGTGGCTAGTGGCTAGTTAGGAGTAGGAGTTTCTGGGGTCATCAATCGGCTGTGGAAGGAACGCTACAAAATATCGCCTATCTGATCGACACCAAGTCGTTTACCGGGTGGTGTGGGAAACAACGCAGACATAGCAAGCTGGCAACAACCATGAGCATCACCGCCAGACCGGCCGCCGCAACCCGCCAACTCGGCGCTGCCGCGGGTGTGACCCTGATCGAAATGATCGTGGTTGTCGCGATCATCGCCATCATGGCGGCGATCATGTTTCCCTCGGCGACTTCCGGTATCGACTCCATCCGACTCGCTTCTGCTGCTGACTCGACCGCTGCCTTTCTGTCCTCGGCTGTGAACCGTGTGGAACGGCGTCAGGTCATGATCGAACTCACTGTCAGCAAGCCCGAGAACGCGCTCTACATCCGGGCGGTTCCGAATTTCGAACGGCGCTTCGAGCTACCCGACGGCATCGTGATCGTGGGTGTACTGCCTGAGTTGCAGAACGACGACAACAGCGCGCCACGCCGCTTTCTCATGTTTCCCGGCGGTTCGCCGCCACGCGTCGGTGTGCGGATCATGAACCGGCGCGGCGGCCAGCGGATGGTTAGTCTCGACCCCATTACCGGCGTTCCGGTTATCGAAAGGCTCGCAAATGGGCAATAATCGCGGCTTCACGCTGCTGGAAGTTCTGGTGGCGTCGCTCATCATGGCGATCGCCGTGGCTGGACTGCTCTCAAGTCTCTCCACTTCATTACGGAATGGCGCGCGATTGACCGATGTTGATCGTGCCGCCTCCATCGGCCGCGCCCGCATGGACGACCTGTTGACTCAGGTGACGCTGGCGCACAATGTCCAAATCGCCGGTCCTCTGAATCCCGCGATGACAGGCTGGCAGGAGGCAGGTTGGCGCGCCACTGTGCAGCCTTTCGAGATTCCGCCAGGATCGGGTCCGGGCACGCCGATTCTGGAGCGTATCCGCCTGGAGATCTGGTGGAACTCCAACGGCGTGCGGCGCAGCTATCCGCTCGAGGCCTATCGTCCGGGCCGGATGATGCCGGGCGACGTCCAGGTGCAGCAATGAGGAATCGTCGCGAGGCTGGTGTCACGTTGATGGAACTGCTCATCGCGGTTTCACTCGTCGCGCTGCTTTCGCTTGGCATGGTGATGGCCATTCGCGTGGGACTCAGCGCGATGGAGAAGATCAATGCGAAGTTCATCGCCAATCGGAAGATCCTCTCTATCGAACGGATACTCGAGAGTCAGATTGGCGGCATCATGCCGGTGGTGGCGAACTGCGCCGGAGCCGGGGGATCGAAGTTCCTGTTCTTCGAAGGCAAGTCGAACTCCATGCACTTCGTGAGCAATTACTCGCTGCAGGAGGGCTCGCGCGGTTATCCGCGCATTCTCTCGTTCTCTGTCGTGCCGGCTAACGAAGGGGTGCGTCTCATCGTCAACGAAGAAGTTTTTCCAGGTCCTGTGGGTGCAGGCCAGTTTTGCGCCGGCATCAACGCGGGAGTCCCGGTGTTCAATGATGCGGGAGCCAACCCCAAGTCATTCGTGATCGCCGACAATCTCGCGTACTGCCGGATTCTCTACCAAAAGATCAATCCACCGCCGCAAAACGACGTCTGGGTAGCGGCGTGGACCGGCGTCGAACTTCAGAGCACGGGACTGCTGCCGTCGGCGATCAAGATTGAGATGGCGCCGGTGCGGGCCAACCCGGCCAACCTGCAGATCATGTCGATTACCGCGCCCATACGCGTCACGCGCTGGGCCATGGTGCCGTATGCGGACAACTGAGCGAGGCGGCGCCCTACTCGCCGTACTGTGGCTGTCGGCGGCGCTCGCGGCCATTGCCTTCTCAGTGGCGGCGACGGTCCGCTCCGAGACCGAACGAGCCTCCACCAACTCCGAGAGTACGCGTGCCTACTATCTGGCGGCGGGCGGCGTGCATCGCGCCATGCTCTGGATGTACTGGGGCATGTGGCGGAATCCGCGCAATCCGGACGGCACCCCGCTCTACTACTCGGCGCCGATGCCACGGCTGGTTTTCAACTTTCCCACCGGTGTGGTGAACGTCGATGTGATCCCCGAGGCGGGTAAGTTGAATGTCAACACGGCGCAGATGGGAGAAATCGATAGTGTGCTTCGCGCTCTGGGCATCGATTCCGGCCGATCCCAGCAAATCGCTGCCGGAATCATCGATTGGCGGACACTTGCGGAGGGTGCTGGAGCCGGCGCCCCAATTTCAGCCGGGGGTTCGTCTTTTCAGGCCCGGCACGCGTCATTAGAAGAGTTAGAAGAACTTCTCCTTGTGCCAGGCATGACGCCAGACATCTTCTACGGACGTTACGATCACGACCCCTCGGGTCGCCTCATTCCCCGAGGCGGCTTGAGGGACTGTCTCACTGTTTGGGGTGGCGGTTCGAAGATTGACCCGAACACCGCCCCACCAGCGCTTCTGGAGGCTGCTGGAATCCCGGAGCATGCCATCGCGCCGCTGATGGCACGACGGGCGGCCTCGCCGTTTAGCCGCGTGGATGAACTCAGCGCGTATGTGTCTGATCCTGCAATCCTCGGCCGGTTCGCCATCAACGGTTACTCGTTGTGGACTCTTCGCGCTACCGCCCGGGTGCGCATGCCCAATGGGGGGCTTTCAGAGGTGAGCAAGACCGTCGCGGCGGTGATTAAACTTTGGGACCCCAACAAATACGACCCACCATTCCATGTGCTGCGGTGGTACGACGACGCTTGGACCCCGGTCTTGCAAGGCCAATAACGGATGAGTGTAAACGGAGCTAGAAAGTGGCTGGCCTTTGGTACCGGCGCCGGCATTATGGTGGGGCCCAAAGACCTCACCGTGACGCTGGTCAGGGTGCGGCCGAATGGCGCCACGGTGGCAGGCACCTGCCTGATTGCGAATTACGCCGAGCGTCCGGCGGCTGAGGTAGGGCTGGAGTATTCCACCTTCCTACGTCAGTACGGTGCGGCGCATCTTGCAGCCGCTGTGATGCTGCCACGGAGTGAAGTGATCGTCCGGCAGTTGACGATGCCTGGAGTGGGGGATAAGGACCTGGAACAGGCGGTCCGGTTTCAGATCGACGGGCTGCATCCATTCAGCGAAGACGAGGCGATGTACGATTACGCGCGGATGGGTGACAGTCCCAACGTTCTCATCGGCATCATTCGCCGCGAAACGATGGACCGCTATCTCTCCTTTTTCGCTGAAGCGGGCATCAAAGTTCAGTTACTCACGTTCTCCGCCTCGGTGGTGTACTCGTCGCTGCGGCTCTTCGGGACTGAGCCGGCGCCTGGCTTTCTGACGCTCGATGAGCAGCACGGCGAGCTTGAGGCATACGGCGAGAGTGAGGCGCGTCCCGTTTTCTCCGCCACCTTCGACGCTCCGAGCGAAGCGATGGTGGATCGTGCGGTTGCGTTGGCGCTATCTGAACTACGGTTGGACGCGGCGACTCCGCCTTCGGTGGTAGCCGAGCGCCTACCGCTGCCAAAGGCCGCGCCCGAAGGTTTCGACCTCCAGTTGCTGGCCATGCCGTACGCGACAGCGCTGGCGGCAGCATGTCCGCGTCTCTTTCTCGGCCCCAACCTGCTCCCGCAATCGCTGCGGGTCACCAGTTCGCGCTCGATGTATATCGTGCCGTCGATTCTGGGCGGGATTCTGCTGTTGAGCACGATCGGGCTGCCGCTTTACGGCGCCTATCAGGATCGTCAATACCTGCATGCGCTCGAAGCTGAGATGCAGCGAATTGAGCCAGCGGCGCGCAAGCCGATGGCGATCGACCGCGAGGTGACGGTGTCACGTCAGCGGGCTCAACTTCTCGATAGTTTCCGGCAGCGCACCAAGAATGACCTCGACGCGCTCAACGAGCTCACGCATTTGCTGAATCCGCCCGGCTGGCTGAATGCTCTCGACCTGACGCGCGACCGCGCCCGCCTGACCGGTGAAGTGGACTCCGCCGCCGGGTTGCTGAGCATCCTCGATAAGTCGCCCTTGTTCGAAGGCTCGGATTTCGGCGTGCCCATCGCCCGCGGCGCCAACGGGGAAACTTTCAGCATCAACACACGCCGCGAAGGAGCCTTGCCATGACGCTCCGCGATCGCGACAAGCGAGCCCTGATCCTCGGCGTTCCGGCGCTGATCATGATCCTCATCTATGTGACTACCGCGCCCAAGGAGACCAAGCTCGTGGCGCCGGTGGCGGCCAAGGAATCAATTCCCATCGCCGAACAGAGGCTGGCGCGGATGCGGCAGAGCGTATCGCGCGTTCCGGGCAAGGAAGCCATTCTCGAGAAGGTTCGCGCCGACCTGAAGGATCGCGAGAAGAATCTCCTTGTAGCGGATACCGCGGCGCAGGCTACCGAACGTCTGTTGACGATTGTTCGCCAGGTAGCGAGAGCGCAGTTGCCGCCCATCGACCTTCGCAGCATCGAACTCATCCCGCCTCACAGCTTCGGCGAATTCTATGGCGAAGTGAGCGTCGCCATCACTGCTGAGTGCCACATGGATCAGCTAGTGAACCTGATGAGCGACCTCACCGCGCGCAAGGAAATGATCTCCACGCGCGACCTGCGGATTTCGGCTTCGAATCCCAAGGACAAGACCGTGAGCGTGAGGCTCACGTTTGCCGGGCTGGTGCCTCGCCAGTTGATTCCGAAGCGAACGGAGGCGTTTTGAAACAACGTCTCATGCTGTTGAATGTGGTGCTGGCCGTGCTAATCGGCGTGGTCTTCTGGCGTTACCGCCAAATGCATGCGGATGGAGAGATGCGCGCTCACGCAACCTTCGACGCGCAATTGCCGGCGGTTGCAGCGGTCCCGTTGCCGCCTCTGGTTCCAGGCGCTCCGGTGGTGGCCATGAATTACGCGGATGTCGCGCAGAAGATGTTGTTTTCGCGCGATCGCAATCCTACGATCATTTACGATCCGCAGGCTCCTCCTCCACCTCCGCCTCCGCTCCCTGCGCTTCCGGCTTTTTACGGGCTGATGACGGGATTTGGAGAGCCGGGAATCATTCTGGCCGAGAAGCCGGGAATGCAGAAGACGTACCGGGCCGGCGATCAGGTGGGCGTCTTCAAGCTGGTCTCTTTTGATAACGCGAGTATTGTCTTTGATTGGGACGGGCAGAAGGTGGAGCGCCACCTCGACCAGTTAGCCGCGAGAGAGACAGCATCAGCGTCCGTTCAAAACGCGGGCAATAGTGCGCCTGCCGCGGCACCGCCACCGACTCAGAATTTAGCGCCTTCCTCGCCACTTGGGCCTGGACAGGACACAGGCGGCGGATTCCACGCCTGCCAACCCAACGACTCAACCCCTAGCGGCACGGTGCAAGGCGGACTTCGCAAAGTCGAAAACGCCACCCCATTCGGCAAGAGCTGTAAATGGGAACCCGTCCGGTAATCGAATTAGAAAGAGAGAAACACAATGAAGCGAATTGCCTTGTTAACGCTGCCTTTGATGATGTTCGCCGCCGGTCAATCCAAGCCGGCCTCCAAGCCTTCCGCGGCTCCGAAGGCGGCTGTCTCGGCGGGGCAGGTGACCGTTCCGAAGGATGCCACCGAGATCGCGCCGCACGTCTGGCGTCATACCGATAAGTCCGGCAAGACCTGGATCTACCGGCAGACTCCATTCGGACTGTCGAAGGTAGAAGACAACTCGGCCGCTATCGCCGCTGCCAGCGCGGCAGCACCGTCTGCTGCCGCTCCCGTGGTGGATGTGAAGGCGTTTGACCAGGGCGACACCGTTCGCTTTGAGAAGCCTACGCCGATGGGCAATCGTGTCTGGACGCGTAAAAAGAGCGAGCTCCTGCCTGAGGAAAAGACGTGGCTCGAGAAGTCCAAGCCGGCTTTGGACCCGAACAAGCAATCCACGAAGTAAGTGTCAAGAAAGTTGGAGACGAGGATGCGTCAATCGGTTTGTTGTGGAGTGGTTCTGATGATCGGAGCGGCGGTGGTGGGTGCGCAAAGCCCGCCTGTTCCGCCGCCCGGTTTCGGGCCGCGGGTGCAGGGCCAGCAGATTCAAATGCAACCGCCAGCGCCGGCCAAACCCAATCCCGGCCAACCGCAGCCGGTGCCGAACACGACGGGACTATCGCCCACGGGGCAGGCCCCGGCGACGACCACTCAACCGGCGCAGCCCACGGGTCCTGCGACTGTCTATGGTGGACTCTCTCTCCAAAACGCCTCGCTGACTGAAGTCATCGATCTTCTCGCCCGGCAGCTCAAGCTCAACTACATCCTCGATCCGCGCGTGAAAGGCGGGGTTTTCCTGAACACCTACGGCGACACCAAGGCCGTGGATCCCCGGGCTCTGCTCGACACCATTCTCAGCATCAATGGATTCGCCATGATCCAGGTGGGCGACCTGTGGCGCATCATGCCCGCCAACGGCATCAGCCATCTGCCGATGAAGCCCGAGCAGAAGACGGTGCCGGGCGATATCCCGACCGACGATGCTCCGATGCTCAATCTGGTCTTTCTGAAGTATGCTCAAGCCGAAGAACTCGTCAAAGTGCTGAACGAGTTTAAGGGTGAGAGCGGGCAAATGATCATCTATCCGCCCGCGAATCTGATCTTCATCCTCGACACTCATCGCAACATGCGCCGCACGATGGAACTGGTGGCCATGTTCGACAGTTCGATGCTGGCCAACCAGCGCGTACGTCTCTTCGAGTTGCGCTATGGCCGTCCGTCGGATGTCGCGGACGAGATGAAGACGATCCTGAAGTCGATCTCGCTGGGCAGTGACAAGAACGCTCCGGTTCGCTTTCTCCCGGTTGACCGCATCAATACGCTGATCGCGGTGGCTCCGAATCCGGGCGCGTTTGAGCAAGTGGAAGTATGGCTGAAGAAGCTGGACATTCCGCTTAAATCGAGCGGCAACGCCACCGATACCTTTGTCTACCGTGTGAAGTACCAGCGGTCTGAGTGTATAGCGCAGGCGCTGATGCAGTTGTACGGCACGTTCTATTCGCCGGCCGGAATGAATCCTTATTCCGGAATGGGTGGTGGTATGTACGGCGGCGGATATGGCGGGGGTTACGGTGGAGGCGCCGGCGGGTATGGCGCATACGGTGCGGGCGGCGGCGGTTATGGCGGCGGCGGTGGCGGCGTAGGCGGTGGCGGGACCATCGGTGGCGCGAACGCGGGACTTGGAGTCGGCTCCGGCTGCGGTGGGATGAGCGGCGGCATGGGCGGGGGGATGGGCGGCGGTTATGGTGGTGGCGGCTATGGTGGGGGCGGCTACGGCGGCGGTGGATATGGCAACGGTGGTTATAACGGCTACGCGCCGCAGGTACCTGCGGGCATGGCGGCATTTAGCGGTCAGCCAACCGGAGCCGCTGGCAGTCCGGCCGCTGCTGCCGACCTTACCGGCAACTATCTCGGCAACTCCCGGCAGAATGCGGAAACGCAGCAGATGCCGCGCATTGTCCCGAATCCTTCCGACAACAGCTTGCTGATTCAGTCTACGCAGTCGCAGTATCAGAGTCTGGTGCGGTTGCTTGATCAGTTGGATATTCCGCCGCGGCAGATTCTGCTCGAGATGAAGCTGTACCAAGTCACGCTCACAGGCGACTTGAAGAGCGGCGTCGCCTATTACCTCGAACAGAAAAATGGTCCAGCGGTTGCGGCGGCCGGGACGAAGCAACTGGTGGGTAGCCTGGCGAGCGGAGGCGTTGCACTGACTGCCGGAATGCTCATCGGGCACAGCCGGGAACTGCTCGGAGCTTTGTCCATTGGTGAGCTGGCGACTCGCACCAAAGTGGTGGCCGCGCCCAGTCTCATCGCGACCGACAGCATACCGGCTTCGATAACGGTGGGCGACGAAATTCCCACGCTGACGTCTCAGGCGGCCGGCGGAATCCAGGTGGGTGGCTCGTCGGCTGTGCTGCAGGGGATCCAGAACCGGCAGACAGGTGTAACGTTGAACGTGATGGCACGCGTGAATCCCAGCGGGATTGTCACCCTGATCATCAATCAGGACTTCAGCCAACCGGGCGCCACTACGACATCGGGTATTGGCTCGCCATCGTTCTCGAATCGCAGCGTCCAGACGCAGCTCACAATGCAGGACGGCGACACCATCGCTATCGGCGGCATCATCAGCGACACGCAGTCATTTGCCAGTAACGGTGTGCCGGGACTGCACCGGCTGCCGTATGTCGGCGCACTCTTTGGGAGTCGCGAGATCACACGCAATCGCACGGAATTAATCGTGTTCATGACCCCGCACATCATTTACGACAACAACGATCTGCAGGAAGCGTCCGACGAGCTCAAAGCGCGCATTAAGCTGTTGAAGCGGATGGTTCGCGAGTAACGTAGTTATCGACGACGCCGGTGTACGGGCACATCTGTTGATGTATTCGTCTGTTCGCGCGCATCTACGATTTGAGATGCCAGCAACAACGAAGCGCTCACCAACAAAGCAGGTAAAACGGAGTGCGGTGAAGTGGTCGAAGCACGTGATGAAGGCTCAACTTCTATATCAACCGTGCCGGGAAGAATCTCCCGGCTAGCAACTGAAGGTCCTTGAAAACGCTAAGGGTGAGTTGCGGAAGGCCTTTGGCAAGGATGAGGAGGGAGATTAGGATGCCGGACAAGGAAACGTTAAAACGAGCTCAGCAGGACGCGCGCAAAGGAAAGGCTGTGAGCACACAGGCGGGTGAGTTTGTCCGCGAGGAGATGGATCACATTCGCGAGGGCAAGCATGGCGCGCGCTCAGCCAAGCAAGCGATCGCAATCGGACTGTCGAAGGCGCGTCGCGCCGGCGTTGCGCTTCCTCCACCGAAGGGGAAAGGACAAACCGAGACCGTGAAGAAGCGAGCCGCAAAAGACTTCATGAAGGGCCAGTTGTCGCCCAACAAGCCTGTGTCGAAGACGCGATCGAACGCTGTGACCAAGGCGCTCAAGAAAGAGGGCAGCGCCGCTGCATCCCCTACGGCGTTGTCGCGCCAGGCCCATACCAGCGCCAGGAAGCGGGGACCGGCCAACCTCAGCGCGGCGGCCAAGAAGGCGTTAAGACCAAGGGTGCGGCAGGACGCAAGAGTGCGGCGAAGCGGGCCGCCCGTACACGCGCCGGGAAGTGACTCACGGCAGGTGGCTGGCTTCCTGCGCCTGATACTGGCCGAGCCGGGACTTGAGTTCACGGGACATTTCAGCGTCGGCGGACGAGGCCAGGGCGCGGCGTTCGGCGTTTACCGCTTCATGCCAGAGCTCCAGGTCCGCGTAGATGCGCGCGAGTAGGTCAAGGGCCATCGCATCGGAACCGGCCGAAAGCCTGACCGCGTTCTCAACGTGCGGTGGAGCGTCGCCCGGCTTGCCGGTCATGGCTAGCGCCATGCCCAACGCTGCTTGTGTCGAGCCGAGTTCGGGGTTATCGGCCAGCGCCTGCTCGAAGTGTGGGATGGCCTCGTCGATTCTGCCCAGTTGGGCGAGTGCGTTGCCGATGTTATTGTGCGCCTCAAAGTAGGCTGGATTCAATTCGAGCGCCCGCTGGTAATGCTCGATGGAATCGAGCAGCTTGCCGGTGGCTGCGAGTGCGTTGCCCAGATCGTTATGCGCCTCCGGATAGTTGGGGCTCAGCGCCAACGCTCTCTCGTAGTGGCCAATTGCTTCGGCTGGGTTGCCGCCTTCAACCAGCGCGAGGCCGAGATTGAGATGGATGGGCGCATCTTCGGGATGTAGTTCAGCGGCAGTCTTCCAGGCGGTGACGGTCTCCTCGTAGCGGCCCCTGGTCAAGATCGGACGCGAGATCCACGATGCGGTAGAAGTCCGTGACAGGCGCGTCGATTTTGGCGATGGCGTCCGGGGCCACGTTGACGAACTCGGGAAGGTTCACGGCGCGATTTGAGGCGGTGGAGTTCTCGATCAGGATTGACGGGCTGTCCTTGCCGTCCTCGTCGATGTGCGTCAGGAACATCTGTGTGTAGGGAGAGCGGCTCTTGGAGGAGAAGACCAGCCACTTTCCGTTGGGCGAGAAGCCGTGCCATGAATTCATTAGCGGCGTGTTGCACCGCATCAGACGAGGCGTGCCGCCTGCCGCGGGAACAATGAATAGCCGGCCGTCGGGGCGCATGAGTTGCCCGTTGCGCGCCTGCACGTAGACGATCCAGCGTCGGTCGGGCGAGACTTTCGGAAAGCTGTTGCTCATGCCGTTATCCGAGGCGCCAGTGATGGCCTCAGGTTTCCCGCCGTGTCCTCCGTTGAACGGAATCCGGTAAAGCTCGTAGCGGGTCTGGGTCTCGTTGGGGTCGTTCGAGTGGGTGGCCAATTTCGATCCCGGCGGATAAGCGTCTTTGGCTTCGGCGCGCGCAAAGACGAGGTAGCTGCCATCAGGACTCCAGACGGCGTTGGTGTGCACGTAGCGCGGATCGTCCGCGCCCGCCAGCGGTTCCAGGTGTCCGGAACCTCGGTTGTACCAGGCGAGAATGCCGCGCGCCGGGTAGAAGACCTGAAGGAAACGGTAGTCTTTGAAATTGGCGACGTAGTAGTTCAGGGTGAGATCTTTCGGATTCTCCCGCCGCTAGTATTCCGACTGCTCCTCGCCCGGATCGTTGATGGTCGTGACGACGTTGCGGCCGTCCGGCGACACCTGCGACATGAAACCGACGCGCAACTTTCCGCCCAACTTGCCTTTGAACGTGCTCCAGGCGACGACGTTCTCGTCGCGAATCTCAATCTGGTTTTTCACCGGAACGAGCGCGTACACTCCTTTGTCGTTGTGCGGACCGTTCACGTCCATGCCCATCGTGCTGCCGTCGCGGGAGAAGGAATGGCAATTGGCGCAGCTGTGGATGCCGGTCATGACGACGCGAACTGCTGGTCTTGGTTGTATCGCGGATCCGCCAGTTGATCAGAGGCACGATGCTGGAAGCGAGCGGCTTGATGTCGCCCTTCTCGGTCTCAGAGGGCATGAGCGGAACGTCCCGATAGAAAATGGGCGCGCCTACGGGGTCGGCCGACGTGGACAGCGCCATCCGTCCAGTTGAAGTAACTGTTGAACCTGCGAGGCCGGTAATGGTCATCCCTGCGCCGGGACGCTCCTGGATGTCCTTCCAGATTGCCGGGTCGGGTCTCCAGGTGTGAGCCGCTGCTTGTTCCGGTGTGAGCGCCGGCGGGCGGTTGGTCGACGAGACGCAGCGCGGATCGATCTCGCCTATCCGCATTCGTTCGCCCTTGGACTGTAGCCGCAATGCCGGAGCGCCGTCGGGAAAAGTCACCTCGATGGACCATGCGGTTGCTGCTGACGTATCCCGCCATAAGAATTCAGGGGCGGGGAACGATGGTGGAAACACGGACTGGTGGTGCGGGTAGTCGATGGTGAGACGGGACGCGGCGGCGAAGGAGGTTGCTGCTGTAAAGAAGGCTACCAAGCGAACCGGTACATGAAAGCTCCGGGCAAAAAGAAATTAAGGGTACTTTGATCTGATTTTACGTTGTTGGTGAATGCGGGAATGTATTGGAGTCCAATATATTGATTCGCGCGATCGTGATTTACTTTTCCCGGAGACGCGCCGCCTGGTTGATCAGATAATTTCTCTCAGGCAAGCTCGCTGTTCCGCCGGCAGCTTTCTGGTAGGAGGCGATGGCGTTCGGAAAGTCGCCGGCTAATTCGAGCAGGTGGGCGCGAACCGCATCGAGACGGTAGTGTCCGGCAAGACGGCCATCCTTTTCCAGCGCGTCCAGTAATTCCAATCCTGCCGCCGGACCTTGCACCATGGCGAAGGCGATGGCCCGGTTCAACGTGACCATGGGATTGTCGGCCATGCGCTGTAGCAGTCCGTACAAGGCGAGGATCTGTGGCCAATCGGTATCTTCAGCCCGTGGCGCCTCATCGTGCACGGCGGCAATGGCCGCTTGCAACTGGTAGGCTCCGATCGAACCTTTCGACAATGCGCCGGTGACGAGCGCTACGCCTTCGGCGATATTGTGCTGGTCCCACAGCGCGCGGTCCTGCTGGTTGAGCGGAATCAATTCTCCATTGGGACCCGTGCGAGCGGTGCGGCGCGCGTCGGTGAGGAGCATGAGGGCCAGCAACCCCGCCACCTCGCCGCTGTCGGGAGTGAGGCGGTGTAGCAGTCGCGTCAGTCGAATCGCTTCGCTCGAAAGGTCGCTACGCTGGAGCGCAAGACCAGCAGTGGTGGTGTAGCCTTCATTGAACATCAGGTAGAGGATATGGAGGACGGCGCGGAGGCGCTCCACCTGCTCGGCGGCGGTGGAAACGCTAAACCGAATGCCGGACGATTTGACGGTCTGCTTTGCGCGGCTGATGCGCTGTGCCATGGTGGACTCCGGCACCATGAAGGCGTGAGCGATCTCGGCAGTCGTGAGTCCGCCGACTGCTCGCAACGTCAATGCAATAGCCGAGGAGGAACTAAGCGAGGGATGACAGCACATAAACAGGAGGGTCAGCGTGTCATCTTGCTCGGCGGCGGTCGACGCGTCGATGTCGGGCGTGATCTCGTCAACGGCGACCGCACTCTCCCGGCGCCTGCGTGCTGCCTCGCTGCGCAAGTGGTCAGTCATGCGGCGCGAAGCGACCTGAATCAGCCATCCACGCGGATTATCGGGGACACCGTCACGTGGCCATTGAGCGGCGGCCGCAATGAACGCCTCCTGGACCGCGTCTTCCGCCGCCGAAAAATCGCGGAAGCGGCGGATGACCGCGCCGAGCACCTGCGGCGCAAGTTCACGCAACAGGTGCTCGAACGGAGGGTCGTGAGGCGGATGCATTAGAGGAATTCGGGTGGCGGTCCGCTCATAATCTGGCGGACTTCAATGCCCATGTTCATCGGAACTCCGTTTGGACCCGGCGCCGCAGACGCTTTGGCTGCGATCCGATAGGCGCGCTCGGGACTGTCGACATCGACGATCCAATAGCCTGCCAGGAACTCCTTCGCCTCGGGGAAGACACCGTCGGTGATGGGTGCGCCGTCCTTGCCCGCTCGCACCAACCTGGCCTGATCCGGACCGGCGAGTCCTTCAGCTGAAACCAATTCGCCGGACCCGCTCAACTCACGGTTTAGGGTCATCATGAACTGGATGTGCGCCTTGATGTCTTTCTGCGGCCACGTGTGGATGGGCTCACACTTTGAATCCGCGCCCGTCATCATCAATATGTATTTCATGTTCTTTAGCTCCCTTCGATTTTGGCACCGGGTATCGGGTGCTTTCATCTGTCAGTCGGCGCCCACTGAGCGTCCTCGACATTGACCGCGAAAAAACTTCCAAAAAAGATATACCCAGCAATGCTGCAAGAGCGAGTGTAATCTAGAAACCACGACTCCGACTGAAAGGAACCTCATGAAAACTCAAAGGCTTCTCATCGTTCTCACCGCCGTTAATTTTGCGCTTCTGGTATTCTCCTTTGCCCGGCCTCGCTCAGCGGGGGCGGAGGCGATTGTGCCGGTGCTACGCGGCCGCGCGCTCGAAATCGTTGACGATCACGGGAGGGCTCGCGCCACCATCACGGTTTTCCCGGCGGATCCAAAGGTAAAGATGCCGGACGGGTCGACGGGATATCCGGAAACCGTCCTGCTTCGCCTGATCAATTCAAAAGGACGGCCTAACGTGAAGATTGAGGCATCGGAGATCGGGGCCGGAGTTGGTTTGGGCGGCGAAACCGACCCGACTTACGCCACACTTTTTGCTCGGGGGACGAAGGCCTCGTTGAAGTTGAATAATCAGGATGGCCGGGAGCAGTTGATCAAGCCTTAGCCGGGCTAATGCTTGAGCGTTGCGCGCCAATTCGTCACCACAGTAATCGGCGACTCGCGGCTGACATCGATCGCGGAGTTGACCAGGAATCTTTGGCCATCGGCGCTGACGTCGTAGGACAAGCCCAAGTTGGGAAAGAGCCGATCGGCGGAGGTTTGGAAGAGCATGTGCGGAACTCCGGATTCGAATCGCGCTCCCATCTTCACCGGGACGGCCATCATTTTTCCGTCGATGGTGCGATAGAACATCTCCTGGCCGTCGCGGCGCCATCGAGGTTGGGCGCCACCGCCCGAGGAGACTTTCCACTTCTCGCCGGTCGCCGGGAAGGGCTGTACGTACACTTCCATATCGCCCGTCTCGTTTGTCGTGTAGGCGAGGAATTTTCCGTTGGGAGAGAAGGTGCCATGCCGTTGGTAGGACTCGCTGGGGTCGAAGCGGAAGGGGCGGCGCTCACCGGTGAGCGGCAGAACCCATACTTCTGCGGGCGCTGGATTAGCGAAGGTGAGGAACCGCGCGTCGGCGGTGATATCGACGGGTGCGGCTTTCGATGTTGATTCCCATAGAGCGTCTGTTGTTCCCGCGCCGCCCATCGCCTTGCGGCAGATCTTCGACGCACCGTTGATCACACACCGGAACACCACTGTGGCTCCGTCAGGATAGGGGACCGGCATTCCCCCAGCGCCTTTCTGCAGTAGCGAGGCATCGCCGCGATCCACGTTCACTTTCCAAATTGAGAAATCGGTGGCACCCGGGTCGACTCTCTCGAAGACTGCAGTGGTGCCGTCGGCGGTCAGTTTTGGATGCGAATACAAGTCGGCTGGAATAGCGCGGCCCTGGCGATTGCCGGTGCGATCGATCCAGATTAATTCGTATTGGTACAGCGCGGAACTATAGACGAGAGTGCCGTTGTCGGAGACAGACGCGTCGGCAAAGTTGTAGATGCCGTCCGTCGCAATCGAGTCGACGGCGCGGATTGGCTCACCGCGAAGTTTCAGGGCCGAGAGATCGAATTCCTGCGCCATGAGGACATTCATGTTGCCAAACAGCAAGTAAGAAGGCCCGCCGCTCGACCCGGGCGCCAAACGCGCGTTGTATTGCGTCTCAACCAATTGGATGGGCGGTTTCCCGTCCAGCGACCCGACGACCTCAATGGATCTGGCTCCGTGATCGAGGTATCCGCGGTTAAGATACAAAAAGTGTTTTCCGTCCGGGAGAAAAATAGGAAACCCATGTCCCACACTCGGGTTTTCCGGTTTGGTAACGCGCACGGGAACGCCGCCATTTGAAGACACCCGGAAAATACCTTCTCGTACGTTGCCGTCGGCGGAGAAAAGAATCGTCCCATCACGGCCCCAATCACCTCCCAGGTTGCCCGAAAGACCGTCGCAAAGAGTTTGAGGTTGTCCGCTGGAAAGGTCGACCTTCATTAACTTCCGGCCGGTAAAGAAAGCGATCTGACGACTATCAGGTGACCAGAACGGGTAGTATACGTCGTCTGTGCCGGGGATCGGTTGCGCTATCAGTTTGTCCAGCGCGCGCACCCAAAGCTCAACTTTTCCCTGTGTGTTTTGGCCGGTGAAGGCAACGTGTGTCCCGTCGGGCGAAATTGCAACATCAGAAGGCAAACCAACTGAGGTAGCGATTGTGAAGCGCATTGACTCGGCGGGAAGGGACGGCCTCTCACGAAAGTGGATCCATGACAATATCGCTAGACCCGCTAATGCGACTGTGGTCGCGGCCGCAAGGACGAAGGGCGTTCTCGCGGGCGTGAAACTCGCCAACGCTGAGGGTTGGGCGACCCATCGCAGTTCCCGAGCCAGGTCACCCGCCGACTGCCAGCGCTCTTCGGGGTCCTTAGCGAGGCAACTGCCGATCAGGCGGTCGAGCGTCGCGGGAGTTATGGGTTGCAGGCTGGTAACCGGCGCCGGGTCGGACTTCAATATGGACGCGATCAGGCTCGCCGGGTTGGTCCCCTCGAAGGCTGTTCGTCCCGAGACCATCTCATACAACACTGCGCCAAACGCGAAGATATCCGACCGGGCGTCGGCTTCCTTGCCTTCCAACTGCTCGGGAGACATGTACTGGAGCGTGCCGACGATCTTGCCTTCACCAGTTAGATTGTGAGTTAACACGGCGGTCTCGTCATCACCCGTCAATTTCGCGCTTCGGAACTTCGCCAGCCCGAAATCCAGCAGTTTGGTTCCGGCTTTGGTGAGCATGACGTTGCCGGGCTTCAGGTCTCTATGGACAATGCCGCGGCGGTGAGCTTGATCGAGTGCTCCCGCTATCTCGATTGCGTAGCGGAGCGCAAGATCGAGCGGCTGGGTTCCTTTTTTCAAGCGATCGGCCAGCGTCTCTCCTTCGTGATGTTCGAGAACGAGGAAGTCGATACCGTCCTGCTGGCCGATGTCGTAGAGGGTGCAGATATGTGCGTGATTGAGGTTTGAAACGGCGCGCGCTTCCTGCTCCAGACGCTGTCGAAGATCAGGGTCGCCGGCCAGGCGGGCGTTTAGGACTTTGATGGCGACGGTCCGGTTGAGGCGGGTGTCGCGCGCCTTATACACCTCTCCCATGCCGCCGGCGCCCAGCGGTTCGAGGATTTCATACGGACCC
>JBBQUM010000046.1:0-45810 GCA_038212445.1 Bryobacterales bacterium
TTGTTCGGTCGCTGACCCCGATGATCTCTGCTGCGCTCCACCATGTGATCTTCTTCGCCATCGCTTTCAGCAGCACGTCTTGTAGCTTCATCATCCGCTCCACTTCCGCGGCACAGTAAAGCGTGTTTGGGTTCACCCATCCAGCTTGCCTCCGCCGCTTAGCTCGAGCGGACACATCATGTGTGAACTCAACCGGACAAATCACATACTAGCGACACGGTTGCCGCCCACAGTTGCGGGCAATCGAAATCCGTGACATGATGGCTTGCCAAATATGACACCGCCTCCAGTACCGGATCAGAAGCCTATGGGCGAAGCCAGCCGGATCATCGGCGTTTTCTTCGACCCCAAGAAGACCTTCGCCGATGTGATCGAACGGCCGCGCTGGATTATCCCGGTCGTAATATTGTCGATTCTCTCGCTGATCTTCATCACTCTGTATGGCCAGCGCTTCGGCTGGGAACAGGTTGTGAAGCAGCAGATGGAAGAGAGCGGCCGCGCCCAGAACATGACCGCCGAGCAATTTCAGCAGGCAGTCACCATGGGCGCCAAGATCGGATCTGTCATCGGCTACGTGCAGTCGCTGATTGGACCCTTGATCATGGTGCTGATCTGTGCCGCGGTGCTGATGTTTATGGCTAATTCGATCGTGGGGACCAAAATCCGACTCCCGCAAATGATGGGGATCGTGGGCTACGCGTCGCTTACCGGGTTAGTCACAGTGCCGCTGATGATCCTGGTGATGTTCCTCAAGAACAAGGAGGATTACGACATTCGTAATCCACTGGCGTTTAATCTCGGGGCGTTTCTGAGCGCAGACAGCGCAAAATGGCTGAAGGCGCTGCTGGGATCCTTTGACCTGTTCTCCTTCTGGACGATGTCGCTCATCGCTGTTGGCATCATGGTGGCGGGTGGGCGAAAGATCAGTTTCGGTAAGGCTCTCGGCGTCGTCTTGGTTCCCTGGCTGGTGTGGGTGGTGCTCAAGACCGCCGGCAGCGCGATGTTCTAACACCGGCGGGTATCGAGGTTGAACTAAGCGGAGCAGGCGGGAATGCTACCCTGTTAGTTCAATCGAAACGATGTCCTCCAAAGCGTCTCCCAACCCTGGCGAAAAGTTCAACCGGCTGGTGGAAATCATGGCCCGCCTCAGAGCCAAGGACGGTTGTCCCTGGGATCTCGAACAGACCTACGACTCCATTAAGCCCTACACCATCGAGGAAACCTACGAGGTGCTCGACGCCATCGATGCGCGGGACTTTCCGCACCTCGCCGAGGAGCTGGGCGACTTCATGCTACAGGCCGTCTTCTACGCGCAGATGGCCGCCGAAGAGGGACACTTCACCATCGACGATTCGCTCGAGGCGATCAATAGTAAATTGATTCGCCGTCATCCCCATATCTTTGGAGACGCCGAGGCCAAGACCGCCGGCGAGGTGAAACAGCGGTGGGACGAGATCAAGCGCCAGGAGAAGGTGGATACCGGTAAGCCCGTCGCGAACCTTCTCGATGGCATCCCGCGTCACATGCCTGCTCTGGTGGAGGCTCAACAGGTGGCTTCAAAAGCAGCCGCGGTTGGGTTTGATTGGGAGAATATCGAGCAGGTCTTCGACAAGATGAACGAAGAGCTCGAGGAGTTGCGCGAGGCGCGAGAGTCCGGCAACGCGGCCAATGTCGAGGACGAACTGGGCGATCTGCTCTTTGTCCTGGTGAACGTCGCCCGCTTCCTCAAGGTGGATCCCGAGCAGGCCCTGCGCAAGACCAACGCCAAGTTCCGGCGGCGGTTCAATTTTGTAGAGGAGAGTTTGCGCGGACGCGGGCGTTCACTTCCCGAATCCAACATTCAGGAGATGGAGGAACTTTGGCAGGAAGCCAAGCAGCCCCGGTAATCGCCATCCGGCAACTGCACGAGCACGCCGAGTTCGTGGAAGCCGTACAGCTCCAGCAGATCATTTGGGGATTCGCCGATGTGGATCTGCTCCCGGTGCGGCTGTTCATCGTAGCCAGCAAGGTGGGCGGGCACGCGTTTGGCGCCTACGACGGTGACCAGATGGTTGGGTTCTGCCTGGCCATTCCCGGCCTCAAACCTCGCGGCCAATACTATCTCCATAGCCATATGCTCGGCGTGCTGCCAGCCTATCGCGATTACGGTATCGGCCGTCAGTTGAAGCTGGCCCAACGCGAAGAAGCGCTGGGACGGGCGATCGATCTAATCGAGTGGACTTTCGACCCGCTCGAAATCAAGAACGCGTTTTTCAACATTGAGCGCTTGGGCGCAATTGTCCGCCGCTTCTTGCCGAATCAATATGGCGCCACCTCGAGCCTTCTGAACGCAGGACTGCCAACGGACCGCCTGGTGGCCGAATGGTACGTGCGCAGCAACCGCGCCAACAGCATCATCGGACACGAGCCCTTTCAGCGTCCGCTGGTTGAGGCGCGTATTTCTCTTCCCCTGAATATAGGCGAACTGCGCACCGGCCAGCCGGAGACGGTTCGCGAAATTCAAAAAACCATCGGCGAACAGTTCCAGCAGCACTTCGCCGCCGGGCTGGCCGTCATCGGCTTTGAGCGCACCTCGGAGTCCGGTAATTACCTGATTGGAAAATGGGAATCAAACTAGAACGCATCGTTGTCCGCCACATCCGCATGCCGCTGGTCCACTTCTTCGAAACCAGCTTTGTCCGCACCTACGAGCGGGACATCCTGCTGGTGGAAGTTGTAGCCGACGGATTATCGGGTTGGGGTGAAGTCACCTGCGGCGAGAATCCTTTCTACAACGAAGAATGGACCGATGCCGCGTGGCTCATCCTCAAGGACTATATCGCCCCGCGGGTCCTGAATCATGAGTTTGAAAACGCAGACGCCGTTTATCCGCGCACCGCTCACATCCGCGGACACTACATGGCGCGCGGCGGCTTCGAAGCGGCGGTCTGGGACTTGGAAGCCCGGCGTGCCGGCGTGCCGCTGTGGAAGGCGATCGGCGGCGGTGCGCGGAAGGAGATTCCGTGCGGCGTGTCAATCGGCATCCAGGACACGGTGGAGCAACTGCTGGGCAAGATCGAAACCGAGGTCGCCGCGGGCTACCAACGCATCAAGATGAAGATCAAGCCCGGTTGGGATGTCGATGTCATTGCCCAGGTGCGCCGGCGCTTTCCTAATATCTTATTGATGGCGGACGCCAACTCCGCCTACCGCCTGAGCGATGTTGACCTGCTGAAGCAACTCGATGATTTCAACCTGATGATGATCGAACAGCCGCTGGCGCATGACGAGATCATCGATCACGCTGAACTGCAGCGAGCCTTAAAAACTCCGATTTGTCTGGACGAATGCATCCGGACGCCGCATCATGCCGAGCAGGCTATCCGCCTCTCGGCCTGCCGGATCATCAACATTAAGTTAGGCCGTGTAGGCGGTTTCTGGGGCGCAAAACGGGTACACGACCTGGCACAGAAAGCGGCGATTCCGGTTTGGTGCGGAGGCATGCTCGAAGCGGGCGTCGGCCGCGCACACAATATTGCGCTGGCCACGTTGCCGAACTTTGTTTTGCCGGGCGATGTGTCCGCGAGCAAGCGCTACTGGAAACAGGACATCGTCTCCCCCGCAATTGAGGTGAGTTCGTCGGGCGCAATTGCGGTGAGCGATCAAATCGGTTTCGGGTACGAACTCGATCTGGACTTTATCAAGCGCTTAACGGTACGAGAAGAGCTTATGAAGGGTGCGTAGCAGCGCCCTGAATACCCGAAGTAACTTTAGGCCACAAGTTCGGTAGGCCCGTCGTGCGCCAGATGGACGGATCGGAATACTCTCACAAACTCTTCAACGGTGCTGACCGCATCACGGCACCGGCCGCAGGTCAACAAATGCCTTTCGAATTGCTCACGATCACTTGGCGAGAGTGACTTCAAGGTGTATTTCTCAGCAAGCTCCTCGATAGACTTCGAGGATGCATGCAAGGTGCTCCAGGACTGCATAACAAATGTAAAGCAGTCTGGAAGCCAATGATTCGGTCACAATAAAACTTAGAGTTAACCCTAGCTCCCGGCTGTAAATATTTCAATTCGAGTAATTTTGTCTGAGGCTACACTGGAGGAAATGCCGGACCTCGACGGGAAGATTATTCTGATTACTGGAGCTGCAAAGCGAATTGGGCGGATCCTCGCCATTGAGGCTCACAAGCGCGGAGCTATAGTCGCCATCCATTACCACCACTCTGAGGCGCTGGCGAAGGAGACTGCCGGTGAGTGCGGCGGATCCTCGACCTTTCAGGCGAATCTGGAGTCAGTTGAGGAGATCCGAGGGATGTTTGCGGCGATCCGCGAGCGTTACGGGCGGCTCGACGGACTGGTAAATAATGCCGCGCGGTTCACGCGCTTCGATCCTCTGGCGATCACCGAAGCGGACTGGGACTTTATCCATAACGTCAACCTCAAAGCGACTTTCTTTTGTTGTCAGGAGGCTGCTCGCCTGATGCAGAGTTCGGGTGGCGGGCGTATTGTCAACATGAGTTCGCTCGGGGGCATAAGGCCCTGGGGCCATCATGCTCATTACTGCGCCTCGAAGGCCGGCGTCATCATGTTGACCAAAGCGCTGGCTAAGGCGTGGGCTCCTGGTATCACCGTGAATTCGGTCGCTCCCGGCGTTATCCCGATGGGGAAGTCGGACGAGCGTATCGAACGCCTCATCTGCGCCACCCCTGCCGGCCGTGCTGGCAGGGCTGAAGAGATCGCCGAAGCGGTGATGTACTTTCTCTCCGGCCCCGATTTCGTCACCGGTCAGGTGATGGCGGTGGACGGAGGGCTGAGTCTCCGCTAATCTGAATCATCATGTACAGGCTCGTCCCCGCCGTCGCGTTGGCCCTCGTTGTCTGCTCCTGCTCCGACAAAAAGGTGGCTGCCCCAGAGCCGAAGGGAGCGGCCAAGAGCCAACCGGTGGTGGCGCTGGCCGAGAACACCAAGCACTCTCTGGCGAAACATATTGAAGTGGCGGGACTGCGTATGTCCGAGAAGCCGGGCGGCAAACTCACGGTCACGTTCGCCGTCATCAATCATTCGCAGGCGGACATCAACGACCTCGAACTCGAGGTCACCACCCCTGCCTGCACTCTGGCGGTGAAAGTTGGGCCTCTGGCGCCGGAGCAGAACAAAGATGTCGGCAGCGAATGCAAAACCGCCATGCGTGTTTACGAACTTCCCGACTGGCAGTTCGTGCGGCCGGCCTTCAAGATCACCGCGCCGGCCGAGTAACTACCAATACCGGTGACCATTTGGAATCGCGCCGGTGAAAACGTAGGCGTACAGCAAGACAATCAGGCCAACGATCAGCGCCAGCGCAATGCTGTGCTTCATCACCGCCCGGAATAGATTGCCTTCCTGTCCTTCGATGCCGCACGCAGCACAGCCCACGATTACCGATTGAGCGCCGATCATCTTCCCCATCACTCCGCCGGCTGTGTTGGCGGCCGCCATGAGAATCGGGCTAAGGCTCAGCTTGCGCGCGGTGATTACCTGCAAGCTGCCGAATAGCGCGTTGGAACCTGCGTCGGTGCCGGTTAGCGCCACTCCCAGCCATCCAATCAGCGTTCCAAAGATCGGATAGGTCCAGCCGGTCTTGGTTAGTGCTAGTCCCATCACGGCATCCATGCCAGAGTAGCGGGTAATGTAGCCGAGCCCCAGCATGGCGGCGATGGCGACCAGGCTGGTTCGCATCCTCACCAGCGTGCGGACGAAGATCTTCAGGGTGGTTGCGAGCGACAGTCCCTGCAGCGGTCCGGCAATCAAGCCGGCGAAGAATGTCGCTGTGCCCACGGCCGCTAGTGAAGCGAACTCGAACATCGCAGATTCCGCTTCCGGATGCGTGACCACCGGTGGAACGCGCAGCACCAGCTTATGTAGTCCCGGGACCGGCATACGGATCGTCGTCAGGTCGAGCCGCGCCTTCACTGCCGGCAGTCCCCAGAAAACCACCAGTCCGGCGATCAGCAGAAACGGCGACCACGCGTACACGATCTGTCCTGCCGTGTAGCGTTTGGCGGCCGCCACCGGAGGATCGTCCGGGTAGCGCCACACCGACTTCGGTTTCCACACGCGCAAAAACAGCGTCGTCAGTACGATTGTGGCGAGTCCGCCCATGATGTCGACCAGCGCGGCGTCGACGTAGTTCGACCAGAAGAATTGCACCAGCGCGAACGTCATCCCGCAGAATGCCAGTCCTGGCCAGACCTGGAAGGTGTCGCGCCAACCGCATTGAGTGCGGACTAGCCAGAAGGGCAGCACGGCGGAAACCCACGGCAGGATGCGTCCCACCATGGCGCTGACATCGGCCTCGGCCAGTCCCGTGACGGCGACCAGAGTCCGGATTGGATTTCCCATTCCACCCCAGGCCACCGGTGCTGTGTTGGCCAACAAGCACATGAGCGCAGCGTCGAAGGGTCGGAATCCCAAGCCGATCATCATCGCTCCGCAGACGGCGACCGGAGCGCCGCCTCCCCCCGAGCCTTCGAGCACGGCGCCGAAGGCAAAGGCGATAAGCAGCACCTGGAGCCGCCGGTCGTCGGTGACGGCGCCGATCGAATCCATGATCACTTTGAACTGACCGCTCTCCACCGTCACGTCGTAGACAAAGACGGCCGCCACCAGCGTCCAGGCGATCATGATGGCGGCGTAGACCAAGCCGCTTGCTACCGCTCCTGCAGCCATGGTCGGGGGCATGCCGAACACGATTAGCGCAATCAGCAGGGCGGAGAGGAATGCGTACACTGCGGCGCGCCATGCGATGGTCCTACGGACGGCGAGCAAGTAGAAGAGGAGGAAGACCGGCGCGGCCGCAGCGAGTGTCGACAGCCAGGCGTTTCCCAACGGATCGTAGGCTTGGACCCAGGTTTGATTGATGGGCAAGCTGAATATTATCAGCGATATAACCAAGTTCCAAGCGCCGTGTGGGGAGGTTCTGGACACACCTTCAAAGTGGTGTGGTACCTGATTACAATTAGGATACAGTTCTGTGGCGGTGTGAAAAACGCAGTAAGATACGCGTTGTCAATGGGATGGGTAGTGTCGAGCGGTCGGCTAAGGTGTTGGTACTAGTTGGTACACGGGAACTACCTCATTTTGAGGTGAGCAATACCCGCATAGGCGTCCTTGTACCAAGACTGGCGGGGTGCTTAAATCACAAAGGAAGGAATTGTTCCACGAGTTTACGACCGGGCGGCGAGACGGAGGTTTGCCGCAAGGTTGTTTCCGCGTAGATCGACCTTCGCCCCACATTGATGACCTCCGGGCGCGGATCATGGCCGTTTCGCGCCCTATTTTTCTGCTCATCACCCCCCCCACCATTTAACGTAAGCCACCACCCTCCAGCATATTCCCAGCAATAAAGGTGTCCGACAACTAAAAGATTATTAAAAGGGGTCGGACGCCTTTAATTAGGTCTATGAAAACATTGAATCGTCTACTCCATATAGGGTAGGCTTCAAGATACTGTGATTGGACGTAAGCTCGGCAACTACGAAATCATCGACAAACTGGGCGAGGGCGGAATGGGCGAAGTGTTCCGCGCCCGCGACGAGCGACTGCACCGCGATGTCGCCATAAAAATGCTCCCGCAGTCCCTCGCCGCCGACCCCTCGCTCCGTGCACGCTTCGAGCAGGAAGCACGCGCCCTCGGCGCCCTGAACCATGCCAACATCGTCACCATCTACGATGTCGGCGTCGAGGACGGCCTCGCATACACGGTCTCCGAACTCGTCGACGGCGAAACCCTCCGCGCCCTGCTCGACCGCGGGCCCTTGCCCCCGCGCAAAGCCATCGACTACGCCGTGCAAATGGCCGAAGGCATCGCCGCCGCTCACGCACTCGGCATCGTCCACCGCGACCTGAAGCCCGAGAACGTCATGGTGACCAAGTCCGGCCAGCTCAAGCTCCTCGACTTCGGACTCGCCAAGCACAACACGCCCGCAGCCGGCGACCGCACCGCTACCATCGCCCTCTCCCAGCCCGGGACCGTCATGGGGACTGCCGGCTACATGTCGCCCGAGCAAGTCCGCGCCGAAGCTGTTGACGCTCGCTCCGACATCTTCAGCTTCGGCGTGGTGCTGTACGAAATGATCGCCGGCAAGCGCGCGTTCCACAGCACTTCGGCCATCGAGACGATGCACGCGATCCTCAACAGCGAGCCTCCTGACATCGACACAGAGTCGACCAAGCTTCCGCCCGCACTCGCCACAATCGTCCGCCGCTGCCTAGAGAAGCGTCCGGAACAGCGGTTCCAGTCCGCCTCCGATCTCGCATTCGCTCTACGCTCGATCACGAACACCAACATCACCGGACTGCAGCCCGCCGTAGCGAAGGCGGAAGCGGCAAAGAAGTCCACCGGGTTTATGTGGCCGGTTGCGGCGCTGGCGGGTGGCGTCGCTTTACTCGCTTCGGGCTACGCATTCCGCGCGTACACCACAAAGACAACGGTGCCCCATTACGAGCGCGTTACGTTCCGGAAAGGGTACGTGAAGAGCGCGCGGTTTACCGCCGACGGCCGCGGCATCGTCTACACCGCGATCTGGGAAGGCGGTCCCACGCGTCTCTACCAGACGACTCTGGGCGCTCACGAATCCCGCGATCTCGGAGTGTCCGGCGACTGGCAGGTTGCATCCGTATCGTCCAAGGACGAACTCGCCCTGGTCAGCCGCGACGGCAGTCTGCAACGCATGTCACTCTCCGGCGGAGCGCCGCGTCCGGTGCTGGAAGATGTGATGGACGCCGATTGGTCGCCCGACGGGACGAGCATGGCGGTCTTGCGCCGGGTGAACGGCATCGCCCGAATTGAATACCCCATCGGGACCGTCCTGATCGAGAAACTCGCTTGGCCGCTCGGCACGATCCGCGTTTCGCCGGACGGCAATCAGGTCGCATTTCTGAGTTATGTGAACGGCCGGAAGCCGCAACTCCAGATGGTGGACCGCAAGGGGACCAGGAAGCCGATCGCGATCATTGCCCCAGAAACGCAGTTCAATTCGTGGACCAGCCTAAGTTGGACGCCCGACGGCAAGTCGATCTGGTTCGCGTCGCTCGATCCCTCAGATCCACAGACCCTCTACGCCGTGGACATGCAGGGGAAGCAGCGTGCAGTGGCGAATCTCACCGGACGTGCCTGGTTCTGCGATCGTTCAAAGGACGGAACCGTTCTTGTAGGCTCGGGTTCGCTGCATTTTGGCATTGCAGGCGCCGGTCCCGGTGAAACCGTCGAACGCGACCTGTCCTGCCTCGATCAATCGATCCTCGTGGGTATTTCGAATGACGGGTCCACGGTACTGGCCAGCGTCCTCGGCGATAGCGCGGGTCCTAAAGGAAGCGTGTATATGCGCAAGACGGACGGCTCGCCCGCCGTCCGCGTAGGGGACGGAGGAGCCTACCGGCTGTCTCCCGACGGCAAGTCCTACTCAGGCTATGTTCTCGACGAGCACGGAAGCCGGCGCTTCGGGCTTTTCCCGACCGGCGCCGGGGAAGCGCGATTCCTCGATATCCCCGGCCTGGAACGGGCGGTGATCTACGGATGGATCGACGGCGATCGAAAACTGCTGGTAGATGGTCCGCTGAAAGGGAAGAAGTGGCAATGCTTCGCCTGGGACAATTCTACTTCTACGCTGACTCCAGTTTGTCCCGAAGGCGTAGCCGACAGCTTCGCCGTTTATGTCTCGCCGGACGGCAAGTGGGTGATCCACCCGAGTCACGGCAAGTGGATGATTTTTCCCGTGGGCGGTGGCCCCGCGCGAGAGTTGCAGGGCGTTGCGGAAAGTGAGAATCCGTTTGGGTGGACAGCGGACAGCGGCTCGTTCTATGTACAGCCATCACGCCTCGAGGGTCCGGATGTAAAGGTGTGGAAGGTGAATGCCACTACCGGCGCTCGCACGCTATGGAAAGAACTCCACGTATCGAAGCCCATCGACAGCTCGGGAGATTTCCACCTGCAGGTTACGCCTGACGGACGCGCCTACGCCTACAACTACTCAAGCATTCTTTTCGATCTATACGCGGCGACGGGCTTGAACTGAGGCGCTACATCAGTTTCTGGACGTACTGAAACACTGTGTCGCCGACAATCCTGTTGCCTTCGGCGGTGGGATGGATTCCGTCCTGTTGCATGAGGTCGGGATTGCCGCCCACGCCTTTTAGCAGAAACGGAATCAGTGGCACTTTGTATTTCTCGGATACGTCGCGGTAAATCTGCTCAAACTGTCCGATGTACTCATGTCCATAGTTCGGCGGGAGCGTCATACCGGCAAGCAAGACTTTCGCCCCCGACTTCTGAATCGCGCCCACGACCTGGTCGAGATTGGCGTGGCTGGTTTTCATCGGTAGCCCGCGTAAGCCATCGTTGCCGCCGAACTCGACCACGACAATCGCCGGTTTTTCAGCGAGCACCAGCGGTACACGATTCAGCGCGTCTGAGGTGGTCTCTCCGCTGACGCCCAGGTTCACCACGCGGTAGGCGAGTTTCTTCGCGTCGAGCTGTTTCTGCAGATAGTCGGGGAAGGCGTGGCCGGGCTCAGCGCCGAATCCGGCGGTAAGGCTGTCGCCAAACGTCACCAGCGTGGCGCGTCCGTCCGGGCCTGCAGGAGCCGCGGCAGGAGAGGATGCCGCCTTCGGAGCTTCTGCTGGTTTACTACAGCCAGCCAACGTCACGAGCAATACAAAAAGTAGTTTACGCACCCAATGTCATAATAATGGATGCAGCCCCGCCACAACTTCATGATTGCCGTCTCAGCCCTCACCAAAAGTATCGCCACCTCAACTCACCGCGTTGACATTCTCAAAGGCATTGATTTGGTAGTGCCGAAAGGACAATTCACGGCGATCATGGGCCCCTCGGGCAGCGGAAAGAGCACTCTGCTTGGCCTGCTTGCAGGACTCGACTCTCCCACCTCCGGCAGTATCAAGCTCGATGGCGAGGAGATTACCGGACTCTCTGAAGATCAAATGGCGACTCTTCGCGGACGCAAAGTGGGTTTCGTCTTCCAGGCGTACAACCTGATTCCGACGCTTACCGCCGAGGAGAACATCCTACTGCCGTACGAGCTTTCCGGTGCGGGACTCGGCGAAGGGCGCAAACGCGCTCGCGAACTCCTTGAGACCGTAGGATTGCTTGAACGCGGAGACCATTATCCCGTGCAACTCTCCGGTGGCGAACAGCAGCGCATCGCACTGGCGCGCGCTTTCATAGGGCGCCCTCCAATCCTCTTTGCTGACGAGCCCACCGGCAATCTCGATAGCGAGAACGGCCACCGCATCCTCGAGCTATTGATCACCATGAACCGTCGCGAAGGCGCGACGCTCGTCCTGGTGACGCACGACCGTGAACTCGCCGGTTACTCCGATCGCATCATCACGCTGAAAGATGGGCGCATCGTCGCCGACGAAATCAAATGAGCTGGCGCTCAGTATTCCGGCTTGCCTGGCGTGAAGCGCGAGCCTCAGCCGTCAAATTCGCGTTCGTGATTCTTGCCGTCGCTGTTGGCGTCGGCTCGCTGGCTGGCGTGAGAGGCTTCAGCCGATCGTTTCAAACGATGCTGATGCGCGAGGCGCGGACCCTGATCGCTGCCGACCTGTCAGTGCGGACATTCACGCTTCCCAATGATGCGCAGACCGCGCTCATGAACGATCTGGAGCGTCGCGGGATCGCGCATACCTGGATCACCGAGACCATCTCCATGGCGGGATTCGGCGAGGGCCGCACTCCCATTCTGGTGTCCATCAAGTCCGTCGATCCTACCCGGTATCCGTTCTACGGCACAGTGAAGTTAGACCCGCCGATGGACTTCGCCGGATCGCTGACGCCCGACGTCGCCATCGTCTCCGATGATCTCCTGCTCCGCCTCGACGCCCACGTCGGCGACAGCATTCGACTCGGCGGTCAACCGTTCCGCATCCTCGCCGTGATGGCGGAAGAGCCGGACCGCATGGCCGGCAGCCTCAACGTCGGTCCGCGCATTCTGATCAGCCGGCAGGGACTCGATCGCGCGAACCTCATCCAAACCGGCAGTCGCGCCGCTGAACGATTTTTGTTTCGCATCCCGCAGCAAACGCCGATCGAGCAGGTGCGGACCGAGCTAAAGAAAGTCTTCCAGGAATCGCTCATCGCCGATGCCCGTCAGGCGCACCCGCTGATCTCCGACGGTCTCACGCAGGCCACTACGTTCCTCAGCCTGGTGAGCCTTATCAGTCTGATCGTCGGCGCTCTTGGCGTCGCTACCGCCATCAATGCGCACCTGAACCAGCGCATGGATACCATCGCTGTGATGAAATGCCTGGGCGCGAAGTCATCGCAGATCATCCGCATCTTCGTCGTTCAAACACTCGCGCTGGGACTCTGCGGCGGCGTCCTCGGCATCCTGATCGGCGTTGGCGTCCAACTGGCATTCCCGTTCCTGATCTCGCGCTACTTCCCTGTGCACCTGGGTGTGAGCTTCGATCCAGTGCCGGCGTTGCAGGCCCTCACTATCGGTATGCTCGCGACTCTGCTTTTTACACTGCCGCCGCTTTTGAGCATCCGCCGCATCAAGCCCGGCCTCATCTTCCGCCGCGAGATGGCGGAAACCAAACCGTCGTTGAAGCAGAGAATCCGGCAGTCGGGCGCTTCGGTGCTTGCCGGGACCGTCATCCTGATCGGCATTGGCGGCATCGCCGGCGCCCTCACCTCTGGAACCTGGAAAGACGCGCTGCGCCTAGGCGAATACTTTGTTGGCGCGCTGACGTTCAGCCTCGTGACGCTGTCGGCGGTGGCCTGGGTGTTGCTGCGGGTGCTGCGGGCTACCGGACGACGAGCGTCGGTGTTGCCGGCAACGGTGCGCCACGGTATCGCGAATTTGTACCGGCCGGGCAATCATGCCGGAGCCATCGTGGTCGCCCTCGGTCTGGGCGTGATGTTCACCCTCACCGTGTACCTGATCCAGCATGGGTTGATCGCCGACATGTTCCGCTCCGCCCCTCCGGGCATGCCGAACGTCTTCCTGCTCGACATCCATGCGACGGACAAGGACGCCATCATGGACCTGTTGCGCAAGCAGCCTGGCGCGGAGCGTCCGCCCGAGATGATGGGAACCTCGCCCGCCAAACTCATCACCATCAATGGCACTCCCATCGCCGACCTGAAACTCCAGGGCTTCGCACGACGGTTCCGGTCCACGAGGCAGGTTTCCGCGTTTGGTGCTCAGCCGCCCTACGCCGCGCTCGAGAGCGGCAAGTGGTGGACGGGGCAGCCCGCGACCCCTGAGGTCTGCGCGGCTGAGGATGCTGCCAAGACTCTGAAGATCGCGCCCGGCGCAGAGTTGACGTTCACCATGAGCGGCAAAACGGTGAAGTCCCGTTTGGTCTGCGTCACACGGATCGACTCCATTCACCTGGCCGGCCGCCTGGAGTTCATCTTCAGCCCGGGAACGCTCGACGGACTGCCCGTCATCTATTACGGGAGTGTGCGCATGACGCCGCAGAAGGTAGCGCCTCTTCAAGTCGCCATGTACAACCGCTTCCCGACGGTCACCGTGGTGAACGTCGCCGACGTGTTGCGGATTGTCCAGGAAGTGGTGGACCAGATCTCGATCGTCATCCGCTTCATTTCGGCATTCGCGATCCTGGCGGGGCTAATCATTCTCGCGTCGAGCGTGGCGGGCACCCGCTTCCGGCGAATTCGCGAGGTAGTGATCCTGAAAACGCTCGGCGCAACGCGCATGAAGATCGCCGGTGTCTTCTCCATAGAATTCTTGATCCTGGGCGCCGTCTCCGGGCTGATGGGCAGTCTGATGGCGACGGGATTCTCAAGCCTGGTCCTAAAGCAACTCCTGAAGGCTGACTTGAAGTTCGACGCGGTGCCGAACCTGGTTTCGGTGGTCGCAACCGCGCTAGTGGCCATCGCCGCCGGCTGGCTGGCAAGCTGGCGAATCCTCGGCCAGAAGCCCCTCCAAGTCCTCCGCGAAGAATAAAGGCGTCCGACCCCTTTATTAAAGGCGTCGGACGCCTTTAATTATCTCCATAGAATTCCTGATCCTGGGTGCCGTCTCGGGCTCACGGACAGTCTGATTGACGACGGGTTTCTCAAGCCTCGTCTTGAAGCAACTCCTGAAGGCAGACTTGAAGTTCGACGTCATGCCGAACCTGGTTTCGGTAGTGGCGGCCGCGCTAGTGGCGATTGCCGCCGGCTGGCTGGCAAGCTGGCGAATCCTCGGCCAGAAGCCCCTCCAAGTCCTCCGCGAAGAATAAAGGCGTCCGACCCCTTAATTAAAGGCGTCGGACGCCTTTAATTATCTCCATAGAATTCCTGATCCTCGGTGCCGTCTCCGGTCGGATGGCGACCGGCTTCTCAAGTCTGCTGAAGGCTGACTTGAAGTTCGACGTCATGCTCCCGAAACCTGGTCTCGGTAGTGGCAACCGCGCTCGTAGCGATCGCCGCAGGCTGGCTGGCAAGCTGTACGAATCCTCGGCCAGAAGCCCCTCCAGGTCCTCCGCGAAGGATAAAGTTGTCCGACACCTTTATCTTGCATGGGCGTATAATTACCCGTATACGGCTAGCTCTGGCCGTCTTCGACGATCTGGCCGTCGTCAAACCTCTAAACCATGACCCGAATCAACCTAGCGGCTAGAGGAGTTTTTGTGGCATCCTGTTCGCGTCGGACACAAGATATAGACTTTTCGAGACTAGGGACACCACATTTCGTAGTGCATTCCCTTTACAACGACCAAAGCGCCGAGTACTATAGTGTCATCCCCCGAGTAAAAGATGGAAGGGGTCTATCGCCTTGCTGAAACTAAAGCGCGTCGAGATTCAAGGGTTCAAGTCCTTTTTCGACCGCACAGAGATGCGGTTCAACGGCACTGGGATCGCCGCGATTGTCGGGCCAAACGGCTGCGGCAAATCAAATCTTTCTGACGCTATCAGCTGGGTGCTGGGCGAACAGAGCGCCAAGAGTCTACGCGGCGCCCGCATGGAAGATGTGATCTTCTCCGGCACACGCGAACGCAAAGCGCTCGGCATGGCCTCGGTCACCATGACCTTGTCGGATCCTCGCTCAAAGCATGGGATCACTGGCGCTACCGAAATCGAAGTGGTTCACAAGGATGCTGAGCCGGTTCTCGAAGGCGCCGAGAACGGTCATGCGAATGGCCATACCAACGGCCATACGAATGGCCATGCCAACGGTCACGCGAATGGACGTGCGAACGGCCACGCGGACAGCGCGGTTCACGCCTACAACGACTCAGGCGAAGTCATCATCACCCGCCGGCTGTTCCGTTCCGGTGAAAGCGAATACCTGATCAACGGCAAGGCCGCCCGCCTCCGCGACATCCAGGACATCTTCATGGGCACCGGTCTTGGGCCGGAAAGCTACGCCATCATCGAGCAGGGCCGCATCGGCCAGATCCTTTCAAACAAGCCCGCCGACCGCCGCTCCATCATCGAAGAAGCTGCCGGCGTCACCAAGTTCAAGACGCGCAAGCGCTTGGCTGAGGCGAAACTCGAAGGCGCCAAGCAGAACCTGGCCCGCGTTTTCGACATCCTCGAGGAAGTGTCCCGCCAGTGCAACTCGCTCAAGCGACAGGCTTCGAAGGCCAAGCGCTATGAAGAATTGCGGACCGAACTGGTGGGCTATCTGCGGATCGCCCTCACCGGACGCTACCAGCTTTTGGAGCGCGAAGCCGCCCGCCTGGCCATCGAACTCAATCTCGCGGCGCAGGAATTCCAGACCCTGTCGGCTTCCGTGGCTGAGAAGGACATCGAGCAGACCCGTTTGCTCGAGCAGTCGTACCAGACCGAAGGCGAACTCACCGAGAACCGCCGCATCCTCGCCGAACTTCGAGTGGATGCCGAGCGCACCCGCGGACGGCTGGAATCGCAAGGGCGTCAGATCGCCGGTATCGACCAGCAACTGACACAGGGCGAGACGGAGTCTCAGGAACTCGAAAAGCGGTTTGCACAGTATCAGCAGGAGCTTGAAGTTGGCGCTCGTAACCTGCTGGAACTGGAAGAGCAGACTCAGGTAGTCCGTCAGAGCTTGACGTTCAAGAGCGAGCAGCGCGACCAGGTGTTGGGTGCCGTTCGTCAGCGCGAGCAGTCCATCGAACAGTCGCGGCAACAGGTGCTGCGGTTGCTGGGCGAGACCGCTACTCTCAAGAATCAACTGGCCCAGATCGACGAATACTTAGCCGCTGTGGAGCGCGATAAGGCACGCGCCGAAAAGGAAGCCGAATTCGCCGCCACGGATCTGGAACGCCTGGAGACCGTAAAGGCGCAACTGTCCGAGCGCATGTCGGCACGGCAGTTGGAGCTTGAATCGATCGGCGATCGGCGCAGGAGCGTCGAAGAGGAACTGTCGGTTCAGAAGACGCGACTGGCCGAGTCCCGCCGCCAACTGGAAGAGCTACGGACTGACCTGTCGCGGCGCAAGGCTCGTCGCGATTCGCTCGAAGAAGTCATTTCCCATCGCTCATATACGACCGATTCCGTAAAGCGTTTGTTCACCGCGATCGAGCGGAATGAGGCGGCAGGATTCAAGCCCGCCGGCGTGCTCGCGGACTTCGTTGAAGTTGTCGACAACCGCTTCGAGAAGGCGGCTGAAGAGTTCCTGCACGAGGAACTTGAGTACGTTGTAGTAAAGAGTTGGACTGCGGCCGAACAAGGTATCGACGTCATGCACTCCGACGTTGACGGTCGAGCCACATTTCTGGTTGAGCCTGACTCCGACCAAACTTTTCAAAATAACTGGCAAACGCCTCAGGGAGAAGGCATTGTGTCGCCGCTGCGGGACATGCTCCGGTTTACCAATGGACTCACCACGGCGTCGGCGAACCTACTGCCGCGCCTGGCCCAGTGCTATCTGGTTGACGACCGCGAGAAGGCACAATCGCTCGCCTCACTGCACCCTGAGCTGTTCTTCCTCACCCCGGATGGCATTAGCTACCGCGGGCAGGTGGTGAGCGGCGGCCGCAAGTCGGCTAGCGGACCGCTCGCGTTGAAGCGCGAACTTCGCGAAGTCACTGCGGCGGCGGCGAAACGGCAGAAGGAAGTAGATGCCACCGCGGAACTGCTTGCTTCCATTGAGGAAGGAATCGCTGGACTGTCTGAGGATCTCGAACAGTTGCGTGCGACGCAGCAGTCGCAGGAAAAGGACGCGCTGGCGATCGACCACGAGCTTCGAAATCTGAGCGATGACTACAAGCGGTCAACCTCGCGGCTTTCGGTTGCCCGTATGGAACTCGAACGGCTCCGCAAGGAAGCGGAACGGTCGCTTGAGCAAAAGGATCGCAACCTGCAGGTAGTGACGGAGAAAGAAGGACTCCGGACTACTCAGGAAGAGCAACTTGCTGAAGCGCGCGAGAATCTGACCGCCCTACAGGCGCAAGCCACCGAGATCGCCGAAGAACATGCTGCACTGAGAGCCAACTTGGCAGGCGTGGAAGAGCGTCGCCGCAGCGAGCAGGCCACGCGGTTGCGCCTGGAGAACCAGACGGCTGAAGTGAACCGCCGCCGGGAACAACTCGCCGAGTCCATGGAACGGCTGAGCGTGGAACGCGCGCGCCTGCTGTCGGACAATATCGAACTCGACGCGCGGGCCACTGAACTGGCGGAGAAGATCGGCGGCAGCGAGCAGGTGGTGAATCGCCTGGCGGAAGCGGAAGCTAAGCTGCGCGCAGCCCTCGCAACCTCCGACGAAACCCTCAAGACTCTGCGCGTCAATGCGCAGTCGGCGCAGGACCGTCGCGTTCAACTCGAACTCGAGCTGGTAAAGAAGCAGGCAGAGTTGAAGTATCTGGACGAGACCGCTCGCCAGGAACTGAATGCCTCGCTGGAAGAACTGGCAGCCGGCGTCGAGACCGTGCTGGATGAAGAAGCGCTGCTTGAGGCGGAATCCAAGCGCGCCGACCTGAAGTCGCGCATCGAAGCCCTCGGTCCGGTGAATCCCGACGCACTACAGGAGTTCCAGGAAGCCCAACAGCGGTACGACTTCCTCAATGCTCAGCGCCAGGATCTGCTCGACTCCATCCGCGATACCGAGCACGCCATCCAGAACATCGACACCGAATCCCGCAAGCGTTTCGCTGAGGCATTCGAGGAGATCAACCGGCACTTCAAGGAGATGTTCACCACGCTGTTCGGTGGTGGCGCTGCCGAAATGCGGTTGACCGACGCCGAGAACGTCAACGAGACCGGCATCGATATCGTCGCATCGCCCCCCGGCAAGAAACTCCAGAGCGTCCTGCTGCTGTCGGGTGGTGAGAAATCGCTGACCGCGATGGCGCTCCTGATGGCGATCTTCCGCTATCAGCCGAGTCCGTTCTGCATCCTGGACGAGGTGGATGCACCGCTCGACGAACCGAACATCATGCGCATGACGCGCCTGATCAAGGAGATGTCGGATCACACCCAATTCATCGTCATCACCCACGCCAAGCGCACCATGGAAGCCGCGCAGTCGCTGTACGGCGTCACCATGCAGGAGCCGGGCGTATCGAAGCTTGTATCCGTCAAGTTCGATCCCGTGATGTCGAATTAAGTTTGTCCATTCCTGATCCACAAATGGAGGGGCCGTTGCTGCACTTGGCGCGGCCCGTTTTTTTCTAACCTTCCGTCTCCTCCAATCCCCGTTCATCCACCTGCACTGACCGTCCATCGGGACACCGGATGGAATTCCGCGCCTATCCATTACTCTCCAATCCAGGGAGCTCTTCATGGATGCACTTGTCAGCGTAGAGTCGGTGAGCCGCCTCTATCCGCTCGATCGGGGTTCGGTTACCGCGCTGGACCAGGCGTCGCTCGAAATACAGGCGGGCGAATTTCTCGCGATCACAGGTCCCAGCGGCAGCGGCAAGTCGACGCTGCTGAACCTGATTGGCTGTATCGACACTCCAACCAGCGGCCGCATCGTGATCGCCGGAGTGGACGTTACCTCCATGACTCCTGGTCAGGCTTCGGCCTTGCGCCGCGAGCGGATCGGCTTCGTTTTCCAAAACTTCAACCTGATCCCGGTCCTCACGGCTTCTGAGAACGTCGAGTACCCGCTGCTGCTCCAGAAGATCTCGGAAAAGGAACGGTCTCAGCGAGTATCTGAGGCTCTGGCCAGCGTTGGACTCGCTAATCGCGCCAGGCACCGGCCCGACCTCCTGTCCGGCGGGGAACGTCAGCGTGTCGCCATCGCTCGTGCCATTGTCCACCGTCCATCGCTAGTGCTGGCGGATGAGCCGACCGCCAATCTCGACACTCGCACCGCGATGCAACTGGTCGATTTGATGCGCGAACTCAATCGCCGTCTCGGCGTGACTTTTCTGTTTTCGACCCACGACCAGCGCCTGCTCGACCATGCCGACCGTATCGTGCGGCTGTGTGACGGCCGCGTTGTTGAAGACTTCAGTGTTCAGGAGGGCGCACATGAGCAAGTTTCTGCAGCTAGCCATTAGAAACGTCTTTCGTAACCGGCGGCGCTCGCTCATGACGCTTTTCATCGTCGCGGGCGGGGTAGCGGGACTGCTGCTGGTGGGTGGGTTCTTTTCCTTCATGTTCTGGGCGCTGAGGGAGAGTACGATTCACAACGGCCTCGGTCATCTCCAGGTCTTCAACTCCGCCCACTTCGAGCGTGACGAGGTGCACGCGCTCGAGAACGGATTGAGCGACTACAAGTCGGTTGCGTCGAAGATCGCCGGTACTCCGCACGTTCGCGGCGTGGCTCCGCGCATCGAGTTCTACGGGATGGTCTCAAACGGGTCGAAGTCATCAATCTTCATGGGAAATGCGATTGATCCGGTGGAGGAACGTCGCATGGAATTTCCGTCGCGCGTGTCCGCCGGCAAGGAGTTTTCGAGTACCTCGACGGACAACAACGAAGCTCTGTTGGGCGCCGGACTGGCTCGGTCTATGAGCGTGAAACCTGGCGACTCCTTGACCGTGCTCGCCGTCACCGCCGATGGCGCTTTGAACGGGATCGACATCGACGTCGTGGGCATCGTCACCACGGGATTCAAGGAGATGGACGACCGGCTTCTCAAGGTCCGTCTACCCGCCGCCCAGCGCCTGCTGCAGACGGACCGCGTAACGAACCTTGTGGTCGGTCTCGACGACACAAATAACACCGAAGCGGTTTATCAAGCGATCACCTCGGGCAGCGCGTTAGGGCCAGGCTTGACTGTGAAGCAGTGGCTGGAACTGGCAGCATACTATCGGCAGGTACGGCTGATGTTCAGCGGGATTTTCCTGTTCCTCGGCGTAATCGTGTTCTTCATGGTGGTGATGTCGAGTGCGAACACGCTGCTGATGGCGATGTTTGAACGGACTCGCGAAATCGGCACAATGCTGGCGATGGGGACTCCGCGGTCATGGCTGGTCCGCTTGTTTCTGCTCGAGGCCGGCTTTACAGGACTCCTGGGAGCCATCGCAGGCGTCGTCACGGGCAGCTTGATCGGCGTGATCCTGAATCGCGCAGGACTCGTCCTGCCGCCGCCCCCCGGCAACACCAGCGGGCTACCGCTGAAAGTCATCCATGAACCAACGCTAATGCTAGCGGCTTCACTGCTGGTGATCCTGACGCTCACACTCGCGTCCGTGATGCCCGCCATCCGCGGTTCGCGCATGAAGATTGTCGAGGCACTCGCACATGTCTAAGATGCTGCTTTTCGCACTCGCGATACCGTCGCTGTTCGGCGCCGTCGTACCGGATGCACAGGCGCTCCTACAGCGCTCAGACCGTTCGCGCAACGCGTGGCCGTCGTTTGTGGTCCACGTCAAGATCGAATCCTTCAACGCGGGCCGCGGGGACGAAGAACACATCTACGAAGTGGCGCAGAAGGGAACTGAGAAAACGCATGTCGACTTCCTCAGCCCGCGCGACAAGGGCCGCTTCCTGCTCATGCTCGCCGACGACATGTGGATCTATCTTCCCGACACCAGCCGTCCCATCCGCATCACCCCGCTCGAGCGGCTGACGGGCGATGCTTCAAACGGCGATGTCGCGCGCACCAACTACGCCTCCGACTACGATGCCGTCTATCTCCGCCGCGAAAAATGTGGCGCCATTGATTGCGACGTGCTCGAACTCAACGCCAGGCGCAAGGCGTCCACTTACCACCGCATCGAATACTGGGTTCGCGTGGAAGATGCTCGGCCGGTCAAGGCCGACTTCTTCCTCGCCTCGGGTAAACACATCAAGTCAGCGACGTTCGACGAGTATCAGGATGTCGGCGGCAGGACGCTGCTGCGGCGCATGACGCTCTACGACCAGATTCGCAAGAACTCCCGCAGCGTGCTCGAATACTCAGGCTGGACGCCGCGTGAACTGCCGGACAAGCTGTTTCATCAAGGCCGCTCCAACCGGTTCTGATCCATGCACTCCGCCGTCCTATTGCTTTGGTGCGCGCTAGCCGCCGACGATTCGGTACGGTACTCGGTGTCGTTGACCGAGGAAGCCTCGGCCGCGTCCGGATTGCGTGTGTCTGGCCCGGACGCGGGCAACGTCGTCCTGCTTCAGCCGTCGCTCTCCTACAAGCACGGCGACCGCTGGACGTTCTCGTCCACCATCACCGGCTTTTTGGACACGCAGGGCGACACTCATTCCCAGCTCCGTGTGCGAGAGACCTATGTCGGCATATCGGCAGGCGACGTGGACTTCACCGTCGGCAAGCGGTTGCTCCGATGGGGAACGGGCTATGCCTTCACCGCTACCGGTGTCCTCGATCCTCCGCGCGCCGCCACCGATCCTACCGATCGTCTGAGTCTCAACGAGGGCCGGGAAATGGTGAAGGCCGACTGGATCAAGGGTTCCCATGATTTGACCGTCGTGTGGGCCGCTGCTGGACTGCCGGGCGAGAATCGCACCGGCCGGTACGACACCACGGCTGTGCGGTACAACGTGCTGGCGCATGGGTGGGATACTTCGCTGATCGTCGCGCACGATGGCGGACGGTCGACTTTTACGGGGGCGAATTTCACCCGCGTCTTCGGCGATGCGCTCGAAGCTCACGGCGAGTTTGCGTGGCGTGAGGGGGCTGCTCTGCTGTTAGGCGGCAAATACACGTTGTCCTCGGGCGTGTCGTTCATTGCAGAGTTCTACGCGCCGCCGAATACCTCGTACTATCGACCTGCGGCGATGCCGGCTGCCGTCGGCCGTCAGCACTATGGTTTCGTCCGCGCCGGCAAGTCCCGGCTACGCGAGCTTCCGGGTTGGAAAGAGTGGGACGTATCGGCGTCGCTGGTCGCGAACCTGGACGATCACAGCCGGGTTGGCGTGTTGGACCTGAGCCGCCGCGTCGGTAATCATTTATCCCTCTACGGGCATTTGCAAACGCCAGGCGGGAATCGATTGCGATCACAATATGGTATGGTCCCGTATTCGGCGCTGTTGTCGGCCGGCATCCGGGTTCAAATATGACGGTCCGCTTCTACCTTCGCGTCCTCGCCGTTGCCACTGCCGCGGCGCTCACCGGTGCGCTGCTTCGCGCCACCATGCAGGACATAGTTGACCCGAATCGCATTCTCGGCGATTTTGCCCGCATCTTTCTTTACTCCTGCTGTGTTTCGATGCCGGCGGCCTCCACCCTGCATTACCTGGGACACCGCAGTGCGTGGACGCGTGGTTTGTCGTACGTTGCGCTGACGGTGGTGGTGCTCCTCGGGGCTACCGTGGTGGGCTGCCTGATGGCCGACCTGATCCTGGTGGCAGTGGGAATCCTGCCAGCTAACCAGTACTGGCCGGAATTCAGCTTTGCGTTCCGATTTGGCGTGCTGCTGACGCTGACGTTCGGCCTCAGCATGTCTTTTTACGAGGTGGTGCGCGGTCGTCTGGAAGCCGCCGACCACGCGCTGCGAGCGAAACAGATCGCTGAAGAGCGTGCTCAGAAATTGCTGGCTGAAGCGCGACTGTCCTCGCTTGAGTCCCGCATCCACCCTCATTTCCTCTTCAATACGCTCAACTCGGTGTCGTCGCTGATTCCCACTGATCCTGCGCGCGCCGAAGCTATGATCGGGCAACTGGCTTCGCTGCTCCGTTTTTCTCTAAACGCAAACGCCACCAGCCTGGTGCCGCTCAATCTCGAACTCAAGATCGTTCGCGACTATCTCGAGATCGAGAAAACGCGCTTTGGTGGACGCCTTCAGTACCGCATCGAGATCCCGCCCGAGTTGGACAATCTTCCCGTGCCGCCGCTCTCAGTTCAGTCTCTAGTGGAAAACAGCGTCAAGCACGTCATCGCCGGACAACCGCAGGGCGGCGAGATCGTGGTGACCGCCAAAGTCGACCAGGGCCGTGTGCAAGTCCAGGTTCAGGACACCGGTGCCGGCTTCGAACTTGGCACCATCCCCGAAGGGCACGGACTCGACCAGCTTTCCGGACGCTTGGCGCTGCTGTTCGGCCCGAACGCTCAGCTGGAAACCTGCCGTACCACCACCCACGCCGCAGTCCGCATTCTGTTCCCCAAAACCGCATGACCCCTCTTCGCGTGTACCTCGTAGACGACGAACCTCTCGCCGTCGACCGTCTACGCCGCCTGCTGGCAGGCTCGGATGTGGACATCGCGGGCAGCACTTCAGATCCCGAAACCGCCCTGGCCTTCCTCTCCCGTGAGACCGTGGACGCGCTGTTCCTGGACATCCAGATGCCCGGGATGAACGGCTTCGAATTGCTCGCCCGCTTGCCTGAACAGCCGCTCGTCATTTTCACGACCGCATACGACCAGTACGCCTTGCGGGCGTTCGAAGTGAACTCCATCGACTTTCTCCTCAAGCCAATCGACCCCGAACACCTGCAGCGCGCGCTTCGGAAACTGCAATCGCTGCGCGGCTGACTGAAGCCGGATTGGATGCGGCAGCCTCAACTGCAGGCGTTGCTGGAGCAACTGACGGGAGCCCTGAAAGCGCCAGCCGCGGGTTACAAGGACCGGATCACGTCGAAGGTCGGCGACCGGGTGCATGTGCTCGACCTGACTTCAGTAACCCACTTCGTTGCGCGCGACAAACTAACGTATGCGGTAGTCGACGGACGTTCTTTTCCGGTTGAGTACAGTATCTCGGACCTCGAGCGGCGGCTCGATCCTCAGCAGTTCATTCGGATTCACCGCGCCATTCTTCTAAACGTAGGTTGGGTGTCCGAATTAAATTCACGCTTCGCCGGACGCGTGTCCGTCTCGTTAAAAGACGCAGCTCAAACCCGCTTGGAAGTCGCTCGCGACCGTGTTCGCCCGCTCCGCGAATTTTTAGGTTAAAGCTCATCGCGCCCTCGCCGATAGAGTTCATTGAGAGGTCTTCAGTGGCACTAGCGGTTTGGACGGAGCAATACCGGGTCGGGTCGCCCGTGCTTGACGGCCAGCATCAGACGTTGTTTCGCCTTGTCAAGGAATTGCAGGACGCGACCGCGAAAGCGCATAGCAACGAACTGCTGGACGCAATCCTGGACCAGTTGATCCAGGAAGCACGAAGGCATTTCCGCGACGAGGAAGCCTTGCTGGTGCGGTGCCGCTACCCCGGCTATTCCGCACATCGCGCAGAACATCACGCGCTCACCACCCAGGTGTTAGAACTGCAGCGCGCTCTCCGTTGTGGAGAGACCGCCGTTACGCCGCACGTGGTCCAGTTTATGACGAACTGGCTGGATCAACACCTGCGGAGGAGCGATCTCCTCTACGTACCGTACATGAACAAAGAGAGTGCCACCACTACACCAGCAGCAGCTATTCCTGCGTCTCGCTAAGCCGCGCCAGAACCGAGAAGTCCTCCAGCGTCGTCGTGTCTCCCTTGATTTCGTTGCCGGCCGCGATCTCGCGCAGCAGTCGTCGCATGATCTTGCCGCTGCGAGTCTTCGGCAATGATTCGGTGAACCGAATGTCATCGGGCTTAGCCAAAGAACCGATTTCCTTCGCCACCCACAACCGCAGTTCATTCTTCAACTCGTCGGTGGGCGCGTTGCCGCCTTGCAGCGTCACAAACGCAGAGATCGCTTGTCCTTTGATTTCGTCAGGACGGGCCACCACTGCGGCCTCGGCCACCTTGGGATGAGCCACTAAGGCTGATTCAACTTCCATCGTGCTGAGACGGTGGCCGGAGACGTTAATGACGTCGTCAATGCGCCCCATCACCCAGAAGTAGCCATCCTCGTCTTTCCGCGCGCCGTCACCCGTGAAATATACGCCGGGCAGTTGCGACCAGTATTGATCCTGGAAACGGTGCGGATCGCCATAGATGGTCCGCAGCATCGCCGGCCACGGCTGTTTCAAAACCAGGTATCCGCCGCCGCCGGGTGGGACGGACTCACCAGTCCGGGTAACGACATCCGCGATGACGCCCGGCAGAGGCTTGGTGGCTGAGCCGGGCTTCGTCGGAGTGGCGCCAGGCAGAGGCGAGATCATGATCATGCCGGTCTCGGTCTGCCACCAGGTGTCGACAATCGGACAGCGGTCGCGCCCGATATTCTCCCGGTACCACATCCACGCTTCGGGATTAATCGGCTCGCCCACCGAGCCCAATAGCCGCAAGCTCTTCATCTCGTGCTTACGCGGCCACTCTGTGCCAAATCGCATGAACGCGCGGATGGCCGTTGGCGCCGTATAGAAAACGGTCACCTTGTGCTTCTCGATGATCCGCCAGAACCGATCGGGTTCGGGCCAGTTGGGAGCGCCCTCGTACATCACCACGGTCGCGCCATTCTGCAGCGGACCGTCCACGATGTAGCTGTGGCCCGTCACCCAGCCGATATCGGCCGTACACCAATACACGTCCTCGTCCTTCAGATCGAAGACCCACTTCGCTGTGATGTAAGTGCCCACCGCGTAACCGCCGGTGGTGTGCAGAATGCCTTTCGGCTTACCGGTGGTGCCCGACGTGTACAGCAGGTACAGCGGATGTTCTGAATCGAGCGGCTCGGCCTCGAATTCATCCTTGGCCTCTCGCATCAGCTCATGCCACCAGTGGTCGCGGCCCTCCATCATCTGCACTTGCGTACCGGTGCGCTTAAACACCACCACGCTCTTCACGCTTGCGCACGACGGCAGCGCCTCGTCCACCGCCGGCTTCAGCTTCACTTCACTGCCGCGACGGTACGATCCATCCTGCGTGATCACCATCGTTGCCTGGCAGTCGTTGATGCGATCCACCAACGAGTTGGCCGAGAAACCGCCAAAGATGATGGTGTGCGGAGCGCCGATGCGCGCGCAGGCGAGCATTGCGATGGGCAAGGCAGGGCACATGCCCATGTAAATGGCCACGCGGTCGCCCTTCTTCAGGCCCAGCGAGGTCAGGACGTTCGCAAACCGGCACACCTCCAGGTACAGCTGATTGTAAGTGAGCGTCTGCACATCGCCGGGTTCGCCCTCGAAAATGATGGCGGCTTTGTTCTTCCGCCATGTGGCCACGTGACGGTCGAGACAGTTGTAGGAGATGTTGATCTGCCCGCCGATGAACCACTTCGCCCACGGACAATCCCAGTCGAATACTTTGTCCCATTTACGGTGCCAGTGAAGCTCTCCGGCAATTCGACCCCAAAATCCAGCCGGATCCTTCGCCGCTTCCTCGTAGAGCTGCTCGTACTCCTGCATGCTCTTGATGTGAGCCTGCTGGCTGAACTCGGGCGAGGGCTCGAAGACTCTCTTCTCGTGGAGAACGGAGTCAATGTTCGGGGATGTCGTTGACATAGTGCTCTTTCTAGTGTGCTACAGCCTTCTCAGATCCGAGGCCGGTATTTGCGCGAACTTCCAATTCGGTGAACTTGGCTTCGGCCTCATCGTCCACACGGCTGGCCAGCGTTCCGAAGAAGGCGCCCAGAAATCCAATGGGAATGCTGAGGATGCCCGGGTTCTCCAGCGGGAAAATCGGCGCCATGTTGATCAGGTGTTTGCCGTCGATGCCCATGATGCTCGGACTGATGACGATCAGCAGGATCGAGCTCAACAGGCCGCTCGCCAGACCCCACACCGCCCCTTCCGTCGTGAATCTCTTCCAGAAGATCGAGAACAGGATCACCGGCAGATTCGCCGACGCCGCCACCGCGAAAGCGAGGGCGACCAGGAATGCGACGTTGAAGGTTGGGCCGAGCAGGATGGCAACGGCGATGGCCACCGCTCCCACAACAAAAGCCGTCATCCGTGCCACGCGGACTTCCTGTTTGGGGTCCACTGACTCTCCGTCGTGCAACACGTTGGTATAGATGTCGTGCGCAAACGAGGTGGACGCACTGATGGTGAGTCCGGCCACCACCGCCAGAATCGTTGCAAACGCAATCGCTGAAATGAACGCGAAGAAAACGTCGCCGGCCAGTGCCTGAGCCAGCAGCGGAGCGCTCATGTTGGTGCCGCCGTTCTTGGCGATAAAGGCCTTTCCTACGATGGTGGCGGCGCCGAAGCCGAGAAACGTGGTCATGATATAGAACGTGCCGATAATTCCCATCGCCCACACCACGCTGACGCGCGCCGTCTTGGCATCCGGGACGGTATAGAACCGCACCAGAATGTGCGGCAGGCCGGCCGTCCCGAAGATCAACGCCAGACCGAGCGAGATCAGATCGAGAGCTCCGTACGGAGGCTTGTAGCGCAATCCAGGCTGGAGGAAATTCACCACCTTGTCACCGTCCTTCACGTGCGCGATGGCGTCGAAGAACTGCGGAAAGCTGAAGTTGAAATGAGCCATCACCAGGACGCTGAGCAGGATGGTTCCCGCCATCAGCAGAATCGCCTTGACGATCTGAACCCACGTGGTTGCCAGCATCCCGCCAAATACCACGTATGCCACCATCAGGATGCCCACCATCGTCACTGCCCAGTTGAACGTGATGCCAGAGCCCTTGAGCAGCAGCGTCACCAGTGTTCCGGCACCCACCATCTGGGCAATCATGTAGAACGTGCTGACGGTGAGTGTACTCACCGAGGCCATGGCGCGGACCGGACGGGGACTCAGGCGGTAAGCCAGCACATCAGCCATCGTGTACTTGCCCGCGTTGCGAAGCGGTTCAGCCACGATGAACAGCACCGTCAGATACGCCACCAGCCAGCCGACCGAGTACATGAAGCCGTCGTAGCCCTGAAACGCGATGATTCCTGCGATTCCCAAAAAGGACGCCGCGCTCATGTAGTCGCCCGCTACGGCAATGCCGTTCTGCCACCCCGTGATGCGCCGCCCGGCCGCGAAGTAGGCGCTCGCTCCCGATGAGCGCCGAGCCGCCCAATAGGTGATCCCCAGGGTGATGGCGATGAAAATCAGGAACATCAGAAGCGGTGTTGACATCACTTGACCTCCTGGTCAGTGCCGTTCTCAGCTTTGGTGCGAGCCAGGTGCGCCAGGACGCTCTTGCCCATCTGGTCGAAGCGATCTGCCGCGCGCACGTACAGATACGCCAGAATCCAGGCCACGAAAAACTGCGACAGCGCAAACAGGTAGGCGATGTTCACCGGGCCGATGACCGGAGTCGACATGAATTCCGGCGCATACCCCACCAGCACCGGAAGCGCGAAATAGTAAACCACAAAGAAGATGGTGGCCGGCACGATAAAACGCGCCTTGGCGGCCATCAGATCTTTGAATTCGCGATTGTGCGCGACAATGTCCCAGTCGCTGCTGGGGATCTCGACCTTGTTCAACTGAGGTTCAGGCATGACGAAAAAGCCTCCCGGCTATCGAATTGTGCTTCCTGATATCGCTGCGACTGCTGCTTTTATCTGATCGATTCCCAGAGGATCGTCGAGACTCGTCAGATCTCCCGGGTCACGGTCTTCGGCGAGCGCTTGAATCGAGCGCCTCAGCACTTTCCCGGATCTTGTCTTAGGCAACTGCGAGACGAAATACACGCGTGCCGGCCTGCCGATGGCGCCGATTGAGGCATCCACCGCGCCCATCACTTCCTTCTCCAATGCACTCCGCAATTCCGGCGTAGCGACACGCGCGCTATCCCGTACCACTGCGAACGCAACCGGCATCTGGCCTTTCAGCGAGTCCGCCACACCCACCACAGCCACCTCGGCGATGGCTGGATGGGACGACACTGCTTCCTCAATCTCACGAGTGCCCAAACGGTGGCCTGCCACATTGATCACGTCGTCTGTCCGGCCGAGGATGAAATAATACCCATCCTGGTCCCTAACTCCCCAGTCAAATGTGGTGTAGATGAGGCGATCCCCGAAGCTGGTGAAATACGTCTGAACGAAGCGGTCATCCTGCCCCCATACCGTCGACATGCACCCGGGCGGAAGCGGCGGTTGGACACAGACCACCCCTTTTTCGTTGGCCCCGATCTCGCGTCCGCTGCGCTCGTCGAGTAGCCGGACATCGTACCCATAGGCGGGAAACGACGGACTCCCGAATTTCGGCGGAGGCTCGCTCAAACCCGCATGACCGGTGATCAGAGGCCAACCGGTCTCGGTCTGCCAGTAGTGATCGTAAATCGGCTTGTTGATGCCGGCCGCGATCCATCGTGCCGTCGGCTCGTCGAGCGGTTCGCCGGCCAGGAACAGAGTCCGCAGCGAGGACAGATCGTGACGCGTGAGATACGACGGATCCTGCTTCTTCAGGACGCGAATCGCTGTCGGCGCCGAGAACATCACGGTCACTTGGTAGTCTTCGACGATCTTCCACCAGATCCCCGGATCAGGCCGTATCGGAGTGCCCTCGTAAACCACCGTCGCCTGTCCGTTGAGGAGAGGACCATAGACGATATAGGAATGCCCTACTACCCAGCCGATATCGGACGTAGCGAAAAACGTCTCGCCGGGTTTGGCGCCGTAGACGTACTCCATCGAAGTCGCGAGCGCCACCGCATGGCCACCCGTATCGCGCTCCACTCCCTTCGGCTTACCGGTGGTTCCGGAGGTGTAAAGGATGTAGGAGGGATGCGTGGACTCCACCCACTCGCAAGCTACCGAGGTGTCCATGTGCTGGGACCGCATTGACTCGTAGTCGGCGTCGGCGCCCGACACCGAGCCCTCCGGATCCAGTCCGCGACTGACCATCAGCACTTGCTCGGGCTTGGATTCGGCGATCCGCAGAGACTCGCGGAGAAGGTGCTTGTACGGGACCACCTTGCCTGCCCGCAATCCTGCGTCCCCCGCAATCACTACCTTCGGCTTGGCATCGTCAATTCGCGCCGCCAGTGAGTGAGCCGCGAATCCACCGAACACGACGGAGTGAATCGCGCCCAACCGTACCGTCGCCAGCATCGCGAACACGGCCTCCGGGATCATGGGCATGTAAATCAACACACGATCGCCCTTGCCCACTCCCAACTCCCGCAGTACAGCCGCCATGCGCTGAACTTCGGCATGCAACTCGCGATAGGTCAAGGTGCGCTCGGTGTTCGTCTCGGTAGAGACGAAAATCAGTGCGCGCTGGTCCGCCCGGGTGCCGAGATGGCGGTCAACGGCGTTGTGGCAAAGGTTGAGTTCGCCTCCCACAAACCACTTGGCGAAAGGCGGACGCGAGTAGTCGAGCACGCTCTCGAATGGTTTATGCCACTCGATACGATTGGCTTCCGCTCTCCAGAAGCCTTCGCGATCTTCGATGGATCTTCGATGAACCGTCGAATAGTCCAAGCGCATCTGCCCGCTCCCCCTAGAATGTGAACAGCATTCCGAATTCACTGCGGATGTCGTGCCATTGGCGGGCCGGGATTCCCCGCAATGTGAACATCCCGCCAACCGAATTGGGCGACTGGTTCGCGGCAAAGGTGCGATACATTCCTTCCTCGAATTGCCACGTCACCCAGGTGTTCATTCTATAGTTGATCGTCGCCGCGCTGAAGTCGCTGCGCTGGCGGACTCCCGCAAGCCTTCGCGCTTCACGCGCCGGGATGGTGTCGAGGCTGTAATGAATGTTGCCTGTCCAACCGGCATTGCGGCCCGTGGGGTTCGCATTAAACCAGCGGGAGAAGGGTAATCCCAGGTCGGTATTGAGTCCCTGTGTGCGAACGGGCCGCTCAGGCGCGATCACCGGTACTCCGTTCTGAAAGCCGAACGCGACCGTCGCCGCACCATCGATGGATGGCGCGGTGGCGACGCCTGTCAATCCGGATGTGTCGTTGAAGTTCGAATAGAGTCCGCCGACAAAATAGAAGCGCAGGTCCTCACCGTTGTAATATTTGCCCTGCCACGTGGCAAAGCGGGTGGGCAGTTGAAGTTCAACCGTGTAGCCATAGCGGTGCGTCTTCACTTCTCCGCCGTTCGGAAACGCAGCCTTGAACGCGGCGGGAACATCCGCTGCTTTGATCAGGGCGGAACGCTCGGCTTGAACGAAGCTCACGATGAACTGCGCCGGTACCACGGCCGGTGCTTTGTCCAACTGCCACTGCGTCACCACGCGGCCCTGAATCTCAGGACGTCCGGAGTCAGCGCCCTGACGCTCGCCATAGCCGAGTTGGTCGGCGACATTTGTGGGCGTGTTACCGAAAGCGGGAAGTGTGATTGCGACTTCCGGGAGAATCTTCACATTTCGTGATCCCCCCAGACTACGGACCACGCCAGTGCGCACCTGCGGCAGGCGCTCGTATAGGGTACCGAACCCCAGGCCGAGTCCCGTGGTCTCAACCAGGTTGGGAACCGTGGACGAGCCGAAGGGCGTCCAGTCCTGGCCGAAAAGCACAAACCAGTCGGTCTTGTCGTTCACCAGCCGGTCGAGGCGTCCCCACGCGGTTCGAAGCGAAAATTGGCTCGACCGGACTGACGAAATATTGCGATTCAGCGCTCGCGTGAAACTACCCTCAAAGTCGGCCTCGAAGCGTCCCGTTATTGACCATTTGGGAGAGAAGTCGAGCCACTCGAACTGCGTGCCAAGCCGCATATTTCGAGCACGGACGTGGAACTCCGGGTCGACTGTGGAGCCCGTATCGCCGTTCAGGTAGGGTAGCGGCATGTCGGTGCCCGAGGGCGACGACGAGTCATAGATGGCGCTCGCCTTGACGAATCCATAGGGTTTCAGCCGGGCGCCGCTGCCAAGCTTGATGTCCGGAATGATGCTCTCGCGCTTGATGGCGTCGACGGGTAGCAGTCGGAGCGGGGTAACCGCAGCTATGACTGACGGCACAGGTGGCGTTTTAGACCAGGAAGGCGCCGGTTGCGCCTTCGCCTGCGCGACGGCCGGCAAGGTAACGGCAACAGAGACGGGTTTGGCCGGCTGTCCAGCAGCCAGGATTGAGTCAGCATCGGACGAGGTAATCAGGCCCTTATCTCTTAATATAGCTACAAGTAAACGGCGCTGCAACGCGGCGTCTACCTCGGAATGCAGGGCGCTGGCTTCCTTTGCGGTTAGAATCCCTTTAGTTTGAAGGAGTTGAACCAGAGGGTCCTGCGCCCGCGCCACCGTGACGGCGAAACAAGAAAGGCAAAACAAAGCCAGCAGTCGAAACACTAGATTCACCTGTGGCGCGGGCGGGGCGCCTATACGACCGCACACTCTCTGCGATTGCGTGACTCGCCGCAGGTTTGGACGAGCCTCAAAAGATCTTAGGGATAAATCAGTGGACAAGGGTTTTATACAACGATTTGTAGGATTTGACGACAGATATTTTTAGTTTAGGATCTTTTTCGCTGAATTGTCTGGATTGGCATCCGGTCGTTCCGCCTTGTCGGTGCCTTACAGGTATGTTGGCTGAGCGGGCCAAGCCGCAGCAACCGAGTGCCGGTGGTGGCGACAGCCTCGATTTTGCGCTTCCCGATCCATCCCTCTACTTGAGCTGTCAGTCCGCGAGTGAGATCGATGCCGGCGGCGAAGGGCGAGAACGCCGGCAGGATGATCATGTCGGAGGCGAGAAGGAAAACCGGCAGGCGCTGCTTCGCTCCCGCCGCATCGGCGACGCTGATCGAGGGGTGAAGGTGTCCGAGAATGAGCGTCTCGCCCGGTTCAGCCGCGCGCGGCTTGTCGCCATGTATTGCGATCACCTGCTGGTGGCGCCATTCACTTACCGGAATCAGGCCCAGCTTTCCGTAGTCACGGAGAAAATGACGGTCGTGGTTGCCGCTGACCACCGTCACCTGTACCCGCTTCATGAGTTGAGTAAGAACGCCCTCCACGAACTCGCGTTCCTCGGCTCCAGGCCGCGGCGCATGAACGGCGTCGCCCAGGAAGACGATTTCGCGGGGCGCCAGTTCGTCGACGATCCGCGCCAGCTTGACGCCGGAACGATCGTCTCGCACCGGACCGAGTTCGCCTCGCCGCCGTTGCGCCCAGCCGTAGCCTAAGTGAGCGTCGGCGACCAGAGCGGTCCCGGCTTCTTCAATCCACAGCGCTCCGGTCGGGTGCGGGCGCAGCATCATGACCATTCACCGTATAGTTCCTCGGCCAGTTCATCCAATGCCTTCTCGGGATCCTGTGCCATCAAAGTCTCCCGATTGAAAGCCGCGAAAAGCTGCAGGGCGAAAGGCGAGGGGCGGGGAAGATCGTATACCTCAAACGGCGTCGCGAAGATTTTAGCGGCTTCGCGCTCCGCTCCGGCGGCATCGCATTCGTCCTCCAGCGTGCCGCGGACGCACTCGCGAACCAGTGGATGATCGGGTTCATACTCCATCAGCGTCTTATAAAGCAGTGATCCGCTCCAGCTCGAGGCTTTCGCCGTAACGCCGCCTCGAATCGTCCGGCGGGGCAGCAGTTGACCGATCTCGGCGACAGCGCGGAAGCGCCTCCCCAGCGTTTCCGTCGACTCCAACACGGAACGCAGGTCCTGCCGGAATTGAGCCGGATCGAACGCTGCGCGAATGGCTTCAAGGCTCGGGACCTTTCGCTTCGACACCGACATCAGGAACGCGTAATCATCGAAGTTAGCCACCGCGCTCTCGCCGCTCATCAACCGCGAGCCCAGCACCCAGGCTAGTGACCGGTTTACCGCACGGCCTGCCACCACGTGAAAGATGAGGATCGTCTTGCGGCCCTGGGTAATGCGTTCCACCTGAACCGGCGTGTCGATGGGGATTGGCGCGGCCTTATGCTGACGCTCAATGAAGCGCAACAGGAGTGCGACGGCGGCTGTGTTGAGTCCCCACTCTTCGCGCAGAATCTTCTCGCACGCCGCTGGACCGCCGGTTTCCCAGGCGCTGCGGATCGCCCGGCGCAAGCCTAGCTCCTCGGCGGCAAGTCCCGCGGATAGTGGCATCTTGCCGCCCATCCAGCGCGGTGCCGCTACCGGTTCCCCCGCGGCGGGCTCAACCAGCGCCAAATTCCCATGTATTCGATTCACCTTTACGCTGCGTCCGGCCATGATGAACGCCTGCCCCGGTTGGAGCGAGGCGATAAAGCTTTCCTCCACCTCGCCAAGCCGGCGGTTGCCTCGTCCGACGACCTTCATTTGAAAGTCATCGCTGATCACTCCAGCGTTCATATAAAAGAGTCGGGCGACCTTCGGCGAGGCCACGCGAAATCGATCGTCCTCAACGAAGATCTTCCCGTACGTGCCGTAGGAGCCGAGCACACGACCGCCGCCGGCCAGGTAGACGATAACATCGTCGAAGTCGGCGCGGGAAAGGTTCGCATACGGTCCTGACCGCCTCACCAGTGCGAAGGCCTCATCCAATCCCCAGGCACGCTCGATGCTCATCGCGAGGAGTACCTGCGCCAGCACGTCCAGCGGCGCAGCCGGAACGCGTAACGGATCCAGTCTGCCTGCCGCGGCCGCGTGCCGGATGGCTGTACAACTCACGATGTCCGGCAGGCTCAGCGGGACTAGCGATCCAGTGGAGACGCCGTCCACACGATGGCCGCTTCGGCCTAGCCGCTGAAGCGCCCGGCTCACTCCACGAGGAGCACCAATTAGCAGCACTTGATCTACCGCGGTGAAGTCGACTCCAAGCTCCAGGCTCGACGAGCAAACCACTGCCTTCACTGCACCGTCCGCGAGCCCCTCTTCAGCGAGTAGCCGCTCAGCCCGGTCTACAGACGCATGGTGGACGAGGATCCGCTCGTCCTGCTCGGGAAGGAGAATTTTCAAAGCGAGGCCCAGACGCTCTGCCGCCGAGCGCGTCGCAGTGAAAACCATGGAGCAGTCGGCCTTTTCCACCAGGTCCGCTGTCTTGTGTGCGATGCGGTAGGGATTGTAGCCAACCGGCGGCAGCGAGTCGGCGGTGGCAATGTCGAGGCGGTGGGCGCGGCGAAGATCCACTGATGCCACGGCGCAGGGACGCTCGCCGCACAACAGATTCGCGATCACTTCAGTGGGCCACGCCGTAGCCGACACGCCGATGCGCTGTGCCGGATTCAGCCGTTCCAGTGTGAGGGCCAGAAGCGACCCGCGCTTGTTCTCGGCAAATGCGTGAATCTCGTCGACTACCACCACCCGCGTCTGAAAACCGCCGTCCCGCCAACCGGCTTGTGAGAGCACGGTGCTCAGGCTCTCAGGCGTGGTCAACAGGAGATGGGGCCGGCGCCGTGACTGTTTGCCGCGCTCCGAGTTGGCCGTATCGCCGGTGCGTATCTCCATGCGGATTCGCCCGCCCAGCGCCGCCAGCGGCTCCTCAAGGTTGCGCAACATGTCGCGGCCAAGAGCCTTGAGCGGCGATACGTAGACGGCACACACGGCATTCGGTAACTCTGGCTGTGTTGCCAGGTCACTGAGCACGGAAAGGAATGCGGCCAGCGTCTTTCCCGTGCCCGTGGGCGCGAGTATTAACGTGTTCTCCCCCTTCAGCGTGTGGCGCAGAGCATTCCGCTGGATCTCGGTGAAAGAGGAAAATCGCTGGTCGAACCAGCGCCGCAGGTCCGGGTGGAGTTGTTTCACTCCCGCTCCCGCGCAGCCGTGAGATTGAGCGAGGACTCGTAAAGCGTCCGCACCCGATCGAGATCATCGGATTCTTCAGGCCGCTTATCCTTACGCCAACGGACAATCCTTGGGAAGCGCAGCGCGAACCCGGCTTTGTGCCGTGCGCTCTTCTGGATTCCGTCAAACGCAACTTCCAACACAATCTCGGGTCGCACCAGCGCCACGCGGCCGAACCTTTCGACGGTTGCGCCGCGCAATATGCGAGTGAGTTCCCGAATCTCGACGTCAGTCAAGCCGGAGTAGGCCTTGCCCACGTTGACAAAGCGGTCGCCGGAACGGACGCCGAACGTGTAGTCGGATAGCATGGTCGCGCGCTTTCCATTGCCTTGTTCAGCGGCTGTAATCACAACGTCAAGCGTGGCGTAGGGACGCTTCATCTTGAGCCAAGCACCGCTACGCCGCCCTTGTTCGTACCCGCTGCCGCGGCGCTTGAGCAGCAGTCCCTCGTTGCCCCGTATGCGCGCGTCCTCGAACAATCGGTCCACTTCTTCAGCCGAGGCTGCTTCGTATTGCGCCGAGACCCTCACTGCGTTCGGCAGCGGCTCAATCGCGTCAACCAGCAACGCACGGCGCTCCTCTATCGGCCGGTCCAGGACCATCTCGCCATTCCGCAGCAGAATATCGTAGGCGACAAAGGAAACCGGGATCGAGTCAATCAAATCCCGCGACACGCTCTTTCTGGCGATCCGCTGCTGCAGCACAGTGAATGCAAGGGCCCGGCCATCCCGCCATGCCAGCACTTCGCCGTCCAGTACAACGCTGCCTGAAACTCGAGCGAACGCTCCGGCAAGCTCAGGAAATGCACCCGTCATCTCGTCCATGCCGCGCCCGTAAATCACCGCCTTTCCGTTTTCAACATGCACCTGCGAGCGAATGCCGTCGTACTTGTCTTCGATCCAAAAAGCGGACGGCTGTTCCAGGTCCGCAACATCGTCGAGCGGTTTCGCCAGCATGAACTGCATGGGATGAAAGAGCCGCGCTTCGATCGTGTGCAACCGGTTCTGCCGGGCCGCCAGCGCAACCGCAGCCAGGTTCCCGAGGCGATTGTTGGCACTCCTCACCTCGTCGAGCGAAGCGCCTGTCGCCGCCGCAACGGCCTCTTCCACCATCTTTTCCTGCAGCCCGATTCGCATGCCGCCCGTAATCACCTTGAGCAGATACTTCAGGGTCGCGGGACGGTAGGCGCGTAGGGCCTCCGCCAATAAGCGCACGCGATCGGCGGTGAGTCGCGTATGGTACAGCCGCAAGTAGAACCGCTGTGCGTCCGCCAGTGATAGCGATTCGCCGGAGCTCAAGCCACGTACCAATAGAGCGATGGTTTCGCCGCTATCGCCGACCTCGGAATTGCACATCCGGTAAAGGTCCGGCTCCAGTCCGGTGACGCTCAAAGCGGCATCACGCAGTACGGCGCGTCCGACGGCGAAGGTGCGCGCCTCCTGTTTCCCGAATAAATGCTCGCTCAGGGGCAGTCCCGCAACTGGACCGCAACAGAGGAAGCGCACCGCCGTCTCAAGGTCGGTGTCTGAGAGTTGCTGGAAATAGGCGGCCAGGATTGCCACCTTCCGCAGGCGGCTTGACCGGGCCGCGACCCTCTCGCACGTCTCTGCGAATCGATCCATCAGCCCTCGTTTGACTCCATCGTCCCGCCGGATGTCGCAGCCAGTGCCGGACGCGCATCTAACCCGCGGTCCCGCAGGATCTGCGCGAAGACCTCGGTATAGCCGTGAACCACGTCCACCCGGCGCGCTTTACTCCGTTCCACCAGCGTAAGCAATTCGTCGAAATCGGCGTGGTCGGAGTAAGGGATCAACTCCTCTGCACCGGTGCGAGCGCGTGCGTTGTCGAGGCCTGCCCATCCTGAAACGTAAATGAGCCGGATGGCCTTGCCGCTCGCCTCGAGAAAGTTGCGAAACTCGGGCGTCACCACCAAGGCACGGCCGGCGATGTTGCCTTGCGAATACGGCACCCAACCGGGGAAGGCGTACCCGCCGCGCTCGTACAGCGGAATGAACCTCGCGATGGATCCGTGGACTGCGGTGGGAATGCCCGCTTCGCACAGCACGTGCGCAATCTCCTGGCCGCGTCCGAGTGGATAGCCGATATATACCGGCGACAGCTTGTCGGCGAGCGCCTCCCGGGCGCATTGGATAATCCGCTCGCGCGCCTCCTCGCGTCCCAGAAAGCGGTAAATCGGGAGTCCGAAGGTCGACTCAACGATGAGCCGGTCGCACTCCACCACCTCCGTCTCATGACCGCAGATGGGCGCCCGCAGCTTGATATCGCCGGTGTACACCAGCCGCTCGCCTTGATACTCCACCAGGATTTGCGCCGCGCCCAGGATATGGCTCGCCGCATGCCACGTCAGCCGCGCGCCGTTCCATTCAGAAGGGAGCGGCTCTGTGTTGAGAGCGGCTGCGGCATCCGGAACGCGCATCCGATAGATCTCGGCGGTTTCGTCAGTCGAGAAGACGCGCCCGTGGAGTCCTCGTGCATGGTCGCTATGTCCGTGCGAAATCCAATTCGTCCCGCAAACTTCTGTGCAGTCGAGCCACAGGTCAATTTCGGGCAGATGAATCCCGTGGGGTCGAAAATCAACCTGCATCTAACTCTTAGATGCATTTTGACGGGGCATTGCGTCATGATCAGCGAGTCCCGGACGCGGGGTCTGCTATGTTGGAGCAGGAGCGCCTCTTTGGACCGGCCGTCTGCCAATAACACTCCGATCTCGGGAACGTTGGGCGGCTTCCGGCTTCTGGGTGTCCCCGTTCGATTCCACTTCACTTTCCTTCTTCTGCTCATTTTCCTTACCGTTACCAATGCGGGCGACAAGCAGTCGGCCTCGGGGTACATCTTCTTTGTAATCGGGTTGTTTGCTTCTGTTCTGCTCCACGAGCTTGGACACGCAATCGTCGGACGCTGGTTCGGCATCAAAACTACTGAGATTGTGATGTTTCCGATTGGCGGCGTCTCGCGAATGGAAACCACCCCGAAGCCTGCTCAGGAGTTGTGGATCGCACTCGCCGGACCCGTTGTCAACCTCATCATCGCCGCCGCGATGCTCGGATTTCTCCTATACCGCAACCAGATCGTCGGCTTGAAAGACCTCATCGATCCCACTGACGCCAATCTGATTCAACGCATCGCCTTCGGCAACCTGATCCTCGCCGGATTCAATCTTCTGCCTGCGTTCCCGATGGACGGCGGGCGTGTGCTGCGCGCGATTCTGGCGAAGTTCAAGACTGAGGACGAGGCCACGCGAATTGCCGCCTGGGCCGGACGCATGCTGGCGATCAGCATGGGATTCTACGGCCTCATCTGGATGCAGTTCATGCTCGTCTTCGTGGCCTTTTTCGTTTATTTAGGAGCGGCCCAGGAAGGCGCCGCCGCGATTGGACGGACGCTGACGCACGGGATGCCGGTCCGCGCCGCCATGATCACGGAGTTTCACACGCTGCCTCATGGGAGCACGATTCGCGATGCGGCCAATCTGCTGCTCGCCACCTCACAGCAGGATTTCCCGGTGATGCACGGCACACAGGTCATCGGATTGCTCCTTCGAAACAATCTCATGCGAGCCCTTGCCGCTGAGGGCCCAGAGGCTTATGTAGCTTCCGCCATGGACCGCGAGTTCACCGTCTTCAAGCCCGATCTGGATCTCGCGGAGGCGCTACCTGCGATGACCCAGGCTGGATCCTGCGCGCTGGTGATCGAGGACGATCGCCTGCTGGGTCTGCTCACTACCGAGAATCTCTCGGAATTTCTCATGCTCCGCCGCTTTGGAATGCAGCCGTCGGCGGATGCTGTTCGCACATAAAACATGCACAGACTCGTTATCGTAGGCGGCGGATTTGGCGGGATTAATGTCGCCCGCGAACTCAAGAACAATCCGGACATCGACATCACCCTGGTGGACAAGCGAAACTTCCATTTGTTCCAGCCCCTGCTATACCAAGTGGCCACCGGATCCCTTTCACCAGGCGAGATCGCCGCTCCGTTGCGTTCCGTATTTCGCCGGAGCCGCAATGTTCGCGTACTGCTCGGCGAAGCCGTCGACGTCGACATTCAGGCGCGCAAGGTTATTCTCAGCGATGGCGAACTGCCGTACGATACCGCCGTGTTCGCCTCAGGTTCGCAGAACTTCTACTTCGGCCACGACGACTGGCGTAAGTATGCCACCGGCCTCAAGACCATCGAGGACGCCACCGAGATTCGCGGCAAGATTCTGATGGCTTTCGAAGAAGCCGAGCGCGAACTGGATCCCGACCGCCGCCGTGCCTGGCTCACTTTTCTCGTTGTGGGCGCGGGACCGACCGGCGTGGAACTGGCAGGCGCGCTGGGCGAGATCGCCAACGACACACTCCGCAATGAGTTCCGCAGCATCAATCCGAAGGATGCGCGAATCCTGCTACTGGACGGTTCGCCGCGCATGCTGCCGTCCTACGACGCATCGCTGTCCGCGGCCGCCGAAAAGCAACTGATCTCCCTGGGCGTCCGCGCTCGCAACAACGTGCGTGTGGTCGGAGTGGACGAACACGGCGTTGAACTGGATGCTCCTACCGGCCACGAGCGCATTGAATCGCGCACGGTTATCTGGGCGGCTGGCGTGATGGCCACCCCTATCGGACGCAAGATCGCCGAACGCGTAGGAATCCAAACAGATCGTGGGGGCCGGATTCTCGTTGCGCCTGACCTAACCGTTCCCGGACACCCGGAACTGATTGTCATCGGCGATCTGGCCGCCATGAGCCAGGACGGGCATCCGCTGCCCGGAGTTGCGCCGGTGGCGATGCAGCAGGGACGCTACGCCGGCCGTCTCATCCGGAAGCGCCTCCGCAACCAGAATGCGCCTCCACCTTTCCGCTACTTCGATAAGGGAAGCCTCGCGGTGATCGGCCGTGCGTCGGCCGTGGCGCAGTTCGGATCGCTGACAGTCCACGGACTGGTGGCCTGGCTGCTCTGGCTGTTCATCCATTTGATGTACATCGTTCAGTTCCACAACCGCGTGCTGATCTTCATACAGTGGGGATTTGAGTACCTCACCTACAATCGCGGTGCGCGCCTGATCACGTCGCCCGACGAAATGGAACCGCCGCCGCGACCCGCTCCCTAGAGCCGTCTACTTCACCACCGGCAACCGAACCTCCAGGCATGCGCCGCCTTGAGGACGGTTGGATGCCGAGATCGTTCCGCCGTGCTGCGTGACGATCCCTTCAGTGACGGCGAGTCCCAGGCCGGTGCCCTGCGCATCCAGGCGCGTGGTCACGAACGCTTCAAAAATGTCGGGCAGTACGTCGGGCGGAATCCCGGGACCGTTGTCCTCCACCATCACCGCCACTCCCGCGTGTCCGCCGTATGGCATGGGGCGAGAGCGCACTACGACTTCGGAAGCGGTGAACTGCGCCGCATTGCGAAGCAGGTTCACGAAGACTTGCAGCAGGCGCGAGGAGTTGCCGGTGACCTTCAGGCTGGAGTCCAGTTGGTTGGAAAAGGTGAGTCGGGCAGCCTGTTCGTCGATGGTGACCAACCCCCACGCCTCATCGACGATCGGCCGCAGTTCCACCGGCTCCATCACCGGCTTACGGCGGCGCGCAAAATCGATCAAAGTCTCGCTGATACCCCGTAGCCGTTGAGTCACGCGCTCCATCCGCAGCAGCCGTTCGAGCGTGTGCGGGTCGGCCGTAGTCTCCTTCAACTTCTCGATCGAGCCATAGAGGACGCTGAGCGGAGTGTTCAACTCGTGGGCGACACTCGCCGACAGCAGTCCAAGGCTCGCCAACCGGTCCTGCTCTTCCAACCGGTGCAGCGCTTCCGCGAGATTGTCTTCGTGCATCCGCAATTCCGCGATAGCGGCATTTCGCGCACGCATGATCTGGCCGATCTCGTCGCCCGGAATCATGTCGGCCGGAATCATCTCGTTTCCGCGATCGCCTCGTTGGGTGGCCAGATCCGCGTCGAGCATCAGTCGCAGGGGACGATACACGTAAAGCGGCATGATCGCAGACTCCAGCACCAGCACGGCACCCACATAAATAGCTCCTAACACGATGAAAAGAAGCAGCTGAGCGCGCTGGACGACGTCATTGTAGAAGTTCTGCGCAACCTTCACGCGGCGGTACAGGCCGGTCTTGGCGTCCTTCCTGTATATATAGGTTGAATCCGGGCTTGACCAGATCTCCCCAGGGTGGGCGTCCAGCCAGCTTGTCAGATTCGAGTCGAGTCTGAGGTCCTGCGACGTGCCAACCAAGTAGTCGTAAGTCTCCAATCCCTTTAGCTTTGATAGAGTTAGGTCGGATACGAAGATCTGACGAATCAAACCCAATTCACGGCTGCGCGCGTCGGCTACCTGTCGTTCGAAGAAGGGAATCAGCGAGAAATATGCCGCGAACGCCAGGACCAGGAAGAAGATGTTGTGCAGAACCATCAACTTCGGCCGCACCTTGAGGTCGCCGAAGGCGCGTCCCACGCGGCCCGGGACCGTATCGGGCGGGGAAGTGGACTGCAGGGTGGCCGGAGTCGGCAAACGCGCGGGCGCCAGTCGTCGGAGAGCCGATGCTTTGTCGTTAGACAAGAATCATTACTCCTGTTGCAGAATTTATACGGTCATGGTAGAAATAATAAGAACCTATGGCCAGAGTCCACGTAGTGTAGGATTCGGGGTCCGCGGTGTAGCCGTTCTGGGTAGCGGTTTTACTGGAGATTCCAAGCAAGATGGCTCTGCTCTTTCCAAAATCAGCCGACAAGTACGTCCGCATTATCGGGGCCGTGGTCGCACTCGGCGCAGTGGGTGGCGTCGGCGCTTACACGGTGCTTTCGCATCCCAAGTTCATCGAACCGGGCTATCAGCCGGTCCAACCGGTCCCCTACAGTCATAAACTGCACGCTGGCAATCTTGGCATGGATTGCACCTACTGTCATTACACGGTGACCAAAGCTGCTTACTCGGCCATCCCGGCTGCTGAAGTTTGCATGAACTGCCACACCAAGGTGAAGCCGCAAAGCGCGCGACTGACACCCATCCGCGACAGCTACAACAACGGCACGGCGGTTCAGTGGGTGAAGGTTCATCGGCTTCCAGACTACGTTTATTTTAACCACCAGGCGCATGTGACGTCGGGCGTAAGCTGCGTTTCCTGCCACGGCCGCATCGATCAGATGATCGAAGTGAAACAGGTGCAGCCGCTGAACATGGGCTGGTGCCTCGAGTGTCATCGAGATCCCGCGCCCAACCTTCGCCCGGCAGCCCTGGTGACCAAACTGGACTGGACGCCTGATCGTGACGCCGCTGAAATCGGCCGCGAAATCATTGCCCAAAAACATATCAACCCGCCGACGAACTGTTCGGGATGCCACCGCTAATCGCGGACAAGTGAGCCAACGATGAGTTTGATACAGATTAACGGCGACAGCCTGACCGGGAAGAAATACTGGCGCAGCCTTGACCAGCTTGCCGACAAACCCGAGTTCCATTCCTGGGTGCACCGCGAGTTTCCTGAGAACGCTACCGAGTTGCTCGACGGCGCCTCACGCCGCAACGTTCTCAAATTGATGGCAGCCTCGTTCGGGTTGGCCGGCTTGACTGCCTGCCGGCGTCCGGTTGAGCACATCCTGCCCAATTCGCGCGGTATCGACAACTACGTGCCTGGACAGTCGTACTTCTACTCAACCGCCATGCCTCTCGGCGGTTCAGTGCAAGGTCTGCTCGTAGAAACGCACGACGGACGGCCGACGAAGATCGAAGGCAATCCGGATCATCCTTACAGTCTCGGCGCGGCCAGCGCACTGCAGCAGGCGTCGATCCTCAATCTCTACGATCCCGACCGCCTCACTAAGATCACCGCTGCCGGCAAAGATTCTTCCTGGGACGACTACAAGAAATGGGCCGGCGCTCACTTCGCATCCGCAGGCGATGGGTCCAAAGTTCGCTTTCTCAGCGAAACGATTAGCTCGCCGACGCTCGACGCCGTTCGCAAGTCGACTCTGGCGAAGATGCCGAAAGCCAAGTGGGTGGAGTTCGAGCCCATCAACGCCGACAACGCATCCGCTGGACTCCTGATGGCGTTTGGCCAAGCCGTCACCGCGCTTCCGCAATATGACAAAGCCGACGTGATCGTCGCGCTCGATTGCGACTTCCTCGGACTCGATTCCTCCACCGTCCTGCCCGTGAAGCAGTTTTCCAAAGGCCGCCGTCCTGAAGGCGAACAAGCCAACGAGGAAGCGGAAGCATTGAACCGCCTCTACGCGGTGGAAGCGAATTACTCGCTCACTGGTGCAATGGCCGATCATCGCCTGCGCCAGAAGGTCGGCGAGGTGAAGACCTTCGCAATCGACCTTGCAGGGACGATGGGCGTCATGCCCGCGCTCAACGTCGTCGCCGGCGACAAGCGTGGCAAGTTTCTCGCGGCGGTGGCCAAGGACTTGAAGGCGCATCAGGGCAAGGCGCTGGTGGTAGCCGGTCCGCGCCAGGCTCCTGAAGTTCACGCGATCGTCGCCCTCATCAATCAAACATTGGCCGCGCCGGTGGTCTACACCAACCTCGACAGCTATCAGCCGCAGTTAGCCGGACTCAAGGAACTGGCGGGCGAAATCGCCGCGGGCACCGTCGACACGCTGGTGATTCTCGGCGGCAATCCCGCGTACACGGCTCCGGCCGACCTCGCGTTCGCAGACAAAATCAGCAAAGTCGCAAACACCGTCTACCTGGGCTTTGACGAAAACGAAACGGCGGCGGTCGCAAAGTGGATCGTCCCGGAAGCGCACTACCTCGAAAGCTGGAGCGATGGGCGCGCGCCCGATGGCACCGTGACCATCATCCAGCCGATGATTGAACCGCTGCATGGCTCGAAGACGGCCGCCGAAGTAGTGAGCCTGCTAAAAGGCTACGACCTGGTTCGCAACACGTGGTTGCCCACGCTGAAGGAGCAGGGATGGCGCGAGGCGCTGCATAACGGCGTCGTGCCGAATACAAAGTCGGCTGAAGTGAAAGCGGTGGCCGACGGCAAGAAACTGGCTGCCACTCCGATGACCAAGCCCTCAGGGCAGGGACTTGAGATTTCCTACTACGCCAGTTCGTCGGCGTGGGACGGCCGCTACGTCAACAACGGCTGGATGCAGGAAACCCCCGATGTGATGAGCAAGGTGGTTTGGGGCAACGCGGCGCTCGTCAGTCCCAAGACAGCGAAAGATCTGAACCTCGAAGACGGCGACCTGGTGAAGATTTCCCGCGGCTCGCTGATCGGCGAGTTTGCCGTGATCCGGCAGCCCGGACACGCCGACGGCGCAATCTCGGTGACGCTCGGTTACGGACGCAAGAAGGTCGGCCGCGTGGGCAAGGATGTCGGCTACAACGCATACGCGCTGCGGTCGAGTGATGCGTATAACGCCGCTGAAGGCGTGTCGATTGCCAAGACCGGTAGTCGGGCGGCGATCGCCACCACACAGCATCACAACGTCCTCGAAGGGAAGATTCTCGAAGGCGCAGACTGGACGGCCTGGAACCGGCATAACCTCGTACGCGAGACCTCGCTTGAGCACTACAAGCACGAGCCGAAGTCGATCGAAGAGATGGCTGAGGTCCCCAAGCTCGAGTCGCTCTATGGCGATTGGGATTACTCCAAGGGCTATCAGTGGGGCATGGCGATCGACCTTACGTCGTGCATCGGCTGTAACGCCTGCATGGTGGCCTGCCAGAGCGAGAACAACATTCCGGTAGTTGGAATTGATCAGGTCATGCGCGGCCGCGAGATGGCCTGGATCCGCATGGACCGCTACTACAACGGCGACGAGAACGATCCGCAGGTGGTCTATCAGGGCGTCCCCTGTATGCAGTGCGAGAACGCCCCGTGCGAGAACGTTTGTCCGGTGGCGGCCACGATTCATTCGCCTGAAGGCTTGAACGACATGGCGTACAACCGCTGCGTCGGCACGCGCTACTGCGCCAACAACTGCCCGTATAAGGTGCGCCGTTTCAACTTCCTCAACTTCCACAAGAACATGACGGAAGTGGAGAAGATGGCTTCCAATCCCGACGTCAGCGTCCGTATGCGCGGCGTCATGGAGAAGTGCACCTACTGCGTGCAGCG
>JBBQUM010000047.1:0-45645 GCA_038212445.1 Bryobacterales bacterium
GAACTCAGATTGAGCGTGAGAGCCACCGGCGTTACCGCCGACAAGTTCACCGTCACGTTCTGCGTTGTCAGGCCGACGATGGTGACAGGCGACGGGCTGAAGCTAGCCGTCGCATTCACCTGAACTGTCGCGCTCGCGGACGCATATCCGCTCGCCGAAGCCGTGATGCTGGCCGATCCCACGCCGACACCGCTGACGGTCGGCTGCACAGCCGGCGCCGTGGCACCGGCCGCGATCGTTACCGACGCGGGCGAAATCGTCACCATGGACGTAGCCGAGCTGCTGAGATTAATCGTGACCGCCGAGGCAGCCTGCACGGGGAGCGTGACAGCGAAGGTCGCCGTTCCTCCCAGCGCAACACTTGTGTTATTCAGCGTGATGAGCGGCAGCGGCTGGACCGTTACGGCCGCCGTGGCGTCAGGCACGTTCGTGCCGCTTACGTGGATAGTGGTAGAACCGAGCGCGACGCCAGTGAGTTGGACTTGGGCGCTACTCGCATTCGCCGGAATCGTTACCGTCGCCGGAATTCCGACAACAGCCGTATTATCCGAACTCAGATTGAGCGTGAGAGCCGCCGGCGTTACTGCCGATAGGTTCACCGTCACGTTCTGGGTGGTGAGGCCGACGATGGTGACCGGCGCCGGGCTGAAGCTGGCGGTGGCGGTTACCTGAATCGTGGCAGTTCCGTTATCGTATGCGGTGGAGGAAGCCGTGATGGTGGCTGAACCAACGCTGACACCAGACACCGTCGGCTGTACGGCCGGGGTGGTGGCTCCCTGGGCGATCGTTACCGTTGCGGGTGAGATCGTGACCTTGGACGAAGCCGAGCTCGCCAGGTTCACCGTCACCGCGGAAGCAGCCGGCGCGGGCAGCGTGACCGTGAAGGTCGACGTACCGCCGAGGGCGACGCTACCGTTGATCACGCCGATGGTACCGGCGCTCGTTACTGTGACTGACAGGTTCCCCTGAACCAGTCCCGTGCCCGTAGCGTGAATCGCGGTGGATCCGGAAGCAACACCGGTCACCGGGACGTTAACGGTGTTAGACCCGGCCGGGATGGTGACCGTCGCCGGTACCGATGCCGTTCCGGACGCATCCGAAGCGAGATTCACGGTAATCGCGGTCGGTGTGGTACCCGAGAGGTTCAACGCCACGTTCTGAATCTGTCCCGCGGTCACCGAAACGGTGCCGGGAACAAACGTCAGCGGGCCATTGATGATCACCGACTTTGAAGCTGTACCGTAAGCGGTTGCCGAAGCGTTAATGCTGGCCGATCCGATGGCCACGCCCGTGATGGTGGGCTGAGTACCCGGCGCAGTTTGTCCGGGCGCTACCACCACACTCGACGGAGAGATGGTCAATTTAGCCGTATCGGTGCTCTGCAGATTGATCGTGGTACCGCCGGCAGGAGCCGCGGAGGACAAGCTAACCACGAACTGAGCCTGCTGGCCGATGGCTACCGTCGGGTTGGACGGCATGTTGATCCCGCCAAAGAGCGCGACGTTTACCGTGGCCGTGGTGTCGGCCAGGTTCGGCAACGCACTGGCGTGAATCACCGCCGAGCCCGTCGCCACTCCGGTTACTACCACCGAGATGCTGGTGGCATTCACCGGGAACGGAATCGAGGCCGGGACGGTTGCCGCGGCCGGATTATCGGACGTCAGCGCGATCGTGATGCCCGCAGGAGCGGGCGAACTCAGATTTAACGTGAGGGTCCCCGTACCGCCGCCCGCGCCAACGCCGATGCTGGTGGGAGCAAAGCTGAGGGAAGCCGTGACCTGGACAGACTTGCTGTCGCCGTCGAAACCAGGGGAGCTGGCCGTGATGGTCACCGAGCCGAAGTTCACGCCGCTGACTACTGGCTGCGTGGCTGGCGTGGTCTGACCTGCGGGAATGAATACGGATGCTGGAATGGTGGCCTTCAGCGGATCACTGCTTTGCAGCGTGATTGTCGCGCCACCGGTTGGAGCCGCTGAAGCCAGGGTCACCGGGAAGGGAGCGGTGCTGTTTGGACCCACCGTCACGCCGGATGGCAGCGTGATCGCACCGAGCTTGTTAACAGAGATCGCAGCCGAGCCGGCGGCGTAATTTGCCGCTGTAGCCGTGATCGTGGTCTGTCCTGGGGTGGTTCCTGTAATGGTAAACGCCGCGGTGGATGTGCCGCCCGCGACCGTAACGGTCGGCGGAATTGTGAGTAGCCCACCCGGCGCGGTCAGTGTGACCGTGAGGCCTGCCTGGGGCGCGAGATTGCTCAGGGTGATTCCACCGTTAATGGTCTTTGTAAGTCCGACAACGGGTGAATCGAGCGAAACCGTGATGGTGGGGACGGCCACGTTGACCGTCGTGCTGCCATTCGAATAGTTGGCTGCAGTGGCCAGAATCAGGGCGCTACCGGTATTGGTCGTAGTGGTAACCGGAACGTTGACTCCGGTTGAGCCCTCCGGTACCGTAACGCTCGCCTGGACCGCGGCGATGCTCGGGGTGTTGCTTGAGAGAGACACCTGCAAGCCGCCCGTTCCGGCGGGGCTGCCAAGCGTCACCGTCAGCACGGACGAGGCATTGATCCCCATATTGAGCGGGTTGGGCGTCAGCGTAATCGTGCGCACACCCGCCGAGATGAATACTGTCGCCGGCTGGCTGTTGGTGAAGCCGTCGTTGACGATCAACTGCGCGACAAAGGTACCGGCTGCGTCCGCAACAAAAGTCGGAGTTTTGCTGCTTGCGGCCGAGAGCGTCGCGGCGCTGCCCGCGGGCAAGGTCGTGAGCGACCAGTGATAAGTGAGAGGATCGCTGTCAGCGTCAGATGAACCGCCGCCGTCGAGCTGAACCGTGGTGCCGACGCCCACACTCTGCGCGGGACCCGCGCTGGCTACCGGAGTAGTGTTCGTCGTGGTGATGGTCACCGTGGCCGGCGCGCTCGAAACAAAACCGTTGTTAACGATCAGCTGCGCGATATAGGTTCCCGGAAGATCGGCGACGAATGTCGGGTGAGCCGTCGTGGGTGCGGTCAGAGTGGCCGCACTGCCGACGGGCTTGGTCGTCAGCGACCATTGCAGCGTCAACGGGAGGCTCTGCGGATCGGTGCCGCTGCCGTTCAGCGTGACCGTCGCGCCGTGCTGAACCGTCTGTCCCGCGCCCGGCAGAGCCGTCGGCGCCTGAACAGTGTTGGTCGTGATCGTGACCGTCGAGGCCCCGCTGTCCACCTGGCCGTCATTGACGATCAACTGAACAACGTAGGTACCCGTCTTGTCGGCGGTGAAGGTCGGATTGACTGCCGTCGTGCTGCTCAGCGTTGCTGTGCTGCCCGCGGGCATCGAATTGAAGCTCCAATGGAACGTTAACGGATCGCCGTCCACGTCGGACGAGGTGGACCCATTGAGCTGAACCAGCGACGTTATGTTGACTACCTGATTCGGACCGGCGTGCGCCACCGGCGCCGTATTCTGCGTGGTCACCTTCACAGTGGCGGCGGTGCTGTCCACAGTGCCGTCATTCACAACCAGCTGCACGATGTAACTGCCAGCCTTGTCGGCTATAAAGGTTGGAGATACCGCGGCCGGATTGGAAATCGACGCCACGCTATTCGCAGGAGCCGAGATGATCTGCCACTTATAGGTTAGAGGGTTGCCATCGACGTCGGATGAACCGCCGCCGTTTAGGACGACCGTCGCACCGAGTAACACAGTCTGATTCGGTCCAGGATTGGCGACTGGCGGGGAGTTATTGGTGGTTACCGTGACGATGGCGGTGTCGGTTCCGAGACCGTTGGTAATCGTCAGCTGCAACACATAGTCGCCTGCCACATCCACTAAGAAGTTGGGAGAAATGGTATCCGACCCGAACAGACGGGTGGCCGTCCCTGGTGGCCGGAGAATAAAGTTCCAGTGATAGGCCAGTTGCCCTTGTCCGCTGGGGTTGGACGAGGCGCTGCCGTTCAGCGTCACCGTAGTGCCCACCTTGGCCGTCTGATTGGGCCCGGCGTCGGCAAACGGCGCCAGGAACGACCACTGGATTTGCGAGAAATCGAAGTTCACCGAACGATCGACAAAAATGGTGAAGGTGTTGCTGCTGGTGACATGCGCACCGGCAGGGACAGGCGAAAAGTGCAGGTTCGTCTGACCTGGCACGGTCTGCACGCTCGGCACGGTGCTCGAGACAGTGGCCGTAACGGCGCTGCGCGCCGCCCCGGTGTTAACCAGGTCGGCGCGATACGTCACATAGGATTGGTTTCGTGAGAAGCGCTGCTCGCTCACGAATTGATAGTTCGTTATGGACAGGCCTGATGTGCCCTGTCCAAAGGCTTGAAACGAACCAACAAAAGATAATAGAACTGCGGCGGCCGCCGCTTGACACACGACTCGCATGATGACCCTCGCTCACCCGCAAAATGGCCAGACTTGTTTAAAGCTAGACCGTCTTTTTGATCCGGCCTCTGAGGGCCGTTAATCCGCCGCCCGTAAGCAGCGCTAAACCGATCAACGAAAAAGTGGCCGGCTCTGGCACCGAAGTTGGCGCCACCGTGGCTCCCGTCGAGATCGTCGAAACAATTACACCCTGTTGGTCTAACTGGTTAATGGCAAAGTCCTGGACACCCAACTGGGCGCCCATCGCCAACAGGACATCGACGCTAAAGCGCCCCGTCAAGGATGGATTGTCCACTTGGGCCACAGCGCTGTAAACGCCAAACGCGCCCATAGGATTACCCGGTTGAAGCAAAATCACGTTAAACCCGACAGGCGCCACTCCATTCGATAACGACGCGTAAGTCGTGGGATCGAACTGAATATCTACTTCCTGGTTCGTGGCTAACGTAAAGTTGCTAATTGTGAAAGTTAGTCGGTAAGTGGTCTGACCGAGGCTGCTTACCCCCAGGTTACTCGCATCATACGAGATCGTTCCTGCGGATAAGCTGCCCACACATCCAAACCACATCAAAAGGCACATGACACGACGCATGCAGTCACCTCCGTTCAGCATACGCAATACTTCGGTTGTTATTTGTTTTTTGTTTACACTGCTGGACTACAAAACCGCTTTATTACTAAACTACTTCTGACCACCAACATTGCCACCGTTAGACATCGGTTGAAGCTCCTCCTCCACGAGCTGCTTCAGGGTCGAGTAGTCCACGGCGCCGGCGATGAACCGGCCATTGATGAAGAACCCGGGCGTGCCCGGCAGGGCGAATGAAATCGCCTCATCCACTTGCGTACGGATAAACGCTGCGTGTTTTCCGTCCGCCAGGCACTGGTCGAAGGCCGCGGCGTTCAGGTTCAGCTTACGGGCGTGGTCTTTCAATTCCGATACATCTAAGGCCTTAGTGGCAAACAACTGATCGTGATACTCCCAGAACTTGCCCTGGTCGCCGGCGCAGTGAGCGGCTTCAGCCGCCTTCTGTGCATGAGAGTGGTTCGGGAGAGGAACGTCTTTGTAAAGGAACGCGATCTTCCCCTTATATTCGGCCTCGAGCTTGGCGACAGTGACCTGCGCCTGCTGGCAGGACGGGCATTCGTAGTCGGCGAATTCAATCACCTTGACTAACGCAGTGGCATTGCCGCGGACGGGGATATTGTCGGTGGCAATCTGAAAGCGCGGTTGGAAGAGCAGATAGTTCACCTTGGCCGTCTCGCGAAGATTCTTCACGTAGTCTTCTTTCGCTTTGGCCATGCGACGCTGCTTGACGTGCTCAATTAACTTGCCGCGGACTTGCTCGTAGGGATCGAGCTGGGAATTGATTTGCTCGTAAACGAGACGAAGCGCTTCCTCGCTGGGTGTCTTTTCGTCAATCAGTGAGTGACGCTTCAGTAACTCCTCAACCGTAACACCTTCCTTCTTGGCGGCGCGGTTCATGACATAGTCAAGAACGAACTCTTCGGCTGCCTTACGCTCGGCCTCATACACAGCATTGCGAGCCTGAAAGATACTGGGTGCGTTTTTGGAAAGAACTTCAGTGGAAGTGAACTTGGCGCCGTCGATCTCCAGGACGACACCGGAAGTACGTGCAGCCGTCGAATCCCCCGTGTCGGCTGCTAAAAGTACGGACAGGGCGACCAGCCCCGTGGATACAATGGAAGAGAAACTCATATTTACAGGCCCCCACACTTATTTGTTTATCTTTTCCAGTCTCATCGGACCGGTTTATACCTTAAGCTCCGGGCAGCCCGGCGGTTGCCAGACTGCCCGGAATGTTTACTACACTACTCTGCGTTACGAAGAAACTACTTCTTCGCGCCGCCGAGTGCGCCCGAACGGCAGCTACGGCAGATACCGAAGCCCGAACCGTTGCTCTGGATGAAGCTGCAGAGCGACGTGATGCGGCTCAGTTCCGTCTGGCTGAGCGAGGCCGTGGTGAACGGCGTCTCGGTCACCGAGTTGGCAACCGCGAACGGGGGAATGTGAAGCGAAGTTCCCCAGGCGGCCAAACCGGCGCGCTGGTCGGCCAACGTGAAGGTGGTCGCGGCGTTGCAGGTGTTGCCGGGGGTTGCCAGCAGCTTTACAACGATCGAACCGGGAACGGCCGGCGTCAGCGTGTTGTTAATCAGGTCCTGCTTTGCAGAGAGCGACACCAAACCGTTCGGTGTCACGAGGCAAGCGCAGCAAGAGATTTCCTGTTCGTCGGGCGAGAACGTGTAAACGTTAACGCAGATGTTGGCGCCAGTCGCGCCAGTGTTGGTGATGTTTACCACAGAGTCACCAGCTCCCAGGTTTCCGATGTACTTTACCTGGAACGGTGTGTCAGCGGTTTGAGCGAAGACGGCCATGGAACACAGAATAGCCATGGCGATTACTAGTTGAACACGCAGGTTCATTGGGAATGACCTCCAGTCGCTAAGTTACGCGAGTACGGAGTTTTCTACAAGACTCCAATTGGAATAGCCGCGCGGGTTACAACGTTGATCTATAAGGGTCTATCCGTACTGGACAGTTAGTCCAAACCCTCAGGACAGGTCTGTCTCAGACCCGTCTTCGAGCCGCTAAACTGATTGATTTCATCAGCGCGGTCGAGCTCTTCCAGGCGTCGTAAGTCAACATGACCAGGCTTGGCGCACGCTGAGAGGACACTTTGTCTCCATTAACAACCCAATGATCGTCAGAAACCCGCCTTGGGATACCCAAACAAGGCTAAAAATTCTTCAACAATTTTTTTCAGGGGAGGGTAAACGCTGCAGGAAGGTACGTCGAGGAACTGCTGCGGACCCGAATTGCTCCAGGCCCGCTATTAAAAAGCTGCCAACATGCCGCAGACGGCCGGAAATCGCGAACTTATCGCGACCTAGAGACGCCGCAGTCTGTCGCCCTTACAAGGATAGAGGCTACTTCTTCGCTCCACCCAGCGCTCCGGCGCGGCAGGACGAGCAAATTCCGTATCCGCTGCCGTTGGACTGAATGAACCCGCAAAGCCTGGTGATCCGCGTGAGTTCGCTCACCGACTGGGCCGCCGTTGTGAACGGCGTCTCAGTGACGGTCCGCGCTGTGACAAAGGGAGGAATATGGAGCGACGTGCCCCAGACCATCAGGCCGGCAACGCCCGCCGCTACGCTGGAGGCGTTGCAGGTCCCGGTGCTTCCTACTATCTTTACGACGATCGATGACGGCACGGCCGGAGTGAGCGGGTTGTTAATCAAATCGTTCCGCGCAGACAGCGACACCAGCCCATTGGGCGTCACCACGCAGGTACAACAGGAAACCAATTGCTCGTCAGGCGCGAAAACATATACGTTGGCACACAGGTTCACCCCGGCCGCGCCCGTATTGGTGATGTTGACAACCGAATCTCCCGAACCGAGGTTGCCGATGTACTTTACGTGGATCGCCGTGTCCTGTGTTTGTGATAAGGACAAGTTTACAAACACGAGAGCCATACACACAACAAGGTATACACGCAAGACCATTGGTGTAACCTCCCAGCAGAAAGAGTAATAGACCTTAGGTATTAAGGTCAATTAGCCGGAGGCACTAGTCCTGTCGATTAGCCCTAAGTCGTGCCGTCGCGTAGCCGTACTGAATAGGCATATGCGCCGCCGCCGGACTGGCCCTCCAGCGTCGCTGGACTGCCGTCAACACATCGGATTAGTACTAGTTGCAAGGTGCCGCAGAGGGTCAGCCGGCAGTCAGCCGAAACCTGCCGCGAGGCGCCTGTGCGCAATTCTGCGGAATCCCGCTAAAGTATTTTTTCTAAAGCCACATCAGGGCCGCAGACCCCTGAAAATAAGGCGCAGGCACGAATTGCGTAGTCCCTCAACGTACACCCATACGTACTGATAGGCAGGCCTTCACCCTAAAGAAAACCGTGTTGACACCCGACTACTTTTGTGGTGATGTTCGTATTAGATTCAGACTTCGACCGCGGCTTTTCTTGAGCCGCAGACGCTCGCTGCCTCGGAGGATCGCAGCGTGAACCATAAGAGGAGCCGCTTTCCCGGCGGCCGGAGACCAACTCTTTATGGAGAACTCTGAAACAGCCGGTTCGTATCCGTAGTGTCGCCGTACTCGGAGGAGGTTCGGTGTATGTCCACAATTGTTTGTCTTCGATCGCTTGAGTTACAACACGACTCGACTTCTGCGGCCACCATGGCCGGAGCGGTTCAATGCCGGACGGGCGCGCAACGTAGAAGCGAGCTTGGCTCGCCCGCCTGCGTACACAGTTCGCCGTTCTCCTCCGGAAACAAGTATCACCCTGCGGCATTGCATGACTCCTTTAGTAAGGCGAGTCGCGCAACCGCGTCACTTCAACTAATCCCAGGAGACCGATGGCCGTTCTAAAACCAAGATCCCGAACCGTAACCTTCCGCGTTTCATCGGAAGAGTTTCTGGCGTTGACCGCTTCGTGCCAGAACTCAGATTCACGCAGCATTTCAGATTTCGCCCGCGCTGCGGTGTTACACAAGATCCGCGCCGCCGGCCGGGGCGGTTTAGCCCGCACCGACATGAGCACGTTGGGAAAGGCGCTTGAGGAGTTGGACGCGGCGCTGGGCGACGTAAGTAAGGCGATTCGCTCAATACCGGCGTCGGACAACCCTGACAACTTTGAAATTGAGGGTAAAGACCGGGGCGCACAGCAGGTGGGCCCGGAGTATCTGTTCTCGTAAAGCTGTTCTCCAGCCCCTTTGACGGGTGCGGGAGAGCGTTCGTATACGGAGTTGAGGGCCGCCGCACTGTCAGGGTGGCTCGTGAATTAGAACATTGGCTCCTTGGTCGAATACACCATGCTGCGGGGGAAGCCATAAACAGGAATTGCGGCGACTGTCGGAGGACAAATGAAATTTCGCGATCTATCTCTCTTCAACCTCAGGTGTCAAATCTATCGATTCCCGGCTTTGCTGGCACTGGCAGTGCTGCTCGCCTGCGGGTTCGCCCCGCCGGCACATGCTGGGTTAATCGGCCCATACTCGATCAATAGCTTTACCCTGAACGATCCAACCGGCTCCGCGCTGCTCGACAGCGACGGCCTCACATGGCTCCTGTTCACCGGCCCCAACGACGGCAGCGGAACGCCGAGCTTCGCCGATCTCGTGGTCAACGCCGCCGGCCCTGGAACCGTCCAATTCGACTACAATTATTCGTCCGTCGACGGCGCGCCGTGGGATTACGGCGGGTATCTGGTGGATGGCACCTACAACCCGTTCGCCACGCCGCAAGGTAACGTCTCTTTTTCCATTTTCCAGGGGCGCAGTTTCGGCTTTCGCCTCGGCACCCTCGACAACACTGGCGAGCCGGGCGTGCTCCAGATCACGAATTTCTCGGCGCCTCTGGGTACGTCGGCTGTTCCTGAGCCGGGTTCCGTGATCGTGCTCTTCGGGCTGATTGGACTCGGCGTTTACGGCTGGCTTCGCAGCCGCACCAACCGAATGCGGCCAGTAGCGCTCGCTTGCGGCTTCATCGCCGTATTCGGCCATGTTCTCTCGGCCCAGGTTCAGAATTTTTACGTAGGAACCACCATTACAGGGCAACTCACCCGCACCGCAGTTACAAATGCAAGTCAACTCGCGCAGGCGCTCTCTGTAAGTGGCACCGGAACCTATACTAAGGAGATTCCGTCTGGGACCAAGCTTCAGAAGCTCGGGATCCAATCCCGTCTTTCGACCCTATCGCTCCCCGTCGTCCCGAGTCTGTTAGTCAGTACTTCGACTACTGGAACCAATTTTCTCGGACTTACTCACTATGATCAGCGAAACGCGAACCATGGCAACCAGTTTAGCGTTGAGCCCGGCAACCCGAGCGTCGCGGTAGGCAATGGCTTTGTCCTTGAAGGTGTGAATAACGCCGTTCAGGTATACACGCTGGGCGGCGTCTCGCTCTTGCCGAAGGTGATCTCGAGCAATGAACTGTTTGGCGTTTCTCCCGCCTTCAACCGTGCTACTAACGAAAACGGTGTATATCCGACGGACATGAAGGTCTTCTACGACCAGTCGATCAACCGCTTCTTCGTTGTCGAACGAGCCCAGGATTACGACATCAACGGCAACGCGCTGTTGACCTCTAAGCTCTACGTTGCCATGAGTCAAACCGGTGATCCTACAGCGGCCTACACGGTGTACACCATGGATACGACCAACTGGTCGCAAATTGGCTGCCCCTGCATCGCGGATTACCCGCAGTTGGGAGCCGATCAATACGGCGTCTATATCAGCGTCAATGAATATAACTCCAGCTTCGGACAGGTGGCGGATGCCCGCATCCTCGCCATTTCCAAGGCGTCGCTTGCCGCTAATGCCGTTTCCCCGGTATTAGTCAGCTTTCAGATTCCCCGGACGACGGGGTACGAATTCACTATTCTCCCCGCCACGACTCCGCCCGGCGCCAGCTACTACGTTGCCAGTGGCGGACTTGAGTATTTCGTTAGCGCCACCTCCACCGCATCTGTAAGCAGCACTCTCGGTCTCTGGGCACTCACCAACACCGCCACCCTCAACAACGCCCTACCGAGCATGACCCTGGTACAAACACTGATCAATTCGCCGACTTACTACGCCCAGGATGTCGCCAGCCAGCGGCCCGGGTTCCTACCCTACGGCAGTGCCAATTTTCCCGGGATTCTCCCCTTCATTGACGGCGGTGATACTCGCGTGCAGTCGGTAGTCTATGCTGGCGGCCGTCTGTATGTGGCGCTGGGCAGTCAGGTTCAGGATGATGCCGGCAAATTTCTTGTAGGTGGTGCCTGGGCGATTCTGTCCCCCACCTACCGCAATGGGACGCTGGCCGCTCCCGTTCTGCGCCAAGGCTATCTCATGGTGAAGAATAACCATATTTTGCGCCCCGCGATGGCTGTAACAGCGCAAGGAAAAGGCGCAATCGTGTTCACGTTGGTGGGTCCGGATTACTATCCCGGCGCCGGGTTCCTGCCCATTAACCTCACCACCACCGGAACCACGGTTCAGTTGATCGCTCCAGGCTTCTTGCCGGAGGACGGCTTTACCGGCTACCCGGACGACAACGGCCTCTCGCGTTGGGGTGATTCATCATCCGCCGTTGTAGCACCCGACGGCTCTATCTGGATGTCCACAGGTTATATTCCGAACGCCCCTCGGACGGAGTTTGCCAACTGGGGAACATCCATAATCCGGTACCTGCCCTAAAGACAAACAGGGATCGTGGGGGATCCGTGAGACGGTCCTCCACCCTCTCAGAGATGAGATCGAGACGCCAATGAGAGCACCTCGCAGGCCACAGTACAGAAACGGCGTGCTGAAAATTGCACAGCCGATACCGGATCTCCCAGAATCGGGAATTGTGTTGATCGACATGTCGCTCAACCCGATCGCCTCCGATCGCGGGGCCGTGAATATTCTGAATGCCCATCATATCAACGGCACCAACGGCGACCCGCATGTCTCCGTTCCCGCTGAAATCCTGGAGGCCATCAGGAGCCGTAACCCGGCCGACCTGTCATCCTTTTCCATGCATTTCCTGATTGGCAAACGCAAATACCGGTGCCGTTCATACGTCATGCATGCCGACAGCCCGGGCACTAAGCCCGCTATTGCCGTTCATTTTGAAACTGACGAGCAGACAGCTGATTTAGTAAGCCAGATCGCCATTGAGTACAACCTCACTGATCGCGAAGAGGAAGCCCTCCGCGGAATCGCCCTGGGACTAACCACCAAGGAACTGGCCGACCGTATGAGCATTAGCCCGAATACGGTGAAGGCGTTTGTCCGCTTGATCATGATTAAGCTCGGTGTTACGACACGCACGGCCATCATTGGGCGGCTGTTGGAGCACAACGAAACGAAGTAGTACCGTTCAACGCACCGCCGCCCAACGTTTGATGGGCGGCGAGCGTCAGGAAGTTAGTAACCAATTCGGTTTTTGACCTCCTCAACCGGTGAACATGCCCAGTATTACCACCTTCGTCCTTGCCCTCTCTGTATCGCTCCCCGCGCTCTCCTTCTCACAACCGGCCATCCCTTCCAATCCAGCCGCTGTCGCCCGCGTATTGGCAGATCAATATTCAAATCTTCGCCAATTCAGCTTCGATGGCACGCTGTTATTTGAGCGCAAGAACGGTCTGGACGCGCGCGAGGTGCTCGCCAGTTGGAAGGTCAAGGTGGCGATGGCGCCCGGTGGGAAGTACCTGCTCTGGGCCGGCAATGACGGCGTGCTCAAATACCTGGTGGTCTCGGACGGCAAGACTGTCTGGTCCTACATGCCTGAATTGAACCAATACACACGCCACGAAGGCGGAGCCACCGAGGTGGGCTCCGATCCCGATGATATTTTCGCCAAAGGCGTACCCGACGGCGACCACGATGTCGTCTTCTGCTCCCGCTTAGTAGTCCCCGCACTCGCCAGGCTGTCGCGCAACTCCGTCTTCATGGAAATGAATCGCACCACCACCGTCAACTACAAGGGCAGCGAGCAGCAGTTTCCAGTTCTTAGCGTCCTTTCCCAGCGCGGCGAGAACGACAGCCAGATTTTGATCGAACTCGCGTTTGAACCGGAGTCGAACGACGTCCACCGCTTTGAGTGGTCACGAGCCATGCTGGTAAATGAGGATTCGCGTTTTGCATTCCTGACCGTCGAATTCGAGAAGCGAACACTCGGCAAGCCCATCCCGGAATCGTTCTTCACCCTGGCGCCTCCCGGCGACGCTGAACTGGTGGATGAGCTGCCGATCCCTGGCCTCGACGGCTCACCCCTGCTCGGCAAGCAGGCGCCGGACTTCGAACTCGAACTGATCAACGGGACGAAAGTGCATTTGGCCGATTTCAAAGGCCGCCCGGTCGTGCTGGCGTTCTGGACTGTCAACTGTGCATCCTGCCGCCGTGAACTGGCCGCTCTCGCAGCCCTCCAGCAGGAGTTCCAGAGCCAGGGACTCGCCGTTCTCGCCATTAACGCCGAAGGCAAATCTGTCGCGACCCGCTCTGCCGGAGCCGCTGACTTCCCTCCCCTCGCCATCTACGATCCGGGCGGCCGTGTACACCGCCTGTTTCGAGCGCACTTCGCCCCCACCGTGGTGGTGCTCAATTCCGAGGCCAAGGTGGTTCGCTACCTGTCCGGGGCCCGCGACGCAGCCGCTCTCCGCGCTGCGCTCAAGACCGCTGGATTGGTCAACCAACCACCCTCCGCGTCGAAACAGTAGGCTTAGTTCTTCACCCAGGAGAGATACGACGCCGGCGCCCCAGCGCGCTCATAATGCTCCAAGGTGAGTAGGTGGCTTCCCGCTGTCATCGGTAGCCGCACAGTGTAAATCGCGAGCCCCTGGTCTGCCCAGCGATCCAGCACCAGATTGCCGTCGATGTAGAGCCGAACGCCGTCTGAAACCGTAGCTGTGAAAGTGTAATTCGCCGTTTCGAAGGTGAAGTTCCCTTTCCAGCGGACTGAATAGTTGGCGCCGGCTGAGGGAGGCGTGTAGATCCACGCGAAATTCGTCTGCGGATCGGTTTTCGCCGCTGCCGGCGCTCCCGAGAGAGAGACGTTGCTGTAAAAACATCCGGAAAACGCGTTGGTTCCCGTATCGCATGAGGCGGTTGGCGATGCCGACGGCGTGGTCGCGCTCAAGCTATTGCTGGGCGCCGAATAATTCGAAGCCGCATCGAATGCTTTCACCGTATAGGCATAAGTACTTCCGGCGGCGACAGTGGAGTCCACATAGGACAGCGTGCTTCCTCCAACCGTGGCCACTGCGTTACCGTCGCGGAGAATCTGGTAGCCGGTAACAGCCGTGTTGTCGATACTCGCAGTCCACGCAAGGTTGACCGCATTCGCAGTCGCCGCGGCCGAGGTGAGGCCGGGACTGGTGGGAGCCAAAGTATCCGCTCCTATGCCAGTATTCACTGTGACCGTAACGATGGCGTTGACGGGCCCGCCGATGCTCGACGCCAACAGCCTATAGGTGGTGGTGTGAGTCGGCGCCACGGTCTTGGAGGTGAGCGCCATTACGTCGCCGATTCCATTGTCGATCACGACGCTGGTAGCGCCGGACACCGTCCAGGATAAGGTGGCTTGCTGTCCTGCAGTGATGGTCGCCGGAGTCGCAAGGAACGCCGAAATTACTGGAGCCCCCTGTAGCGGCGCTACCGACGACCAGGCTACGTACGCTTGCGCCGAGTGTGAAGTGTGGGCATAATACTCGACCGTGATCAAGTGCGTACCCTGTGACAGAATCACCCTCGGGTTGTAATAGTTGTTGCCCAGGTTTCCCCATTTGTCGAGAATGAGTCCCCCGTCCACATATAGGCGAATTGCATCCGAGATCGTCACCGCGAACAGATAGGTTCCCGCTGCAAAAGTGAAGTTCCCCTGCCATCTGGCTGAAAAGTCGATCGGGGGCAGCGGACTCGGAGGTGCGGCATACTGCCAGCCAAAGCCGATCTGACTGTCAGTCCGGACTAGCGCCGGAGCGCCGGAGAGAGTCAAATTGCTGTAGTAGCAGCCGGTGAAAGCGTTCTGCGCCGGGCCGGGGCAGGTTGTCCCGCCGGGAACCGGCCCGGGTGCGGCCACCGGAGTCGTAACGGAAATTCCATTGCTCGCCAACGAGTAATTGTTGACCGCGTCGAAGGCGCGCACCGTATACGCGAAGGATGCGCCGGCTGTGGCCGTCGAATCGGAGTAGGTGGTGGTGGTTCCGCCCACCGTGGCCAACGCCGAGCCATTGCGCAGAATCTGGTAACCCGCCACGCCGACATTGTCCGTGCTCGCGGACCACGCCAGGTTCACTTGCGTTGAACTTGCAGCAGTGGCGGTGGTCAGCACCGGTATCGTGGGCGCCTGCGTGTCGCCCACCGCGACGGCGTTTACGACCACCGTCGCTTGAGCCGACGAGGTGAGCCCTCCGCTACTGGTTGCCGTCAGATGATAGGTCACCGTTGCCGGGGGCGTCACCGCCTTCGAGGTTCCCGTCACCGTGCCGACGCCGTTGTCGATACTCAGGCTCGTGGCTCCCGATACGCTCCACGTGAGTGTTGACGGCTGGCCGGCTGTGACCGATGTGGGACTCGCCGTAAATGAGGTGATGCTGGGAGCCGTCGGCACACTTGCCGGTGGAGCAACTACAGCGTCCACAGTTCCACCGAAATCCGTCGCCCAATACCAGCCGAAACTGGAGTTCGGTCCGTACGAACGCCCGATGCCAATGGCCTTGAAACTTGGATTCAGCATGTTCACCCGGTGAGCGTACGTGCAATTGCCTGACACATCGGGATCGCAGGCGTTCATCCATTGCGTGAATGCCGTCTGGGCGTCCGAGAAGCCGCCGGCGATATTCTCGCCATAGGGCGAATACGGATACCCGAACGCCGCCAGGCGCGTACCCACCGATCGGCCAAGACTGTCGGTATGGCTCCCATAATTGTTCGTGGCCATATCGGTACTCATCCATGAGGATGCAATCTGCAGCGTCGGCGACACCTGCAAAGCGCCTGCGCCGTTCTGGGCCCGATAATTATTGATCAGCGTCAGGAAAGCCCAAACCTCGGTATCCACCGTGGAGGTGGGGGTCGGTATCGGAGTGGGTGTTGGTGTTGGTGTCGGTGTTGGCGTTGGCGTTGGGGTCGGGGTCGGGGTAGGCGTCGGCACCGGCACGGAACCCGATTTTCCGGGCTCATAGGTCGAATACGGAAGGCCGTTGTAGTAGACGCACGACGTCCCCATGACATTGGCGTCCGGAGCCAGCATGGCGGCCATGTGTAAGCTGTCCTGCCAAACTGAAAAGACCATGTAGGCGGGGTCCGACGTCATGTAAGCGAGATTCTCGCTAACGATCGGATAACCGATGCTGGCGGCGGTAGTATCGTAGCCGGTGTGAGGATTGAACCCAGGGGAGCCCGGCGGGTTCGTGTTCATATACTGGGCAAACTGCACCGCCCGGAGTTCCGCGTCTTTCATGCCGAGCGTGCTCACTTGGAGCGCCGGAACCGACCGTTGTCCGCGCATGATGTTGATGTTGGCCGCCAAGCCTGTGATGACAGTGTCGTTGCACCAGGTCATTCCAGCCGGCAATGTAATCTGGTGACTAATCGCTTGTCCGAAGCTATTACCATTAAGTATGAATAAGATACAAGATAAAACTACCGTTAGCTTCAAGAGACACACGTGTCGTATAGGTCTCATCCATTGAACTCCTTTAGGCGTACAGAGAACCTAGCCGTTAGTCGGTGCTCAGTTGGGGAGCTTACGTCACGCCGATGCACGACTGGTACTAAGGTACTGTAGGTACTATAGTAACTATACCATCGTATTGGTAAGTTTCAAGGACCAAATTAGCCTACCCACAAATAGGGGATCTTGATGATAGCAAACGGGGTATTTCTAATTAAACCTTAGATAACCGAGGGGATAGTTAGCAGGAGCGCCGCGGATCATGAACCTGCGTGAACATGTCCGAATGTTACTTTTTGAGGTAACCCGAATCCTCCGCGACGCTCAACTGCAGTATATAGGAAGAGCGGCGACCGGGAAACCGGGGTGAGTGCGGGTACAGACGCAGGGATTTGGTCAGATGACTCAGTACGGCGCGATCGGCAGTGCGCCAGACGGGACCTTCAACCCGCATATCCAGCCCGGAGGAAGCCGACCTGCGTGAGGGTGGTTTCCGTCCGGCGCACCGAGCCGACTGCGGATCAACACGATCGATCCACTGATCAACTGGGATTGAGCTTACGGGAATCGGCGCTGGCTTTCAAGACCCTGTTTGGCGTAGTTTCTAAAGACTAACCTCCGGGGTTGCTACCGTCGGCGCCGCCGAGCCTTGCCGTACCGACGCTAAGTGCATGAATAAATTGGTAATCCGGCTACGCCAGCCATTCTTCACCGGGACTAAAGCGAGAGTCGGACTAAGCCATGGGACGGTACGGGCGCACCCCTTCGTACCCCTCTAAACCTGACCGTTTTTGCCCGAGTACCGGAGTTCCGCGTCGAGTCGCAGAGCCAACTGGGCCGGAGTTGTTACGAAACAAAGCCAATCAAAACTCCGCCGGGCTGACCGACTGGCGATGCAGATGCTCCTCGAAACAGAAGTGCCAACCGAAATCGTGGCCCCCGCAGCCACTCGTGGGCCTGTCGCGCCGGAAAAAGACAACCGGGTCCAGCCGTCGAAAGAGATCTACATCGCCATTCTGGCCGCCCTCGGGATCGCTACTTATCTTGGGGCCCGGTACCTTTTTGGACTTCCAGAAGAGCAAGCCAAATGGCCGCTGATCGTCAGCCTCCTCGCCGGGATTCCGCTGCTGTTCGACTTACTTTTGGGCCTCGCCAAGCTACGGCTGAGCGCCGACCTTCTGGCCGGAATCTCGATTGCGGCCTCGGTGGCCCTTGGACAGTACTTGCCCGGCGCCATCGTTGTGCTGATGCTCTCGGGCGGCGTTGCCCTCGAAAACCACGCCACTCGGCGCGCCTCCGCCGTCCTCGGGGCCCTCGCTAAACGGATGCCGCGGCTGGCGCACCGCTGTCACGACGGGAAGATCGTCGACGTTGGCCTGGCAGACGTCGCCCTGGCCGACCGCCTGATCGTCTTCCCCCACGAAATCTGCCCCGTCGACGGCGTCATCATCGATGGGCGCGGCACGATGGACGAATCCTACCTCACCGGCGAGCCGTTCCACATCGCCAAAGCCTCAGGATCCGAAGTGCTCTCCGGCGCGGTCAACGGCGAAGCCGCCCTGACCATCGAGGTCACCCACCTGCCCGCCGACTCCCGCTACGCCAAGATCACTCGCGTCATCCAGCAAGCCGAAGCGAATCGTCCCCGGATGCGCCGCATCGCCGACCGCCTCGGTGCCTGGTATACGCTCTTCGGCCTGGCAATAGCCGTCCTGGGCTGGGTTGCCGGCAACGATCCCTCGCGCTTCCTGGCGGTGCTGGTGATCGCGACACCTTGCCCTCTTCTGCTCGCCATGCCCATCGCCATCATCGGCGCCATCTCGGTTGCCGCCAGCCGCGCCATCATCATCAAGAATCCAGCCATGCTGGAGCGCATCGATTCCTGCCGCACCGTCATCTTCGACAAGACCGGCACGCTAACCTACGGCCGGCCGACCCTGACCTCCATGAACTGCGCCTCCGACATTTCCGAGCAGTTCGCATTGCAAATGGCCGCGAGTCTCGAGCAGTACTCCAAACATCCGCTTGCCGGCGCCGTGATGGACCGTGCGCAACGGGACAGTGTCACCCTCGCCCCACTGTCAGACCTTATCGAAAAACCTGGCTACGGACTCAGCGGTAGAATCGGGTCCATCGTCGTGCGCCTCACCGGACGGCCGGCGGTGCTGGCCGAAGGTGGAGCAGCGGCTTTGGACATGCCGCCGGCCGCGCCCGGGCTCGAATGCATTCTCCTGCTTGACGGGACCTACGCCGCCACCTTCTCCTTCCACGACGCGCCGCGCACCGACAGCCGCTCCTTCGTTGGTCATCTCGGACCACACCATCAGGTACAGAGAGTGATGCTTCTTTCGGGCGACCGCGAGGAGGAAGTGCGCTACCTCGCGGCCGAGGTAGGCATAACGGAAGTGTTGTTCGGCAAAAGTCCTGAAGAGAAACTGGCAATTGTCCGCGAGGAAGCTCGCGCCGGCCCCACTCTATTTCTCGGCGACGGCATCAACGACGCTCCGGCCATGCAGGCAGCCACCGTCGGCATCGCCTTCGGCCAGAACAGCGACATCACCGCCGAAACCGCCGACGCCGTGATCCTTGAGACGTCGCTAGCGAAGGTGGACGAACTGATTCACATCGGACGCCGTATGAGGACCATCGCTTTGCAGAGCGCCATCGGCGGCATGGCCCTGAGCATAGTCGGTATGGGGCTCGCCGCCGCAGGATACCTTCCGCCCGTGGCCGGCGCGATCGCGCAGGAGGTGATCGACGTTGCCGCAGTGCTCAACGCGCTGCGTGTCGCGCGTACCACCAAGGATCTCCGCGACAACCTGTAAGACTTAGCCTAGCTTCACCGGAAGATCCATCATCGGACCCATCCACTGCAGTTCCCGCTCGATGTCGTTGTGCAGCTTGTAGGAGCGGCGGACGCTCGCAAGAGTCTCACCTTCGATGTCAATGCTGTTCAAATCGTACTGGCCGATGCCGCACTGCCAGCAATACATGAGATAGCCGAGCCATTTCGCGTCGATGCCCATGGCCTCGACACCAACCCGGTCGGCGGCAACAAAATCGGTGGACGCAATCGCCACTCGCGATGGCACCGGCGTCCCGCTCGCCGGACCGTTCCCTTCCATCCCCTCGTAGCCGTCAATCACCGTCGCGCCCCAGAAGCGATGCATCTTCTGCGCCGTGAGCAGCATGTTGTAGTGAGTCTGGCGAACCCCATAGTGATACTTGCGCTTGTCGTTCCAACGCGCCGCTTCCTTGGGCGCCTGGTGGAGAGGCGCGCCGAGTGTCATGTTCTTGATCGAGAGGGTGGCAACGGTAACGTTGTGCGTTTTCAGAATCGCCGGACACAGGATAAAGGCCTCTGGATCGAGCAACCGAGCCGCCAGGCGCACCGGGATCACATGCAGATGATCGTCCAGCACCGGTATCGCTTCGTACTTCGCTTCCTCGTTCAGGTCGAGGAGCGTAACTTGCTGCCGCTTGTACTCGCCCGGGAGGCGGGTGTACTTGAAATTCTCAAAGCCTTCCATCGTCGTGCCGGCGCTCGACTCGGCAATGACCACCGGACCGTGAAAACGCTCGCCAAGATAGTCGAGCATGCCGCGCAGCGTGTCGGCATGTGTCGCTGCAAGTTGGTTGACCGTCGAAACATTGTTCGGCTTGATCAGAACGTATTTTTTCTTCTTGAGCTGCGGCGCAATCTGTTTGTCGATGGCCATCAGCGCGTCGTAGATGTTCTTCCTGCGATCCTCACCCTTGATCACCGCCACCAGTGACCGTCCACTGGTGGCCAGCATCCGGTCTGGAATGGGAAGCGGCGCCGGACTCTGTGCCACGGCCCGGCGAGCGGCAGCGGCCAAGGCAAAACTGCTGGCGCCTGAAATCAGGAGTTGACGGCGAGTGATCTGCATAGGATTCTCCTAAATCTTATAATATATCTTCAGGTCTTAATATCTCTATTGGTCCATATATGAACACTTCCTCCCGCCGAAACTTCCTCGCTGCAAGCATCGCGGCGCCCGCACTGCTCGCCACGCCCCAGAATCCGGCGCCCAAAACCGCCGCGTCTCTCGCCCCGGACTTAAAGCTTTCCTACCGGACGCTCGGCAAGACCGGGCTGAAGGTTACGAGCGTCGCCTTCGGAGCCATGATTACCTCGGATGGCACGGTACTCGAACGGGCCGCGGACCTGGGTGTTAACTACTTCGATACCGCCCGCGGTTACCAGAACGGGAACTGCGAACGGATGGTGGGCAACGCTCTCAAAAGCCGCCGTAAGGGGCTTTACATCTCCACCAAGACTCACGGTCGAACCAAGGAGCAAGCCCTGGCCGACCTTGACAAGAGCCTCACCGAACTCCAAACCGACTATGTGGACATCTGGTACCTGCATGCCATCGTGAAGCCCGATGAGATCAACGAAGGTATGCTCGAGGCCCAGGCTATCGCGAAAAAAGCCGGCAAGATCCGATTCGCCGGTTTCAGTACCCATGGCGGCCACAACGAAGTAATTCCCACCTGGGTGGCCAGCGGCAAGTTCGATGTCGTCCTCACCACCTACAACTTCTCAATGGATCCCGGTATGAACGCCCTGGTGAAGGGAGCCTCCGATGCTGGTCTCGGCGTGGTGGCGATGAAAGTCATGGCTGGTGGACAGCGACCCACGGGCAATAGCAGCAATACCAAGACCAAGGACATCCTGAAGCGCGAAGGCGCCATGCTGGCCGCTTTGAAATGGGCGCTGCGCAACCCAAGCGTTCATACTACGATTCCAAGCATCACCGACATGGAACAGTTGGACGAAAATCTGAAGGCCATGGCCGCTCCCTTCAATCCGTCTGACGGCAAGATTCTCGAAGCCCGTATGCGGGAAATCGGCCCTGAATACTGCCGTATGTGCGGCGCCTGCGACGGCCAGTGCCGCTACGCTCTTCCCGTTGCTGACCTCAACCGCTTCCTTATGTACGCCGAGAACTACGGTGAATTTGGGCTCGGACGCGAACATTTCCGCGTGCTCCCCGCAACCGCCCAGCAGGTCCGCTGTGCATCCTGCGAGGGCTGCACGGTCACCTGCCCCAACGGCGTCAGAGTGCAGTCCAGGCTCACCCGCGCGCAAGAGTGCTTCGCATGATGTTGTTGTTTGTCGCCGCCGTCGCCCTCACCTGCGACGCGCTGCCGGGATTTACGCAGGACGGTAAGTCCCGGATGTACGAGGGCGAGAGTCTTTTCGAATACATGGACGGCAATTCGGAAGGCTACCTCGCCTACGGCTTTGTCCGGATGCACGGTGTCACTTGCACGAAGGGATCGCAGAAGGTCCTCATTGATGTCTCCGAGATGCCCGACGCGGAATGCGCGTATGGCCTATTCTCTTCCAATCGCGATGTGAAGTTGGCCGCCGAGCAAATCGGCACGGGCGGCCAGGTGGTTCCACGTAAGGCGATTTTCGTCAAGGACAAGTACTTCATCGAACTGGCCGCCGAGGCTGAAGGCGACCACACTGCCCTGCTCCGCGCCGGCGCCCTGGCGATGAACGAAAAGATTCCAGGCTCCACGGCACTGCCCGAGCAGCTCGGATGGTTTCCTGAGGTCGGTCTTACTGCGGGTCCGCCGCGCCTGGTTCCGCAGAGCGTACTCGGGGTGCGCGCATTGAAGCGCGGCTATATGGCGCAGTATGGACCAGCCAAGGTGTTCGTCGTGAGCGAAGCGTCCAAGGAAGCAGCCCACGACGTCATAACAAAGTGGCTAGGCCGCTACGAGGCCATCAGCGAAGGCAAGGTCGAAGGCGCAGACGAGGCCTTCCTGGTCGGCGACAAGTATTTAGGACGCATTGTGGTCGCGCGCCGCGGTGGCAGAATCGTGGGATCATCGGGCGGCCCAGAAGCAGGCGATCCAACGGCTCTGGTGAAGGCAGTGCTGGCACGCGTACCGAAATAGCGTTGGGTGGACAAGCCTGGCGCCTCAGCGCGGCGTCAGCGCGGACGACTGCATCAGCCGGATCTTGCCGCCCGCCCAGGCGCAGGGTATTGCGATCGCCGCCACCAGGATGGAATACCAGTGCGGCCCCAAGTCCAGGTTCCAGGTCGCCACAGCGCCCGCGATACCTGCAGCCGTGCCGGCAACACCGCCGACCATGGCATGCAACATCGGCCGGCAGGGCGCGAGCCGCGCCATAACGTAGCCGCCTCCGATGCTGTAGACGGCGCGGTAAGTTGTGGCGAGCGCGAAGAGCGCGTCGGACATCCGCTGAGTCCAGGGCGGGTAAACCGAGGTCAGGTGAAGAATCTCGTCAGTGCCGAGCGCAAGACCGGCCGCCACGATCACGCCCGCCACAAAAGCTAATACGCTCCGGCCAAGACTTCGTTTCATATGCAGTGATCTGACTATCGTAATCGATCCTGTGCGGCGAACACAGGTGGACTGTTCCTGACATAATCGACCCATGCGAAAGTCCTGGGTGTGGGCGGCGACGCTCAGCGTTTGCGGCGCGATCGCGGGTTCGGCGCAACAACCGCCGCGAGATGCGGGCACTGTCCCGGCGGTATCCGCCGCCACTTCGATCTGCACGCAATGGCAGCAGATCCAGCGGCTGCGAAGGATGTCCCCGGCCGAGGCCCGGTTGCTGCCCGAATTTGAAGCCCTCCGCTCCTTCTGCGTAGCCGTTCAAGAAAAACAGCCCCTGCGCCTCACTCCGCCCGCGCGGCAGCAGGTCATCACCAGCGCCTGTCGCGACTGGCGGCAACTCACGGCACTCAAGAGTCGCGGCGAGGCAGCAGCTCCATTCCCCGCGCTGCCCGAACTCGCCTACACCTGCTCCCAGCCCCACATTGCGGAGATGATGAAATACTCCTGCACGAAGAAAGATTCCGGGACCACGTTCACCAGTTGCTGCTGCCTCGGCGAACTGGACTGCGCCTTGGCCGACAAGGCAGGTAGTTGCACGAACGATTGCCGGGCGATGAAAGAAAGCTGCGAGCTCAGTATGAAGGGTGTGTTCCGCGTGCTCCCAAACTGAGAGCACCAGTGTGCAAAGCCCAGGCAGCGAGGCGTTGGCTATTCTGTCGGCGCGGCCTCCGATGGTCAACGGTTACATTGACTCCGATTGGGCGAAAATCGTTCTACTCCGGAGCCCTAGGATATACCCTAGGTCTGCCTATGGCTATCGATGAGACTGAAAAGCAGTTGCTCGACGCTTACGGTGCAGCGGTAAAGCATTATTGCTGGATCGTTGAGGACATAAATACCAAGAGCGGCCTGTTGAATATCGACGAGTATCGCCGGATCAGCGTGTTCGCCGAAGAGGCCGGGATGGCTTGCGACAAGGCTTTCGACGCTTTGAATCTGCACAGAGGCGCATGCGGATTTGCCCATGGGTGTCTTTAACCGCGAAGAACTGCTGAGCGCATCCGAGCGACCCCACTCGATGGACTGGTAATCATGGCTGACCAGGCTGCCAGTTAATGGTGGAGCGCGAACTCCTTGTTGATTGGGCGAGGGCTGGTCAGTATTGGCGAGCACTGCCAATTGTTCGATGCGTCGCACCAGTCCCTGATACGACGTGAACCAGCAGTCCTCGGGGGGCCACAGCGCCAATGTCGAGCTCACCGGACGGCGTGATTGTTGGCTCTGATTATGGAAATTTCGAGTTAGGTGGTGCGCCCGGCATGACTCGAACATGCGACCTTCTGGTTCGTAGCCAGACGCTCTATCCAACTGAGCTACGGGCGCAACGGGGTGTGCTTCACCAAAATAGCACACTGACTTTTCCGGTGTCATCCTTCGCTCGACTTTCATCCAAATCCTATACGAGATGATCTGTTGGAACATTCAGCGACGAACGTTCGTACTTTTCACTTGCATCACACGACGCACTTAATGTACACTGTTAATCAAGTTTACGGTGTATTACTAGTCAGTCGAAAGAACCTTTATCATGTCTAAGAAAATTGCTTTCTCGCTCTTTGTTTTCGCCCTCGCCGTTGCTCTGGGCGCGTCCAGCTACTCGGTTACCCTCTCCAAGCCGGCCGTGATCAATGGCACTGAACTTAAGGCCGGCGACTACAAGGTGGAAATCAACGGCTCCAAAGCCACCATCAAGAGCGGCAAGACCTCGGTGGAAACTGACGTCACGGTTGATACTCTGCCGGCAAAGGCCTATCAGAGCACAGCTTGCTGCCTCGGTGAGGACGGCAAGTATCACTTGCAGGAGCTCCGACTGGGTGGTTCAAACATCAAGTTGACCATCAAGGAAACCAGCCACGACAGCGCGGTTGCGGGTCACTAAACACCTTTTGTTGAGGGGGGGCGCATAGATGCCTCGCTTTACAGATTTTTGTTTGCAATCCCAATTTCCTGGTGGTACCCTCAGATTGTACGTGGAACGATTTAGGCCTTTTAGGCTTAGCTAATTGCAACCACGATAAAAAATGCTAAAGGCGAGTCGGTCTTCACGAGATTGAACCCCCGGGGCAACCCGAGGGTTTTTTTATTGAGCCCCGATGCGCTTGATGCCGAGACGGGATATGCCCGTGGAGGAGATCATGAGCTTCCGATCAGATCCGATCGATCACGCCGCTTTGCGCGGCCCCCAAGGTGAACTGGTTTTTGTCCGCTTGAGTGTGCCGCAGCGCTCGCTCGAGGAGGCGCTGGAGCAGCTGGCGAAGGCTACGTTCCCCGTCAATCCGGAGATACGGCACTGCTACCCGGACTCGCTGATTGAGTTTCCGGCGTATGACGGCGATGTGGAAGAGATTCGACGCTTGTTGAAGGCGGAAGGGCTGGAGGTAATCGGGCTGGAGCTGGCAAGCGCGCTATCGGCGATTCTCGAATAAGTCCGACAGTGCCGGGGACGGAAACAGCGACTGCCGGCGAGGGCTCGCCGCCACCGCGATATCCCTACTGTTCCAACTTGCGGGACGCGATCTTGCGCTCCACCGCCGCCATCAGCCGGGTGTGCACATCCTGGGGAATCTGAGTAGCCTGCATTCCCTTGTACACGCTAATGGTGCGCTTGGTAGTGTCGCAAATCACAAAGCAGTTGGGACAGTTGGAAACGTGTGCTTCAAGGTGCTGGCGAAGCTCCTGATCGACGCTCTCGTCCAGGTAGTCACTCAGTTCCTTAAGGAATTCTTTACAGGTAAGCAAAAACGTCGTCTCCCTTGCGTTTAAAAAAACGGGTCAACTTCTCTCGAAGCTGAAGCCTCGCACGCAACAGCCGGCTTTTGACGGCAGCGATGGACAATCCCAGCGCTTCCGCCGTCTCCTCTGTACTCAATTCTTCGATGTCTCTCAATTGGAAAACGGTTCGGAAAGCTGGCTTTAGACTCTCTACGGCCTCGTCCAAAATCCGCCGCAGTTCCTCTTGCGAATACTTGTTTTCCGGATCTTCGCCCCACACCGCAATCTCCCGCACCACCGGATCCTCGCCGGTGTCGACGGGTTCGTCGAGCGGAACCGTCCGGTCGGACTTGCGCTTCCGCAATTTCATCAACGACTCGTTTACGCCGATGCGCACAAGCCAGGTATAAAACTTCGAATTGCCTTGGAAATTGTCGAGGTGCTCGTAGGCCTTGATGAAGGTGTCCTGCAGGACATCCTCGGCGTCCTCATCGTTCTGAGTAATGTTTTTGGCCAGCCGGTAAATCTTCCGCTCGTATCGCCGCACCAATTCGCCGAAAGCTGCGGCGTCATGAGTGCGAGCCTGGTTCACCAGGGTCAGTTCTTCGGCGGCTTGGAGATCAGGAGTGGTTGGAATGGTGTCTGCCACAGTACCTAATGCCAGTTTAGCAGGCTGACTATTCTGGTTCGGCATCACTTACTTCGTGTTTGCCGAACCTTCGCCAGCGATAGAGACACTGCGCACAGCGATAGGGGAAGAGGCCGAAAGCAGCCAGCACCCAATCGGGCACACTCCGGCGGCGGGACCGGTGGACGTCCATACCGCCGCAGAATGGGCAAATAAATCCCACCATACTCAGAAGAAGGTATCACGAATCGGGACGGGCTGAATGACGGGACTAATAGCGGCGTGAGCCATAGGACCGGCCACCGCTCGCCCTGAAATCGCGCAACGCGTACGCATCCCGATTGAAAGTCTCACGCTCGCGCGGCGGAACGCGGTCGCTATCAACCAAGTGCTGGAGATTGGAAATCGCTTCGTCCAGATGGTGCGTGTCGAAGTGGCCCCGAGCCCAGCGATCCTGGAATTTATAGAGTTCGCTTTCCGCTTTCTCAACTCGCTTGCGGTCGCGATGGTCGAGGTACCGATAGCGACTACCCTGCCCCAAGTCAGACAGCGCCCGGCCCACGGCATCGCCGCCTGCCCGTTCATACCGGCCACCCCGGTCGTAGCGCTGAGCCGGTTGACCATACCCGTCGCGGTAAACCTGGGCGTGAGCCGAGGCGGCGAGAATCATCGCGCCAAGTACCATTCCGCTAGCAAGTTGAAGTTTCATTCCCGTTACCTCTGGCCCAAAGACGGACCCATGAGTCGCGCGAGGTACAAACGGGCGCATTAAAACTACATGAAGGCGCTAATGCGGCGGCGGTGCGGTGGAGGGCGGCGTCGGTTTACCGTCGATAGTCCGGGGCTCCATCAGTTCCACACGCGTTCCATCTGCGTCGTACAGGTTCATCTGGCGCTTGCGGTTCACGCCGGTGCGGATCTGCAGCGGACGCTCGTAATGCGCCGCCCCGATGCGAGTTTCGAGCACCGCCTTTGACGCTTCTATATTGGGCACGAACAGGCAGATATGGTGAGCGGTCCCGCGCTTGGAGGGCTCGGCAAGCTGATCGTACAACATGAACTCGATGTAATCTTCACCATCGGGCACTCGCATGTTCACCCAGCTCAATCGCTTCGGATCGCCACCGCCGCGCCACGTCTCCTGGAACCCGAGAATGCCTCCGTAGAACTTCATCGCCGGTTCGAGGGCGCCGACGAGAATGCCGAAATGCGCCATGCGGTCAGAGATGCGGCGCTCGCTCATGAACTTGCCCTTGGTCTTGACCGTCAGGCCGCCAGGCGTGTACTGAGTGATCTCTACTGTGTGACCGTCGGGGTCCTTCACGTTGAATCCTAGATTCCCGATCCGGTTCGGCGTCACCTTGGCCGGCACGGCCACGCCCTGCGCCGCGAGGTAGGCGCGCATCGCCTCGGCATCGTCGGTCTCAATCGAGATGTGATTCAGACGGTCAGAGCCCTTCTCCCGCTCGGGAAACAGCTCGACGTACTGGCGGTCGTTGATGCGGATGAAGGTGAGCGAAAGCGTGCCGTCTGAATTCTTCAAGTCGTAAGACTCGTCGTAGCCAAGCAGGTCATGGTAGAACAAGCGCGCCTGCTCAATGTCCGAGACGAAAAACGCGGCGTGCGCGATGCCCGTTATCCGCGGCCTGGGCGGTTCCGCTGCCCTCAGCAACGCCGTGGCGATCATCAGCGCAGGCAGGATTCTCATGGACACAACTTTCTCATAGAATGAACCTTCTATATGGAAGTGAAAGTTGTGGTGGACGGTCTCGTCTTTCCCGAATGCCCCCGCTGGCACGACGGTACCTTGTTCTTCTCTGACCAGCACGACTGCACCGTCTGGCGCCTGGACTCGCATGGCGTCAAATCCCGAGTGCTGGACGTACCTGGCCAGCCCTCCGGACTCGGTTGGCTACCGGACGGCACGCTGCTCGTCATCTCGATGCTAGACCGCCGCATCCTCTATGCAGCCGACGGCTCCGTCTATGCTGACTTGACCGGGTACATCGAACATTCGGCGAACGACATGCTGGTCGATTCCCAAGGCCGAGCTTGGGTTGGCAACTTCGGCTTCGATTTGAACCATGGCGAAAAGCCGGTAGCCACCGTCCTGCTGCGCGTCGATCCCGACCGCAGCATCCACGTAGCCGCCACCGATCTCATGTTCCCGAATGGCATGGTGATGTCTGACGGGATCTTGATCGTAGCCGAAACCATGGCTTCCCGCCTGACCGCTTTCGACGTTGCCGCTGACGGGACGCTCTCCAACCGCCGCCTCTATGCGGCGCTCGAAAGCTTGTTTCCCGACGGCATTGGCATGGACGCGCGGGGCGGAGTCTGGGTGGCTTGTGCCACCAATCACAGGGTCGTTTGTGTGGACCCAAGCGGGGCGATTACGTGCGAGATCCCGCTGGACGGGCGCGACGCCTTTGCCTGCATGCCCGGAGGGGCCGACGGCCGCGACCTGTTCATCTGCACGGCGCCTCATTTCCGCCCCGATATCACCAGGCCGGCCCGCAAGGGCGCTATCGAAACAACGCGGATCTGAACACGTTCAAATAACTATTGACAGCCAGACAAACCGCGCCTATCCTGTATTTGAACACGTTCTGAACATGTTCAAAAGGAGAGAATGGAATGTACATGGTGATCTGTTACGCGGCTTATCTGGTGATCAGCATCGCGGTGACAATCTGGGTGGCGAGAACGCTGCACAGAAACGGCCGCATGTTCCTGGTGGACGCTTTTGGAGGCAACAGCAATCTTGCAGACTCAATAAATCATCTGCTGATGGTTGGTTTCTACCTGATCAACGTGGGCTACGTCACGCTGGCACTGCGGACCTATGGTGAACTCGCCAGCACGCGCGCCGTTATTGAAATGATCAGCGACAAGGTGGGCCTGGTGCTGGTGGTGCTCGGCGTCATGCACTTCGGGAATCTGTTCATCTTCTCCCGTATCCGCAAGCGAACCACGCCGGTTGTGGCGACCGCGCAATGAACGCGCGAGCGCTGGTGAAATCAGAGGAGACGCGTGCCCGCATTCTCGACGCCGCTCTCGAGTTGTTTCGAGAGAAGGGCTTCGAGCAAACCACGATGCGCGAAATAGCAGCGCGCACGGGACTGGCGGTGGGCGCGGCTTATTACTACTTCCGGTCAAAGGAAGCGCTAGTGATGGCGTTCTATGAAACCGCCCAGCAGGAGTTGGAGCCGCTGCTCGAGGTGGCCGTCGGATCGTCGAAGGCGCTCGAAGGGCGACTGCGCGCGCTGGTGGAAGCGAAGTTCGACTACTTCGCAGAGAACCGCGAGTTGCTCGGCGCGCTCTCGTCGCATGTCGACCCACGCCATCCGCTCTCGCCGTTCAGCGAGGCCACCAAAGCCATTCGCGAGCGGGATATCGGATACTTCGAGCGCGCGCTCGAGTCGGTGAGCATGCCCAAGGATCTGGCGCCGTACCTGCCGCGACTGCTCTGGCTGCAACAGATGGGATTGATGCTGTACTGGGTATATGACGGCTCCGAAGGACAGTCGAAATCGCGGACGCTGGCGGAGCGTAGTCTAAAAATCACCGCTGGACTGGTGCGCCTGGCGTCGGTCCCGCTAGTCCGCCCCATCCGCCGGATTCTGGTTGAACTACTTGAAGGCGTCATTTAAGAATGGTGCTGGACTCATCTATTTCCGCGCTCGCCCACGAGTGCGGGTTCGACCTCGCCGGCGTTGCCTCCGCGCTTCCCCACCCCGACGCCCAGCGTTACCGTCAGTGGACCGACTCGAAGATGGCCGGCGCCATGTCCTACCTGGAGGGACGCCGCGGGGACATCCGCTCCGACCCTCGCGAACTGCTCCCCTCTGCCCGCTCCATCATCTGTGTCGCCAAGATCTACAACGGCCCCCAACCCTACTCCACAGAGTTCAACGCCGCCGAGTGCGCCTGGATTTCCCGCTACGCCTGGGGCGACGATTACCATGCGATCGTCCGTGAAGGACTAGAGCGCCTCGACCAGCGTCTCCGGCGGCCGGGCTACGAATCCAAGATCTGCGTCGACACTGCGCCCCTGCTCGAACGGTCGTACGCCAACGCCGCCGGCCTCGGCTGGATCGGCAAGAACACTTGCCTCATTAATCAACAGGCCGGCAGTTGGTTCTTCCTGGGGGAGTTGCTGACCTCGCTCGACCTCTCCCCAGGCACGCCGCCGCCTGACCGCTGCGGTTCATGCACACGCTGCATCGACGCCTGCCCCACCAGCGCGCTGATTCCGGACGGCGCCGGACGTTATCAACTCGACGCCCGCCGCTGCATCTCGTACCTGACAATTGAGCTGCGCGGTCCTATCCCGGAGGAGCATCAGGGAGCGATGGGCAATCACATTTTCGGCTGCGACATCTGTCAGGACGTTTGTCCGTGGAACCACCAGGCGTCAATGACGCTCGAACCCAGCTTCGCGCCCAGACTTCTCGCGCCGCCACTGGAACGGCTCGCCGCCATTACCCGCGAAGAATTCAAGACGATGTTTCGCCAATCTGCGATCGCCCGCTCCCGCTACGAAGGATTCCGCCGCAACTTGGAGATCGCCATGCGGAATAAAGCTACCCGGCAATAAATCCCTGCACTACAATAAAGCCGTGCGGACCCTCATTGCGTTACTCGCGGGTGTGTCGTACGTCGCCGCCGCACCGCGTGTCATCACGGTCGACCTCGACAAAATGATTCACCCGATCAGCGCCGAGATCCTCTCACGCGCCATTCAGCAGGCAGAGCGCGAGAACGCCGCGGCTGTGCTGGTGCGTCTGAATACGCCCGGCGGTCTGCTCGATGCCACCCGCGAGATCAACGAAAAGATCCTCGCCTCGCGCGTCCCGGTGATCGCCTACGTCACCCCTAGCGGAGCGCGCGCGGCCTCGGCAGGCTTCTTCATTCTCGAAGCCGCCGACATTGCCGCGATGGCGCCGGGGACAAACACCGGGGCGTCGTCGCCCGTCCTGCTGTCGGGCCAGGCCATGGATGCGGTGATGCGAGCCAAGGCTGAGAATGACACTTCGGCCTCTCTCCGCGCGATGGTCTCAAAACGGGGCCGCAATGCCGATCTGGCCGAGAAAGCCGTTCGCGAAGCCAAGGCATTCACCGATCAGGAGGCGCTCCATGAGCACCTTATAGAACTCGTGGTGGCGTCAGAGGATGAGTTGATGAAACAACTCGACGGTCGCCAGATCACACGCTTCGACGGCCAACAGGTCACCCTCCATACAGCGGGCTCCGTCAGGGTTCCTTACGAAAAGAGCATTCGCGAGTGGATCATCGCCGGTATCGCCGACCCCAATATCGGATTTATCCTACTTGTCCTGGGAGCCCTGGGAATCTATATAGAGTTCTCTTCTCCAGGCCTAATCGCCCCCGGTGTCGTGGGCGGCATCATGGCGCTGCTTGGACTCTCCGCGCTGTCCGTACTCCCCATCAACTGGACTGGCGCAGCACTCCTGGTGCTGGCGCTAGCGCTGTTCATCCTCGAGGCCAAGTTTGTCTCTCACGGCGTCCTTGGAGCGGGCGGCACGCTGGCGATGATCCTCGGCGCATTGCTGTTGATCGAAGCACCACCCGAATTCCGGATCCATCTGTCGACTGCCGTCGGAGTTACCCTGCCCTTCGCCGCGATCACCATGCTGCTGGTTACGCTGGTGATGAAGGCGCGTTCGAACAAAGTCATCACTGGTGAACAAGCGATGCTCGCCGAACTCGGCGAAGCGCGCACTCCCCTTCTGCCGCGCGGCAAAGTGATGGTTCACGGCGAGTATTGGGACGCCGAATCCTCGACGCCTGTGCAGACCGGCGAACAGGTCCGCGTGGTTGCAATCGATGGAATGCTCTTGAAAGTAGAGCCATTCAAAGTGAAGTCAATCTGAAACGGAGAATTCATGCCCGATCTCTGGCTAGTCCCGGTAGTCATCGTAGTTGTGTATCTGATCTCATCGATCAAGATTCTCGCCGAGTATGAACGGGGAGTCGTCTTCCGGCTTGGGCGCGTCCTGCCACAGGCCAAAGGTCCGGGGATCGTCCTGGTTTTCGCTCCCATCGACCGGATGGTCCGAACGTCCCTTCGCGTGGAAGCGTTCGAGGTGCCGCCGCAGGATGTGGTCACCCGCGATAACGTCACCGTCAAGGTGAACGCTGTCGTCTATTTTAGGATTCTCGAACCGATTCGCGCTGTCGTGGAGGTCGCCAACTATCTTTATGCGACGTCGCAGCTCTCGCAGACCACTTTACGTAGCGTCCTCGGTGAAGTCGAACTCGACGAACTGCTAAGCCAGCGCGAAAAACTGAATGTACGTCTCCAGTCGGTGCTCGATCAGCACACAGGTCCGTGGGGACTCAAAGTATCGATGGTCGAAGTGAAACAGGTGGATCTACCCGACCAGATGATTCGCGCCATCGCGCGCCAGGCTGAAGCCGAACGTGAGAAACGCGCGAAGATCATTCATGCCGCCGGCGAACTGGAAGCCGCGGTGAAATTGAGCGGCGCGGCTGAAGTGATTCAGAAGCAGCCAATTGCTCTTCAACTGCGCTATCTTCAAACATTGGTTGAGATTGGGTCGGAAAAGAACACGACAGTTGTGTTTCCCCTTCCCGTCGATATATTCTCGTCAGTGAGCCGCTTGCTCGAAAAGTACTCGGACGACAAAAAGGGGTAGAAACGTTTCATGCCAAGAAACGAAGATGGCGAGTTTGAACTGATACTGGGCAATCGACAATTGCTCAGCGTCTTTTTCATCGTGGTCATCCTGTTGGGCGTTTTTTTCACGATGGGCTATATCGTAGGGCGTAACTCGTCGCCCATGACCGCCGATAGCCGCCGTCCAGACAAACCGCTCGTGGTGGAGAACCGTCCCGCTCCGGCCGGGACTCCGGCTGAAACCCCCGTGCCTGAGGCCAAACCACCCGCCGCCGAGCCTCTGCCGGTAGCGAAGGCCGTACCCGAGAAGGCCGTCGAGGTTCCTGCGAAGAAGGATAAGGACAAGAAGGAAAAGGAACCACCAAAGGTGGAGGAGAAGCCGTCCCGCCGTTCCACCGCGGTGCCTGACCAGCCTGCTCCCGGAGAGCAGTACCTTCAAATCGCGGCCGTCGCCAAGGCTGAGGCTCAGTTGTTCATCGACGTTCTCGCCAAGAAGGGCTTCCACGCACTTTACGCGCCGGTACCGGACAAGCCTGAAACGTTCCGCGTGCTGGTGGGACCGTACCGGGATTCCGCCGCCATCGCGCAAGCCCGCGAGGACTTGGAAAAAGCTGGATTCCAGGGTCGCAAGTCGCTGCCCCGCAAATACTAACGCGGCATACTGTGTGTAGATGCTCGTTCAACTAGAACCGGCTCGTCCCCGGCTCCCGGAATGGCTACGCAAGTCCGACACGCACTTTCAGTCGGTCACGGATTTGAAACGGGATCTGCGGCGGCGGAACCTGCACACCGTTTGTGAGTCCGCGCGCTGCCCCAACATGCACGAATGCTTTCATCGCGGCGCGGCGACGTTCATGATTCTCGGCAACCTCTGCACGCGCGGTTGCGGCTTCTGTTCGGTGCCCAAGGGCTCGCCCGAGAAGAAGGAATTCACGCTCGACCCGGACGAGCCCGCCAATGTCGCGGGCATGGCGGCGCAAATGAGCCTGCGCTACGTCGTCATCACCAGCGTTAACCGCGACGACCTCGACGACGGCGGTTCGCATCACTTTGCCGAGACCGTCCGGCAAGTCCGGAACGCGCTTCCTGACGCTCGCATTGAAGTGCTCACTCCCGACTTCGAAGGCAACCTCGATGCAGTCGCCCGCGTCCTTGATGCTGGTCCTGACGTCTTCAATCACAATATGGAGACGGTGTCGCGCCTTTACCGTCGTGTCCGTCCGCAGGCCGACTACCGGCAGTCCCTGCAGGTGCTGAAGTTCGCCAAACAACACCGGCCCGGGGCGCTCACCAAGTCAGGACTGATGGCGGGTTTGGGCGAGGGTCCAGCCGAAGTGGAAGAACTCCTGCGCGACCTGCGTGAAGCTGACGCCGACGTCGCTACCATCGGCCAATACCTGCAACCCACTCGCCGCAATTTGCGCGTCGCCGAGTACGTCACTCCCGCCCAATTCGACGCCTACCGCGACTATGGCCTCTCCATCGGCTTCCGCATGGTGTTCAGCGGCCCCTTCGTCCGCAGTTCCTACATGGCTGACCATGTTAACGACGAGGCGCTGGCGGTTTGAACTGGGCCCTTGCACTGCTCTCCGCGGTCCTGCTGATCCTGGTCCACCCCGATCCCGACATCAAGTGGCTGGCCTGGTTGGCACTCACTCCCCTGCTTTACGCCATTGCTCGTGAACCGCGCTGGAAACACCGCTTCCTGCTTGGCTGGACCGCGGGCATACTCTACTGGTTCGTCCATTGCAACTGGATCCAGTTCGTACTCGACGTTCACGGCGGCATGGGGCACTGGGGCGGTTGGGGAACGTTCTTCCTGTTCTGCTTCTATAAAGCGCTGCACCTCGGCGCGTTCGCCGCTCTGGCGGGATGGCTCACCGGACGCTGGTGGTCGCCGCCACTGGTCGCGGCGCTGTGGGTGGGCATTGAGCGAACCCACGGCACATTCGCTTTCGCCTGGCTCACGCTCGGCAACGCTGGAATCGACTTCGCGCCGCTGGTGGCGCCATGGGTGGGCGTTTATGGATTGTCGTTCCTGTTCGCGCTCGTCGCCGCCGGACTCGCCTCCAGGAAATTCTACTGGTGCGTTCCGGCAGTGCTGCTCTTCGTCCCCGTGTCCAGTCAGCGCTTTCCTGCTCAGGCCGTCGCTACCGTGCTTCAGCCGAACATCAACGAGGAGATCGAATGGACCGCCGACTCCGCCGACCAACTTCAACTACGCCTGATTTCCCAATCGCTCGACACGGCCGTGAAGTCGAAGTCGCGGCTAATTATCTGGCCCGAAGCCCCGGCGCCTCTCTATCTCGATGACGCGAGTTTCCGCGAGCGCGCCGCCGGTCTCGCCCGAACCTCGCAGGCCTGGTTCTTATTCGGCGCTGTCGGCTACACCCCACAGCACGCTCCTCTGAATTCGGCGGCTCTGATCTCTCCCGCGGGCGAATTCACGGGCCACTACGACAAGATGTATTTGGTTCCCTTCGGAGAATTCATCCCACCCTTGTTCAGCTTCGTGAACAAGATCACTAAAGAGGCGGGCAACTATGAACCCGGAAAGAACGTTGTCACCTTTCCCGTTGATGGCCACCGCCTCGGGACGTTCATCTGCTACGAGTCTGCGTTCCCGCATCTTGTGCGGCAGTTCAGCGCCGGTGGGGCAGACGTTCTGATCAATATCTCGAACGATGGTTATTTCGGCCGCAGCTACGCCCGCAAGCAGCATCTCGACCTGGTGCGCATGCGTGCGGTGGAGAATCGCCGCTGGATCGTGCGCCCCACCAACGATGGGATATCGGCAGTCGTGGACCCGGTGGGCCGCGTGACGGAGCAATTGGAACCGTTTAAGGAACTAACCGCCGTCATGAAATTCGGCTACGTCTCCGAGACGACGTTCTACACCCGGCACGGCGACTGGTTCGCCTGGAGTTGCCTGGTTCTCTCGCTGCTGACTGTAGCGCGCTATGCCTTGATGCCGCGGAGTTCTTTGTAGCTCTCCAGGCACTTCGCGGCGGACTCATACGGCGTCAACCGGCTGCCTTCCTGCTCAATCAGGTAGAACTCCACGCCGCCCTTCTTCTCCGCTGCCTCAAAGACGGCCTTCCACGGCACCTTACCTTCACCGAAGAGCGACTTATATCCGCTGTCCGGAGACCATTCCTTCAAATGGAGCGAGCGGATACGTCCTGGATTCGCATTGATCCATGCCACCGGATCCGAACCAACTTCGACGCAAGTCCCCAGATCCAACTGGAGCATCACGTCCTTTGGCGTGCCGGCCGCGATCACCTCAATCGGCCGCTTGCCGTCGATCGGTTTGAACTCCAACTGATGATTGTGATAGCCGGGTTGAATCTTCGCCGGACGGAAAAGCTCCGCGCCCTTCGTCAACTTCTCGGCAACGCCCTTCCACCCATCCAAACCTTCCACCTTGCCCGCACTCGCCATCACGATGTACTTGCTGCCGAGGATCGTATTCAGCTCCACAGCCTTCTTGGCGCCGTCGCCTTCAAACGAGTTAGGGCCATTGTGGGTGGAATGGCACTTGATCCCGAGGTCGTCCATCAGCTTGCGGTATTCCTTGGCCTGGTCCACCGTCCAGCTCATATATGGAGAGAAGAACTCCACACAGTCGTAGCCCATCTTGGCCACCGCCGTGACCGTACCGGGAATATCCTTGCTCAATTCATTGCGAACCGAGAATAGCTCGAGTCCAACGGGAATCTTGTTTCCTTTGGCGGAGAGCATCGAGGCCAGTGGCGCAGCTGACGCGGCCATTGCGAGGAGGGAGCGGCGAGAGAGATTATGGCTTGACATACTAAGCGCACAATATCATAAGAGCCCTTTATCCATGACCCTTCTTTTCTCGGCCGCCTTGATGTTCGCCCTCGGCGGACTGTTCATGAAACTCTCGGAAGGTGGAACGCACCTCTGGCCGACGATTGCATTCTATGTGCTTTTTCTGGCAGGAGCCTTTTTGCAAGCCCGCGCCATGAGCCGGGTAGGCATGGGCGTGGTTTATATCGCAGTTCTAGGCCTCGAAGCTGCAATTGCCTTCGCCATCAGCCTGGGCTACTTCAGAGAAAGCTACTCGCTCGCGAAACTCGTCGGAGTCGGCTTAATTGTAGCCGGGGTGGCTCTACTCCGCGCGTGATGACGGCCGTTCCGCCGGTAAAAGAATCGGTCTCTGACACCGATTAGCTTGAGACGGCTTGCGACACGCTCGTCAGATAATCTGCGTATAGGCCCTTGAAATCTTCAACCTGACCATTTTCGAAATGCCAGATCCGCGACGCGACTTCGTCGATAACATCCTCGTCATGCGTCACCACCAAAACGGTGCCATCGTACTTCTGCAGCGCGATGTTCAATGCGTTGATGGATTCCAAGTCGAGATGGTTCGTGGGTTCATCGAGCACCAGGAAATTCGGCTTCTGCAGCATAAGACGGCAGAACGTGATGCGCGCCGCCTCACCGCCCGACAGAGCTTCCGTTTTCTTTAGCGCGTCGTCGCCACTGAATAGCATCTGACCCAGCACACCCCGCAGTTCCGCTTGCGACGCCATCGGATCCCATTGATGCAGCCACGCGATCAGGGTCTTCCCACGCTCGATTGACTGCTGATGGTCCTGCGAAAAGTATCCGACGGTCACGCCGTGGCCCCAGACGACCGTGCCGGCATCAATCTGAAACTCACGCTCCACCGGGTCGACGAACGCCTCCGCATTCCGGATGAGCGACTTCAGCATTGTCGACTTTCCCGCGCCGTTACGGCCAATGAGCGCAATCTTCTCACCCCGGCTAATGCTCGCCGTGAAGTTGCTGATCACCTGCTCGGTGTCGTACGACTTCGCGAGTGCCTTCACCTCTAGCGGATGCCGTCCCGAAGGCGCATTCATCGTGAAACGAATGTAAGGACGCTGGATGTTCGACTTCGCCAAATCCGACGTCTGCAGGCGCTCCACTTCCTTCTTGCGCGACATCACCTGCGACGATCGCGTACCTGCCGAGAACCGTGCAATGAACTCCTGCAACTGCGCGATCTTCTTCTCGCGCTGCGCGTTTCCTGCCTCGACGGTGGCGCGAACCTGTGTCTTTGCCAGCACCATGTCGTCATAACCGCCGGTGTAGGTGATCACCGTCTCGTAATCGATATCGGCTACGTGGGTGCAAACTTCGTTCAGGAAATGACGGTCGTGCGAAATTACGATCAGACAGCCGTCGTAGCTCTGCAAATAACGCTGCAGCCAGTGGACCGACTCCAAATCGAGATGGTTAGTCGGCTCATCCAGCAGCAGGACGCTCGGGGTGCCGAACAGCGCCTGCGCCAGAAGTACTCGCACTTTCTGTCCGCCCTGCAACTCGCTCATCTTTCGTGACTGCAAACTCTCCGGTATGTCGAGTCCGGCCAGAAGGACGGCAGCGTCGCTCTCGGCGGTGTATCCGCCCTCGTCGCCGACAATGCCTTCCAACTCGCCCAACCTCATGCCGTCTTCATCGGTGAGATCGGCGTAATCCTTCGCGTACAACTCCTCGCGCTGCTGAAGCGCGACCCACAGCGTCTGGTTGCCCATCATCACCGTGTCGAGCACCGTGTGCGCGTCAAACGCAAACTGATCCTGATTGAGGACGCCCATCTTCTTGGGACGCGTGATGCTTCCCTTCTCCGGGTCAAGCGCTCCGGTAAGAATGCGCATCAAAGTCGACTTGCCGGCTCCGTTGGGCCCCGTAATCGCGTACCGGCGACCGGCCAAGAAAGTGGTGGTAACGTCCTCAAAAAGGACCTTGGCGCCGAAGCGCATAGAAACGTTGTTAATAGATAGCAAGGAAAGAAATCAGCTTTGTTTGGAATTGCGGGAAGGTCCGCCAGGGCCCCGCGCAAACGAAGCCTGCACTTTTAGCATACCGCGTTTACAGGCAACGCATCTGCTGTAAGAAATTTTGAAATGGCTTGATCAATAAGTGCGTCCACGTCACGACTCCCGAAAGATTACATTTAGAATACCAATCGACCTTCATGCATAAACAACTCCTTTCTTTGATTTCCACCGGACTGTTCCTTGGCACCCTCTGGGCCCAGAATCCGGATAACGCCGTCAAGAATACGCGTTATCTTGCACTTGGTGACTCCATAGCGTTTGGCTACAACCCTCTGGTGCAACCTCCAGCTCTCTCCAAATACGTCGGTTATCCACTACTCGTTTCACCGGTGGTCCACGAGAAAGTGGCCAATGCGTCTTGCCCTGGAGAGACAACCACCTCGCTGATCACCGGAGGCGTTGGCCTGCCCGGATTTGACTGCGGCCCGTTGCGCGTCGCAAACCAGCTGTTTGTTTCCTATAACGGCGCCGCTAGTCAACTCGATTACGCGGTCGCCTATTTGATGAACAACCCCAACCCGAAGTTGGTGACGATTAACATCGGCGGGAATGATCTCGGCGTGCTTCAACTCACTTGCAACGGAGATCCAAACTGCGAACTTGCCGGATTGCCTGCCACCCTCGACAAGGTTGGCCAGAATCTGACGACGATTTTCATGCGTCTGCGGCAGACCGGCTACACGGGGCCGATCGTCGCGGTCAATTACTTCGCGTTCAACTACATGGACCCGCTCCAAGTCGGCGCGTTGACGGCGTTGAATACGACTATCGCCACCGTCGCTGCCTTCTTCAATGTGAGAGTCGCCGACGCTTTTACGGCTTTCGCCATCGTTTCCGCTCCCAAACTCGGCGATGCGTGCGCAGCCGGGCTTTTGATCAAGCTACCGAACGGCACCTGTGACACTCACCCCACACTATTTGGACAGGGCGTGATTGCCGCGTCCGTCGTTGTTGCCACTCTTCCGAAACACTAACGCCGCACCCATCCGCGTGGCGATTGTGTTACAGTCGCCACGATGCGGACCCTGATCGTCTTTCCTCTCATCCTCTCCCTCGCCGCTGGCGCTTCCCTGCCCACTGCTTCTCCTGAGCAGTCTGGCTTCTCCAAGGAGCGGCTGAACCGGATTAATACGGTGATGCGCGAACATGTCGACGCCGCACGCCTCGCCGGCGCCTCCGGCCTCATCATCCGCAATGGTCGCGTGGTCTTTCGCGAAAACTGGGGCGAAATGAAGAACGACACCATCGTCCGCATGTACTCCATGACCAAGGGTGTCACTGGTGTCGCCGCCATGATCCTATTCGAGGAAGGCAAGTTCGCCCTCACCGATCCTCTGTCGAAATACCTTCCCGAGTTCACCAACATGCGCGTCGGCAAGGACCTCATTGACGGGCTCACCGGCAAGCGCACACCCTACACCGTGCCCGCCGACCGTCCCATCACCGTTCGCGACCTTTTCCGGCACACCACGGGTCTCGATTACGCCGGTCCGAAGGACGAGAAAGACGAGCCTGCATACAAGAAGATTGAGATGCTCGGCGGCGCGCCGCGCGGTCCCTTCGATCTGGCCGAAGCGGTCAAGCGCCTGGCCACTGCGCCGCTTAACGATCAACCTGGCACCACGTTCCGCTACGGGTATTCCATCGACGTGCTCGGACGCCTTGTCGAGGTAGTCTCGGGCAAGCCGCTTGATCAATTCATGGAAGAGCGCATCTTCAAACCGCTCGGAATGAAGGACACTGCGTTCTATGTGCCAGAGGAAAAGTGGAACCGCTTCGCCACCCTCTACTCAGCCAAGAAAGGCGGCGGCATTGAGCGCTTCCCGGGCGGTCCGCAGGATAGTTTCAAACAGAAGACTCCGCTGCTGCTAGGCGGCGCTGGACTGTGCTCCACAATGGACGATTTCGCACGCTTTTATACCATGCTGCTGCAGAACGGGGAGTTGGACGGCGTCCGCATCCTTGGACGCAAGACGGTGGAACTCATGCGTTCCGACCATCTTGGACACATGCCACATTTTGGCACTACGCTGCCCGAGTGGGCGGGCTTTGGACTCACTTTCGCCATCGAGCCAGGCCCCGGGAAGAGCCCCACTGTCGGCTCAGAAGGGGCTTACTACTGGGGTGGCGCAGCGGGCACCAGCTTCTGGATCGATCCGAAGGAGCACCTGGTGGGGATGTTCCTGATCCAGATTCTGCCTCCGAACGTCAATGCGGCCGAGCAGTTCAAACGCATGACGTACGAAGCGTTAATCGACTGAGCTTCAACCGTCTCATCGACCAGCGATCAGTTGCTGCTTGAGCAGCGCCACGCCCACTCTTGCGCGCTCACGAGCGTCGTGAGGTATGTCTCCGATTTCGAGATACCGCTCGAGTAAATTGAGGGCATGTTGCACTTCGCCGAGAACCGCCAGGTCCGCTGCCAGCCGCAAGATCGACAGGTGGTGTTCGGGCGTTGCCTGCTGTATCACTCGAACGACTTCAGGCGTGGGCCGGTTCTGAATCAGTGAAGCCAAGGCGATGAGTGGATTATGAGGATCGGCGGGATTCAGCGATCTGGCTCGGCGTGCCGCGGCTTCGCCGTCCGCCGGGCGCCCGGTCATGATGTACGACATCGCCAGATTCGTGTACAACGATGCGCAGGCTGGGTGGGTCTGTACTGCGTCTTCGAGCAGTGTGAGCGCAGCGGCCGCCTCGCGCGTTTCGAGGAATAGCTTTGCCAGGTTGTTCTGAGCGGCGGTGAACTTCGGCTCCCATTCGATGGAGATCTGGTAGTGACGAATGGCTGCCGCGGTATTGCCGGGGAATTGTTCCGCCGTGCCGCGATTGTAGTGCTGGATGGCTTTGTCGGAGGGATGGAATCCCGCCTCGTACACGGTTATCGCACCGGTGGCACCACACCACCCTGGGATAAGCAGATCGGATGAAATGCGCCCGTACAGGGACGCGCTCGCCAGCCACACCACTGCAGCAAGACGGGCGACAGAGACCGTCATTGTTTCCCATTTAAGACGTATTGGTCTTAAATATCAGACTAACTTTTTTCGGTATGATTCGTCAATTGCACTGTTGAAATTTTAAGGAGGGCTGGATGCACTTCCCTTTCCAACGCGACTCTCACTCTGAGAGACTCACGCGCCGTCACCTTGTGAAGGCCGCGGCGGCGGTGGCCGCCTCACCCCTGCTCTTGGCGTTTGACCACCCGGAGACTCACCCGGTATCCGAGGGGCCTGCTTACAAGCCCGGTGCGCCCTTCCGCACTGAACTCATCGATCCCGGCACGCCTGGGACCCGCTTTCTGCTGCGGGGACGCGTCTCCGCAACGAACGACAAGCCTCTTGCCCAAGCCGTCGTCGACCTCTGGAATGTACGAAACAGCGGCACTTACGACTTCGATGGTTTCAACCTCCGCGGCCGCCAGCTCACTACAAAGGACGGGCACTTCGAGTTCCTCACCATCGAAGCTGTGCCCTACGGCGGTCGCACCGCTCACTTCCACTTCAAGGTATCCGCGCCCGGCTATCAGCCGCTTACCAGCGAACTGTACCTACCCGGAATCTCACAAAACTCCGGCGATTCCTCATTCCGCACGTCGAACCTGTTGCAGACCGTCGACGAAGCCGGCATCCGGAAGGGGAGATACGAGTTTTACCTTCGCCCCGCGTAATCCGGCGCAAAAAAAGCCGCGGATGACCAATGGCCAGTCACCCGCGGCTAGCTGTACCGAAATCGCTTCTCGCTCGACCGGCGGTCCTTTAACCCTTAATTCTCACCCTGCAGCGCAATCTTCAACGACTCCGACCCGGTTGCGCTGCTGCTGCCCCATACTGCTCCCGAACCCCAGACCGCGCCGAAACCCTGCGTGGACGATGATCCCCAAACCGCCCCCGATCCCCACACTGCGCCTGACCCCCAAACTGCACCCGATCCCCACACCGCACCGGAACCCCAGACGGCGCTTGAGCCCCACACTGCGCCCGATCCCCAGACCGCTCCAGAACCCCACACGGCTCCCTGGCCGAAGACCATGTAGGTGTTCTTGTCTGTGTCGTTGTAGACGGCAGTGGGCGAATACGCTGGGCTGCTCAACTTTTCGTTCGAGTTTAGTGCTGCCCACGCATCCAGATAACCCGCGCCTACTGTGAAGGCGTCGTACTGGCTGGTATAGGTTATTCCCGTCTCCGGATCCGTCACCGAACTCGTTGTCGGGAAATTCTTGGTGGCCGTCTTCATCAGCCGGCTCTTCACCTGGTCGGGCGTCAGCGTCGCATCCTTGTCGAGCATCAGCGCCACCGTCCCACTCACCATCGGCGCTGCCATGCTCGTCCCGCTGAGCTTAAAGTAGGGACCCAGATTGAGCAGGTTGCTGAGCAACCCGCCCTTCGAATATTCGTTGTACGGAATAATGTTGCCCGGAGCTTTGTTCTTCAGGAGCCCGAGCGGCAATCCCAGCTTGTCCAGCGTGATGTCCAACGAGCCCATGCGATTGCCCGGCGCCACCAGATCGGGCTTCACTACGTGATCAATCAGCGACGGTCCCTTGGAGCTATAGCTGGCAATTGTGTCATCGGAGCGCGTCAGGGTCAGATTGGTTTTCATTGCGCCAACAGTGATGACCATGGGATCGTTGGCCGGAGCGGCGACCGTCCCGTAGCCGTTCGTCCCCGCCGTGTTGTTGCGGCCTTCGTTCCCGGCCGCCACCACCACGACGATCCCCGCCTTCCATGCCGCTTCCACCGCCTGACAGAGCGGGTCCATGGCGTAGCTTTCGAAAACCGGCCGTCCCAGCGATAGATTGATGACGCGAATGTTGTAGGTCTTCTTCAACTGGATTGCGCGGGAGATGGCAGCGATCACAGCCGCGTCTGAACCCGCGCCATTTGAATCGAGCACACGCAAATTGATGATGTTCGCCTTGGGAGCCATGCCCAGAAGCGTCGTCGTGTAGAGTGAACCGCTGGACGATGCGGCATTGCCCGCCGCGATGCCCGCTACGTGCGTTCCGTGGCCGTAGCCATCGATAGTAAGAATATCGCCCGGTACAAACGACTCCGCGTACACGATGCGCGGAATCAGGCCGCTCTTCAAATCCGGATGCAGCGGGTCGATTCCGCTGTCGATGATGGCGATGCCGATGCCCGCTCCGTCAAATCCGGCCGCCAACGCCTGTGGTCCGCCTACCACGGGCACTCCATACTCGAAGGTCGGCGTGGCGGAGGCCGTCACCAAGCGGTTCGGCGAAATATGGACGACGTCGGCATCCTGGGCCAACTCCGCGAGGCCTCTTGCATCCATCCAATAGTTAGCCGCCTTGATGGAGTCGAGAGTCGTCTTGAGGCGTCCGCCCAGACGCGCCATCCGCTTGTGATGCTGATCACTGGGCGCCGTGCGATATTGCACGATGACGTCTACGGTAGACCCAAGGTCATGCCCCAAAAGTTCCGGCGAAACCTTGCCTTGTCCCGCTGCGAGTACTACTGAGAACAACCCCAGACCAACCGTATTCCACTTCGTTACGCCGGTATCTATGCATCGCCATTGCCAACCTCACCGACAGGCACAATCGCTTTGGTACCAGCAACTTCCGTAACGGGTCAATTTCGGGATCTGGACAGTCTGTCCTAGGCCGACGTTTCATTCAAGATAAAACGGAGTCATTTTGTCCGACTTTCAGCCGCCGGTCGTATAGAACTCGTAGCTGACTGTCCACTTCACGGTCTTGCCGGGCTCGGCTTCTAAATGAATGTACGGTTCCGGACAGGCCACGGAGCGGATCGACCAGAATAGGATCCTCTGTATCGGATGGTCCCCGTGAATCCTCACGCCTGCGCCGGCTTTCTTACTCTCGATCTGGAACGAATAGTCTTTCGCTGAATCTCCGAAGCCTTCGATCTCCGACATCACTGTCTCACCTTTTTCGAGATCTCGCGAGTACTCCAATTTCCGGCCCTTCAGCGCCGCCATCCCCTTCAAATCCCGAGTCGCCTTGGGATCGAATCCAAAACCCACCGTCACATCGGGCCCAACCACCTGGTTGTCGATGACGAAGAAATTGTGGTTGTACGTCGACGTTTCAATTGCCTTGTCGCCGGTGTTGCGCAACGCATGCTCGAGCACCATCTCCGGCTTGCCCTTCTTCAGCCGAACCGTCTTCACATATTCGTAGGCGTACCCTCGAGGACCGGTCAGACGGTGCACAAAAGTGATCCAGTCCTTACCGTGTGTCACCGTCCACTTGCCGGGATCGACGATCTCATACGTCTTGAACATCTGGTACGCCGTCTCCCCAGCCGGTTTGCGGACCGTACCCACTCCGATTCGTACGAAGGTCCCGCCGTCGCCCACTTCTGAGTACCCTAGCGACGAGTCGCCGCCGCTCCGGAATTCCTCTACCGGACCGGTAATGGCATCGTGAATCTTCGGGTCGTGCTTCTCATACCACTTACCGAAGTACTCGTGACCCTTGTACTGTAGGGACGCAATGTCTCCAGACCAGTCGAACCGTGTGCCCTGGTAGGAGCCATTGGCCGCATCGGGCAGGTGCAGCCGTACACGGAGCGTTCCATTTGAAATCTCCGCTTCAGGAAAATCGGCCCCCATGACGGCGGTCCACAGAGTGGCGAGAAGAATTGCAACACGCATCGCGGTCACCATATCACAAACATCTTTACGCTTCCCTGCTGTCGGTAGTTAGTCAACTTGTCCGGTTTTGTTCACACGTGATCTGTCCGCATCAGTTGATACGACCCGAAGATCCTCTTCTGCTCGCCGAAGGCGGCTTCTTGGTCTTAAGGTAAAAGGGAATCGTAGTAGCCGGGGCG
>JBBQUM010000048.1:0-43876 GCA_038212445.1 Bryobacterales bacterium
CCTTTTGGGTTGGGTTTGCAGCGGCGGCGCGCGCGGGGATTGGGGAGAGGGCGCTCCCTGATTTGACGGTAGCAGGGGTGGTGGTAATTTCCGGGGTCGGTTTAGTGGGGATTTGGGGTTAAGTGGAATGGAATCAGCTTGGAAATATAGTTAAGCGACCTAGCAACGGGCTAGGGATGGTCGCGATTTTTGACGAGTCTGGACGCGAGGCGGGAATGAGTTCCTTGCGAGACCTCGTTTTGCTTTTGTTGGTGGCTGAACGAGCCGGGAGGCTCGTTCTACTTCCTTTTCTGCTTTCCTGCGCGATTCGGGAAGGCGGCGCTGGTGGGGACCGTCATCCCAACCGAGAGCCCTCGCGGTGGTGACGAACAGAACGGCGCGGGCGCCCGCGGACTTGTGACCGACGTCGAAATATGCTCCGTTCTGGTCAAAATTCAGGAGGACGCTCAATGAGATTATTCGTGAGTTTTTCCAAGATTTCGCTAAATCGCATTGGCGAATGAGCAATTGTTATAAGCTGATATCGACTCCTTCTATTTGGCAAGGACCGGCGTCGGCTGGTTATTTGGTTCGTAACCGATGCCCGCCACGTCCATGCAACCGAGTTCCAGCGGATGGAGGTCTGGCGCGATGGGGCCTATGCGGAGTAGTGAGTTAGGCGTTGTGATTTTCGGTCTCCTCTTTCTGGCTGCAGTCATCGCGAGTTTTGTGTTCGCGAGGCGTTGGAGGATGGAAAGAGCTCGGTCAGCGGAAGCCCGACGCCAGTTCGACGCGGAGAAATCTACACTCACCCGCCACTACGACCACTTAACTCGATATGCGAGCGACGCAATTATTTTATTCAATGCGAATCTGCAGGTAATCGATGCAAACGATAAGGCGCTTTCGCTCTACGGCTACAGCCTCGACGAATTTCGGCGTTTGACGGCAGTGGAATTTCTGCCCCGTTCTGAGCGAGAGTCGCTTCAAGCGGCCGTTCAGTGGGTTAACGAAGTAGGGAGCACTCGATATGAAACAGTGCACGTTGATGCCAAGGGGCGCCAATTTCCGGTGGAGACTACTCTTCGAGCGCTAGAAACCGATACAGGAACCGGCTACCAAAACATCATTCGCGACGTTTCAGAACGGAAGGAGTCTGAAGCTATTCTTCGGCGCTTAAACCGCGTTTACGCTCTGCTAGCAAAAGTAAACCAGGTCTTGTTTCAAATGGACGACGAAGGAGTGGCGTTTCGCCGAGTGTGTGAGCTTGCTAAAGCCGAAGGCGGCTACGCTCTAGCGTTAGTAGTCGTTACCGACGAAAACCAAGTGGCGAAGGTCATTGCCTCAGAAGGCGTATCGGCAGAAGGAGTCGCGAGCGTGACGCTGGACGTGTTTCAAACGGCGTCGTCGAATACCATTACGGCCCGTGCTATTCGCGACGGATGCGTGCAGGTGTCGAATGACTACCTCACGGAGTCTAAGTTGGCATCGTTAAGCAACATTGCCAAAACGCTTCGGATGCATTCGATTGCTGCTTGCCCACTGCGGCGCGGAGGCCGAGTCATCGGAGCGCTTACGCTAGGTGCTTGCGAACGGGATTTCTTTAGAACCGAAGAGATTCAGACGCTGGAGGTGCTGGCGGCCGATGTCTCCAACGCGCTGGACATGTTCACGGCCCGGCGCAAACTGAACGAAGCCCACGAGCGAATAGAGCAGCAGTTCACCGCTATCGAGCAGAGTCCCGTCAGCGTTGTAATTACCGATACGAAAGGGACGATAGAGTATGTAAATCCCAAGTTTATTGAAGTCACGGGCTACACCTCAGAGGAGGCGGTAGGGCAAAACCCACGGGTGCTCAAGTCAGGCGATTTGTCAGCAGAGGCTTACAGTACTTTGTGGCGGACGATCGTGTCAGGTAGGGTTTGGCGAGGAGAGTTCCACAACAGACGAAAGACCGGAGAGTTTTATTGGGAATCGGCAACGATCGCACCAGTGCGCAACGAGGCCGGCAAGATTGTTCGATTCGTCGCTTTGAAAGAAGACATTACGGAATTGAAGGCTCAGCGAGAGGTCGCAGGGGCGACGCAAAAAAAGCTGGAGGAGGCTGAGCAGCAGTTCCGATCAATGTTCGAAGAAGCACCGATTCCCTATCACGAGATCGACGCTGAAGGTAATGTTGTCCGAGTAAATCGAGCAGAGTGTGAGTTGTTGGGGGTGGAGGCTTCAGACCTGATCGGGAAGCCTATTTGGAACTCGATTTCGCCAGACCTACAGGCGCGAAGTCAGGATGACATCCGACGAAAAATTTCTGGTGATCTCCGGTTAGAGGTTTTTACACGAGAGTTTGTCCTGGCAGACGGATCAGTAGCTACGCTAGAGATCCACGATCGCCTGGTTCGAGACGCGCAGGGCAAAACTCGGGGAATCCGCAGTGCGCTATTGGACGTCACGCTTCGAAATACGGCGCAGGAGGCCCTGAAAAGGGCGCTTATACTGGCACAAGAAGCTAGCCGGACCAAGAGTCAGTTCCTCAATGTTATGAGCCACGAACTTCGAACTCCAATCAACGGAATTTTGGGCTTAACTGACATCCTGCTTGGTAGCGCGACGTCGAGCGGGCAAATTCCGGATTTGACAGCACTGCGCGAGTGCGGCGCACAATTGCTCGAAACGGTGCAGCGGATTCTTGACCTGACCGAAGTGGAAAGCGGGTCTCTACGCCTTGTTCCGGTAGTGTTTCAACCGCGAGCTGTCCTGGCCACAAGCGTCTCCTCGTTGACAGGGCGCATTGAGGCCAAACAACTTGGCATGATTATTAGGGTGGCTGATGGGGTGCCCGAGAAGCTCAGCGGCGACGCCGCGCGACTCGAACAGGTTTTACGTTATCTGCTGGACAACGCGATTAAATTCACCGAAGAGGGCGAGTTGGCCGTAGCGGTTGATGTCGAGGCAATCTATGACGATACAGCGCTCTTGCGATTTTCGGTATCTGACACTGGTATCGGAATACCAGTGGCGCTCCGCGCCGGGATATTCGAACCATTCGTGCAGGCCGACATGAGCGATACACGACGGCACGGCGGTGTGGGCTTGGGTTTATCGATCGCCGCAAAGCTGGTGAATCTGATGGGTGGGCGAATTTGGCTGGAGAGCCGGGCCGGCCCCGGCAGCACATTTCATTTCAACGCACCGTTTGAACTCCGTTGAGTTCACCAGCTCAGATGAATAGCAGAATCGTTTAGTAAGCGACGGTCGGGCAGTGGACTGGGAAAATTGCGAATTAACCACAGCCGGGGTCAGCGCAATTCGAAACAGCTTCCGGCCAGCGCGCGAGCGTCTCCCGCAACGCTCCTATTATCCTGTCCGGGTCTGGATTCCAATGGCGCATGACGGCAATAAGGCGTTGATGCGCTCCCAACAGCGTCGCCCGCTCACTCAGCCGGCTGAACATCTGGGCTGCAGGCTGGGCTTCTCCAGCCCGAAGCAAGAGACGCTCGATGTCGCGCACCACGCTCTCAAGCTGGAGCGCGGGCTCTTCAGTGTTGCCGGACTCGAGGAGGTCGGCGAGAATCATCATTCGACCTCGGATCAGATCACATTCGTTCATCAGGAGTGGCGGAGTGCGCGCACAGCCAATTGGATCCGCCCCCAAGTCCTTCTATCTATCTATGAGGTGCGACCTAGCGCTGCCGGAATAGCGGCATGGGGAAGGCCCGCGTCTGCCCAAAGAGAACTACCGCATTTGAGTGTTCACTGAGGTTTTGGCAAATTTACAGAGCTTTAGAAATTTTCAAGCTAGTATGAATTACTGGCCGCCAAACCAAGAGGCAATCTTATCGTGGAATCCTTCGCAATGCGTGGGTTCAAAGCCGAGTACGATGGCCTCATCGCGGAGAATCTCACTGTCCCTTCGGAGAAATCACAACAAGGATAGCAGCGGCCGCCATTCGGTGGTCGCGCGACATGAAGGCGGCGGAGATTCAGGAACTCGTCCTCATAGTCGAACGACGTTTAGGCATGCGGAATGCCGTTTTTGGCGGATAAATCGACGTTGTCCCACGTCAGGTGGTGAGTCCGGCATTCGTTGAGCGGCGGTCCGGCCTCGGGCGCGACGCGGGGAACTGTGCCATCTACTTTGGCAAAAGCTAGCGACGAAACTACAGGCGGAACCCTCTCCCAGCTTGCTTTCGATCGTATTTGGCTTTTCAACCCCCGGGAAATGCGTTTGCAACCGGCCACTTCTGCCTGCGTCCTGGTCGATCAATCTCCTGCGCGTAATCATGCAAGCCGGTTTCCCAAGGTCAGCCGCAATCCATTGACGACCGAGTCTTTCTGCGACGGCAGCCATCGTACCCGAACCGGAGAAGAAATCCGCAACAATTGAAGTTTTAGATGACGACGCTTTTATAATTCGTTCGAGCAGTGCCTCGGGCTTCTGGGTGTTATATCCGATCAGCTCCTTAGAAGCCGGATTCACGGGTGGAATATCTTCCCAAATCGACAAAATTGGACTTCCTTCCATGTCATCGAGATACTGCTTTATGTTTGGTTGTCCCGTCGATGTGAATACGATCTTTCCTCTGGCAAGGCCCTCATTAATGTGCTCTTGGCTCCATGCCCAGTGCCTCCCTGGCGGAGGTTCTATCAATTTACCGTTAAATAGTCTGGCTGGACCAGGACCAGCGCCTGACAGCGTCACAAGACGATACTTCCGTCCTCCATCTTCAGACTGTCCGTAGTGAGACTTAATGTAGGTATCGGCATGTGGCTTGAATTGCGGGTTAAATAAATAGTCCTCTGTTTTTGTATAGATAAGAATCGTGTCATGAATCTGCCCGAACTTTATCGTCGCGCCTTAGAAAAAGTTCGCTGCCACACTATTTCATTAAGAAACTGATCTCGGCCAAAGATTTCATCTAAAGCAATTTTGAAGTAGTGGCCCACATGCCAGTCGATGTGGACATAAATGGTACCCTGCTTTGAAAGAAGCTCGCGAGCGAGAGCTATACGGGGAATCACCATCGCCAGATACGATGCCGTTCCGTGCTGCCACGTATCTGAGTACGCAAACTGCTCGATGGCCGTCGGCCGTTGTTCGATATCACCGCCCCGCAGCGTAACTTTTGTGCGGTAGTCTGCCTTGCTATCGAAAGGCGGATCGATATAGATCAGGTCCACCTTTCCTCGCATAGAGGGCTGCTGGTCATTGCCGGCAAGAAGCGCGGCCATGGCGAGTAGGTTGTCGCCATAAATCAATCGGTTCATAGTGGCTGGGTTCAGTTCGTGGTGAGCCCGCTCAGCCTTTAGGAACATGTCCTGCCAGTTGCTGTCGCGCGACGGAATAACCAGCTCGCGCGTCTGCAGGCCAATGCGGTAGCTGCTTTCGAGACGCTCCATGATGCGCTCGGCCTCGCGCTTGCCATCGGCTACGATCTTATGGGAGCTGTTCCAGCAAACTTGCCATTCGTATGTTGTTCCTTGGTTGTCAGAGTTCAGTTTCAAACCGCGCGGTGGGGGTCGCGGCTCGATACGCCGCACGCCATAAGGCTCAAGCCGCGGGCCGCGGCTCAGCCGTCTCGCTGCGCTTCGGGATGCGCTGAATTTCCTTGCCGTGCTGCTGGCGGGCCAGGTCGAGCTCGTAGGCGCTCTGGAGGTTCATCCAGAAATCCGCGGACATGCCGAAATACTGGCTGAGCCGCAAAGCGGTATCCGCCGTCACATTCCGCTTCCCTGCCAGTAATTGATAAAGGCGGTTTGGCGGAACTTCGATAACGTCGGCGAGCCGTTTCGCCGATAGCCCGATCTCCTCCAGCTCGTCGGCGAGGATTTCTCCGGGGTGAATGGGTGTGCGTGCCATGGTCTTCTCCTTTCGTTTAGTGGTAATCAACAATTTCAACATTCGATGGGCTGGGCTCATCCTTCGGCCATTTAAAACAGATGCGCCACTGGTCGTTGATCCGGATGGAATACTGGCCCATGCGGTTTCCCTTAAGGGCTTCCAGCCGGTTGGAGTTGAGTGCGGCAAGATCGCCGAGCGAGCTGGCCGACTCGAGAATGCGTAAACGCTTCTCGGCCTGGCGCCGGAACGGCTCCCACTGGCGGACCTTTTCGCCCGCCGCGAGACGCTCCGTGTCCCTGTCGCGATAACTCCTTATCATCCAGTCTTATATACCATTATAGATGAGTGACGTCAAACGTACAAATTCACCCTCTTTGCCTCTCCCTTCAAGGGACAGGGCCCGATCCGGGCCGCGCCCCAAAAGCGGCGGGCCGGAGCCTTCGGGCCGATAGCAGAAAGGGAGATCGGGGCTTTGCAATTCCGTGCCCCTCTCTGTAGGCGCCTCCGTTAGGGGGGTCCTGAAATACATGCACGACCGGCCTGAAATCTTTCAGAGCCGCCTAGTCTCAACTATGGATGAAGTGGAGATAATTGCCGTCGAACGGCAGGCTCGAGCACTCTAATTAAGAGATTTACATCCGAATATGATCTTGAACGAAGACATCGTCACAAAGAGCGGAGTCTTTGTGATTCCCAAAGGCCAGTTGGTTTCCGAGGCCGTGATTACAAGGCTCCGCAACTTCGCCCGCTCAACCGGAATCCATGAGCCATTCAGTGTGCTGGTGCCGGCCGCCACTCCATCAGAGCCGCCCCGACTCTTAAATCAGTTACGGTCTAAGCATCCTATTGTCCCGGCAGGTTCTCAATCCTGAATTTCCATGGACTTCACGAAACCATGCGTCAACAGTTCGGTATGACTATCGGAACAGCGACTCTAAGACACCAGAGAGGTGAGCCGGGGTGTCTCGGAATGCGAAAAGCAGAAGCGCCGAACTAATCAAACCACCAAATATTTGGCTTCAGCAGACGTCCCGCGGATGAAAGCGGATGGTTCGGGTCTCGTTTCCCGCCCTGTGTTGATCCAGGCTGAGCCCTCTCGCGTTTATCCAAACCAGCCGAAGAATATTCAGGATCCTATGTGGATGCTGTTGTTGCTTTCCTGATCGTGCTGCTGAACTGGCGGATTGGGTTGCACTGAACGGCATCGCGGAATCTTGTATCTCTTGTCATGGGAAACGTCAATGGACGTAACGGAATCGTGATGCCAAATTCTCAGTTTGTACCGGACGGCCAGTTTTACAGTGCGGTACTCGATGGCATGTCCGACGGACTGTATTTCGTAGATCGACGGCGAATCATCACCTATTGGAATAAGGGTGCGGAGATCATAACCGGCTATTCGCGCGCCGAAGTGGTGGGCCGATCTTGCCGGGACAATATTCTCGTTCATACGGACTGCGAGGGTTGCGGACTGTGTGATACGGGTTGCCCTTTGATTCAGACGTTTACCGACGGCCACAATCGGGAAGCGGACGTATTCCTGAAACATAAGAACGGGCATCGCGTGCCGGTCTGGGTCCGGGTTGCGCCCCTGATGGACGACTCCGGGGCCGTGGTTGGCGGTATCGAGATGTTCAGCCGGTCCGATTCAAAACTTGCGGCTTTCGAAAAGGCGTCCGAATTGGAGAAATTGGCACTGATCGACCCGGTGACCGGAGTTGGGAATCGACGGCATACTGAACGGATCCTTCGGGATAATTTCGAACGATTCCGTCGCGAGCTTCAGTCCTTCGCCGTGCTTTTCATCGACCTCGACAACTTCAAATCAGTCAACGACCAGTTCGGGCACGATGCGGGAGATGCGGTTTTGCGGACGATGGCGATGACCCTGGTGAATGCCGTCAGGTCGTGCGACTTCGGTGGTCGGTGGGGCGGTGATGAATTCGTTGCAGTTCTCGAGAATTGCGACGAAGATCGGGCCAAGCTGATTGCTACCCGCTTTGGTGGTCTCGCACGAAGTTGTACCGTCGATTGGGCTGACCGGCTGATTCACCAGACGGTCTCGATCGGCGTTGCCGTAGTGCGACCAGACGACACCTTAGATACTCTCGTGAAGAGAGCTGACGTTGCCGTTTACGCTGCGAAGGAAGCGGGTCGCGATCGTGTTGTTTTTGAGTAACGACCGTCGGTGAACACGTCCAAACCGGTCTTGGGTGATCGACGGGGATGCGAGCGGGGCGCCGACTCAGGGTCTTGTATAAGCGGACAGGCAAGCCGTCAGCATGGAGAATCCGGACGTGAAAGCGACAACCCCGCGGGGGAAGGGGATAGCGGCTCCCGTCAATAGGCCCTTTCATTGGCTGCCCTCCGCGGCCAGGGCAAGCCGAAAGCCTAGTTTGACCAGTACGCGGACAAGCGCCCCATCAGCGCCAGCTCTTCAGATCCGCCCCTTTCGGCGCCATTTTCTGCATATAGTCGGCGAACACCGGCAAATAAAACGACTCGAGCGGCTGCCCCGGCGGAATCTTCCCCGCCCAGCAATGCGGCTCATTATCGCCAAACTCGAAACTCCCACCGTAATAAGGGCCCTTCACCGGCAGCTTCGTGCTCTCCAAGAAATCCTGCATGCGATGCGCCGCCGCATCCAGATAGAACGTGTCCTTAGTCCCCATCGTGACGTGCAGTTTGCCGATCAGCCGTGGACCCAACCTCTCCCAATCACGCTGCAGAATCGCCGTCAGGTCGTAGTGATCCCGCCAGTAGCGCGCCACCGCGGGATCAAGCTCTCCCGTTTCCGCGTCCCATAACCTGGCCGGATAGCCATCAGGATCCACCGGGCCGAACGTCGCATGAAACGCATCCATCTGTCCGCCCGATCGCCCTTTGGTGCCAAGCACTGACTCTTGCTTACTGAAGCTCTCCATCGTCGCGAGCACATGATCGTCCGGCATCCGGCCTAGCGGCTTCGGCAACCGAGCAAACTGACCCACGTCGTAATAAGCATTCTTGTCCGAATAGACATTTATGAGCTGAAACGCATGGAAGTCCAGCGGGTCGGGACAGAAGCCCCAGGCGCCGCCAAAGAACTCCGGATAGAAGATCTGCTGCGCAATGGTCATCCAGCCGCCGGTCGACCCGCCGTAAACCACACGCGACCAGGATTCACCGATGGCATGGAACTTCTTTTCAAGCGCCGGATAAAACTCCATCGTCAAGGCATCCCCATACGGGCCCATGTTGGCCGTGTTCACTCCATAGGAATCGTCGTAGTAGGGCGTCGCGTGCTGCGTCAACACCACCAGCATCTTCGGTAGACGTCCCGACGTCCAGTCCTGAAAGAAGCGGTAGGACTGCTGCCCGAAGCGGTCGCCGGCCGCGGCGGGCTTCTCGCTAAAATCGAAAAAATCCCGAGGAAAATGGCCTTGGCGGTACGCAACCGGATACCGTGCGTGAGGGTGCTCGTCAAAGCCCTCGGGCACCAGCACATGGGCGCTGATGTACACCGGCCGCCCCCAGAATTTGGTGAGCAGCTCGCTTTGCAAGCGGAAGTGGCGGATGTACTTTGTATCGGCGAGCGCGGGCAGCGGCGGAATGATTTCAGTGATCTCGATCGGGGTAATGGAGTCGGCCGTAATGTCGACGATCTGCGGCTTGCTGTACAGATTGCCGGGCGAGCGGTTCCATTGCTGCCCCTCCCCGTCGTCCCAGGGCACCTTCATCACGTGCCCGTCCGCGCGCTTCACCGTTTCGTAGACGTTGATCACAGCCTGCACGTTGTAGCGACCGGGTGGCAGCGCCGCCAAAGTAGCCAGCGGATGGCCGGGCGTCGCCGGACCCACCGTCACAACCTTCGATGGAGCCAGACCATCCACGTCAACTCCAAAAATCTGCGCAGTGTCCAGCCCCCAGCCCACCTGAAAGCGCGGTTCGCCCTCAGTCTTCGGAGAAACGGCGATAATCAGCCGCCCGTCCACCGGCTTTGATCGCGTGGCGGCCGCAAACTTCACTTGAAACGCCGGAGCCGCAAAAGCACTGGCAGCAGCCAGCAGCAGGAACACAGAACAGCGCATCAGGGCATTTTAACAGGCGCTCGTGGCGTGAGGTCCGTGAAATTCCACACCGCGCGAGCAGGTGGATGCCGCGTTCCTGGCTCACCGGCGACATTCCCGGGTGCGCCTTTCCAGCCGCGGCTGCCGCATGCTTCGACGCAAAAGTCTTGGGGGCGTAACGAGCGTTCATAAATCGCGCACAACTCAATTTGCCCTGCAATCAATCACTTCCCGGTACCCATCCCCGCCGCATAAATCGGCCAATGCGAAAACGGTACAGGGAAAGGAGTCCAATGACGCACGATTTTTACGACCACAACTGGCGGCCCGCTTCGCCATCCGCAACTTCACTTGAGGACATCCTCGCCTTCGCGCATAGACTCGATTTCGACCCCGATCCCATACAGGCGCGCCTCCTCACAACCCAGTGCGCCCGCGTCATCCTCAATTGCACCCGCCAGTGGGGAAAGTCCACCGTCACCGCGCTCCGGGCCGTCCACCTCGCGTACACGCGGCCCGACTCCCTGATCGTCATCACCGCGCCCTCAGAACGCCAAAGCGGAGAATTCGTGAGAAAAGCGGAGTGTTTCGTGCAGCGCCTCGGCATCCGTCCCCGCGGCGACGGCGTCAATCGCATCTCCATCCTCTTGCCCAATCGCTCCCGCATCGTCGCCGTCCCCAATCGCGACGCCACCTCCCGGGGCTTCTCCGCCGTCAACCTTTTGGTGGTGGACGAAGCCGCCCAGGCCCGCGACGATCTTTTCACCGCTCTTCGCCCGATGCTCGCCACCTCCAACGGCCATATCTGGCTGCTTAGCACTCCACACGGCAAGCGCGGCTTCTTCTACAAAATCTGGACCTCCGGCGGACCCGCATGGGACCGCGTCCGCGTCACCGCCTCCGAATGCCCTCGCATTCCACCCGAATTCCTCGAACAGGAAAAACAATCCACCTCTCACGAGGAGTTTCTTCAGGAATATGGCTGCGAATTTATCACCCCGGATGGCTTCCTGTTCGACCCCGACTTGATCGAAAAATCCGTCTCTCCCGACGAGAAAGCCTGGAAACTCTGATATGTATCCCTCTCCCCGTCAGTTCTTCATCGGTGTCGACCTGGGTAAACTCCGCGACTACACCGCCATCGTCACCCTCGAACGCTACTCCTATAAAGCCGGGTGGGACGCCGTCTGGCTTCACGACGTTTATGAATGGAAGAACGTGATCCGCCTCGCCGAACGCCTACGCTTAGGGACCTCCTACCCGGCAGCGGTATCCCGCATCCGCGAACTGACGCTCCATGCCGCGGCACTCGGCGAAGTCACGCTCATCGTCGACCGCACCGGTGTCGGTGAACCCGTAGTAGACGCTCTCCGCCTCGCCAATCTCCCTTGCTCCATCGTCCCGGTGACGATCACGTCCGGTGAGAACGCCACCCGCACCCGCAGTGGATGGAATGTCCCCAAACGCGAACTGATCGTCTGTCTCCAGATGATGTTCGCCCGCTCTGAACTCACCCTACCCGCCGACCTCCCATTGCGAAAGCAACTAGCCGCCGAACTCTCCACCCTGACCCGCCAGCTTAAGGCCTCCGGCAGTGGCCACGACGACCTTGTCATCGCTCTGGCCCTCTCAACCTGGCGCCTGAAATCCCGCAAACAAGCCGGCGAACAACCCTATTCGTTAGGCCTGTAGATCTCTAAAGATCCGCACTACCGGTAGCCGGTTGGTCACACCAATCCCGCAGGGGAAGTGTGAGTAGGTGGAAGCGAAGGCGGTATGTACCGCGCCAGTTGTCGAAACATTCGCTGTTAACCGAGAAGTTAGGTTCGAGTCCTACTTGGGGAGCCAAATCGAAAAGAATGAAGATATTAGGGACGGACGAAAACACTTTGCACGGAGGCCTGCACAAAAACAGGGTGTAGAATGGCCTCGTGCCCCTCACTATGTTCCGTCGGGCACTCGGTTGACTGCCGGGTTCGCAAAATCAAGTTATCAGCGAACGCGAAGAAAGTTTCACCGGCTGCGAGTGGTTTTCAGAGGCGCTCCCCTTCGCTCACGCGGCGTAACGCTATTTGACCTGCGCAGCGAGTTTTTTTATTGCTGCATTTCCGCAGGTAACTTCACCAACCTCTCGACTGTGCAAAGCTATCTCTGCGGCGATCGAGCGACCGATAATTCGCTGATCTATACCGCCAAACGGTCCAGGGATTAGGTTTCCCAACCAACCGGCCCAGGCCGGAGTATGAGCGTTGCCGACAATAACGCCCGGGCGAAAGATGGCGACGCGGTTGAAACCGATCTTGCGCACGGTGTCTTCCTTCCTGCCCATTACGCGGGAATAGCGAAACGGGCTGCGGGCTGAACCCCCTGCCGCAGAAAGTAAGCAGAACTGGGCGATTCCGGCGTCAAGACAGCCACGTGCAAAGGCACCGACGACGCCGAGCTCAAGTCGTTGCAATTCTTCTTCGCTCCAGTGCATCGATCCAGAACCGACACCCACACAGCTCACGGCGCTGACGGGGCCTTGGCTTAAAACTTGGAGGGCAAGGGCGGCAGTGCGCTCGGCAAAGTCGGCAGCGCCGGTATCAAGAACGACGTGGCGCATCCGCGATCGCGACGCAATGGGCCTTCTGGTGACCATCACTACTTCCCGGCATTCCGGAATTGCGAGCAGCTCCGCCACGGCCGCACCCTCGACTTGCCCGGTACCACCAAGGATTATTGCAGCGAAGTTCTGCGTCATAAAAACATCTCGCGTCATCGTTTACTCCTGGCTTGAGCGCGACCGACCCACCTGCATCAGCTTTCACGCGTGCCTTCCCACAGTGCCCGCTCTTCGGGTCGAGGGTCGTTCACAACCTCGGAGGTGATATCGAAGCGCATAGTGGCCCTGTGGATTGCATCGTATTTCGGCCAGCCGCAGTGGCCATTGGTGGCGAAATCCACCCATGCCGCGTGCATGGTGTCCGCGAGTTGTTGCGGCGGATCGGTCCCCAAAAGCGACTCGGCCCCGTTGCCGAGCGTGTCGAAGACGAAGGGAATCTCGATCCCATGGCATGCACCGAGCAGCCCATTGAACTGCGGCGAGCGCCAGGCGAACTCGTACATATAGGTGGCCGATGTCTTTGCGTTCTCCGCGTGGGAAGCTGCGAGACGTGTAGCGGGCGTGCGGACGTACCAGTCGCCCTGGATAGCCGCCAGCAGGTCGCCGGCACTGGCGTTGGGACGTGCTGAACGATATGTCGCCAACGCCGCTTCGACCGGAAGCCCGTACGCGGCAACAGCTCCAGCCAGGATATCATCTGTGATGTGCTTGATCACGCCATTCGGTACGAGGAAGAATCTCCACTCGTCGGTCGTCGTGCCAACCAGGACGTCGATATCCGCGCCGACTCCGGCACAAATCCGCTCAATCGGACGTGCGGGGATGACGTCGCCGTCGATCACCGGCTGCCACATTATTAGGCTGACCATGACCTCCTCACCCCAGCGTTGTGGGTCCGGATGTGCGGCAAGATCGGCATTCAACTCCGCCTGCGCCTGGAGCATTCGATCAACGGGCACGTTTGCGATTGCCTCGCGACTGAACGTGACGCCAAGCTTCTCGGCGAGGTTGCGGCCGACACGGTCCGCCGATGCGGATGACATTACGGGATGAGCGGACCCACTCTGGAGGATCGCTCGCCGGAACAGCCCCCCAGCGCGAGGCATGGAGAGTAAAGAGCCGATGCTCATCGCTCCAGCTGACTGCCCGAACACGGTGACGTTGCCGGGATCGCCACCGAACGCGGCGATATTCTCCTGCACCCACTCGAGGGCAGCGATCTGGTCAAGCAAGCCGCGGTTGGCGTTTCCCGCGCCCAGATAGAGAAACCCCTCGGCACCAACCCGATAATTGATGGTCACGCAGACCATGCCGTCGCGGGCGAAGCGACTGCCGTCATACGCCGCACCCGTTCCGTGTTCGAATGCACCGCCAGAAACCCAGACCATCACTGGTTGCTTGGCGGACCCAAGGTCGGGAGACCAGATGTTGAGGTTCAAGCAGTCCTCGCCAGCGGCGAAAGGCTCCGGGAGGAGCACATCCAGCGGCGGTGGATATGGCAGTTGGGGCGCCTTCGGTCCGTACGTCAAGGCGTCTCGCACGCCGCTCCACGGCGTAGCCGGCTGTGGATGCCGAAGCCGATTGGCGCCAAACGGCGGGGCCGCAAAGGGAATTCCCTTAAACGTGTTGACGGCATTTTCAACGTTGCCGCGGACCTCACCACATCGGGTCTTTATAACTGGATTCATGTGCACCTTCTACTACGCTCGGTCGCCCTTTTCACATTACTGTGTTCGAGTGGGTCCCAACACCAAGAGTTCGAGACGTGTCCAAGGTGGGTACCAGCGGAGAGAGCTTATCCCAGCGCATCAATGCAATCGACGCACCTCGAAACAGATGTCGAAATGCCAGCAGTTCGGCCAGGCGCATTACGAGGTCGGTCGTGATAACTGCCGGTCGAGCCTCAGTCGCCGCCGCCATCTGGCTTAGCAAATCGCGATGCCATGATTCGGACGAAGGGATCTTCTTGTCGAGGTCCAACGCGATGAGTTTGAGGATTTTCTCGATTTCGGTGTAAAACGAATGCAGCATGGTGCAGGCTGCCGCCGTTTCGATCACAGGCAATTCCGGTTCTCCTGTGCGTGCGATCAGCGGAGACATCATGACCCTGATTACAGCGAGTTCATCGAGTCCCAATTGGATCTTCTCGGGGAGATTAGGCGACACGGACTAATTCTCCACTACGACGGAGGTACCGCACCAGCCCGGAATCGTCGTCCAAATCCACCAGGTCCACGGGTCGTCCGATGAGGTCGGACGCCTGACTGATCGCAGAGAAATATACGAGCGCCGGTAACCCGGAGACGGCCATATCAATATCGGAATTGGGCCGAAGCTGGCCCTTCACTGCGGATCCAAACAGGAACACTTCCGAAGCTCCAAGCCGAATGAGGAGCTTAGCTGCCTTCGAAACGGCTTCTTGCTCGTGTATCGTCATGTTCGACATGTTTTGCCGTACCCGACCCGTCGGTCGGGTACCTCCTACGAAGGACTTTAACAGGTTGCCGTGCGGCACGCGATTTTCTCTTAGTTGACTGACCGGCGACGGTATTTCGTTCCCGCCTTCTGTCGGAGGAGGCGGGCAGCGCTGAGTTCGAGATGTGTCCAGACTGGGTACCCACCCTGGACAAGCGTCGCCGGCCTGATCGAATCGCTCTGAAAACAATGGACGTCTGCCGGTTCGATCAGAGGGTCAACTGAGCCGCAAAAGTTCGAAACGTATCCAGGCTGGGGAGCCACTATGTTCCCAAACACAACCTTGCTTTTTAGCGAGTTGCGGGCCTCAGGTGGAGCACCGCAGAGTGGATTCGAACTGGCTCCGGTGCTCGAAGGGCGACGCCCAAGCGGCGGCACGGGCAGCAGGATCCCTTTGCCGATTCGACGGGGACCTCCTACAATGAAGGGGATGAAAAGCAGGGCATCCAAGACCTTCTCCTATTCGGTCTTCTACGAACAGGCTGCTGAGGGTGGTTACGTGGCGTTCGTTCCGGCTCTGTCCGGCTGTCACACTCAGGGCGAGACTCTGGAAGAGACGGAACGCAACGTCAAGGAAGCTATCGCGCTGTATCTGGAAAGCCTCGCGGCCCGTGGGGAGGCGATTCCCGAAGAGGGGCCATCGTTTCAGGGCAGGGTGACCGTCCCCCACTCCGTTCCCGCGTAACTCATGGCCAGGCTTCCTTCTCTGACCGCGCGGAAGGTGATCCGGGCGCTCAAACGCGCCGGATTCGTCGAGGACAGGCAAAAGGGAAGCCACCTGATGCTCATCCACCATGAAACTAAGGCGCGAACCGTGGTCCCTGTTCATCCTGGCCGGACGATCAAGGAACCACTGCTACGCGCTATCGTTCGGGATGCGAACCTCTCGGTAGACGAATTCATCGGGTTGCTCTGATCTCAAGCAGCGGCCCCAGCCTCGCGCCATTGGCCGAGCAGGCCGAACAGTTGTTTCAATTCCGCCGGCGGGGCGAGCACTAAAGTTCGAAACGCGTCCGCGACGGGGAGCCAGTTGTTCTTGTTCCAGATCTCCGCTATCCGACTGATTCCATTATGCGCGCTTAAGTGGGTTTTCCTGGCACCAGCCGTTGGATCGGGGGACCCCAGCAAGGACTCGAAACGCCTTCGGGATCGTGATGGCATCAACACGGCACGCGCTGGTCGCCATTCCTCGGATTCCGTGCCATCATGCGCCGAGTGGTCCGGAGCAACGCGATGCCGTTTTGCGCGATCTATCGATGCCGGCAGGCCCGACGTGCCACTAGGTTCGGAGAATTGAAGAGACGAGCCGTCGTAGGCTGACCGGCTTTGGATAATTTTCGACGTATCCAACCCGGAGGACAAATTGGATGGGACTGGCGACCCCGAGTTCCTTGCCGATCTGATGCCGGAACGGCGATTCTTCCAGGAGTTGCGTCATTGGATGGATGGCGACCTGGCGGTGGCGCGCCGACAGCCACATCCGTTCGGTCTTTCGCCCCGTTTCGACCAACGACTCCAAAGAGCTATCTGGGCTGGTCACCAAGATCCATCCACCACAGCTCGATACTTGTTGTTGAACACGATCGACACCCTGCTCACGGAACGTCCTGCTCATCGCGCTCTCGCGGCTCATGAAATGACGAACGTACCAGCCAGCAAACCCGGCGATCTCCATCGATTCTTGAGTCAAGCCATCGCGACGAGTCCGAGCGTCGGCGTTGGGAAATCGAATCCACTCCGCGAGCTCTGCCTGCACATCGTCTCTTCGTGCCTGCGCTCGACTGGCTTCAATAGTCCCCTGAGCCAGGAAGCGTCCTTCTCGGGATTCGCTTGGAAAGTAGTGGGCGTATTGTTCAAAGTAGTGCGTCAAAGCGTCAACGTCTTCGCTGGAAAGCGGACGCGACAGCTGGCCGGTTCTAAGCGTTCGCCGTAGACGAAGTGGTTCAAGGGCATTGCGCGCGGTCTCTGTCGTTTGCGCTAGCCTCACTTGGATCAGATCGCTGTCACTCGGATTGCTGCCAGTGATCTCAAACTCGGCGTGATAGCCATGACCGGGGCAGGCGACGAGCAGGTTTTCAAGGAACGCGCCGATGGAGAGAGCCATCTCGCGATTGTGGGGATCGACTTTGGAAAGCCAACGGGATTGGTCAGAGCCGATTCGCACGTTATCGGCGGCGACCCGGACGCTCCAAGGTTGAGTGTTGTGTCCGCTGGGTGCCAGCGCGGCATAGGTCAGAAGCGAATTCATTTGGGAGGAAAGGCTCGGTGCCGGTTCAGATACCGAATCGTCTCTTGTGAGTCCTCGCCGCTCCGACCATGCGTAACCTGATGCGACGACACCAATTCCGCCACCAACCGTGAGAAGCGCCTTCCGCCTGGTCATCTGGAAGACCTCGCATCTAGCCCTGGTGCGGTCAATGCAGGCTTGATCTCGCCCAATTCGGTCACTGCTCCGACGTTGTATTCGATACTCTGCAATTCAAATCGGCCGTAGGCAAATTCACCCTCGGCGGGATGCCAGCGCGCTTCTCCTTTGGACCAGAGCTTCAACGGTCCAAAAGCTTGGTAGCGACCAACGGGCGTCGTCCATCGGGTCTGCTCAAAAGTCTTGCCATCTTGGGAAGAACGCAGCCGGTCGGCTGAATCGAAGTTGGCCAGTTCGCCGGATTCACGGAATGTCACCTTGGCGCTGATCGTTTGACCTGCATTGGAAAACATCGCACGCACGCTGAGCGCATCCACCTGTTCCCAGCGAATGTCAGCGGCGACCAGGGTTGAAGGTGCAAGCAAGAACATGTCGTTGAACAATGTCACCGTCTCAGCCCGGTTCATTTCCGGTCCGGCCGCGTTTGCGACGGTCAGCAATGATGCAAGCTTGACACGCATTGTTGCCGCTCCTCCAGCAAAGATGTGCAAGGATTCAAACGGGACACCGGCTCTCGACGCCTTCATGAGAAAGTATCGGGAAGGCTGCACACCGAAAGTGTTGAACTGTTCCGCCGTGAACTTCATCCACGGCTCTGCGGGCCCTCCGCGAATTTCGCCTCGGTAGATGGCTCGAACGTTCGCCGCTCTGGGCTGTCCAACGGCACCCGCTACTCGCAGGTACTTCTGAACGACCGCCGGTAAGTGACTGAGATCAGCATCCGTGAGGACTGGAAGTGTGCTGAACTCCTTGGTTCGCTGATTCACCGCCTGCTCATACTGAGCCTGAAAGCTGATTGGGCCTCTCGAAAGATAGCCATACACAATGCCGATGACGAGAAGAGCATTGGCAAGAGTGCCGTACTTGGCGTCGTTCCAAGAAGTCATTATCACGGCTTGCGAGACAACAGCGGCAAATGCGCCCACGCCCCACCACCATCGCGGCCACGCAAAGAGGCCAACCGCCGTCGCAAGCTGCAACATGGCGGCGACGAGCCACAAAGCTCCCAGCGGTCGCGAGACCGGCTGTGAAAGTTGCGGCACCTCCGCAATCCCGAACGCTTTCACGGCACCAGTCAGGTGGATCAGTCCGTGCCCAGCTAGAAGTGCTCCAAATAGTAGTCTCATCTCCACCGGCTCGCCCCTAGCAAATGAATCCGAACTTCAACGAGCCTTCAGGCGTGAAGACGCGTTGCTTGTACGTTCGCCCCGATACATCTACACTACCGTGGCCCGCCGCCGAGGGGTTGAGGTAGAAGTGTTTCGATATCTTCCAGACGTAGCCACGCCGATGCCGGGGCCAACCCAAAACCCTTCCAGGTTGTTTCGCTTGGCTCCAAAGAACCGATCAACCGCAATGGCGTAGGCATCAACCCGTCGCTTGTCGAAGCCGTCGGGAATCACAAAGCCGGGAACATTGACGCGGGAGACGATGGCCCTGCCGCGCCAGGCGTCTCGACCAGCGAAGAACGAGCCATATAAGGCCTTCGTCGCATAAGAGAGCACATCAAGCTCCCCGCCAAACTTCCAATCACTTCGCTCCGTTTCGTCGGACGTTGTGGACTGGCCCCATGCCATGGTCGCTACAAGCATCGCCGTGATCAACATTCCTGCGAGGCGTTTCATGACGGTGACGAGGCACTTACAGTGCCACTGCCTGCTAGGCCCTTACGGTAGGAAGGCAAACTACTGAAAACACAAATAGGCCTCGCATTCAATCAACGCCCGGGAGTAACGTGGCGCCCGGCAGTCCGCGATTTGACGCAGCGTTTCGGACGAACGGCCTCTCGCGGAACGATCAGTCGCAAAGGGTAGGGCTATCGGCGCGGTCTGCGACCGGATGACGGCGCATCCGAAGATTACGGGTCCTTGGCGAGTTCGAGACGTGTCCAGACTGGGTGCCCGCCCTGGACTTCAACCAACGAACGGATCGACGATGCGGACGCCGGCGTTCGCAAAATCAGAGCGGTTTCGCGTGATGACCGTCAGACCATGGACGATTGCCGTCGCCGCGATGAGGCTATCCTTAATCGGCATGGCTTTCCCGGTTGCGCGAAGACGAGCCAGCAACTCTGCCCATTTCAGGCCGGTGTCCGCGTCCCAGGGCAGACAACGGAGACGGCCCACCCCCGCGTCAAACCAGCGTTCCAGGGAGGTCCGCTTTCTCCCCTTGGGAAGGATGAGAATCCCGAATCTCAGTTCGCCGAGAATAACGGGATCGACCGCGATGTCTCGCTCATGTGCACGAAGCCACCCCACGACTCGCGGATCGGGCGCCGGTTTTGTCGGCTCGCTCAGAACGTTGGCGTCGACCAAGTACTTCACAGCGCATCCGTCGACTCAGAGTCGATGGCCACGAAGAAGTCCTTCTGCGGACAGGCGAACAGCCAGTCAACGGCGCCCTCGTTCTTCGGAGCCACGCGGCGGACGAGGCGATAGTCGCCACGGTCGAGACGCTCGACGTCGAACTCCTGTCCCGGTTCGACACGGTCCAGTTGCCGGAACTCCGCAGGCAAGACAATCTGGCCTTTGGAAGAGACGGTGGTCTTCATAGAAGGTAAGATATCGTCTTACCGCCTGCGGTGTCAAGCACCACACTGCGCCGGCAGACAGCGCCAGCATTACCGACCAGCCACCGCGCCGTACAAACCGGGCACGCCGCTAATACCTTCGATGAGGGCTTCCAAATCTTCTCGGAGGTTGCGATCGCGGTCCGGCCATCGCTGGCGACCGGCTATCCAGGTGGCAATCACGGACAGGGCAATAGCCGCCGCCATCAGTGCGTATCCAATGTGCACCCACGGATACGTCGCTTTCCAGGCCGCCCAGGCCGTCACCAATCCAAGGCACAGAGCGATTAGAGACCACGACTGATCCTCCGTTCTGACTAGTTCACGCCAACCCGTGCGCTTTTCTGCAACTAACTCTCTCCGCATCTTAGGATCCTCCCGGTTCCCATCTTCGTTTTTCCAAAGCTTCTGCAAGTCATCGGGCCCGCTCATCGTTGCACCTCCTCCGGATTCAACATTTTGACCAGGTGCTGCCGAAGCCGCGTCAGACGAACGGCGGCGTTGGCCTCGGTGATCCCGAGGACATCGCCGATTTCCCGTGCCGTGAGGCCTTCCAGATACAGCGCCGCAAGTTCGCGCTCGATCGGCTCCAGGCGTCTCACGGCATCGAACAGTACGCGCCGCCGTTCGTCTTCGGGGCATCCAAAGGCTTTGACACAGTCGAAAGTAACCTCCCGGCTTCGCTTTCGGTGAAGGCGCGCCGCATCGGAAAAGGCGACGTTCTGGGCTATTCGGTATAGCCAGGTACGCTCGCTCGCGTCACGGCGGAATCCGGGCAGCGCCGTCCACAGCGCCTTCGCAATCTCCTGGAAAAGGTCCTGCCTGTCACTCGGGTCGCTCCGGCGGGCGCAGCAAAAGCGGCGCATCGCGGGAGCATAGGCGTCCATAAGCCGTTCAAACTGCTCCGTCCAGGTTGTCTTCACTTCCGTGAATCCGCCACGTTCCAGTGAGTGGTGTTCTTTGATCGCGCCCCTCCCAACGGACACGGTCAGCACGCACCGCACGCGGCAATAAGCGCGCTGCAAAACCCGTAACAGCGTGAAGAGCGGATTTGCGGGCAGCTACCAGATCACGCGCACGGGATAAGGTTCAAAGGCGCGGTCCGCGGTAACGATCGCCAGTCCGCCCATGAGCGCCTGAGCGATCAGCATGCGATCGAATGGATCCTTGTGGAAAAGTTCGAGCTTCTCAGCGGCAAGCGCATCTGACTCGGTGAGTGAAAGACTTACGATTCCTGAGCCTTCGCGAATCGCGGGGATCAGAGTCGAAGGGTGCGAGGGCAAAGAGAGTTGTCCCTGTGCGTACTTGCGAGCAATCTCCCAAACTGACACCGCACTGAGGTAAACCTCGTTTGCGGGGTCCAGTATACAGGTGCGGGCGGTCGGGGAAAGGTGGGGCGAATCGGCCTGGAACCAAAGGAAGGCGCATGTATCGAGCAGCAACTTCACTTTTGATCCGGCCGCGGAAAAACCGGCGCTGCGTCGAACTCAGCGAGATCCTCATCCGTCATTGGGGAGAAGGCGTCGGGTTCCCAATGTACCCGGCCCTTTAACAATCCGGCTACGCGGGTGGGACGCGGTGATGCGGCCTCGATGGCCCGCAACTCGGCCACCGGCTGATTATGCCGGCACACGATGACCACGTCGCCCTGTTCAACCCGGTCAAGGTAACGCGAGAGGTGGGTCTTGGCCTCCTGAATGTTGACTCTGATCATGCCTCGATTCCGAGTCTAGCACGAAATCTGGTCTGAATTTAAGTCTGAATGGTGGTCTGATAGCTGCTCCCAGCTAAATCTCGGTGCTTCGGAAACCCCAAGTGCATGAATCTGTTGAGACAAAGCTCTGATGGAGGCGGGCGGCCAGGTTGCAAGAGTTCGAAACGCGTCCACGACGGGGAGCCATTTATCTTTCGAAGGTAGCGGCTTGAGCCGCGATCCCTACCTTTTTGCTGGGCGATTCGGTGGTGTAGACTCAATCAAAATGAAACGCCGAGATTTTCTGGGTGCCCTCGCGGCCAGCGCCGCATGCCGCTTGCACGCTGCCTCCCGCCCGCAGATAGAAGCTTCCACCATTCGATCGCAACTGGAAGCACTCAGTGTTTTCGGCAGACCAGCGGGAGGGACGTTTCAGAACGGTGTCAGCCGGATCGGCTACTCCGATTCCGATATAGCGGGGCGCAAATTCGTCATGGACCTGATGAAGAGCGCCGGCACCGACGTGCGAATCGATGCCGCCGGCAATATCTTTGCGGCGCGTCGCGGTACTGAATCATCTTTGCCGCCGGTGTTGTTTGGGTCGCACATCGACTCGGTGCCGGAAGGCGGTAATTTTGATGGTGATCTGGGCTCACTCTCCGCCGTGCAGATCCTGCGAACCCTGGATGACCTTCGCATCGAAACGCGTCGCCCGCTCACGGCCGTAGTTTGGGCCTGCGAAGAAGCATCGTTCTCCGGAGCGAGTTTGAATGGGAGCCGCGTTGCAGTGGGCCGGACCAAGCCGGACGAGTTGAGTCAGATCTCGCGCGGTTTGACGAAAGCGGAATCCATCCGGCGAATCGGCGGCGACCCGTCCCGCCTGGAGGAGGCGCGGATCGAAAAGGGCAAGTACCATGCCTATCTCGAACTTCATATTGAGCAGGGCGGTGTCTTGGAGCGCGAACGAGTTGCCGTGGGCGTCGTCGACGGAATCGTTTCGATCGACAGGTACGATGCGATCATCACGGGGGTCGCGAATCATGCCGGCACGACGCCGATGCCTGACCGGCAAGATGCATTGATTGCCGCCGCTGCGCTGACGCTGGCAGTGCGCGAGGTTGTGGTCAGCGAGTCCGGAACGCAGGTCGGAACTGTAGGGCATCTGGAAGTCTCTCCTAACGCGGCTAACGTGATTCCCGGCGAGGTTCGGATGAGCATCGAATTTCGAGATCTTTCCGCCGCGAAGCTCCAGCGGCTAGGAGAGAAAATTCGGGCTCGGGCTGGCGCAATCGCAAGAGAAACGCGCACCGGGATTCGAATCACTGACAACGGTCATAGCGACTCGGCCGTCGCGAGCGCGGAGGTTCAACGCACGATTGAATCCGCCGCGGGAAGACTGGGTCTGGAATCGCGCCACATGCCGAGCGGCGCGGGGCACGATGCGCAAAATATGGCCGCGGTGATGCCGATGGGAATGATCTTTGTGCCGAGTATCGGCGGGGTCAGCCACTCGCCTAAGGAACTCACCGCCTGGCAGGATTGCGCGAACGGCGCCAACGTTCTGCTAGAGGCCGTCCTGGACTTGGCCAGATAGTTTGGCGACTCGTTGTGAAGCGACCAACGATGCACGTGAGTCGGCCCCGATTCCCGGATGATTTTTGCTAAGACGCGGCGCGCCGGGGATAGTCGCGGCCCGTCCTTTGCTCGATGGCGAAGAAACATCTGCTGCAACGAAGGAATCAGACCGGTTCGAGCGGACCAGGTTTTATGCCGCAAAAGTTCTAAATGCGACCTGTGGAGCCACCGTCCAGCCTGGGGTCCCAGAGACTCGACTTTCCAATCTACAGTTCTCACTTGACGCCGCCGGCCCGGCGCCGCCGTACGATCCCGGACGTTCGTATTGCTGTCATAATGCTATGGGCAATATTGGGTTTGCCTGGAATGAACGCAAAGCTCGATCCAACCTACTCGAGCACGGCGTCTCCTTCGAGGAAGCGCAGCCGGTTTTCCTTGACGTGAGCGCCCGCTTGATGGACGATCCCGATCACTCCCAAAATGAAAATCTGTTCCTGTTACTGGGCTCAGCTTTCAGGCACGCTGTCTCACTGTCAGTCACTGTTGTCGGGAATCCGATCCTGTGATACGGCTGATCTCTGCCCGGTGCGCGACAGCGCAGGAAGAGGAAGTTTATTGGAGTCTCAAATGAAAAAAGAATGCGATTTTTCCAAGTCGAGCAAAAATCCCTACGCCAAGCGACTCAAGCGTCAGGTCACGATTCGCCTCGACATCATGGCGGTGGACTACTTCAAGCAAATGGCGGCGGATATGGGGATGCCTTATCAGAACCTCATTAACTTGTTCCTGAGAGACTGCGCGGTCGAAAAACGGCGACCTAGCATTCAATGGCTGGAGAGCGCCACCAAGAAGCCAGTTCGACGATAAACAGGTGGACCGATCCGTCCGTCGCCAGCGCCTCCACCGGAAGCGCGGAAACGTGCCGGGGGGGAGATGTTCGCGCTTGATTTCGGGGCTCATATCGAGGAGTTTCCATGTGAGGACGAAGACACAGGCTGATCGGAGAAGCGCAAGGACGCTGATGAGACAGCCACTTGTGCATTGCGAGGAGGACATGCGAGTGCAGGACTGCCTGAGCGCGATCATGGCTGGCTTTGAGTTGTCCGCCCGTGCATGTAGGGAGTTGGATGAGGCTGGCGTCACAGTCGTTCCGGGCCCGGTGCCGACCGGGGACCTCGCCCGCCTGAGTGCCGCCTATGACGCAGCCATGACGAGCGCCGCTCCCGATGACATCAAGGTTGGGAGCTCCACTACCCGAGTCAGAGACTTCGTCAATCGCGGCCCGGAGTTCGATGGGCTGTACCTGCATCCGCCCATTCTCAAGGCATGTTGTCGCATAATCAACGAGCCTTTCAGGCTCAGCACGATGCACGCCCGCACGCTGCGGCCAGATCTGCCGGCTCAAGATCTTCATGTCGATTTCGAACGCGACAGTCACGGCTGGACAATGGTCGGCTTCATCTTCATGGTTGACGAGTTCCGAAACGACAACGGCGCGACTCGTTTCATGCCAGGCTCGCACCTGTGGGCCGCAGCCCCACCGGACCTACTGGGCGACCTCAAGGCGGACTATCCTGGACAAGTTCTGGCGTGCGGTCCAGCGGGCTCCGTGATCGTATTCAACGGGTCCGTTTGGCATGGACATACAATGAATCGCTCTGGGCAGTCGCGACGCTCCATACAGGGTGCCTATATCCGTCGTGACGCAGAGTCGGGGGAGAACCTGCCTGCGCGTATGCTTCCTGAAACGCTAGCTCGCATTGGTCCATTGGCGAAGTACTTGATAGCCGTTCAGCGGCTCCAATCGTCATCCAAGTCTTCCTGATAGCCATAGGTCCGGGCGCACGGTCAATTGAATCGGCTCGAGTCCGCTCTAGCAGCCTGTCGCTGAGACACAATTAGCATGCAGTGGTGTCTAGTGTGATATGCCATTCACGGCCAAGGCAATCACATTGACGATGGACGAACGTGCTGAGTTGGAGCGGATGTGTCTGTCGCGTACGCTTCCGGCTGGCGATGTGTTTCGGGCGCGATTGATTCTAATGCTTAGTGAAGGGACGCCGTACCGCACGATTCAGGAGCGATTGGACACGACCGCCCCGACGATCTCGCGATGGAGAGAGAGATTCATTGAGCAGCGATACATGGCCAGCGACGATCCCAACTTCGAAGAGAAAGCCGCCGACATTATTGGCTTATATCTGCACCCGCCCCAACACGCCGCGGTATTCTGCGTCGACGAGAGATCTGCCATCCAGGCGCTTGACCGGCTGGATCCTGTGCTGCGATGTCACCCGGTCGGATCGAACGGCATGGATTCGAGTATTATCGCCACGGCACACTTTCGCTGTATGCGGCTCTGGACGTTCGAACTGGAAGAGTTCAGGGCAAGACTGCCGCGCGCCATACCAGCGATGAGTTCGTCAGCTTCCTGGATCAAGTGGTTGCCAGTTGTCTGCCTGACCAAGAAATCCACGTGATTCCGGACAATCTCTCGGCACACAAGACCGCCAGGTCCAGGACTTTCTCCAAGTCCATCCTAACGTGCGACTCCACTTCACCCCGACCTACTCTTCCTGGTTGAACCAAGTAGAAATCTGGTTTGGAAGGATCGAGCGCGAGGTCATCGCTCGTGGTGTCTTCACCTCGGTTGGCGACTTGGCCCGCAAGTTGATGCGCTACGTTCCCGCTTACTCCAAGACAGCACGTCCCTTTAACTGGAAGTACTCCGACGTCCGGCGCAGGGTCCCGACATGCTAACGAATTCACTGCGACAAGCCACTAGTGGCCTGTCTCAGAGTAACCATTACTACGAACGTATCGTTATTTCTATGTGCCCTTCATTGCCGAACCGATCCACCTATCCCAGCAACAGCGTACTGACCTGAATGAGATCGCGCAGTCGCGCTCGCTGCCGGCTGGATTCGTGTTCCGCGCCAAACTGATTCTTATGCTCGCCGAGGGGATGCCCTTTGCCGTCATTAAAGAGCGGTTGCAGACAACAGCGCCTACAATCTCTCGCTGGAAGCAGCGGTTTCTGGAGGATGGTCTGGAAGGTCTGGACACGTATCATCCGGGACAACCGGCGGTCATTCTGACACCGGCGCTGCGTGCGAAGATCCTGGCGGCCACGCGCAAAAAACCGACAGACGGCTCGACGCATTGGAGTTGCCGCAAACTGGGCTCGCGATGATATCGGGCGGTTTCAATTTCGACTCAGGGGTCGTGGCCTTTGTTTGGCGGCCGGCACCTGTGTTCGACGAGGGAGCCCCGAATAGTTGATCATTGGGGATTGCTCCGGCGAGACCGGCCGCTGAGCACTTCGGGAGGACTTCCTCGCTGTGCCACGATGCGCGAATCGCCCGCCTATCTGTGTCATAGGTTTCACCGTCTAATCTTCCCGACGGTTTCTGATCGCCTGTAATTGTGCCGCCCGCATACCAGCATTGCGCCTTGGCTGAAGGGGACATCAACGCGAGCGCCAAACCAAACAAAGGACCATATGGAATGGCTCGCCGCCGCATGTTCAAAGTGTTTGTTCCAGTTGAAGATCACATTTAAGATGCTCCAATCATTTCCGATGTTGTGTTCCCGACTTCGCACATCGCGAAGTCCAGTGTTAATGAGCGACGAGATCGAGAGCGGGATTGGCGAGTGGAAGTAGCACGGATCTCCCGACCCGTGAAGCCGCTGCCGGTGTCGATTGTAGTCTTGCCAGCAAAGACAAACTCGTAGCCTTTCCACCGATGCGCAATCACATCCCAGTAGGGTCTCGCCCATCTCTTTGGACCACTTCCCTCCGTGCCAACATAGCTGAGACAGTTCCGGTTTGCCTAATTAAAGAGCAGGGCGGGACAGCTATGTTGGCACGGAGGGTTCCTGTACGTCTTTCCTGGCAAGCCATCCCTCAGCCGGCAGTTTTGAGCCGGATCAATCCTCATGGTCGCGAAGTGTAGAGCGATCCAGAGTGAGTCAGCCTCACTCGCCGGTCGCGTCAAAGCTGGGGCGGCATGCCACACCCACAAGCGCCATGGGAGGAGTTTGAGAGCATCCCAGCTCGGTGGCGAGGCTCGACAGGGCCACGAATTACCATCAGAGGTGCTTGAGATAGAAGTCATTCTCTCGTTCGAGCGTTTGTAGAGTTACGTCGCAGAAGCTCTCATTTCTTTCAATCGAAGGAGTCACTCAAATCATTAAGTTCGGCGCGTCCCTTACCGAACACGCGAGTTGCCGCGATGCCTCCAATCCTGGCTGAACATCGGGTTTTACCCGCGCTTACTCCACTTTGTGATGACGCGGAACCAGATCCAGACGAATAGGATCATGCTCATTGTTTGTGCCGCTTTTTGGGGGCCTGTTGGGTTGGTGGGAGTGCTCGTGTGCGGCACGGCGGGCTTTTCAGCGCTGTTGACTGCATGCTTAGTCGACTAGGATTTCATCGCCCGGGCGGATGGTCCCTTCGACTAGAACGGCGCCGTAGATGCCGGCTTGGCCTTCGTGGTGGCGAGCTAAGTGCTTCATGACTTCGGGGTTGGGTTGGGCGGTATCGGGGTCAAGCGTGCAGATCTTGCAGCGTCCGTCGCGTTTCACGACTGCGATGGCTAGTCTTGCACCGATGCGCAGGGTGCGGCCGACGAATGCATCTTCGGCGAAGCCCTGGCCGGAGTCGAGATTGATGTAGAGATTTGCGCGGAAGCGGCGCTTGTCCACTTCGACCCCTAAATCCTGGCTGAGTTGGCGGGCGGTTTGGATGGAGATGATCGAGATAGGGCGGCAATCGGTCAGGGCGCGCTCTGAGCGAAGCAGCGTCAGATTGTGAGTATCGCGGATGCCTTCGCGGAGGAGGCTGTGCAGGCGGGGATCGTCGATGGCGAGGCGTTCGCCGGATGGAGTGTCGACGTCGACCGTGAAGCCGTTGAGATCGCCGTAGAGCGGAGTGAGTCCAGACCCGACGGCTTCAGCCTCGGCGAGGTTCGGCGGCCGGGCGGCGCGCTCGGGGTAGCGGTAACTGGGACGGTAGAGCAACATAGCTTCCTGCTCACGCGCGGTGAGCCAGGGGAATCCTGGAGGGGCGGCGGAGCTTTGGAAAGCGTAGAGACGGTCGCCGTAGATGCCTGGGAAGCCGACGAATGCATCCTGCAGTTTTTCGCCGCGCATACTCTTGACGGGGTAGCGCCAGAGGCTTTCGATGTTTCCGACTCTCATGCGTTTCTCAGTCTCGCATGGCTGCCGCAATTATTGAGATATGCTCGGGGTTGATGAGCAAAGTCAGTTTGGACTGGTGGGCTGTGCTGTTATCGCTCGGGGCGGCGCTGCTGGTTAAGTTCGGGTTTCTTGCGAGTGTGCGGTGGTAGGGGTTGCACGGCGGTTTCTCGTTCTTCTACCGGGCGTGTTTCTGCTTGCGGTTATCGGCTATGCCGGGAAGGTAACCGAACAGAGCATCAATGCCTACGGCAAGGCGCATCACATCTATCTCCCGAACATCGAATACGTGCTGTGGGCAATTGTCTTTGGACTGGTGGTGTCGAACACCATTGGTCTGCCGAAGATCTTCCGGCCGGGCGTGGACACCTACGAGTTCTGGTTGAAGTGCGGCATCGTGCTGTTGGGGGTGCGATTCATCCTGGGCGATGTAATGAAGATGGGCGGCATCAGCCTGGCGTGCGTGGCGGTGGAACTGGCGCTTTCGCTAGTGCTGATGACTTACCTGGGCAGGGTGTTCAAACTATCTCCGAAACTCACCAGCCTGCTGGCGATTGGATCGTCGATCTGCGGTGTTTCGGCGATCATCGCAGCCAAGGGAGCGATTGACGCCGATGATGAAGATACTTCTTACGCCATCGCGGCAATTCTGGCGCTGGGGGCGTTCAGCCTATTCGCTTTTCCAGCTATCGGACACGCGCTGGGGATGAGCGACCAGGCATTTGGGTTATGGGCTGGGCTAGCAGTTGACAATACTGCCGAGGCGACTGCAGCGGGCGCGCTGTACTCAGACGCGGCTGGGAAGTTCGCAGTGCTGGCGAAGACGGCAAGGAACGCGACGATTGGATTTGTCGTATTGGGATACGCGATCTACTGGGCCGGGAAATCGAAGGCGTCGGCGGTAGAGAACAAGGGTGCGTTTCTATGGCAGAAGTTCCCCAAGTTCGTACTGGGGTTTCTGCTGATCTCGACGCTGACGACGCTCAAGTTCTTTTCCGCGCCACAGATCACCTCGATAGCGAATCTCTCGCGCTGGGCTTTTCTGCTGACTTTCGCCGGCGTGGGGCTACGCACCGACGTGCGCGAGATGTCCAAGCAAGGACTGCGGCCATTTGTAGTGGGCGCAATCGGCGAGTTCGCGATTGCAGGAATCACGCTGGTGATGGTGCTGGCGGTAGCGCGTTTCTACTTGGTTTGAGCAGCGTCTAAGCGGAGGAAGCGGGCGGCATTGTGGTAGAGAATGTCGCGCTTCTGCTGCTGGGTGAGATAGGTGGCGCCCTCGATGACGCTGATGGAGGCGGCCATGAGTTTGGGCCAGATCATCTGGTCGGTGCCGAACATCACACGATCCTCAAAGCCGGCTTCGACGATGCGTTGAATATAGGTATGCACTTCCTTTAATGGATAGCTCCAGATGAGGCCGGCGACATCGACGTAGACGTGGGAGTTGGCCTGGAGGAGCGTAAGCAGGTTGTCGATCATGGGATAACCGGCGTGCATGATCCAGAGGCGAAGTTTCGGATGGCGGGCGAGCACCTCTTCGAACAGAAGGGGGTTGCCCATGGAGCCGCGGAATTTGGGTGTGGCGATGTTGGCGCGTCCGGAACCGCCGGTGCCCATGTGGACACCGACCGGGATGTCCAGTTCCTCGGCGAGCGCGAAGTAAGCGTCGACGGACATGTCGCTGGGCGACACGCCCTGGTATTCAAAGCCGACCTCGCCCATCACTTTAAAGCCGCCCGAGGTGAAGGCGCTGCGGAGTTCGTCGACGGGCGCGTATTTACCGGTAGCCATGGCGTTCTCGAACGAAGTCCCCATGATGACGCGGGCGGGAGCGGCATCCTTCCATTGCTTGACTGATTTGGGGTCGCCCATGATGACCGCGGTGACGTTGAGCTCCTCGTATTCGGCGAGCATGGCCTTCATATATTCTTCGGCCGTTTTGGAGGGCTCCAACTGATTTGTGCAGTCCTGCTTGGCCCAGCCCATGAGCGCTTCCTTAGAACGCGGGTTGGAGGCGAGGAGCTGAGGATTGAAGGGGCACATGGGGCCGACGCCGGGGATGCCGCCCATCGTATGGACGTGAATATCAATGATGGGGGGACGTTTCTCTTTTTCATTCTGAGCCGCGGCGGGGGCGGCGATGGCGATCAGCAAAGCACAGAGGGGGACAGGCGCATAATGGATGGCATCCTAAGCGGGAACATTATCACATCAGAAAACGTATGAGGTAGACATGAACTCCGCCCAGGCTGAAGAGCTGACCGTTCAAAAGCCACTGCGATTGTGGCCCGGCGTACTAGCCGCCGCGCTGCTGGTGGCGATCCGTTTCGTTTTACCCAAGGTGATGCCCGACGCCCTCATTTTCGCTGTCTTGGGGGGGCTTGTGGCTGGACTGGTGGTGATTCTCTGGTGGGCGTTTTTCAGCCGCGCTCCGCGATGGGACCGTTGGGGCGCGGTGGCGCTCATGATTGTGGCTATGGCGGCCACGCCAAAGCTGGTGCTCGACAAATCGATTGCCACGGGAATGATGAACATGATGTATTACGTCTACGCCTTGCCGGTGTTGGGCGTGATCTTCGTGGCTTGGGCGGTGGCGACACAGCGACTGTCGCTTGGGATTCGGCGGGCAACGATGGTGGCGGCTATTGTGCTGGCCTGCGCGGGGTGGGGATTGTTGCGGACCAATGGAATCACCGGCGATGCCGGTTCGGATTTTGCCTGGCGCTGGACGCCGACTGCCGAAGACCGGTTACTGGTCTCGGCGGCGAAAGAGACGCCGGCACTTGCGGCCGCGCCCGATCCTCTCCTGGTAACTCCGGTGAAACTGCCGGAAGCTCCGGCGGCAACGCCTGCAGCGGCAGTGCCAACGTCTCTGCCGACGCCCGAGGCGAAGATTCCTGAGCCGGTGGTGGTGCCGGAGCCGGCAGGGCCTAGCTGGTCAGGCTTTCGGGGACCCAACCGCGACAGCATTATTCCCGGACTGCGAATCGAGACTGACTGGGCGAAGACTCCGCCGGTGGAATTGTGGCGCCGGCCGATTGGTCCGGGCTGGTCGTCATTTGCGGTGCGGGGTGGACTTATTTATACGCAGGAGCAGCGAGGTGAAAGCGAGGTCGTGACGTGCTACAACGCTGCGACGGGGAAGCCGGTGTGGACGCACAAGGACGCGGTACGGTTCTGGGAGTCGAACGGCGGCGCGGGTCCGAGGGCGACACCGACTCTAAGCAATGGGCGGGTTTATACATTCGGCGCGACTGGAATCCTGAACGCTTTAGACGCTCGCACGGGAGCGGTGGTGTGGTCGCGCAATGCCGCGGCCGATACCAGCATGAAGGTTCCCGGCTGGGGCTTCTCGGCGTCGCCGGTGGTTTTCAAAGGAATGGTGATCATTGCGGCGTCGGGCAAACTCGCGGCGTTTGACGTTGCCACCGGGGCGCCGCGATGGTCGGGGCCGAAGAGTGGAGGAGGGTATAGCTCGCCGCACCTGGTGACGCTGGCGGGTGTGCCGCAAGTGCTGTTGATGAGCAGCGCGGGCACGATGAGCGTCGACCCGGCGAACGGGAAGGTTCTGTGGGAGAGCAAGATGCCGGGGGACACATCGATCGTGCAGCCGGCAGTGAGTCCAGAGGGCGACATATTGATGACGACGAGCGACGCGTCGGGGCCGGCAGGAATCCGGCGGATCGGCGTCACGCACGGCGCGGGCGGTTGGATAGTCGAGGAGCGGTGGACATCGACCGGGCTGAAGCCGTACTTCAACGATTCAGTGATTCACAACGGGGCAGTGTATGGTTTTGACGGCAGCATTCTCGCCTGTATCGATCTTAAGGACGGCAAGCGAAAGTGGAAAGGCGGACGCTACGGGCACGGCCAGATGGTGGTGCTGGCAGACCAGGACGTGCTGCTGGTGCTCTCAGAGGAAGGCGACGTGGCTCTGGTATCCGCGACACAGGACGGGTTCAAGGAGTTAGCGAAGTTCAAGGCGCTCGAGGGCAAGACGTGGAATCACCCGGTGGTTGCAGGTGACGAACTCCTGGTACGCAATGGCGAGGAAATGGCAGCATTCCGTCTAGCGCCGTCGCACGCGCAATAATTGGAGAGCTTGGAATCGAAGCCGTCTTTCTTCGCTTTGACCGTGGTGGCATTACTGGCACCAGGACTTTCGAGCCCTGCCGATCCGCCTGCCAAAGACGCACGTTTCCCAATTGTCCGCGACGGGAAGGTGGGCTTTATTAATGCGGCCGGCGAAGAAGTGATCGCGCCGAAATACAGTAATGCCGGGGACCTGGCCTACTTTGGCGAGAATGGGTTGGCGGCGGTGACGGGGCCGGAGGGCTCCGGCTATATTGATGTCTTCAAACGTCGGGAGGTGGGACGGTGAACGCACGCTCGCGGCGATGGCTGGCGCAGACCGGCAAGTGATCCTCGACCGGAGCAACCAGACAATCGGCGAGTTTCGATTTATTGAATCATCTTCCTTTTCTGAAGGGCTGGCGGCGGCCCGGACCGGTGCGCTTTGGGGCTACGCGATCACGACGGTGTTTGGGCGATCCGTCCGCAGTTCACGAATGCCTGTGATTTCCGCAACGGGTTAGCGCGGGTTGCCTGGAATACTGCGGAGAACGGGTATATCGATCGCAGGGGAAAAGCCGTTTGGACAAACCGGCAGCGCTAACATCAATACAGAAGTATTCCTATGCACCGCGCTGTTCTTGCCCTCCTGTTTTCCAATCTGATCATCCAGGCCCAGAGCCCGCAATACAAATGGCTGCGACAGCTTGGCGGCTTGGGCACCGACACCGTGGTGGGGATTGGTCTTGACGCCGCGGGTAATACTTACGTCGCCGGCAACACGGATTCTCCGGACTTTCCGACGCTCAACGCGCTACAACCACGTGCCGGCGGAGCAACTTTCTACCGGCTGGACGTAGCGAGCGGGGCAACGACGGCCCTGAACGGGCTGACGCCGGGGACGGCCTATTCGTTTGCAGTGGACCCGCGCGATCCGCACACGCTGTACGCGGCGACGAGCGGAGGAGTCGCGGTCAGCCATGACTCGGGGTTGACGTGGGTCTTTTCCGATCCACCGTCCGGCGTGCAGATCGGGACTGTGGCAATCGGCCTGGACGGCGCCGTATATGGGAGTGCTTTCGCGCAGGGCTTTTACCGTGTCGAAGGAAAAAACTGGACACTCCTGAATGCTGCGGTTTCGGTGGATCATTTAGCCGTGGATCCTAACAATCCGTCGGTGATCTATGGTCGGTCGCGGGGTACGTTTGCACGGAGCGAAGACGGCGGAGTGACTTGGACCTTATCGACGGACACCATTGTCAGCTCATTTTCGGTGATCCCGAAGCAGCCGGGGACTTTGGTGGCGGCAGGGGATACTTCGTACCGCAGTACAGACTACGGCAAGTCGTGGGTGAAGCAGGGAAATTTTCCGAATCAGTATGTATTCGCACCCGCGGTTCTGGCGGATCCGGTGGTGACTGATCGGATCGCCGTCTTATCGTCCTACGGTGTGTATCTCACCCTGGACGGAGGTTTGACGTGGAAGAACACCGGGTTCGGCGCTAGCGGCGGGACGGTGGATACCGCGAGCGGAATTTTCTATTTTCAAACGGACGCTATCACCGGGCACCTACAACTGGTCTCGACGAGGGATTTTGTGACCTACACCCCGGTTGGACCGGCAAATTTACCGGCGGCGTTCAGTGTACAGACAGCAGGCGGCCAGATCTACGTTACGGCGGGCACCTACTCGGATGTCGTGATTGTGAAGCTCGACGGGGACGGGAGCACCGTCTACTCGACTTACCTGGGCGGCAGCAGCCAGGACAAGTTAGCAGCGATGGCGGTGGATGCGGCAGGTGCTGTCTATCTAACCGGCGAGACGACGTCGGAAGATTTTCCGGTGACTCCTGGAGCCTACTCGGCGGCCCACACGCAGAATGCGCGGACGTTTGTGGTGAAACTGAATCCTGACGGAACGCTCGGTTGGTCGACGTACTTTGCCGGGTCGGCCGTGGCGACGCATCCTGCGGCGATCGCGGTAGATGGTACAGGCAGTGTGTACATCGCCGGTACGACGTCAAACGGGTTGCCGGTGACTGATGGAGTGTATCAGCATGATTTCGACGGTCGCTTCCCGATGGGCGGTATTGTTCCGTTGCCACAGCCGACGAATGCTTTTCTCTCGCGCTTTTCGGCTGATGGTTCGCGCCTGATTTTCTCGACGTATCTGGGGAAGCAGGTGGACGTCGCTACGGCGTTGACCTTGGGGCAGGACGGCTCACCCTACTTCGGCGGTGGGGGCAAGATCTGGCACATGAGTCCGGATGGTGCGCAGCTTTTGCAAACGGGGACGGTTGCATCTGGCGGTCCTGTGGCTCTGGCTACTGGGCCGGACGCGAATGTTTATGCGGTGAATCCGTTGATCCAACTCGACGTATTGTCGCCGTCGTTAGCGCACGTTCGATCCTCTCAGTATGGCGGGCTGCATAAGGGCACTGCGAGCGACGTCGCGGTGGATTCGGTTGGAAGAGTGTTGGTGGTGGGGTCGACTGTAGACAGGGGATTCCCGACTCGCGCGCCGCTGCAGGGTGCATTCGCGCCGTCGACGGGATTTCTTTCTGAACTCTCGCCTGATCTGTCCGCGCCGATTTTTTCAAGCTATGTGGGCGACGAGCGGTTGTTCACGGTGAACAGCGTCGCGGAAAGCCGGGAAGGCGATCTGGTTTTCGCGGGCTCGACGGGGCCAGGCTATACCTATTACGCGCGCGGCGGGTATGCGACGGCGCCTCTCTCGCCTGGGCCGGACATGTTTGTCGCGAAATTGACTCCGGCGATTCCCGCAGTCCGGTTGGACAGCATTGTGAATGCAGCGGGCTATCTGGCCAACCCGCTTGCGGTGGGCGAAGTGGTGGTGGTGCAGGGGGACGGGTTTGGGGCGAGTCCGCGGCTGTTGCTTGAGGGAAAGCCGGCGGAGATTCTGTATTCGTCGGGCCAGGCGCTGAGCGCGATTGTTCCCTTTGGCATCCCGACGACTGGTTCGGTGCATGCGCGAGTGATGGCAGGGGACGTCGCGTCGAATGAAGTTGCGATGCCGGTGCGGGCGGCGTCGCCTGGGGTGTACGCGGTGCTCAACGCGGATGGGACGCGGAACAGTTCCGACAATCCCACGTCCGAAGGCGCGGTGATAACGGTTCTGGTGAATGGCGCCAGTTCGGCGAGTCAGCCTGTGAACGTGTACGTCGACGGTTTTTATGCGAACGGGATCGATGCGAAGGTCGGGCCGGTCGATGGGTTGGGCGGCAGCGTTTACCAGGTGAGGGTGTATGTTCCCAAGCCGTCGGAGATGGCTGACCGGAATCCGAATCTCAAGGATTTCAAGATGCCGCCAGTGGTGCCGGTGCTGGTGGAGATGGGCGACGTGGTGTCACAGGGTAGTGTGGTGGTTTATGTTCGGTAGTGGCTAGAAGATAGTTGTCGGTTGTCAGTTGTCAGTTGCTTGCGGCATTGGTGGGAACTGGTCCGTTTGCCTTAGTCGGTATGATCCCCGAAGTTTTTGTTGACTGTTCGTCTTGTGGTGGATATTATGCCATTAGGTTAATTAACCTAATGGTGAAATCTTCTAAAGGGCGAGTGGACTCGTTGAGCTTGATTCTTGCGGCGCTGGCTGATCCTACGCGGCGGGCGATTGTGGAGAAACTGGCTCGAGGTGAGGCTACCGTGAATGCGCTGGCTGAACCGCTCGCCATGAGTCTTCCGGGTGTGTCGAAGCACCTAAAAGTGCTGCAGAAGGCGGGTCTGGTGGTGCAGGGGCGCGATGGTCAGCGGCGTCCTTGCCGGCTCAATCCAAAGCGTCTGGAGGATGTCTCGAAGTGGACGGAACGGTTCAGGCGGAACTGGGAAGCGAAGTTCGACCAACTGGATCAATATCTAACCGAGGTCATAGCAAAGGACAAACACAAATGACGAACAGCGCGCAGCGGGAACTGACTTTGACGCCGAGAGGAGATCTGGAACTCGTGATGACACGAGCCTTCAAGGCGCCGGCCTCTCTCCTCTACGATATGTGGACCAAGCCCGAGCATGTACAGAAGTGGTATCCGGTGCGTGGTACAACGATGACGGTTTGCGAAATCGACCTGCGAGTGGGCGGGGCGTGGCGCTGGGTGATCGCGCGGCCGGGGATGGAGATCGGATTCGCGGGCGTCTTTCGCGAACTCGCGCCGCCGCACCGGTTGCAGCGCACTGAGGTGTACGAGGGCATGCCGGGTCCTGGATGCCTGATGACTCTGACCTTCGACGAAAGAGGCAGCGAAACGATGCTCACCATCGATATGCTCTTTGCAACCAAGGCCGATCGAGACATGTGTTTGAAGTCGGGGATGGAACTGGGCGTCAAGGAAGGTTTCGCGAAGATCGATGTACTGGTGGGCGGCTAGAATACTCAGATGAGCAAGCTGATTCAGGACGGCATTTACGCGTGGCGGCGATTGCGGCGCAGTCCTGGTTTTACAGTGGCGGCGCTGCTGACGCTGGCTTTGGGAATTGGCGCAAACGCGCTGATCTTCAGCGTGGTGAATGCGGTGTTTCTGCGGCCTCTGTCCTATGCAAACGCGGACCGCCTGGTGTGGGTCACTGAGTTCTTTCCGAAATTCAACCGGTGGATGGTGCCGGCGCCGGACTATGCGGCGTGGAAGCGGCAGAGTGTTTTGTTCGAACGTCTGGAGGCGATGACCGGGAGTTTTGGGGAGAATGTTGCCGTGAGTGGAAGTCCGGCGGAGCGTGCGCAGGTGGGGCACGTTACGCCGGGCTTTTTTGCGATGGTTGGAATGCTGCCTCGAATCGGGGCGGGATTCGTTGAGGACGAGGGCGCGGCGGAGCGTCCAGCTGTGCTGGTAAGCGACGGCTTCTGGCGCGGATACCTGCACGCTGACCCAGCGATCACCGGCAAGACGGTCACGCTGAACGCGAAGGCCTATTCGGTAGTCGGAGTGATGCCTCGCGGATATGTCGACCTGGACGGGCCGGATGTGGCGTTGTGGGTGGCGGACGCCGTGCTGCCGGGGACCGTTTTGCGGGGCAAGAATCCGCGGTCAGTGAGGCTGATCGGGCGCTTGAAGTCAGGAGTAACGCTGGAGCAGGCGCGGATCGAATTGGAGCGAGTTGCGCGGAGCCTGGATGCTCAGTATCCGGCGCCGTGGGGGGCGTATCACTCGGCTGCCGCGGTGAGGTAGCGTCGCTACAAGCGCAATTGACGGGAGATTCGCAGAAGGCGACTGGAGTGATGATGGGCGCGGTGGGCTTCCTGCTCCTGATCGCGTGCGCGAACGTGGCGAATCTTTTTCAAGCTCGGGCGGTAACGCGGCGCAAGGAAATCGCGATGCGGTCGGCGATTGGGGCGGCAAGGCGGGACATCGTCCGGATGCTGCTGGCGGAGAGTCTACTATTGGCGTTGCTGGGAGGCGTGGCGGGACTCGCCCTGTTGTATTGGGGGCGCGCGGCGATCCTGTTTCTCGTGCCGAAGGCGTTGGGAGAAGGTATTCCGATTGACTGGCGGGTATTGGGATTCACGGTGGCGTGTTCAGTGGCGGCTGGGGTTCTGTTCGGCTTGATACCAGCGCTGGCGGCATCGCGGACGGATGTGAACTCGGGATTGAAGGAGGCGGCGGCGCCGCGCAGTGGAGGCTGGCCGGCGCTGCTTGCTGGAGGGCAGATCGCGCTGTCGCTGGTGCTGTTGGCGGGTGCCGGGCTGATGATTCGGAGTTTTGTGCTGCTGGCATCCACCAATCCAGGCTTTGACGCTCGCGGTGTATTGACGGCGACGGTGATGCTGCGGCCTGCCGATCTATACGGGCCTGAGAGGCAAGTTGAGTTTTTCGATCGGATGCTCGAAGGGATTGAGAAATTGCCGGGAGTTCAGTACGCGGCGGTGACGAGTTCGCCGCCGATGGCGCAATTCAGCGCGCTCGAGACGGGGATCTCGGGCGAGGACGGCAGGAAGTTGGATGACCCGGTGTCGATCGCCTCAGTGAGTGGCGGGTATTTTCAGGTGCTGGGAATCCGGCTACTGGCGGGCCGCTTCTTCAACTCGGGAGACAGTCGCGACGGAAAGCGAGTTGTGATCATCAATCAGACGCTGGCGCGGATGCTGTTTGCTGGGCGTGATGCGGTAGGCCGACGGTTGAACGGACAGTCGACGGTAGTGGGGGTGGTTGGGGATATCCGTCATCGCGCACTGGATGACAAGGTTTGGCCGGAGCTGTTTCTGCCATTCGAGCAATCCCCGTCGCCGTGGATCACCGCGCTGGTGCGAGGCGTTGGGGACCCGTCGGCGTTAGGCGAGCCGGTGAGGCGGGTGGCGCAGTTGATCGATGGGGGGCAGCCGTTATTCGACGTGGAACTGCTGGAGCACAGGGTGTCGCTATCGCTGACGGAAAGAAGAGAGCGGGCGACGGTTCTGGCAACGTTTGCCGGGTTGGCGATGCTGATCGCAATCGTCGGCATTTACGGTGTGGTGTCGTACTCGGTGGCGCGGAGAACTCACGAAATCGGGTTGCGCATGGCGTTGGGCGCGGGCCGCGCGGATGTGCTGGGCATGGTGGTAAAGAGCGGCTTGAGGATGGCGGGCATTGGAATCGCCCTTGGCCTGGCGGGCGCTCTGTTAGCTACGCGGGTATTGAAGACATTTCTCTATGGTGTGGAACCGGCGGATCCGCTGACGTTCGGGATAGTTTGCTCGGTGCTGGGGGCGACAGCGCTGGCGGCGAGTTATCTGCCGGCCTGCCGCGCCGCGAGAGTGGATCCGATGGAGGCGTTACGGCGGGAGTAGAGGATGGCGGCGACGCAGGCTGCGGCGGTGATGTCGAAGGACGAGCAAAAGCCGGGCCACCAGATGGGCACACCGGGGTTGTCGATCACACGCTGATGGAAAAGGTCGAGGACGCCATGCGCCGCCATCCCCGCGCAGATGAGCCATGCACTGCCCTTGAAGCCGGCCGTAGCAAGAGCAACGAAGGCGAGACCAATCAGGATTTCGATGATCAGTGTTTGTCCCGAAGCGCCCATGGTCGCGAACAGTACATAGTACGAACCGATGATGATGAGCAGGGTGGGATAGAAGACGCGCTCACGGTCAAAGCCGATGAGGGTGGCGTATCCGGCCACCGCGAGCGCGAGAGTGCATCCGATGAGATAGTCCATTTTATTTGTCCGCCGCCGTTTTGAGGGTACCCTTGGCTCTGGCAATGGGAATCAGCGTGGGATAGAACTGAACGAAGGTCGAGTCCACTGCACCATTGGTGGAGTGGCACGCCTGGCACGAAGACTTCGGGCCTGACGCCTTGGCGGTTGCCGCGCCGGTGCCGAAGCCGAAAAATTCCCAGCCGGTGGTGAAGCGCGACTCGTCTTTTACGTGGACCTCGACGGCCAGGATGTCGTCCTGGTAATATCCGCCCTTATTGATGGAGCCCTTGCTGGCGGAGGATCGAACCTCGAGCACGAACATGGTTTTGTCGGGCCAATTTCCGGTCTTCAGGAAGGCCTGGTAGGCCTGGGGCGTGACGAAGACGTTGTCAAAGCGCTCATGGGCAGGCGTGCTGGGGACGAGCCCATAAGTCATGCCGAGACCAGAACTGAGGAAGATCCACTCGCGGTAGTTTTCAGGCCGCACCATCTGGCCATCCTTGGTGTACTCAGGGAGCGTCGTCGCGCCCGCCAGATGCAGGCACGACAGCGAAAGAAGCAGGAGTGCGGCTCTCATTGTTTGCTCCAGGCGATGGACTCAACGTCGAGCAGCGGACCTTTGCGGGTTCCTTGCACGGAGACGCGCAGGTCGCCGGACTTGTCGGTGGAGGTGAGGATCTCTTCCGCCTTCTTGTTTCCGGCGGGGTTGAAGGCGACATATTCGCCGCTGGCGGTGACGAGGCCGAAGCCGCTCGATTTGCAGGCGAGGGCGCAGTCCTTGGTGTGGCTGGCGGGGTCCTCGGACTTGCATTTTGAGGGCATGAGGTAACCTTCGAGGCTCTCGCCGAAGCAGGTGAGGCTGAACGAAAACAGGAAGGATGCAGCAGCGGCCTGGAATAATCTTCGTTTCATGTTTAATTCTCCTACAGTCATACTGCCTTCGAAGCGGCCATTCTCCAAGGACACTGATCCGGCGATTTAGGCCACGATCTATCCTTATGGGATGGATCAGTCGCTGTACGCCCCGCCGATGGTGCGTCGAGTTGTTTTTCTGGCGCCCGTATCCCTGCAGATTCTTGACGTGGCCGGACCGGCAGAAATCTTTGGTAGGACGGCAGCAGTGCTGGGCCGCCTGAATCTGCCGGTGGTGGGTGCATATCAGGTGGAACTGGCATCCATTAGAGACGAGCAATCGGTTCCAACGTCTTGCGGATTGAGCCTTTCGCCCGCGTCTTTTTACAAGAATGTCCGAGGTCCCATCGACACGCTGCTGATTGCGGGAGGGCAGGGTGTGGAGGAAGCATCGAAGGACACAGATCTGCAGCACTGGCTGCAGGCGCAGTCCAAGAGCGTGCGGCGTATGGGTTCAATCTGCACCGGAGCGTTTCCGCTGGCGGGAGCGGGACTGCTGCAAGGCCGCTGTGTCACGACGCACTGGCAGTGGTGTGATCGCTTCCGCAGTCAGTTTCCGGGTGTGCAGGTGGATGCGGAGCGCATTTTTATCCGGGACGACGGCATCTCGACGTCGGCTGGAATCACGGCGGGGATGGATTTGGCGTTGTCGATGGTGGAGGAGGATCACGGGCACCGTGTGGCGATGCAGATTGCGCGGGAGCTGGTGATGTTTTTGCGCCGTCCGGGAGGGCAGTCGCAATTCAGCACGGCGCTGGCCGGGCAGTTTTCAGACAACGAGACTTTCAAGGAACTGATTCCCTGGATGCTGGCGCACATTGGGGAGTCGTTGCGGGTGGAAGATCTGGCGACTCAGACTGGCATGAGCGTCCGCAACTTCACGCGAGTGTTCACGGAGCGGACGGGGTATTCGCCGGCTGCTTTTCTTGAGCGGCTAAGGGTGGAGGCGGGGTGCCGCCGGTTGGCGGAGAGTTCGCGAGGGACTAAAGAGATTGCGATTGAGTGTGGGTTTCGGGATGGGGATGCGATGAGGAAGTCGTTCAGGAGGGTGTTGAATACGACGCCGGAGTTGTACCGGCAGGTGTTTTCTGCGGCTGTTTCGTGAGTGTGCGGTCGGGGGGCTGATGTTCTGAGCGGGTTTGTGCCTTGCGCTTGGACGGGGCGGGAGCCCCGTCTCTGGAGTTTGGACATATCGCAAGGAGAAACTAATTGGACGGGTAAGGTTTTTGCGGCAGGCGCGGACGGATATTGGGTTTGGCTCTCTCGGGCGCGAGGGTAGGCGCTTTAGGTCGACAAGGCAGGCTGGTCGAGTTGGGCGTCAGCTTGTTTGCGGAATGGAAAGCGACCGCGGATGTATCGGTTGAAGTAGGCTCCCTTGGAAGGTGCCGCGATCAGAGCTCGATACACAGCCGGTGGCACGCAAGAGTAGCAGTAGACCTGACGGTTTCGGAACTCCAGACACAATCGATGGTTGGGGACATCGTAGGAGACAGCGGCAAGCGTTGTCGATTCGACGGTGGTGGCAAGCATGGTGTGGTCTCTCTTTCCCTACACGTTCAGGCGCAGGCTGCCAAGACCAGCCTTCTCCAGTCGATGCGGCGGACAAGTGGGCAGGAACCGGGAACAGAGGCGACTTGTTGTCGAAGCACAGTAAGCAGATCGAGGCAGGAAGGGCGGCGAGCGTTGCGACGCCATTTGGGAAACGCCGGAAAGGCATCCGAACGAACGTCGCCGAACACCTGGATCCCAGCTAGTAACAAGGCGCTGTAGGCGGCTACCAACATGGCTGGTTGGCGAGGAACGGAGTGGCTGCTGCGCAACTGGGCTTGCCCGATCCCAAGAGTATCTTTGATCTCACGATGGTTAACCTCGATCTGCCAGCGGTCGAAGTAAGCCTGCAAGACAATGACAGCGGGACGATCGAGGTCGGTGGTGAGAAGGAACGCAGGGTCACGGTAATACTTGCGGTTACCCTTACCGCCGCTATAGGGCAGGGGAGCTACAACTAGTAGTCGCAAGGGCCGCCTGCCACCTCCGCACCGCCAATAAACGGAAGCAACCTCTTTATAGCGGACATCGCGCCACTGTCCGCCGTGGAAGATTCGAGCTTGCTGCCACGATACTGATTCGGTTTGTCGGATCTGATCGGGGGTGAACTGCTCGGTGGAATAGAATCGGCGCCCACCCGGCTCTGCAGCGTAACAGAGGCGGCAATCGCGGCGCGCGCGAGCCACGATCTCGATGCGGTCCAGGGGTTGGCGAAAAAGGGTGCGGTTGCAGAAACCACCATCGCCTACACCCAGAATGATGCGCAAGTGCAACCCGCTCGCATCGGCGGCCTGGCGAAGCTCTTGCAACAAGGCAACACTACTGCGTGAAAGATTGTGCTCCTGCACAGCTTGTCGATAGGCTTCGATCTCGGCGGCTGAAGCCCTCTTACCGGGCTTCTTGATGGCGGGTACTTCGAGAAAACGTATGGGCAGTGAACGCGGTGGGACCTCGGAGTTGGAACGGTACAACGGCACCAGCAGCGAGAAGTGCAGGAAGCGTAAACCCCACATGAGGTTGAAGCGGAACTTAGGCGACAAAGGATCGCGCTGATAAAAAGCAGTCAGAATCTTGCGCCCCGTCTTGCGGATGCGGGTGTCATCCATGGCCACCACCAGCAGCGAGTCATCACAGAGGCGAGCGGCCCGTTCCAGAACAGGCTGGAACAGGTCCTGTGTTTTCCAACTCGCCCGGCTGTGCAGTTTGTAGTCCGCGCTCCAGTCCTGATCCTGGCGACCGAGGGCCCAAAGGGAACGCGACAGAGTGCGTCTGCCTAGCGCCAACAGCGCGCCCAGTGCCTGTTCGACCGCGCGTTCGCCGGAGCGAGCTTGGACAAAGGCTGGAATCCAGGCGTGGAGGATATCGAGCAAAGCATCGAGTAACGTGGGCTTCATGTTTCATCACTCCAGGTGAAACATAACCGGCACAAAAAAAGAGCCTCAGGGCTCCGGTCGCAAAAGGGTTTGATTCAACTGGCAAACTTCCTCAATCTGGTCTTTCAATCGATGGTAGTTCTCAAGCCACTGTTCCACCACTGGTTTCTGTTCCGGGCGAAGGCTGATGTGCCGGACCTTGCCTCCCGGTCCACTCACCGCCAAAACCAACACGGGATGGCCTTCGCCACGATCGCATTTTGGGCATCCGGACTTGTGGCGGATCGTGCGTTGCAGCAGAGATCCACGCAATAACTCGCCAGTAGGGAGGTTGGCGGCCAGTTTGTCTCGCTTCCTCTCCGCGTCCCTATGTTTCACTATATAGAGTGAAACATCACTGATCACTTTTGTCAACTCAAAATGTCCAAACTCCAGG
>JBBQUM010000049.1:0-42210 GCA_038212445.1 Bryobacterales bacterium
GGCGTCGCCTACAAAATGCTCGCCGACAACACCAACCTGCTGCCGCTCTTCAATTCCCATCTCAACCGCCTCAGCCGCGAGTACGCCCGCATCAACCGCGTCTTCCTCGACAACCGCCGTGAACTCCCGCCCATCGCCCCATCCATACCCGGCGTTCAATCGCCCGCAGAGAAGCAGCAGCCAGAAATCGCATCACCAGAAACGCCCGTGCAAAACGAACCCGAATCCGACACCCCGCAGTGCCGCTTCTTCTCCTGGCCCATCTCCATACAAACCAACGAGATCATCACCGCAGCCTCCACCTCCGGCCCGCCTCTAGCCATGGCCGCCTGAAAAGGCCTACAGAAACAACTCAACGTACGCGGGAACGGGGTAAACAATAAGTTCCCAACGGATCTTTGACAACTGAATATGTGAGGCACACCCCTGACACCTGTCGTGTGCCCAAAATCGTGTGCCTACAAACGTGACCGCCCTTACGTGTTAGGCGCGCCGGCGCTGAGCCTTCTTCTTCGGCGCCTCCGCCTTTGCCGGCTTTCGAGCGAGGTCCAGACTCCTCTGCAGCGCCTCGAGAATATTCACAACCGGCGAAGGCGGTTTGCCGGCGACGACCGGCGCTGACTCGGATACGGCGTCACGCTCCAGTTTGCTCGCGATCATCTGCTCGAGTAGCTCCCTATGCGTGTCCTTGAATTCCTCCGGCGCGAATTCCCCCGCGATCGCTTCAACAAAGCTCTCGGCCAGCTTCAATTCCTTCGGCGCCACGTCCCCAACCACTCCCTTGAATTCATTGTCCGCGCGGATTTCGTCGTTGTAATAGATCGTGTGTGCCAGCAGACTCTTTTCGCCGGGGCGCACCACCACCACGTGCTCTCGCCCGTGCATCGTCACCTTGGCAATCGCGACATATCCGCTCCGTTGCAGCGCCGCGAAGAGCAGCGAGTAGGGACGGTCAGCGCTCCGGTCCGGGATCACGTAGTAGGATGTCTCGAAATACACCGGGTCGATATCTGCCAGCCGCACGGATCGAAGAATCTGCATGTCAGGCGAGTTCGCAGGACGCATTGCCCGCAGTTCTTCGCGGTTGAAGGTTACGTAACGGTCCGGTGAAACTTCGTAGCCTTTGACAAGTTCCTGCGGCGCCACCGCTTCACCTTCGCTGGCGCTCATCCACTCCTGCCGGACGCGTGCAACCGGCGCTTCCGGCATTACGCGACTGCTCTGCTCCACGCGCGTCTCGTCCGCAACCTCCACCGGTTCATCGTCGGGTTCATCAGCACTCACCGGAACAACCGGTTGCCGTAGGTAATGAAGCGCCACCCGCTTCTTCCGCGCCGCAATGAGGAGCCGTACCGGAAACGAAACCAGTCCGAATGTCAGTTGTCCACGCCAAACCGTGCTTGCCATGCCCGTTTCTCCAACAACAATAAGATAGCAGCGGCACCTCGGGAGACTCCAGTGCCCTGTACCAGTACTCCGACCGCCTCCACTTTACAATTCTTAACCGGCTTTGCATCGGCGAAGAACGGTCGGGCCGCGTCGTAAGTAGCATGAGTACCCTGTTTCATCCCACGCCGGACTCGCTGAGACTCGCGGAAAGCGAATGGTCGGACACGCCGTCCACCCTCCTCAAGGACCTCTGCGACTGGCTGGGATCGTCGTGGGCGATGGCCATGCAGAACTGCGGCGGCGAACTCCAGGTCGTTCACGCTTGCGGTAGTCCCGCCAACCGCCGTGCCTGCCTGGATTACGTTCGTACGTTGACACGCCGTACCAACCTCGGTAATCAGGACTGGCAACTGCATGTCCTTCCGCCCGGCGCGAGTGACCGGCTTCCCAAACTGATCGCTTCATCGCGCAACGGCAGCAGCGTCTGCGCACTGGCTTTCGGTCCAAAGATGCGACCGGGAGAATACAGCGTCTCTGACTGCACCCTCATCCTGGATGCCGTCGCTCAGCTCTCGGCACTCATGGGAAACCAGCGCCTGGCGCATTGCGTAACTGAAAATATTCGCGAACGCCAAAGCTTGCGTGACGACCTGAATACCGCTCGCGAAGTTCAGCGCCGCTCGCTGCCTGCTCGACTGCCGCGCCTTGACGGCATCGACTACTACGGCGAGTCGCTGCCTGCGCGCGAACTCGGCGGCGATTTTTTCGACTTCATCGCCGTCGATAACAACAGCCTGGCGGTCTCCGTGGGAGATGTCTCAGGACACGGCATCAGTTCCGCCTTGCTGATGTCCGGGATTCAGGCCTATGCTCGCGCTCTCACCGTCGAGAAGCACGCCGACGCCAAAGCGATTGTCTCGGAACTAAACCGCATCAGCTACGAGATTTCTCCAGACAACTTCTTTGCCACTTTGTTCTATGCGCGCATTGATCCGGACCTCCAGCGGATGCAATATGTCAGCGCCGGGCATGGTCCGGCGCTGCTGATTCGTCGCGACCGGTCAGTGGAGGAGTTGGAAAGTACCTGCACCGTGCTCGGTCTTAGCGATCAATTGACGTGCGCGGCCGCCGCGGTGCGCGTGAGTCCCGGTGACACCCTCGTCATCACCACCGACGGAGTCTCCGAGCGTGACTACCGCGGTGGCCGCACATTTACAAGCGACGTGGTGGCAGCCGTTGGAACCGATCCCGACACAGCCGCGCGTGACATCGTCGATCAAATCCTCGACTCCTCCGCCGCCGGCAACCGCTTTTCCGATATGGAGGATGATCGGACCGTCGTCGTCGTCCGCTTTACCGAACGAGCGCAAGGCAAACGAGTCGACTTCGCCGCCTGAGAACCGGCGGTACGACCGTCGGCATCGGCTAAAATGCCGGATACCATGATGAACAATCGATCCATTCCCAAGAGCACTGTGATTCCCGAAATCGCCTACCCGGACATCGGTGAGGCCATTCGCTGGCTTTGCGATGCCTTCGGATTTACAGTACGGATTCGCATCGGTGACCACCGCGCCCAGTTGAACGCCGGCGACGGTGCCGTCGTCCTCACCAAAAAATCCGGCGACCGTCAGAATATTCAGTCCGTGCTGATGCGAGTGGAGGACGTTGACCGTCACTACGAACACGCCCGGCAGCATGGTGCACGAGTCTCGGCGCTACCTCAAACGCAACCATACGGCGAGCGTCAATATAACGCCGAGGACTTCGCCGGCCACAAGTGGACTTTCTCGCAGTCTGTAGCCGATGTCGATCCATCGGAATGGGGCGGTACCCAAGGTACACTCTGACCGCGCGGCCACCGGCCGTTCTAGAATGCATGGGTGGTACATCGTCTGACTGGGCGCAAGGAATGGATTTTTTTCTCGGTACTTCCGAGGGCCGCTCCCGGACTGGCGTCGGCTTGGTGGATCGCGCTTCTTCTCCGCGGCATCCTGCCCGCCGCCTTCGCCATCGCGATGGGTATTCTCGTCGGTACGGTTCAGCGCGGCGGCACACTCACCGGACCGCTGGTGCTCGCCGGCTCAATCTTCGTCCTGTTACAAGTCCTGAACCCCATTCATCACGCCCTAAGTTCGAATCTCGGCGATCGTACCGCAGCCTGGCTCTATGACCGCCTCACTGAAGCCTGTGTTCGTCCGCCCGGGATGGGCCATCTCGAGGATCCGAAGCTAACCAGCGACCTGACCGTGGCGCGTGATTTCGACCTCGGCATGACCGGCCCGCCGCTCTCCATCTCGATGGACTTCATCGCCTCGGGAATGGTCGAGATGATCGGTGGCGTGGCTTCCGCCATAATCCTCGCGAGATACTCCTGGTGGGCGCCGGTGGTGCTCGCCGGTGCCTGGCTGGCCACCCACTGGCTGCTTCGCGAGAGCGGGATCTGGCACGACCGGAACACCGAAGAGGTTCGCGGCGCCCAGCGCGATGCTGACTACGCTTACCGCCTCGCCGTGGATCCGCCTGCCAGCAAAGAGCTACGCCTGTTCGGACTGTCCGGCTGGACCATCGACCGTTTCAGCGCCCGGCGCCGCCGCTTGCATGACCTGCAATACGCCGCCACCCGATTGCGCGAGCGTCCGATGATCTGGAGCATCCTCCTGGTGGTCTCGGCCAACGTTCTGGTGTTTTGGCTGCTCGCAAGCGCAGCCGCTGCCGGACGTATCAGCCTGGGCGAAGCCGTGGTTTACGTTCAAAGTGCCGTGGGCGTGTCGATGATTGCCTTCGGAGGATTTAGCTGGGCACTGGACGGCGCTGCCGCCCCGGTAGCCGCCGTGTTGAAACTGGAGCCGGCCATGAGGACTACCGGTGCATTGGATTCCGGCGAGGAGCGGGCTGATAACAAACCTGCGCGTGAGATTCGGCTGCGTGATGTCAGCTTCGGTTACACGCCGGGCGAGCCAGTGCTCACACATTTTGACTTGACCATCCCGGCTCGCTCCTCGCTCGCGATCGTAGGACAGAATGGCGCCGGCAAGACCACGCTGGCCAAGCTTCTGTGCCGCTTGTACGATCCTCAGTCCGGTGCAATCGAGGCGGACGGCGTCGACATCCGCGAATTCGATCTCGCCTCCTGGCGATCGCGTGTCACCGCTGTCTTTCAGGATTTTATTCGACTTGAACTGCCACTGCGCGACAACGTCGCGCCAGGCGGCGCGCCCGATGGAGTGGTGCGCGAAGCGCTCGCGTCAGCCGGTGCGGAGGACCTTGCTTCGCTCGATACGATTCTGGCTCGCGGCTATGACGACGGTACCGACCTGTCGGGCGGACAGTGGCAGCGCATCGCCCTGGCCCGCGCCCTAGCCTCGGTGAAAATGGGCGCCGGCATTGTTCTGCTCGACGAGCCAACCGCGCAACTCGACGTTCGAGGCGAAGCGGAAATCTTCGAACGCCTGCTCAAGGCCACGCGAAATTGCACCACCATCCTGATCTCGCATCGCTTCTCGACAGTCAGGCACGCCGACCGGATCTGTGTCCTGGAGCAGGGACGTGTGATCGAGTTGGGAACCCACGACGAGTTGATGGCGCTCGCCGGACGCTACCGGACGATGTTCGATCTGCAAGCCCAGCGCTTCACCACCGGTGAAACCGAGGAAGGGAAGACCTATGACGTCCTCGGCTAACCGCGACCGCGCCATCGGTCCGCTGCCTCCTGCACTGTCATCCATGTGGAGGTTGTGCAAACTCGGCTATCGCCACGAGCCGCGCATGATGCTCGCATCGTTGGGCCTGTCGCAATTGGCAGCCCTGCCGGATGCCCTACTGGCGCTGTGGCTAATGCTCCTCGGTCAAGGTGTGATCGATCACCGGCCAGGACTCGTCAAGGGCGCCGCCGTCGGGCTCGGGTTGTCCACGGCAGCTACCTGGTTTCTGCGCACCGTCAGCACTCGTGTGTCGCGCCGGTTTCGCGACCGCGTTACCATCGCGCTCGAGTCGCACGTTGCCGAACTCCAGGCGTCCATCGCCACTGTCGCGCATCAGGAGCGTCCTGAGTACCTCGACCGCCTGTCGATGCTGCGAAACCAGGTCTTCGTACTCGACCACATGTACATGTCGCTGTTTTCGACCCTGGGCTGGATTCTCCGATTGGGTGTGACCATGGCACTGCTGGTCTCCATCCACCCGGCGCTGTTGTTACTGCTGTTGTTCGCTGTGCCGACCGTTCTGACGTCCACATGGCGGCCCGAAGTAGAGCGGAAGGCCCAGGAACGCGGCGCGCAGTCCAGCCGGCTGGCCCGCCACCTGTTCACCCTGGCCACCACCGCGCCTCCAGGCAAGGAAGTGCGCGTCACGGGCATCGCCGAAAGGTTGATCGCCGACCGGCGTTCAGCGTGGGACCGCTGGTATGGGCCGGTCTCGGCCGCACGATGGGGATCGGCGTGGTGGCATGCGCTGGCCTGGGCCATCTTTGGACTGGCGTATGCGGGAGCCGTGGTCTTCGTGTCGTCGTATCTCAGGGCCCCCGCTGGATCCGTCCTGCTCGTGCTGGCCGCGGGCGCGCGGCTGTCTTCGTACATAGGAGCCACCGTGGGAGAGATCGGATTTCTCCGAGGGTTCTGGATGGACGGTTCCCGGAGGCTCGCCTGGCTCGAGGACTACGCGGCATCTGAGGCCGCTTCCGGCGATCAACCGGTGCCGGCAGTCTTGCGTCGTGGTATTCGTCTGGATCATGTGTCGTTCGCCTACCCGGGAACCTCGCGTGTCGTGCTGGACGACGTCTCGCTTTCCTTGCCGGCCGGCGCGGTGGTGGCGATTGTCGGAGAGAACGGCGCCGGCAAAACGACGCTCGTGAAATTGCTCGCCAAGATGTACGAGCCGTCGGCGGGCGCGATTTACATCGACGAAACTCCGCTGGCTCGGGTGCATGCGCCCGAATGGCGGTCGCGCCTGGCCGGCGCATTTCAGGATTTCTTCCGCTTCGAATTTCGGGCGCGACACACGGTCGGCCTGGGTGATGTTCCCCGAATGGATGATGAGCCGGCGGTAACGTCAGCGGTAGAGCGAGCTGGTGCGAACGACGTCGTCGAAAAGCTGGCGGCGGGTCTTGAGACACAGCTCGGTCCAACTTGGCCGTCAGGCGTCGAACTGTCGTTCGGACAGTGGCAGAAGCTGGCGCTGGCCCGTGGCTTCATGCGGGATGAGCCTCTGCTGTTGATTCTGGACGAGCCCACGGCGGCGCTCGATGCCGAGACCGAGCATGCGTTGTTCGAGCACTACGCCTCCGCTGCGCGAGCCGCCGGTGACAGCGGACGGATCACCATTTTGGTGTCGCACCGCTTCTCGACGGTCAGGATGGCCGACCTGATCGTGGTGCTCGATGGCTCAAGGCTGGTGGAACTTGGCACTCACGAAGCACTCATGGCGAAAGGCGGCCAGTACGCCGAGCTTTATGGAATTCAGGCCGCGGCGTACCGTTAGCCGCGTTTAGAAAAGGCCCCGCTTCTTGGCGATCCAGTCGTCCCACTGGCCGAATGCTTTCATCTGAGCATCGAGTTTGGTGTCGATCAGTAGCTTCTCAACTTCTGTCCGCGACTGCCTCTGCGCCGGACGATCCGGCGCCTCCGCCAGGCCGTAAACCAGCGCCGCCGCCACAGCCGCCGATGCCTTTTGCTCTTTTTCGTTGGAGCGCTCGAAGACATCCGACTCGGCATGATAGTCGGGCAGGTAGGGCAGCGGATCCTGAATCGCTACCAGGTTGGGCACTCCCGATAGCAGGAAGTCGAAGTTGTCGGTGCCGTCCAGGGCGTCGCCAAGATGCTCTGTGATGCTGAGTCCCGCTGCCCCGAGCGCGGCGTTCACCGGCGCTCGCAGTTCCTCCCGACCGTTGAGGTAGAAGCCCGTCGTCTTGCCCGACCCCGTATCGAAGATCACTACGGCGGCGTGCTTGTCGAGTTCAGTGCGATGCGTGGCGACATAGCCGGCCGAACCCCACATGCCCTGTTCCTCGCCGGTGTAAAGCACGAAGCGCACGGTGCGGCGGGGCTGAATGCCAAGCTCCTTGAAAGCTCTGGCGACATCGAGGACGAGCGCGCAGTTCACGCCGTTGTCCTCCGCGCCGGTCCCGAGATCCCAGGAGTCCAGGTGGGCTCCGATGAGCACGATTTCGTCCGGCTTTTCCCGACCGCGAATTTCAGCGACCACGTTCTTGGCTTCGTACGAATCGCCTACCCGGTTGCGGATGTCGAGACGCAGACGAACGGCGCCTTCTCCAGCCAGGCGTCCCAGTCGCTCGGCGGCCTCACGTGCAATCACTGCGGCGGGCAGCGGAGCCATAGTTCCGAATGTCATCGGATGACGGTACAAGAGACCTCGCGGACGAGTGGACTCGAGCAGCAACGCCACCGCGCCAGCCTTCTTCGCCGACTCCATCAGGCCGCCGCTCTTCATGTACTCGGCGAACAGATCGTCGAACGTCTTCATCTCCTTGCTGTGGACGAGCAGGATTGCGCCGCGCGCCTTCGCGCCCGCCGTCGCGAACTCCTCGGGACTGCCTTCGCCAACGTCCACCACCGCCGCCTCCACCTTCACCGAAGGCGTGAATGGAGCCGCTGCGAGGCGGACCGCGAACTTCGCCGGCGACACGGCGTCAGCCTGCGCGGTCTCGCCCAGCCAGAGTCGCGGAAGCCGGAAGCCTTCCGTGCGCACCGACGTCAGGCCGGCATCGCGGAACTTCTTGACGCCCCACTCCACCGCTCGATCACAGGCCGCCGAACCCGTGGGACGCCCGCCGATGCTGTCGCACAACTCGCGCAGGTCCTTCATCATGGGCGTGTCGCCAGTGGCACGCTTGGCCAGGCGTTCCGCCGTAGGGTCGGCCGCGAGCACTACCGCGGCAGTCAAAAAAATCAGGACACGCGCATTCTTGTACACCACGCCTTCCCTCATCACAAATACGACATGCTCGGTCTGCCGGATGTTTTCAAGCGGATTGCCCGGTACCGCTACGATATCGGCGGACTTGCCGGTTTCCAGGCTCCCGGTCTGCGCGGCGATGCCGAGCAGTTCCGCGTCGACCATCGTCCCCGCCTTGAGCGCCTGAGCCGGCGTCATGCCGTGCTCAACCAGCAGGTGGAACTCCTCGGCATTGCGGCCGTGCGGATATACGACTGCATCGGTGCCGAGTCCCACCTTGACTCCCATGCGGATCGCCCGGTTCACCATTCCGTCCAGGGCGGCGATGGCGGCGCGGGCCTTCACGGCCACGGCTTGCGGGAAATTGGCGTCAGCCTCCAGTCGCTCCCTCAATCCTTGCGCCGCCATCATTGTCGGAATGAGGACCGTTCCCTTGGCCTTCATCATCGACAACGCCTCGTCGTCGGCGAAGGTGCCGTGCTCGATGGAGTCGATGCCTGCTCGGACGGCGCGCTTGATCCCTTCGGCGCCATGGGCATGGGCAGCGGTTTTCCGCCGCAGTGCGTGAGACTCGTCCACCAGCGCGTCCAGTTCCGCTTGCGTCAATTGCGGCGTGTCGACGTCGTCGGTGAGCGATAGGACCCCGCCGGTGGCACACGTCTTGATGACGTCGGCGCCGTACTTGATATTCAACCGGACAGCGGCTCGCATCTCGTAGGGTCCGTTTGCGACACCTTCGGCAATGCCTGACTCATGGCCGAAGATTCCGAAGCGATAGCCGCCCTGATCGTCACAGTGTCCGCCGGTCGCCCCAATGGCATGCGTCGCCACCAGCATGCGAGGGCCTGTGATCTTTCCGTCGCGAATGGCATTGCGCATCGCGACGTCGATGTACTCCGCGCCACCCACGTCGCGGACCGTCGTAAACCCGGCCATCAGGGTCCTGAGCGCCACCGGCACCATGTCGAGCGCCAGTTCAGCGGTCGACTTCTTCATGGCGTTGAGGGCAGCGAGATTGTAGTTATTCGAGTAATCGTCGCTGAGGTGCGTGTGCGCGTCGATGAAACCAGGTAGCAGCGTGCCATTCCCGAGATCGATCACTTCGGCGTCGGCTGGAATCTTCGCCGAAGCGCCCACCCCTTCGATACGGCCGGCGCGGACGACAATCAGCCCGGGTGAGACGGCGCTGTCGCCCTTGCCGTCGAACATCCGTGCAGCCTTCAGGACCATGACTGTCTTTGGGGGATCCGCGGCAAATGCGGCAAGTGCGCAAAGTGCAGCGACGAGAATCTTCATATTGAGTCAGGGTAGCCGAAAAACGCAGGTCCGCGAAATGTAACAATCGCATTTGCGCTCCCGTTTTACACCTACAGTCGCACTGACGCTTCTGTGCTGCCTCTTTTTCGCTCTCGGGTGGCCCTTTGTGCGCCGCCTCGGCGTCGAGGTGGACGAGGCCCTCATCGCCAACGGCATCTATGCCCGCGGTCTGCCGCTCTACTCCTGGAAGACCGGAGCCACGACGATTCCGGTGATGATCCTGTCGTACCTGGGAGCACTCAAGACTTGGATCTATCTCGCCATATTTTCGATTTGGGAACCCGACGCCATCTCCCTGCGCCTGCCGATGATGCTCACAGGCGTCGCGACGCTCTGCCTGTTCTTTGCGCTGCTGCACCGCATTGCGGGACGGACCGCCGCCTACGTTGGAACGGCTTTGCTGGCCACCGACCCAAGTTTCGTCCTGAATGAGGCGATCGACTTCGGACCCGTGGCGCTCCATCACTTCCTGAAGATGGCCGCGCTCACGGCCATCGTGCTCTGGCACCAGTCGCGCCGCGGCACCTGGCTCGCGATTGGATTTTTCTGTCTTGGACTTGCCTTGTGGGATAAAGCCCTCTTCGCCTGGACGCTGGCAGGGCTCGGCGTGGCCGCACTGGCGGTCTACCCGCACGAGATCGTGGCGAGCCTCAAGCCCCGGTTCATCGCGATTGCACTGGTTGCGTTCTCGCTCGGCGCCGCGCCGCTGATCGCTTACAACATCGAGCATCCTCTCAACACCCTCCGCGCGAACACCAGGATTTCGTCGGAGAATTCGATCGTCAAACTGTGGATCCTGCATCGGACTCTCACCGGCACTACGATGTTCGGATTCTTCACCGCGGATACTCCGGGTCCTAAGAAAATTGACCCGCAGCGCGGCGAACAGCGGTTGGCGCTGGCGGTGGCTTCCATCGCGCCTTTCAAGGCGAACCTCGACGAATATGCTGCGGGGCTGGCGATTCTGGCGATTCCATTGCTCTGGCGGACCCCGGTCAGGCGACCCATGGTCTTCGCGCTCATCGCGCTGGTAGTCACGTGGCTCTTGATGTTCGCCACCACCGGGGCGGGAACGTCGGCCCATCATGTTCTGCTGCTCTGGCCGTTTCACTTGGTGATCATCGCCCTGGCGGCGTCGCAACTAAGACCGCGACTGGCAATCGCCGCCGTCGCCGTGGTGCTTTGTGCGTCGAACCTCGCAGTCATGAATCAGTACTACACCGCTCTAATTCTGAACGGCACCTCAGTCCGCTGGACCGACGCTTTTCCGGAATTGATCCGTACGCTCGAGAAAGCCGATGCCGCGCACGTGTACACCGCTGATTGGGGGATTACTGAAACGGTGAATCTGCTCACTGAGGGACGTGTTCCGGTGGCTGGCCTGGACGAGAGCTCGATTTCACCGACTCTATTTCTGCAATCGAACAGTCTCTTCGTAGCCCACGGAACACCTTACCTGCAAACACCCAAAACCATGGCCGCGCTGACCGACGCCGCGCGGAGCTACGCTTTTCAGAAGGAGCCGGTGACAACGATTTACGATCGTAATGGGAGGGGAATTTTTGAGGTCTTCCGATTCAGACGTAGCGGCGACTGAAACGCTCACGTTCACCTGCAACATCTGCGGCCGTTCCAATACGAGACCGCTTGCAGATTTCGAGCGTGAAAAGCCGAGTTGCGACGGATGCTCTTCGAGCGTTCGCGCACGTTCGCTCATCCATATGCTGTCGCGCGAACTGTTCGGAGCCGACCTCGCGCTGCCCGATTTCCCCACCGTCAAAGCGATCCGCGGTATCGGCCTCAGCGACTTTTGCCACGACCGCCTCCTCGCCGAGAAGCTCGACTACCGCAACACCCACTATCACAAGGAGCCCCAATTCGACATCGTCAATCCGGGCCATGAGCATGCCGGTGCGTACGACTTCCTGATTTCGAGCGAGGTGTTCGAGCATGTGGCGCCACCGGCTGACACAGCATTTCGTAACGCCGCTCAAGTACTCAAGCCTCACGGCATATTGTTACTCACCGTGCCGTACACTCTCGAACAGCAGACGGCCGAGCATTTTCCGGCCCTCCACGATTACGGGCTTGCGCAGTTGAAGGATCGCATCGTGCTCGTGAACCGTACTGCCGAGGGACAGGTGCAGGTATTCGAGGATCTTTGCTTCCACGGAGGGCATGGGTCGACACTGGAGATCCGCCGGTTCAACGAGCAGGATCTGCGGCAGATCATCCTCGACGCCGGCTTCCATTCTCTCCAGATCTATGCCGCCAACTATCCGCCGTTCGGGATTGTGCGCACAGAAAACTGGTCGCTGCCCATCGCTGCCCGCAAGCGTCCTTTTGTGCTCAACGTGCTTGCCGCGGGGGAAATCTTCGAGCAGTGGACCGCGCAGCAGAGCGCACTACGCCATCTTGAGAACGAGTATCGCGAGTTGAAAATCCGGTTCGAGGAGTTTCACGCATGGGCCACGGGCGCGATGGCGGCATCGGAAACATCGTTGAAGGAACGCACTGCGTGGGCCGGTGAACTCGAGCAACAGCTTGCCGACCGCACCACCTGGGCGCTGAGTCTTGAGAAAGATCTCGCAAGTCACGCCGAAGCCTACGACAAGCTGAAGGATGAGCACGCCGAGCGAACCCAATGGGCTCTGAACCTGAAGCGCGAGGTGGAGCAACTGCAGGCGCGGGTGGAAGCATTGCGCGCGCAGGCCTGGGTCCGGCTCGGCGGGCGCCTCGGCCTAATCCGCTGAAGGCGGCAGTTCGTCTGGAGAAACCGGCACTCCGTCCGAAATGCGTTACGGGCCGTACGAACCAGGCTGACAATTGACTCATGCGCTGGCACTGGCCGTCATTCACCGTGTCGGGACCCATTCCCAGACTTCGACAATGGCCGCTCATCCTCACCAAGGTTGGCGCCTTCGGTGCCGCGTTCGGGATCGGGATCTCTAGCCTCGTCAACCTGAGTGAGGGGAATACTTTCAGTTGGGCACATATCCCGAAGTTCCTGCTCGTCTCAGCGGTGATAGGTTCAATCTTCTCGCTTTCGTTTTACATCACCTGCGGTATTCCCGGTATGGTGCTTCCGCGACTGATGGCGGACTTTCCAGAGCGCCGCCGCCGCATCCTGATGGGCATCGCGGGCAGCATCAACGCCAGCCTGGGACTGAGCGTGGCCGTATGGCTGGTAACGCGCATCCCCCTCGGGTTCCCAATTCACATCCTGGGCCAGAATCACATCGAGATCGTGATTATCGTCAACGCGATTCTCGGCGGCATCATTTCCACCATCATCATGGTGATCATGCACGCGCGGAGAGAGGAGCGGCGTGCGAAGGAACAGCTTCTTGAGGCACGGTTTACGGCACTCCAGTCGCAGATCAATCCGCATTTTCTCTTCAACACCCTGAACTCGATTTCAGCGCTCATTCCGCGCCGGCCCGAGGCTGCCCAGGACATGGTTTCGCAGCTTGCTGACATGTTCCGCTATGCGCTTGACTCGCAATTCGCAATGGTCACCCTCGATCAGGAACTCGACTTTGTCCGGCACTACCTGGCGCTGGAACAAATTCGATTTCCCGACCGACTGCGTGCTGAACTGCCGGACGGTTCATTTGCCGGCGTGCGGCTCCCAGGGCTCACTCTTCAGCCGCTGGTTGAGAACGCTATCCGCTACGGCGTGGCCCAACGGCTCGAGGGCGGAATTGTGCAGTTGAGCGTCCAACTACTCGACAATAATCGTTGTGTGGTTGAAGTGCGGAATCAGTACGACGAGTCGATGGCCCCTGACTTGTCGCCTGGCCGGCTGTTTCGCCAGGGACATGCCCTCAACAACATTCGCGAGCGGTTGCGCATTCATTGGAGTGAACGCAGCCGGCTGGAACTGACCGAGAAGGACGGCTGGGTGACGACACTGATTGAGTTTCCGGTGAAAGGTGCTTAGGATTCTCATTGTTGACGATGAGCCGCTGGCACGGGAGCGGCTCGCGGATCTTCTGGCTGCCGAGCCGATGGTGGAGATTGTTGGCCAGGCTCGCAACGGCCAGGAGGCGCTTGAGCTTTGCGACACCCACCGGCCAAACGTTCTGTTTCTCGATATTGAGATGCCGGGCATGAACGGATTCGACGTTGTCCGCAGTCTCGCCGAACCTCCGCTTATCGTCTTTGCCACCGCCTATGACGAGTACGCCGTCAAGGCGTTTGAAGCGAACGCCATCGACTACCTGTTGAAGCCGATCCAGCCCGCGCGTGTGCACCAGGCCGTTGCGAAATTGCAAGCCGCATTGACCCGGGACATCGGCGCCTACCGCACGTCGATGACGGAGCTGTTGTCTATGTTCGCGCGAGAGTCGCGCCGCGTACCAGCCAAGATTGCAGGCCGCAAGGGCAAGCGGATTGTCCTGCTTGGACTCCGCGAAGTGCTGCACATCACAATCGACGACAAACTGGTGTTCGCGCACACGCCCGCCGACAGATTCCTGCTCGACAAGACGATCACGCAGATGGAGGACCTACTGGGAGAGTCAGGATTCTTTCGCATCAGCCGGGCACACCTGGTGAACCTGGAGCATGTGCGGGAACTGGTGCCGATGGTCGCCGGTTCCATCAATGTTCTGCTGCGCAATGGCACAGAACTGGAAGTGAGCCGGGACAGAACGAGGGAGTTGAAGGAGAGGTTGGCGGTTTAGGTTGTGGCCGCGGATGTACGATCCGCGGCCATTTGATTTTCAGGACTAGAACGAGAGGCGCAGTGAGAACTCGACGCGACGGTTGCCGGCCGCGCCGCCACCACCGCCCGGACCAAAGCCGCCGCCGATTCCCTGCGACTTCCCAAAGATCGGTGAACTCAGGTCGCCCACCGGTGTTCCGAGATTGACGTAGTTGATTGCGTTGCGAACGTTGGCCGACGCCGTGAGCACGAAGCGATTGTTGCCCGCCGTGCCGCCGCCGAACATGCCAGGACCGCCGCCTCCGCGCATTCCACCCATGCCGCCCATCGGCATCCCGCCGCCACCGCCGCGAGGACCACCACCGCCGCCGCGAGGGCCGCCACCGCCATCAAAACCGCCGCCGGCTCCAGCAGCCTGTGCCGTCTTGCGTTCGCCAAAGCCCCAACTGCGGCTCACGCGCATGTTCACCGAAATGGTTCCCGGACCTTCCAAAAGGTTGCGCTGGATGATCTGCGTTCCGGGAAGGGGCCTCGTATCGAAGTTGCCGAAAGCAGTCTTCACAACGCTCGCACGCGTGAGATCCGTCGCCAGGGCCGGACGGTCAGTGAACTGGCCGTCGCCATTCAGATCGTTGCCGCTGGTGACGTTGTAAGGGGCACCGGAACTGAGGATGATCATGGGGCTGAAGGACAGTTTCCAGGGAGCCGTCAGGCTGCCGCCGATAAAGGCGCGGTTTCGAACGTCAAAACGCGTCCGGCTCCACTCGGTGCTGGTGTCGTATTGATTGGCCGGGAAATTCCCGGCGCCGTCGGTGTCGCCGTAAGCGTGACCGTAGGTGTAGAAGCTGAAGATAGTCAGTTTCGGGCTCACTCGCGCATTCAATTGGAAGATGAGCTGATTTTGACGGAAGCTTCCGCTCGATTCGTACTGGTAGAGATCGCCAACGGCCGCCCCATATGGACGAACGCCGCTACCCGGCGTGTTGATGTCGTAGGAGCCCGGCAACGGTGCGTTGATGTTGCGCGAGCGCAATTGATGGGTGCCGCGCGAGAACACGTAGTTCACGGTCAAAGCCATGCGAAGAGGCAGTTGGCGTTCGACGCCGAAAACCGCCTGGTCAATCCGCGGCGCTTTGATCGTGTTGTCCAACGAGCGGATCGCCTGCGGAAGCTTTGCGGTCACGAGCGAGTCCACGGTCGGTACATTCGGATAGAAGTCGGGATTGCGGAGGACGAACTGCTGCTGCACGACACCGTTCTGCCGCAGCGCGGCGAGAGTAAGGCCGTCGTCCACGCGATCGTAGAAGATGCCGAAGCCGGTGCGGATTACGGTCTTGGGCTGGGCACCCTTTTTAGCGCCAGGAGCCCACGAGATACCGATGCGCGGCGCAAAATCGCCGTGGTCGCCAATGTTGTTCTGGGTCTCATAACGCCCGCCGAGGCTAAGCGTCATATTCGGCTTCACGCGCCAGTCATCCTGCACGTAAACACCGAGGTCCCATTGCGAAACGCCAGTCAGCGGGATACCACCAGTGCGTGAGAACTGGCTGGGACCGTAACCGAGCGCCGCTACCTGCGCGGGTGTGGAACCGCTCGCCAGCAGCTGCTGCGCCATCTGGTAAACCTGCAGCGAAGTCAATTCGCCGCGTCCGCCGAATACAAACGTACCGTTGTAATTCCCGTTTGAGAAATTGTCCTGATTGGTCCGGCGGCCGCGACCGCCCACCTTAATCTGGTGCGCGCCGTGAGTAATGGAGACGTTGTTCTGTAACTCGAAATCCTTCTCGTCGGTGTAGCCTGTGGTCTGCGACGGCGATCCGCCGGTGAATGCCGACTGCACAACGATGGTGGGCCTGCCCAACACGTCGGTGGAAACGGCGGCGCTGTTGTTGCTCGCGGTGATGAACTGAAAACGCACTTCGTTGATCATCCTGGAGCCGATCACTGCCGTTTCAGTGAGCTGCACCGTGTGATCTGTTCGCGACGAGTTCGTCGCGTTTGACGGCAGCGTGAAGCCGCTCACGCCCTGATTGCCGCTGGTATTGGTGCCATACATGTAGCGCAGCACCAGCGTGTTGTTCGGGTTGATCGCGTAATCGATGCGTGGATTGATGTCGGTGCGTCGCAGCGGAGTCACAATGGACGCGTTAAACGGGACGATGTTGTTGCTCGAGTCCAGCGTTGTCGCAACCACCAGCGCATTTTCGTCGATGTTGCGGCGATTGACATCGATGAAGAATGAAGAGCGCTTGCTGATGGGTCCGCTCAGGCTGCCGCCAAACATTTCCTGTTGAAAGTCGGGCACATTGCCTACTACGAAGGGATTGCGGGTATTGAAAACCTTGTTGCCGTAGTTAAAGAAGGCCTGCCCGCGGAATTTGTCGGTGCCCGGCTTGGTGAAGACCTCAATGCGGCCAAAGCCCATGCGGTCATATTCCGCCGAAAACGGGTTCGAATTGATGCGAATCTCGCGGATGGACTCCTTGGGGGGCAGACGCCCGCCGGAGAAGCCGTCGATGAAGATCTGTCCGCCATTGGGACCGGCGGCCGGACCGGCCAGCGCCTGTAGATCATTCGCCAGATCGTCGGGATCGTCGGAGAGCATCTTCAGGTCTTCGGCCTTGAGCACGATGGCGCCAACGTTCTGCGAAGGGTCGGTGGTCACGCGGTTGCTGTCGGTGGATACTGTCACGCTCGCCGCTTCAGCCGCCACTACCAGCGGCACGTCGAAGCTTAGCGAACCGCCTGTCACGTTCAGGCCCTGTGTGGAATAACTGGCGAAGCCTTTCGCCGAAACGAGGATGTCATATTGACCGGCCGGCAGATTGACGATCTTGTAACTGCCGTTGCTGTCGGTTTTGACTCGCTGGGTTACACCCTTACCCACGATCGATACGTCAGCGCCCGGTACGGTGGCACCGGAAGGATCGGTCACCACGCCCGTCACGGTCCCGGCCTGCCCGAAAACATTTAGAGCAAAAAGAAGGAAAATGATCGCGGTACTCACCCCGGCCGCGATTCTGGAACGGTTCTTCATATAGTTATTACGCTAACTCGGATGCTTGTTGTTACAGGGAGGGCGTAATGAAATGTAAGATTCTGATTCTTTTGTACTTAACGTTCTTAACAGATGCGTCTAAGCCTTAACATTCTTAACTTAAGAACGTTCAAAACAGTACAATGCGGAGCGCGTGCGGACATACAACCGCGACCCCACCGGAGCGGGTGTTGCGAAGCACTCATCTTCCATGTCATTGATGGCCAGCACTTCCCATTGTGCGCCGGCCTTGAGCACCGAAATCTTCCCGCTTTGACTGGTCAGATATACGTAGCCAGCACCTGCAACGGGCGAGGAATAGTACGTATCGAGTGCCCCAGCGAGACGTCCTTGTTTCAGGATAGCACCGTCTCGCGGTTGAACGCTGGTGACGATACCACCGTCCTTTACCAAATATAAGACGCCGTTATAGAGCAACGGTGAGGGCGCATTCGGCAGAAACTTCTGCATGCTCCATACGACGTTGCTGTTGGTTAAGTCCCCGCGACCGCCATGCTTTACCGCAATCAACCGGTTACGCGACGCCCGCTTGGCGCGATAGAAATTCCAATCCCGCCCGTCCAACTGGCCGTCGCGATTCAAGTCCATCTCGGCGAACCCCCGCTTCAGGCGTGGGTCGCCCGAAATCTCCTCGGCCGACAGCGTTCCATCGTGATTGGCATCGAACTTGGCTAACATCTCGGCGAATTCAGGCGTCTCGGTGGACGTGTCTGCCTCCCCGCCCGCCTCCCACCAGTGGGCATACACCATCTCTCCGTCCACCACCGGCGCTGATTTTGGCTGCCACGACAAGCCGCGCACCCACCAAAGCTTCTCCCCGGTGACGGCATTGTACGCCGTCATCTGATAAGCCCCCGGCACAATCAATTCCGCCGGACCCTTGGCAGGACGCATCACGCCCGGAGTGGAGTAACCCCGGGTGGACTCAGGACGCTCCACTTTCCAGGCGATCTTTCCGGTTTCCTTGTGCACGGCCAGTAGGTAAGAGTCGGAGTCCTGATCGCAAACCAGGATGAGCAGTCCGTCCACCACCACCGGCGACGAGCCGTGTCCGTTGGCGTTGTTAAACGGCCCGAGCGGCAGTCGCCACCGCTCTTTGCCCTCAAGCGTGTAAGAAAGCAATCCGAAGTCGCCGAAGAATACGTAGACATTGCCGTGATCGATTGCAGCCGAAGGCGAGGCCGGAGAATTGGTGGGCTGGAAGCTTTCCGTTCGCGGACGCGGAGCCTCGCGGGTCCAGAGGATCTTGCCGGTCTCCTGGTCGAGGCAAATCGTGAGCAGGCGCTTTTCGGTGTCCGACGCGGTAACAACGATGCGTCCTCCGGCGATTACCGGGGACGAGTGGCCTGGCGGCAGCGGCGTCTTCCAACGGACGTTCTTATTGGGGCCGAACTCTACGGGAAGGCGTTCGCAATCGCCGACGCCCGTCGCATTGGGTCCGCGAAATTGCGGCCAGTCCGCGGCCATAAACAGCGCCACCAGGGAAATCAGGCCGATCGGATTCATTGGAACAGCTTACAATGCTCGAAGAACTCACGTTGATGCTCGCACCCGGCACACGACTCGGCGCCTACGAAGTCCACTCGGTGATCGGCGCGGGTGGGATGGGGCAAGTGTACCGGGCCACCGATACGCGCCTGGGCCGCACGGTTGCTCTCAAAGTCCTCAACGGCGAACATAGCGAGCGCTTTGAATCAGAGGCGCGCGCCATCGCTGCACTCAATCATCCGCACATCTGCACGCTCTACGATATCGGTCCCGATTTTCTGGTGATGGAGTACCTGTCGGGCTCGCCGGTTCGCGGACCGCTCGAGCCTACGCGCGCCGTCGAGATAGCCATCCAGATCGCCTCGGCGCTCGAGGCCGCGCACGCCAAAGGCATTATTCATCGCGATCTGAAGCCCGACAACATCCTGCTCACGGCGTCAGGCATCAAGCTGCTCGACTTTGGGCTCGCTCGCCAGGAGGCTCCCGATGCCGAAACCACGCGCACCGGGACGGGCCTCATCATGGGCACCTGGGCCTACATGGCGCCCGAGCAGATGCAAGGTCTCGCCGCCGATGCGCGTACCGACATTTATGCCTTTGGCCTGGTGCTCTTTGAACTGCTCGCCGGTCACCGGCCGGCGCCGGGCGAGAGTGTGCGGGAGGCGCTGCCCCAAACGCCGGACGCGCTGGCCGCCGTTGTTTCGCGTTGTATCGAGCGAGACCGCGACCGCCGCTACTGCTCCGCCACCCTGCTGATTGAAGCGCTGCGCGAATCGCTGCAGGCTGAGGCCGCCGAGCCCTCCATCGCCGTCCTGCCCTTCTCCAATCTCAGCGCCGACCCCGAGAACGAGTACTTCAGCGACGGCTTGGCCGAGGAGATCATCAACGCGCTCACTCGCCTTCCCGGTATCAAAGTTACCGCCCGCACTTCGGCGTTCGCGTTCAAGGGCCGCGCGGGCGATGTCCGCCAGATCAGCCAGACGTTGGGTGTCGCGCATGTGCTCGAAGGCAGCGTCCGGAAGGCGGGGAACCGAGTCCGTATCACGGCTCAATTGGTGAATGCAGTTGACGGACTGCAGGTCTGGGCCGACCGCTTCGACCGCGAGATGACGGATATTTTCGCCGTTCAGGACGAAATCTCCGCTTCGGTTGTGGGCGCCCTGCGCGTGCGTCTTGGCGCAAAGACACCCCCGAATCTGAGATCGCGCGTCAGCAATGTCGACGCTTACAACGCTTACCTCGAGGGTCAGCACCACGGCAATCAGCGCACCGCGGAAGGCTTCGCCCGTGCCCGTGAATGTTTCGAACGCGCCATGCGGCTAGCGCCGGGCTACGCTCTGCCGTATGCCGGAATGTCCGAACTGCTGTCGCAGATCGCCTTCTTCCGCGTGCGTCCTTCAACCGTGCTCCCCCAGGCGCTTGCCGCTGCAGAACGCGCCATCGAACTCGACCCGTCCACCGCTGAAGCCTACGCCGCTCGGGGACTCATCCGCGGCGCCTTCTACCGTCAGTGGGACTCAGCCCGCTCCGATTTCGACCGCGTGCTGGAACTCAACCCCTCGCTGGGACTCGGCTACTTCCGCCGCTCCACCTGGTCGATGCTGCAGTTGGGACGCTTTGACCAGGCGTCCACTGATATGGAACGCGCGCTCGCGCTTGATCCGCTGTCGCCGCTAGTCCGCATTGGCGAGATTATCTTCCACTACGTACGGGGCGACCGTGGCGGCGCTCTCCGTGCGGCGCGGGCCAACCTCGAGTTGTTTCCCACCATATGGGTGAACGGAGCGTTTGGCGCGCTCGGACTGAACGGAGAAGGCTACGCCGGCGAGGCGCTGGCGGCGGTGGAACGCGCTCAGGCCATCGAGCCTGAGAATCCCATCCTGATGGCCACGGCGGCCCTCATTCACGGCGAGCAGAACCGCCCGGAACTGGTGAGGCCGCTCCTCGATCGTCTCGAGCGCATGGCCGCTACACGCTACGTGTCGCCCTACGCATTTGCGCTCGCCTACAGCGGTGGGGACGACCTGGACAAGGTTTTCAACTATCTCGAACAGTCCATCGACGAGAACGATCCCTGGCCGTTTGTGCTGTTCGGTGCGACACCGCTGACGCGTATGTGGTCGACGCCTGCGTTTGCAAGGCATCCGAAGCGGGTCGAACTCTTGAAAAAGTTAAATCTCGAGACGAACGGCCGGCTGCCTTGAGCGCGGCCTCAGCCCCTGCGGGTACCGCTGACGATGTGCACGGCGGCGTCCATCCGCACGACGCCTCCTTCTTCCTGCTGGGAGAAGCGTGCAGTCAAAGCTTGACGCGCGGTATTGAGGGCCTCGTCGCCAGCCTCGGTAAGCAATTCGCCGAACGAGGAAAAAGCTGCTACTGCGAAATTCGCCGCCTCGACGGCCGGTAGACCGCCGCCGACCGCGATCTTCCCCCTCCAGTCACGCACGTTGAGTCCGCTAAAACCGGCCCCGCCGAGCAGAGCGAGTAACTTGTCAACCGAGGCATAACGGAACGGTCCCGGCCCCTCGGGATCGGGCTTGGGCAGTTTGATGACTCCGCCCACCGCGTCGCGGACGGCGGTCATCCAGGGGTTTCCGGCGAGGTCGCCCCACACGGCGAAGGCGAACCGTCCGCCGGGCGCGAGCCAACCTGCAAGGTTACTGAAAGCAGCCGCCGGATCGTCGAAGAACATGATGCCGAACCGCGATGTCAGCCGGTCATAAAGCTTGTCCGGCGGGAGCGCCACTCCCATATCCGCGACTTCAAAGGCGATGTCGCGTTGTCCGGGTAAGATGCGGGCGCGAGCCGCTTCGATCAGGACCGGCGAGATATCGTAGCCGTGCACTACGCTTCCGGCGGGCGATCGCTGTAGGATCTCCAGCGCCGTTCCACCGCCGCCGCAGCCGACCTCGGCGATCCTCACCGGCGCGTCAAAACCCAACGCGAGGATCAGCGGTTCGTTCACCGGCGCAATCGTCGCTTCCATGGCCGTCAGTTGGGCACGCCATTTCTCGCCGCGTGCGGTGGACCATTCGGTATTTGCGGTGTTCTCGCTCATGCTTGGGCCTCCCAGTTTTCATTGAGCGTACACCAAAACCAGTGAAAGAGAGTCTGTGAAACGATTGCTTCCTCGAACAAATTCATTTCTCGAGATTCGGTTGGGGTGCGTGGCGCACCTCGCAGCGTGGCACTCCGGCCCCGATTCGTTCGGCACACAGCTGCCGAAGTAGCTGCCGTTCTCTTTCCGCGGCCGCACGGTGGAGCTCGCCGGTAGCCTTGCGCTCGGGCGAGTTCATCACAACGTCAGTGTCATTGTCGGGGTAACAATGTTCGGGACTGAATCGGGGCCGCAATCGCGCACTTTCCGAGTAAGCTGAGTTTCAGTGACTAAGAACACGTTGGTATTATCAGCGGTGCTCGCTGTATGCTCGGTTGCGCAAGATAGGCCGCTTGAGTCCTTCCCTTATACGCCGAGTCTCGACCTTGCCTTCCTGGACCGTTCTGCTGATCCATGTGTGGATTTCTCGAAGTTCGCCTGTGGCAATTGGCTGAAGTTGAATCCGATCCCAGCCGACCAGTCAAGCTGGGAGGTCTACGCGAAACTGGCGCAGGACAATCAGCGCTATCTCTGGGGCATTCTCGAGGAGGCGTCGAAGGAGCGCGCCGGACGCAGCGTCAACGAACAGAAGATCGGTGACTATTTTCAGTCCTGCATGGCCGAACCGAATGTCGATAGACTCGGAGCCGAGCCGCTGAAGGCCGATCTCGAAGCGATTTCAAAACTCCAGAAGACAGCTGACATCTCGCGCTTGCTCGGGAAGTTTCACCTTGCATCCGCAGGTCCCAATCCGATTTTTGGCTTCGGATCGAATCAGGACTTCGCTGATGCCAGCCGGGTCATTGCTTTTGCCACCGCGAGTGGGCTTGGATTGCCAGATCGCGATTACTACACCAAAACCGACGAAAAATCAAAGGAGATTCGCGTCAAATACGTTGAACATATCGCTCGGACTCTCACTCTCCTTGGCGATGGTCGGGAGATCGCGAAGTCGGAGGCGCAAACTGTTATGGCAATCGAGATGGCGTTGGCTGAAGCCTCGCTGACCCGAGTAGAACAACGCGATCCTCACAATCTGTTTCATAAGTTGACTGCCGATCAACTTGCGAAACTGACGCCGTCGTTCAACTGGATTGAATACTGGGAAGCGTCGGGCATTTCGCCACAGACCGTCGTCAACGTGACGGAGCCGAAGTTCTTCAGCAAGGTTGAGGATCTGCTGAAGCATCGGAATCTTGATGACTGGAAGGTATATCTCCGTTGGCACCTGGCACGCGAGAAGTCGCCGTATCTTTCCGCCGCTTTTGTCACGGCGTCCTATGAGTTTTATGCGAAGTATTTGCGCGGTGTGACTGAAATGGAACCTCGTTGGAAGAGGTGCGTTCGGTATGTCGACCGCGGACTGGGTGAGACGCTGGGGCAGATCTTCGTTGAGAAGACATTCACTCCTGAGACCAAGGCTCGCACGTTGGCGATGACTCGAGAGATTGAGAAGGCAATGGAAGGAGACATTCAGCAACTTACCTGGATGGGGCCTCAGACCAAGAAGCTGGCTCTCGAAAAACTGCATATGATCGCGAATAAGATCGGCTACCCGGACAAATGGCGCGACTACAGTTCAGTGAACATTGTACGCGGAGATTTTCTTGGCAATCGTGACCGGACGGCGATTTTCGAATCGAAACGCCGGCTTGCAAAGATTGGGAAGCCGGTAGATCGCACGGAATGGGGCATGACCCCGCCCACCGTCAATGCCTATTACGATCCACAGATGAACGACATCAACTTCCCGGCCGGTGTCCTGCAGCCGCCGCTATTCGATCCAAAGATGGACGATGCGCCGAATTATGGGAACACCGGCGCCACAATCGGGCACGAATTGACGCACGGCTTCGATGATGAAGGCCGTCAGTTCGACGCCAAGGGCAATCTTCGCGATTGGTGGACCAAGCAAGATGCAGCACAGTTTGAGAAGCGGGCCGAGTGCGTAGTGAAGCAGTACGGGCAATACACGGTGATTGATGACATCAAGATCAACAGCAAACTCACCGAGGGCGAGGATGTTGCGGATCTTGGAGGGACTCTGCTCGCTTACATTGCCTGGAAGGCGGCGATTCGGGGGCAAAACCTGAAACCTGTAGATGGGTTCTCGCCTGAGCAGCGGTTTTTCATCGGGATGGCCCAGTGGGCTTGCGGCGACAGTCGCCCCGAGCAGAAGCGGCTGAACGCGATTACCGATCCCCATTCGCCCCTCAAGTTCCGGATCAACGGAGTGGTCTCGAATATGCCGGAGTTTCAGAAGGCATTTGCATGCACGATCGGACAACCGATGGTCCGCGGAGAAGCTTGCAGGGTCTGGTAGTTAGTTAACCGTCGTGAGGCGGCGAATGGGAACGCAATGGCCAAGCCGTCTGTGAAAGACTGGTTGTTCACTCGAATCGTTTGTCGAGGTTGTGCTGGGAGGCGCCGGCAACATGGCCGGTCAGGGACTCTTGCTGATTATCGGGCTCCTGCTGCTGCCGTTGATGGCGGCGCAGGACATCGCTGCCCGTCTCTCCGACCTCAATTACGTCGGCACGCAAATGCCGAAACAGGCGCCGTTCTTTTTCGCGCACCTGGATCGAAGTCAGTATCAGCGTGCGGTGGACGATCTTAGTGCGCGCCTTCCGAGTTTGTCGGACGCCGAATTTTACGCGGGCCTGGCTCACCTGGTAACGCTGCCGGGCGATGCGCACACTCAGTTGAATCTGCTGACTGGCCCCGCGTTCCCGCTCCAATTCCAGTGGCTGGATGACGGCCTTTATGTGGCCATCGCCGAGTACTCGCTCACCGATACGCTCACCACCCGCGTGGTGGCCGTTAACGGATTGCCAATCGAGGATGTCGCCTCGCGGCTTGCCACCGTCATTTCCCATGAAAACGATCACTGGGTTCACAAGCGCGCGGAGCAGTATGTACGGTATCCGCTGGTTCTCGAAGGGTTGAAGATCATCCCCGCCGGCGCGGTGACCGCAGACTTCACGTTCCGCTCACTCAATGGGCGAGAGTTCACGCGCACCGTAAGCACGAAGAACGATGGCATGACGGCAGCCCCGGATGAGGGTGAGGGCACTATCCCGGCTTTCCGCAGTTCGCCATCTTTGTTTTATTGGTCGACCTACACGGAGGCGAGCCGGCTGCTCTATTTCAAGTACAACAGCTGCACCAACGTCCTGCTCAACCCTTTTTCGACGTTCGCCGCCGGGCTGCTCAGGACACTCGACACGATGCCGGTGGATACGTTTGTGATCGACTTCCGCCAGAATCCCGGCGGGAACAACAAAGTAATCAAACCCTTGCTCGACGGGTTGCAGCAACGTCTGCCGCGCCTTCTCTTAAATCCTCGCTTCCGCGTCTACGTGGCCTTTGACAAGGGATCGTTCTCGGCCGCCGTCGACAATTCCATGACCCTGAAGAATCCGGCGATGCTGCCGGCGGGCGATTGGGGCAACGCCATCCAGACCATCGGAGAAGCGGCGGGAAACTCGCCGTCGATGTACGGGAACCTCGTGCAGTTTGAATTGCCGAGGTCGCGGCTTACCGACTTTTACACGAGCACCGCCTTTCCGCGCCCCGCCTGGATGCCTGATGGAACCGAAGTGCTGCCCGACGTGCCGGTTCCGATGCGTGCCGCTGACTACTTTGCGCGATTCGATCCGGTGATGGCCGAGATCCTTGCGCGATATACGGGTACCCCGAGGTCCGTCTCAGCGGACCTGGTGGTGGTGAACGGCGCCAGTTTCCGGCCGGAGCAGGGGATTGCCGCGGGCTCTCTCGCAACGGCCTTCGCTGCCTTCCCGGCACTCACGGACGAGGTGCGGGTGGCGGGACAGGCGGCGCGTCTGGTGGCCGCAAGCGGGTCGCAGGTAAACTTCGTCGTCCCGGAATCCATTGAGGCCGGGGAGGTGGCAATTTCGGTTCGAGCGGGAGGTAAGGAGGTCGCGTCGGGGCAGGCGGCAATCACTACTTCGGGGGCGGGAATCTTCGTATTGCAGCCGTCCGATCCATCCGAGCCTGGCGCCATCGAGAATCAGGATTCATCGGTGAACAGCAGGTCGAATCCGGCCGCGGCGGGGTCGATTGTGCAGATTTTTGCCACCGGCGGCGGTGCCGCTGCTGACGCGGTGCAAGTTCTATTCAATGATTTTCCCAGCCAGGTGACTTACGGCGGGGTGGTGTCGCCGGGGCTGTGGTAGATCAACGCTCAAGTGCCCGCCGGACTCTCGGGCCAGGTGCCCGTGTACCTGATTGTGGGTGACAGGGCCAGCAATGGCGTGACGGTTTGGATTTCCAAGCCGCCGAAATAGGCGAGTCTGGCTGAAAAGTGTCGCCACTGCCCCGTCAATGCTAAACTCGTAAATTGTCAGGCTCCGGGCTCCGTGCAACGCGCGGCTGCAAACCCCGCCAGGTCCGGAAGGAAGCAACGGTAGTGGTTTAGCGCGTGTGCCGCGGATCACCCGGGGTCTGGCATTAACTCCCTCTTAACGGCTCGCCGGCGGCACAACTTCCTTCATTCGCGCGTAAATCACCATTTGCCCGTAGTGGTCAAACCCATGCCACAGGATGATCGAGGCGAGCGCCATGCGCGTGGTCGGCTTATCTCCGAAGGGCGACTTCACGGTTTCCATTTGACTGGCGTTGGTCAGCGAACTCATCGCCTTGTGCGCGTAGGCAACGGCGTCTTTTGCATATTTCACGATCGCTTCCTTGTTGGGCATGTCGGCGCCGTTTTCATTCTTGCCCAGGTCCACCGGGCATTTCACGCCCATGATGGCCGCGCTCACTTCGTACATCACCGTGGACACATGCCGGGCCTGCTCGGCGAAAGATCGGGCATTCTTGAATTCCCCACTTGAGGGCGCAAATCCGAATTGCGCCGCAGGCATCGCCTCTACCAGCGGTACGAACTCATTCTCGAAAGACGACAACTGCGCGTTCCATACCTGGTCCGCCGTTTGCGCGTACGCCGCCATACACAGGGCGATCCACAGAAGGCTAAGTTTCATGGGTAGATTATAATCAAAAGCAGGTCTTCACCCCTTATGCGGTTATTCTTCCCGAGCCTTTTGGTGTGTGCGTGCGGAGCATTGACGCAGGCGCAGCCCGCCAAACCGGCCGGCGCCAAGGCCGATGTGACCAAACCCGACCAGCCTTCGCAATCCATCAAAGTGTCGGTGAACGAAGTCATCGTCCCGGTAACGGTCACCGATGACAAGGGTAAATTCGTCTCCAATCTCGATCAGGCCGACTTCACGATCCTCGACGAAGGCAGGCCTCAGAAGATCCGGTTTTTCTCCCGCGAGCGCAGCCAACCGGTGGTGGTCGGCTTCCTCGTGGATCTGTCGAACGCGGTCAAGATCCACTGGAAGACCTACCAGGATGCCGCGACCGAGCTTGTGCTCACCCTCATGCCGCAGGACAAGAAGATGAGCGGTTACATGATCACCTACTCGAATGAAGCTGAACTGGCCGTCAACACCACCAGCGATCCCGAGCCCATGGTGAGCAAACTGGCGAAGTTGAAGCCGGGGGGCGGTTCCGCGCTCTATGACGCCATCCACATGGCCTGCACAAATCGCGCGCTGGTGAGCGGTGAACCTTTCGAACCGCGCCGCGTCATCGTCATCGTCGGCGACGGGCACGACAATGCCAGCAAACACACTCTCGAGCAAGTGATCGAACTCGCTCAGCGCAACCTGGTGACCATCTACGCAGTGAGCACGATTGGATTCGGCTTTAATTCGGAGACCGAAAAGACCCTGATCCGTTTGGCGGAAGAGACCGGCGGGCGTGTCGAATATCCGCTCCAGGGCAACTACAGCGATGTCGCCGGCTATCTCTCAACACCTTCTGATGAAGGCAACTACGCTCTGAAGGTGGGCACGGGCGGATACGCAGCGGCGATTTCAAACGGCATTTTCAAGGCGATCGCCAATGTGACTGGTGAGGTTACCACGCAGTACATCATCCGCTACATTCCCGACGTCGACGATTCGAAGCCTCGCGATTTCCGCAAGATCGAGGTGAAGGTGAATCTTGCGAATGTCAAGGTCCGGGCCCGAAAAGGCTATTATCCGCAAGACCTCGCCCGATAAGACTATATGCCTGCCCTGCTTGCCCTTCGGACCGGGCGTTACGCCGTTTTGCAGGCGGAGATTGGCAACGGGCTAACTCCTCTCGGCATCCTGCTCGAAGATCCCGAATCCAACCTGCTCTATGTCCGCCTGCGGCGCGACCTTGAGACGCTCGATCCCGACGATCCAGTGCTTCCGCTGCTCGAAGAAGATCTGAGAGCCAAAGGTGACGAAATGGGGGCAGCGAAGTTCTTTGCCTGGGCGGAAGAGAATCTCTCCGCCAATCTCAGAACCACTGGCCGGCAGGAAGTGGTTGGCGTGGACTTCGACAAACTGCTGGCGCGCGTTTATTCGCAGCAAATCGGCTCCCGCTATTCAACCGCTGAAACGCATGTCCCGCGCTACTCGCTGCGATCGGCTGCGGGTAAGTTCCTGGATAGTTTTGAATCCGAGTTCGAATGCCAGGAAGAACTGCCGGCTCACATTCGCGCCAAGAAGGGGCTGGTGGCCATCCACATCGAAGGGACGTCGATGGAGCCTACTATTCCCAATGGCAGCGTCGCGTTATTCCAGTTGGAAGGCGCTGGAAGCCGCAGCGGCAAACTCGTGCTGGTGAGAGAGAACGAAGCGAGCTATACCCTGAAGCGCTACACGAGCCGCAAGCAGGCCTCGGACGACGGCAGTTGGGAACAGGCTGAAATCGTCCTTGAATCCATTAACAAAGAACACGCACCCATCGTCCTCAAACAGGAAGACAGCCGTTACAGCATTGTTGCCTGGTTTGTGGACGTGCTCTATTGAGCGCCTTCTAGAACGTTAACGAAATCACGATCTCTACTGAATCCGCCTTTGTCCGGGTGGACTGGCTCGAGAAGATCTGCTTGTTCCAGTGCGTGTACCGGACCTCGGGAACCACGCGAATGCCAACCGGATCGATCGCCTGTACGCCGAATCCCGCTACGTAGCCGATCACGCTCTTCGACGCTGGACGGCCGGTGGGAGTGGTGCAGCAGGTAGTGGTACCGGCGCTGTCGGTGGCGGTCACGGTGGCGCGCGTGTTGAAAACGTCTCTCCACGCCGCTCCGCCCTCGCCAAAGAACCTGACGCCCGGCGTATGGCGGCCCTTGACGTAATACCGCAGCGTGGCAGGCACGTCGATCACCTTCGAGCGAGTGTCCTCGTGTGTGCTGGTGGTGACGGCGGTGGTCACGGTTGTCGTCGCACCGGTAGTCAAGGTGGTGTCCATCTTGTAACCGAACTTGCGGTAGAGCGCGCTCACGGCGACGGCGAAGTGCTCGGTGATAGCGACTTGGCCGGTGACGCCGTAACCGACCCTGGGGGATGCGGCGGTGGTGTTGTAGTTGGTCGCCGTCACCGGAGTGGTAGTGGAGGCACTCGTGCTCGCCGTCGGAATAACGGGCAGCGCCAGGACGCCCAGCGTCGCGCCGATGGAAAACCGGCGAACGTAAACCTTCGGCGCATCTCCAACTCCCTGCGAAGGATCCGGAATCTGGCTTTGCGCAAATGCGCTACCCGCGCAGCAGAGAAGGACAATCTGAATTCTTGTTTTCATTGAGTACCAAACCTTTTTTGACGACAATCACAGCCCGAACGAGTACACGGAATTGGCCCATTCCACTCAGCGGACCGGCTTCAAATGCTGATCAAACCAGCGTACAAAAGCGCGCTCATCGAATACCATCGTCGGCCATCCATGGTGGCCGCCGTGATGCACTACTACCGGGACGTCCAGTCGAAACTGCGCGGCGCGCTGGCTGAAGCGCTGCGACTGCTCGAGCGGCACCAGCGTATCCGCGTCGCCATGATAAATCAGGGTGGGCGGCATCGTACGCTGGACGTAATAGATCGGTGAAGAATCGTGCCCGATTTGTTTCCACACCGCCATGTCTTTCGAATTTGGACCGAACGCCGCCACAAAACTTAGCGGCGGCCCGCCGTCTCCCGGATTCTCGGTGGAGGGTCCGAGGTTCAGGAGATCTGTCACTGGATAGAAAATCGCCACCGCCTGCACGGCGCTCGATTCGCGGTCCACCGGATCGGGCGCGTTGGGATCGCCGGACCCTCCGCGAGTGCCGAGCATGAGAGCAAGATGACCGCCTGCGCTGCCGCCAGTAACGCCGATATGGTTCGGGTCGATTCCGTATTTCGCGGCATTATGGCGTATGAAACGGACGCCCCGGTTCATGTCCGCGATGATCTCCATCACGGTGGACTCCGGCTGCGATATGTGGCACACCGCAAAGACCGTATAGCCGCCACGCAGCAGCGGAGCTACCAGCCATGCCGGTGTCTCACCCGGCCTCTGGGATTTCCAACCACCGCTCACCATCAACGCGACCGCGAGCCCATTGGGACTTGAAGGACGCAGCATGTCCATCGTCAGCGGGCGTCCGTGGCGTTCGCTATAAGCGATGCCGTCGGTACGGTCATAGGAGGGATGCAAATATAGCCAGAGCGCGCCGGCGATCAGCCCCAATGCGAGTATCACGGCCGCTAGACCGGTGAACACAAAGCGCAGCCATCGCGGGAACCAAAGCCACAGAGCTTTCATGATTGATCGAACCCATATTATCGCGCGAGTTCGGTTCAATCAGCCGGGATTGAGGGGAGAAACGTCAGGCTGCCGTGTCACGCGACGAACCGAGCACTCGCAGTGGATTCACGCGTTGCGTGGCTTCGGTGCCGCGCCGCGCCTCGCCGATCTTCACCGACAGCTTGAAGATCGCGCCTACCGGAATAAAGCCAACGAGTTTGTGCGCAGCCACCGCCGCCAGCCCCATTGATGCGATGCATCCACAGGCGCCGCAGTTAGGCGTGCCGCCGAACTGGCAGGGCTCTATCTTCGTCTTGAAGTCAGCCGTGAGCGTGGTGGTGGTTCGGGCAAACACGCAATCGTCCGGACTGTGCGGCGGAGTGGCAAATTGATCGATCAACCGCTGCGCCATATCGAGCTTTGGAAATTCGACACGCAGCGCTGTCATTTCGGCAATCGCGCGGTCGCGTTCTTCCCGCGTCAGAATTTCAGGCAGGTCGTCACCGACTTGCGGCGTGAACAGGCTGAACCAAACCTTGCGGATTTCGTTCTTCGGCGTCCAGTACTGAAGAAACTCGCGCAGATAGCCCGGCCGCTTCATCATCTGCCCGGTGATAGTGCAGTGGATCGTGATCTTCTGACCGGCGATGTTCTTCTCAATGCGCTCATAGGTGGCGGGCGCCCGCCGCACGTCATGCTCCGGTTGTAAACCGTCGATGGACACCACCGTGTTCAGGCGATCGAGCTTCGCCCAGCCCTGCGGCAGGACACGAAAGGCGCTGGTCACAATCTGCACGTGAATGCCTCGTTCGAGCAGTAGCGGGACCATCGTCTCCAGTTCGCGATATCGAACCAGGGGATCGCCGCCCACCAGCGACAGGTGCATGGGCTTCAGCCGGTCAACGGTCTCGAGCACGGCATCGATTAGTTCCTGCCCCTTGCGGTCGCTCAGGGTTCGCAGGGTCATGCCATTGCCGATGTGCGCATCCTCGTAGGCGTAGCAACCGGGGCAGCGAAGCGGGCACTCTTTGGTGATTTCGATGGAGAGCGAGGGCCGTTCTCCCTTCAAAATCTTGCGCCAAGCGCCAAACACTTCCGATGTCTGCATCAGTTGCCCTCCCAGGCTACCGATTAATTAGAGTAATCTGCGAATTGACGGTTTCATTTTTCTAACCCGGCAGGTCAGAAAACGAAGCCCAACTCGGCCCGGTAAGAGCGTGGCGTGACAAAATGCGTGCCGCTAAAAGTCGACAGGAAATTGTACAGCGAAACCTGATTGGTGATGTTCTCCGCCGAAAGCTCGAGCGTCCAGCGGTGACCTTCTTTTTTCTTGAACAGGTTGTCGGTGCCGACGCTGATGTCAAACAGATTCCGTGGCTTCACTCGCGCCGGGTTGTGATCCGCGTTGTAAGTACCTTCCGCAGGAAGATTTGCTAGTGCTGAGGTACAGTTCACTGGGCCGCAGACCAGCCCGAGCGTCTGCTGCTGATTCGGCGTCAACGCCAGTGCGTCGTCGCGATTGGTGACGGCGCCAATTACCATGCCGCTGTCGTAGCGCCAGGTGAATGCCATCCACGGACCGTCCTTGGTATGCTGCCAGCGCAAGTGCGACGTTTGCTGGAAATTCTGATCGTGATCGATGCGGAAGACGCTCGCGTCCACCGGCGAATTGAAAATCAGGCCGCCATTCTCCGGTCCGAAGAAACGCGCCCGCGTGTGCCCCATCACCGTGAACGCCGACACGCCGTGAATGGGTGCCAGATTCACACGGACTGAATAACCGTCGATCTTCGATTTCTGCCATTCGATGGGAAACTGGATGGGCGAATTGAACAGCGTGTCGAAGTCAAACGCGTTGTGCGTGTACTTCCAGAAGTAATCAGCGTCAATCGTCACCCACTTGCCGAGGCCCTGCTGGAAGCCGGCATTATACTGATTCCTTCGGCCCGGCTTCAGCGCCGATGTTCCGAACTGTCCGAATGCGTTGTTCTGCAATCCGCCCACGCCGGTGGAACTCGACAACACCAGGTTCTCGTTGTAGGGAGTCTCGAAAAAGCGCGAATAGGAAATTCGCAGCACTGTCGCGGTGGGCTTGTAGAGGTACGACGCGCCCAAACGCGGCTGCCAGCCATGGCCCGTGCTTAATCCACGGTAGTCGTCGTAGCGCAATCCAGGTTGCAGGGTGAGTCCGCCCAGGGTGATGGAGTCCTGAACGAAAAACGCGTTTTGATTGATGTGCGCGCTGCCTCGAAAATTGAACGGCCGTCCGCCACGCGTCAAGTCGTACGGCGCAAGCGAGGGATTGTCCTGGCCAACCAATGTCGGATCGGTAATTCCCAGGCTGAAGGTCTCGTTGAGGAAGGTCTGCGAAGTCTGGTAGCCGACTTTGACGTTGTGGATGCCCTTGACGTACGAGATGTCAGCCTTAACGCCGGTGTTCCTCAACTGCCGGCTCTGACGAACGGTCGCCGGCAAGTCCCCAAACGGATTGCGGCTCGGATAGTAGCGTGACTCATCTTCCCGGTAGAACGGAGTGAGCGTCAACGCAGTGGTGGCGTTGAACAGGTGAATCCAGCCCGGTGCGATGTTGTAGGTACGCACCTGCTGCCGTTGATCCTGACCGGACTGCGCCTGGTCGAGCGTGTTCGGAATCTGAAACCACGACCGCCCGTAGAACATGTTCAGGTGGACCGTGTTCTTGGCATCCGGCGCATAATCGAAGCGGTCAAAAAGCTGCTCGTTGTTGCCGATATCGTGCATCGGCCGGAATTCAGGCGAGTCGAGATAGCGGCCCGAACGGGCTACGTTCGCCACCACAAAATTCCCATACCGCGGACCGCCCCAGCCGTAGCTGAAGTTCTCCCCAATATTGCCGAACGACCCGTAGCTGGCCGTCACTGAGCCGAATGACTTCGGTGTGCCGAGGCCGCTGCGCGTCACCGCGTTCACCACCAGGCTGGCCTTATCGCCGTACTCAGCTGGAGGCGCACCCGACATTACCTCGAACGAACCAATGGCGTTCAGGGGCATCTGGTTCGAGAACTGCTTGCTCTGCTGATCGCTCACCGGTTGGTTGTCGAATGAGAAACTGGTTTCGGCGTGATCGCCCAGCGGGTGGAAGAATCCGTTTGAATCGCCGACGACGCCCGGCGCGGCCATCGTCACAACATCGCTGATACCGGCGGCGGGCGACGAGCGCGGCAGCTTGCTGAACAATTCCCGGTCGATGTCGGTGTGCGCCGTCGGCACGCTCTCCACCAGTTCGGTGGCCTCTGAGTGAACCTCGACACTCTCGGTGCTGCCGGCTAGCGTCAGCGGAAACTTCAGGCTCACCGGCACTGACGCGCGAACCGCGACGTCCTGGGTGCCCGGCTGAAACCCGGTGGCCGTCACCTCGACATGATATTGGTTCGGCGGGACATTCCCAATCCGCGTGACGCCGTTTTGATCGGTGCTCGATTGCCGCTCGAAGCGCGACACCCGGTTCTCAACTTTTACCGTGGCTCCGGGGATGGCCGCACCGCTCGGATCTGTAACATTGATTTCGATTGTGCCCGCGCTGCCAGTGGATGCTTGCGGAGGCTCGGCGCCCCACGTAAAGCATGCAACCGCTGCCACAAGGCAGATTTGCTTCATCATTCGCTACCCTCTCTGGGATCTGTCGCTTTTTTCTTTAAACGCCGAATGAAGGCAAAGCAGGCGGACCTCGGGACTCGGCGACCAGCGCCGAAAAGCCAATTGGATTGGTGACTAGCGGGAGTACGCCTTCGCCGTGTGAAGGCGCTGGTGCAAGCAGAAGCGGGGTTACCGCAGGCTGTACAAACGGCAGGTGCGCCGCCAGGCAGATTTCGCACGAACGCGCATTCGCCGCGTGCTCGTGACTCGGATCCATAGCGATTGTCGTCACCAGCAGGAAGCTGGCTAGCGCCACGATTGCAAAGTAAAAGGCACAGTTCTGGTACCAGTGGTACTTCCGATTTCCCGGCTGGCAACTGCTCGTTGTTGGCTCGCTCACAATCAAGGCTTGAGAATCGCTATGCTGAAACGATGAGATTGATCATTTCCCGTCCGGGGCCGCAGGAATATGCGCCGTACTATGAGCGCTACATTGCCCTGGTTTCCGGTGAAGACGCTCTGCGGGCACTCCAATCCCAAATAGAAGAGACGGCTCCATGGCTCGCGCGGTTACCTGGAGAAATCGGCAGCTACCGGTATGAGCCGGGTAAATGGACCGTCCGCGAAGTGCTTGGCCATCTTATTGATACAGAGCGAGTCTTCGCCTACCGCGCTCTCCGGTTTTCGCGCAAGGATCCTACGCCGCTATCCGGTTTTGAGCAGGATGACTTTATCCGTGAGGGACCTTACGAAAGCTGCACCGTCAAGGAACTTGCCGAGGAGTTTGCTATTGTGCGGAAATCGACACTGTGTCTGTTTCGCAACATGAACCAGGACATTCTCGGCAGGACAGGCGTTGCAAACAATAACAGCATGTCCACCCGCGCCGCTGCCTGGGTGATCGCCGGCCACGAATTGCACCACATGGCGATCCTCCGCGACCGCTACCAGCCGAAGCGCAATATGTGATCCACCGGCGTCAACGCCGTCAGGTATACGGATTGTAAACCCGGTATCCGGGGCTCCGCGCCGCGGACGCTCACGTAGCGATGCTCGCGTAGATTCGGCCCGAAGCTGAGGGTGTCAGCGGCGGCTCGGCAAACGGCCTCGTTTCCCTTAACGAGAAATCCTCCGGCTACTCCCGTCACCGCCTCACAACCTTCGAGTGATGCGCCGGCCCCCAGCGCGACTTCGATAGTGAGCGGTACGCCCTTGGTGCCTGACGCCTGTATGCGCACCGTAAACCCGTCCTTCTCCTCGCGCACCGTCGCCGACTGGCTCAACCGGCAAACCTCGCTCTCCTTGCGCTCACTCCGCACCGAACCCCATTCACCTGCCGCCACCCGGTGCGCCGGCTCAAGCGGTTGGTAATACCCCGCGCGCAATTCCTGAGTGAACACGAAAGCGTCGCCCTGCTTTACCGCCTTCTGCGGAATGAACTGGCCCTTCCCGAAAAACGCACTCGCAAATCGTATCGCCGCCACATTCGCATCGCCGCGCCGCAGGGTGAAGAATCGACTGCTGCCGCCCAGCACCAGTGTCGCGCTCACATTTCCGCGCCGGATGCGAGTAATGCCCAGCGATGGAAAATGCTTCTCGAAGTTCGAAGGCAACGTACCTGCCGCCACCGGCTGCAACAACTGCGGATATTCGAGCAGTACGGGCAGGGAAGAGTTATGCTTCGCAGCTTCCGCAGCCAGCAGCGCGTATTGTCCGTTGCCGTCGCGCACCGCCATGTATTGGAGCGGGAACCAATAGTTCCACATATACCCGCTCTGGTATTGATCCTGCCGCCGCGAGATTTCCGTCACTACCTCAAGATTCGGATGCAGCAGATAGAGCAGCGAGTCCAGGTTGCGGCGGACCGGTTCGAGTAAATCCGGACGCTTCAACTTATCGGCGATCACCACCAGAGCGCGGTCGCACACCGGATCGTAGACGCTGGTGCTGCGCTCGGTGAACTGTCCGTCGGCATCGATGTCGATCCCCTCAGCCAGCCACTGGTCGATCCGGCGCACGTACTCCGGCTTGGGGATGCACTCGTGAATCTGCGCCAGCGCCGAGCAAACTACCCAGCGATGATTCGGTGTATGAACGCCGCCGGTGGCCAGTCCGTGACCGCAGCGCTCGAGCAGCGGCTGCACCATCGCGCCCACTTCGTCTGACCGGCGTTCCCTTGCCAGCCGCAGCAGCGGCGCCAGTCCGTGAACCATGAAGCCGGTGTCGGGTGCCGAGTTGAAGTTGGTCTCGAGCAGGTCGATGTTGCCGTCAGTGGACAGGCTGCGCTCCAGAAACGACGCCGCCATGCGCATGCGCAGCATGATCTCCGTTTGGCCGTAGTAGCGCGAGCCGTCGTGGAGAAAAGCCGTGCCGAGATTCGCTAACAGCGCGGCAGCCAGCGCCGCTGGATACAGTCCAGCCCCATCGGGTACCGCCCCCATTCGCTGGTTGGCCGGGTCCGTAATCTGCCGCTGCAAAAACCACTCGACAGACTCATCGTGCCGCCGCACGACATCAGCGGGAATAGCGGTGGCGCCGCTCGCAGGTATGGCGGCGGCCGCGGTCAGGATCAGATCTCTACGGGTCATGAGAGGAGTTTTCGCACTACCTGGCCGCCTACGTCCGTCAGCCGGAAGTCGCGGCCCATGTGCCGGTACGTCAGCCGCGTGTGGTCGAGGCCCAACTGGTTGAGAATCGTCGCTTGCAGATCGTGGACGTGGACCTGGTCTTCGACGATCGTCAGCCCCAGGTCGTCTGTCTTGCCGATCACTTGTCCGCCCTTGATTCCGCCGCCGGCGAGCCACAAGCTGTAGCCGTTGGGATGATGATCGCGCCCGGCGTTGCCGGCCTCGTCAGGACGCCGCAATTCAGACATCGGCGTCCGCCCAAATTCGCCGCCCCAGATCACCAGCGTCTCGTCGAGCAGACCGCGCTGCTTCAAATCCTTAAGCAATGCCGCGGTTGGCTGATCCGTGACTCCGCAGTTGCGCTTCAGCCCCTTAACAATCTCGCTGTGATGATCCCAACTCGCATGCATGAGCTGCACAAAGCGGACGCCGCGCTCCACCAGTCGTCGAGCCAGCAGGCAGTTGGCGCCAAACGCCCTCGTGGGTTCTTTGTTTACGCCGTACGCTTCGAGCGTCTCCGGGGTCTCTTTCGAAAAATCGAGCAGCTCAGGCGCCGCGCTCTGCATCCTGAATGCCAGCTCATAGCTCTCGATTCGCGAGTTGATCTCGCTGTCGCCAGTCCGCTCAAAGTGCTCGCGGTTCAAATCGCCAATCGCATCCAGCCGCGCGCGCTGCTTCTCGGCGGTAACGCCGGGTGGATTCGAAAGGTACAGAATCGGATCGCCGCTCGAACGAAATTGCGTACCGGCAAAAGTCGACGGCAGAAATCCGTTGGAGTAGTTGTCGGTGCCGGCGCTCGTCCCCACGCCGGACGACAGCACGACAAATCCCGGCAGATTCTTCGACACGCTGCCGAGCCCGTAATTCACCCACGCACCCATCGTCGGACGGCCGCCCACCATGCTGCCCGTGAAAAGGAACAACTGCCCGGGATGGTGGTTGAAGGCCTCGCTGTACATCGATCGCACCAGGCAAAGATCGTCGGCGCAACTTGCGGTGTGCGGCAGCAGTTCCGACAGTTCCATGCCGCACTGGCCGTGCTTGCGAAACTCGAATGGACTCCCCAGCACTGCTGCGGTCGGCTTGATGAAGGCGAGCTTTAGATCTTTTGTAACTGACGGCGGCAGAGGCTGCCCGTTCAACCGTCGCAGTTCCGGCTTGGGATCGAAGAGATCCATCTGGCTCGGCGCGCCTTCCATGAACAGGAAGATGACGTTCTTTGCTTTCGGCTTGAAGTGCGGCTCTGCACCCAGCAGCAAGTCGCTCAGCGCCATGCCGCCCAGGCCGAGTCCCGCGGTGTTGAGGAAGTGTCGTCTATTCACGGGTGATGAACTCGTCGAGATTGAACAGGACGCTGGCCACCGCCGGCCAGTCGTGCTGCTGATTGTAAAACGCATTCAGGCGCGCCAGTTCATGCACGTTGGCCGGACGGCCGAGCACGCGCTGAAATAAGCCATTGAAATCGCCAGGCTTCACCAATGCCGCCAGCGCATTCGCCGATTCCACGAATACCGGATCGTTCAAGAGATTGAGCGCTTGCAAAGGCGTGTTGGAGCGCTCGCGTGTGCAGGCTGCAACCTCCGTCCGCGGCGCGTCGAAATTCACCAGCAGCGGATACGGCGTACTGCGTTGATATTGGATATAGAGCCCGCGCCGGTAACGCTCTCGCCCCTCGCTCACCACCCACGAACTATCGTTGCGCCCGTAGCCCATCGCTGCCACTCCGGCCGGCTGCGGGGGCCTGATGCTGGGTCCGCCGACCGCGTCGTTGAGCAGTCCGCTAGCGGCCAGCGCCGAGTCGCGAATCAGTTCCGCGGACAGACGCAATCGCGACTGCCGCGCCAACAGGCGGTTCCCCGGGTCCACCGTCTGCAATTCTGCACGCACGCTCGCCGACTGCCGGTACGTGCTCGACAATACGATCGTCCGGATCAACCGCTTCGTGCTCCATCCGCTCGTCTGGTACTCCGTCGCCAGCCAGTCGAGCAATTCCGGATGCGACGGCGGGTCTCCTCTTGTTCCAAAATCGTCCGCCGACTTTACGATGCCAGTCCCGAACAGCTCCTGCCAGATCCAGTTCACGGCCACTCGCGCGGCTAGCGGGTTCTCAGGCGAGATGATCCAGAGAGCCAGATCGAGCCGCCGGGTTCCATGAGCTTGCGGCAGAAAGTGCGGTGCCGCGGGCGTCACTGTCTCGCCCAGCGTTTTGTAGTCGCCGCGGACGCGCAAGTGCGAGGGCACTGGATGCCGGCTGTCTCTGACCACCATCGCCTCGCTCAATTGCGGGAACTCCGTTTTCAACGCAGCAAGCTTCTTGTCGAGCTCGGGGAATTTGAGCTCCTTCCAACGCTTGTCCCCCACCGCAAAGTGATAGTTGCGGACGAAGTGATCGGTGAGCGTATCGCTTTCGCGCTCTGTACGTGCAGCAGCGTGCGTGCGAATCAACTTCTCGCCGTCCCAACCGCCCTCGGTGAGCTTCAGCAAACAGTCCCACGCAAGATCCCAATCGGTGCGACGGCCCGGATGAGCGGCCGCATCGAGCATGTCTTTTTCCCAGGCTTCCTGGAGTGCCGGAACACTATACGCCGACAGCGTTTCGGCGCGTTTCTTGCGATATTCGTCACGTTTGGGCGCGAAACGCTCCCGTTCTCCGGCGAGCGGCGCCTGTACGTCGGCCTCCTCGACGTTATCGAAATACGCGAAAAGGCTGTAGTAATCCTTCTGCTTGATCGGATCGAACTTGTGATCGTGGCACTGCGCGCAGCCGGCGGTGAGCCCCAGCCAAACCGTCGCGGTTGTATTCGCGCGGTCCACCGTATTCTCGAAGCGAAACTGCGCATTGTCGACACCCCCTTCGCGGTTGGTGAGGGTCATGCGCAAAAAGCCGGCTGCGATTTGTCTCTCGCCGGCTTTGTCCGGCAGCGAGTCCCCAGCGAGTTGCTCGAGCGTGAACTGGTCGAACGAAACATCGCGATTGAAGGAGTCGATCACCCAGTCGCGATAGCGCCAGGCCCACGGACGGAACCAATCCTTCTCGTAACCATCGGAGTCGGCGTAGTGAGTTCGATCGAGCCATGGACGCGCCCACCGCTCCCCGTAGTGCGGCGACGCGAGCAGCCGGTCCACTAGCCGCTCATAGGCATCGGCGCGTGTGTCCGCCAGAAATTCCGCCACCTCCTGAGGAGTCGGCGGAAGGCCCGTAAGGTCGAGACTGACCCGGCGAAGCAGCGTCACGCGCCCCGTCTCGGGTGAGGGCTTCAGCGATTCGTGCTCGAGGCGCGCCAGGATAAAAGCGTCGATCGGATTCCTCACCCATGAAGAATCTCGCACTGCCGGAGGTGCAGGGTTCACGATCGGCTGAAACGCCCAGTGCCTCGTCTGCTCGATAAATCGCCGAAGAACTTCGACTTCCGCCGGCTTGAGGTGCTCGCCCACCGGCGGCATGAACGGCGCGCCTTTGTCGCCCGTCACCCGCGTAATCAACATCCGTCCTGCGCCCAGTACTGATTCGCGCCGGTCAAGCCGCAAGCCCTTCATCTGCTGCGCGGCGCCGTGGCAGCCATAACACCGTGCACGCAACAGCGGCTCGACGTCGGGCGCGTAGTCCACCGTTTGCGCCGCTACCCCGGCCAGCAGCCCGCCGACGATGATGCTGAGTGCCCCGGTTCTCATGAGCGTCGTTCAATTTTATCGCGCGAGGCTGCTGCGCCTCAGAAATTACTTTACAACGCAGAGTACTTCGTGTATCATCCGTTTCATGAGCAAGACGCTGCTGACTGTTATCATCGGCGGGTTGATGGCTGGCTGCGCGCCGCCTTCGGCGTGGAATATGCCGCCGGTTATCGGTGCAGCTCGATCGGGGAATTTGGGTGAATTGGAAAAGCTGCTCGCGGCCGGGGCCGACCCGGACGTGCACGCCGGGGTCAACGGCTGGCCTCCCCTCATGCACGCCATCCACAAGAACCAGGAAGGTTCGGTGAAGGTGCTGCTGGCACATCACGCCAACGTCAACGCCACCGGCGACGGCGGAGCAACGCCCCTGATCATGGCTGCCGGCTACGGCTATGCGAATATCGTGCGCCTCTTACTCGACGCCGGCGCCGACCCGAAAATCTCAGCCGACAATGGGCAAAATGCGCTCCAGGCGGCCCTCAGCGGCGTACCGGACATCGATCGTTTCACCGTCGGACACTGCCAGACCGAGACGGTGAAAGTGTTGCTTGCCTCTAATCGCACGCTGAAATTAACGCCGGGTCCCTGGACCGGAACCGGCAATGTCATCGCCAGATTCGCCGGCTGCAGCGACGTGATGGACATGTTGGAAAAGAGAAGAACGGGGAAGAACTAACTATGACGACACCTGAATTGGAGCGCTTGATTCTGGATCGTTGCGACGGTACGGAATGGCATCTTTCGTTATGGTATCCACGTGCCACCCGCGAGGTTATGCGCATTCCCATCGAAATTGCCGACGCCGAAATCCAGCGCACGTTGTTCCGGCTCATCGAGTCGGGCCGCATCGAGGTAGGCTCGGTGGAAGGCGCGGATTTCCAGCCGCAGCGCTTCGAAATTCCTGGCGCAGGCTGCCCCGATCTCTACGTCCGCGCCACCTGTCCCTCGCTGCCGGCCGTCTGAAGGCAGTCGCGCTACACTGCTATCGTTGCTTCGAGTATCCGAGCGGGTCTACCTCGCCTACTTCATTTACGTCACGCTGATCGGCGGCGTCCTCGCGCCCCAAGTAGTGGGCTACACCGCCGTTATCGCAGTGCTCGCCGCTGCGTTGATGTTCGGTCTGGCCCGCGCCAGCCAGCGTAATATCCACTTCGACCGTCTTCGCGACTGGCTCCCGGTCCTCTATACCCTCACCGCCTATCGCGAGATGAACTGGTTCACGCCAGACCTCCGCGACTACCACTTCGAGAAAGCCTGGATCGTGTGGGACCGCATCCTGCTCACTGACTGGCACCTGCGTTCCGCCATCGAGAGCCTCGGCGTCCTCTTCCCGGCTTATCTCGAATTCTGCTACCTGCTCGTCTACATCATCTCGATCACCTCCATAGGCTTCTTCTATTTCTACGGCCATCGCGAACGCGCCGACGCTTTTACCACCGTCTACGCCGCCGGCACTCTTCTTTCCTACGCCCTCTTCCCGTTCTTTCCTTCTGACCCGCCGCGCGTCGTCTTCGCCGGAGCCGACCAGCCCGGCATCGAGACGTTCCTGCGCGAGTTCAATCTTTATCTAGTTGGCAGCTACGGCATTCATTCGAGCGTCTTCCCCAGCGCCCACGTATCTTCCGCTTTCGGCGCCGGCTGGGGCCTGCTGGTCTTTCTGCCGGAGAAGCCGTGGATCGGCCGCGGCATGTTGTTCTACGCTGTCTCGGTTTCCGTCGCCACGATTTACGGACGCTAC
>JBBQUM010000050.1:0-41361 GCA_038212445.1 Bryobacterales bacterium
AGGTGTTCGGATGGATGAAGACAGTCGGTTTGTTGCGCAAGACACGCCATCGCGGGTTGGAGAAGGTTGGATGGATATTCACCTTCACGGCTGCCGCCTATAACCTCGTACGGATGCGGAACCTTCTGGAGCCGGTGATTCCAACCGCGTAAGTCCGGGGCGAAGTGTATCTGGAATTTCGTATATGACGATTTGGCCACGTATCCCCCTACGTGTGCCTCCTCCGCAGCCTCAAATTCGACCTCTAATTGAGTCGCTCGAAGCTTCGGAAATCGACAGATTGCCGACAGAAGCCTTTTTTCAGCACCCTGCTAAGCCCCGGTTATGCTCCACCATCACGAGGTAGTCAACCATGTCGAAACGTCATGTTGGCACCCACCCATCCACTGATAGTGGTCTCAGTCTCGCCCTTGAAGTAGCGCTTGAGATAGTCCAACTCTTCCTGGCTGTCATTGGCTAACCATGACGAAGTGCATCCGCCGTCTCGTAGCCTGGCCCCACAAACACCAGCGTACGTTCGCCTCGACGGTACGGCATCGGTGAACACATTCCGGGCATGAAGGACAGCGAGATCGTTACCTCTTTCGCGTCCCCGGGTAATCCGCGAAATGACTCGATCACCTTCAGCCGCGCCGATCGCGCAGTGCCCTTCCACATGTCCTCGGCCGGCTCCAAGCCCCCTTCGATTACCTCTCCCAGGAAAATCACCGGAGTCTTCTCGGCTCGAGTACAAATGTTGGTGATACCGCAAGAGCATCCAAAGGATTCCCGTGACAGCAGAATAGAGATCAACGAAGCAAAACCCAACGACGTACGCATAAACACTCCGAAATCACAGTCTATCGTCAACGCCGGCGAATATTTTGTAAGCGAGTCATCGCAGTCGGGACTACCTCAGCGGCCTGGAACAACAATCCGGCTGCGAGGGCAAATGATCACAGTTCAAAATCTCCGAAAGTGTTTCGCGGGACGGCCCGCCGTAACGGATTTCTCGTTTCATGCACCGGACGGCGCGATCACCGGGCTGCTGGGCTCAAATGGCGCCGGCAAGTCGACCACACTGCGCATGATTTGCGGTGTCCTCGAACCGGATTCAGGTGAGATCGCCGTCGATCATCTCACCCATCGCGACGGTCCCCTAACGCGCCGCCATCGCCTCGGCGCGTTGCTCGATCACAGCGGCATTTACTCACGGCTAACGGTCCGCGAGAACCTGTTGTACTTCGGGAGACTTCACGGCATGGCGCCAGACATGCTAAACGCTCGAGTGGACTCCGTTATTGCAGCACTCGGCCTCGAATCCATCGCCGGCAGGCGCACGGGCGGGTTCTCCCTCGGCGAACGCATGAAAACCGCCCTCGGACGGGCGCTGCTCCATGGCCCGCAAAACCTGCTGCTCGACGAGCCGACCAATGGCCTCGACGTTCCCACCGTGCGAAGCCTCCGTGCCCTCCTGCGGCGCCTGCGCGACGCGGGAACCTGCATCGTCTTCTCCAGCCACTTGCTCGATGAAGTCAGCGCCCTCTGCGACCGCGTAGTCGTGATCTCGGAGGGTCGCCTCATCGCCGAAGGAACCCCCGCCGAGCTATGCGCGCTGACACAGACCGCGACACTCGAAGACGCGTTTGTTCAGCTAACCTGCCAGACGGAGGCTTGCCCATGTTGAGCCCCGCGCTGGTCATCGCAAGCAAGGAGGCGATCGACGGCCTCCGGGATTTCCGCTCGGTCATCTCGTCTCTGTTCTACGCGCTGATGGGACCCCTTATCGTTGGCCTGGTCTCGGTGGCGGTTCGCGAACGGGCGGGATCGACGCTCGTGCTCGCCGGCATGATGTCGGTTTTCACACTTGTAGCCGCCTTCGCCGGCGGAATGAACGTGGCAATGGACACAATCGCTGGTGAACGCGAGCGGCGTTCGTTAGTGCCTCTCCTACTGAATCCGGTGAGCCGCCTCGACGTGGCATTGGGCAAATGGCTGACCGTGAGTTTCTTCGCGATCACAGGACTAGTCGTCAACATCCTGGCCTTTGCCTTTGTCTTCGCCAGTGCAGGAATGCATCTCACTCTGGATTGGCGTCACGCCCTGCTGATCGGCGCCGTCGGAGTGCTGCCGCTAGCCTTGCTCGCCGCCTCCGCCCAACTCCTGATCTCCACGGTCTGCCGCACTATCAAGGAGGCGCAGACCTACTTGTCTCTCATCGTGTTCCTGCCGATGAGCCTCGGAATGTTGCTGGTCTTCTTCCCCGCCTCCCGCCAGCCGTGGTGCCGGTTTCTGCCAGTCTTGGGACAGCAGTTGCAGCTTCAATCGCTCGTCGACGGCAGCGCTACCGCGATTTTCGAGCCATTGGGACTTGGTTGCGTGACGCTAGCTGTGGCAATTCTGCTGTGGAGCGCCGCCGCGAACCAGTTGAAGCGCGATGATATCGTTTATGGCAACTGACGCCGCCGTGGCGGACGCCGGGCCAACCAAAATCTTGGATCGCGCAATACTCGAACAGCGCTTCGACGGTCTCCTGGCAGCCAACGGGCCGTCGCTGACGCGCCTTGCGGCAAGCTACACCAATTCCACCAGCGACCGCGATGACCTGCTGCAGGAAATCGGCATGGCGATCTGGAAGGCGCTGCCGCAATTCCGCGGCGAATGCTCGGAACGCACATTCCTCTTCCGGATCGCACACAATCGCGCTATCGCGTTTCTGTCGCGCTCCAAGCAGGAGATACCAGCACTTGACGTTGAGGTGGAGATACCGGACGCGGGCCCCACTCCGGAGTCCGGCCTGGCCCGAGCGCAGGTCGCCGGGCAGCTAAAGCGGGCCGTACAGCAACTGCCCATCATGTACCGGCAGGTGGCGATTCTCACCCTCGAGGGTCTTGGCTACAGCGAGATCGCTGAGGTTCTGGGCATTTCGGAAAGTAACGTAGGAGTCCGAATGACCCGGGCGCGAAAGCTGCTACGGGCCTCACTGGAGAAGCAAAGATGAATGCCGACATTGAACTGGACGATTGGCGACAACAGTGGCAGGCGGAAACCGCGATTCCGCTGGAACTGAGAGCGAAGGTGGAAAAGCAGTCACGCTGGATGAAGATCGGCCTGGCAGCCGACGTCGTCGTGACGGTGGTCTTCGGCGGTGGAACCATCGCTTGGGCCTCACGCTCGCCTCACCCCGACGTCGTCCTACTCACCCTCGCCACATGGTCGTTTCTGGTCGCGGCGTGGGCATTTGCTTTAGCCGTGCATCGTCACAACTGGGCGCCGTCCGCTGAAAACACCGTTACGTTCCTCGACCTCTCAATACGGCGCTGCCGGGCAAGACTAGCCAGCGTTTGGTTCGGTGCCGGACTCTGCATTTCCGAGTTGGTGTTTTACCTGGGTTGGATCAACTACCACGACTCTATCCGTCAACAACCGCTCGGGACCTTCTTGTCCTCAGTGCCGGAAGTTTGGATAGCCGCGCTCGCCGCCTGCGCCGGTCTGCTCTGGTATCGCAGGCGGAAAGCCGCAGAACTAAGAAATCTCCTGGAAATGCGTTCGGAACTTAACTCCTAACCAACAGCAAACTCCCAGGGCTGCCGCAGGCAACTGACACCTGACCACCGATAACTGACAACTGTATTCGTCGCTGACCAACTAGCGCGGAAACCCGTCGCAGGCCACCTAGCAACTATTTCCCCTCCGCACACGTGTCCGCCACAAATTGACATTGACACCAGTCTGTTATCGGCTCACAATTAAGGGAGATTTCGGCACTGTTTACTGGAATTGAAGTTTGGGGCAATTTTAGCGCGGAGCATGAATCCGCGCTCTCACGTAGCTGAGTCACCCCGGCGTGACGCCTGAATTCCGAGGGTCGCCCAGAAGCACGGCCCTTCGCCATCAATTGGGCGAGCTTTCTGTAACTCGTCCGAACCCAATGCTGCGGCCAAGCGGGAATGGAATCGAGGTCAGGTGTGTCTCCTTTCGAACCAACGTCATCATTTAGAGAACTCGAGAGATTGAATCAGAGTCTCGCGCTTGGCGATAGCCTTAGTTCAATTTCAGTATTGTCCGTAAGCCCTGTACTAGGTGATCAGGAAGCCCTCGAGCGGCTTCTGCCCTCACCTGCGTGGACAGTTTACGAAGCCAGGACAATGGATGCGGCCAATGAACTTTTGCACCACCATCAACCACTGCTCGTTCTTTGCGAGCGCAACTTGGTTGAAGGATCCTGGCGCGATCTGTTAGTCGAAATCAACCGCCTGCCAAATCCACCGTTTTTGATTGTCACCACTCGGCTCGCGGACGAACATTTCTGGGCCGAGGCTTTGAATTTCGGAGCCTACGACGTACTGGCAAAGCCATTTGATTCAACCGAACTAACTCGCACGCTGCTGTCGGCCTGCATGCACCGGCGCAAAACCTCCGCCACTGGCGCTGCACGCTGCGCCCAGCTTACCGACGTCGCCTAATTCCTGACGTCGAAAAGGTCTCTATATCGTTAACGTAATCGATGCAGCCTACCGCAGTATGCTGTCACTATCGGGCGCGGCTGACCGGTAACGGATGCGGACCAACCTGAACTGCAGACGGTGGTTCCCTGCTCCAAGCACTAGCGGCACTCCGCCTCTCGGCACCACCAAAGCCCGCGACTGTATTCCATCGAGCAACGCCTGCGGTAAGCCCGGAAATCATTTGCCCACATTTGCCCGCATCCCCCTAAGTGTTCCTTCCCGGTTGACGCCCTCTGAACCCGTCCCGGACAATAAGGGCATCTCATGAGGATTGCAAACGACGTTACCGGTCTGGTCGGTGGTACACCGCTGGTCCGCATCCGGCGCCTGGCCGGGGATGATGCTCCGGCAACGCTGGTTGCCAAACTCGAGTTCTACAATCCGTCCCATAGCGTCAAAGATCGGATCGGGGTTTCGATGATCGAGGCTGCGGAACAGGCCGGCCTTATCAAGTCCGATACCGTGATTCTCGAACCCACCAGCGGCAACACCGGAATTTCCCTGGCGATGGTCTGCGCCGCCCGCGGATATCGCTGTCTGCTGGTGATGCCTGAGACCATGAGCCGTGAACGCCGTCTTCTGCTTCGGGCGTACGGCGCGGAATTGGTACTCACTCCGGGTGCCGAGGGAATGTCTGGAGCCATCCGCAAAGCAGAAGAGATGGCCGCCTCCGACAGCCGTTATTTCATGCCGCAGCAGTTCCGCAATCCCGCGAATCTCGACGCCCACCGCCGCACCACCGCCGAGGAGATCTGGCAGGATACCGACGGGCAGGCCGACATCCTGGTGGCAGGCATCGGCACCGGCGGCACGATTACCGGAGCCGGCGAAGTCCTGAAGGCTCGCAAGCCTGGATTTCGATGTGTCGCCGTGGAACCCGATGCCTCGCCAGTCCTGTCGGGCGGCAACAAGGGCCCCCATCCCCTCCAGGGCATCGGCCCCGGATTCGTACCGGAAATACTGAATCTCAGCATCGTTGACGAGGTGATTCGCGTCAAAAGCGAAGATGCGATTGAGATGGCTCGACGATCGGCGCGAGAGGAAGGCCTGCTTGCTGGTATATCCTCCGGAGCCGCCCTTTGGGCTGGAGTCGAAGTCGCGCGGCGCCAGGAAAACGCCGGCAAGCTCGTCGTCGCCATCATTCCTTCATTCGGCGAGCGTTATCTTAGTACTGTACTCTTCGCCGACTTGCAAGTCTGATGTCGCGCCAGCTGGCGCGCTAATATGAGCCCCATACGAACTATTCACCGGGACGTCCAGTCCGTACTCAAACGGGATCCTGCCGCTCGCAATGCGTTTGAGGTCCTGATCTGCTACTCGGGATTGCATGCCATTTGGGCCTATCGCTTTAGCCACTGGCTGTGGCAGAGAAATCTGCGCCTGCTGGCTCGCATCCTCTCTCAACTCGCGCGACTTCTCACCGGCATTGAAATCCACCCGGGCGCAACAATCGGCCCCGGCTTTTTCATCGATCACGGCATGGGCGTGGTTATCGGCGAGACTGCCGAAGTGGGTGCCGACGTCACCATCTATCACGGCGTCACGCTCGGCGGCACCAGCCTCGCTCACGGCAAGCGTCACCCCACGCTCGGCGACCGCGTTGTAGTCGGCGCCGGCGCAAAGCTCCTGGGTGCGATCGAAATCGGTGCCGACAGCCGCATCGGCGCGAACTCGGTCGTGGTGAAATCCGTGCCCGAAAACTCCGTCGTCGTCGGCGTCCCCGGACGCAATGTCTCCCGCACCCGGACCCACGCGCCCGGCGATGATCCGGATTTCCAACACACCGTGCTCCCCGATATGATTGGCGCGACTCTCACCACGCTAATGGCACGAGTGGACCTGCTCGAGCGATCGGCGGGCGTTGCCGAGACCGTTCCGCGCACCCCCGCACCCAACTCCGATGGCTTATGGAGCGGCGATGACTTCTCGATCTAGCTGAATAGCGACCCGAATTCTCGCCGGTGCATCTCATCAGTCCCGCGAAGCCCGCTCATCAGTTCCAGAAACTCTGGACGGTTATGCAGCCCGCGCAAGTGTGGATCGCTGCCAAACAAATGATAGTTTGGCAAACCCATTTCCACACAGCGATGAAATAAGGGCACCGCCTTGTCTGGACGGCCGCACAGGGCATACACCGAAGCGGCATTGTGCCAGAGATGGTGCGTGTGGAGCAGCGTGTTCTCGTTTTCCACCGCCGTGTCGGCGAGTTGTTCCGCGCGGCCGAAGTCGCCCTCGTGCGCCACGATCAGGCCCTCGACGCTGGTCAGCGTTGCTTCACCTGGGACCATCTGGCGGGCCGACTTCAGTGCCTCGGCCGCCTCACCAATGCGGCCAAGGTATAGCGGGATTGTCGGCAGGAACAGATTCGGCCAGACGCTCGCGGGATCCAGTGAGAGCGCCCGTTTCTGGAACGGCAACACTGCGATCGACCGGCGCCCGTCTGCGCGTTGCACGCGAGTCGTCTCTGTCAACTGCAAAATGCCGCGCAGTTGCCGCTCAACATCTCGCGCAGTCGGAGGACGGCCGCACGGCGCTTTTTCGAGACAGGCAGATACTACGGAGTCGAACGGACCAGAAAAGTTCCTCCCGCAAACTGCTCAGCGCTGTTTGCTGCACCACTGCGCTTTCATGCATCAGCGCCAGCATACTTGCCCCTCTGAACGGCAGTGGCCAGTCGCGGCCTCGTACAACACGGTTCCCAGCGAAAAAAGATCGGAACGAGCGTCCACTGCCTCTCCGCGAGTCTGTTCCGGCGACATCTAAGCCACCGTGCCGATCGCCATCCCGGGACTGGTTTGCTGCATCTGAGTCCGAGTATCGCCGTTTGACTCAGCGGCCGGGCTAAGTTTTGCGATACCGAAGTCCAGCAGCTTAATGCGGTTATCTGGCGTCACCATAATGTTTGCGGGTTTAATGTCCCAGTGAACAATGCCTGCAGAGTGGGCGGCGGCCAGTGCTGAGGCGATCTGTACCCCATAGCCTGCAACCTCTCGGTACGGCAGACCCTCGCCACCAATCAATTCCTTGAGCGTCTTGCCCTGTACGAGTTCTATCACCAGAAAGTCCATATCTCTCTAATGAGAAATGTCGTACAGCGCAACGATGTTCGGATGATTCAGGGCCGACACTGCGCGTGCCGCCTGGAGGAAGCGCAGTCTGAGTTCCTTGGCGACGCCCGCGGTCGGCAGGATCTTGATGGCTACATTCCGTCTCAGGCGTATGTCAGTGGCCTGAAATACCTCGCCCATTCCGCCGGCTCCAATGCGACCCCTGATCTCGTACGGGCCCAGGCGGTCGCCGGCGGCAAGAGACATGGGTCTTAGTGTAACGGAAACCTCGAATTGAAGGCAGTCGAGTTCGAGGCAAACCACCCCCGCGACGTTGACCGCCAGACCAGTTTGTTACCCTTTGATTTGGGTCAATCTTCGCGACTTACCTCACTTAAGAAAGACAAGATCAAGGTACTGCTGCTCGAAAGCGTCCATCCCAGCGCCACCGAGGTGCTGCAGACCGACGGCTACACGTTCATCGAGGCCCACCCGAAAGCTCTCCCCGAAGCACAATTGATTGAGAGCATTCGCGACGCCCACCTGATCGGCATCCGCTCCAACACCCACCTCACGCCCCGGGTGCTCGAACACGCCGAAAAACTGATTGCCATCGGCTGCTTCTGCATCGGCACCAATCAGGTGAGTATCGACACGGCCCAGCAGCGCGGCATTCCTGTATTCAACGCGCCGTTTTCGAACACCCGCAGCGTCGCCGAACTCGTGCTCGCCGAGATCATCCTCCTGATGCGCGGCATCCCCTTCCGCAACGCCCTGGCCCATCGTGGCGGCTGGGACAAAAGCGCCTCGCAGTCGCACGAAGTCCGCGGCAAGACCGTCGGCATCGTCGGCTACGGACACATCGGCACCCAGGTCGGCGTGCTCGCCGAAGCGCTTGGCATGAAGGTGGTGTACTACGATGTCGAGACCAAACTCGCCCTGGGTAACGCTAATCCCATCGCCGCTCTTGACGATCTTCTGGCCATAGCGGATGTGGTGACGCTCCACGTCCCTGAGACTCCCGCCACCAAGCGGATGATCGGAGCCGCCCAGATCGCCCGTCTGAAGCCCGGCGCGCGGCTGATCAACGCCTCTCGCGGCTCAGTCGTCGATATCGAGGCGCTTGCGGAAGCCCTCCGCAGCGGGCAAGTCTCCGGCGCCGCGATCGATGTTTTCCCCAAGGAACCCAAGGGGCCGGCCGACGAATTCGTTTCGCCCCTGCGCGGCATGGACAACGTGATCCTCACTCCACACGTTGGTGGCAGCACAGAGGAAGCGCAACGCAACATCGGCATCGAAGTCGCTGAGAAACTAATCAAGTACAGCAATAACGGATCCACGCTCACCGCCGTCAACTTCCCCGAAGTCTCCCTGCCCGAGCACCCCGGCAAACATCGCCTGCTTCACATTCATTGCAATCAGCCCGGCGTAATGTCCCAGATCAATACGATTTTTTCCGAATCCAAGATCAATATCACCGGCCAGTATTTGCAGACGAATTCCGCCATCGGCTACGTCGTTATCGACGTCGAGACAAAGGATCGCTCGCAGACCCTCGCCATCCGCAATCGCCTCGATCAGGTGGCCGGCACGCTCCGCACTCGGGTACTGTATTAGGGCCATGCTGAAGGTCGCTGCGCTGGCGCTGCTCGCCACCTACGCGCTGTTCTTCGAATACCTGCCCCCCTTCCAGCAGGTCGAGATCCCCTACGACCTTGCCGGCTACCACTACCCTCTCGCCGACTACGCCTTCCAAGCCGTCCGCCATGGCCGCCTTCCACAGTGGGACCCCACCATCTACTGCGGCATGGGCTTCGCTGGAAACACCCAGGCTGCCCTCTTCTACCCACCCACCTGGCTGCTGTTCCTGGCCAACTGGGGACGTCCCCACCTGTCGTTTCTGAGCCTCGAGATCTTCGTGTTCCTCCACGCGTGGCTGGCATTCTGCCTCTGCTACCTATGGCTGCGCCACCGTCTGGACTCGCTGCCCGCCCTCTTGGGCGCGTGCGCCTTCGCCTACGGAGGCTACCTGCTCAATGAGCTTCAGCATCTCGGCGGTGTGGCCGCGTACGCATGGTTTCCGCTGGCGCTACTCGGAATCGACCAGAGCGTCGAGCAGGACCGCTGGCGACCGCTCCTCAAGACCGCTGCCGCTTCAGCTTTGTGCTTCCTCGCCGGCTACCCCCCGACATGGGTGGCGTTCGCCGTTTCTGTGATCACCTATGCGCTGGTTCGCCATCGAGGCTGGATTCATGGCGCTCGCGCTTCCGCCGCCATCGCATTTTCGATGCTGCTGGCCATGGTCCAATTGGCTCCGGCGCTCGAAATGAACACGTTGAAAATGCCCGAGGTGCGCTACGGCGGCGGCTACCACGATCCGGCCTACTACCTGTCGTTCTTCATTCCCAATTACTGGGACTTTGGTCTGCGCACCGCCCCCCAAACTCATGAGGGCTTCGAATATCTGTATCTCGGCGCGCCAGTCTTTCTGGGCTTGCTCATGCTGCTACGGCATCGCTCCGGCCCCGGGTACGCTGCTCTCCTCGCAGTCCTCGCCGCGGCACTCCTGGTGGTCGTCAATCCGTTCAATCTGGTGTCCGGCATTCTCAGTGTTTTCTTCCTCGGTTCTGAGATCATTCGCGACCATTACTTCCTCGCGGCGGTCTTCACAGCCCTCGCGGCCTTGGCCGCCGTCGGACTCGACCGGTTCCTCAAGAGCCCCGGCCGTACTCTTCCACCACTTGCCGGCTGGACCGTCTGCGGTGCAATGTTCCTCTGGACTCTCCGGCAACTTGCCTCCTGGTGGCCCGACGGCTTAGGACTCGCCACCGGATGGCCGAGCGGCGTCGAGGCTCTCATCACAACAGCCCTGTTCGCCGCCGGACTCTTCGCACTTCGTGGCCAATCCGGCCGTTATGCCGCGGTCCTGTCAGCCGCGCTCCTGCTCTTCGCCGCCGCCGACTACAAGATCAACGGCACCAGTAAACGCTTCAACGCCACCCGCACCTTCACCCGCTGGGCTGAACCGGAGATGCCCGAGGTCGCACGCATAACCTACCTCACCATGCGCACCCGCCCGGATCATCGCGTCGCCATGGACCGCACCGGGCCATATCCTCAGTTTCTGCGTCAGTACGGTCTCTCGACACCCCAAGGCTTCGATCCCTTCATAACGAACCAATACCGTAAAGCCATCGACCCGTTGGTGAAATTCCGGACCAATTGGGAATTCGATCTCGATCCCGGCGACAAAGCCACTCTCCAGTTCTTCGGCATACGCTATTTCGTCACGTCGCGGGAAGGTCCCCTGTTTGCGCGCCTTAGCGCCGATCCTGACTTCCACCTCATGGAGCCGTCATTGCACTACAAAGTCTTCGAATATCGGGACTCACGCCCTCCGTATGGCTTTGAGAACTCTTCCGGAGCAGGCGACGAACGCGTGGCCTGGCGTCCGGAATACCGCGAATTCCGCGTCCGTGCCAAACCGGGAGGCGATCAGTTCCATTTGGTCGAGCAGTGGGCACCGGGATGGACCGCTGCCGTCGACGGTCGTAAGGCAGAGGTGCGGCGGTGGCGGGGCGCCTTCCTCGCCGTGCCAGTCCCGGAGGGCGATCACGTGGTGATACTCTCGTATGTATCCCAAGGAGTCCTGTGGGGCGCAGCCGTGTCGGTTCTGGCGCTGGCGGCTCTCATGTGGTCCTACACAAAGACGTCGATTTAACCGATATGGGATTTGGACCGTCTGTGCAACGTTCACTGAATTTGAGTGTTTAAGTACTGATAGCGGGAGGTTTTGTGGCTAGATTTTCCTTCGCGCGCCCGATGGCGACGCTTGCTGTTGCGGCTTTTGTCGCGGTTGCATTTTCGGGTCAAGTGGCTCGCGCAGATACAACCGCCTGTGACGCCAAGATGCTAAATGGCAACTATTCGTTCAATTTGACAGGATCGTTCTATGACAGCCAGGGGTATTGGTACGTCATGGCGTTGGTCGGATTGAACACCTTCGACGGTGCAGGTAATTTCAAGGGAGCCGACACCCTTAGCCTGGATGGAACCATTCATAAGCGAACGGTCACCGGCACCTATACCGTAAACGCCGACTGCACCGGGACTTTAACCATCACCGGTTCCGACACCCTCGTGTTTGGCGGTAATTTTGTGATCACCGACGCCAAGACGATCGATTTTGTCGATAGCGATACCGATGTGATCTTCTCGGGCAGCATCAAGAAGCAGGTAATCCCCGCTCCCGCGGTTGCTAGCACCCCCTCAGAGTAGGGGTGTCCCAGTACTTTAGAGCGTTCTACCACTCGGTGACTCTAGCCTTGGACCTCAGGCGACATGCCAATCGCCTGAGGTCCCGCCATATCCCATACTGTAATCACCATGCGAAACCGAATATTGACTACTCTGGGTGGGGCAATCGTCGGGCTAGCCGTTGCAAGTCCGATCGCTGACGGCTTTAGTCTGAGCCCCGGGCTCGCGTTTTTGGGCTGTAGTATGGTGGGCCTCTGTTTGGGCTACGCCGGCAGCATTCTCGTCGACGTCTTCACCGCCCCAACTACCGAATAGGCAACCAGGCCTCAACGCGGGAGCAAACACTAGCCGTTCAACAGACCCATAGCCATTTCGGGATACCTCTGGCCTGCAGCAACGCCCTTCGGCGCCGCCTCCTCAATCAGGCGAAGATCCGCTGCCGTTAGTTGCAGTCCCGCCGCCGCGGCATTCTCCTCGAGGTATTTGCGACGTTTTGTGCCGGGGATCGGCGCTACATCATCCCCCTCGGACAATACCCAGGCAAGCGCGAGTTGCGACGCCGTGCAGCCCTTCTCCTTTGCAATCTCCTGAATCCGCTCCACCAACTCCATGTTCTTGGCGAAGTTCTCACCTTGAAACCGCGGTGAAATCCGGCGGAAATCATCTGCCGCCAGGTCGTCGAACTTCTTGATCTCGCCGGTTAGGAAACCACGCCCCAGCGGACTGTACGGAACGAAGCCAATCCCGAGTTCCCGCACCATAGGCAAAATCTCGTCCTCCGGGTCGCGGCTCCAAAGCGAGTATTCAGTCTGTAGCGCCGAAATCGGATGGACGGCGTGAGCCCGCCGGATGGTCGCTGGACTCGCTTCCGAAAGTCCGAGATAGCGCACCTTGCCGGCTTTCACCAGCTCCGCCATCGCTCCTACCGTCTCTTCGATCGGCGTCGCGGGATCCACCCGGTGCTGGTAGTACAGATCAATCGTATCCACCCTCAGCCGCTTCAAACTCGCATCGCAAGCCGACCGCACATACTCCGGCCTGCCGCTCACGCCGCGCACCATCGGCTTGGCAGGATCGCGCAGGATGCCGAATTTTGTGGCAATCACGTACTCGTCACGATGTCCGTCGATCGCGCGGCCTACCAGTTCCTCATTCTTGAATGGACCGTAGATATCCGACGTATCGAGGAAATTGATCCCGAGTTCGAGCGCACGGTGAATCGTGGCAATCGATTCTGTCTCATCCCCCGGCCCATAGAACTCGCTCATGCCCATGCAGCCCAGTCCCATCGCCGAGACCGTCAACCCTTGAGTTCCGAGCTTGCGTTTATACATTCGCCCTCTGTTGCCAGAATAACTCGCTGGGCAGGGGATCTATTCGTATCGGAGCGCGATCATCGGGTCTACGCGGGCGGCGCGCCGGGCAGGCAGGTAGCAGGCAGCCAGCGATACCACTCCCAGCACCAGCGGCGCCGTGAGAAACACCACCGGATCGAGTCCGTTCACTTCGTACAAAATGCCGGCAAGCACCCGTCCCAATGCCACCGATAGCACCATCCCTATCGCGATTCCCACCAGGGTTACCGTGAGCCCTTCTCGAAGAATGAGCCGCAGCGTGTCGCCGGAATTGGCGCCGAGAGCCATGCGGATTCCGAGCTCACGGGTACGCTGCGCGACGGTGTACGCCTTAACCCCGTAGAGTCCGATCACCGCCAGCACTAGCGCGACAATGCCGAAAATCGCCAGCATCCGCGCGCCTGTGCGGACAATCCAGAGGTCGAAGCTGGAGTCGAGATGGTCGCGCATCGTCTTCAGCGACAGCACGGGTAGCCGCTCGTCAACCGTCCGCATCTCCCGCCGCACACCATCGAGCAGCCTCGACTGCGCCTCGCCCGACTGCGGAGCGATTTTCAAATGAAGCTGCATGTTGGATTGATACTGCTGCCCAAATGGAACATAGAGGTGCGGTTGCGCAGCGCGGCCGATGATGTGGTCCTGAATATCACCCACCACTCCCACGATTTCGATGTCTTCGGCCGGTTTGCCCGGATCGTCTGAGTCCACACGCAGATGCTTGCCAACGGCCTCACCGCCAGGCCAAAGCTTCTCGGCAGCCAGTTTGTCGATCATGGCAACATGCGCATGAGGTGCGTTGGTGGCCTCTGCCGCGACAAATGTGCGTCCCCGTAAAAGCGGAATGCCGAGCGTCTTGAAATAGTCTTCGCTGACAATATTGAACGTCGTGTAAACGGGTTTCGCCGCCTCGCCTGTCTTGCCCGAGCCGGAATCGCCCGCCGGACGGACGGACTTATCAAACGATGTCATGCCGAACGGAACCATCGCCGCCACAGCCACTGTTTCAACACCTGGAATGCCCCGCATGCGGTTTAAGAGCGCGCTGTAGATCTCCCGTCCGCGCGTTTCATCGAAGCCCGCGAGACTCGGATCGAGTTCCGCGATCACGCCGTGATCGAGCGTGAATCCGGGGGCTACATTTGCCGCATGGACAGCGCTACGGACAAACAAGCCTGAAGCCGCCAGCATCATCAACGACAGCGACAGTTGCGCCATCACTAGCAGGTTGCGGCGCGAGAACAGACGCCGCGAGCCGCCCATCGCCTCGTCACCCGACGCCTTCTTCAGATCCGACACCAGGTCTGGCCGCGAGAGCTTCCAGGCCGGTCCCAGGCTGAATAGAATCGTGCTGAATACACAAAACGCCATCGTGACGCCGAGTACCCGGATGTCCGGTCCAGCCGAGTAGTTGATCTCGAGGGGTGCCATTTGCGCCAGTGAGGCCACCAGCAGCGAGGTGCTCCACGCGGCCACTACCAAGCCTGCCGCACCGCCGAGCATTGCGAGCAGCAGTCCCTCAGTGAATAACTGCCGGACGATCCGGCCCCGGCCGCCGCCAATCGCAAGACGGATGGCGATCTCTTTGCGACGCGCCGTACCGCGGGCGAGCATCATGTTCGCGAGGTTCAGCGATGCGATCAGCAACACCACGCCCGACATCGATAGCAGAAGGATGGCCGGCGTGCCCAGTCCACTGTCGCTCGACGGACTGGTGGAAATGCTCAGCCGCGACAGCTTGCTCGTCATCACCGTCTGGTTCTTGTTCTCGGCCGGATAAGCCTTCTCCAACTGCGCGGCCATCACTGCGAGTTGCGTGTCCGCCTGCTGCGCGGTGACGCCCGGACGTAGGCGGCCCACCAGAATAAGGCTGTGCTGATCGCGTGTCTCGAGGTTTCTGACACGTCCCTCGAAGTCGTTCATCACCAGCCTGTAGGCCCCCAGCGGAACATAGAGCTCAGAACTTACCAGCGCCGTGGTACCGCTGAATCCCTGAGCGGTGACACCTACAATCGTGAACATTCGACCGTTGATGCGCAGCGGCTTCCCCAGTAGGTTGGGGTCGCCCTTCTTTTTCCAGTAGGAGTAGCTGACGATGGCAACCGCTGGGTTCGAGCCCGGTTGCTCCTCGCCTGCGGTGAACGTGCGGCCCAGGAAAAGTGGGACGCCAAACGTGGAGAAATAATTCGATGAAACCACGTCTGCAAATACGCGCCGCGTCGTCTCTCCTTCGCCCACCCCGACCATCGCGTTATTGTGGGCCATCAGGCTGCTGAATACCTGGTTCTTGTCGCGCAGGTCGATGTAGTTAGGGTAGGAAAAAGCGCGGTAGCTATCGGGCTTCTTGACGTCCCGGCTGTAACAGCCCACCAACTCTGACTCGTTCTTTATATTGAGCGGCTTCAACAGAAATGCATTGACCAGGCTGAATATGGCCGTATTGGCGCCGATACCCAGCGAAAGCACCAGCACCGCCACTGCGGTAAATCCGGGCTTCGCCAGCAGTGTCCGAAAACCGTACCGCACGTCTTGCCAAAGTTCACCCATGATCGTCAATTCCTTAAACATTGCATACGAAGCACACCCCAACGATGTTCAAGGCGATGAGGATGTCGATTTACGAAAAAAGGGGAGGCGGGTTTTAGCCGCTTCCCCTTTTCGAAACCAACTACGGCGAATCAGCCTCGCTCGCAGTCCTAAAAGTTAAACTTCGCCAGAAACTGCACGTTGCGCTCACCCTGCGCACCGCGAATCTGGCCGAACAGCGTCGACGTAATAGTCTGCGATGCCGGACTCAGGAAAATCGGAGTGTTCGAAAGGTTGAACGCCTCGCCGCGAAGTTCAAACGAGCGATGCTCGCCCACCGGGAAGCGCTTGCCGAGGGAAGCGTCCATGCGGGTCATTCCAGGTCCGCGAACGATTCCGACGCCCGCGTTGCCGAATGTCCCCGCGGTCGGCGATGCATAGGCCGTGGGATCCAGGAACAGGGCTCCCGGTCCAATGTTGTGCGGATCGTTCGGAGTGCCGATGACGTTGGCTCGGAAGCTACGTTGACCGGTACCGGACGAATCAGTTGCAGTCTTGATGGTCAGTGGGAAGCCGCCATGCGCCGTGAAGATACCGCCAAATTGCCAGCCTCCGAGAATGCTGTCAAACGCACGGTTCCAGTTTGCGCCCATCGTCTTGCCCTTGCCGAACGGCAGTTCGTAGACGCCCGAAATCACCAGGTTATGCTTCAGATCAAAGTAGGTCGGACCCCACTCCGCGCGACGGTTGAATAGATTCTGCCAGTAAGCGGACTGACTTCCCGCCTGGCCGCCCTCACCGTAATAGCCGATCGAATCCGACATGCCCCTCGAATACGTGTAAGCCACCTGGTATTCAAGCCCATGTCCGAACCGCTTCTTCAAAGTCGTCTGCAGAGCGTTGTATTTCTGGTTAGCGCCCGACTGTGTACCGGAGATCTGCGAGATCGTCGCCAGCAGCGCCGGATTGCCCGACAGGAAAGGACTTGCAACCACCTTACCGTCGACCAGCTGCTTCTGCTTGTATGGCATCGCAACCATAAGGTGCGTTCCGTGCTGGCCAACATAACCAATTGTCAGAAGGTTGCCCTTCATCTGCGTCTCCACAGAGAAGTTCCACTGCTGCACGACTGACGGCCGGACGTTTGGATCCCAGATGCGGAGCGTCGCGCCCTTGTAAGGATCCTTCGGATTCAAGGCAGACAACCCCTGATCCAATGTCGAACCTGGAAGAACGTCGGTGGGCGTGTTGTAAAGCTGGCCGAACTCCGTCGCGAACGGCGGATTCAGCGGTAGGCGGAGGTTCGTGCCGGTTCCTTCGAGGAAGGACGAAATCGTGTAGGCGCCTCGCAGAACAAACATCTTGCTCATTACGCCCGGCGTATAAGCAAAGCCAACGCGCGGCTGGAAGTCCTTCTTGAACGAATTGTACAGTGCGCGACTGTTCCCGTTCTGACCCGCGAGTTTCAACTGTCCGGTGATGAGGTCGAAGTTCGACTGACGATCCTTCACCTCCACCCACGGCGTGTGATACTCCCAACGCAGACCCAGATTCAAGGTCAGATTGTTGGTGGCGCGCCAGTCATCCTGGAAGTACAAGCCGTAGATCGTGCCGCGCTGACCCCAGGTGCCTGTGCTCAGGCCCTTGCCAATGTCGGTTGGCAGACCCAGAAGGAAGTCCGCTTCTCCAATTAGAGTTCCGCTCGGACTCGCCGCGTTGGCGGCTGTAAAACGTCCGCCAAAATTCAGGTAGCCTGAGCGGCCGCCGTTGCCGGCATAGAACGTGTTCAGATCCTGCCGCAGCAACTGTCCGCCAGTCTTCATCATGTGACGGCCGCGAATAATCGTCACGTTGTCGGCATAGTGATAAGTGGTATTCGCGAACAACTGCTGAACTCCGATATTCGCGCTGCCGAGACCGGACGAGTATGCGAAGCCGGGACCGCCGTTGACACCCGAGCCGATGGCGAGCAGTCCCGAACCGGCGCCAGCAATACCAGCCTTCGAGGCGATATCCCCAAGTCCTTTGTCAGCGCCGCCGTTGTCGAGCATGATGTTGTTCACGCCCACCCGGGCTTCATTGACGAGGTTGGGGCTGATCGTCCACGTCCAGTTAATAACGCCGTTCTGGAACGGCGCGATGTTGAACGAGTTATAGAACAACGGGAACGTGTTTACGCTCGGCTGGTCCTGCCGGCCGTTCGAGTAGCGCGAGCTCCAATAGTGCTTCTCAGTCGGTCTCCAGTCGAGCTTAAAATCACCCTGGTCCGAACTGACGTAGCTGGAGCTCGAATACTGGAAGTTGTTCTGTAGTGTGCTTCCCAAAGCCAGCGGGTAGATCGCGGTATTGCCTACTAAGGCCTTGGCCGCGGGACTTAACAGGTTGCTGGGAATTATGTTGCCGGCGAAGGGCGCGCGATTGCCTGCGGCGTCCACCGAGAACGGATTGTACAGCTGGATGGTCTTGTTCAGCTTGTTGCCCGGCGTGACTTCGGTATTCGGATTAAGCAGGTTCGAGAAATCGCCCGTGCGCCAAGCAGTCGAAAACACACTCGCGTTCGAAACTGATGGAGGCGTTGCTTTGCGCAGTCCCTGATAATCAGCGAAGAAAAACAACTTGTCCTTGATAATCTTGCCGCCCACCACGCCGCCGTACTGATTCCAACGCAGTGCCGTGCGCGGAGTGCCGTTCGGGAACGAAGTGGACACTGACCAGTTGTTGGCCCAGCTATTGGCGTTCAGCTTGTCGTTGCGGAAGTATTCAAACACGTCGCCGTGCAAGTCGTTAGTACCCGACTTCACAACTACGTTGATGATGCCGCCCTGAAAATTACCGAACTCCGCCGACGCGTTGTTGGTGATGACCTTCACTTCCTCAATCGCATCCAGGTTCGGCTGGTACGACGTCAGATTGTCCGACACCTGGTTGTTGTCCACGCCGTCGAGGAGGAAATTATTCGCCTCTTCGCGGTTGCCGTTGACATACGGGCGTCCGCCGCCCGCGGTGCGCACACCGTTGTTGAAGCCCGCTGGATTGGGCGTCGTTACGCCAGGCGCCAGCAGCGTCAGCGCAATCGGATTGCGGCTGATGAGCGGCGTGTTCACGATGGTCTTGGAACCAATGACGGAACCCACCTGCGTGGTGTCGGTCTGCAGGACAGTCGCGTCGGCACTCACCGACACGCTCTCGCTTAAAGCGCCTACCTGCATCTGCGCGTCGATTCGAGCGCGCTGGTTAACTTGGAGCGTGAAGCGGGACTGAACAAACGCCTTGAAGCCCTGCGCTTCAACACGAAGTTCATAACTGCCGATCGGAATTCGCGGAAACGCGTAAATCCCGTCGTCATTAGTTATGGTTGGCCATTCTGTGCCGCGATCGAGATCGCGGGCCGTAACCGCAGCGTTGACAATCGACGCACCCGAAGGATCGGTCACGCGACCCGTAATACCGGCGCTGACCTCCTGCGAGAATGCGGATGCAAACGTGGTCACTACTATGGCAACAGCTAGCAATATGCGCTGACGCATCAGTTGAAGACTCCCTTCAAACCCTAGAAAGATATCCGATTCTCGCCCTTAGACGACTGAAAGTCAACGGTTTGAAACGAAACGCGGGGTTGGACGGACTCTCGCGAGGTCAAAGTGCAACGTTTTCACCGTTTCAGGATTTCGAGGACAGCTTACTAAGCGGCCGCCGCTACAGCCTGCCGCCTGAATTCGGCCACCCTCTGCCGCCAGACCCACAGCAAAGTGGAGCCAATCAGCATCAGTCCCAGACACAGCCCAATCCAAATACCGACTGCGCCCCAACCTGCCCAAAAGCACAGCGCGTACCCTGCCGGCAATCCGACGAACCAGTAGAACACCAGGTTGCACAACATCGCTGTCCGCGTGTCCCCCGCCCCACGTAAAGCGCCCGAACAGACAATCTGGAGCCCATCGAAAAGTTGGAATAGCGCCGCGATCGCCAGCAGTCCGACGCTGGTGGCCACCACCCGGCTGTTGTCCGTGTATAAGCGCGCCACTGCCTGCGGCGCCAGCCAGGACACGAGCGCCGCGAGCGACATGAATGCCGCACCCAGGGCGATCGCCAGCCACCCGGACCGTCCAGCCCCCTCGTAGTCCCCCGCCCCTATCCGGTGTCCAACGCTGACCGCCGCGGCTGCGCTAATGCCCAGTGGCACCATGAACGTAAGGCTCGCCAGGTTTAGCGCAATCTGGTGCGCCGCTAAGATCTCTGGCGCCAGTCGCGCAACCAGCACCGTCGCCAGCCCGAATACCGCCATCTCTAAACCCACATGAATCGCCGCCGGACCACCCAATTGCACGATTCGCTTCATCCGCGCCATGTCGACGTGCATCCGCCCGGCAAACAAGCCGTGACCGTCCCGCCGCTCGATGTACACCAGATATGCTGCCAGCACAGCCGCCATATAAAACCGCGCCCCCACAGTGGCCCACGCCGAACCGTCAGTGCCCATCGCCGGCAGTCCCCAGCGTCCGTAGATCAAGCCCCAGTTGCCGACCAGGTTCACTACGTTCGCCGACACCAGCGCAAACGTCACGATGCGCACCCTTCCGATGCCCTGTAGATATCGGCGTAGCGCAAAATATAGAAATAGCCCCGGCACCCCGAACGTCAGAATCTGGACGTACGACCGTCCCTTGTCGAGCACCGCCGGATTTACTCCAAACCATCCGAGCGACAGTGATCCCGCCCAAACTGCCGCCATCACCAGCGGGATCACCGGAATCGATAACGCCAGCGCACTCCACAACCACCGGTGACATTCATCGATGCGCTTGGCGCCCCACGCCTGCGACACCAGCGTGTCGAGCGCCATCATCAGCGATCCGCCAAAAATCGCAATGGTGTAGAACACCGAGGTGCCCACACTCACCGCGCCCAGGGCCGCCGCACTGTCCGGCAACCGCCCCACCATCATCACGTCCACCACGCCCATCGCCATCCAACCTAGTTCCGCCAACACCAGGGGCGCTGCCAGCCGGAGTAAGGGACGAAGTTCGCTGCTGAGATTGAAACGCCGGCGGGACACGATGATGATTAAAGGATCACATACAAACCGTTTGTTACTCTGGAATCGTGGATGGTGTTCTTGTTGTCGACAAGCCGGAGGGCTGGACTTCCCATGACGTTGTGGGCAAGGTCCGTAGGCTCGCCGGGACTAAGAAGGTTGGCCATCTCGGGACTCTGGATCCTATGGCCACCGGAGTACTCCCACTAGTGATTGGACGCGCCACCCGTCTCGCCCAGTTCTTCGGACGCGACCAGAAAATCTACGAAGGCGTAATCCGCTTCGGACAATCCACCGACACCTACGACCGGCAGGGTAAGCCCGCCGCCGACACGGTTCCCTTCGATCTCGATCACGCCCGCATCGACGCTGCCCTCGAGCAGTTCCGCGGAACCTTCGAACAAACGCCGCCCCCTGTATCCGCCAAAAAGATCGACGGCGTGCCGGCTTACAAACTCGCCCGCAAAAATGTTCCCGTGGTGCTGCGAGCCGTGCCCGTTACCGTGTCGTCGCTTGAACTGCTTAGCTTCGACGGGCAGGATGCCTCCGTACGCGTGGTCTGCTCCGCCGGCACCTATGTCCGGAGCATCGCCCACGACCTCGGCCAGTCGCTCGGTTGCGGCGCACTTCTTCAGTCGCTCCGGCGCACCGCCTCAGGCGGCTTTGGAATCGACAGCGCACGCACCATCGAGCAACTCGCCGCTCTCGCCGGTGAACACCGGATCGTCGACGCCCTGGTAAGTGCATCTCAGTTGCTTCCGGAATTTCCTTCGGAATCGGTGGACGACATCACAATCGGACAAATCCGGCAAGGTCGCGACTTCCGCGTTTCCCCCTTCCGCCTGCGCGATGGCAAATACGTCAAGGCGATTGACGCCGGTGGCGAACTCATCGCCATCGGAGAGGCACGCCTGCCAAATGTCTACCATCCAGTACTCGTTTTCCAGGCCCACGAATGAAGAAAGTTTAACGGCAACTTCTTTCCCGCTTCATGTGGTTCTAGTATTGTGGAAATAGTGCGGATACTTCTACGCTCGTGGTTTGTCTTGGCGCTGCTTTATTCGGGCATCGCGCTATGCGCTGGGCAAGAGGGTAGTTCCAAACCACAAGAGAATTCCGACGGCTTCTTTTCCGGGCTTGTCATTTCCATCGCCGACGATAAACTGGTGGTCTCCCGCGAGGTGCTTGGCAAACCCGCCGAGCAGCATACGTTTCGCGTGAATCCGGATACAAAGGTGGAAGGAAAGCTGAAGGCGAAGGCCAGAGTGACGGTGCGGTATACACCCACCGACGACGGCGACCTCGCCATCCGCATCATCGTGCGCGACAAAATGGACAACAAGAAAAAGCTGTAGCGGTATCAGCCTTTCTTCTTTTTTACCCAGCCCTCTTTTACTACCTGCCGTCCCCGTCCCAGTGCCAGTGCTTCAGCCGGAACAGGATCAGTAATCACGCTTCCCGCGCCAACGTACGCCTTCTCTCCAATCTCCACCGGCGCCACCAGCGTCGAGTTGCTGCCGATGAACGCGCCCGGACCGATCGCCGTGCGGTGCTTCTTCAGCCCGTCGTAGTTGCAGGTGATCGTTCCCGCGCCGATGTTGGCCTTCTCCCCGACAGCAGCGTCGCCGAGGTAAGCCAAGTGATGCGCCTTGGCGCCTGCGCCGAACTGCGTGTTCTTCAACTCGACGAAGTTGCCGATTTCCGAACTCGCACCCGCGGCGGCATTCATCCGCATTCTCGCAAATGGACCGATTTTGGCGCCGGTCGCCGCCGACGACGACACCATGTGCGTGAACGGCAAAATCGTAACTCCATCGCTGAGCGTCGAATCGGCGATCACCGCATACGCGCCAATCGTGCAGTCCTCCCCGATCACCGTCTTTCCCGTGATCCTGGCAAACGCCTCCACCACCGTGTCCTGGCCAATCTGGACGTCGTTGTCAATGGTCACCGTGTCCGGCTTCTCCACCGTCACACCATCCAGCATCAACTGCTTCACTTTGCGCTGCCGCAGAAACTGGTCCACCTCCGCCAGTTCTACGCGTGTATTGATTCCGACAATCTCCTTCGGGTCGGCGATCTCAAAAGGCTCGACAAACGATCCGGCGCGCGTCAGGATCTCCGCCATGTCGGTGAGATAGTATTCCCCGGCTTTGTTGTTCGGTTCGATCTCGCCGATGTGCTTCCAAAGCATGTCCGCCCCGAAGCAATAGATGCCCGAATTCACCAGCCGGATCTCCAGTTGCTCGGGTGTCGCCGACTTCTGCTCGACGATCTGCACCACATGCCCTCTCTGGTTCAGCAGAATGCGGCCATAGCCACGCGGGTCCTCGAGTTTCGTGGTCACCAGCGTTGCGCCGCCCTTTGAACCGGCGGCACTCTCGATAAGGCTCCTGAATGTCTCGGTTCTCAGCAGCGGGCAATCGCCATAGGCCACCACTACGGTGCCTGTTTTTCCAGCGAGCGCCTCGCGCGCCATCATCACCGCATGGCCGGTGCCCTTCTGCTCGATCTGCTCAGCAAACTGTACGCCGGTGTGAGCAAGCGCCGCCCGCACCTCGTTCGCCTGATGCCCCACCACCACGACAATCCGCTCCGGTGTCGTCACTCCGAGCGCCGCCCGCACCACGTTCTCCACCAGCGTCAACCCGCCGGCACGGTGCAAAACCTTCGCGCGCTTTGACCTCATTCGCGTGCCTAAACCAGCCGCGAGAATTACAAAATTCGTATCCATGTCAGTTTGTTCTTATTGTCTACGTCCGGCTCGTGATTCGGCAGCCAGTTCCATCGCCACTGCCGCAACCGCTCCCGGATCGTGCCGGACGACGTTATCTTCTAGTGCCAGCGCCCGGCTCACCACTCGCAATCCCATCTTCCTGAGCTGATCGTTGTCGTTCTCAACCGGCTCGGATCGCTGGGCGGCATACTTGCGCAGCACGCCGGGACGGATCTTCCGGGTATTCACAATCGCAACGTCCAGAAACGGACGCCCCGCATGATCGTGAATCGCCTGCACGTGAGCCGACGCCGGAAAACCGATAGTCTCACCCGGTTGCCACATCAGGTTGACGAAATAGGCCTTCGCCGCCCGCGCCTTCACAATGGCGTCCGCCACCCCGCTCACCAGCAGGTTCGGGACGATGCTCGTATACAGTGAACCCGGCCCTAGCGTGATCAAATCGGCGGCAGCAATGGCCTCCAACACTTCAGGCAGCGGCTTGCAACGCGATGGCTTCAGCCGGATTCGTTCGATCCGCGAACGGCTGCGGCTAATGCGGCTCTCGCCAAATACAATCCGTCCGTTGGAGAGGACCGCCTCCAGAGCGACGTTCGCCGACGTAACTGGGTAGATATGGCCGGCGCTCGCCAGCACCTCTGAGGACAGTTTCACGGCGTGCGCAAAGTCGCCCGTCAAATCGCACATCGCCGTCAGGAACAGGTTCCCGAAGCTGTGCCCCTTGAGTCCCCGGCCGCTCGCAAACCGGTATTGGAAAAGACGTGACATGAGCGTCTCGTCTTCCGACAACGCGACCATGCAATTCCGGATGTCGCCAGGCGGCAGAATGTCGAAATCGCGGCGCAACCGGCCCGAACTACCGCCATCGTCGGTCACCGTAACAACGGCCACGATATCGAGTTGCCCGGGAGCGAATAGCTTCAAACCTCTGAGTAGCGTCGAGAGTCCGGTGCCGCCGCCAATCGAGACGATCCGCAACGGCTCGCCGCCAGGCGTTTTGATTTCCTTCCCCAAATGTCTAGGATCTCATGCCCCGCGGTGTGACACACGTACCATGCGCGCACGACAGCAGTCCTGCAGACTCGTCAAGCGGCGGTCTGGTCGTCTTCTTCGTAGACGGTTACGGCTTCAAGATCTTCAGCTTCGAAGACTTGGTCGCAATCCAGGCAGCGGACATAATCCACCCCATCCCGTCTCGCCAGAATTTCCGTTTTATTGTGCTCGCAGGGCTGCATACCAAAGGAGATATTTTCTTATTCTAGTCGCGGAAACACTGAAGTCAAGCCCCTCACGGCTAGCTTCAGATCTCTATCGGCTGGTCGGGTTCCTCGCTTTAATACCCGGCACCCGACCTCTCACTTCGTCAAGCCCGACTCCATCCACTTTGCCCTCGCCCCAATCTTCACTGCGGCCGCCTCTTCCCGCCGAGATCTCCAGGATCAATTGATCGTCTCTGAGGACATCCACAGCGGCGAGAATTCCAACAGCGGCTTGGCCCAGGCCACCCGGCCCGCCCTTCGCTCCGCCTCCACTTGTTTCCGAAGTTCTGCCTGATCCTGCCCCGCTACAATGGCGGCAATCAGCCACAACAAGGGAAACCACTTCCGCATTGCCTTTATCATAGTTTCGAGGACGGACTGCTTGCCCCGTACTAAATCCACCCAGTCGCCTGATCATTCGATCGCCGAGTATCAAAGGAAACGGGATTTCGAAAAAACGCCCGAGCCCGCTCCCGGCCCCGTAAAATCCGCGCGGACCTTGAGTTTCTGCGTGCAGCGTCATGATGCCACTCGTCTCCACTATGATTTCCGGCTTGAGGTGGATGGTGTCCTGAAGTCATGGGCCGTTCCCAAAGGTCCCACGCTCGACCCTTCCAAAAAGAGTCTTGCGATGCATGTCGAAGACCATCCGTTGGAATACGGCGGCTTCGAAGGCAACATCCCCAAAGGCGAATATGGCGGCGGCAGCGTCATGCTCTGGGACCGCGGCTCCTACGAAGTGTTAGGCGACATGCCCGCCAAGGATCAGATCGCGCGCGGCGATTTCAAGATCAGGCTGCACGGCGAAAAGCTCAACGGCGACTTCGCCATCGTCCTGATGAAGGGTCGCGGCAAAGGCAATGAATGGCTCCTCATTAAGAAGAAGGACGAATTCGCAGCGCTCAACTGGGACGTTGAGGCGCAGGCCCGCAGCGTCCTCACCGGCCGCACGCAAGAGGAAATCGCGAGCGACCTCCCGGCCCGCAAGCAGGCCAAGTCCAAGTCGAAACAGAAAGCCGCCTTCGATCCAGCCACCCTCCCCGGCGCCAAGAAAGCGGAGATGCCCAAGGCCATCACCCCCATGACCTCGGTCCTCTCGCGAACGCCGCCGTCCGGACCCGGTTGGATCTTCGAGGTCAAGTGGGACGGTGTTCGCGCCGTTTGCTTTATCGAGGACGGCGACGTCCGCATTTTCTCCCGCACAGGCAATCGCTGCGAACGGCAGTATCCCGAGATTCTTGTCCTGCCTCACCACCTCAAAGCGACCAACGTGATCCTCGACGCCGAGATCGCCGTGCTCGACAGCGAGGGCCGCGCAAAGTTCGCGCTCATCCAGCCCCGCATCGCACAAACTGATCCCAACGCCGTCGCGCACCTCACGCGCTCCACTCCCGCCATCCTCTTTATCTTCGACATCCTCTATCTGGACGGCTACGACCTTCGCGGTGTGAAACTTGAGGATCGCAAGAAAGCGCTCGACGCCATCGTCGAACCCGGCGACCCCATCCGCGTCTCGCAGCACTTTGACGCCGACGGAAACGCCATGCTCGAAGCCGCGAAACAGGCCGGCATCGAGGGCATCATGGCCAAGCGCCAGAACAGCTTTTATGAATCGCGCCGCAGCGACTCCTGGATCAAGGTGAAGGTCAACAACGAGCAGGAGTTCGTGATCTGCGGCTACACCCATGGCGAACGGCAGTACTTCAGTTCGCTCGTCCTCGGTGTTTACGAGGATGGAAAACTTGTGCACGCCGGACAGGTCGGCACCGGCTTCAATGACAAAACCCTGCGCGACCTCGCCCAGCGTATGGAACCACTCGTCGTCGACAAGTCCCCGTTCGCGCAGAAGGGGAAGGTCCCCAAACGAGTCACCTGGCTCAAGCCCGAACTCGTCTGCGAAGTCCGCTTCACCGAGTGGACTCAGGATCATCAACTCCGTGCTCCTTCGTTTCAAGGGCTAAGGCTCGACGTGGAACCCAAGTCTGTACGCAACGAGAATGAGGAAGCGGCTACTGATGAGACCATCCCGGAGGCCGCCCCGCCCCAACAGACGCTGCTCTCCCTTGATCAAAAAGAAGCCCTCGTCAAAATCGGGAAGCAGACTCTGAAATTCACCAACCTCAACAAGATCTTCTATCCGAAAGAGGGCTACACCAAGCGCGACCTCATCAACTACTACGACGCTGTCTCCAGTCTCATCATTCCGCACCTGCGCGACCGTCCGCTCTCGCTCAAGCGCTACCCCAACGGCATCGAGGCCGACTACTTCTTCCAGAAAAACGCCGAGGACTTCGCCGCCGATTGGATTCGCACCGAAGCCATTCCCTCGGAAAATCGCGTTATCAACTATGTGATCTGTAATGACCGCGAGACGCTTCTCTATCTCGCCAATCTCGGCTGTATCGATCAAAATCCGTGGATGAGCCGCGTCGGATCTCTCGACCAGCCCGACTATATGCTGATCGATCTGGATCCGCAGGAATGCCCCTACGACATGATCGTGGAAGCGGCTTGTCTAGTGAAGGACGTGCTCGAACAATTGGGACTCGATGGCTACCCCAAGACCACCGGCGGCGACGGCATGCATATTTACGTCCCTCTCGACACCGGATACACATATGAGCAGGTACGTTCCTTCTGCGAGATCGTCTCTCACTTAGTGTTTGACCTGAAACCCAACCTCTTCACCACCCCGCGCTCAGTAGCCAAACGCACCAAAGGCCGCGTCTACTTCGACTATCTACAGATTGCCGAGTCAAAGACGATATCAGCGCCGTACGTCCTGCGTGCCTATGGCAGCGCGCCCGTCTCCACCCCGCTTCAGTGGAGTGAAGTGAAGCCAGGGCTGCTTCCTCAGCACTTCACGATAGAAAATGCGCCGGCCCGCTTCGCCGCCGTCGGCGACCTCTTCGCGCCCGTTCTCAAAAATCACCAAAAACTGGAGACTGCCCTGGCTCGCGTTCCAAGATCCTAATGAGAGGTTGAACATTCATGCGACCCATCCTTCGCTCAATCCTCCGCGACAAAGGATTCTCGGCCGTCGTCATTCTCACGATGGCTCTGGGAATGGGCGCCAACACAGCCATCTTCGCGGTGGTGCGCGCCGTGCTCCTGCGCCCGCTTCCCTTCCCCAACGTGGAACGCATAGTCACTGTGTGGGAATCCGATCCGCCCTCAAGCATCGAACTCCGCCGCCTCTCTCCGGCGAACTTTGTCGACTGGCGTTCTCAGACGCAGTCCTTCGAAGCCATCGGTGCTCTGCCCAATTGGACCGGTCGCGCCTGGCCATTTAAGCTTGGCGGCAAGGACGGCGTCGAGCGGGTTCCCGGAATCTATGCATCGTCTGGTTTCTTCGATGTGCTGGGCGTCGCGCCGCTGCTGGGCCACACCTTCACCACCGCCGACGATCAAGGCAGCCAGCGGCACGCCATCCTCAGCTATGACCTTTGGCAGCGCCGGTTCAACGGCGACCCTGCAATCCTCGGAAAGTCGATCCCGCTTGACACTTTCCTCGGCGGTTCTTTCACCGTAACCGCTGTCATGCCGGCCAGCTTTGAGTTTCCTCCCGGCGCAAAACTCTGGGCATCGCTGGCCGACTGGGGTGCCGGACCTATGCCGGCATTGGGCTCTCAAGATCGCTGCTGCGCCTGGTACGCTACGTTTGCCCGCTTGAAGCCGGGCGTTACTCCCGAGCACGCTGCCGCCGAACTTACGACTATTGCGCGCCGAACCGCACAGAGCCATCCAAAGGCGCCACACATCGAGAACATCCGGATACGACACTTACAGGAGTATCTGGTCGGCGGTCAGCGTTCGACGCTCTTCGCGCTGCTGGGTGCAGTTGCCTGCATCCTCCTGATCGCCTGCGCCAACGTCGCCAATCTCCTGCTTTCCCGCAGCGTCGGCCGCTCGCAGGAAATGGTCACCCGTATGGCTCTTGGCGCGTCTACTGGCACCCTCGCCCGTCAGTTGATCGCCGAAAGCCTCGCGCTGTGCGCTCTCGGCGCTGCCACCGGACTAATGCTCGCCACCTGGACACAGTCCGTGATCGTCCGCCTCTTCGCCGGACGAATCCCACTCATTGAGCGCTCGCACATCGACTGGCACGTACTGGCGTTCGCCGTTGCGGCCACTGTCGTTTGTGCGGTGGCCTGCGGACTCGCTCCCCTGGCGCAATGGCGCGCCTCCAACTACCGGTCACGCGGCCAGTCCGAAAGCCGCTCAAGCCGCCGCCTCCGCAATGCCCTCATCTGCGCGCAGGTGGCCCTCTCCGTCGTTCTCATGACCGCCGCCGGACTCATGCTGCGTACCGTCATGAATCTTCGCAGCGTAGACTTCGGACTCCCAGCGAGCCAGCTACTCGCCGTCTCCACCGACCTCGACGTCAGCGGACTGCGCGAACGCGGCGCCTCCGCCCGGATGTTCGACACCCTGCTGCCTCGCCTCGCCGCACTGCCGGGAGTGACCGCTGTCGGCGTCGCCAATCCGTTGCCGCTTGAAAACGCCGCGCTCTCCCCTATTACCCGTGAAGGTGCGCCCCGGCGCCTTGCCGCTGACTCTCCCCAAGTCTCGCAATCCGCCGTAACGCCCGGCTACTTCGCTGCCGCCGGCATTCCGCTGCTGCGCGGCCGCCTCATCGCTGACTCGGATACCGCCGCTGCCAGAGACATTGCGGTTTTAAGCGAGACCGCCGCGCGGCGGTACTGGCCTGGCGAGGATCCCATCGGAAAGCGCTTCGCCCTCGGCAGCCTCGAGCGCATCGGCGGGCGACGTCCGCCCAACGGGCCCGAAACCGTCGAATATCGCGAAGTCGTCGGCGTGGTGGGCGACGTCCGGACCGCTGGCTATAAGGCCGACCGCTTGCCGCAGGTCTACTATTCCTACAAGCAATACCCCATCTACGACGCCACCGTCCTCGTACGAACCAGCGGCGACCCCATGAGCCTCGCATCAGTCGTAAGAGGAGAAATACGCGCGGCCAGCACCGCCGCAGCGATCAAGCAGATTCGCACCATAGACCAGATCGTCGCCGACGCCATCGCCGAACCTCGCATCCGCGCCGGATTGCTCGCCATTTTCGCGGCGCTCGCCGTTCTGCTCGGCGCGCTCGGCATCTACTCAGTCGCGTCGTATACCGTGAGTCGGCGGGTTCGTGAAATTGGCATTCGCATGGCCCTCGGTGCGAATCCCGCGGAGGTGGCTCGGCTGATCATACGGCAGATGTGCGGAGTCGCCGCCATCGGCGCAATCCTCGGACTCCTGGGATCGCTGGCGGTAGGACGCTTGCTCGTCAGTTTCCTGTTCGGCGTGCCCTCGTCCGACCCGCTAACGCTGGCCGCGTCATGCACGCTGCTCTTGGGCGCCGTGATCGCCGCCAGTTATCTGCCGGCGCGGCGCTCATCCAAGATCGACCCGGCTATCGCTCTTCGCAACGACTAGCGCGGCAGAAACCGGCGCACGCCGAAATCATAAACGGCCCCACCAATCACGCCTCCAATCAGCGGAGCCACCACCGGCACCCACCAGATGAAACCGCCGTCCGTCAGACCGTTGTTCTTGAAGCCGGCCACGACGGTGAATAACCGCGGTCCGAGATCCCGCGCTGGATTGATCGCGTACCCGTGCATCCCGCCGTACGCCATGCCGATGGCCACCACAATCAGTCCCACCATCAGAGGCTGCAAATTGGCCGGCGGCTGATTGCGCTCGTCGGTGATCGCGAAAATCATGAGCATCAATAACGCCGTCCCGATCATCTGATCAACAAATCCCGCCGCGAGGAGTTCCGGAAACGCCGGGAAGGTCGTGAAGATCCCCGCCGTCTTCTCGAGCGTCGGATCAAATTTGAGAAACGCCGGATGGTAGTTCCAGAAGACCAGGGCAGCCGCCACAAATGCGCCCGCCGTCTGCGCCACGCAATAAGGCACCACGCGCGACCACGGGAATCCTCGAAATACCGCCAGCGTCACCGTCACCGCCGGATTCAAATGTGCGCCGCTGATCTTGCCGGCGATGTAGATTCCCATCGTCACCGCCAGTCCCCAGCAAAGCGTGATGTTTGTATAACCGCCGTTCACAATCTCGCCCTGCAGTCCGTGGCCGAATAGAACCGTCATCGCCACCACACCGCCGCCAAAGGCGATCAGCACAAAGGTGCCGATAAACTCCGCCATCAATTCCGCCGTTAGTCGATTTGAGTTCATGGAAGCGGAGATTGTATCAGGTTGTAGACCTGCCTATATTCAGGTCTGCGACTCTTATTTGAACACCAATTTCGTCTTCATTCTGGTACACTGGAATTTCGAAGCGGACTCGTCCTATGGCCTTCCTGCACAACCAGTTCGAACGCAATTTCCTCACTACTTCCGTTGACTACGTTTTCAACTGGGCGCGCAAGTCCTCCCTCTGGCCGCTTACCTTCGGCTTGGCCTGCTGCGCCATCGAAATGATCGCCGCCAGCGCCTCCCGTTTCGATATCGCACGCTTCGGCGCTGAGGTTTTCCGCCCCAGCCCGCGCCAGTCCGATCTTATGATCGTCGCCGGCACCGTCACCCTCAAGATGGCGCCAGTACTCAAGCGCATCTATGACCAGATGCCAGACCCCAAGTGGGTCATTTCGATGGGTGCATGCGCCAATGTCGGTGGGCCTTTTAACACCTACTCTACCCTCCAAGGCGTGGACCGGATCGTTCCCGTTGACGTTTACATCGTCGGCTGCCCGCCTCGTCCCGAGAATCTGTTCTACGGACTCCTGAAGCTTCAGGACAAAATCGACCAGATGGCGACACTGGTGAAACGTCCCACCGAAGTACGGTTGGACGAGACGATGCTCGACAGCTTCAAGAAGCAAGTCAAGATCTCCCAGACCCAGCATCCCGGCCCGAGCGTCGAGCAACTGACCAAGATCTACACCCCCGTCGGGTAAATCGTGCTCCAAATCGATTCCAGCGGCATCTATCGCTCGAGTCTGCTTTCAGAAATCGAATGGCTGGAGCACGGATTCGGCACACGTAATTCCCTATGGCCCGAACCGGCCCGGCTCGCATCCGCCAAGCAAATCCACTCAGCGCATGTAATTGAAGTCGACACGCCCGGCGTCAACGGCGAAGCTGACGCGCTCATCACTAACGAACCCGGTCTGGTCGTCGGGGTGAAAACCGCTGATTGCGTGCCGGTGCTGCTTGTAGATCGCAAGAATCGAGCGGTCGCCGCCGTCCATGCCGGTTGGCGTGGTACCGCTCAGGCAATCCTATTACGCGCCATCCAACTGCTACACAGCCGCTTCCATACCGATCCGGTGGATCTGATCGCGGCCATCGGCCCTTGCATCCAGCGTTGTTGTTATGAAGTTGGCAGCGATGTCCTGCAAAGTTTTCAAGCCTGGCTGCCCGAACAGGACCTCTCGCAACGCGCCCCCCTGGACCTGGTTGAAGTGAACCTGCGGCAACTGCGATCGGCAGGTGTGCCGCTGATTCACACCGACCATGGAGCGCCTTGCACTTACTGTAGTCCGGACAAGCTCCATAGCTTCCGTCGGGACGGAATACAAGCTGGACGTATGATGTCGGCGATTGGCATTCGTCCCCTGCAGTGAGGATCTACAGGTACGAAAGGCGCGAGCCGTTAAGCCCGCGCCTTGATCGTAAAGAGGACGTTGATCGGAGATTCCGAGGTTAAGCTGCGTTGACGAGAAAATCGTCCACTGATTCCGGCATCTCTTCGCGATTGCGGTCGGCCGCTTCCTGGCACTGAATGCAAAAGGCAGTCCACGGTACGGCGTTCAGCCGTTTCGGACTGATGTCTTCTTCACAATGCAGGCAGACGCCGTACTGGCCCTCATCAAAGCGAATCAAAGACGCGCGCACTTGGCGCAGCAACTGAGACTCACGGTCCAGATTGCGGATGGCCAGCTCGCGCTCCGCGGCGTGCTGGACTTCATCCAGAGCGTCGGGACTCTTCTCAATGGTGATGGCTTCGCGGTTGCGGATAAATTGCTCAAGCTCGTCTCGCTTGGCTTCTAATGTGTGTTTGTACTTGTTCAATTCGGTCTTCGTCATGGCTACTCTCCTCTTATTTTTTTTCTTTGTTTTTTCCTTCGATAACGATTAGACGTCACGAACTCGTGAAAGGTTCAACTCGTTCGCCTCGCCCCACGCGGCTTTAAAAACTTTAACCACCGCGCTACTTCTTACTACGGCCTTGACGCCCAAACGGGCCGCCCCACCGTTCAACTCAAATCTCTCTGGCACTCCACTGCCCACATCATTCGCACTCATGCTCACACGGCACACAGGCCTGTCCGTGATGCATTGGCGCAATAACTCCGCGCCGATTTCGAAAGGCGAACAGTGAATTTGGCGTTGGGAAAAACCAGCGTGACTCTCTCTGCGAGTCGTGCCAGTCGATGTGTCCCTACCGCCGGACTTCGAAATCATACCACAACCGCCAAGCAATTTCACGGCCACCTTCCTTTCCCGGCTTTCTGCCGCCGGATTTTTACCTCATTCGGCCGCCCCGCGCCATACCACGCCTTCGGGACTGGGTCTCATATCGGCTCCAACCGCCCTTTTGATTACGGAAGGTATTGTTTTTGACGGATACCGCCCATCTTGGTTCCAAAAGCAAGACACGTATAATGTAGGAGTTCGACCGATAAAATTCTCAATCTTTCTCACAATTTTCTGCTCCAGTGGACCACCTGACCAACATCTTCAAAAGGAAGTCACCGCTAACGCCGCCAAACCGGATCATTCATCCTATACCCTCTGTCAAGTGGCTACCAGGTACTCTTGGCCTATTATTTTTGCTGCTCGGTATCCTCTTCATTCCATGCGCTGGCCTCCAGAATGACGAGGCACTTTTTTCCGTCCCGATCTACGCAGGAACACCCGAATCCGGGCACATCACCCTTTTTGGCCAAACCGTCCATCTGATGGTCATGACCTACGTCGGGACTCTTAAATCTTCGTTCTACGCCGTCTGGCTGAACCGGTGGCGGCCCGGACTCTGGAGCGTCCGTCTCCCCGTCCTCATCGCAGGCGTGGGGACAATTTGGCTCTTTTGGAGCCTGATCTGTCGCACCGCCGGCCGAACCGCCGCCATCTTCGGCACCATCCTCCTCGCAACCGATGCCCTGTTCCTCTTGACCACCGTGTTCGACTGGGGACCCGTTGCCCTCCAGCACCTTCTGCTTACCGCTGCCGCCCTGTTGGTGGTCACTTTCAACCACAATGGTTCAAAATGGAACCTCGCCGCCGCTTTCTTCCTGATGGGTCTCGCAATTTGGGACAAAGCCCTCGCCTCCTGGACCCTCTCGGCTCTCGGACTCGCCGCGCTAATCACGTTTCCCCGTGAGATCCGCGCTCGTCTGTCGTTACTGAATTTGACGATCGCCACGCTCGCGTTTTCCGCAGGCGCGTCGCCGCTCATCATCTATAACGTAAAATCTCCCTTCGCCACGTTCAGCGGCAACGCCAAATTTTCCGCCTCTGATCTGGACCAGAAAACCACTCTGCTCCGCCGCACCTTCGACGGCTCCGCAGTGTTCGGTTACATACCGCGCGACGATTGGGAACGCCCCGAACGCCAACCGCACACCACCATCGAACGCGCCTCCCTGGCGCTGCGCGATCTGCTCGGCGAACATCGCCGCGGACTCGGGTACTGGGCGGCCATTGGTGCCCTTCTCCTCGCACCCCTCTGGTGGCATCGGCGACGGCCGGTTCTTTTCGCTCTACTGTTCTGCGCTTTCGCCTGGCTTCAAATGGCGTTTAATAAGGACACCGGAGGCGGCGTCCATCACACCATCCTGCTCTGGCCATTCAGCCTCTTCTTCATCGCCACAGCCCTCGCCGCCGCTGCCGACAGGATTCCCCGGGGAACCATGATCGCAAGCGCGCTCATTTGCCTGATCGCCTTGTCCAACCTGCTGGTCCTCAATCACTACTACTCCCAATTCGTCCGCTACGGGACCAGCGTGATTTGGACCGACGCCGTCGCTCCACTCTCGAAATCGCTCGACCGCTACCGTGCCCGGACCGTCTACGCCATGGACTGGGGCATTCGCGAGGTAATCACCATGCTCCAGCGCGGCCAGCTTTCCCTGTGGAACGGCGAGGGTACCGATCTCGCCAGCCTGCTCAGTACGAACCCGGTCTTCGTCACCCATGTGCCGGGCGCCGACATCAATCCCAATGCCGGCGAAATCCTGCGCGGCGGAGCCACCCGCCTCGGCTATCACGAGACCATTCTTGAAACCGTCAGCGACCGCAACGGCCGCCCCATCTTCCGTATCTCCGAGTTCAAAAGGTAAACCCGTCATGCCGCCAGGCTTCCCAATCCTGCTGCTCGCCTCTGCCTCGCTCGCCATGGGGCTCGAACCGGTAAGCAGGTTCCCGCTCCTCCCCAGCCCAATCGCCATCTCTCGCGTCGCCGAGCCAGCCAAGCCCTACACCGTCGCCGGAGAACGCGGACTCCTTGTGGGACACCAGAATGGCTCCGCCGAAACATGGATTTTCCCCAATAAGATCTTCGACGGTCTTCAACTCACTGCCGAGCTCTCGGGTTATCCCGTACCCATCGACGTAAACACGCAAGCCGCCTGGATCGACGTGAATCCCGGTCGGACCACTATTACTTACTCGCACGCGGCTTTCACCATCCGCCAGCACATGTTCGTTCCACGCTCCGCTGCGCCAGTTATCTTCTTCGAAATCGACTCCATCCGCCCCCTGACACTGACGGTCCGCTTCACTCCACGTATGGAACGCATGTGGCCCGCCTCCAACTTCGGCCGCCCGAGTGCCGAGTGGGTGGCGCGGGAAAAATCCGGCTTCTATATCCTTCATACCGACAATCCGCAATTCTCCGGAGCAGTAGCACTCCCCCGCGCCAAGCCCGGCATCCTCGCACCCTATCAGGAGCGCCCGAAGACGTGGCCTGTCGAATTCATCCTTGAATTTGATCCCAGGCGCGACCAGTCGCTCTTCTATCCGCTGCTGGTTGCCACCGGCTCGTCCAATGAAGAACTCGAACGCTCCCTCGAGTCCCAGAACGCCGCGCTCGGAGCGGCCTATCAGACCAACTCTGACTATTGGACGCACTTCTTCGATACTCGTCTCACTGCCGACACGCCCGATGAGAAATTCAATCACGCATTGCGCTGGGCAGAAATCTCCATCGATCAATCCCGCGTCCGCTTCCACGATGAAACCGGGATGGTCGCAGGCTACTACTCATCCGGCGACTCTGCGCGGCCCGGCTTTGGCTGGTTCTTCGGGCGCGATACACTCTGGACCCTCTACGCCGTGAGTTCATATGGCGACCTCAGCTTCACCCGTACCGCGCTCGAGTTCCTGATCAAGCGCCAGCGCGACGACGGCAAGATCATGCATGAGCACTCGCAGACCGCTGACCTGGTCGACTGGAAGTCCACGCCGTACTTCTACGCCTCAGCCGACTCCACACCGCTGTTCATCATGGCCATGGAGGATTACCTGAACATCTCGGGCGACCTCGATTCCATCCGGCGCCACTGGCGCAGTCTCTCGCAAGCCTACAAGTTCATGCGCGCGCACGATTCCGACGGCGATGGCATCTACGAAAACACCGAGGGCACCGGGTGGGTGGAAGGCTGGCCGCCGAAAATGCCGCATCAGGAGATCTATCTCGCGGCGCTCGATGCACAAGCCTCCGCCTCAATGGCACGCCTTGCCAAGCGACTCGGCGAAGCAAAGCCGGTTGCAGGTCCCGCCATGTCGGCGGTGGACCGCGCCTACTACGATCCGTCCACACACTTCTACGCCTTCAGCCGCAATCCCGATCGCACCCTCGATAAAACAGCGACCGTCTTTCCTTCAGTCGCCTGGTGGGATGGCACCGCTTCACTCTCGAACGCAGGTCCAATGCTCGACCGCTGGGCGTCGCCGGAATTCTCCACCGGCTGGGGCACGCGCGATGTGAGTTCCCGCGAACCCCTCTACGACCCCATCAGCTACCATCAGGGCTCGGTCTGGCCGCTCTATACAGGATGGGTGTCGCTCGCCGAGTTCCGCGCCGGCCGCGCCGCCAGCGGCTACCGCCACCTCATGCAGAATGCCGACCTCACCTACGCGCAGGACCTTGGCGCAGTCACTGAACTGCTATCCGGCGAATTCTTCCAGCCGTTCGGGCGCAGCAGTTCGCACCAGACCTGGTCCTCAGCCATGGTGCTCTCACCAGCGCTGCGCGGTCTGTTTGGCTTGGGCTGGGACGCGTCACACAACCGCTTGAACGTCGACCCGCACCTGCCCGCCGCGTGGGACCACGCCACCCTCCATAACGTCCCGCTCGGCCAAGCCCGGCTTGACCTCGACTACCGCCGCACCGGAAAGTCGATCGTGGTCCGCGCTTCGTCAGACGTAGAACTCTGCCACGCCGGAAAATGCGCCATGCGTGAACTCGCCATTCCCATCGACTCCGAGGAACCCAGCGCCCCCCACTCCCTGCCCACCCCCGGCTCAAAATAATCGGTGTCAGAGACCGATTCTTTTTAATCGGTGTCAGAGACCGATTTCCCGCGGCGCTGCGCGGCCTGTTCCGCTTCAGCTGGGACGCGCCGCGTGGGACCATGCCACCCTCCGCAACGTCCCGCTGGCCCAATCCCGGCTTGACCTGGATTACCGTCGCACCGGCAAGTCGATGCTGGTTCGCGCCTCGTCGGAGGTAGAACGCTGCCACGCCGGAAAATGCGCCGTCCGTGAACTCGCCATTCCCATCGAGTCCGAGGAACTCAGCGGTCCCCAACACCCTACCCTCCCCCGGCCCAAAAGAATCGGTGTCAGAGACCGATTCTTTTTAATCGGTGTCAGAGACCGGTTTGCCTACGCCGACCACGGATTGTCGATCGCGTACCGCCACTTGCCGTCCGCCTGCCGACGCGCTAACTCACTCGTCCGCCCGCGCGATTCCGCATCCCCGCCGCTCAGTACGTAATCGCAACTGCACAGCGCCAGGTCATCCCGCTCCATCACATAAACCGTCGACAGCTTGATCTTCATCCCCGAAGACAAAATCGCCGCCAGCGTCGCTCGAACCTCCGCCGCTCCTCGCGCGTACTGCCCAGGCTGCGCCGCCATCACCGCCCCAGCCTCGTACATCGCAGCCAGCCCATCGACGTCCGCCGCATTGAAAGCCGCCTCAAACTCGCGGTGCAAGTCCTGTATCGTGTGTGCCATCGACATATATTACGCAAGCAACCCGCACGTTGGATTGCCACCAGCCTAAACTGAAGTGGATTGCCGACGCTGATCCTACGCTCCCTCCGCTACTACTGGCGGACCAACCTCGCCGTCATCGCGGGCGTCGCCGCAGCCGTGGCTGTGCTCGCCGGCGCACTGCTGGTCGGCGCTTCCGTCCGCGAGAGCCTCCGCGACATCGCCCTGCAGCGCCTCGGCCAAACCGGCTACGTCGCCACCAGCGCCCACTTCTTCCGTGAACAACTCGCCACCGAAACCAGCGGCACCCCCCTCATCGTCCTCGAAGGGACCGTCTCCAACCCCGCCACCCACCGCCGCGCTTCGGGCGTCGCCGTCTACGGCATCGACGACCGCTTCTGGCAATTCAACAAGTGGACCGCCGAGTCCGGCGCGCTCATTACCAATGGACTCGCCGCTGAAACGGGCGACGGCGAACTCCTGCTCCGGCTCGACAAGCCCTCCGCCATCCCCAAGGAGTCCCTTCACGGCCGCAAGGACGAAGGCAAGACCGTCCGCCTCACCACCACCCGGACCGCGCATCAGTTCTCCCTCAAGCCGCAGCAGGGCGAGATGCTCGCCATCTACGTTCCCCTCCGTCGCCTTCAACGCGAACTTGCCCTCACCGGCAAAGTGAACACTCTGCTGTTCGCCACCACGCCCCCCGATGTCGCGTCGAAATTTACTCTCGACGATCTCGGCATCCGCATCCGCAGCCTGGACCAGGCGCTCTCGGTTGAAAGCGACACCGCTATCGTTAGTGACTCTCTGGCAGCGGCCGCCGGGCCTGCCGCCGAACCCGTATTCTCCTACCTCGCCAACGCCATCCGCGTGAATCAACGCGAAGTCCCCTACTCGCTCGTCACCGCTGTCGACCGCCGTATGCTCGACATTCCCGCCGGCACCGTTGACCTGAACGACTGGGCAGCGTCCGAACTGAACGCCCACCCAGGCGATGCCGCCACCTTCGATTACTACTTCTGGGCCGACGGCGGTAATCTCGTCACCCGCACCGCTTCCTTCAAAGTCCACAGCATTCTCCCCATCCGTGGACTCGCTGCCGATCGCGACCTCACTCCCGAATATCCCGGCATCACCTCCGCCAGTTCCATCCGCGACTGGGACCCTCCCTTTCCAATGGACCTCGGCCGCATCCGTCCCGTCGACGAGGCGTATTGGAATAAATATAGGACCACGCCCAAAGCCTTCATCTCGATTGAGGACGGACAAAAACTCTGGGGCTCCCGCTTCGGTCGGATAACTTCCCTCCGCCTTCCCGCCGGCGATCCACAACAACTCGCCCACGACCTCCGCTCACACATCGACCCCGCGAAATTCGGACTCACCGTCTACCCTGCCCGCGCGTCCGCTCTTGAAGGCGCACGCGGCTCTACCGACTTCGGCGAGTACTTCACCTACTTCAGCTTTTTCCTGGTGGCCTCCGCCGCTCTGCTCGCCGCGCTCTTCTTCCGCCTCGGCATCGAACAACGGCTGCGCGAGATCGGGACCCTGCGCGCGATTGGCTGGCCGCTGCGCAAAGTGCGGACCATCCTGCTCGGCGAGGGCACCGTCCTCGCTATCGCCGGCGCCATCCTCGGCAGCCTCGGAGCCATCGCTTACTGCGCCTTCGTCCTCTATGGACTCTCCACTTGGTGGCGCGGCGCAGTCGGCACCAGCGCTCTTAAGTTCCACCTCGACCCGCTCAGCCTCGCCACCGGAGCCGTCTCCGGCTTTGCGATCGCCGTCATCGTCATCTGGCTAAGCCTGCGCGCATTCTCAAAGATCGCCGCCGTCCAACTCCTCGCAGGACAAGCCGCCACACGCACCACAAAGCCGCCGAGCCGCTGGTCCCTTTACGCGGCGATTCTCCCGGCGCTGGCCGCCGCTGCTTTGATCGCCGCCGCACTCGCTAAGTCCATCGACGCGTCCGGCGCTTTCTTCGGCGCGGGAACATTGCTTCTGATAGCAGCCCTCACTGGCATCTCCATCCGCCTCCGCAGTAGTCGCAAGGGACTCGAACGTTCCCAAACCCTCTGGTCGCTCGGCACCCGCAACGCCAGTTTCCGGCCGGGGCGCAGCCTTCTCTGCATTGCCCTAATCGCGTCCGCCGTCTTCCTTTTGGTTGCCCTCGACGCCTTCCGTCAAACCGGCACAGCCGATACCGGACCACACTCCGGAACCGGCGGCTTTCCCCTACTCGCCGAATCCCAACTCCCCATCCTTTGGGATCCCAACAGCCCGGCCGGCCGCGAAGGCCTGAATCTTTCCTCTATCGCCGCCAACCTGAAGGATGTCCGCTTCTACGCCTTCCGCCTGCGCCCCGGCGAGGACGCCAGCTGCCTGAATCTGTACGAGCCCCGCAATCCCCGCGTGCTCGGCGCGCCTTCGGCATTCATTCAGGCCAATCGCTTTGCCTTTACGGATAGCAAACAATCGAATCCCTGGCTCCTGCTCAACGACCCATCAAGCCCTGAGATTCCGGCCATCGCCGACGCCAACTCCATCACCTATGTGCTCCACAAGAAAATCGGCGACACCATCGAGGTCGGCGGAGCGAAACTGAAAATCGTCGCCGCACTGTCCGGCAGTCTCCTGCAAAGCGAACTGATTATTTCGGAGAACCGCTTCGTCCGTGCCTTCCCAGAAGAACAGGGCTACCGGTTCTTTCTCATCGATGCCCCCACCGCCGCCATCGGCGACACGCTGGAAGAATCCTTGTCAGATTTCGGCTTCGACGCCACTCCAACTGAAACCAGGCTGGCCGGCTATCACCGCGTCGAGAATACATACCTCTCCACCTTCCAGGCTTTGGGTGCCTTGGGGCTCTTGCTCGGTACCATCGGCCTGGCCGCCGTCCTGTTGCGCAATGTTCTCGAACGGCGCCGTGAACTCGCCGTACTGGTGGCCCTCGGGTATCAACGCAATCAGATCAATCAGGTAGTGCTAGCCGAAAACGCCTGGCTAGTCGCCGCAGGACTAGTGATCGGAGCCGTCTGCGCCCTGCTAGCCGTGCTACCCGCCGCCCTTCAACACGGCGGCGCCCCCCCACTCCGAGCACTAGGCCTCCTATTGATCACCGTGCCCCTGACCGCCCTGATCTCCACCTACGTCGCAATCCGCGCCGTACAACACACCCCAGTCCTGGAATCCCTCCGCTCCGAATAGCAAGCGGAAGAAGAAAGCAGCGCGGGCCAGAGGAAGTAAGATGGGGCTCCCGCCCCGTCTAAGCGGAAGAAGGAAGTAGGCGGGCCGCGCCTAGAGGAAGTAAGACGGGGCTCCCGCCCCGTCCCTGGAGTTTGGACATTTTGAGTTGACAAAAGTGATCAGTGATGTTTCACTCTATATAGTGAAACATAGGGACGCGGAGAGGAAGCGAGACAAACTGGCCGCCAACCTCCCTACTGGCGAGTTATTGCGTGGATCTCTGCT
>JBBQUM010000051.1:0-41171 GCA_038212445.1 Bryobacterales bacterium
CCACAGCTTCAGCGTTCGCGTCTTCTCATCGATCTCGTGCCGGTAGACGCCGTATCCCGGCCAATCGAGAATCTTGGTGAACTCCCGCTCTGTCAAACATGCGAGTTTAGCCTATCCCTTCACATTCCTGCGCAGAGCCCATTTTAGACTCCCCAGAAAGCAGTCATCTCGTAGGCGTGGCGAAATACTATCGGTGCCATTGGCACTGTCTAGACCCAAAGCTGTCTGTATGTCTAGGTCTCCAAATCCTGCGTGGCGCTGTTAATCTGCTTGAGCCGGAGGCCGTTGGATCAGGATCTTTAGTAACCGATTTTACGTTGACACATTCCAGAGTGGAAGTCATTTTAGACACGGGCTGTTAGGCTGTAGCCCCTGGCTCAACGACCCGACCGTCAGCGCCGCCGATGCCGCGTAATTCGTCCCGGTCTGATAGTTCGCCGTGGCCGTCGGGCCCCCCGGATTCTGCTCGCCGTCGCGTTCCCGCCAATGTCCTAACCCATCAGCGTCGACCCCGTCAAATCCGTCCGCGTAGTCTGCTTGCCCCTGTAATTGGCCGTCGTCCCATACGCGGAACCGTGCTGCCGCACCCCCGCCGGGTCCTCCGGCGCGCCGTATGGAGAGCAAGCTTTACGACGTCACTACGTCGTCACTTACCGGCAGGGCCGGACACGCATGACGGTCGCTTGCTTACCAAATCCACTGGCACATGGACCGCGTCCGCTACTACGAGACCGGCTTCATCCAATTCGAACTCATCCGCCCCGGCACCGAGTTCTTCTTCGAACAGCATCCGCCCGAGATCCGCGCCGGCGTCGCCTACAAAATGCTCGCCGACAACACCAACCTGCTGCCGCTCTTCAATTCCCATCTCAACCGCCTCAGCCGCGAGTACGCCCGCTTCAACCGAGTCTTCCTCGACAACCGCCGCGAACTCCCGCCCCTCGCTCCAGCCATCCCCGGCATAGAATCGCCCGCCCAATAACTTCAGCCAGAAATCGCGCCACCAGAAACGCCCGTGCAAAACGAACCCGAATCCAACACCCCGCAGTGCCGCTTCTTCTCCTGGCCCATCTCAATACAAACGAACGAGATCATCACCGCAGCCTCCACCTCCGGCCCGCCTCTGGCAATGGCCGCGTGAAAAGGCCTACGGGAACAACTCCAAGTACGCGGGAACGGGGTATACTCCCAGTTCCCAACGGATCTTTGACATCTGAATATGTGAAGCACACCCCTGACACTTGTCGTGCGCCCAAAATCGTGTGCCCAAAAATCGGGTGCAGCAAAATGCACTATCGATGGAGGGGGAAGGGGCGCGCAGGAAGCGCGCCCGAAAGAAAAACTAAACTGCCTGACTCTTGGACTTCAAACGCTTCGTTTGTTTGGCTGCGGGCTTCCGAGGTTGGTTGCTCAGCAGCCGCTGCACCGATCGCACCAGGTTCGAGACCTCGTGATTGCTCTTTTGAATCACGATGTCAGCTCCCGTGGTCTCTTCATCCAGACCTAACGTGTCGGCGAATCCCGAGATCAGGATGATCGGAAGTTCGGGCTTCGACTTCCTCAAGTGCGCGATCAACTCGATGCCGTCCATGTTCGGCATCCGGTAATCAGTTACAACCAGGTCGAAATTATGCTGCGGGAATTTCTCAAGTGCCTCCTGCGAATCGTTCATCGGTGTGATCTGATAGCCGAGTTCCTCGAGCACTATCTTGCGTGCACTGAGCCCCATCTTGTTGTCATCCACGAGCAATATATGCGCTTGGGTACCCGGCTTCAACGGCGTCGGTGTTCTCATGATTGGTGGGCGGACCAACGCGACGTTAGCAGAGCGATTCATCGCATGTCAACGCAATCGTAATGACATGGAAACTAGAAAGATCGAGTCCTTGACAAACTCGTTAGAGCAGTTCGCCCGACCTGTTTCGCCGCTACTCGACTTCGCGAGGAGCCGTGTAACCCACCTTCGCAATCACGCTGTACTTGATAGCCTTGCCCTTCTCGTCGGTGATCTTGAGAGGCTCACCGTTTGCCGGATTAACAAGGTCCACTTTCAGGCGCCTGTACTTGCCATCGCGTGTTGTGTTCGATGGATGATAGGAGAGCGTGTACTGACTGCGCAGCACTTCATGAATCTGACGGAAGATGTTGGGCATCTCACCTTCAAACCGTGGGAACCACGCAAATCCGCCGGTTTCCTTTGAAAACGTCTTCAGCTGGTTGTCGGCTTGTAGATAGTCGAGCCGCTGAATCGGCCCCATCATCCCGCGCGCGTCATAAATTTCACGCATCGCCTGCATCAAGCCAATGCTGTAAATCGGAATGCCGGTCTCCTGCAGCTTCTTCCGCGTCTGATCGAACGTCAGCTTGCTGAAGGTGTCGATACCGGAGGAAATCAGAACGATCGCCTTGCGGCCTTCGATATCCACCATACGATCGGCTGTATCCGTTACAGCGTCGTAAAGATTGGCTTCGCGAAAGGCCGCGATGCGCAATCGCTGCATGGCTTCATAGGCCTGCCGCTTATCCGCTGAGAAATCTGAGAGAATCTCGGGGCGAATGTCGTAGGCCACCACCGCGACAAAGTCCTCAGGCTTGAGCGTCTCCAAAAAACCGTAGGATGCCTGCAGCGTCTGATACCACGTGTACGACCAATACTGCTGATTGAGATTGCTGAATTCAATCACCAGGCAAACCGTCATCGGCGCCTCACCCTTATCCACCCGGTCCACTTTCTGTGGAACGTTGTCCTCGAGGATCCGGAAATTCCCGGGAGGGATGTTGGGGATGAAGTGGCTCTTGTTATCCAGCACCGCGACGTCCACCGTTACAGTGGTGGCATCGGCGCGGAAGGTCGGCGTACCTTCAGGCAGATCCTTCTTGCCGCCCTTGGGGAACTTGGACTGAATCTTCGGCTGATCTTCCTCGACCGGCAACGTTTCGCCGGTATTGGGATTTTTCTTTCGAGGTTTGGCGACGGTCTCAGACTGCTGAGAGCCCGGACCCTGCTGCGCGGCAATCGTGTAGATGAAACCAAACGCGAGGCAGGCCGCGAAGGAGACGGCAAAAGGTTTGAATAGTTTCATGGGCGCCAGAACTAACTTCAGTATAGACGCCACTCCCAGGGATCGGGTTGCTCGCTCAGTTGGGCGTGGGATCGTTGCCGCTTCCGCCGTGCTTCTTCATGTAGACCTGGAACTTTCGACGCGCGCGCTGCAGTTTCCACGCTTGATATTGCTCGCCCAGGTTCTCGAAAAACCCTGGACCACGTGCTTTGAATTTAGTCGGACGCCTCGCCGGTTCGGGCATTTTGAAGTAGATGTAACCCACCAGCATGCCGCCCAGATGCGCAACGTTACTCACACTCGAATTGGCGCTGAACGACATCAGAAACGCGATCCCCGCCATGATCGCCACCATGTACTTCGCCTTCATCGGGAAAATGAAGCTGAAAAGCACCACGCTGTCGGGGAACAACATGCCGAACGCAAGCAGCAGCCCGTAAATGGCTCCCGAAGCGCCAATGGTGCGGGTGTAGGGGTCGCCGAACATGTAGTTCGCGAGAATGACGCAAACCCCGGCGCCCATACCGCAGATGAAGTAGTACTTGAGAAATTTCCTGGTGCCCCAGGCGTTCTCCACTTCCTTGCCGAACATCCACAACATCAGCATGTTGAACAGGATGTGCTGAACGTCGCCCGCACTGTGCACGAACATGTAGGTGAAGATCTGCCAGATGGCAAAACTGTGCACCACCGCCGCAGGCATCAACGCAAAATGGTTGAAGAAGGGACCGTAGCCGCTGCGGACAGCGAAGAAGTAAACGATATACAACGCTACGTTGACAATCAACAGCCAGCGCACACCTGCTGGAAACAGGTTTTGGGAAGAGTATCCCGGAGCGTATGATCTGGAGGAGAAGCCCATTCAGGCGGACGCGGAGCGTCTACGGCCAGAATAACAGAATCGTCTATTTTGCCGCGCGCGAAACCTTCGCACGCTGCAAACGCCGGCTGATGCTTACCGACCCAAACTGCGCACCAAGCGCCAGCGCCAACCAGATCTGCCAGTGTGAGAAGGATCCGTCCGAGACAAAGAATTCGTCGAATACGCCGAGGTCGGCCCCCACACGCCACACCGCGACGATGCCGCAAGTAAGAGCGAACGCTGGGAGAAGAGCGCCAACCAGCCGCAAAGCTTCCGTCGAGGATGCCGCAGTCCGATCGAACGCCGGCTGAAGTCGCTCAGCCATCTGCGCGAGTCGCGCCTGCTGCGATATTTCCTGCCAATTGATTGCCGGCCAGCCCATGATCGTGTCCCCCAAAGAACCTCTACAAGCAGTAGATGCTAAACCGGTAGGCGAGGTTGCGGAGAGTTACAAAATCCGATCGTCGCGCTACAGTGGCCACCGCCAGACCTGCGCCCGGCGGCCCGTGTGAGTCCTACCGCTCTCGTGCATCTACGCGGGAAATCGTTGCAACTTCGATCACGGACGTCCAGCAATTCTGTTTTCGGCAGTTGGAGCGGCACTCGTTGCTGCTTCACGAATGATCCGGGCGTGCTCGCGGAACATCGGTTCGGGTGTGTTGAGCGCCATCGCTTTCTCGCTCGCTTCGCGTGCTTCCTCAATCCGGTTGAGCTTCAAAAGCACCCAGCTCAGCGCGTCGTAGCTATAAACGTCGTCCCGTACGGCGAATTCGGCTTTAGCAAGCGCGAGCGCGTGCGGGAGATTGCGCCCCGCATCGGCATAGATCAGCGCCAGCGTCCGGTTGGCACTTTCACCGTTGGCCAAGGCCAGCTTTTCGATGGTCTCCAGCAGCGCGCGCTGGCGTCCCGCACCGTCCCGGTCCCCTTTCTTTTCAAGCAGGACCTCGAGTTGACCGGCGTACTCAGGCAGCGGAACCACCTTCTGCGCAGCTTTCAGATTCTCGATCGCCCCGGCTGTGTCGCCTTTCGCTGCGAGCAGCCGTCCCATTCCCGCATGAGCGCGATGATAACCGGGAAACACCTTCAGCGCCCACTGATAAGCCTGCTCCGCGTCCGCCTGCCTGCCGGTCTTGAGGAGCATGTCGCCCATCTCCGACAGACACCACGCCTGGTTCTCCGGAGCCGCGCTGCCGGCCGAGATCGCCTGGGCCATCCAACCGAGTCCGTTTTCAGGGTTCCCGGTGACGAATTCGTAGTACGCCAGGCGGTTGAAGCTGAACATGTTGCCTCCCAACGCAGCCATACGGTGATAGGCGTCGCCGGCCTGCTTATATTTCCCTAGCTCCATCAGTGAGTCGCCCAACAGACCGAGAGTGGTGGCGTCGCTCGGTTCCTTCTCGAGCAGCGCGAAGGCTTTTTCCGCCACCAGCGGGAAATGATGGAGTTGCATCTCGATCTGCAAGCGCAGTCTCTCGGCTTGCAATGACACAGGCGCCTTGTCGAGCACTGCCGAAGCCTTGCTCAAATACGCAATGTCCCCTGTCTCCCGCAGCTTCTGCATTAAGGCGGCCGCCAGAGCCGGGCGGAGCGTGGCATCGCCGGCGGAAATCTTTTCAAGGTAGAGGATCCGTTCGTCGGTCTTCAGGCGCTCGGCGGCGGCCAGCATCTGGCGCCGGTCGGAAGCGTTGACCAAAGAGATCGAGATCAGCAGGACAGCAAGAGTTTTCATGGTTTTCGTCAATGAGTGAGGGAGGCGGTGCGACCCGCCTCCCTCCTGAACGCATCCAACTAGTTCACCGGACAACCGCCCAAAGCGCCGCGAGTACAACCCGCTTCGCCTGGATCGATGTGACGGCGATCGCGACCGCTTTGTGCAAACGACAGGTACGGGAAGGTCTCCTGCGTCGGCATGTCATTGGTGTTCACACCATCGCCAATGCGATTGTTCGGAGCCACGTTGTACCCCTGCACCAGGACGCCGGCGACAACGCGAGCCGCAATGTCGACCACGTCATCGGTGAGGCGGCGGCCATTGGGGAAGCCGCCCAGATCGCCGGCAATCGCCGCCAACCGCTTCCGCTGACCGACAGCCGTGGGCGGTACGCCCGTGTTCAGCCGCAGCAAGTCCGCTACCGGACCCGCCGGGGTACCCGGAGCCGCTACCGGAGCCGCATACGTCACCAGCAAGAGCAGGTCGGTACGGGGAGGCGGCGGGACTTTGATCCCAAACGCCGCGTTGAAAACGCGAGCCAGAAGCGGGTCGAGCGCGTAGCTGGCGAACTTCGAATCGTCCTTCGGTGCCCCGACACTCCACTTATCTTTGTCGCCGGTGCCGATGATGAGCTCATTGATCAGCGGATTGCCCATGCGCTGCACTTGCTGCCAGGCGCCGGTGCCGGTCAGTGTGCCGTCAGCGGCGCGTGCCAGCGTAGCCTGACGTGAAGTGGTGCCCCAAATCCCGATGGTCGCCCCGGGGTCGGTGGCTGCCACCTGCTTGCCGCCGGCGGTGAGCATCGAGATCGGAATCTCGAACGCAATGCTGTTGACGTTAAAACCGGAGACCGCGTCCGGCGCAGTGTTGGCCAGGTCATTGCCGTCGGCGGCATCCGACAGGACGCCTCCGCCGGCTTGAGTGCGGAAGTTCAAGGTGTCGAAAGCTGCACCCAAGTCAATGAAGAACGGGTCGTCAGCTGTGCCCGCCCAAACGCGAACGCCGTTGCCGAGGCTGTACAAGCCCTGCTTGGCCAGTCGAGCATAGTCGGGCATGGTGCGCGGACCAACGTTGGTCGGGACCGCAATCAGATCACCGGTGGCGCTGTTCGTCATGGGGGTACGGGTAGTACCCTTGACCATTGTCACCGTGTACTTCTGGCGGAGGCTAAATCCCTCTGAGCCGGCGCCGTCGAGCGCCGTGATGGCAGGAGGAATGAGCGCCGATCCCGCGGTTACAGGAGCGGGCGATCCGGCAGGTGCTGCGATGCCGCTGTTGATGCCGACGAAACCGGTAAATACGCCGGGAGCGCGGATTTCAGTCGTAAATCGGACTTCAAATGTCAGATCCTCTACTGCGTCGTTGTTGTTGTCAACTTTGATGGAGTAAAGGACATTGGGATCAAATGGGAAATAATTCGGCCCATTCGAGGGTTCGAGAAACGGATCGACGTTCATGATGATGGTGACCTTGGAAGGGTCGTCATAGCTCACAAACGCGTATAGATCGGTAATGTCTGCCTTGGTGTCTAGCGCCGTTATAGGCGCTTCGCGGTGACTGGCAGCAAAGATGGTGGCCGGACTGACCATCAACAGAACCAGAAGCAGCGAGACAAACGGCTTCAGAATGTTCATCCGAGTGAAAACCTTTCGAATCGAGTCAGGCTTAAGCGCCGTACTCGAACTAAGTACGGAAAGGAGGACGCTAACGGATGAAAAACGAGACAAGCATCTGGTACAAAAGGCGGAATTCCGGCGGCTCCGAATTTGTTTTGCGTGCGGGCTGGGCTATTTTCGGAAGCCGAAGTTGGTGATCCAGGATGTCCAGGCTTCCGGGAAACGCATCTCACCGTGATGACCGTAGCGATTGAGAATGAGAGCTGCGAAGTTGAGGACGATGGCGAGGGCCATCCAGGTCTGCCAGTGGGAGAAGGCGCCCTGGTTGAAACCGAAGCCGCCCGCCAATTGCAAATCGGCCGCGAGACGCCAGAATCCAACCAAGTAGGAACTGAAGACAGCAGGCCACAGAAGCGCAGCAAACGCTAACGCCAAGTGGCGATTTTTCCCGGCCTTCCGGCTCACGCGCCGAACCGGACGGAGACGAATGCGGACTAACATGACCTTGAACCAATTCTAGCAGCTAATGTTCCGGCCGCTGAAGCAGATAACAGCCAATGGCGGTGATAGAGTGTTGGATTGGCCGTTTCAGCCATTCGACAAGGAGAGTCTATTCTTTTATGAAAAAGATCAACACCGCTGTGCTCGGAGCAGGGTTCATGGGCAAGGTTCATACGGAGCAGATCCGACGCCTTGGCAATGTGGAGATCGTCGCTCTGGCAGCGGTGAGTGAAGAGGAAGCCGCCGGGTTCGGCAAAGCCTACGGAATCGAGCGCACTACCTCCGATTGGAAATCCTTGCTCGCCGACCCCAACATTCAAGCCGTCCACATCTGCACCCCCAACGTCCTTCATTACCCGATGGCGAAAGCTGCCCTCGAGGCCGGCAAAGCCGTGTTGTGCGAGAAGCCACTCACTATGTCATCGGCAGAGGCGCGAGAACTTGTAGATCTGGCCGCGGCAAAAAATCTGCCGAATTGTGTCAACCATAATCTGCGTTACTACCCGCTGGTGCAGCATGTCAGACAGATGATCGCCAAGGGTGAACTCGGCGACTTGCTGATCGTCCAAGGCACCTACTATCAGGACTGGCTCCTCTACGACACCGACTACAACTGGCGCGTCGAGCGCGCCCACAACGGCGCCCTACGGGCGATGGGTGACATTGGCTCCCACTGGATGGACATGATCCAGCACCTCACCGGCCAGAAGATTTCGTCGCTTTGCGCTGATCTCCAGACCTTCCACAAATCGCGGAAGAAGCCGAACAAAGCGGTGGAAACGTTCACAGGGAAGAAGTTAGCGCCCGAGGACTACACCGACATTCCGATGGATACCGATGATTTTGGCTCCGTTTTGTTGCGTATGGGCGACCGGACCCGCGGCTGCTTCTCCGTCAGCCAGATGTCGGCGGGGTGCAAGAACCGCTTCAACTGGGAGATCTTCGGAACCAAGAAGGGCGTCGGCTGGAACCAGGAACGTCCGGACGAGCTTTGGATCGGCGAACGAAACGAAGCCAATCGCATCCTGATCAAGGATCCGTCGCTGCTCGATCCCAAGGCCGCCGCCTTCGCCGACCTCCCCGGCGGGCACAGTGAAGGCTACGACGACGCGCACAAACAGGTTTACAAACGCTTCTACGCGAAGGTCGCTGATCCCAACGCTCCGGTGGACTATCCCACGTTCGCCGACGGCCTCTGGGGCATGATTTGCCTGGAGAAGGTCCTGGAGAGCGCTACCGGCGGCAAGTGGGTGACTGTCACCTAGACCGCCAGCACACTTAGGAGGGGGTACGCTTTGAAGCGAAGTCCCCCCTCAAACGCGGTGTAGGGTAAATCAGATAAAAGCCTCGGTGCTTGGACGACTTATCACCTGCTGGAATATGCAGCATACTTCCCTCAGACCCCTATGTCATCCGCAAGCGCCGGCAAATTTCAAGATCACTACGAAGTCCTGGGACTCGAGGTTCGCGCCGAACCTGAAATGATCCATCGGGCCTACGAGAAGTTCACCAAGATGTTCCATCCGACTTCCGGCACGGCGGCTGATCCGGTAAAGTTCGACGCCATTACCCTGGCATTCGAGATTCTGATCGACCCGGAACTGCGGCGCGATTTTGACAAGTTGAAAGGTGTCGGCGACAAGGAGAGCGGTCCGAAATTCAGTGGACAGGAGTTCTTCAATGCACTTGGCCGCGGCTCACACCTGCGGGTGGCGATTCTCTGCATCGCCTACGACCGGCGCCGGATGAAGCCTTCCACTCCGAGCCTTTCGATGCGCCAGATTGAAAATCTGCTCCATGCGGAAACGGCTGAGCTGGAATTCGAGATCTGGTATCTCAAGCAACGGGAATTTATCGCCAGCGACGACAAAAGTAGTCTGATGATCACCGTAGGCGGCATGGATTATCTGGAGGCCAACCAGCCATCACCCGACCTGGTGATGCGCTACATCCGGCCTGATCCGCAGGCCCAGCCGGATCCCGAGCACGAGCATGAGAACGCACCCGCGCCTGAGCCGGCGGCAGAGCCCACGGCGTCCATTACACAGCCTGTTCCGTCGGCACGGGAACGAGCGGCTATCGCGATTCTGCGCCGCAATATCGGGCCTGAAGCCAGCCGTCTCCGCCACTAGCGGGCTAGGCCAAATCGGGCGTCCCGGGCGGGCACTGATTTAAGCTGATTGCATGCACCCGCCGCCTCCCCGCCCTGGTCCAACACCCCCGGCGAGTTGGCGGGAGCGCTTGAAGGCGCTGCGCAACATACCGCCGCTGCTAGGGATGGTCTGGGACACCAGTCCCACTATCACGTTTGCGACCATCGTCCTGCGACTGCTGGCGGCGTTAATCCCGGTAGCGCAGTTGTGGGTGGCTAAGCTGATCATCGATCAGATTGTCCGCCCCAAGCCGGACGTCAATATCTGGCGGTACCTGGCGATCGAGATTACGCTTGCGGTCTCCACCGACCTGCTCGGCCGCGCCGTAGCCCTCTGCGACAGTCTGCTCGGCGACCGCTTCACCAATTACGTCAGCCTGCGCCTGATGGAGCACGCCGGCCGCCTTGACCTGGTTTCGTTTGAGGATCCCGTCTTCTACGACAAGATGGAGCGAGCGCGGCGGATGACTACGTCGCGGTTGGGCATGCTGGGGACGCTGGCCGGGATGTGCCAGCAGTTGATCACGCTCGGCTCGCTCTCAAGCGCGATCATTTTCTTCTCGCCCTGGTTCATCGTGCTGCTGGTGTTGACGGTGGTACCGGCATTTCTAGGCGAAACGCGGTTCACCATGCTGGCTTACTCGATGCTCTACCGCTGGACACCCGAGCGCCGCGAACTCGACTACTTGCGTGCCCTCGGCGCGAGCGTCCAGAGCGCGAAGGAAGTGAAGATTTTCGGTCTCGGAAATTACCTGGTGGAGCGTAGCCGTGACTTGTTCGAGCGCTTCTATGCCGAGAATCGAAAGCTCGCCGTGAAGCGTGCCGTGTCGGGGTCGCTGCTAAATCTGCTGCCGACCGCAGGCTACTACGGGACTTATGCATTCATTCTTTATCGAACGATGTCAGGAACGCTAACGGTGGGTGACCTGACGTTTCTGGCCGGCGCTTTTTCGCGCTCGCGGGGACTGATCGAGAGCCTGTTCGGCAGCCTCAACAGCATTGCGGAACAGGCGCTGTACATCAAGGACCTCTTCGACTTCTTCGAAGTCCAGCCGCAGATTGCATCCATCCCGAATGCCCTACCTGCACCGCGTCCCGTGCAATCCGGCTTTGAATTCCGGAATGTCTCGTTCGCCTATCCGGGGTCGGAACGGCAGGTACTCGCGAACATCAGTTTTCGCTTCGACGCCGGGGAGAAGATCGCTCTCATCGGTGAAAACGGGGCCGGCAAGACGACGCTGGTAAAGCTGCTGGCGAGACTCTACGATCCGAGCGCCGGGCAGATTCTACTGGATGGCGTCGACCTCCGCGAGTACAGCGTCGAGGATCTGCGCAAGGAAATCGGCGTCATTTTTCAGGACTACATGCGCTACGACATGGCGGCGCGTGAAAACATCGGGTTTGGCCGGGTAGAAGAACTTGGCAACTCGGCCCGCATCGAGGCATCGGCTCGAAAGAGCTTGGCCGACGCTGTCATTGAGCCTCTCCCGGGCGGCTATTCGCAGATGCTGGGCCGGCGCTTCGACGGTGGAGTGGACCTGTCGGCCGGGCAGTGGCAGAAGGTGGCGCTGGGTCGCGCTTATATGCGCGATGCGCAGATCCTGATTCTCGACGAACCCACCGCGTCGCTCGACGCGCGGGCCGAGTATGAAGTCTTCCAGCGCTTCGCCGAGCTAACCGCCGGCAAGATGGCAGTTCTCATCTCGCATCGATTCTCGACGGTCCGAATGGCCGATCGGATCCTGGTTCTTGAGCATGGCAAGATCGCCGAGCAAGGCAGCCACCAACAACTGGTCGCCCTGGGCGGTCGCTACGCGGAATTGTTCGAGCTTCAAGCTGCCGGATACCGGTAGACACGACGCAAATTGCGCTATCTTTTTGGAAACCAGCGTACGACGTGACTACACGTCAAAAATCAGGTCTGGACGTGTGGGCAACGCGTACCGCATCGAGGCGTCCGCACGCAAGAGGTGCCGACGCTGTCATGAGCCTCTCCCCGGGTGGCTATTCGCAGATGCTGGGCCGCCGCTTCGACGGCCGGCCGGGCCGTGGCAACATCTCGCATCGCTTTTAGACTGTCCGGATGGCCGATCGGATCCTGGTTCTCGAGCATGGCAAAATCGCCGAACAAGGCAGCCATCAGCAACTGGTCGCCCTGGGAGGCCGTTACGCAGAACTGTTCGAACTTCAGGCTGCCGGTTACCGGTAGACACGACGCAAATTGCGGTACCTTTTTGGAGAGGAGATCAATCAATGACGACCCAAGAAGTAGCCGACCGGTTGGTAAAGCTTTGCTCAGAGGTAAAGTTTGGAGATGCGGCAAAAGAGCTCTATTCGCCGGATATCGTCAGCATGGAAGCCGTAGCACCTCCCGGAGGTTCGCGGGAATCCAAGGGGCTCGCGGCGGTAATGGCCAAGGGTGAATGGTGGACAGCGAATCATGAAGTCCACTCCGCCGTTGTCGAGGGCCCGATCGTCGCAGGAAGCCATTTCGCCGTAACGTTCAAAATGGACGTCACGTTCAAGCCGCAGAGCAAGCGGATGATGATGCAGGAAGTGGCGGTATACAAGGTTGTCGACGGCAAGATCGTTTACGAAGAGTTCTTCTACAGCATGTAGCGATCAGGCCCGCATCTTGCGCCGCTTTGGACCCAGTTCAGACGGCAACAGGGAATAGGAAAGTTTCACCCAGTCACATAACAGCGGTCGTGTGTCGCGGGGGTCGATGATCTCCTCTACGCCGAACGCTTCGGCGGTGCGGAAGGGCGAGCGGTATTGATTCAGCCGCTCCTCGATTTCGCGCCGCCGTAATTCAGGATCCGCTGCCGCTTCGATTTCCCGCTTGTAGGCTGCCTGCACGCCGCCCTCGATGGGCAACGAGCCCCAATCTCCGGACGGCCACGCATAGCGCAGGTTCAGCGCTTGCGCGTTGCCATGCGCGGCGCCGGCAACGCCGAACGCGCGGCGAACGAGCACCGACACCCAAGGCACCGTCGCCTGGTAGACGGCCATCAAGGCGCGTGCACCCACGCGCGCCGTGCCCTCCCGTTCAGCCGCCGTTCCGATCAGGAAACCCGGATTGTCGACGAAGTTCACGCACGGCAGATGGAAGGTGTCGCAGAGGTCGATGAAGCGGATCATCTTCTCGGCGGCAGCAGCGTTCACCGCTCCCCCACCCTGACGCGGATCGTTGGCCATCACGCCTACGGGGAATCCGTTCAACCGCGCGAGCCCGACGAAGAGCGGACGTCCGTACATTGGCCCAATCTCGAACATCGACTCGTGATCAAACACCAGCTTCAACAGACGGCGCATGTTGTAGGTGCGGCGGCGGTCACGCGGAATGATGGAGATCAATTCCTCTTCGCGACGCGCGGGATCATCACTGGAGGGCTCGCGGGGCGGAATCTCATACACGTTCGACGGCAGGTACGACAGGAAACTGCGCACCGCGGCGAAGGCGTCCTGCTCGGTTGCTACCTCGTTGTCCACCGCGCCGCTGATTTCGGTGTGAATCGACGAACCGCCCAGTTCTTCCTTGGTAACTCGCTCACCTACGCCGCGCTCAACCACCGGCGGACCCGCCACGAACAGCTGACTGAGTCCTTTGACCATCACCGAGAAATGGGAAGTGGCCGCGCGAACTGCGCCGAGTCCCGCAACCGGACCCAGGCAAGCCGCCACCACCGGCACCTCGCCCATCAACTCGACGACGGCGTCCCAGCCGGGATTGGCGGGAACATAGGTGCGTCCCAACATCTCGAGCATTTTGACGCTGCCGCCACCGCCGGTGCCCTCGATCAGACGGACGATAGGTAAGCGCAGGCCGAGCGCAAGTTTCTCGCTGTAGCCCATCTTGTTGCCGATGGCCGCATCGGCTGCGCCGCCGCGGACGGTGAAATCGTCACCGCCGGCCACCACGCGCCGGCCGTTGATTTCGCCGGTGCCGAAGATGAAATTGGAAGGGACGAAGGCGGTGAGGCCACCCTGCTCGTCGTAGGTGGCGCGACCGGCCAGGGCGCCGACCTCATGGAATGACCCGGGGTCGAGTAGTGCGTCAACGCGCTCGCGGACCGTCAAGCGCCCATTGGAATGCTGGCGCGCCACGTTCTCGCGTCCGCCCATCTCTTTGGCCAGCGCCTCGCGGCGCCGGATCTCGTCCACTTCGTTCTGCCAGCTCACCCGGACGATGGTATCGAACCGGTCACGCCGGCGTCAGGCTGTGGCTGACTCCGCGAATGCGAGTCCGACCTGGTTGAGCATTTTCGGCAATTCCTCGCCATAGGCCGGAAGGCACGGAACGATACGCGAAGCGCGCGCCGCCACCCAAGCGTCCGCTCCGGTGGATACCACTGATGCGCTCAGGCCGAGCAGGCGCCGCCACTCGCGACTCCATTGCGACTGATAGGAGTCGAAATCGCTCATTGAGCCGCCCTCATGCACGACTCGCGTAATGGTTTCGGACAGATCGCGCGCCTCGCACAGCCCGACGTTCATGCTCTGTACACCGGCAGGTCCGGTGAGGTGGGCAGCGTCGCCGGCGAGCCACATACGTCCAGCGCCGAAACCTGACGCCATGCGGCGCTCAAACCGGACGGCGTTGCGCCAGGTGATCTCGCCAATGGAGCCTTTGAACCAAGGGGCCCGCTCAGCCAGGAACTCGCGGAGGTGCTCGACCGTGAGCGCCGGGAAATCGGCGGATGGCGAGGTGCCGAACATGCGGTCTTTGAGGCGCTCGGCCGGCTGATGGTAGTCGGGCATCTCGAAACTCCAGCGGCAGTAGTGGTCGGGGAGCGGCCACAGAACGTCTGTCGTGCGATCGCCCATGACAATGCGGACTTCATCGCCAAGCTCGGCGTCGGTCTCGAATTCGAAGACAGCGTAATGCTGGGCGGGGGATATTTCGTCATAGTCGAGCTTTAAGGCGCGCCTCACCCTCGACCGATGACCGTCGGCGCCAATGACAAAGTGAGCATTGATGTCGAGAGACTTCGCCAGAACCCATTCGGTGCGGGCCACCGAGTAGCCGCCGCTCTCTTTCTCAAATTTGTCAACGCGGACAGCGACACCGTCGTTACCAGTTTCGAGACCGAAGACCTCATGGCTCCAGTGAATGTGTACGCCGCGGTCGCGGAGTGCGAGTTCGAGCATGTCTTCGAGATCGTCCTGGCGCACGACGGCGAGGCAGGACCAGGAATCGGGGAACCCCTCGATGCGGATTGAGGCCTTGCGCGACGCGTCATCGTACAAACCGATTTGGCGGACCGGATAGGCTTTCTGCATCACTCGATCAAGCAGACCGATGTCGTGCAGCAAACCGAGCGACTGCGGATGGAGGGCCAGGGCGAAGCTGTGCGTCCCCGCACGCCAACCGCGATCCGCGATTTCAACTGAAACGCCGCGCTGGGTGAGTGCAAGCGCCGCGAACATGCCCACAGGGCCCGCGCCTGCGATGAGGACGTCTGGATTTCGTTTGAACATAATGTCTCCGGTCGGTGGACCCGGCTGCGGTGTCCACAGTCCCCGCCCTTAAGTTTAAGACAATTTTCTCTGTTTATCATCAATTCTCTTGGCAAATGATGAAAAACTTTTCACGAGCCCGGCATCGAATTAGAGAGTTCAAGGTCTTGATTTCCGGACCGGAATGGGTGATATTCACTATATGAAACTAGCCGCGACCTGCGCCGTCGTCTTAGCCGGATTATTCCTTGGCACACAGTTATCCCAAGCCAAGCCAGAGTACTCCAAAAAAGAAGGCGGGGCCAAATGTACCGTCTGTCACACCGCAATGGGAAAGAAGGATCTGAACGACGTGGGCAAGTGCTATCACGATAAGAAAGATCTGAAGGCCTGCTCGACCGCGAAGTAGAACTTCTCTAGCGAACCGAGAATTGATAACGGGCGATGACCGCGGCGCGGCCAGACGTAGTGACGCCTTCGAGCGTCGCCCGGTAATTACCAGGTTTGAGCGCGTCCGATCGGATCGCAATCCCCAGCGACTCGGACGTGGCAGGCGTCACCGGATCCACATTCGTCACCAGCCCTCCCGCACTGTCCACAATCGCCGCACGATAACGTTTCACCGCCGGGTCAGGCGTGTATTCAAGGGCCAGAACGATCCACGGCGCTTTTTCCTTGGACACGTTCACGCGGTTGGCCGGATTCACGCTGGTCTCCGCGCCTCTTGAGATGGCAAGTCCGAACACCGGAATGGCGGTAGCGAGCGGGGCTGCGCTGCGTGAGACCTCACCCCGAAGGCCTATAAGTTCAGCGCGGCTCTGTTCAAAGCTTTGGCGCAACCCGGCATAGTCGGAGGTCGATTTACGGACTTCGACTCGTGCGGACCGCATTTCCCGGAACGCCCACAGCCCTGGGATGGCGGCCAACAGCAGCCCGAGAGCAGTCCAGATCAGGGGGCGCAGGCCGGAGCGGACGATGCTCGCCATGAAACCCGGCGATGGAGGCGGTGCTTGAACCGGTCGCACGGACGGCGGCGCGTCGAGCAGCGGTTCGTCCTTCAGCCCAATGTGGAAATCCCGAATCGCCTCAACGTTGTACAAGCAATTTGGACAACTCCGGTAATGGTCTTCAAACTGGGCAGTCTCCTCAGGAAGCAGGAGGCCCATTACGTAGCGCTCGACGATTGCGTGATCCGTAATGTAGGAATGGTCCATACGACTCCGGGATTGCCAGCCCCTGCTTACTCTACGGGCGAACTCTCTAAGAGGATTGCACGACGGGCGACGTTTCCCGTTTTCTTCGTCATTTCCATTCCCCTTGCAATGTAAAGGCTGCCCAGTAATAAGGTGCGGCCCAGCGAGGATCTTTTCGCATAGCAGCCGACGCTTCGCTCAACGCGGCAGACGCCGACAGCCTCCTTACCATCATGCCCCGGTAGAAGTGCCGCATCAACTCTGACGTTGCCCGGTCCGGAACCTTCCACAGGCTCGCCACCACCCGGGACGCCCCTGCATACATGAAGCCGCGGGTTAGTCCGACTAAGCCCTCGCCGGCGACCTCGCGGCCCAAGGCGGTCTGGCAGGCGCTGAGCACCACCAGGTCGGCGCGCAGTTTCAGGTTATAGACATCATGCGCCTGGAGAAAACCATTTCTGGGAGAGCCGGACGGGTCAACCATGGAGAGCACGAGACCGGAGAGGTCGGGATGCTCATTGTTCAGCAGCCCATGGGTGGCGAAGTGGATGATGCGGAAGTTGGCGAGTTCGGGCGAGAGGGCGAGTTCGCGGCTGGCCTCAAAATCGACCGCCTTGAGAAAGTTGCCTGGCGATGCATAGGCGAGAATCTGATCCGCTTCACGCCGGGTGGCAGCGATGCGGCTGAGCGTGGATAGTCCGCTACCTTCGAGACCGAGAGCGACGGGCACCGTCCTTGCGCCACTTCCCGCGACAACGCGAATGTCGTCGGCGGAGAATACAGGGTCGGCAAAGACCGCGACGCTCTTAGGTGCAGGGGGGCGACCGGTGGCATCGCGGCGCAGAAGGGCGAGCGAGGATGCCGACGGAACGTTCACCAGCTCGTAGGTGTCGGCCACGAAGCGTGCGGGATTCGACGGATGCGGGAGGGCGCCGAAGGGAATATAGAGAAGCGCCCCCTCGGCCGCCACGACGATGCGCTTTGCGTGGAGCCGCGCCGCCACCGGACCGAGGAGCATTTTCGAGAGTCCTGCGGCGTCGCCTGGCCGGTTGGAACTCCACGCCTGATGCAGGCTGCGCGCGGCGGCTTCAAGCTGTTCGCGCGGCGGCAGCGTGAACGATTCGATGGCGCCCGGAGTGACAAGCCAAAGATAGCTGCGCGATTCGCCGAGTGAGTATTCAAGAAGGATGGTGGAGGGATCGAGCAGCCGGCGGATGTCGGCGGCAAGAACAGGCTCAGGCTGAGTGAGGGCGGCGTAGCGCGGACTGGTGCGCCGGATTTCCGCGCGCAGGCGTCCAGCCTCAAGGGCAGCGTCCTGTAGACGCGCATTGGCCGCTGCACGATCGGCGCGGTTGGACTCGGGAATTCGCAACAGCCGATCCGCGAGGGCGCTGAGCTTGGCATCCGCCGCGCCGGCACTTTTGCGCAACTCTGGGTCAACGCCTTCGAGGATTCCCGAGCGGGACTCGGCGAGCATATCGAGCAGGCTGCGTGCACGCGATCGTTCGGCCGCTGCCAGTGCCTTCTCGTCAAGATGCAAATGCATGAGCGCGTCGATCTGGAGTTCGTACAGACGGCGCGCTGTCGCCACGTAGCCGGATCGCAGGTCGTAATTCGCCAGGCTACCGCGCACATCTTCGGCGATGGCGAGCGCAGACTCGGCCTGTTGACGGGCGGTCTGCCAATCGCCCTGGTCCGCATTGACGCGTCCAAGCTGATAGAGCGCGCCCACTTCCAGGCGCTTGTCGCCGAGGTTGCGGGCGGTTGCCAGCGCTTCGTTTAACGGCATCAGCGACTCGCTGCTTTTACCCTGCGCGCCAAGAATAGCGGCCAGGCGGATCTGGGATGAGGCGACGCTGCGCGCGGCACCGATGGCACGGTGGATCTCGATGGCCTGCTGGATGAGTTCGAGCGCCTTAGGATAGTCGTGCTGATCGAGCCTGACCAGCGAGATATTGCTCAGATCGTTGGCCTCAGCGCCGCGTTTCTCGAGCTTCCGCTGCAGTGCGAGGGCCTGGGTGAAGTAGTCGAGCGAGCGCGGATAGTCACGCAGATTCCGGTAGGCTTCACCCAAGTGCGAAAGCGTGTCGGCCTCCTCATGCTGGTCGCCGGTCTTGCGGCCCAGCGCTAAGGCCTCCTGATAGTATTTGATCGCCTGTTCGTGCATGGCGAGCACGGAGTAAACCAGACCCAGCTTGGATACAGTGCTGGCGACTCCGCGCTGGTCGCCAGCGGCCTGTCGCAGGGTGAGCGCTTCGCGGTAGTAGTCGAGCGCCTTTTGCGGACTGCCTTCGAGGAAGTAGAGGGCTCCGATATTTGACAACGCCGCGCCTTGGGCTCGTCCGTCCTTGACTTTGCGAAAGATGGCGAGCGCCTGCTCCAATTGATCGCGGGCGCGGGCAGGCTCGGCCAGGTCGTTATAGACGATGGCGAGGTTATTCAACGCCGCGGCCTGACGGCGGTCGTCACCCAGCTTGAGAGCGAGGTTGAGTGACTCATTGAGGGATTCAAGCGCCAGTTGCTGGCGGCTCATGCGTGTCCGCGACAGGCCAAGGTCGTTCAAAGCATCGATCAGAACGGGCTGATCATCCAGTTCGCGGAGGATTGGAATCGCTTTTTCTATACGAGCAACGGCGTCGGGAAAACGTCCGAGCCGGAGGCAAGCGACGCCGGAGAAATACAAGATATGCGACTCGGCGGGACGGTCAGCGGCGCGTTGCGCCAAGGGAAGCAGGCGGTCGTACTCCGCCAGGGCGCCTTTCAACGAGTCAGCAGTGTTGCGGTCGGCGAGAGTTTTCGCAGCGTCGACGGAGGCGGCAATTTCAGGGTCGGACGATTGGGCGAACGAAAGTCCGGCCAACAGTATGCCCAGGAGGTGCCGCCGCATTCAACGATCTTAGCCGACGCCGGGAAGTCCGGCGAGAGCCATCGCCAGTTCGGCCTCGTCGTAGGTCTGGTCGGTGAGTTTGCCGGACTGATAGTCGATGTAGGCCTGCATATCGAAATGTCCATGGCCGCAGAGGTTAAAGAGGATGGCGCAGCTGGTGCCTTCCTCTTTCGCGCGCAACGCTTCGTCGATCGCTGCTCTGACCGCGTGGTTCGCTTCGGGCGCCGGCAAAATTCCTTCCGCGCGGGCGAATTGGAGTCCAGCGGCAAAACATTCGCTTTGAGAATGGGAGCGCGCTTCAATCAACCCGAGGTCAAGCGCATGGCTGACCAGCGGCGCCATGCCGTGGTAGCGCAGTCCGCCGGCGTGGAAGGGCGGCGGCGTGAACTGGGAGCCGAGCGTGTACATCTTGGTTAATGGCGTCAGTTTCCCGGTGTCGCCGAAATCGTAGGCGAACTTGCCGCGGGTGAGGCTGGGACAGGCAGATGGTTCGACGGCGATAATGCGCACGTCCTTACCGCCGCGAAGCTTGGCGCCGAGGAACGGGAATGCGATGCCGGCGAAGTTGGAGCCGCCGCCGGTACAGCCGACGATCACGTCCGGATAGTCGTTGGCGAGGTCGAACTGCGTGATCGCTTCCTGGCCGATGACGGTCTGGTGGAGGAGCACATGATTGAGCACCGAGCCGAGGGCATACTTGGTGTCGTCGCGCTGGGCGGCCATTTCGACGGCTTCGGAAATCGCGATGCCGAGCGATCCAGGATGGTCGGGGCGTTGGGCAAGCACGGCGCGTCCGGAGTTGGTTTCGGTGGACGGCGATGCCACGCACCTGGCGCCGTAGGCTTCCATGAGAGCGCGGCGGTACGGTTTCTGGTTGAAGGAGACGCGCACCATGTACACGTCAATCTCGAGTCCAAAGATCGCGCCGGCGAAGGCCAGAGACGATCCCCACTGTCCCGCACCGGTCTCGGTAGTGATGCGCTTGACGCCCGCCTCTTTGTTGTAGAAGGCCTGCGGGACGGCTGTGTTCGGCTTGTGGCTGCCGGCGGGACTGACGCCTTCGTACTTGTAGTAGATCCTGGCAGGAGTATCGAGCACCTTCTCGAGACGTCGGGCGCGATACAGCGGCGTAGGGCGCCATTGCCGGTAGACGTCGCGCACTGGCCCGGGAATCTCGACTTCGCGCTCGCGGGTGACTTCCTGCTGGATAAGCGACATCGGGAACAGCGGCGCGAGATCGTCTGGCCCGATGGGCTGCTGCGTGCCGGGATGCAGGACGGGCGCGGGCGGAGCGGGCAGGTCGGCAATCAGGTTGTACCAGAACTTCGGAATTTGATCTTCTGTGAGGGTGTACTTGATGGTGTCGGGCATGGTGAAACCGCGAGTTTATCAGGCGCGAGGCGCCAGGAACGTGCGGCGCAGCCAAAGAATTTTCTCGTTGCGCTGATTGAAGAGGCGAGTCTCGATCTTCACAATGCCGCGGTCGGGCTTGCTCGCCGACTCTCGCTTCTCGATCACCTCGCTTTCGGCATAGAGCGTGTCGCCGGCGTAGACCTCGCGTTCGAACACCACGCGCTCGAAGCCCAGATTGGCGATGGTCTGGCCGCTGGTGTCGGCGACGCTCATCCCCACGGTGATGCTGAACACCAGCGTGTCGGCGGCGGGACACGATGGATGGCCATTGGCGCGGGCGAAGTGCTCGTCGACATGCAGAGGGTGCTGGTTCATCGACATTAGGGCGAACCAGGCATTATCGTGCGTGGTAATCGTGCGGCCGGGCCAGTGCTTGAACACCTGCCCCGTTTTGAATTCCTCGAACTTGCGACCGTAGGGCACTAGGCGTCCTCCCGGTACTTCTTCAGCAGGCCGCGGGCGATGATGAGGCGCTGGAGTTCGTTGGTGCCGCCACCGATCACCACCAGCGGAGCGTCGCGGTAGTAGCGCTCCACCGGGAAGTCTTTCGAATAGCCGTTGGCGCCGAGGATGCGCATGGCGTCGAAGGACACCTCGGCTGCGGTTTCGGTGGCGAACAGCTTAGCCATACCGGCTTCGATGTCGCAGCGCTCGCCGCGGTCTTTCTTCTCACAGGCTGAGTAAATCAGAAGTCGAGAGGCTTCGATTTTGGTCGCCATGTCGGCGAGTTTGAGTTGAATCGCCTGATGTTCGCAGATCGGCTTGCCGAAGGTGCGGCGGCGCTGGGAGTACCGGATAGCTTCTTCGAACGCCGCGCGCGCGATGCCCAAGCCGCGCGCCGCGACATTGAGACGCTCGGCTTCAAGGCCGGTCATGACGTGTTTGAAACCGCGGCCTTCGACGCCGCCGATCAAGCTCTCGGCGGGCACGGCGAAATCCTCGAAGAACATCTCGCAAGTCTCGACAGTGCGATAGCCAAGTTTGTCGATGTCGCGGCCGATGGTCAGTCCGGGCGCGCCCTTCTCGACGATGAAGGCGCTCATGCCGGAGTGCGCGGGCTGCGCGGCGGTGTCGGTTTTGGTGAGGACAACGAAAACCTCGGCGCGCCGGGCGTTGGTGATCCACATCTTGGAGCCGTTCAAGACGTAGCCGGGATCCCGCCGGGTAGCCACGGTCGTAATGTTCTGAAGATCGGTGCCGGCGCCTGGCTCTGACAGGCAGAGTCCGGCGCGTTTGTCAGCGCGCGCGAGCATGGGCAGGAAGCGCTGTTTCTGGGCAGCGGTGCCGAATCGGTCGAGGATGTCGCAGACCACGAGGTGTGTGCCGAGGATGCCGGCCAGTCCCAGCCAGCCGCGCGCCAGTTCCTCGAAGATCATGGCGAAGGTGGTGTAGGTCATCGCCGCGCCGCCGTACTCCTCGGGAACGTTCAAGCCGAACAGGCCCATGCCGATCATCTGATTGACGAGCGCGTCGGGATACTCACCGCTGCGCTCCATGGCGGACGCCACCGGGATCACTTCACGATCGACGAACTGACGGACCGTCGCGACGGCCATCTCCTGTTCACTGGTCACGCAGTTCTCCTTGGGGCAACAAATTTCCGGCGCATGGTGAGAACGATCTCGCCGCGCTGATTCAAGCCGCGCGACTCGACGGTTACGGTGTCAGCGGCAGGATCGCGCGCGATGATCGTCGATTCCGCATAGAGCGTGTCGCCATGAAAGACCGGCGCAACGTGCTTCACATCCTCGTACTCCAGGACGCGCAGCGAGGCTCCACCAAGGTCGGCCTGGCTCAAGCCAACGATGATGGCGATCACCAGCGGACCCACGACGAGGCGCTGGGCATGTTGGGTGGAAGCAGCGAAGGCGGCATCGACGTGGACGGGGTGCTGGTTCATCGACATCAAGCTGAACAGCGTGTCGTCAGCCTCGGTGATGGTTCTACCAAGGTCGTGCCGGAAAGTGTGACCCGGTTCCAGATTGTCAAAATCAGCTCCGTAGGAAATGGTGGAAAACCTCATACAGATCATACAATTTGACAACCTGCCGTTACGCCTGCTAGCCTCGTCCGCTAGGAGCTTCTGGTCATCTCAATGCTTTTCCGCCTGGGCCTTATTGTCCTCACTGCAGCCTGCGTGATGGCCGCCGAGGACAGCGACAAGTTTAAGAAGCTCAAAAATCCGATCTCCTATTCTAAGAAATCCATCTCTCAAGGCCGCGGCGTCTTCGCACGATATTGTGTGAGTTGTCACGGTTCTGACGGCAAGGCCACGGTGGATGTCGTGGCTGACGCAACCGACCTCACATCACCCAAGCAGTACCGTTTTGGCTCGACCGATGGCGAGATGTTTCATAGCATCGCCGACGGACAGGGAGCCAGTATGCCGGCTTTCAAACCTCAGTTCACTCAGCAAGACGATCTGTGGCACCTCGTCAACTTCATACGCAGTCTGTGGCCCGAATCAACCCGGCCGCCATTATCTGAATCTGAAAAATAGTCCTTTAAGAGGAAGGAGTTCTCCATGGCAGAGAATTTGAAACCGGCTGACAATTCCAAGAAGAGCGAATCGTCGCGCCGAAAGTTTTTCGCCGTTCCAGCGGCCGTTGGTGCAGTTGCCGCCAGCGTGATCAAGCCGGGCGCGATGTTTGCCGCGCCGACGATGCCGACGATCTCGATTCCCAAGGAGATTCCCGGGACGCTTGGTGAAACCGCCAAGGTCGGGACATTCGAGGGCAAGGGGATGACTGGCGCGGAAGTGTTCGCCAAGCTCTGTAAAGAAGAAGAGCTGGCGGCGATGTTCTGCTGCCCGGGCAACTACACCGTGATCAACGCCATCGCTGCGGCGGGCGTTCCGGCCTATGGCGGACGCACCGAGGGCGCGATGTGCGCAGCCGCCGACGGCTTCTCACGTGTCACGGGCGAGGCAACTGCATGCTCGGGCACTGAGGGTCCCGGCTTCACGCACATGATCATGAACATCGCGTCGGCATCGGCTGCGCGGACACCGCTGCTGGTGCTCGCGAGTAACATGCAGATTGCGGGTGATGATCGTGAAGCGTTCATTCAGACTGGCTATCAGCAGCCGATCACTACCGGTATGAAGAAGTACGGCAAGCGTCTGATCGCGCCTGACCGCGTGTGGGAGTACGGCGCTTACGCATTCCGCAACATGAAGTCGGGCGTGCCGGGTCCCGTGCATCTCGACTTCCCGGGTGAAGTGGCGCGAGCGCGTTTCACTGATCCGTCGACGCTGAAGGATTTCTACAACAAGAGCAAGTACCGCAGCGAGTCGCGGCCGCATCCGTCGAACAAAGACGTTGAGCGCGCCGCTGACATGATCAGCAAGGCGGAGCGTCCGATCATCGTCGCGGGCCAGGGCGTGTTCCAACGCAAGGCATGGGAAGCGCTGAAGCAGATCGCCGAGAAGCAGGACATCGCGGTGGTGACGTCGGGTCCAACGCGCGGCCATTTCCCGGACGACCACAAGCTCTCAGCGGCGCTGGCGCCGAATGCGCTGATGAGCGCCGACCTGGTGGTATTCATCGGCCAGTACAGCATGCCGAGCCCCGGCGAATATCGCTTCAGCCCCGAGATCAAGGCAGTCCGCGTGCATCCGGTGCAGGAAGACCTGGGCCGCAACTGGCCGCTCGATCTGGGCATCGTCAGCGATGAAGCAGCGTTCCTCGAGGCGCTGGCCAATAAGATCAATGCCAAGCGGCGAGACAAGTGGGTGGACGAACTAGCCGCCGCCCGCGCTGCCAATGAGAAGCAGAATCTCGATCATTACGCGCTCGGCTTGAAGCACAGTCAGGCGACTGACCATCTTCATCCCGCCGTGATGGCGAAGGAAGTCCACGATTTCCTGTATAAGGGCGATGTCGATCCCAAGGCCATCGTCACCGGGTCGGGCGGTTGGACCACGGGTCTGTTTGCCGGCCGCTGGCTGCGCGCGAACCGTCCGGGTCAAGGCATCGTCTGCGCGTACCAATACGGCGCCATCGGTCCGGACATGGCGATGATGATCGGCGCGAGCGCGGCGGTCCAGCAGGGCGTGGGTCCGCAAGCTCCTTATAAGGGTGCGCCGGCGCTCGTCGTCACCAGCGACGCGGGCATCGCCTACAGCATGTTCGAACTGGATACGGCATCGAAGTACAAGATCCCGATCATCGCCGTCATCTACAACAACAACTCCTGGGGCATGTGGCCGAGCGCCCTAGCGTCGGCGAGGTCGATGCACATGTACCTCTTCCAGGAGAATCTGCGGTACGACAAGATGGCGGAAGGTCTGGGCGCACGCGGTGAGTACGTGCGGACGCCGGAGCAGATGCGCGAGGCGCTCAAGCGCGCCTACAAGTCGGCGACCACCGAGATGGCGTCGACGCTAATCAATGTTCAAGCGCTGAAGGAGTTCACGTCGGGCAAAGATTACCCGCCGGGAATTGCGCTGAACGCGGAGCCGGGTGTTGGCGCGTTCGCGCACTAATCCCGCGCCGTCCACGAGCACCGTCCAGCAGGTGACGGACTTGCTCGAAAACTATGCGAGCCGCGGAATCTTTCGTGGCTTTAGCCGGGGCGCGGCCACAGCCAGCCGCGCCTCCTACAAGATTGTCTGGCATCGCAGCCAGGAATTCGAACTCATTTTTGACGTGCGCAAGGCGAGCCTTCGGATGCCTTCGGTGCTGCCTGCCGTGGGGCCGGCGATGTTTGAGCATCTGAGCAGTTGGATCGCCGAGCAGCAGTCGGCAGAGACTTTGGAGCACCGGCGTATTGATTCGGCCAAGGCGCGGGTCGAGTGTGCGATGCGGGGCAAGGATGCAGCGCTCACGGTCACGGCGGTGGATGGCGACGTAGAGTACGCGGTCCGCAAGCTAATCCACCTGGTCCACGAAATTTATCTGTCGTTTCTGCACGACGGCCGCTATTACGACTATCTGATCGAGACCTTCAATCTGGATCCCGACTTCGTTCAATTCTCCTGAGGCCGCTGCGCTTCTACCTCCGCAAGCTCGAATCTGAGTGAATCGCAAATGTCGGCGTGTTCAGCCTGAACTCGCGAGATAATCAAAGCGGATCGAGAGTCCGAAATGGAGATTTGGAGCCGAGTGTTGGGGCTGGCCTTCGTGGCATGCCGGTGCATCCACGCTGACGACGAGGCGTCCAACATTCCCTACGTTAAGACCGACCGCTGGGGCCGGTGCTACGCCAAATCAGTGCCGGCGGAATCGTACGGATCAAAGGGGACCACGCGCATCTTCGCGGTGGCGCCGGGTAACGACACCATCATCGACACCTTCGACTGGTACTCGGGCGAGATCTACCTGGAGTGCGCTACTGGACACGCGAACGAGCAGGTTGGTACCAGCGTCGTGCAAATCGGCCCTTGGGCCAGAGGAAGGGAGGCGTCGGTGGGCCACCTCGCGCTGGCGTTCTATTTCCGCGGACGCCTGGTGCGCCGGTATTCGACACTCGATCTCATGGGGTCGCCCGGCAATGTCTCACGCAGCGTGTCGCACTACACCGTGATCAAACAGGCGAACGACTACCGGCAGCGGGAGAGCAACTTCTCCGCCTTTGAGATTCTCACCGTCGACGGAAGGCTGATTTCGTTTGACCCGACCACCGGCGCAATTGTCACGCCGCGTTAGGCCCGCGAGCGTCACCAATGCTGATGCCTGATTGGGACCTTTGATCTGAAATCCCGACTTCATTTGATCTTGTGAAGCCGGCTTCGCGCTTTTTGACGAAGTACGACGCAAGCTTTCCGAATCCGGTCAGTAACAGCATTTAGTTGCCCTGCCCCCCGCCCCGCGTTAGCCTGGAACTGTACTCCCTCCTCCCAATGGAATTCATCAACATTCTCGCCTTGCGCGGCCCCAACCTCTGGGCTTATTCGCCTGTAATCGAAGCTTTGGTGGATCTTGGGAAGTGGAAGGACACGGCATCGGACAGCATCCCGGGCTTTAACGACCGGCTGATGTCGTGGCTGCCAACCATGATCGAACACCGTTGCAGCGAAGGCGTCCGCGGCGGATTCTTCGAGCGGTTGCAGGGCGGAACCTATTTCGCGCACATTCTCGAACATGTGACGCTTGAGCTGCAGAATCTTGCCGGCGTTCCGGTGGGGTATGGCCGCGCGCGAGAGTCGTCGAAGGAAGGCGTCTTCAAGGTCGTCTTCAAGTACAAAGACGAAACGCTGGCGCGTGCGTGCCTGCACGAGGCCCGCGAACTGATTCTGGCGGCTGCCGAGGACCGTCCTTACGATGTGAGCGCGGCCGTGACGCGGCTGCGCGCGGTGGCGAAAGACAACCTGCCGGGCGCCGGTTTGGACGCGATCCTGGAGGCCGCCAAGGCACGCGGGATTCCAGCGGCTTTACTCGACAGGAATGGGCTTATTCAGTTGGGTCAAGGCGTGAAACAGCGGCGCCTGCGTTCGGCACAGACTGACCAAGCCGGCGCCATCGCGCAGTCAGTGGCCGAGGACCGGGACCTCACCCATCGCCTGCTGCAGGCAGCGGGCATTCCCTGTGTCCCCGGCTATTCAGTGGACGGACCCGAAGATGCCTGGGAAACGGCCGAGTATGTGGGACTGCCGGTGACGGTAAGGCCGCAGTTCGACTCAAGCGGCAGAGGGGTGACGCGCAATCTGGCATCGCGGGACGAGATTTTGGCCGCGTATGCGACGGCACGAGCCGAGGCGCGTTCGATCATGGTGGAATCCTACGTCGCCGGCTACGACTACAAGCTGCTAGTAATCGGCGACAGCGTGGCCGCCGCCGCGACGCGCGATCGAGACAGTGGCGCACCGGTGGACGTCACTGCGCTAGTTCACCCGGCAACCGCGGAACATGCCGTGCGAACCGCGAAGGTGATCGGCATGGACATCGCCGCAGTGGACGTCATTACTGACGACATCCGGCGTCCGCTTGAATCGCAGGGAGGCGTGATTGGGGAGGTGCATGCGTCGCCGCCGCTCGACATCTTCTGCGAGACCTCACCCGAGCGCGCGCAGGAAATTGGCGGCGCGCTGGTGACGCTGCTCTATCCGGCTGGAGAGAATGGCCGCATTCCAGTGGCAGCGGTGACCGGGACCAACGGCAAGACGACGGTGACCCGCGTTCTCGCGCACATTCTGAGAGGCACCGGCGTAAGGGTGGGGATGTCGTGCACCGACGGCGTGTATTTGGACGAACGGCGCATCACGAAGGGCGATTGCAGCGGCCCGGCTAGCGCGCGGAATGTGCTCATGAATCCGGCAGTGGAGGTTGCGGTGTGCGAGACGGCGCGCGGCGGCATTCTTCGCGCCGGCCTCGCGTTTAACGTTTGCGATGCGGCGATCGTGACCAATATCGGCGGTGGCGATCATCTTGGGATCAACGACGTCAACACGCCGGAGCAACTCGCCAAGGTGAAGCGCGGCATTGTGGAAGTGGTGCCGCCGGGCGGCACCGCAGTGCTGAACGCGGCCGACCCGCAGGTGGCCGGCATGGCGAAATATTCGAAGGGCAGCGTGCTCTTTTTCGCGCTCAGCCCCGACCACGATGTGATCGCCGAGCATCGCAGATCCGGGGGCCGGGCCCTGTTTGTCAGCGAGGGCAATATTGTGCTGGCCGAGGGCGATCGGGAAACGCGCCTGATGCCGGTGGCTGCGATTCCTATGACGCTCGGCGGGCGTATCGGCTTTGAGATCGAGAATGCACTGGCGGCAATTGGCGGTGCTCTCGCATTGGGTGTCGCGCATGAAGTGATCGTCGAGCGGGCTTCGAACTTCTTCCCGGATATCGGCAATGTCCCAACACGGTTCAATGTGATCGAGAAGGACGGTGCCACTGTCGTTGTCGATTTCGGGCATAATCCAGACGCTCTCCGGGCCGTGATTGAGGCACTGGATACGTTTCCCCAGAAGCGCCGGGTGGCCGCCTATTCGTCAGCAGGAGACCGTCGCGACGAGGACATCCGGCTGATGGGGGAGATGCTCGGCAATGCTTTCGACCGGGTGATCCTGTATGAGGATACCGACCTCTACAAGCGTGCTAAAGGCGACATCATCGCGCTCATGCGGGAAGGCTTGGCGAAGGGGACGAGAGTAGCGGAGATCGAGGAGATCGAAGGCGGACTCAATGCGTTCAAGCACGCCTGGACCACAGTGCAACCCGGCGAATTAATGCTCGCTCAAGCGCACACTGCCGATCCGACAGTGGAGTATCTAAAGAAGGTGAAGGGCTAGGTCTCGGCTGGAACAACAAAAACCCCCAACAGCCGGTGAAGGCTATTGGGGGCTGAGAGCTTCCACAATGTGAACCGGTCGAGCGTTAGATTGCTTCAATCATCCGTCCGTTGATGAACACCACTTTCATGTTCTGGTAGAGGTAGATCTGCTTGAATCCCATATTGAAGGCGCGAACCGGGGTGCCCAGGATGGATACCACTTCGGCGATCGACTGTCCGCGAGCCAGGGTGGGAACTCCGTCAGAGGCGCACTGGGTGCATTCGGCGGTGTTCATGGGGACCATTGTCGCGGGGCTGCAGTTGTCGCAGAGGGGCTGAGGGGCTACCGGTACTCCGCAGGTTGGGCAACTGTCGACGTCCACAGGGATCTGGACACCAGGCAGGCGGCGGTTGCAGAGCGTGTAGTTTCCGCCGACGTAGTCCACATAAAGGGCGTCCGTTTCCACCCAACCCGCCGGCCACGGCCGGGAGATCCCGAAGGCCACGCCGCCGAACCGGAAGCTGCGGCGACCGCCCATCATCAACTGACGGCCGACATGAAACTCGTGGTTGCGGCCGAAGTTGGAAGCGAAGTGGTTCTCGGGAATGCGGCGGTCGCGGCCATGATCCATCGGAAACTCAGGACCCCGATTCCGTCCGCCGTTGTTGACGATGGTGGTGCTGTTGTTGATGTTGACGATCTTGGAGGATGAAGATCCCTGGGGTCTCCAACCGTTGTTCGATCCGTGACCGTTCGAGATCTGACCCGCGAATGAACCATTGTTGACATCGGTGGGGACGTTGGAGGCGGCGCGGCTACCGTTGTTGTAACCCTGCCCGCCGTGGTTAGGCACGGAGTAGCTGGCCTGGCTGGTAGGAACGTGCGCTTGAGAGTAGCTGTTGCCGGCCTTGGCTGAGCCGTAGCTGCTCGAGCCGCCGGTGGACATTGTGTGATTGGAGGGGGTGGTCATCGATCCACTGGGCGCGGCCGCGTGGGAGGGCCGGCTCGCCATCCCGTTTGCCGGGGCGGCGCTCGCATTTCCGTGGGCGTTGGAGTGGGCCGGAGCGTCGGCGTTCCGGTAGTGGCCGTTCTGCCCGGCCTGCAGGGGGGCGGAAGCGACCAGTAAGACTGCCATCATGGAGGCGCTCGCGGTCAGCGTGAGCTGGGCGGCTGCGTTCCGGATCTGGGTGGTGGTGGTTGTTGTAAACATTGTGTTTGTCCTCTCTCGCAGTCCTAATGGCAGTCGGTGAAAAGTATTTCGCGGATTTTCTTGAGGATTCGTTTTTTCGAAGCCGTCGACCGGCGCTCAACCCTGTCGTGCTACCCTGATCTTCAAAGCTCGCGCCTCAGTCGCCGCCCTTCGAGCTGATTCGGACAATCAGTCATGCGCACACGGGCAATCTTCCTCCTCGTCACCTCTCTAGGCGCGGCCCAGAGCACGCGTTACAACGCCAGCCACGCCTGGTGGGAAGCCAACCAGGACGAGTTCTTCCCCTGGACCAGCGAGTACGAGAACTCAACCGGACTGCTGCGGATTTCCAATCCCAAGGGATCATTCCGGACCGGTGATCATCCCTTTTTCAAGGCGCTCGGAAGCAATGGCCGCGCGTGCGTCACTTGCCACCAGCCGTCGAACGCGATGAGCCTGTCGGTTGCTTCAGTACGCGAGCGTTGGGAGACAAATGGCGCGAAGGATCCGCTGTTCGCGGCTATCGACGGCTCAAATTGCCCCACACTCCCGCAATCGGAGCGAAGTTCACATTCTCTATTACTGGATCGCGGGCTATTCCGGATCGGGCTCGCGTGGCCGCCCAAGGGGGTGCAGCCGGACTTCCGGCTCGAAGTGCTACGCGACCCCAACGGCTGCAATCGCAACCCGGGGGAGATTTCGGTCTATCGCAGGCCGCGCATGACTGCCAATCTCTCAACGTTGATACCGGGACCTGAGGGAGCGGTGCTGATGGCGGACGGGCGTGAGCCGACACTTCGCGACCAGGCCATTACCGCTGCGCGCATTCACGAAGAAGCGCGGGAGGCGCTGACCCAGCAGGAACTAAGCCAGATTCTGAGTTTCGAAACGCAGGTGGCAGCCAGTCAGTACGCGGACGTTCGGGGTGGATTGTTGGATCAAGTCAGGACTCCGGCGGAGGGGATTCAAGGGGAGTTTCGGGCTTCGGTGGTTCGCGGGAACGCGCTCTTCCAGGGCCGTTGCGCAAGCTGTCACCAGCCAGGGACCCAACGCTGGCGCGCGCTGAAATTGGCGCAACTACCTGATTTGCCGGTATTCAGGATCATTTGTGATTCCGGCGCAGTCATCACCACGCAAGATCCGGGACGTGCGCTCATTTCCGGCAAGTGCGCCGACGTGGGCGCTATCGTTGTTCCGCAATTCAGTGGACTGGTGGCCCGGGCACCGTATTTCTCGAACGGCTCAGCGGCGACCTTGGAAGAACTGGTTGATGGCTATCAGCAACGCCTAAGAATCACGTTTACCGCACAGCAGAAGCTCGACCTAGTGAACTACCTGTCCAGCCTCTAGCCGGCTCAGATCGCTTCGACCATTCTGCCGTCGAGGAAAACGACCTTCATGTTGGGGTACAGGTGAATCTGCTTGGCGCCTAGGCTGATGATCTGGGTGGGACTGCCCAGCACCGCGACAACCTCGGCGATGGACTGTCCCGGGAGGAGTGTAGGAACGCCGTCCGTCACCGGTGGCACGCCGCAAGACTCGCAGTTCTCTACCGTGATGGGCATCCGGAGATCAGGCTTCCGGCGATTACAGAGCATGTAGGAGCCATCCACGTTATCGACGTAGACGTCGTCGTTGGCGCGCCATCCTTTGGGCCAGGGCCGGCTGATGCCGAATGAGACGCCGCCGAACTGGAACTGTCGGAAACCGCCGAGGAAAAGCTGAGGATCGATGCGGAACGTGCTGTGCAGTCCGAAGCCGGTGCGGAATCGCAGTTGGGGAATGAGACTGCCGGTGATGACCTCGGCCACAGTCACGGCGCGGTGTCTCTTGGAGATCGCGATGGGCATCACGGACCAGCGCTGTGCGCTTGCCGGAACGGAAGCGGCGAACAGCAGAGCAATCGTGATGGCCGCGGCGGCGATGGGTGACTTGGCTTGAATCAACATTGTTTTTGTCCTCTCACCGTCCTAATGGCAGCGGACAAAAAACATTTCGCGGATTTCTAGCGGACCACCGTGAAGTAGTATTCGTTACTCCGGGCGCCGTCCGCGGTTGCGCCCCGGCCTTTTAGGTCCACCATGTAGTCCCCGGGCGGCAAGAGGCGCGCCGGCAATACCAGTGTGACGGCAGAACCCGCTGCTTTGGCGTCCTGACTCCATAGCTCCTGCCCTTCCAGGTTTTGCAGCGATGCGCGAAGATCCGGCGAAGGAACCGGAGCTTTCAAATCGAGTTGCAGCCGCACCTCGTCGGCACCCGCCGGGACACGGAGGCGCTTGGGTCCGTCGGTGTCGCGCAACAGGCCTGGCGCCAGTGCAAAAGCGACTAGAAACCGCCGCGATGCCGGTTTCTGCGAGGCGCTTCCCTGCTCCAGTTGCTCGCGCCGGGTCCGCTCCTGCTGAAGTTCACGGCGCAGCGAATCGCCCTGAGACTTTTGCTCGTTCAAGGCAATCTGGTCGGCGCTTCCGCGGCTTTGAACCTGATTCAGCTCTTGCCGAAGATTGACGGTTTGTGAGAAGAACAGAACCGCTCCAAGCGCTGAAACCGCGGCCACTGTGGACGCGAGCGATACCGGCGTGGTGAAAAATTGCACAAACGACGCCCACCAAGGACGACTGGGCTCAAGCGCGGCATTCAGCTTGGCGGACTCCGTGGCTTTGGCGAGCACTGCCTTAGCTAACTCAACCCGCCGGCGGTCACCGGGGGTGGTGAGAAATCGTTTCTCGAATTGCGCTCGCTGGACGGCGGTCAAACCGCCTTGAGAGTAGTCGTAACGGAGTTCGTCCTCGAGCGCCGTGAGCTGCTGGTACATGTCGTCGTTGGCGAAGAACTGCTCTTCCAGGCTTACCTGCTCCTCCTCGGACAGATCTCCGAGCAAGTAGCGGGTGAGCAGGGCGGTTTCATCAGTTGTGCGCTTCATGCGTTGGCTCCGGAGGGCGGAATGTCCGCCCTCTCACCGTCATAATGGCCAGGATTCAATTTCATTTCAGCGCTGCCCATTCTTGACGCACGTTCCGACGCAACTCTCGAGGTCGCCGCGGATGCGGAACACCCTGATTCTCAGAGCGTTAAGGGGAATATCGAGCTTTCGCGCCAGTTCGTTACGCTGGGCGATTTTCGTGCCGCCTTTCTCCTGATGGTACTGGGTGAGCATCTCCAATTGCGGTCTCGGGAGCGCGTCGACGCAGCCATTCAGACAATCCAGCCGCAACTCGTTGGTCTGGCGTTCTGCGGCCTCCTCCCGCTGGACAACCGGATCCTCGGCCGGACTCTGCGAGGGCGGCAGTTCGTCCAAAGCGGTGATGCTGTGCTTCTGGACTTTCTTCCAGTGCTCGCGCAGGACGTTGAGCGCCACGCCGTGGAAATACAGATAAGGATCGCGCGCGTGCACCTCGGCGCCTTCCTGGAATCTGCGGGTGACGCGGTCGATGGTGACATCCACGTAGTCCTCGGGATCGCTGCATCCGCGCCAGCGGAAGAAATTCGTCAATTTCTGGCGAATGGCCTCGTATTTCAGACCGGCCTGTTCGCGATCAGCGTCGAGCGTTTGAAGCAGCCGGTCAAACGCGGCCTGCGAAACCGAGCCCGGATCTGCCATCTATTTCCAATCACCCTGCAGAACGAACGCGGCCCAGTTATAAGGCGACTCCCAGCCCTTGGTCCGCCACATCGCCGTCTGCGCGGCCCGCAGCGCGGCGGCGGGACGAAGGTTGTTGTCGCCCAGCATGTTCCCGTAGAACCGCTTCATCAACTCAGCTGTGGCGCGGTCGTCCACTTTCCACAGGCTCGCCACCACGCCTTGCGCGCCTGCGTACATGAAGCCGCGCGTCAGACCCACTAGTCCTTCGCCCCGAACCTCCTTGCCCAGGCCGGTCTGGCAGGCGCTGAGAACAACCAGGTCCGCCGACAAACGAAGATTGTAAATCTCGTGCAAGCGCAGGAATCCGTCCTGCGCTTTTCCCTGCCCGTCCACCAGCGAGAGGACGACGCCCGACAATTCCGGATGCGCGCTATTGAGCAAACCGTGTGTCGCCAGGTGGAGGATGCGGTAGTCGGCGATTTCCTTACTGTTTAACATGGCGCGGCTGGCGTCAAAGTCGAGCGCGACGCGGCGGTCCGGTTGGGGGATCAGGGCACTGATGGCGGTGGCTTCGCGACGGGTGCCGGGCAGGCGCGGCAGTCGCGGACTGGCCAACCCGAGATCGGTGATGGATCGCTGCAGGGATTCGTCCGCAACGCGGGCAACGGCTGCCGTCTGCTTGTCCCTGGCCCGGCTCAAACGCGGATCGTCGGCGCTGAACACAGGGTCAGCGAGGATGGCGAGCGTTTTCGGGGCCGGCTTGCGATTGGCATTTTCGCGTCGCAGAACGGCGAGCGTGGACGCGGAGGGGATGCTGACGATTTCATGGTTGACCACCAGGGGTTGCTGGAGCGCATTCGGATCCGGCAGTGCGGCGAACGGCAGATACTGCAGCGCCCCGTCAGCAACCACCAGCAACCGCTTGTTCCCGAGGTTAGCGGCTACTTCGCCCAGCAGCATGCGGCTCAGCTCTTGGCCGGTGTCGAGCGAAGCGGTGCTGCCGGAGTTCGTGAGAGCGTCACGATAGCGCCTGGCGGCCTCCTCAATTTCGCTTCGCTTCGGCAGCGTCACGCTCACCATCCCGGTGGAAGACACAGCCCATAGATATCCCTGCTGTTCGCCCAGCGCGTACTCAAGCAGGAGCGTCTCTCCATCCAGAACGTCTCTCTGAATTTCGGCGACATTCAGCGGCTGAGGATAGTTGAGCGCTGCGTAATGCGGACTACGGCTGCGGATGGCGGTGCGGACGTCCTCGTACTGTCCGGTGAGCTCGGCGATGGTTTTGGATACGGCCGCCACCTGCTCATTGGAACGATTGCTGCCGAGCATCTGGATGCGGACCATTTCTTTGGCATTGATCTGGACCTCGAGCGCGTGTTCCTGCTCGAGCAAGCCGGGATCCACTCCGGCGCGGATGTCGGCGTGCGCTTCGCTCAGAGTCTCGAGCAGGACTCGCGCCCGGGCGCGCTCGCTGGCCGTCAAGGCCTCACCCTGATGGCCGCCCGCCGGCTCCGCGGCATGCAATTTCATCAAGACGTCAATTTCCAACTCGTAACAGTCGTGGACAGCCGCGACGAACGTCGCCCGCAATTCCTGGCTAATCATCTTAGTGCGCAGCCCTTCAATGATGTTGCGGGACTGCATCACCAGAGTGCGAGCTTGCGCCAGATTACCGCGGTCACGCTCCACGCGGGCCTTCTCATACAGCGCCCAGCCGATTCCGGGCCGGAACTTGGCAAAATTGAGAACGAAGAGAGCCTGATTGATGTATTGATAGGCCTTCTGCTTGTCGCCCAGGGCTGAATAGGCGACACCGGCGCCCATGCGTCCAAATACGTCGACAGAAGGATCGCCGATCTTCTTGCCGATCACAAGTGCTTGCTCGTAGACATCGAGCGCTTTCCGCTGATCGTCCTCACTCGGTCGCTCCACTCTCTTCTGGCGCGCGCCGAGATCGGAGTAGACGTTGCCGATTCCAATCAAAGTGAGGGCCTCGCCGGAAGCGTCGCGCAATGCGCGCTTCAACGTGAGCGCCTGCTGATAATAGTCGAGGGACTTCTGCCTCTCGCCCAGGAAGAAATAGGCGTCGCCGAAGGCGATCAGTGTGTTCGACTCGCTAAAACGGTCCCCGCCTGCACGCTCCAACGGGAGAGCGCGCTGGTAGAACTCGATCGCCTTTTGCTCGGCTCCAAGATCGCGGTAAACGTTGCCGAGGGCGCTCAAAGCGGTGGTTTCCGCTGAGCGATCCCCAGCCGCGCGGGCGATGGTGAGCGCTTGCTGATGATAGTCCAGGGCCTGCTGCGGATCACCTTGGGCGGAGTGGATGGAGCCGATGTTATGCAGTGCGAGCAGTTGGCCGGTGCGGTCTCCGGCCGCACGCCAGAGAGGCAGGGCTGCGCGGTACTGCTCCAGTGACTTCTCCTGCTCACCCAGGCTGTAGTAAGCGGCGCCAGAACCGGCCAGAGTGGCAGCCTCGTTAGCCTTGTCAGCTGCCGCACGCCAGAGAGGCAGCGCTTGCGCGTAGAGATCCAACGACTTCTGCGGCTCGCCCAGATCGGCAGACAGCCGGCCCGCGTTTTGCAAGCTCACCGCCTCGCCATAGGAGTCGTGCAGGTCACGCCAAAGCGGCGCGCTTTCGAGATATAGGGCGAGCGACTCCTCCTGACTCTTGCGATCGCCGGCACGTTGCTTTGCGGCCGCGTCGCTCAGCTTCGTCTGAGCAGCGATCCATCTCTGGTCGCCTGGCAGCGCTTCGCGTAGTTCTTTCAACTCAATCTGGTAACGACCGCGTCCGCGCGACCTTGCAGACTCAGCCACGCGCACCAGATAGATACCGGAGGACGGCGCAATCCATCTCGCTGAAGCTGGTCCGGACATGTTCGGACTGTCTGCGGTAAGCACCGGGGTGCCGCCTGGGTCCAAAACGACCGCCATGACTTCCACGGTTTGTTTTTGGATGGCGACATAGACGAACTGGCCTGCCGCAGCCGGCACCTTGAAGACATCGGTGACGCCGGGGCCGGACTCGCGGGTGACCAACTGCGCCAGAGACAGCTCGCCGCCGTCCCGAGAGACTCCCGGCGACTGTGCCAATCCTGCTCCGAGCAGGCACACCACCAGCCCCGTTACTGTAAACTCACGCCCCACGTTCTAGGCATTCTACACTCCTCCTGAGTTTAGGAACATCAATTCCACGAATGTTTGAAATGTTTCTTCTCTCCGGCCATTAGGCAAACGAAGCAAGTCGAAGGAGAAAAACATGAACCCCACCAGGACACTCACAGCATTGACCGCGACGCTTGGCGCCGGTCTGGCGTTACTCACCTCCGGACAACTCCACGCCCAAGCGGCGGCTCAGGAATTCGTTCCGTTCAACCAGTTTATGGACGGGACCCGAGCCATGGCCGCCGACGCTGCGCTGCGTCCTGCCGGTCCCAATCGTCGCGAGGCGGCCCGGGACGAGATGCGCGAGCACGTGCTGAAGACGTACCGGGGAGTCCTGGTATCCCATAGTTTCGTAATGGGATCGAGCCACTTTGACTGCGTCCCCACGTTGCAGCAGCCCACCACTCGGGCATTTGGAATCGATCAGGTTGCCCCCGCACCGCCGCAGTCACTGCTTGCTCCGGCAGTCGCGGTGGATGATCCGGCGGCTGAGGGACCCACGCGTCCGGCGCTGATGGCGGATGGTGATGACCGCTCGGATGAATTCGGTAACTCGCTGCGGTGTGAAGACGGTACGATACCGATGCGCCGCTTGACCGTAGAGGATTTGGGTCGATTCCCCACGTTGGAGGAAGCCTTCCACAAGGGTCCGGACAGCGCGGGACAAGCCGTTCCAGCCGCTGACTTAGGCAGCCACAAGTACTCCCGCATGTATCAAATCGTCAATAATCTCGGCGGCAGCAGCAATCTGAATGTCTGGAGTCCTTATGTGGACACGGCGCGCGGCGAGGTCTTCTCGCTGTCGCAGGAATGGTACCTGGGCGGTACGGGGAATGGACTGCAGACAGTCGAGGTTGGCTGGCAGAATTACCCCCAATTGTATGGGAACCAGAAGTCGCGTCTGTTCATCTACTGGACAGCCGACGCCTACACGTCCACCGGTTGCTACAACCTGGATTGTCCGGCCTTCGTCCAAACCAATTCGTCAATCGCGCTTGGTTCCGATTTCGGTTCGAGTTACAGCACGCTGGGTGGGAATCAATACGATATCAGCGCACAGTACTACCTGTACCAGGGCAACTGGTGGTTGTCGATTCAAGGCACCTGGATTGGCTATTACCCAGGAAGCATCTTCCGCGGTGGACAACTGACGAGATACGCGGAGCAGGTTCAGTTTGGCACCGAGAGTACGGGTGCTACGGTCTGGCCGGGCGAAGGCAGCGGTGAATTTGCCACGAGCGGTTACGGCCGCTCTGCATTTCAGCGCAACCTGTACCACTACAGCACCAGCGGCACAGCCACCTGGAACACACTCACGCAGTGGATCTCTTCTCCTACCTGCTACAACGTAGCCGGACCCTTCTCTAGCAAGACCGCCGGTTGGAATGTCTACTTCTACGAAGGCGGACCGGGTGGAACAAACTGCCAGTAAGCATCGAGGGGCGGCTCACCCCCGCCCCTTACTCGCGTTCCAGGACACCTGTCAGGACTTCCACTCCCCGCTGAAGTTCCGCCGGCGCACATCCCGCAAAGCCCAGTATGAGAGCACCGGGATAAGAATGACTCATGGTGAACTCAGATAGCGCGGACAGTTCAAGGCCGCGCGCCCGGGCCTGCTCCGCAACCTGGTTATCCGACTGACCGGTCTTGATCCACGCCACTGTCCGCATCCCCGTCTCCGCCTCCACTACCTCCAGTCTTCCCCCGAGCAATTGTCCAGCAGCCTCACTCAGCGTTGACATCCGCCGGGCATGAGTCTGGCGCATGCGCCGGACGTGGTGTCCAAAGTGGCCCTCGGTAATGAACTCCGCCAGGATCGCCTGATCGAGTGTTGGCGAATGCCGGTCGAGCGCGGACCCGGCGACAAACGCATCGGTGATCCGGTCAGGCACCACTACGAATCCCAGGCGGATGGAATTGAACAGCATTTTGGTGAAGGTCCCAATGTAGATCACACAGCCGGAGCTGTCGATGCTTTGGAGAGAGGGTTGGGGGCGGCCTGCGTAACGATATTCGGCGTCATACTCATCTTCGATAATCCAAGCGTCTTGCTCCAGTGCCCAGTCAAGTAGCTCACGGCGCCGGTCTGGCGACATCGTGACGCCCAGCGGGAACTGATTGGCCGGGGTAGTGTACGCGAGCTTTGCCCTCGGCGACACCCTGCGTCCTTCCTTGACGTTCAGCCCCTGTGAGTCAACCGGCACGGGTATAACTTGTCCGCCTGCTCCGCGCGGAAATGATCTTCAGGCGCACTGGCAAAACGGCGGAGGGCCCTTCACAACCAAAGCGGAGTGGGTGGTGGGCTGCGATGGAGGCCACAGCATAGTCCGGGAACAGGCGTCCATTCCTTTCGAGGGCGGCGCGTATGAGGAGAACTTCATCTTGGGCGGCGTACAAATGGACTGGCCGATCGACCGCGAGGAAGTCACTCTGTTTTACTCGGAGAATGGCCTGGTAGTGGCGGCTCCGCTGCCTGACGATCATTTCCCCATTGTCGCCACGGTGCATGAGGGGGCGCCGAAGCCCTCGCTGGCAGACTTCGAAACTGTCCTCGGGGAACTCGGGCCGAAGGACGGCGATATTGCCATTCGACATCTTGCATGGTCGTCACGGTTCCGTCTCCAGCACCGGGTTGCCAAAATGCTTCGACAGGGAAAGATCCTGCTGGCCGGTGATGCGGCTCACGTCCACAGTCCAGCAGGCGGCCAAGGGATGAACACGGGTATTCAGGACGCAATCTCGCTGGCCAATGCGCTGCACCAGACCATCGAAGCAAATGACGAACACTTCCTGGACGAATGGCAGGAGGAACGCTTAAAGGTGGCGCATTCGGTTGTGGAACTAACGGATCGAATGAGGCGTGTAGCAACCGTGTCTTCGCCGGCACTAAAGTTATTGCGCAATACGGTAGTCGAACTGATTGACCATATTTCGTTTGCCACCCACTTAGCCGCCGAGACACTCGCGGAGTTGCGGAATCAGAATCGTTTTCGAACACTAGTTGTGGACAGCTATAAATAGCGTCTGCGCTCCGCGGGCGCCACCCAAAGTGAAGGTCAGCGGGACGTCGACGCTCGTGCCGACATTGGGTACCACCACGTTAAACTGATACAGTCCAACCGCGCCCGGCGCCAGTCCGGCATAAGAGACGGATGCAGTTGTTTGTCCAAAGAAGATTTGGAACTGCTGTGCCAGCCGGTTACTCTGCTGCACTACCTGTCCTGCGGGAGTATCTGGAGTCACAGAGCCAAAACCGACGCCGTACAGCACGATAGTGTCGCCCGGCTTCGCGCGGCGTGATGCCACACCTGAGATCGCGCCGGGAGGTAGGACATAAGTGGCGTTATCGGAGAATAGCGCGGCGACATACCTACGTCCTGCGATATCAAAGGAAGGTGGCGCCAACAAACCCGGTTGGGTCGGATTCACTGTTATGTTGTACGGCGCGCTAGTCCCAATCGCCGTAGTTAGAGTGACCTGCCGGGCACCTACAGGGACATTCGACGGAACCTGTGCGTTAACCTGTCCGGGACTGACATATTGGACGAACGCGGCTTGGCCACCGATACCGACGGTGGTGCCACTGAGCGACACGGGCGCGCTGACACCGCTGAAATCCGACCCTGCCCACTCTCGCGAGGCGCCGGCCAGGTTTGTCCCGTATATTTCGATCCACGAGCCGGGGGCGATGGCGGCGAACTGTCCGTAGGAACTGGCGCTGACAACGCCGCCCGTCTGAATCACCGGAGGCAGTGCGTCGATCACGATGGTCCCCCATTCCTGCTTACCGCCGCCACACTTCCCGCCGTGAACGTAGTAGACGTTTTGAGGTGTTGCGCCCGGGTTCTTAAACGTGAAGCTGTAGGTGGAAGGGAACGGATCGCCGGCGGCTACGTACTGCCGGAATGCGGCGTCATTTCTTCGACGGTGCAGGTCAACTGCCCAGTTACCGATTGTCTTACCGGTGACCGGCAGCACTCCTCGATTGGTGTTTTCGGCGAGCCAGAATACATTTTCGTAGGTTTCAAAATAGGGCTCTGGGCGAGAATGTGAAGGGCATCCCATTTTTAGGCCGCTCGACGCAGAACCAGGAATTCAGTCTTGAGAGTAGCGAACCGCTGGGCTTTCAGCAGTAGATATCGCAGATTCTTGTACCCGCGTCCCCTACGCA
>JBBQUM010000052.1:0-38527 GCA_038212445.1 Bryobacterales bacterium
CCACAGCTTCAGCGTTCGCGTCTTCTCATCGATCTCGTGCCGGTAGACGCCGTATCCCGGCCAATCGAGAATCTTGGTGAACTCCCGCTCTGTCAAACATGCGAGTTTAGCCTATCCCTTCACATTCCTGCGCAGAGCCCAAAATAGACGCCGTCCGAGTTATCGAATTCGTTCTGAAACGCCTGATCAACGTCAGATGCTGTCTCGACACCACGGTCATCCTGCGTCGGGCTCGTAACCTGAAATCCCGTAATCTGCCCTTCGGCGCCCTCGCGCACTGCCCACCGGTTGGGACACTTGCTGCCGACGGGCCCCTGGTAGTCATCCAGCGGCCGCACCGGCTTTGGGTGCACACCATCGAAGGGACAGCCCGAGCCTTTGGTCTGCAGACCATTGTGGGCGACGACGAAATTCAAACCCAGCGACTGTTGGCCGCGATCCAGGTTCGTTTGCGTCTGTTCAAAGAAGCCAGGCAGCGGTGACGAATTCGATGAGGTTCCACTGGCTGTCTGATAGCCGCCTGTCTCATTAATTCTCGGGAAGCCGTCCTGAATTAGCATGTAGCCGATGGCTTTCGTAGGGAACAGATCATGCAGGAGTTTGATCTGCTCGTCATAGAACGCGTAAAGCCCGGAAGGCCGGTAGCCATCGGCTGCGAAGACGGCCGGATTGCAGACGCAGCCTTGTTCACAGCCCTTTGGCAATCGATTCTCATGAGAGAACAGGTTGGCGCCGGAGATTCTCATATAACCAAGCGAGCGGTACCAATCCGCACGAGTCTTGACGAATCTGGCGACTTCGGTGAGCATCGCTGAGTACAGTTTCCGATAAGTCAGATTCGTGGGATTGCCCAGGTCCATGCGGACGCCGCAACCGCTTGCTTGCCCGTCGTCAGTGTCCTGCAAATGAAGCCTCGGCACGCCTCCGCCGCCCCCGCTGCGCGATGAGTTGTCAGCGTTGGTCGCGAAGATCCAATCCGGCGTCCCGTCGCTGCCGGCCTTGATCGCTAAACTGAATAGCTTCCCGTTCTTCACGGCCTGTTCCATTTCGCGCTGCAGCACGGTGAAGTCATAGACGCCCGGCTTCGGATTGATGTCGCTCCACAACAGACGGACAAAGACACCGGTTGCGTCGGTGCTACTCCACGAGGAGTCCATAGTTGCCTGGTAGCTGCCACCTGTGCACATTACCTTGCCGTTGTCGCCTGCCAGGATCTGTGTCGAGCGGGCTGGACATTTTCCGGTAACTTCGATGGTTCCATTGTCGAGAGTACTGAGTATGTAGACGCCGGATGGCGCGAAAGGCATTGGTCCCGTAAATTCGTTTGGACCAGAGGGATCGTAGGACCTTCGCGCAGTGCAAATAGCAGGGTAGCCTTTTGTGCCATCCGCCGGAATAATCGAGTCAGTGCGGGTTAGCTGTTCCCATCGAATGGTGTCGCCGCTATGGATGTAAGTGACCTGCGGCGTAAACGAGCCATCAGCATTCACCTTGACCACAAAGGTTCGGGGCTGGGCGAACGCGATTGCAACACCGAAGCAGAGAAGTACGGCAAGCCTCACCCTTTGCCGGAAGCCGACGAACGACGGCAAGGCATATCCCCTTGTCATTTACACCCTCCCCAATTGCGCGTCACCCAGGCGCGAATCTGGTGGTACTCAGAGGTGGGAATTCTATCACGCCAGGTCTGTTAGTTCTCACGCAGAGCGATGGCGGAATCGACTCTCGTCGCACGGCGGGCGGGACCCAGACATGCGGCAACGGCCACAAGCGTCAGCAGCACCGCGGCCCCGGCGAACGAGACTGGGTCGGTGGCGCTTACTCTGAAAAGCACGCTGCTCATGATCCGGCCGAAGATGAGCGCTCCTGTGAGTCCGAGACCGACGCCGACCGCCACTAGACGCAAGCCGTTTAGCATGACGGTCTGGACCACGCGGCCGGCGTCGGCTCCGAGTGCCATCCGGATGCCGATCTCCTGAGTGCGTTGTGCAGTGGTATGGGCGACGACACCGAAGATTCCGATGGCGGCAAGGAAGAGGGCCGCAGCCGCGAAGAAGGCGACGATGGCGGCTTGGAATCGCGGCTTTCCAATCGTGGCTGTAATCCGATCCTCCATCGTGGTGACATCGAACACCGCCATCTCCGGGTCCGCTGACCGAATTATCTGCGAGGCCGTTCTGGCAACGGACAGCGGCTCGCCCGCCGTACGGAGGATGATGCCGCCCGCAGCCTGGGGAATATATATTTGAGGCCGAGGGGCGAGATCGAGCGCATTGGTTCTCACGTCTCCGGCAACGCCGACGATGGTGGCCCAGATGAAATCGCACTTGGTATCGCGACAGGGGGGCGGCACTCCGATCTGCTGCCCCACGGCGCCGCCCGGAAAGAATGTGCGAGCCAGAGTTTCGTTGACGATCACTCCGCTGGGGAACTCGCCTGCCGAGTCAGCCGCGGTAAAAGCTCGTCCCTGGCGAAGAGGAATCTGAAACGTCTTAAAGTAGTCCACACCGGCTGAAGAGAGATTGGCGAATTGTGACACGTCGCCGGTGGCCGGGTCGTACGAGCGGCCTCTGATTCCGAACGGATCACCGGAACCGGCGTTGACGCCGCCTCCGCGGACCGGAAAGTCGCCTACCGTTGCGCTCGTCACACCCGGAATTAATGCCAGCTTGTCGCGGAGTTCAATATAGAACGCAACCCGTTCGGTGGGCGACGTTTGTCTATTGAAGTCGGTCCTCATTAGCAGCAGGTGCGAGGCGTTGAAGCCGGGATCGACGTGGGTGAGCCGGTAAAAGCTCTTGAGCAGCAAGCCTGCGCCGATCATCAACATCACCGCTAGCGCAACCTCAGCGGTGACCAGAAGCGATCCGGCACGTCCGCTGCGGCGGGTTGTTCCGCGTGTTCCCGAGGCGGCCTTGGCAGACGCAAGCGCCGGCGCCAGTCCGAACACGAGACAGACCAGACATGAGACGGCGATCGTGAAGATTAGCGCACGACCGTCCACCGCGATTTTCGCTATGCCGGGCAGTGCCGACGGGCTCAACCTCACGAGCAGTTTCACGCCCCACATCGCGGCTACGGAGCCAAACGCGCCGCCCAATAGCGCCAGCACCGCCGACTCGGTGATCCACTGCGCCATCAACCGTCCGGGAGATGCGCCAAGCGCACGCCTAACTACCGTTTCCCGCTCTCTGGAGACGGCCCGCACCAGCAGCAGGTTCGCGACGTTCACGCAGGCGATCAACAGCACAGCCGCCACGGCGCTGAGCAGGATCAGCGTTACAGGCCGGAACTCGCTCAGCAGTTGATCGTGGAGCGTGACCACCTTCGCGCCATAGCCGGCGTCCTCGCCATGCGGCCCGGCATAGGGATGCTCCGTCTCGTCCACATGCCTGGCGGCGGTGTCCAGGGCCGCTTGGGCAGTCTGAAGCGATACCCCAGGCTTCAGCAGCGCGATCATGCGTGTTGCGTTGCCCCAACTGAGCCGCGTATCAAGCGGCACGGGGGCCCAGACGTCCACTCCTCCGGCACGCATGCTGAAGTCGAAATCGGGCGACATGATGCCGACCACGCGGCGGCCGTGCTGGCCCAGCCGGATCGATTTTCCGATGATTGACCGGTCTCCCCCGAAACGTCGCATGAAGAGAGAGTGTCCCAGCATCACCACGCGCTCCGCCCCTCGCCGGTACTCCTCGGGCGCGAAGGTGCGACCCACTGCCGCGGTTGGAGCGAGCATCGGAAACACCTGCGGGCTGACGGTCATCACGGAAACGTGCTCGGAGCCGCCATCGGCTTTCAGCGTGTCGTCAAACCAGAAGACTCCGCCCGTGGATTCGAAGATGTTGTCGAGGCGGCGGTACGCGTCGGCGGTGTGGTATTCAGGAGAGCGGCGCGGAAGTCCAAACTTCAAGAGTTGGTCCCACACCATCACTAGTCGATCGGAATGAGGATAGGGGAGCGGACGGAGCAGGACGGCGTCCACCACACTGAAGATCGCGGTATTCGCGCCGATCCCGAGCATGAGTGTCAGGACGGCCGCGATGGTGAACCCGGGGGCGCGGAGCAGACCGCGGATGGCATATCGGAGATTATTCAGCACGGGGCTTCAGACCTTTCCCGCCGGCCGTCTCGCATTTCTGAATTAGACACCAAAAGTAGCGCGATGTTCCGGGCCTGACAGCCTTACAAATGTCCCCGCTTCCAGGTGTCTTCTCTTTCGCCGCAAGAAAGATCGTCGCGGTCCTCCCAGCACTTCATGACTGGGAACTTTTTCGCCAACCTCGACCCCAACCATACATCCGAAATTGGTCGTCGGGACCGGAATCCAGTTCGCTGAACCGCGGTTCGATTTCCACGTCCACCTCTGGACCTCCCGCCATGGTGGTCGAAGAACCGCCTCGCCTCACCCTGGCGACTGCGTTTGTATCGACACACAGAACTTGACCGAGGGCCAGCCCATTCTCAGACGTCAGGCGATACCGACGGATTCGATAGCTTGGATCGGACTTAAAGGAATTGTCTCGCACCGATCAAGGCACGTGCCTTCGCGAGCTTCAAAGATGAACTTGCCGTCTGGAATCGGCTCACGGGCGCAGCCTGAGGACAGCGCAGGGAGGCAGACACAAAGGGTCACGGTGGGTCTGCGCGACACTCCCGGCTTCCCCACCGCTGCCCCGCAACTGTTCATTCACCGCTATCGCCGTTTGGGGCGTGCTAACGGTTCTTGAACTTCGCCGACAAAGCGGCCAGCTTATCCTCCATTGTTGGCGCCGGCTTTGGTGGAGGCGGCGGCGCGGACGGCCGTTGACCACGGACGGGCGGCGTAGACGGCGCTAGCAGTTGCTTGATCGACAGCGCAATCCGCTTCGCCTTCCCATCCGCCGAGAGCACCTTCACTTTCACAATCTGGCCGACTTTCACCGCCTCGCTCGGCTCCTTGATGTAGCGGTTACTCAGTTCGCTGATATGTACCAGCCCATCCTGGTGCACGCCAATATCGACAAATGCGCCGAATTTGGTGACGTTGGTCACCACGCCTTCGAGCACCATGCCCGTCTCGAGATCCTTGATCTCCTTCACGTCCTCGCGAAATTGCGCGACGACAAACTTGTCTCGCGGATCGCGTCCGGGCTTACGAAGCTCTTCGCGAATGTCGTTGAGCGTGTACATGCCCACCGTCTCGGTCTTGAACTCCTCGATCTTCACCTTCTCGATAAGCGCGGGCTGTGCAATCAATTCCTCTACCTGTACGCCCAGCGACTTCGCGATGCTCTCCACCACGACATAGCTCTCAGGATGGACCGACGTCATATCGAGCGGCTGTTCCCCGCCCCGGATCCGCAGAAATCCCGCTGACTGCTCGAACGTCTTGGGGCCAAAGCCGCCCACCGCTTTCAACTCGACTCGCGACTTGAAGCGTCCATGTTCGTTGCGGTACTCGACGATCTTCAGCGCGGTCCGCTCGCTGATCCCCGCAACATAGCGCAGCAGCGCCCACGATGCCGTATTCAAGTCGACACCCACGCGGTTCACGCAGCTCTCCACTGTCGCTTCGAGACTCTGCTTGAGCTTCTTCTGGTCGACATCATGCTGGTACTGCCCCACGCCGATCGACTTCGGGTCGATTTTCACCAGCTCAGCCAGCGGATCCTGCAGGCGTCGCGCAATTGAAATCGCGCCGCGCACTGTCAGATCCAGTTCCGGGAATTCGGCGCGCGCCAAGTCCGACGCCGAGTACACCGACGCACCCGACTCGCTCACCACCACGCCAAACACATCCTTCAGACCCGCCTGGCGTATAAACTCCCGCACAAAGGCATCGGCCTCGCGGGAGCCTGTGCCGTTTCCAATCGAAATCGCGCGCACGTTGTTCCGCGTGACCATCGCAGTAAGCGTCTTGATGGACCCCGCGATATCGTTGCGCGGCTCCAGCGGATAGATCACGCCATGTTCAAGAAACTTGCCGGTGTCGTCAACCACTGCGATCTTGCAGCCTGTGCGCAGTCCCGGGTCCACCGCCAGCACCGACAACATTCCCGCCGGCGGCTGTAGCAGCAGATTCTGGAGATTCTCGCGGAATACCTTGATCGCTTCCTCGTCAGAGCGATCCTTCAACTCCAACCGGACTTCGGTCTGAATCGACGGATTGATCAGCCGGTCGTAGGCATCCTCAGACGCATGCTCGAGATGCGCCACCCACTCGCCTGCTTCGCGAATCGTCTTGTTCTTCAGATACTGGACTGGCTTGGCACGGTCGAGTTCGATCTCGAAGCTGAGGATGCCTTCCTTGGCGCCGCGGCGAATGGCGAGCATGCGGTGCGATGGGATCTTGGTAGCAGGCTCACGGTAGTCGGCGTACATCTTGTACTTGCCTTCGGGGTCGGGCACGCCCTCGATCGCATGCGCCACAATCCAGCCTTCGTCCATCATCACGCCGCGAATGAACTTGCGATGGTCGGCATTCTCGCTCAGCCCCTCAGCAACAATGTGACGGGCGCCGGCTAAGGCATCGGTGGCGGTAGCGACGCCTTTCTCGGCACTCACAAACGACTCCGCAAACGCCGCCAGGGGCCCAGCGCTGGCGTCCTGCGCCAGCATGAAGTCCGCTAGGGGCTGCAGTCCCTGTTCACGCGCGATGGTCGCCTTGGTCCGCCGCTTCGGCTTATAGGGCAGGTACAGGTCCTCGAGTTCGTTCTTCTCGAGCACCGCTTCAATCTTCGCCTTGAGTTCTGGAGTGAGCTTGCCCTGCTCGTCGATGGTCTTCAGAACCGTCTCGCGCCGGTCTTCGAGCTCGCGGAAGTAGGCGAGTTTTTCCTCGATCCCGCGAATTTGCACCTCGTCCAGGTTGCCCGTGACCTCTTTCCGATAGCGTGCAATAAAAGGAACGGTGGCGCCCTCGTCGAGAAGCGCCACCGTAGATGTGAGTCCGTGAAGCGGGACGCTTAGCTGTCCCGCGATATGAAGAAGTATGTTCGTACTAAGACTGCGCAATTCTGACATGCACAGACTATTCTAGCGGCGACCTCGCGCCGTGGAGCGAAATTCGCTTAGGCGGCTTCGCGCTCGGCAAGCTGCGAATTAATCTTGGCGACTTTGATGTCCTTCGCCAGGCCGACAGCCTTCATGAACTTCAACGTGATCCAGGAAATGTCGAGCTCGTACCAGGCCAGTCCGTGGCGCGCCGACACGGGGTGCGCGTGGTGGTTATTGTGCCAACCTTCGCCGAAGGTGAGCAGCGCCACCCACCAGTTGTTGCGCGAATCGTCCTTGGTGGCAAAGCGGCGGCCGCCCCACAGGTGCGTCGCGGAGTTGACGAGCCAAGTGGCATGCAGACCAACTACAACACGCAGGCAGATGCCCCAGAGCATCATCGGCAAGCCGCCGAATGCCAGCAGGCTGAGGCCGAGAATCACCATTGGAATCCAGTGGTAGTTGTTCAGCCAGACATAGAATCTGTCCTCGGCAAGATCCGGAGCGTACTTGGCGTTGCGCTTCGTATTGTTGTGGTTGCTCTCGCCAAACATGATCCAACCCACGTGAGCCCACCACGCCCCATCGCGCGGCGAATGCGGATCGCCCGGCTTGTCTGACTTCTGATGATGTAGGCGGTGAGTGGCCACCCAGAAAATCGGCCCGCCTTCGAGTGTCAATGCGCCGCACACTGCGAAGAAATATTCAAGCGGCCTCGGAACCCTGAACGAACGGTGCGTATGCAGCCGGTGATAGCCCAGGCTGATGCCCAAGCCAACGCACATCCAGTAAAGGAAGAGCGCCACGCCGGCCGCTTTCCAACTGAACATGAACAGCGCGGCAACCGCGCCAACATGGAAGAAGAAGAGGACGATCGCCGTCAGCCAGTTAACACCGAGACGGTTCGGGATAGTTGTGATTTCGGAGCTCACTGGATCCAACTTACCAGCGCAGGTGTCCAGAGTCTGTAAGAGTTGTGTAATACCCGCTTACGATTGCGTCACTTACGCTGAATCCCCTAAACGCGGTTGCGGCTTTGGGGGGACGAGCCCTCAATCCTTAGCCTCATGCCTACGGGAAGCTTGGGAATCAGGCCGACAATCAGCTTGTACGGCCACCCCGGCACGACAAACAGCTTGAGTTTCTCAAGCGCCGCCAGTGAGTCGTCTACCACGTCGTTTGCACTCATCCAGAGCCATTTCGGCACCGTACCGCGCCCAACGCCCATCGTGTCGTAAAACTCCGAATAGGTGAATCCGGGACACAGCGATTGGATCGCCACCCTCGATCCCTTCTTCTTCAAATCGAGGTACACACCCTCGCTGAAGGCGTTGATCCAGGCTTTGGTGGCGCAGTAGCTCACGCTCCCTGGACTGCGGAGAAACCCTGCCACCGACGCCACATTGATCACGGCTCCTGAGTCGCGCGCCACCATGCCCGGCAGCACTGCCCGCGTCAGTGCCAGCGTCGCGTCGATGTGGACCCGGTGCATCCGCACCTGCTCGTCGAACGGCGCCTCCCAGAAGAGCCCCTTCGTGCCGAACCCGGCGTTGTTGATCAGTAGATCGGGCGTCTCCGAAGCTAACTCACTGGCCGCGGCGTCGATACCCTCGGGGACGCTGAGATCCGCAGCAAAGCTCCGGTGCGACCCCTTAAGCTCCCGAATCAGCGCCTCCATGCGGTCCTTCCTGCGCGCAATCAGGATCAAATCGTAGCCTCGATCCGCCAACTTCCGCGCAAACACCTCGCCGATCCCACTCGATGCTCCCGTGATTGCCGCTACCGGTCTAGGCATCCTTACACTCTATCCGTTGCGCGTCATGGCGACAGCCTTTTCCCAAACCTCCTGGTTCACTTCATCGATCGACAATTGCAGGTGCGGGAACGGGATCTCGATGCCTGCTTCGTCCAGCGCTTCCTTGACGTTCTCGATCACCTTGGCGAACACCGCACGCTCATCGGCGGCATTCGCGACCCAAGCGTTCACGGTGAGGTCGACACTCGACGCACCGAGCGCGCTCACGACCACCGTCGGCGCCGGTTCGTTCAGCACGACGTCCATCTTCATGGAGACGGGCGAGAATCACCTGCCGGGCTTTCTTGATTGACTCCTTATAACCGATCCCCACCGGCACGTTCAGCCGCACATCTCCGTGCGTTGAATGATTGATCAGCACCTTGTTGATCACCGTTTCGTTCGGAACAATCACCCAGGTGTTATTGCGCGTCTTCAGCCTTGTGGTCCCCATAGTGATCTCCGCTACCTGCCCGTATTTGTTATCCAGCGTCACCCATTCGCCGACTTGAAAAGGCTCGTCCCAGAAGATCAGGAACCCGGCCATGACGTTGCCGAGCGAATCCTTAGCGGCAAAGCCGATGGTCAGTCCCACCACCCCTAGTCCCGCCAGTGCGGCTCCCACATTGATGCCAAGCTGCCTTGCCGCCATCACCCACGCAAAGACGGTTAGCGCAAAGCAATAGACGCTCAAAAGCATCCCCACCAGCGCCGCGTCGAATCCCGCGCGTGTCAACAAGCCCACCAGCGCGCCCCGGGTTAGCCGGTACAGAATCCCAAAGCCAATCAGGATCAGGATCGCGGCGATTAGCCCCGGCAACCAATCGATGACTCGCATCACCAGTGCGTCGACATTTAAACGGCTCCAACCGGAATTCATACTCTATAGATGCTCGGATCCGAATATGCTCTCTAACCGATCGCCTGCGCCGCGCGGTAGAATCCTGTAAAGCCTATGGCAGCTACAGCGACAAAACCCTCCAGCTACGAGTCCCCCTGGATGAATGAGGAACTCCGTATGTTCCGAAAACAGGTCCGCCGTTTTGTGCAGGAAGAGTTTCTTCCGCATGAGCCGCGCTGGCGTCAGCAGCACCGCTGCGACCCCGAAGCCTGGACCAAGGCCGGCGAGATGGGCATACTGCTCACCGACGTCCCGGAGGACTATGGCGGCGGTGGCGGCACCTTTGCGCACGAAACCGTGGTGATGGAAGAACTGGCCGGCGCGCTGGTTCACTTCGGCTCCGGCGTCCACAGCATCGCTGCCCATTACATTCTCGACTACGGCACCGAAGCGCAGAAGAAAGCCTGGCTGCCTCGCATGGCCAAGGGCGAACTCATCGGCTCTATCGCGATGAGCGAACCCATCGCCGGTTCTGATCTGCAGAACATCAAGACCAACGCGCGCCGCGACGGCGACCACTGGGTGATCAACGGCTCAAAAACGTTCATCACCAACGGGTGGCACACCAGTATCATTTGTCTCGCCGTCAAGACCGATGTCACCGCCGGCAAAGGCTCAAAAGGGATCTCGCTGATCATCGTGGAGGCGAAGGACCTGCCCGGCTACCGCGTGGGCCGCACTCTCGAGAAGGTCGGAATGCACGGGCAGGATACCTGCGAGTTGTTCTTCGACGATGTGCGCGTTCCCGCCGGAAACCTGCTGGGTGAGGAGACCGGGCGCGGCTTCTACCAGATGATGGACCAGTTGCCTTACGAGCGCCTCACCGTCGGCGTGGGCGCGGTGGCCGTCACCGAGAAGGCCGTCGAGATCACCACCAAGTACGTCAAGGAGCGCATGGCGTTCGGCAAGCCGCTCCTCGACTTTCAAAACACGCGCTTCAAGCTGGCCGAGTGCAAGACTGAAGCGCACATTGGCCGCGTCTTCCTCGATAATTGCATCGAGCGGCTCATGGCGCATCAACTCGACACGCCGACTGCCGCTATGGCCAAGTACTGGCTGACTGATCGCCAGTGCGCCATCGTCGACGAGTGCGTCCAACTCCACGGCGGCTATGGCTACATGAGCGAATATCCTATCGCGCGTATGTGGACCGACAGCCGTGTGCAGCGCATCTATGCCGGCACCAACGAAATCATGAAGGAGCTAATCGCCCGCTCGCTGTAACCATGCTTCGAATCACCGCATTCGTTTTGCTATTCGCCCTGACGGGCGCCGCCCAGCAGTCGAACGGCGTTTTCGTGGTGACGGGCGCCACCGTCATCGACGGCACTGGAGCGCCACCCCGTCTCGCCAACCTGCTCATCGAGGGCGATCGGATTATCGCCGTGAGCGCGACCTTGCGGCCGGCCGCCGGTGTTCGTACCGTCGACGCCAAGGGTCTGACGCTCATCCCGGGACTCTTTGACCTGCACACCCACATCACGGCTTCCGGTGCGTCGCTGAACGTCGCTGCCGACTGGCCAAAGAACCTGATGGCCTACCTGTATAGCGGCGTCACCTCAATCGCCGATCTCGGCGAGTACAACGAGAATTTCGACGGCATCCGGGCTTTGCTTTCGAGCGGTGCCGTACCGAGTCCGCACCTCGCGTTCGCCTCGCGTTTCTCCACGCCAGGCGGTCATGGCGCAGAGGGCGGACGGCCCGACGTCCACACGCGTGAAGTTCTCACGCCGCGGCAGGCGCACGCGGCAATGGCCGAAGTCCTCCGCGGCTCCAAGCCCGATCTCATCAAGATCTTCACTGACGGTTGGCGCTATGGCAGCGGGAAGGACATGACCAGCATGGACGAGGACACCATCGCCGCCATTGTCGAGGACGCGCACAAAGCCGGCATCCCCGTCATCACTCACACGGTGACGGCCGGGCGAGCGAAATTTGCCGCGTCAGCAGGCGCCGACATCATCGGACACAGCGTGAGCGATGTCGACATGGACGCCGGCCTACTCGCGCTCCTGCGTTCGAAGGGCACGTATTACGTGCCGACGCTCGCCGTCTACGAGCCGAAAGCCGGCCGTCCCACGACACCGCTGCTCGCGGACGTGCTCGATCCGGTCTTCCCGATCCCTGATGGCGAAGGCAAGCCCACAGCCGCGCAGACACAACGCTTCCGCATTCTGCTCGAGAACATCAAGCTCGCTCACGACGCTCGTATCTCCATCGCGTCCGGCACCGACGCTGGAATGGCTCAGACGTACCACGGTTGGGCGACGCTGCGCGAGTTGAAACTGCTGGTCCGAGGGGGACTCACGCCCCTTGAAGCCATCACCGCAGCCACCGGTGTGAGCGCTCGCGCCTTGCGGGTTGACAAAGATCGCGGCACCATCGCGCCCGGTCAGCGAGCCGACTTTGTGCTCATCGCCGGGCGTCCCGATCAGCGCATCGACGACATCGAGAAGATACGCAGCGTCTACTTCGGCGGCAAGGAAGTAGATCGCGACGCGCTCAAGCAGCGCATCACGGCAAAATCCCTCTCGACGCTTCCGGCGTCGGCCGCCGCTGAGCATATCGACGATTTCGAACGGCCCGACGGGCGCAGTCCATCGGGCGCACTGTGGGTGAACGCTTCGGATTCCGGACACGACCGCTCGGCCGCTCTGTGGTCTCGCGGTTCTCGCGGCGGCGGCAACCACACACTGCTGTTCCAGGCTCGCATGGGCGAAAAAGAGAAGCCATTCGTCGAAATGATGCTCCCGTTGTCCGCCGGCGGTATGCTGCCCGTCGACGCCAGCGGCTTTCAGGGAGTAACCTTCGACGCTCGAGGCGATGGCGAATACCAGTTGGTCATCCACACCCGCGGCGTCCGCGATTCGGTCTGGTTTACGGCGCCGTTCCAGTCCGCCGACAAGTGGTCCACTGTGCGCATTCCGTTCAGCGATCTCGCCCGAAAGGCTACGCGAATGCCAGCCGCATGGACTGCGGCAGACCTGCTCACCGTCGGCTTCCAGATCAGCCGTCCGCCCGGCGCCAACGCCTGGCTCGAAATCGACAATGTAGCTTTCTACAAATAGTCTGATTCAAGTTCGAAACAGTCTGCGCCAGGTAGTCATGCGCGTTTTCTATCTGCTCTTCGTTGTTGTCGCGATAGCTCGCGCCGCGGCGGTTCCCTACTACGTTCATCTGAACTACTACACGCACTTCGCCACTGGCTCCCGCCGCCTCGACTCGCAACACACCTCCGCCCGCCGCGGCCATGGCTCGATCTTCGAACAAGTTGAGACCTACGACCACGATGGCAAGCTTGTAACACGAGGCGTCATCTTGCACTCACTGGCGGACAAGTAATCGACACCGACGACCTTGCCGGCCTGATGACCACGATGCGCCTGCCCGATGGCGACGGTCGCCGGGACGCGATGCGATGGACTCCGGAATCAAAATGCACCAAGTCGGTGGGCGGCAAGTCGCTCGAACCCACAGAGGAGGTCACCGAGGAACAGCTCAATGGACACGCGACATTCAAGATCGTCACGAACCTCGCCACGTCGCGAATCGTGTTCTGGCGCCAAGGAAACTGGGTTGCGCCATTCTCAAGGAGACGCTCGAGATGAGGGACTCATCGGCTGAAGCGGTGGACGGCTGGGCCGAAATCGTCGCCTACGACATCCGTGCCGGCGAACCGCCCGCGGCTCTTTTCATATTTCGCAAATACAAGACGCCGTAAAAATCAGCGGTAGGGCTGAAACATGTCCGTAGTGAAGTATCGCTCCATGCGATCAGGAAACACGGTCACAACCTGCGCTGCCTGGTCATTCAAACGGCGGTAGGCCTCCACTGCCGCACAATAGTTCAGACCGGAACTCGGACCCACCGGGAATCCGCGCGCCACCAGCGCCCGCGCCGTCTCGATGGCCAGTGTGTCTTCCACTTCGACAACCATCAGGTCGGGGAGTTCTTCTTCCCGGAAGATCGTCGAAATCGAATCCACCACGCCGGGAATACGTGAACTGAAGCTGCAGCATTCAACATCCGACGGGCCCGACAGGTTCACCGGTTTTGCGAGCACAGGGATCGTCCGGCATCCCGCCGCGCATAGCCCGTTGTGTAAGCCGACGAGCGTCCCGCCGGTGCCCACTCCCGACACCACCGCGTGCACGGCGCCGCCAGGAATCTGATCAAGAATCTCGCGAGCCGTCCCGTGTTCGTGCGCCTGGGCGTTCTCCGGATTCGAGAATTGCCTGGGAAGAAAGCCGTCGCATTCCGCCGCCAGACGCTCGGTCTCCGCCATCGCTCCGCCGATTCCCTGCTCCTTTGGAGTGAGATGAATCTCGCCGCCATAAGCGCGAATCATGAGCACACGCTCGCTGCTCACGCCCTCAGGCATTACCGCAATAAATCGCAACCCAAGTTGCGAGCACGCGAGCGCCATGGCGATGCTCGTCGACCCGCTGGATGCCTCAATCACGACACTGCCGGCCTTCACTCGCCGTTCACGCCACGCCTTGGTGAGAATATGGCGCGCGATACGGTCCTTAGTGGATCCGCTTGGATTCAGGAATTCGAGCTTCGACCAGATCGGCGGATCTCCGGCGTTGAGCCGCACGGGCACCAGGGGCGTGGGCGCAAGACGGTTGAGATAGTAGCTATGACTGTCCGGAAGCATTCGTTACACCGGCAGCTTCCAGGGCTTCCGATAGCGTCGCGTCACCATCGCGTTCGCCTTGGTGTGTCCACTGGCATGTTCGCGCTGATCGTCCCACGCGATCCGTTCGCCGGTGCGGTACGCCAGACATCCAATGAGACCGCCTTTGGTCAGGCGGAATCCGTATTCGATATCGCAGGTGGTCCGCTTGCGTGACTGTATGGAATCGAGAAATTCCCGAATGTGTCCGGGGGAGTCGGGAATGCTCTGCGGCGGACGATCGAATGTCTCGGCCTTCTTCCCTTTGACATACAGTTCGTGCTTGGAATACGTGGTCACCAGCGTCGCATCAGTGCCCTCGAAAGCGACATGACTTCCCAGGTGCTCATATCCGGCGCGGCCGCGAGGATGCATGCTCCAGGTAAGAACCAGTCCTGGATATTCATAGAGCACTTCCAGGGTGTCAGGCGTCTCCGCGTTGTCGTCTGCAATCCAGCGTCCGCCGGCAGCCGATACCGTCTTGGGCGCCTGAAGATCCAAAGCCCAATACGCAATGTCCGCGTAGTGACACCAGAAGTCTATGAACATACCGCTCGAGTAATCCCAAAAGTAACGGTAAGTGAAATGTGACCGGTTGGGATTGTACGGGCGTTTCGGCGCCGGACCTAGCCAAAAGTCGTAGTCGAGTTCCGGCGGCGGCGTAGTATCGGGCGGCTTGCCGAGACTCTTCTCGCCGCTCTGCAGACCGCAATACACGCGATCGATCTTGCCCAGCATTCCCGACTTCACAATCTCAACCACGCGCCGGTAGTTCGGCAAATCGTTGTGAATGTGATTGCCCATCTGGCTGATCCGCTGGTGCTGCTGCGCCGCCTTCACCATGGCGCGGCCTTCGCCAATTGAGAAACACAGAGGCTTCTCAACAAAAACATCCTTCCCTGCCCGGAAGGCTTCAATCGCTGGTAGCGCATGCCAGTGGTCGGGCGTTGCGATCATCACCGCGTCGATATCTTTACGATCCATTACGCGGCGGAAGTCGTGCACGATCTCAGGACGCTGTCCCTGCTTCGCTTCCACAGACGCCGCGGCCTTCTCCGCGTGTGTCTTGTCGAGGTCGCAAATCACTGCGGCGGTGACATCCGGGTGACGCATAAACTCCTGCAATCGCCCGTAACCTTGCCCGCCAACCCCAATAAAACCGACGCGAATTCGATCACTCGGCGGAGTTCCGCCCATCGCTCGACATGCCGCCGCCGACAACCCGAGTCCGGCCGCACTCTGTAAGAATATCCGTCTGGAAGATTTGCTCACAAAATCCTTGTACCTGAACATTAAGGTAGCGAACGTCTATTACATATCCGAATGCCGACTTTCGCAAGTGAGAGTGCGACCCAGACTCTCGATTATTCCGCCCATGTAAACCCTCAGTGGGTGCGGCTGCTCGATGTCCTGCAAATGAACGAACGCTACGAGCGTTGTGAGGGTATCGAACTTCACACCGCGTCCGGGCGCACGATTCTCGACTTTCTCTCCGGCTACTGCGTCCACAACACAGGACACAATCATCCGCGAATCCTTGACGCCTTGCACGATGAACTTAGCCGGCGCGGTCCCGCAATGCTCCAGAGCCATGTTCCCGACCTTGCGGGGACGCTCGCGCGGCGCCTCTGCGAATTGGCCGGGCCACCGCTAGAGAAGGTGTTCTTCGCCAGTTCTGGCAGCGAAGGAATCGAGGCTGCGATCAAGTTCGCGCGCAAGAAGACGCGGCGCGACGGCTTGCTCTACGCCGACGGCGCGTTCCATGGGCTCACCTGCGGCGCACTCTCGCTGATGGGCGATTCCTTCTGGCGCGACAGTTTCGGGCCCATGTTGAGCGGCACGGAATCTGTCCCCTTTGGCGATCTTGCCGCGCTCAGCAAAAAGCTCGCCACCGGGAAGTTTGCTGGCTTCTTCATCGAGCCAGTCCAGTCTGAAGCCGGCATTCGACTGCCGCCACCCCGTTACCTCGCCGAGGCTGGTGCCCTTTGCCGGCGGCATGGCACTTTGCTCGTCGTCGACGAAGTGCAGACGGGCATGTATCGCACCGGCACTTTCCTGGCATCCCACCAGTTCGATGTGAAGCCAGACATGGTGGTGATGGCCAAGGCTCTCAGCGGCGGACTCGTGCCTGTGAGCGCCGTACTCATGACCGGCGAAATCTACAACGCCGTCTTTGACTCCCTCAAGCGCTCCATCGTTCACACATCCACCTTCAGCGAGAACGCGCTGTCCATGCGTGCCGGCCTGGCGACGCTCGATGTGCTTGAGGACGAGCGTCTCGGCGCCCGCTCATTGGAACTCGGCGAATACTTGCGTGTCTCACTGCGCGCCCGGCTTTCCGCCTACCCGATGGTCCGCGAGATTCGCGGCGCCGGACTGCTGTGCGGCATCGAATTTCAGCCGCCGTCGCAACTCTCCCTCCGGATCCCCTTCGAAGCCTTCCGGGCGATTCACCCCGGCATGTTTGGACAGGTGCTGGTGATGCGTTTGTTCCGTGACTGGGACATCCTCAGTCAAATTTGCGGGAACAATTTCATGGTTCTCAAAGTCGCACCACCGCTTACCACTACCACTGCACAGTTGGACCACTTCGTCGAGGCCGTCACCTCAGTCATCGATCTTATGCATTCGTCCGGCACCTTCTGGACCGAGGCTCTCGGACTCGCCCGCCGTGCGGCGAACGTTTAGAGTTGAAGTAATGCTCGTTTTCACCGCCGCGTTTGCGTTGATGTTGGGGGGAGCCGAGCCGCAAACTCCCGCTACGCCGCAAACGCCTCTGGATCAAGGCTTCCGGATGATGTATAACCTCGACTTCGCGCAGGCGCACCGGATTTTTCGCGACTACGAGAAAAACCATCCAGGCGATCCCATGGGCCCCATGGGCGACGCCGCCGCTTATCTGTACGCCGAGTTCGACCGTCTACAGGTCCTGCAATCTGAGTTCTTCACCGACGACGATAGCTTCTTCAAGCGTCAGCGCAGCCTAAATCCCGATCCCAACGTCAAGAAGGAATTTGAAAACGCGCTTGGACGGGGTCAGAGCCTAGCTTCAGGTATCCTCGCTAAGAGTCCATACGATGAAAATGCGCTGTTTGCGAAGGTGTTGAGCAGCGGCTTGCGCGCTGATTTCCTGGCCTTCATCGAAAAGCGAAACCTCGCGGCTCTGGCTGAAGTCAAACAGGGCCGTGCTGAAGCCGAGCAACTGCTCACACGATATCCGCAATGCTACGACGCTTATCTGGCCGTTGGCGTCGAGAATTACATGCTTAGCCTCAAGCCGGCGCCGATCCGCTGGGTACTCCGCCTCAGCGGCGCCCAGACCGACAAACAAGCCGGCATCGAACGACTTAAAATCACTGCCGAGAAAGGCCGTTATCTGCTCCCGTACGCCCGTCTGCTCCTGGCTGTGGCCGCGCTCCGCGATAAGGATACGCCCACCGCGCGCAATACTTTGAAGTGGCTGGTTTCTGAATTCCCAGGGAATAGACTGTACCGCCAGGAGCTTTTAAAACTCAGATGAAGATCATCAGCGCTGCCAGTGCATTTCCAGAGCATTACTACAAGCAGGAAGTGCTTCTCGCCGCGCTCCAGCAGTATTGGAGCGACAAGCTCGAGAACCCACAGATTCTGAGCCGCCTTCATACGCGCGCCTGCGTCGATGGCCGCTACCTAGCGCGCCCCATGCAGGATTACTACACCATGACGACCTTCGGCGACTTCAACCGCGCCTGGTTCGAATCCGCTGAAGAGCTCGGTTCTTCCTCACTCTGCCGTGCGCTGGCTCAGGCCGGCGTCGACAAGTCACAGATCGGTGCGCTGATGTTCATGTCGGTGACGGGTGTCTCCAGTCCCTCGATTGACGCGCGCCTCATCAACCGCATGGGACTGTCGCCCAACATCCGCCGGGTTCCTGTTTTTGGGCTCGGCTGCGTTGGCGGGGCGGCCGGCATCGCGCGTGCCGCGGACTACGTCAAGGCCTACCCCGATCAGATCGCCGCGCTCGTCAGCGTGGAGATTTGTTCACTCACCCTTCAGCGCGACGACCTGTCGGTCGCCAATCTCATCTCCTCCGGACTATTCGGCGACGGTTCAGCCGCGGTCCTTGTCGCCGGTGACGAAAGCCCGGTTCCAGGTGTTCAGATCGTCGCCACCAAGTCGACGTTTTACCCGGGCACCGAAGAAACCATGGGCTGGAAAATTACCGAGAAGGGTTTCAACATCGTCCTCTCCCAGGCTGTACCTGAAGTCATTCGAGAGAATCTCGGCCGGGATGTTGACGGATTTCTTGCCGAACATGGTCTCGCGCGTGCCGACATTTCCAGTTGGATCATGCACACCGGCGGCCCCAAGATTCTCGAAGCCACTCAGGAGGCGCTCGGCCTGACCAACGGCGCGCTTCAAGCCTCCTGGGACTGTCTGCGGCGTGTCGGTAATCTCTCCTCGGCATCCGTCCTGGTGGTGCTCGAGGACTTCCTGCTGAACCGTCGTCCTGCGCCTGGATCCTGGAGTATCCTCGGCGCTATGGGCCCCGGCTTCTGCTCCGAATTGCTTCTGCTTCGCTGGTAGATCCTTATGCCTGACATCGACGTTTTCGTTTTCGGCGGCGGGCCTGCGGGACTCGCCGCAGCCATTGGCGCCCGGCGCGCCGGACTCACCGTTCTACTCGCCGACGCCGAAGTGCCGCCCATCGACAAAGCCTGCGGGGAAGGCCTCATGCCCGACTCGCTCGCCGCCGCCTCGCACCTCGGCCTCTCACTACCGGCGTCGGCCGGCTTCCCGTTCTACGGCATTCGCTTCGCTGGTCCGCACCACAGCTCCACTGCGAATTTTCCCAATGGCCACGGCCTCGGCATCCGACGCACGGTGCTTCATCCGCTGATGGTCGAGCAGGCCAAACGTGAAGGTGTGGAGATGTTGTGGGGCACTCCTGCCCGGATTGACGGATCGTCGATCACGATTGGCGGCCGCAGCGTGTCGGCTCGCTGGATCGTCGGCGCAGACGGCTCGCAGTCCACCGTCCGGCGTGCGGCCGGCCTGGACGACTTCCGCCGCGACTCCCGCCGTTTCGGTTTTCGCCGGCATTATCAGGTGGCACCGTGGTCAAACCACGTCGAGGTCCACTGGGCCGACGGTTGCCAGTTTTATGTCACGCCTGTCGCGGACAACGAGGTCTGCGTCGTCCTGATGTCTCGCGAGCAACACCTCCGCATCGACGATGCGCTGCCTCACTTCCCAGCTCTCCAGGAAGCGCTGGGTAGCAGCATCTCAATCACCTCCGAACGCGGATCACTCGCGGCCACCCGCCGTCTCCACCGCGTTACCAGGGGCAATGTCGCGCTCATCGGCGACGCCTCGGGCACAGTCGATCCGATCACCGGCGAAGGACTCTGTCTCGCATTTCATCAAGCTGCTGCGCTCGCAGGAGCGTTCTGTGCCGGAGATCTTTCGCAGTATGAGTCCGCGCACGCGAACATCGGCCGGCGTCCACGCTTCATGGCTAGCTCCATGCTCCTGCTTGATCGTTCGGCGAATCTGAGAGACCGCACGCTTTCCTCCTTCGCCAAACGGCCGGAGTTGTTTGCCAATCTTCTTGCCCTGCACGTCGGACAGCTAAGCGCGAGCCGTTGCGCCACTACAGCCGCGCTTCTTGGATGGGAGGTAGTTACAGCTTGAAACTGACACTAGCACTGGTCTGCGCCACAGCCGCCTTGGCTCAGCCGACTCATGTGCAACTCGACAATAACGCCAGCAAGGTCGACTTCACGGTTGACAGCGTGCTCCATACCGTCCACGGTACTTTTAAGCTGAAGCGCACCGACCTTTGGTTTGATGCCTCCAGCGGTAAAGCCGGGGGACAGCTGGTGGTGGACGCCGGCAGCGGCGACAGCGGGAGCGGCGCCCGCGATAAAAAGATGAGTAAAGACATCCTTGAAAGCGCGAAGTATCCCGAAATCATCTTCACGCCAGATCGTGTGGACGGCAAGGTGAATTTGCAAGGTGACTCAACCGTCAAACTCCACGGCAATTTCCTCATTCACGGCGGCACTCACGAGATGCTTCTCAACGTCAAGACGCACATCGAACAGCAGAAACTCACGGCCATCATCGATTTTCCGGTCCCCTACATACAGTGGGGCATGAAGAATCCGAGCACGCTTTTCCTGCGGGTCAACGAAACGGTGAACATCAACGTAGAAGCCACCGGACAATTGACCTCCCGTTAGGAACAGCTCGCCGAATTGCGCCGTCACGGGCGTTCCAGTATGATTCCCACCAGCGGTTAATCTAAACCGCAGGGAGACATCATGCCAGACGATTCCAATCGCAGGCGCTTTCTCGGAGCAGCAGCGGCGGCCTTCGCCATCGTCCCTCGCCATGTCCTTGGCGGACCCGGCTACGTTCCGCCCAGCGACAAAATCAACCTCGCCTACATCGGCACCGGAACCCAAGGGCTGCGCGAGATGCTCCCGTTGCTCGCCGCTCCCGAGGTTCGCATCGTCGCCGTGTGTGACCCTTCGAAGCTCTCCATCGGGTACCGCGACTGGTCAAAGGACGGCATCCTCAATCAGATTCGCCGCACTCTCGAAAAGCCTGACTGGCGCCCTGGCGGCGACGGTCTCATCCCCGGCGGTCGCGACGTCGCCAAGAACATCGTCGACACTTACTACAAGACCACTGACTGCGCTACTTATGCCGACTACCGGGATCTGCTCGCCAACGCTACCGGCGTTGACGCGGTCAAGATCATGACGCCAGACCATCTGCATGGGACCATCGCTATCGCCGCCATGCGCAAGCGAAAGCATGTCATCACACACAAGCCCATCGCCAACCGCCTGCGCGAGGCGCGCACCGTTATCGACACCGCAAAGGAAACCGGCGTGGCTACTTACTTCATCCCCTGGGACAGCCATGGCTCGATGGACAAGGTGATGGGATGGATCAACGACGGCTCCATCGGCAACCTCCGCGAAGTCCATAACTGGACCAACCGGCCCATGTGGCCTCAGTATCCAACTATGCCTGTGGGCACGGCCGCCATACCGGATGGCTTCGACTGGAACCTCTGGCTCGGACCCGAAGCCGAACGCCCTTACCATCCCAACTACACCCATATGGTCTTTCGCGGCTGGTATGACTTCGGCGGCGGATCGATGGCCGATATGGGTCACTACAGCCTCTGGTCGGTGTTCAATGCGCTTGAACTCGGTGCGCCCACTCGCATCGATCCGATGCTGAGTCATAGCTGCGTTCTCAACGACGGCGTCGCCACCACCATTCGAAATGATTTCTCTTTCCCAATGGCCGGCGCCGTTCGATTCCGTTACCCGGCTCGCGGCTCGCGTCCCGCCATCGACCTGGTATGGCATGAAGGTGGAATGCGTCCCAACACTCCCGAGGAGTTCGATGCCGACGGTCGTGAACTGCCGCTTGAAGGGATGATGTTCGTGGGCGATACTGGCAAAATCCTCGCCGGTTTCCGCGTGGAGAATCCAGTGCTGATCAAGGCTGGCGTTCCCGTACCGGCTGAGGCGCGCGTGCAGCGTCCCCCGCGCGAAACGGGTCAGTTGTCGCCCGGCATGAAGGAGTGGGTGGCCGCCTGCCGTGGCGGCCAACAATCAGCGGGAAGTTTCCTTAACGCTTGGCCCATCACCGAAGCGGTGAATTTGTACGCCATCGCGCACCGAACAGGACGCCGTCTGAAATACGACGCGTCCAGCATGACCATCACCAACGTCACTGAAGCCAACCGCTATCTCGCGCGCGACTACCGCAAAGGCTTCGAACCGCCCTCAGCATAAGGAACAGCATGCTCACCAGACGCCATTTCAATCTGCTCGGCTCTGCCGCCGTCCTGCATGGGGCGCTCGGCGCCAATCCTCTCGGCATGCCCATCGGCTGCCAGACCTATCCTGTCCGCGAGGCGCTCGGTAAGGACTTCGAGGGTACTCTTCACGAGTTATCCGCCATGGGCTATAAACACATCGAGATGTGCTCGCCTCCCGGGTATGAGAAGGCTGGCTATGGACCGCTGGTGGGCATGAAAGCCGCCGATATGCGACGCACTATCAACAAAGCGGGTCTCGCGTGCGATAGCTGTCATTACGGACTCAAAGAGCTGAAAGAGAGCCTCGACGACCGCATCGGCTTCGCGCGCGATCTTGGACTCAAGCAGATGGTGCTCTCCACATTTGGGGTGCGTCAGGACGCGCCTCTCGCAGAGTGGCGTGCCGCCGCCTCCGACCTGAACCGGATCGGCGAGAAGATCACGAAGGCCGGCATGGATACGGGCTTCCATAATCACAATTTCGAGTTCAAACAAATCGACGGCGTACTGGTTTATGACGACCTCATGAGCGTGCTCGATCCGGCGCTCGTCAAAATGCAATTCCAGGTCTCGGTGGTCAGCCTCGGCTATCAGGCGGCTGACTTCATGCGGAAGTATCCCGGCCGGTTCTTGTCTATCCATCTTCAGGACTGGTCGGCCAGCGAGAAGAAGACTGTCGCGATCGGGTCAGGCGTGGTGGATTGGAAGGGCGTCTTCGCCGCAGCGAAAACCGGCGGAGTGAAGAACTACTTCGTCGAACTCAATCACGACCTTATGAAGCCCAGTTACGACTATCTGCACAGTCTCGCCTAGGCTCCGCTGATTTCATCGATCTCCCGTTGTAGGTCCTTCGCTGCGAGACGGCGACGGTAAACGCCGTATCCTGTCCAGAGTGCCAGCACCACGAAGAGAGGCACTGCGCTCACCCACCGCCTGTTCCCTGTCAGTACCGCGGCCAGAATCCCGCACGCGAGCACCAGCGGTCCGTGCCAGATCCACGCGCTTCGCAGATGGTCGCGCCGGTTCTCCAGTTCCTGGCGATAATACTCCAGCCCGGGGGCAGCCACTGCATCCGCGCGAGGTGGGTTCCGCTTCCAGATCCGGTCGCGGAATGCGTACAGTGTAATCGCCGCCCATCCCAGCACCGTGGCGTATCCGATGGTCAGGATTCGATCCTGAGCCGGACCAAACCGCCATGCCACAATTCCGGCAAACAGCAGTCCGGCGCCCACGCTCATGAGGATCTCTGACCGGCTGCCAGCCGATAGCTCAGCCGCTCTCCGGCTCAGCATCTTCCCAGTATTCAAGGCGAGTGATTCCTTCGGCTGTCCTCTCCACAGAACTCCAGGATCCATTCCTCGGGTCTCATCGGGCATAGCGTTTCTCCTCTAGAAATCGATTCGACAAGATGTTCTTGATGCGGTGAATCTTCATGCCGACATTCGCCGGCGATAGCCCCGTGATCTCAGCGATGGCGGCCGCGTCCATCTCTTCGAGATAAGAGATCATGATCTGGCGGTCGAGCGGTTTGAGCTGCCGGATAAATTCGGAGAGCCGTTCGAGCGACCTCTGTTGGTCCACATCCGGTTCACCAACAAGACTCGCGGCACTGTCTTCAATTCGTTCGAGACTCACCAGTGCCGCCGTCTTGCGACGTTCCCGGTTCACGTATGAAACAGCGGTATTGTGCGCCACGCGAAAAGTCCAGGTCTTTGCCGAGCACCGGCCGTCAAACAGATCGACACTTCGCCACAGTTGAAGGTGAATCTCCTGCCGCAGATCATGGCGCTTGTCGGGATCCGCCTCGTATCCGGCCGCCACACGATCGAGGGCGTGCCCGTACTCCCGGATTGCGGTCTCGTACAACTCATCCCGGCGACTCACAATACCTATAGTCGTTCCACCCGGGGGTTTCTAACACCACAACCCCGCCGGCAAGTTCTGTTCATCCTCGAAGCTGAACCGTGTGAACTCGCACGTTTCCTGACGCCCTCACGGCACTCCCGCCTGCTATCCTGGCTCCATGAAATGGCTTGTTTTCGTGCTTCCCTTGGTCGCGCTGCACGCCGACGAGGGGATGTGGACCTTCAATAACTTTCCCGCCGCGAAGGTCCAGGCCAAATATGGCTTCACGCCCAACCGCGAGTGGCTCGACCATGTCCGCCTATCCTCTGTACGCCTCGCCGAAGGCTGCTCAGCCAGCCTCGTGTCACCGAATGGCCTGGTCCTAACAAATGACCATTGCGTCGCCACTTGCATCCAGGAGTTATCCACAGCCTCGAAGGACTATTCCGCCAACGGCTTTCAGTCCAAGACTCCCGGCGAGGAGCTAAAGTGCCCCAGTCAGGAAGCGAACATCCTCGAAGAGATTACCGACGTCACAGCTCGCATCGCCGCCGCAACTAAGGGACTACCTGATAAAGACGCGAATACCGCACGGAAAGGCGAGATCGCAAAACTGGAGAAAGACTGCACCACCGGCAACCAGTTACGCTGTGAGGTCGTTTCGCTCTACGGGGGCGGCACCTACGACTTGTACAAATACCGGCGCTACCAAGACGTCCGGCTGGTCTTCGCCCCGGAGTTTAAGGCGGCCTTCTTCGGCGGCGATCCCGATAACTTCATGTTTCCCCGCTATGACCTGGATATGAGCTTCCTTCGAATCTACGAGGACGGTCAACCGCTTAAGACAAAGCACTGGTTTCCCTTCTCAAGCGGCGGGTCAAGAGAAGGTGAACTGACTTTTGTCTCTGGTCATCCCGGCGGCACCAACCGTCAACACACGATCGCCATGCTTGAAGCGGAACGCGATTTTCAGAAACCCAACATCCTGCTCTATCTCGCGGAATACCGCGGACTGCTGACAATGTTCCAAACGCGCGGCGAGGAACAAAGCCGTATTACCAAGGAAGACCTGCTGTTTGTCGAGAACAGTCTCAAAGCTTTCAAAGGCGAAGAGGAATCGCTGCTCGAACCTGCCTTCTTCGAGCAAAAGCGGAAAGAGGAGAAGGACTTTCAGTCGCGCATCCAAGCCGATCCTAAGTTGCGCGCCGAGTACGGCAATGTGTGGGATGAGGTGGCCAAGGCCGCGGGGCAGCTTCGCTCGCAGTATTTCTCCTATCTGTACTTCGAAGGGAGTTTCGGCTTCCGCTCTAACCTCTACCGGCACGCCCGGCGCTTGATCCGCGGCTCGGAAGAGTTCTCCAAGCCGAATGCCGACCGTCTGAAGGAGTACACTGACGCGCGCAAGCCGGAGATCAACCAGATCACGCTCAGTCCCGCTCCCATCCACAAGGAACTAGAGATTGAGACACTCACGTTCTCGTTGACCAAGCTTCGCGAAGTGTTCTCCGTCGACGATCCTCGCATCCGCCAGATCTTTGGCAAGCGATCACCGCGTGAGGTCGCAACCGAGGCCGTGAACGGTACGCATCTCGACGATGTCGCGGTTCGCAAAGCGCTGCTGGAAGGCGGCAAGACCGCCCTCGCCGCCGCCTCCGATCCGATGATCGACCTCGCGAAACTAGTCGATCCCATCTCCCGCGCTGTCCGCAAGAAGTACGAGGATGAAGTGGAATCGGTACTGACACGTTCCACCGAGCAACTCGCCAAAGCGCGCTTTGCCGCGTACGGCTCGTCCCTCTATCCCGATGCAACGTTCACCCTGCGCCTCAGTTACGGTCAGGTCAAGGGCTGGATGGAGAATGGCACCCCTGTGCCTCCGTTCACCATCTTCGGCGGCGCCTTCGAACGGGCCACGGGACGCGATCCCTATGCCCTTCCCCAAAGCTGGCTCGATGCGAAATCAAAGCTGAACCTGACAGCGCCGCTCGACTTCGTTACCACCAACGACATCATCGGCGGTAACTCGGGCTCGCCGGTAATTAACAAGAACGGCGAACTCGTCGGACTGATTTTCGACGGAAACATCCACTCTCTCGGCGGCAACTACGGCTTCGACGACTCGATGAATCGCGCCGTCGCCGTCCACAGCGTAGGCATGCTCGAAGCCCTCAAGAATATCTACGGCGCCACCCGCGTCCTGGAAGAACTAACCCGCAAATAGAAACCACTATGGAAGTGGGAATGGACTCCCAGCCCGTCTAAGGGAATCAGCGAGCGCGCCGCGCCGGGTACCGGTGCAGTTGCGGCCCGACAACATTCGAGAAGTTATAGTTAGCTCTCCGGTCCGCGTCAATCGTCCAGAACATAGCGCCAATCATGCCGGGATATCCGCGAGGTTCACGCAACTTATACGTCGATCCCGCCGGGGCCTTCCCCGTAATGATGTACTCCATCGCCTGGCTGACGATTTCAGGCTTCGTGTCCCCGGTCAGAAAGCCGACTGCCACCCTGTCTTCCGCTACCGGCGGAAAGAACTGCTTCGGATCACCGCCCACGTTAAAGCCGTGTAGAAGCAACTCCGTCATCGCGGCATGATAATCCACCGAACCCGGCTGATAGATCTCGCCGTCCAGTCCTTGGAGCGGCGGCGTGTTGTAGCTCTGCACGTCGATAAAGGAAAGTATGTCCCGGATTGCGTAGGTGATCGCGAGATAGGAGCCAAACTGGCCACCATAACTCGGATATCCTGACGGAATCTGGGTCCCCTCCGGAACCAGGCTGATCATGAAGCTTGAACCAAAATGATCGTGTAACTGCCGCAAGGCGGAAATGAGATTCACGATCGAGGGGGTCACCGGACGCTTGAAGTCTGTGTCGCCCGGATCAATCGAAAGCGACGGACTCTCGAAGTCTATGTCGATCCCGTCAAATCCGTACTCGCTGACGATGCGAGTCACCGAGGAGACAAAGCTGGGCACCCGCTTGGAATCGGCCAGTGTGAAATGCTGACCGCCGCCGCCAAGCGAAATCATGACTTTCTTGCCTTGGCTCTTGAGATAGGCAATGTCACTCTTGAATTGGGCGGTGTCGAGGCCGGCGGGTGTCCGGAACTGCATCGTCCCTTCCGGCGCGTTCTTGTCCGGCGTGGAGAACGCCACGATGATTACGTCCCACTGGGGCGAGACCTCGCGCAGCGGGAACGTCGATCCTGCCGCTCCATAACCCGACCAGTAGCCGATCAGCTGATGCCCGTTCGGCGACCTGCTGAGAGGCAGCGCCGCTACCGTCGGCTTCGGCGCGCCCCCTTGACCCCGTACGCCTCGCGTTGGACAAGGCTGCGAGCGCTCGGGCAGCGCCTTCCCGTCTGGAAAACTATAACTTCCGCCAAGCCCCTCGGCCAGACCCACATACCAGGGCAGCAGCGCCACGTTCTGTAGATGGTACGCCGCCCTCCGTGCCTGAGCGACATAAGCCTTCGACGCTGGAAAGTTATTCTTCAAATTCGTATTCGTCGGTTCCAATAAGAAATAAGTCGACGCTACTCCTGTGCCGCCGCAACTACCCTGATCGCCCGACGGCATCGACGCGGGCCGCAGCCAACTCGGGAACGTGTTTGCCGGTCCGTTGTTCGTGCGCCCGCCATGGAACATCGGATCGCGCAGCGGATCCTTGACGAACTCAGCCAGTTGTTGAGTCAACGGCTGTATGTCCCGGTCCTCGACTACAGCGGGTGCCTCATGCAGATATGAGCCAAGGACGAATGAGTTACCCGTCGAATTGTCGACACCGTGCGTTCCCCACCCACAGCACACCGTCGCATCGCCCAGCGCGTAATAAGTGGTGTTGTGGGTCACCACCACCACCAACTTCCCTTCCTGCTTCGGGACCTGCTTAAAAATCTCCCTCTGCAGAAATTGGAGGTCCACGACGGCAAACGCGCCACCACTTTTCTTCGCCGTCAGAATGTAACCGAAGCCAAGCGGAACGCTGACCTTCACCGGCCTGACCTCGGGTTTGCCCAGCAACGTATGCCAGCCGTCGGCCTTGGGAAATGTCGTGCGCAACATCGCGTCGACATACTGCGTCGTCCCGCCCGTAGGAAATCCGTATGGCGAAAAGACCGGCGAGCTCAGCACGCTCGCGACATCTGCGGCCGCGTCCATCACCCACAGCTTTCCCACCGTCTTTTTCGCCTCAAATGACAGCGTGACAGGGACCAGCACCACTGGAATCGTCGTCGACCCTCCACGCGCCGGATCGGCTCCGGCGAGTGTGTATGTCCCCGAGCCAACCGCGTGCCGGAACGTCGAAACAGTCCCCTGCCCGTATGCACAGGACAGCGTTAGAATTGCGAAAGCAGAGTACGTGAGCCTCACGAGCCGAAGCATATCAACTTACCGTCCTGCGTCCCGATTACCAGTTTGCCCGGCACAATCGCCGGCGACGCCGACAGCGGCGATCCCGCTTCGTACTCCCACAGCTTCTTGCCCGTCTTCACATCGAGTACATACAGCCGGCCATCGTTCGACCCAATGTACACACGACCCTCCGTGACCGCCGGCGATGACTCCACCCGCGCCCGAGTGGCAAAGCTCCAGACTTCCTTGCCCGTGTTCAGGTCCAGTGCGTGGACTACTTTGTCGCGGCCGCCGAGGATCATCTTGCCGTCCACGATCACGGCGCTCGAATAGAACGGAAACTGCCGCACCGGATTCTCGTAGCGCCACAGCCGGCGCTTGGTCTTCAGGTCAAAGGCCATCACGTCGTTATTGAACGTCCCAAAATACGCGCGATCGTTCATCATCGCCGGCGACGCGCCCGTATAGGCGCCGGTCGGAATGGCGGCAATCTCCTTGCCATCGGTGATACGAATCCCACGCAGTACGCCGTCGCAGCCCGAGATCCAGGCATTTCCCTGCGCGATCGCCGCCGTCGCGTGTACCGGACCGTTTGTCTTAACGGCCCACAACAGCTTTCCAGTCTTCAACTCCAACGCCGACAGACTGCCTTCATATGAGCCGACGATCACACGGTCGCCCACCACCACCGGCGACGCCTTGATCTCTCCGCCCGTCGAATGCGTCCAGATTTGCTTTCCGTCCGCCGCGCTCACCGCATACAGCGTTCCTGCCAGGTCACCCACCAGCACGACGCCCTGCGACACGGTCGCCGACGACTCGCCAATCCCTTCCTTCGTCTTGAACTTCCATCGGACTTTTCCGGTAGCCAGTTCGAGCGCCACTAACTCGCTCGCCTGTGTGCCGATGTACACCGAATCCCCGCCGATGGCCGCCGATGACTCGATGGCATCGCCCGCTTCGAAGGTCCACAGCACCTTCAGCGTTGCGCCCAGCGGTGCCGTGGTTACACCGGTCAGCGATGGGTTGCCGCGGAACTGCGGCCAGTCCTGCGCCAACGCCACAACCGGGAGTAGGAGAACGATCAGAGTACGCATTGATAGAGTTCTTTCGCCGCCGCCGCATCAAACGGCCGTGGATTGTGCCGTCCCGTCCATTGCTCGCCCGCGGCCGCCGCCAGTCCGTCGAGGTCGGCGGGCGGAATCTCCAGACTCTCCGGTAAACGCGCCGCCCTTCGGAAATCGCCAAGGCGTTTCGCCAGCTCCGGGTCTAACTCGCGATAAAGTTCCCCGGCCACCGGCTCATTCCAACGCACCACATGCGGCAGCATGAGAGCAATGGCGGCGCCGTGCGCGACGTCGTACCGCGCGGTCAGGGGATTGGCGCAGGCGTGAGTCGCGCCGAGCATTGAGTTCTCGATCGCCGCACCCGCCAGGTGAGCCCCGGCCAGCATCGCGCCACGAGCCTCCAAATCGCTGGGATGAGTCAGCACGCGCTCAAAGTTCTGCGACAGCAACCGCCACGCCTCGCGCGCGAAGCAATTCGAGATCGGATTGCGCGACTTCGTCACGAATGACTCCACGGCATGCGAGATCGCGTCGTACCCCGCCGTCGCCGTAATAACGTCCGGCTGCGAAACCGTGAGTACGGGATCGAGTATCGCCGCACGAAACGAAAGCTGCACGTCGCCGATCGCCATCTTGAGGTGCGACTCCGGCCGGGAAATAATCGCGTGACTCTGGGCATCGCTGCCCGTCCCTGCCGTGGTGGGCACAGCGATCATCGGCGCCAGTGTGCGCCTGCATTTCCCGTAACCGGCAAATTCTTCGATCGATCCGCCGTGTTGCAGCACAATATTTGTCGCCTTGGCGAGATCCATCGAACTTCCGCCACCCACCGCCAGCATTGAATCGATCCCTAGCCCGGCCGCAAACGCCCGCGCCGCTTCCACCATCGCCGCATCCGGATTCGCGCCGAAATCATGGTGGTGGATCACCTCGATCCCCTCACGCTCCAGCAAATCCGCCGCCAGACCGGAATGCCCGGCCGCCACAATGCCGCGGTCGGCAATCAGCAGCGTTCGCCGGAACTCGAGTTGCCGAGCTAGCCCCGGAAGTTTTTCAATTGAGCCCGCGCCGAACAGGACACGAGTACCAGGTTTGTAATCGAATGAAGTCATCGACCCTTGTTTGACGCGCGAAACGCAAATACGTGCGACGGCGTCCGGAAGATCGCCATGTCCCGCGAAAATGCGGGAGTCGCCATCAGCACTTCACCGACTTTGTTCCGCCCAAGAACTTCAAATACCGGGCCTGGTTTCACCACGTACACATCACCATCTTCGCTCGAAGCGTAGATGCGCCCGTCGGCGGCCGTCAGCGACGCCGAAAATACCGCGCCCTCTCCCAGTCGCTGCTTATAGACATCAGCGCCGGTCTTCGCATCCAGGCAGAAGAATTCGCCGCGCGTGTTCACCGTGTAGACATAGCCGCGGTAGACGATCGGAGTCGGCAGATAAGGAGCGTCAGGACGCTTCCAGGCGATAGTATCGGCACTCCCAGTAATGTCTCCATGCGCCGCGCCTGCGCGAATCGCATAGGTGGCTTTTTGGAATCGCGAATATCCACTGAACAAATAAATGTTGCCGTCGGCCAAAAACGGCGTCGGCACCGAGATCATTGACGTACCTTTGAGGCTCCACAGTTCGGCGCCGGTCTTGGGATCGTACCCGCGCATGTGCTCGGCGCCGTTTGTCACCAGCTCGGCTCGCCCTCCAGTTTCGATTACGGTCGGCGTCGCCCAGGAAGGTGCGCCGGCACGCGCGGTCCGCCAGAGTTCACGCCCGGTAGCAGCGTCGAACGCCGCGATGAACGAGCCTTTCTGAATGTCGCATTGGACGATCACCGTGTCCTGATAAAGAATCGGCGAACTGGCGATGCCCCACTGATACTCCGGCACGTCGAACGCACCCGCATCCTGCGCGCCTAGATCTTTCTTCCAAAGCAGCTTGCCGTTCAGGTCGAACGCGTAAAGGCCCTCAGAGCCGAAATAGGCGATCACCCGCCGGCCGTCCACTGCGGGAGTCGGCGATGCGTGCGTGTTCTTGGGATGCCGCTGAACCTTCGGTTCCGACTCGCGCGCCGACTGGTTCCACAAAATCTTACCCGTCCGCCGGTCCAGGCACAGCAACCGGTACGACTGTGGACCGTTATCGTTCACCGGCACCCCATCCCCGTACGCACCCGGCCTGAAAAACGGATTCGCACTCACCGCCGTCGTAATGAAAACCTTATCGCCCCAGATCACAGGGCTGGAATGGCCTAACCCCGGAATGGGCGTCTTCCAAGCCATATTTGCGCCGGACTCGGCATTCCAGAACGAGGGAACGTTCCAACCGTCAGCAATGCCAGTGGCCCCTGAACCGCGAAACTGCGGCCAGTTCTCCGCATGCGCGATTAGAGCCAGCATCACTACGGCAAGACGCCACATATGAGTTTTACTTTCGCATAAGCCGCTTCCCCGGTTGCACCCTCTAAAAATATTCGCGATCTGATATGCTCTTTCCTTCATGACCACGGAATTACAGGAGATGGATTTTCAGCGCTTCTGGAGGAGGCTGCAACAACTTGGCTTAAATGCCTACGAAGCACGCTCCTACCTCGTGCTTGTTGGACACCCCCGTTTCAAGGCACTGGAACTCGCCGCGCGTGCCCACGTACCGCGTCAGAAGATCTACGAGGTGCTCGACAGTCTGGTGGAAAAGGGCTTCGCTCAGGTCGTGCAGGAGAAGACCAAGCTGTTCTCCGCCGTCGAGCCAAACCTCGCTATTCCCAGCTACCTCGAACGACGTGCGCTCTCCCTCCAGCAGGAACTGACTGACCAATCCCGTATGGCCGGTGGACTCGTCGAGGATCTCGCCGCTTCCTATTCATCCGGTCAAGGCGGCCGCGGTACGCTCGACTTTCTCCGCATCGTCAGCGAACCTGCTCAGACCGCCGCCCAATACCGCCGCATGCTCCAGGAAGTGGATCGCGACTACATCGAGTTCTCCCGTCCGCCCTATGCAGTCGACCCGCTCGATGAGCAACTCGTCAAACAGGCGCACCTCCGCGGTGTGAATTGCCGCCTGTTGTTCGAAGCCGGCTCCCTCGACGAGGCCCACGTTGCACGCGTCTGCGAATACGTCAACATCGGTGTGCAGGTGCGCGAACTCAACTCGCTGCCGATGAAACTCGCGTTGTTCGACAACCGCCGCGGCATGATCGCACTGCTCGACCCCGTGATCACCAAGCCAGCCTGGACTTCAGTCATCTTCGACCACGGCGGAATGGGCGAAGCCATGAAGGGATTGTTCGAGGAATACTGGCGCCGCGCCGACGGCCTCAAAACCGTCTCCATCGCCAGCTAGGGCCGGTACGTATCCCGGCCGCCCATCACGGTCAACAGCACCTTCGTCTTCAAAATCCGCTCGGGCGGACTCGACAGAATATTCTCCGACAACACGACGAAGTCGGCGAGTTTCCCCGTTGCAAGCGTCCCTTTGTCCTTCTCATCGAAACTCGCGTACGCCGCATCCGCGGTGAAATGCTTGAGCGCCGCCTCCACGCTGATTCGCTGCTCGGGATAATGTCCGCCCTTCGGCGTCCCCTCACGCGTCGTCCGGGTGACGGCCACATAGATGCCATGAAGCGCTTGCATCGAAAACACCGGGAAGTCGCTGCCAAACGCCTGCACCGCTCCAGCATCGTCAATCGCCTTGAACGGAATCGCATGAGCGGCCCGCGCCGGACCCAGCAGCGGGTCGTAATTCTTCAGCGTGGTCTCGTCCGGCTCAGCAAAAAATGCCTGTGTTGACGCAATCACACCCAACTCGCGAAAGCGCGGAAGATCGGAGAAATCCGGCACTTCGACATGCTCTACGCGATGCCGCCGGCCCGACGTCCCGTTGGCCTTCGCTGCGTGCTCGTAAGCGTCGAGCGCCATGCGGATCGCCTTATCACCGATCGCGTGCAGCAGCACCTGAAAGCCTTCCCGATCGTATAGCGCCACCGCCTGGTCAAGTTCTTCCTGCGTCCAATTAGCAATGCCATTGCCGCCACCAACGTAGGGTTCCAGCATCACCGCCGTCTTAGCGTCCACCGTCCCATCGATTACGCCTTTCGCCGAACCAAACTTCAACAAGGGCCCCTGATGGCGCATGCGCAGTTGTTTATAGGGTTCGAGATCAGCAGCCGTCGCGTCCTTGCGCAGACCCACCGCGATGTAGAACCGGACATTCAATCCGCCTTCACTCAGAACGCGTTCAAAGGCCGCCTGGTCCAGCGGCGACAGTCCCGAGGCCACCTGCAGCGACGTGATGCCGAACGACGACGCCATCCGGATCCGGTTCTTCAGCGCCTCGTAGCGCTCCTCGAACGACGGCGACGGGATCATCCGCGTCACCAGCGACTGCGCGCCTTCCTTCAACTCCCCGGTCGGCTCCCCCGCCGCATCATGTTCGATTCGTCCGTATTGAGGATCGGGAGTCGAGCGATCGATCTTCGCCAGCGCCAGCGCGGCCGAATTTGCGAGCCCCATGTGCCCGTCGCGCTCCCACAAGTACACCGGACGGTCTGGAAAAATCGCATCCAGAAAACGTTTGTGCGGAAGCTGTTCCGGAAACGCGCCATAACCCCATCCGCGGCCCGTCACCCATCCGGTCTCGGCTCTTGTCCTCGCATGATCTTTCATACGCTCCTGTAACTCTGTGATGTTCGGAACATCGATAAGTTCGGCGTGCGACGATCCTGAAAAATGCCAGTGAGCGTCATTGAATCCCGGGACTACCAGAGAGCCCTTGAGATCGTAGACCGCAGTGTCGCCCGACGCCAGCGCGCGAACGGCCGCATTGGACCCGACCGCCAGAATTCGATCGCCCGCCACCGCCAACGCCTGCTGCACCGCCGCGCCAGGTTCGCCGGTCCATACTTTGCCGTTAACGAAAATGCGATCCGCATGAGCAGCCCCGCTCAACAGTGCTGCTGCCCAAATCAACACAACCAGGAATCGCGAGACCATTTGAAGTGATGGTAGCGCGACCGCACGCGCCATCTTGTAATCAGGAATTCACGATTCGTTTGTCCGCCCGTCACGCAAGTCGCCCAGACTCCTGTCAAAATACCTTCTGAAGAATTCCAGCCATGTCCAGCCTTCGCCTCCACACCGCCTTCGCCGCGTTCGGCGCTCTGCTGCTCGCCCAAACGCCTCACCCCATCGCCGGTGGCTTCTCGCTCCCCAACGGCTGGCGCATCACGCCCGCCGGCAAAGCCATCCACACCGAGGATCTGATTCTCAACCTCACCCAAAGCAAGGACGAACGCGCCGTCATCGCACAGCACGGCGGCTCCAACCCCCACGGCCTGATGGTCATCGATGCCGCGACGCAGGAACCCGTCCAGCGTCTCGGTCTGCAATCAGCATGGCTCGGACTCGCCTGGTCACACGACGGCTCCAAACTGTACGTCTCGGGCGGCAACGCCAGCGGAACCAGGCATAGCGACGGCGTCGCGCCCATTTACGTCTTCGACTACAAGGGCGGACGGCTCAGCGAAAAGCCCAGCGCCGAGTGGCGCGACAATCTTCCCGCAGGCGACGTCTACTGGACCGGCATCGCCATACATCCCAAAAGGAGCCTGCTCTACGCGGCCAATCGCGGCGCGGACCCCATGCCCGGCCACATCAGCGTGTTCGATACCAACACCGGCAAAATTACGCAGACCATTCCAGTAGACGTCAGCCCCTACGACCTCCAGTTCAACGACGCCGGTACGCAGCTCTACGTCAGCAATTGGAGTAGTGACTCGGTTTCGGTGATCGACGTCGCCTCCGGCAAAGTCACCGGTACCCTCCCCACCGGCCACAATCCCAACGACCTTGAACTCGGCGCCGACGGCCGGCTCTACGTCTCCAACGGCAACGAGAACACCGTCACCGTCATCGACACGCGTAAACGCCAGGCCATCGAGACCATCAACGTCGCACCCACCGCGCGTGCGCCCCAAGGCTCCACTCCCAACGCCCTCGCACTCGATCGCAAGAACAACATCCTCTTCGTCGCCAACGCCGACAACAACTGCATCGCGGTGGTCAACGTCCGCGAATCCGGCGAGAGTCATGTGCTCGGCTTTATCCCGTCGGGTTGGTACCCGAGCGCCCTGCTGCTGAATTCCAAACTCGACCTCTACATCGGCAATAGCAAGGGACTGGAGGCGCACGCGAATCCAATGGGTCCCAATAGCCCCCTGCTGAATGGCGCTACCACAAAGGAGCACATCCGCGAAATCCAGCGCGGCACCGTCAACATCGTCTCGGTGAAGAACCTCAAGAGTGAGATCAAAGCGTGGACGAAACAGGTTTACGAGAACATCCCCTACAAGGATGACTACCTGACCATGGCCCGTCCCCCGCAGGAGCCCAGCATCGTTCCGCAGCAGGTGGGCGCCGGCTCGCCCATCAAACACGTGGTCTACGTCATCAAGGAGAACCGCACGTACGACCAACTCTTCGGCGACATCGCCAAAGGCAACGGCGATGCCCGTCTCGCCATCTTCGGTGAACAGGTGACGCCCAATCACCATGCGATCGCCGATCAATGGGTGCTTCTCGACAATCTTTACTGCGACGGCGAAGTCAGCGTCGACGGCCACTCCTGGTCCAACTCCGCCATCGCCACCGACTACAACGAGAAGATGTGGCCCGCTCAATATGGGGGCCATAGCAAGGCCACTCGCGCTAACGCCTACGTCCCCGCCGCTGGACACCTCTGGGATCTCGCCGCGAAAAAAGGACTCACCTACCGTAGCTATGGCGAGTACGCTAGCCGCGCCAGCGACGGCACCACCATGGCCGCCTCGCCCGGAGTCGGCGGTCTGCTCGGCCACGTCGCGCCTAAGTTCAAACTTCCGGGAATGCGCGATACCGACAACGTCCGCGTCTTCCTCGAAGAACTCGACGCCTACGAGAAGAACTTCAACTCCACCGACGCGAACAAGCGCCTGCCCAACTTCGTCGTCATGAGCCTGCCTGAGGATCACACCGCCGGTACCCGCCCCGGTGGCTACACGCCCAAGGCCATGGTCGCCAATGCCGACTGGGCTGTCGGCCAGCTCGTCGAACGCCTCACCAAGAGCCCCTACTGGCCTGAGACTGCGATCTTCATCATCGAGGACGATGCCCAAAACGGCCCCGACCACGTCGATGCGCGCCGCACCGTCGGCCTCATCGTCAGCCCGTACACCAAGCGCCGCTTCGTCGACTCCACGCTCTACACCACCTCAGCCATGCTGCGCACTATCGAACTCCTGCTCGGACTGCCGCCCATGACCCAGTACGACGCGGCCGCCATGCCGATGTATAACTCGTTCCGCGAAACGCCCGAGCTGATGCCGTACCAGACGGTGGCTCCCCGCATCGACGTAAATGAACGCAACACGGCAAAGTCGTTCGGCGCTAAAGCATCCATGAAGATGAACCTCGATGAAGTGGATGAAGCGCCCATGTTTGCGCTCAACGAGATCATCTGGAAGAGCGTCAAGGGCGCTAACTCGCCAATGCCGCTGCCGGTCCACCGCTATTGGTTCCAGAGCAAACAGGACGCACCCCAATAGCCGCGTTTATAATGCGGACGTGAGCACCTCGCTCATCACTATTCAGCGGCGCGTGGCCAACCGCGTCGACGCGATCCTCGCCGGCCATCACTGGCCCTGCCGACGCGGTTGCGACCACTGCTGCCGGCATCTCGCCGCGCCCCCGACGCTCACCGCGGCTGAGTGGGAGCAACTCCAGCCCGCCCTTGCCTCACTTCCCGCCAGTGTCCACCGCCGAATCCAGAATCTCGACGCCGCCGCGCCCGTCACCTGTCCACTGCTCGACCTCAATTCCAGCGCCTGCCTGGTTTACGAGCAACGCCCGGTCGCCTGCCGCACCTACGGTTTCTTCGTCGAACGGGATCAGGGGCTCTATTGCGGCATCATCCTCCACCGCGTCGCCCAGGGAGAACTTAACGGCGTCACCTGGGGAAATGCGCAGGCCATCGCCGACGACCTCGCCCCGCTAGGCCCCGCGCGTAGTCTCTGCGATTGGTATCGTGAGAAATTCTTATGCCCACCGCTCTCATAACCGGCGCCTCCGCAGGCATCGGCAAAGACCTCGCCCACCTCTGCGCTGAACGCGGATATCATCTCGCCCTCGTCGCCCGTAGTGAGGGGCCGCTCGCCCAACTCAACCGGGACACCGGCGGCACCGCGCGCATCATCCTGAAAGACCTCGCCCAGCCCGGCGCTGCCGCCGAAGTCTTCGAAGCCGTCCGCGACCTCGACGTTGAAATCCTGATCAACAACGCCGGCATCGGCTTTCGCGGCAAGTTCTGGGAGTTGGACGCCGACGATCAAATGCGGACCGTCTACCTGAACGTCGCCGCCCTCACCCAGCTCACGCATCTCATGCTGCCCTCCATGGTTGCCCGCAAGAAGGGCTACATCATGAATGTGTCGTCCACCGCGTCCTTTCAACCAGGTCCGTTGATGGCCATTTACTACGCGAGCAAGGCCTACGTCACGTCCCTTTCGGAGGCGCTCTACAACGAACTCAAGGGCACCGGCGTCAGCGTCACCGCGCTCTGCCCCGGTCCTACCGCCACCGAGTTCCAGCAGCGTGCCCGGATGACCGATGCGCTGATGGCGCAGCCCAAGAACATGATGGACTCGATGACCGTCTCCCGCGCCGGCTTCGAGGGAATGCTGAACGGCAAGCCTGTCGTAATTCCAGGCGCCCTCAACGCCTTCGGTGCATTCATGACACGCTTTGCGCCGCATCAATTATCAGCGGGCATCGCTCGCCGGCTCCAGGAGCAAAAGCATTGAGCCGCGCGTCAGAGTAAGATGGACGGGATGCTTGGGTCTGTAGGCAAGAGGCCCCCGTCGTGGGCTGCCAGGTACGGAATTTCGCTGGCGGCTGTCGCGCTCTCCACCATCGCCGCTTTTCTCATTTACCAACTGCGGGCGCCGTCTTCCATCACAGTCTTCGTCTACATCGTCGGCATAATGGCCACCGCTTGGTGGGCCGGCTATGGACCCGGTGTATTGGCGACAATCCTTAGCTCCATCCTCGGACCGTT
>JBBQUM010000053.1:0-37251 GCA_038212445.1 Bryobacterales bacterium
GAATCTGCTCCAGGCTCCCCGCTTCCGTATCGTCCATGCTGATGACCAATCCCCAGCATCCCGATCCATCCCCTCTCCAGGCTCATCTTGCGTGAGAATCCATCCCCACCCTCAGGCTCATCTTGCGTGAGACAAGAGTCCCAGATCCTCTATAGTCGAAACTTGATAAGATAGAGAGGCACGCATGGCTGCAATCTCGCGCCGCCCGGTGAAACCGGCCGCGGCGGATCAAATCAAGCGCGACCTTCACGATCCTGCGTTGTACATCAACCGCGAACTCAGCATGCTGGAATTCCAGCGGCGAGTGCTTGACGAAGCCCAGGACGAAGCTAGCCCGCTCCTGGAGCGCATTAAGTTCCTCAGCATCCTCGGCTCAAATCTCGACGAATTCTTCATGGTGCGGGTGGCCGGTCTGCAGAATCAGATCGACGCCGGCTCCCAGGAGACCGGTCCCGATGGCATGAGCGCCTCGCAGCAACTCGAAGCTATGCGTTCCAGCTACGAGACCCTGGTTCATGAGGCGCACTTATGCCGGCGGCAGATCTTTGCCGACCTCACAGTCGAAGGCATCCGCGTCCTTAACTACGACGAACTGACCGACGCGCAGCGCGAATACGCCCGGTCCTACTTCAACGAGACGATCTTCCCTGTTCTTACCCCCCTCGCGTTTGACCCGGGCCGGCCGTTCCCCCACATCTCCAACCTCAGCCTGAATTTGTCGATCATCATTCGTGATCCGGCGGGCGAGGATCACTTTGCCCGGCTCAAAGTGCCGGATACGCTGCCGCAACTCGTGCCCCTCCAGAAGACGCTCGGGAAACAGGTGCGCCAGCTCGATTACGTTTGGATCGAACAGGTCATCCAGGTCAACTTACAAGCGCTGTTCCCCGGTATGGAAGTGGTGGAGTCGCACCTCTTTCGTGTCACCCGCGGCGCTGAGGAAGAGATTCAGCAGTTGGAAGCTGAAGATCTTCTGGAGAGCGTCGAAGAGACCGTCCGCCAGCGTCGCTTCAACAGCCTGGTTCGTCTCGAGGTCGGCAAGGACATGCCTGAGGGGCTGCTGGGCATTCTGGTCCACAACCTCGAAATCGACAACTCCGAGATCTATCGTTTCGACGAGCCGCTGGGCCTCGTCCGCCTGCGGCAACTGGCCTCGATCGACCGTCCCGATCTTCGCGATGCGCCTTTCGTCGCACGGCCGCTTGAGCAGAGTCCGGAAGACAGCGACATCTTTACCACGATCCGCCGTGGGGACGTGTTCCAGCATTACCCCTTCGATTCGTTCCAGCCGGTCGTCGATTTTCTCCGCACCGCAGCACGTGATCCCGAGGTGCTCGCCATCAAGATGACGCTCTACCGGCTGGGCCGTAATTCACCCGTGGTGGAAGCGTTGCTTGAAGCCATGGCCGAGGGCAAACAGGTAGCCGTGCTGGTGGAACTCAAGGCGCGCTTTGACGAAGAGAGCAATATTGAGTGGGCTCGTGCTCTCGAACGTGAGGGCGTGCACGTGGTCTACGGTCTGGTTGGGCTGAAGATCCACGGCAAGGTCGCGATGGTGGTCCGTCGCGAAGGCGATGTGATCCGGCGCTACGTGCACTTGTCGACGGGAAACTACAACGCCGTAACCGCGCACCTTTATACCGACCTGTCGTTGTTCACTGTCGACCCTGAAATCGGCGCCGACGTCACAGACCTGTTCAACTACCTTACCGGCTACTCCGCCAAGTCCGACTACCGCAAGCTGCTGGTTGCGCCCATCAATTTGCGTAAGAGGCTTGAGGGACTGATCCGCCGTGAGATTGAGCACGCCAACGAAGGGCGTCCCACGCTGGTCATCATCAAAATCAACTCGCTGATTGACCCTCGTATCATTCGCTTACTCTACGAAGCCTCGCAGGCTGGTGTGCAGGTGGATCTGCTGGTGCGCGGCGTTTGCTGCCTGCGCCCCGGGGTTCCCGGGGTCAGCGATAACATCACCGTCACCAGTATCGTCGGCAGATTTCTCGAACATAGCCGCGTGTTCTACTTCCTCAACGGCGGCGACGACGAAGTGTATCTCGGTTCTCCCGATCTCGCGCCGCGCAACATCAACCGCCGCGTGGAAGTGATCTTTCCGGTGAAGAAACCGGCCTTTCTGGCTCAATTGAGGGATAAAGTGCTGGCCACTTACCTTGCCGATAACGTAAATGCCCGGCGCATGCAGTCCGACGGTAGTTATGTGCGCGTGGTGCCAGGCAAGGGCGAGCGATCCATCAATAGCCAGATCTGGCTGATGAAGCACCCGCGGAAGAAGTAACGGGTTTCCCCCTTACTGCTTTTTCCGGATAAAGATGTTCCCGTTGTACGACTTCAGCGTCATGTCCGTTCCGCCGCCGTTGATGGTCCCCACGGTGGCCCGCTCTACCTTCACCTTGTAGCGGCCGCCTTCCCTGGACTCCTTCACCACGTTGCTCGATGACGGGCTCAGCTTCGTATCGAAATCCGTAAAAACGTCCCCGTTGTAGGAACCCATTCGAACCGTCACCTTTGCGTCGCCCGGCATGGTTACGTCGACGTCGCCGTTGTAGGAGGTCAACGACATGGCCTTGTCCGGAGTGACGCGATCGAGAGTGACCACTACCTTGCCGTTTTGCGAATGCGCGATCACCGGTCCGGACATTCCGGTTGCGAAAACTTTTCCGTTAGTGTTCGAGAGCTCGACGTTGCCTGAAAGATGCTCGACACGCAGATCGCCGCCATTAACGCACTCCACTTTCACAGTGGTGTCCATGGGGACTTTGAGGACCAGGTGTCCGTTGCCGCTTCCGGTGATCTTCACTGTATTGCCCGACTCCTCGATGTTGATGTCGCCGTGCCCGATGTCGAGCCGCCGCAACCCTTCAGCGCCGGCAGGCCCGTTACGACGGCGGCTTGATCGTGTCTCGCGCGGTGACGACTCCACCACCACCTCACGCCCGTCATAACCGGTCACGGCAATACAAGCGTTTTCGAGCGAAGCCTGTAGAGTCTTGGGCCGCGATGGATCGCTGAACGGAACCGTGAAGCTGCCCGAATCCTGTGCCAGCAAGGCGCCGCAAAGTATAAGTGCCAGTCCTACCGTTTTCATTTCCACTGTCTTCCCATCTGGGTCGCAACCCATTTTGCGCGTTCCCGCACATCCTTACTGATCCTGGTGTCGGCAGCGACGGCCTCGAGGGTTGCGGCGGAAGTTGAATCATGCAACTCCGTCAACTGATCGAGCAGCGCCATCTGGACCATCGGCGAGTCCTGACGGGCAATCGCTTGCGCCATCCCGCGATGCGCTACCGGAGATCCTGCAAATCTCTTCAGCGCGTCTACCGCGGCCAGGCGAACGCTTACGTTGGCATCGTGATTCACCGTGTCCAGCAGCGCCGACAAAACTTCCGTATCCGATCGCTCCACGCGATACGCCCAGCTCACGCCCTGCAGGCGGTCTGAAGCGCTCTGCTGTTGGAGAAGAGAGAGCGCGACGAGTTGGCGCATGCTGTTTACCTCTCCGCGTAATTGAGCCACTTGCCCTCCATCTTTCTTTGCATCTACCAGGTACCCGCTCATGAAGCCAACCACCAGGGCCGCGGCAATGGCTGCGGCGGCGATCCAACGCGGTGCCGGCCTGGCCTTGCGAATCGGAACCACGTTTTGATCGGCGGCTCCGCTGCGGTACGCTTCCAGCCGGTCGTAGAATCGCCGCCGCAACCGTTCTCCCGGTTCCACCTCTTCACCCATGCCGCCAAGTTCTTTCCAGATGTGACGCAGCTTCGCCGCCTCGGCGCGGCATGCCGGGCACTGGTCGAGATGAGCCTCAAGAATCAGTCGATCGGCCTCATCCAGGGCGCCGTCCCAATACTCGGGCAGGTACATCTTCAGTTCTTCGCAGCTCGTCATGCCTTTGCCCCCGCCAACTCAAAATAGATTTCACCAAGCGCCCGCGTGGCCCTGTACACCCGAACCTTCACGGTCGACAATTCGCAGCCCAGCACGGATGCGATCTCTTCGTACTTGAGATTCTGGAAGCGGCTCAAAATCAGAATCTCGCGCTTCTCGTCCGGCAGTTTCTTCAGCGCCTGCCGTAGCAATTGGACTTCCTGGTTTCGTCCAATCTGCTCATCGGCGCCGGGAGTGTCCGCGGCGGGTTCCAGTACGCTGCTGAAGTCGCCGTTTTTCGGCGCGGCGTCCAGCGCAACCTCGGGCTTACGTTTCCGTGCATGGTCCACACTCGCGTTCCTCGCAATCTGATACATCCACGCCGTGAAGGTATGCTTCGGGTCGTAGGTGTGCCGGTATCGCAGCATCCGGAAAAACACATCCTGGACCAGGTCTTCACTGAGGTCGCGGTCGCCATTCATATGAATGAAATAGCGAAACAGCGCCTTGTGATACCGCTCAAACAATAAGGCAAGCTGCCGCGTGTCCCCATCGCGAACCTCTGACATCAGAATGTGGTCCGGCGTCGTCACACACTATTGAATACCGCGGTTTTGGCAGGAAGTTACGCACCGTACCCAAAGAACGTGATAAACAGGAACATGCTTCGAATCTCCCCTTTTGTTCTCGCCTTGGCCTGTGCCGGTCTGGCGCTGGCCCAAGTGGCTACAAGCCGGGTGGACTCCATCGTAGAAGCGGCTCGGACAAAGCGGGATATCCCAGGCGTTTCGGTGGCGATTATCACCCCGCAGGGCACGCTTCTAAAGGGATATGGCGTGCGGAATCTCGAAACTCGCGAACCGGTTACCGAACATACCGCCTTCGATGTCGGTTCCGTAACCAAGTCTTTCACAGCGCTCGGCGCTGCCATCCTGGTGGACTCCGGCAAGCTCGATTGGGACCGTCCGGTGAAGGAGTATATTCCCTGGTTCCAGATGTACGATCCGGTCGCTACTCAGCTAATGACCGCGCGCGACCTGCTCACCCACCGCTCCGGTCTCGCCCGCTACGACACTTTACGTTTTGCAGTCCCGCTGACGCGTGAGGAACTGGTTCGACGCCTGCGTTATCTTCCGCCCACTGCCACCTTCCGGTCTAAGTACCAATATCAGAACCTTATGTACACGGCGGCCGGGTTTCTCACCGGCACCCTCGACGGGTCGAGTTGGGAGGAGTTGACCGAGAAGCGCATCTTTGGCCCAATCGGCATGAAAGAGTCCACGGTTCGGATCACCGACCTCATCAAGACCGCCGATTACGCGTCGCCTCATGAACGGGACGGCGGAAGTATGAAGCGGGTGGAGTTCTACGATTATCAGAAATTCGGCGTGGGTCCCAATGGCGCCGTGAATTCTTCGGCGTCGGACCTCGCCCGCTATCTGAGGTTCTACCTCAATGACGGCGTTGTCGACGGCAAGCAGATAGTGTCGAAGAGGCAGATGGTCGAGTTACAGCGGCCGCAAATGGTGGTTGACGACTCGAGCAGCTACGGTCTGGGCTGGAACGTCGACTGGTCGCCCGGCTTCAAGCTGGTGAGTCATAGCGGCGCCATCACGGGCTTTAGTGCCTTCGCGGCTTTCGCGCCGGAGAAGGGCGAGGGAATTGTGGTGCTCACCAATACCTCTGGCGCGGCTGTCCCTGTGGGACTGGAACTCATGCGCGACGTGCTGGGCTGGAAGCCTGTTGCCACGCGCCCGGCCCTGCCGCCCGAGCCGAAGCCGGTCACCGCGGCGCCCAGCGGTCCTCTTCGGCATCCGCTTGCCGAATACGCCGGCCGCTACTCGAATCCCGGTTTCGGCCCGTGCGACCTCGAAGTGAATGGTGAGCAACTGACGGTGGTGTTCCCGGCAATGCGGATCAATCTCAAACACAAAGGCGCAGAGGTGTTTGAAGGCGCATTCGGGATCAAAGGGGAATTTACTCCGGACGGCATCCTGCTTCTCCAGACGGATGCGCCGGCGCCTGCGCTGGAATTTCGCAGAGCAACGCGACCGTGAGAGGGTGGCTTGTCGCAGTCCTGCTGGCCGTTGTTGCGGCACTCGCCGGCGTCGCCGGTTACTGGCTTCACCAGCCTGCTCCGCTAACGTTGCCGAAGATTCGTGCCGTCACATTCTCGGATCGCGATTCGGATCCCGCGGCGTCATTCGACGGTTCGAAAATCGCGTTCGTCTCCCGCCGCGACGGCACCGCGCGCATCTGGATCCTCGAAGCCGGCATCGAGCGGCCGCTCACCGAAGGCGAAGATTCGCACCCACGCTTCTCGCCGGACGGACGGCATATACTCTACGCTCACCAGAGCGGCATCTATACCATCGGCCTCGACGGCGGTGAACCGCATCTGGTGCTGAACGGCGGAGTGGAGGGCGATTGGTCTCGCAGCGGGCGTGTGGTCGCAATCCGTCGCAAGCCCGGGACGGCGGTCTGGCTGGTGGAAGTGGCTGAGGCCGGAGTGATCACTGAGTTCGAGACGATCGAAATCAGCGGACCCCGCTGGTCGCCCGACGGCCGCCGCATTGCGATGCGACGCAAGGTGACCGCGAGCGCTGAGCCGGAGTCCATCGTCATCATGGATAGCGATGGCACTCACCGGACCACCATCCCATCGGCACCCGGCGGCTATGCCGTGTCGGCGCCCGCCTGGATCAACAATGACGAACTGGTCTATGTCCAGTCGCTGAGTCCATCCCGGACGGCGGCTCTCAGCCGGCTAGTCCACTTCCGCATCACCACGGGCGCGGCCACCACGATGTTCAGCACGCCGCGGGTGACCCGGACAGTGGACGTCCTGCCGAATGGCCGCTTCGTGCTCGACTCAGGAACGCCGCGCCAGAATCTGCGCGAGTGGACCGTCGAGAGTGAACGCTGGTTGACGCGCGGAGACTCCATCGATCGCGAGCCCACTTACTCACCCGAGGGTCCATGGATTCTGTTCTCATCGGATCGCGGTGGCGGGCTCTCTGGGCTGTGGGAAGCCTCAACGCAGAATCTCTCTCTTCGTCCTGTTCAACCCGATGCTGTGTCGCCGTTCTTCGCCCACCGCGGAGGCACCTTATTTTGGACCTCGACCCGCAGCGGCACCCGTGAGATCTGGTCCAACGACGGGCAACTGACACATGCCGGCGACAATCCGGAAAGTCCCGCCATCAGCCGCGATGGAACTCATATCTTCTATCAGAACTTCACCGGCTTTCATCGCATCAACTCCGATGGCTCCGAGCACGTCGTACTTCATCCGGACCTGTGTTTCTACCCCGACATCTCGCCGAACGGAAAGTACATCGCCTGCGCTTACGGGACGTTTATTCAGTTCTTGAACGCCGGCGATGGGAAATTGCTGCCCGTGAAGATCGAGGACGCGGCGCGGCCGAAATGGATGCCCGACGGCCGCTCGGTGGCGTTCATCGGCAACAACGGCAAGATGGAGTCGAGCATCCTCACTCAGCCCTTCGACGCCGCCCGCGACACCAACGCTCAACGCCGTCCGCTGGCAACATTCGATCTCAACCCTGAGACGTTTGCCATCGCGCCAGACGGCGGGTCCCTTGTGGTCTCGCTCCTCGATCCGGTCTCGAATCTGATTGTAATTGACAAATAGATCGCATTCCGATATAACGGAATACGAATGAAGCCGCTCAATCCTGCGACGCTCCATATTCTGCTTTCACTGGCCGGCGAGCCCCGGCATGGCTACGCCATCATGCAGGAGGTGGCGCGTCAGAGCGAGGGTCACTACAAGCTAGGCCCCGGCACGCTCTACGACAACCTGCAGAAGCTCTCGGATCTGGGCTGGGTGGAGGAAGCGCCGCGCCCGTCGGCTGACGACGATCCGCGCCGCCGTTACTACCGCCTGTCCCGCGCCGGCCGCAAAGCGCTCGGCTTCGAGGTGGAGCGTCTTGACCGCGTAGTCCGCGAGGCCAAGGCCTTCCTGGCACCGAGGAGTGCATCTTGAGCCGCGTCATCTACCGTTCACTGCTCGATTTGCACCCACGCGCGTTTCGCGAGCGGTACTCGGGCGAGATGCTGCTGATCTTCGAGGAAGCAGAGCCGTTCTGCGGACCCGCGCAGTTGCTGGCCGACTGCGGCGCTTCGCTGGTCAGGCAGTGGATCCACCATCCAATGGTCTGGACGGTGGCCGGCGCCGTCGTCGGCGGAATGCTTCCGATCGCGCTCGCCGTCGCCATGATGGCAGACTGGCCGCACATCCGTCCGCATCGTTAGACCTGCATCCATGAGATGGATCGGGCGCCTCGCAATCATTATCGTTGTGCTGCTCATGGCAGGTATCGCCTACGAGCAATGGGGACGCTCGCGATGGATCGCCCGGCATCCGCGCGTCGGCCAAGCCGTCGACATCGGAGGTAGATCTCTCAACCTGCTCTGCTCGGGCCAGGGGTCTCTGACGGTCTTCTTCAACGGCCTCGGTGGGACGGCTCGGGACTGGGAGAAGATCCAGAAATCGATCTCGCAGCACTCGCGGACCTGCGCCTGGGACCGTGCCGGCACCGGTTGGAGCGACCCGGGTCCGCTGCCGCAGACTGCCAAATTTAATGCTCGCGATGCCCACGCGCTTCTCAACGCGGCCAACGTGCCGCCGCCGTATGTTTTGGTTGGGGGATCCTTCGGCGGCTTTGAGGCGCGAGTTTTTCGTGGCCTTTGGCCAGGCGAAGTTGCCGGCGTGGTCTTCGTGGATGCGTCGCAGGAGGACGAGGACAACCTTATTCCTCTCAGCTTGCGTGCGAAGGTCGCGCCGCAGTGGCTACGCTGGCCGCTCCTTCAAACGGGGAGATTCATGGCGGCCACTGGCATCCTGCGGCTGGCCGGAAACGAGCAGCCCGCCGCCACGATGGCGAGGCAGAGCACCGGAATTTACGCCAGCGAGAACAACCGGCAGGTCCGCGCAGCAGGCGGCTTAGGCGATATTCCCGTGATTGTGCTCACCGCCGGCATCCCGTTCATGGATGTTCCCGACGCCGTGGCTTACCACCAGGTTTGGATGTATGAGCTACAACCGAAGCTCGCCCGGTTGTCGACACACCGCCGCCAGATCATTGTCCAGGACAGCGATCACGGCATCGGCTTCCGGCGGCCCGATATTGTCACATCGGCCATCACCGAGGTGCTGGGAACAAATCGGAGTCGAGAGGTCTCTAATACTCATGCTGGAAGTCCGTGATCTGGTGAAGACCTACAACCGCATCGCGGCTGTGGACGGCGTCAGCTTCACGCTAAAGGCTGGCGAGGTGCTGGGCTACCTCGGGCCCAACGGGGCAGGGAAAAGCACGACCGTCAAAGTGCTGATCGGCCTGATCGAACCGTCTTCCGGCGAGATCTTCTTCAATGGCCGCGATGTTCGCTCCGACTGGGTCGATTTCCAGCGCCGCATCGGCTACGTACCGGAAGAGCCACAACTGTACCCGCACCTCACCGGTCGCGAGTATTTGCAATTGGTGGGGAGGCTGCGTGGACTCACCCGCGTGGTGCTCGACCGCCGCATCGACGAAATGCTGCGCCTGTTTGGACTGTGGGGCGATCGCCACTCCGCGCTCTCCGCTTATTCCAAGGGCATGCGCCAGAAGATCCTACTCTCGGGCGCTCTCATTCACGATCCCGAGCTGCTGATTCTCGATGAGCCTTTCTCGGGCCTCGACGTCAACATGGCGCTTGTGCTGCGTGCCCTGCTGCAGGCACTTGCCGTCGAGGGCAAGATGATTCTCTACAGTTCGCACGTTCTCGAAGTGGTAGAGAAAGTCTGCTCATCGGTGCTGATCTTGCGCAAGGGGAAAGTGGTAGCGCATGAAACCATCGAGCACCTGCGCGAACTCATGAGCCAGCCTTCGCTCGAGGGCGTGTTCGCGCAACTTACCGAACAGGAAGATCCGGCGAGGGTGGTGAGCGGCATCATCGCCGCTATCCGCGGATAATCTGATGGAATTTCGTGAGCGGATGGCCGAAACCCAGTCGACGCGGCTCGAGTTGGCGCGCCACTTCTTCCGGCGCTTCTTCGATAGCGATTTCGTCTCCACACCCGGGCAATTGCGCGTGGTCGCGGGGGGCGCCGCCGCCGTGCTCCTGTCGTCGAGCATACTGTTCACCGTCGCCTACTATCACAAATACCTCGGGCTGAACGGACTCGATGATCCAGAGCAGTTTCATCTCGCCTGCATGGCCGACGTACTCTTCGTCATCACGCTCGAGATGGCAGTTACCGGCCTGTTCACGACGCTCCAGTGGACCTCGCTGTTCCCGGGACTCCGCGATTACCTCGCGCTCGCCGCACTACCGTTTCGTCCGCGCGACCTCTTCATCGCGAAGTTCTCGGCGCTCGTGCTCTTCGCCGTCTCGCTGATTCTTGCCACCACACTGCTGCCCAGCGTCTTTTTACCGGTCCTGCAGGACGGCCGGCATTCGAGCCACGCCTTTCTTCACATCTGGGGCATCTTCATCGGCGGGACCCTCGGTTGCCTTTTCCTGTTCTTTACGTTGGTGGCGGTGCAGGGCGTACTGCTGAATGTACTTCCGGCGAGGCTCTTCCAGCGCGTCTCGCTCACGCTTCAGGGAGCGCTGCTAATCGGCCTGCTATGCTCCGTTCCCCTAATCTTCTCCATTCCGAATTTGCAGCCTTCGATGGCGCTCCGGCCCGAGTGGGCCTTCTACGTGCCGCCGTTGTGGTTCTTCGGAATCCATCAAGTGATTACCGGCAACTTCGAATATGAGGCGGTGATACTGGGGACGATTGGGTTCGTTTCGCCATTGGCGGCAGCCATGCTCGCCACTGCGACTTACTTGTGGAGTTACCGGCGCCACCGGGTGCGGATTCTCGAGTCCTCGTCGGCTGCGCGGAACACCGAGCCGGTGGATTGGCTCCGTTTCGTCATCTCCGATCCGCGGGACTTGGCCGTCACGGACTTCATCATGAAGACGCTCGTGCGCAGTCGTGAACACCGGTTGATCCTCAGTGCTTTCACGGCTTTGGCGCTAGCGGTGATTGCCGAGATGTTTCTCACGCTGCGCGGCGCTCCGAAGGCGGCTATCTCGATTCCGCTTGCTCTGTCGCTCTTCGTCATTTGCGGGTTTCGCTATCTCTTTCGCCTCCCGGTTGAGTTGCGGGCAAACTGGGTTTTCCGTGTGAACGAGCAGGGGAACCGTCTGCTGTTCCTCCGTGCTGTGGAGCGCTTTCTAGCTGTCTGCGCGGTGGGCTTCACCGCCTTGGTCGCATTGCCGGTGGAGATGGTCCTGCTGGGTCCGGCGCGCGGTATCGCCGTCGGCCTGATGTGTGTGATGCCGGCACTGATACTGATGGAGGCACTGCTTTTTCAGTTCGATCAGGTACCGTTCACTTCAACCTACCTTCCCGGCCAGCGACCCGTCATCGAGACACTCGTTCTCTACGCCGGGGCGGTGACGGTCTATGTCTCGATGCTGGCCGGCGCGATTGCCTGGCTCATTGACTGGCCGGTGGCAGCTTGCGCGTTCTTCATACTCATGGCCGCCATCCTGTTCTGGGTCCGCCGCGCAAGGCGGGATCAATGGGCAATCGGGAAACTCCAGTTTGAGGAGTTGCCCGAGCCCGCAGTACAGACCCTGAACATTGACCGCGATTGACCTAGGTGAAGCGTTCACTTGTCCCGCAGTGTAAGAAATCGTAACAGCGATCTCTGTTAGTCGGGAACATTACCCGTCGGAAAAAGGCGGGAACTGTCGCACTAAGAAGGAGACAACTATTAGCGCGGATGCTTACAAAGACATGCAGAAGGGGTGGCCCAAGACAGGAATAGAAGAAATAATTCGACTCTGTGCGGCGACACTGGACCAGTCGCTAACCGAGTCCGAATTGGACCCTATTCCGTTGACAGTAAGTCCATTGTATGCTAGCTTTCTTGTAACATTTTGGCGAAAGGCCAAGCGGATACACGCCTATCTGGGTCGATTACGGTGGTGTACCGGAACGTTGGGGGCTCACAGTTATGGTCCGTTTTGGCTCAAGCCGTTGGCTTGCCGGGCTGGCTTTTTGCCTTGCCTTTTCCGCGACTGCGCATGCTCAGGCGATCAGCGGTGACTTAACCGGTACGATCTCGGACGCAAGTGCGGCTGCAATTCCAGGTGCTTCGGTTGTCGCTGTGAATGATGCGACGGGCGTGAAGACTACCGCCGTAACGGATTCGAGCGGCGTGTATAGGTTTACGAATCTGACCGTGGGTAGATACACGGTCACTGCGACGGCGAATGGGTTCTCCGCCAGCACGCTGAAGGAAGTGGAACTGACGTTGAACCGCGTGTCAACGGCCAATATGACGCTGTCTGTCGGGGCCGTGGGCAGCACTGTGGAAGTTAGCGCCAGCGCCGCCACCATCGACACGACTAACTCGCAGTTGCAGACAACATTCGCCACAAAAGAAGTAGTCGAATTGCCGCAGGCCGCGAGCGGTTCCGGCATCTATAACCTGGCACTTCTGGGAGCCGGAGTATCTACTTCCGGAGGCGTTGGCCAGGGTTTTGGCCCCACCGTTTCAGGGCAGCGGCCTGACAATAACTCGTTCTTCCTGGATGGCGTTAGCAACAACAATTATTACAATCCGGCGCCACTGGTTTATGTCTCGAACGAAGCCATCGGTGAGTTCACGCTGCTGCAGAACCAGTTCTCGCCGGAGTTTGGCGGTGGTTCGGGCGGTATCTTCACCGCTGTCGTTAGAAGCGGCACCAATCAGATTCATGGGTCCATCTATGAGTACCTGCAAAATCGCAATCTGAATGCGGTCGACTCGCTGAACGCGACACAAGGATTGACCTCGAATCCGCGCTACGACAATAACCGCTTGGGCGCCACGATCGGAGGACCCATCCTCAAGAACAAGCTGTTTTACTTCGGGAACTTCGAGTACAATCCGGTCGGTCAGTCCGCAGTGCCGGGGTCGCCGTTATACGCGCCGACTCAGGCAGGGTTCTCCGCGCTAGGCTCGATCAAGGGAGTCAGCGCGACCAATCTCGGGATTCTCAAGAGTTATATCCCCGCCGCGGCGACCAACGATCAGGCAAGCATTCCAGTACTCGGTCAGCAGATCCCCATTGGCTCGATCGCGTTCAACAATCCCGTCTTTACCAATAATTACAATGCGCTCGTGTCGCTCGATTACAACGTCAGCGACAAGGACCAATTACGCGGCCGGTGGGTTTACAACAAGCAGTCGTCGATTGTTGCGGCGCAGGTGCCGACATTCAACGCGAGCCAACCGAACGACAACTACTCGTACATTCTCTCGGAGTTTCATAACTTCACGCCATCGCTGCAAAACGAGTTTCGGTTGTCATTCAGCCGCAATGTGAACGCGCTGCCAGGTACGGACCTGAAGTTCCCTGGTCTGGACGCTTTTCCGGTAATTACGATCGATGAACTCAACGGGTTGACTTACGGCCCGGTGGGTCCCTCCGGCTCCACACAGAATTTATTCCAGGCGACAGACAATGTGAGCAAGGTTTGGGGCAAACACACGTTTAAGTTCGGCGGCGACTTCATTGACATGATCGCGTCGAACTACTTTATCCAGCGCGTGACCGGTAACTACGAATACTCATCGCTGGAGCTCTACCTGCAGGATCAAGCGCCGGACATTTTGGGAGAGCGGAGCGCCGGCGCGACGAGCTATCCAGTTGGATTCCTGCAGAGCGCGGCGTATGCAAATGACGATTACCGGATCAGGCCGAATCTGACGATCAACCTCGGGCTGCGTTATGAGTATGTGACAGTTCCGGTAGCGTCTCGCTATCAGGCCGCGAGTGCGCCGGCTAGCGTGCCGGGCGGGATAACGTTCGGCCGTCCCTACTACGACAAGACGAACTTCGCACCCAGGATTGGATTCGCTTACGCGCCTGGTAACAAGGGCACATGGTCCATCCGCGGCGGCTTCAGTCAGGCCTACGATCTGGTGTATTCCAACCTGACAGCCAACGGCGCGCCACCGTACTTTCAGCAAACCAATGACTGTCCCGGCGTGAAATGCCCGGCCACCGGTTTCCTTGCTAGTGGCGGTCTACCCGGCACTGCCGTTCCGCTGCCGACGGACCAGCGGGGAGCTTTAGGCCCGGTTGCGTCCTATACCTTCGGCGGGAAACGTCCCTACGGGCTCAGTTGGACGATGGGGTTGCAGCACACGTTCGCTACGAATTACACGTTTGAGGCACGTTATGTCGGTACAAGAGGCGTGCATCTGTGGAACCAGACCCGTTTGAACATCTTCCCACAGGTGTCGTCAAGCAACTTCATTCCGACGTATCTCAGCGTGCCGGATGCGGGGACGCTGGCGTCCCTGAAGACTCTGGCGACCGTGAAATCGTTCATCGTGCCAGGCGGTACGGCAGCGATTAAGAATAACGTTCTCGCGTCCTTCGGCTCACAGTCCAACATCGTTGGATACGCCCCGCAAGCGACGTCGACCTACCATGGACTTGCCCTGCAGCTCAACAAGAGATTCTCGAGCGGGCTGACTTACATTGCCGCCTATACCTGGAGTCACCTACTGGACGACGCAACGGCAACGAATTTCTCCACGTACCTGACGCCCCGCCGCGCACAGAACTACCAGAACCTGAAGGCGGACTGGGCGAGTTCCGCCCTCGATCGGCGTCAGCGGTTCACCTTCACACCAATTTATGAGTGGAGGCCCTTTAAGAATGGAAACTGGCTCGCGAGGAACATTCTCGGTAACTGGAATATCTCGGGCACCTACACCTATGAGTCACCCGAATACGCCACCGTGCAAAGCAACCTCGATACGAATTTGAATGGCGATAGCGCGGGCGATCGAACCATCGTGAATCCTGCCGGCCAGGCAAATGTTGGCAGCGGAGTGACGGGCTACAACGCCGCGGGCCAGAAGGTGGCTGCGGGAAGCGGAACAATCGTTGCATATGTCGCAAACAATCCGGGTGCGCGTTACATAGTCGCCGGCTCGGGTGCGCTTGCCAACGGAGGACGCAACGACTTCCCGCTTCACCCGATCAACAATGTTGACACCGCGATCAAGAAGCGTTTCAGCTTCGGCGACCGCTGGTCGTTCGACGTGGGCGCGCAGATTTACAACATCTTCAATCACGCCCAGTACACCGGCGGATTCATCAACGACGTACAGTCGCGCGGATTCACCGGCGCACGCAACGATCTGGTTCCCAGCGATCCGCTCTTTGGACGGTTCGATCAGTTCTACAGCAGTAACTCGCGCGTCGTTCAGGTGTCGGCCCATATCGTGTTCTAAAGGGCTGCTGTCTGAAGTATGGAAGCGCCGGCGTGCCATCGCGCCGGCGTTTTTTCATCTCCACCGAAACTCCGCTACCCGTCTCCCCCTGCGTTACAACCGGCCTCTCCAGCTTGTTCGCTAGAATCGGTTAGGCATCATGACTGAAGCGTCTATCGCAGCGGATCGCAGTGTCGCGCTCCGGCTGAGCGGGATCCGGCGGGCGTTTACGGACCTGGTGGTGATCGACGATCTCACACTTGACGTAGCGGCGGGCGAGTTTCTGGCGATTCTGGGTCCATCGGGCTGTGGGAAGTCCACGTTGCTCCGGGTGATCGCGGGATTGATTTCAATTGACAGCGGAACACTCGATGCAGAGCCTTCAGGAGCGAAACTCCAAACCGCATTCGTCTTCCAGGATGCGAATCTTCTGCCCTGGCTGACTGTCCTCGAAAACGCCGCCCTGCCGCTCGAACTGACGGGGGTGGGCGGCGCCGAACGACTCGCAATCGCCAGTCGGGTTCTGGCTGAAGTCGGCCTCAGCGATGCTGAATCGCGCTACCCGGCGCAACTGTCTGGCGGGATGCGGATGCGAGTGTCCCTGGCCCGCGCCCTGGTCACCGAGCCGCGCTTGTTACTGCTCGACGAACCGTTTGCCGCCCTGGACGAGATCACACGTTTCCGGCTTGAAGTCCGGTTGCGTGACCTGTGGATCGAGCGTGGAATGACGGTGATCTTTGTGACTCACTCCATCACTGAAGCAGCCTTCCTGGCGAACCGCGCGGTGGTGCTCACGCGCCGCGGGTGTCACATCCGCTTAGACCGGCGTCTGGCACTGCCGCAAGTGCGCGATAACCAGGTGCGGCTGAGCGCGCCATTCGCCGATGAAATGAAACTGCTGCTGGGCGCTATGGAAGAGGAAGACTGAAGGTGCGCAAGACTGTTTCTGCTGCGATTCCGTTCGTCGTGGTGACCCTTTTGGTGGAAGGTCTGGTGCGCGCAGGATGGATCCAGGCTTTTTTGGTGCCGCCGCCGAGCGCCGTTTTTCAGACTATACTGCGGGACTGGCCCGAGCTGTCCGAAGCGTTCGCCAAGACATCCGCGGGGGCGATTCTCGGCTTTCTGCTCAGCTCGCTCGCCGGGGTCGCGATCGCGGTGTTTCTTTCCTCCTCGCGCAGGGTGCAAGACGCGTTTTATCCCTACGCTGTTTTCTTCCAGACGGTACCGATTATTGCCATCGCTCCGCTGCTGGTTATTTGGTTCGGCTATGGTCTCCGAACTGTAGTCGCTTCAGCTTTCATCGCCTCTATCTTCCCGGTGATTGCCAATACGCTTGACGGAATTCTGTCTACTGACCCGGCGCTACGTGATTTATTCCGTCTGTACCGGGCATCGCCCGCGGCTACGCTTTGGAAACTGCGTTTTCCGGCCGCGCTTCCGCAGATCCTGACGGGCTTGCGGATCGCCGGAGGCTTGGCAGTAATTGGGGCTATTGTTGGAGAGTTCCTTGGTGGTCAAGGCCTTGGATCTGTCATCGACATTGCCCGGACGCAGCAGCGCACTGATAAGGTATTTGCCGCGGTGCTGCTCGCATCTGTTTTGGGCCTTGCATTGTTCGGCCTGATCAATATCGTGAGCCGGCTGGTGCTTCGAAGCTGGCATGTGTCGGAGCAAAGCTGACGATGCATCCGACATAATCGAAAGAATGAATCTCGACCGCCGAAGTTTTCTGAAAACAATTCCGGCTGCCGGTTTGCTCGCCGGGTGTGGCAAAGCGTCAAAGATCAGGCTCGCGCTGAACTGGAAGCCCGATCCGGAATTTGGCGGCTTCTACGCAGCCGACTTCTCCAAGCACGGTCTGGACGTGGAGATTTTGCCGGGCGGCGCCGGCACGCCGACCGTGCAGATGATCGGCGCAGGTTCGGCGGAATTCGGCATCGTTGCCGCCGATGATGCGCTCGTTGCCCGCGCTCAGAAGAACGATATCGTTGCGCTATTCGCCGTGTTTCAGACGAATCCCATGGGCATCATGGCGCATGCATCGAGAAAGCTGAAGTCCATCGAGGACGTTCTGAAGGGGGGGACGCTCGCGATGCAGAGCGGATTGCCGTACGCCCGGATACTGCGCAAGAAATTCGCATTCGACAGGGTGAAAGTGGTTCCTTCGACTGGAGGCGACCTGACGTCCTTCCTAAAGGACGAAAACTTTGCTCAACAGTGTTTTGTGATGGACGAGCCACTTCACGCTAAACGTCAGGGCGTAGAGGTAACCGTGTTTCCTGTGTCGGATATGGGGTACAACCCGTACACCACCATGCTGGCCGTGAACGGAGAGACACTGCGGAAGAATCCGGATTTGGCGAAGAATATGGTGGACGCGGTCCGTGAGGGCTGGCGGACCTATCTGGATAATCCGGCGTCGGCCAATGCTCGCATGCACGCGCTGAATCCCACCGTGGAGTTGGAGAGCTTTGCAGAATCCGCGGTTGCGCAACGAAGTCTAATTGAAGCAAACCCGTTGGGCAAGATGACGAGGGAGAGGTGGGAAACGCTCGCCGCCCAGCTCAAAGAGCTTGGGGACATCCCGCAGGTGCCACCCGTGGAACAGGCGTTCCGCGATCTGTAGCATCGTTGAACTCCATTCGGTTTGAGAGTGTGTCGACGTCGCGTTGACTGGATCGGCCAAGTGTCTTGCTATAACAGTCCAATGCGCCTGAATGACTTCGCACCTCGCCCCGCGCACCTCAAGTGGCTGCTCGATTCCGATCCGTCCATTCGCTGGCAGGTGATGAGGGACCTTACGGGCGCGCCTGGTGACGCGATTGCGGCCGAGCGGTCACGCGTCGCAACCGAAGGCTGGGGCGCTCAACTGCTCGCGCGCCAATCTCGTGATGGCAAGTGGGGCGGGGAAAGGGAGGACTTGGGCCTGCTGATCACGTTCTGGTCTCTCATTGTCTTGAAAGATCTCGGTCTCGATCCTGCCTGCGATCAGGCTCGCAAGATGATCGGGCGTGTCGCCAAGCTCAGGTTCAAGTGGCACAACAACCGGGCGTTCTTCGACGGCGAGACGGAACCCTGCATCAACGGCCGAATCCTCGGCCTTGGCGCCTATTTCAAAGAGCCGAACGAGGCACTCGCGGGGCAGCTGCTGAGCGAGCAACTCGAGGATGGCGGCTGGAACTGCGAAGCACCCAAGAGTACGCGGTCGTCGTTCCATACAACCATCTGTGTGCTCGAAGGATTGCTGGCGTACGAACGTGCGAAAGGTAAAACAGCGGCTGTCACCAAGGCTCGGCGAAAGGCCGAGAAATATTTGCTCGATCGGTGCATGTTCCGATCGCTTCGTACAGGAGAAGTGATCGACAAACGCTGGCTCCGCTTCGCGTACCCGACGTTCTGGCATTACGACGTCCTGCGCGGGCTCGACTATCTGCGAGACGCTGGAATCAAACCCGACGACCGCATGAGTGAAGCCATTGAAATCGTGATTCAGCGCCGCCATCAGAACGGGCGGTGGCCTCTCAACTACCTTCACCCCGAGTGGATCCCGTTAGAGATGGAAACTGCTGTTGCCAGCGCGAGCCGGTGGAACACTCTGCGGGCACTCCGCGTGTTGCAATGGCACGACCGATTTCGAACCTGACATCTATCGGCGCTGAGTCGTTATCCGCGATGAAGCCGCTTATAGGCTTCCAGGCTAAGTTTCACGGCTTCCATTTCAGGGCGTCCCGACTCTTCCTGCTCGATCAGATAGTACTCGACACCTCCTGCGCTTTCCGCTGCGTCGAAGATAGCAGGCCATTGGGCTGACCCATCGCCGAGAATCACTGCGTATGCCTTGCCTTTTTCGGGCGACCAGTCCTTGATATGCATCGACCGGATCCGCCCTTTGTGAGTTTCGATGTAGGCAACCGGATTTCCACCGGAGTCGAGACAATTGGCGACGTCCAGTTGCAGCACCACTTCTTTAAGTGTTTGACCGGCAATAATGTCGATGGGAACTCCGCCGTCGTCAAGTTTGCGAAATTCGGGATTGTGGTTGTGATAGCCAGTGCGCAATCCATCTTTCTGCAAAATCTTCGATGCATTGTTGAGCTTGTCGGCGACTCGTTTCCAGCCGTCGCTGCCGCCGGTGACTTTGCCAGGATGGGCCATCACCACGGTCTTACTGCCAATAATATTGTTCAGCTCGATCGCCTTCGGCAGACCGTCGGTTTCGAAGGCGGCTGCGGAGTTATGGGTGGAATAGCACTTCAGACCCGAATCGTCTAGCAGTTTGCGTACCGACTTCGCGTAGGCCGTATCCCAGGAATAATAAGGTGCGTAAAACTCGACGCATTGATAGCCCATCTTGCCCACCAGGCGGACGGTATCCATGAGGTCCTTTTTCAACTCTCCGCGAACCGAGTAGAGTTGAATTCCGATGGGCAGGTTCTTGCGTGCGGGCGAGGCCTTCATCTGGGATGATGCGGCCGCGAGTGCGGACGCGGCGAAAGTGAGGAAGTCGCGGCGTTGGATCATAGCTGTTTGCCATTTTAGCGAATGGTTGGGTGAACCTTGCGAGACAGTCGGCCGTTGATGGAACTGTGAAGCGCTTAAAAATATGTGCAAAGTCCGCCGCGCGCTCAGAGTAGTTCCTGTAGTGTTGATTGCTATGACGTCGGTGTCCGCGGGGCGATCGAGTCGTTCGCTGCCTTGAAATGATCGAAGTCAGTCATGACGACACTCAACGCGCGTTGCCGGCGTTCCGCCAGGCTCCATCTCTGCGTGATGCCTCTCCCAAATCCATCACCGTGGGTGGCTCGGTGAAGATGTCCGTTCGAGTGCATGCGCTACCAACGGAGTAAAGACTCGATCCCTATGCAGCGGCTTCAGGTTTGGATCGTTCGAGATTCGCAAAATTGTCCGCGGCTTCAATACATGATCGAACGCCTGCTGCAAATTCCAGATGGCATCCTCGCGACGCCCTCGCCGGGCCGCAATACACGCCAGATTGTATTGAGTTTCCGCCGTCTCCGGATGGTCCGGGCCAGGCACCCGTGCCTGCTTATCCCGGGTCCCCCGCGAAAGGGGCTCTGCCTCGTTCAGGCGGCCTTCCATTAACAGCGTCCAGGCCAGCTTGCTCATCGAGTAGAGCGTGTGAGAATGCTCGGGGCCGAGCACCCGCGAACGGATCATGATCACTTGGCGATGCAGAGCCCCGGCTTGCTTATAATGCCCTTCGTCCACCAGGATTTCTGCTTCGTTGTTCATTGTCACCAGCGTGTTGAAATGCTCCGGCCCCAATACCCGCAGTTGAATGTTCATCGCCTTGCGGTTCAATTTCTCGGCCTCGCTGTAACGTCCTTCATCATCCAGGGCGTTGGCCAGCGCCACCATCGCGTTCAGCGTCTCACTATGCTCCGGACCCAACACTCGCTGCAGCGCCGCCAGCTCTTCACGATGCAGCTTCTCCGCGTCCGCATAACGACCCTGGGCGTAAGCCGTGTCGGCGACGTGGTGCAGCGTTCGCAGCGTCTCAGGATGATCGCTCCCTAAAACCCTTCGCTTGATCGCCAGCGTTTCCCGCTCCAGCTTCTCCGCCTCCGCATAACGACCCTCATCGTCCAGCGTCGCGCCCAGGCTGTCCAGCGAAACGAGCGTGTCGGGATGCTCCGCGCCCAGCACCCTCCGCCGCGTCTCCAGAATCTGACGGTGCAGCTTTTCCGCCTCCCCGTAATGACCCTGTTTGACCAGGCACCGGGCGACGTTGTTCATCGACCGCAGGGTGTCTGGATGCTCCGCGCCCAACCGCCGCCGCCTGATTTCCAAGGCTTCCTGCTCCAGCCGGTCTGCTTCAGCATAACGGCCCAATTGGTATACCGCTGCCGACAAGTCATGTAATGACGCCGCCGTCGCCAGGTGTTCGGGGCCGAAAATCCGCCGGCGCGTCTTCAAACTTGCTGCCAGCAGTGATTCTGCCTGCGGGTACAAGCCCAGACCCTCGTACGAGTCGCCCATGATCGACATCATCTCGGCTTGCAGTTCCGGATCGTTCGCCAGTCCGCTTTCGATGTCGCGCGACGCCTGATCGAGAATCTCCCGAGCCGTTATCTGAGTACCGCGATTTTGACTCGGGTTCGACACCCGGAAAATGGTCGTCATGAAACGCGCCACGCGATCCGCCCGGTCCCGCTCCCTGGTTACGCGCCGGATCTGGATGGCCTGTGTTATGCCGAACGACGTCAGCAGCACCGCCACCAGCGCCGCTACTCCGAACGCTGCGTAATGCCGCCGCACATATTTCCGCGCCTGGTACCTCAGGGTCGCCGGGCGCGCCAAAACCGGCTCGCTTCTCAAATAATGCCGGATATCGTCTGCCATCAGAGACGCCGACTCGTACCGGCCCGCCGGATCCTTATCCAGCGCCTTCATCACAATCGCATCCAGGTCGCCCCGCAACTGGTGGACCAGCACACCTGCCTCGGTGCCTCGCTGCTGCGCTCTCATTGCCGCATCGCTCAGCCCCGCCAGAGGTACGCTCGGACGGGGCGGATCGCCGTCGCGGAGCTTTCTCAACATCTCATCGAAGGGGAGTTTCCGCAGGTCCTGCGGCAGCGCCCCCGTAAGCAGTTCGTACAGGATTACGCCCAGCGAATACAAATCGGTCCGTGTATCGATGTCCTCGCCTGAGGAGGACGCCTGCTCCGGGCTCATGTAATCCGGCGTTCCCACGATCGCCCCTGCGTGCGTCAGGAACGTCGCTGCAGTCAGGCGTTGCGATAGGGCGCGTGCCACCCCAAAGTCGATGATCTTCGGTGCCGGCTGCCCGTCCACCTCGGTGATCAGGATGTTCGTCGGCTTCAGGTCGCGATGAATCACTGCTTTCTGATGAGCGTGCTGCACTCCCTCGCACACACGCATGAAAATCTTCAGCCGCTCGCGAACACTGAGGTTTCTCTCGTCGCGATAGACATTGATCGGAGTGCCCGGCACAAACTCCATCGCAAAGTACGGTCGCAGGGCGTCCGTTGATCCGGCGTCGAACACCCTGGCGATCGCCGGGTGGTTCATCATCGCCAGCGCCTGCCGCTCCGATTCGAATCGCGCGATCAGCTCGCGGGTATCCATGCCGGCCTTGATCAACTTCACCGCCACCACCCGCTGCACCGGCGACCTCTGCTCCGCGCGCCACACTTCGCCCATCCCGCCCGTGCCTACTAATTCCAGCAATTCGTAGGAGCCGAAGTTCATGCCGCGATGATTAGACCCAAAATCCAGGGTGGTTTCGCGAACCAACCCACCGGCAGCGGGCTGCTCGATGAATCCCTTCCGATGGTCGTAAGCCACCGCCAGGGCTTTCTCAGCTGTGAGCTAGTGGACGGCGCCCATCCCTTGGACAGTCCCTCGCGGATGCAAGGCGCGAGTAGCTGAACTACTCCCAAGCATCAGGCGCGGCGCGGGGAACGATCGAGCTCCCATCGGGACGACACCCGCGGTGGCGGCCATTGCAAAACTGACGGCCGGTAAGGGACATCCTTGCTCGATCCAACTAATGGAGATATCTTTGGCAGTCCTGCCGCCGGAGCCATCGATGACACGGTTGAACGCGCCGGCCATCGAGTTTGAGGTTTCGAGCAGTTGAGCGACGAACTTGCTTTCTGCCGGCTTCCCTGGAACGATCCATCCGTTCTGCTCGTCCGACAACACGCTCATGAACGCTCGCGTGGGCGCGGTGAACCAGAAGGCGATGGTTCCGGTGATGGTCTGAGAAGGTTTCTCCGGGTCCGGGCCGGTCAGTTTCGCCGTGGTGTGTCCGAAGTTGCCCTGCTGAACGGAACGGAGTGTGTCGATGACGACAGCCATCTGCGCAGCCACCTCGGCGGGCGACTGAGGCGGTTGAGGCTGGGGCGTGGGCTGCTGTGGAGTTGCCAGCCATACAGTCCAGGCGTGCCAGACCGCAATTTCATCCTCGGTGAACACCTTGTACATCGGCCCGTCGAAAGACAGCAGGTGGAAGAAAGGACTCTTCTCGGGATTGCCCTTGACGATAAGACCGTTATCGACAAGCGCCTTGAGCAGGCCTTCAGGATCCTCGAACCAGTCGTTGATTAGATTGTCTCCAAGCTTCTTCTCGCCATGGTTGAGACGGGCATAGGGCTTCTTGCGCACAACGATGTCGAGCAGTTGATCCTGCGGCGTGGGCGAGTTCTCCCGGCGACTCTCCAGTAAATTGACGAGATCGGTATAGCTGTTGCCGGTGGTGGCAAACGCCACGTAGCCGCTCCAGATCCTCTTCCATTGGGTTTGCACTTCATCTTCGCTCCCGGTCTGGTTGCGGACTTGATCGAGGTAAAGCTGAACAGCCTGCCGCGCTTTGGCGCCATGACCGCTGGACGCGTTGTCGATGCCGATGTGCATCGTGTAGAAGTGCGAATCGATACCAAACCGGTCAAGCAGTTTGATTGTAGGTCGAGTGCTAAGCACCTCCCATTCCAGTTGGAGAGTCATGCCGAGAAGCTCGGGGAAGAATGTTCGCGTGAACTGCGAGATTGCGAGTTCAAACACCGGAACAGTGAATGCCGAGTCGAGCAAGTCGGGATTGTCGACATAAGCGCGTGTGTTCGTAGCAGGCATCTCAATGCCTACGCTTCGCATCAGTTCGGTGTAGAGGTTGGAGTGATTCTGATTCTTGTTACCATCGCCGGCCTCATCCATCCAAACCGCGAAAAGCAGCGAATTGATCTCGTCGATCGGCCCTACCTGGCTGATGTTTCGAAGCCAGGCTCCGTCAGCTTGATTGAAGGGCGCCATCTGCCGGATCCGCTCAACCATGTCATCGCGGGTCTTGAATGGATTTTGCGGATCGAGGAATGGGTCGCCGATTGCGTTCTGCTGGTAAACGTTATAGATCTCATCGAGACGATTGCCAAACGCCTCTTGCGTGTACTTGAAGTAGCGGTAAATATCGTCCACGCTGCCCGGAGTGGGATCGGTGGTCGCTTTCCAGGCACGGTCCAAAACCGCCTGGGCAATTCTTTTGGCTTGCGGAATGAAGTCGGGAAAAGAATCGAGATTCATCAGCATGTAATAGGATTCCCGGTCCGAAAGTCCGTCGTATCGCGACCGTCCGGTCTCCACGTAGATTGTCTCGCCGGCGGGTGTGACTCGCGGGAGCACAAACCCCATCTCGCCCCACCGAGTCACCATGTCGTTGTCACCCGGTTGCGCATCTACATCGTCGCCTGAGTAGCGCAGTGAGTCGCCGAGACCGCGATCCCATTTGATGCGGTTGAGGAGCGCGCCTGCGAGAGCTTTGTCATTCTGTTCGTAGCCAAAGTCACGAAGGGCGTTGGCATAGGTGTCTTCGTTGAGAACGTCGTCGGGACGCTGTGCGGGCCACCAGTGCACCTGGCACTCGTAAAAGTCAGCCTGCCACGGCACCGCCATACGCTTGGTCACATCGCCCGCCTTCAGCTTGTTGTGATCGAAGCGGCAAGGCTCGAGATACAGGTCCTTGTCACGCGCGATGTAGGTAATTTCGATGCCTGGAAAGAAAGGACCTCCGGTACACCATTCGAGAGCAGCGCGGTTTAACGCTTCGGGTTGAGCGGCGTCGGAAATGTCGGCGAGGTCGGGAGGCGGAGGCGCATCGTCAACCCAGTCGTTGACGAAATTACCCTTAGCCCACTGCTCCAGGATGTCGTACTGGTGATCAAGCAGATAGAGCCAGGTGTGAGGCTTGCCCACCTCCGCATCGCCTTCATCCCCTGAAAGTTGAGGCATGAAGGAGTAGTTGGCTTGTGTCTTGTCCTTCAGACGTGGATTTCGGATTCGCTGGAAAATGCGATTCCGCAGGTTGGACTGTTCCGGCGAGTTATCGGCAATCATCGGAATCAGGTCGGGAAAGTTTCCCGGCCCTGAGGGGCCATGGCCGCGAAGAGCCATGTCATTCAGCCACTGATATGAAGCCGCGCGTGCGAAAGTGGGATAGACATCCCGGGTAAACGAAATAGGTGTCGGCAGGGTATTTGGAGTGACCGCTGCCAGCATGACGTCGTAAAGCGTGACGATGTTCTGGTGCGTAGGGGCAAACTTCGGCGGCGCGACAATCACCCAGGCCCCGGTTACTGGAAGTTGTTTACCGCTGACAGTTACCATCGCGCTAACAGGACCGTCGGATGCGTCGTCGTGCCAGTAGTCATTGTTCGCGTAGGTGGTGATGGGGCGGCCGTCGACAGTGCGTTCGGATTTACCGGCGCCGCCGAGCACGATCAGTCGTCCGGCATCGTCGGTTCGGATTTCGCCGAGAGGCACGCTATTCTCTAGAAATTCACCGCCGGTGAACTGGTAGCGCACGCCAATCTCGTTTATCCCAGCGATGCTGCGAGGTCCTGGAGTGATCTCAAGCATGTCGCGCTTTGTTACCGGTTGATTTCGAAGTCCGGTGGGATTGGTGCCGCGGTCCGTGTCTAGGCCGCGCGCGACGCCGCCGAAACGATGCCAGGATGCCTTCGTGTTAGCGAGTTCAACCGTCCACACGATCTCCGACTCATTTGACGTGATCTCGCCGACGACCGTATCGTTTTCATCAAAACCGTACACTCGAAAGCGCGCAGCTTGCCGCTTCACGCGACCCTGGGCGTCTTTGAAACCGCCGTCCGGGTTGGAGGGATGCCCGGGAGCTTCAGGACCGACGAAATAGTCGTCGGGACTATTGCCGAGACGCGCGATGCCGGTTGCCGGAAATATCTTGCAGTGCTTGACGGTCGACAGATCCATGTAGGTGTTCCTTGCTTTCAGTTATTAGGGATATCGTTGATGAGTTTTGGCGGCGTTGCCAGAATGCACGATCAGGCCAACGCCCTTCAACTCGGTAGAATGCACGGTGGTTGTGCCTGTAGACTGCGAATGCCCGCTCGACGACTCGCTGGTACGACTCAAAAGAGCGGATTTGACCGGCGAGAAACTGATGCGCGGCGTGCGCCGCCAACTCCGAGTTGGACAGCGCGTGAACAATGCCCTGCGACGATAGCGGATCGTAGGAGGCTGCGGCATCGCCCACCGCAACCCATTTGTCGCCCGCGCATTTAGTGAGAATCGACGAGTTTGCCGCCATTACCCGAGGGCGATCCGCGGCTAGCTGGAATCTAAATCGGGCACGCGTGTGCGGAGCGTCGTCGAGAAGATTGATCCATCCGGACCCGGTGGCGGCTTTACGTGCGTCCGGGAGGTCGGAATCGGTGAAATAGATGGCGACGACGGCGCCGCCGGCAAGGGTTCCGGAGTACCACCAGCCGTCGGGACGAGCTTCGACGAGAGTGCGCGTGTCCTTAAACGCTGGGGCCGGATCGAGGATTCGGGCGAAACCACAGAGGCGGTCGTCGGTGGTCCGGAAGGCCCCGTTTGACCGAGCGAACCAGGATGCCCGGCCCGTTGCGTCCATTATCAGGTTGGCTTCTACGGTGCATTCTCCTAAGTCCGTTTTAACCAGGATTTCCCACCCGCCCGAGCGCGTGCGGCGTACGTTGTCAGCCATCGCGGGCTCAAGCCAGACCGCCCCCGCGTCCCGCGCTGACAAACGCAGCATGGCGTCGAAGCGGGTGCGGTCCAATCGCCATGCCGGGCCGTCCGGGTTACACATTGAATTGCTCTCATGGAGGTCGCTCGCGCCCCAGGCGGAGACGTTTCCGAAGCTAGGCGCATGTTTCTGTGGGAGGAAATGACTCCAAACTCCAAGCCTTTTGAGGAGGCCAGCTGCGGATGCTGGCAAAGTCTCGCCGATGTGACTCCGCCTCGCGCCCGATTCAAGCACTAAAACGGGAACGCGGGCCCGGGCGAGCAGGAGGGCCGCTGTTGCACCAGCCGGTCCACCACCGAGGATTGCGGCTTCGGTGCGATAGATCACGTCTCGATTGTCTAGTAGTGGCAATTAGATCGTGACCGTTGCACGGAACAAGAATTATTCCGATGTGCGCAAACGCGGGTGGATTTAGCCGGGGACTGCGCGATTCACCACCAAATGCATCGCTGCGGACGGGGGCTCCAGAGTTGGTAGGAAGAGTGTGATCGCGCAGTTCATGTCCGAAGTGGTGCACGACAATACTCTACAGTTCGCGATAAAACGCGGCATTGGCGTGTCCGACGCCCCCACAACTCCTGGGAGCAGGCTCGACCCTTCATGTGCCTCGTAACGTGCATGGTCAGTTTTTACCTGGATCGCGGTGCGGGATGGTCGAAAAGCATTAGCTTTCGGCACATCGGCGTAAAATGCCGTCGCAGCCGCTTGTTTCTTACACGTGGAGGTTAAGCAACGCCCTTCTGACACACGTGTTTCGATATGTCGCTAACGACGAACTAGGTTTGGCGAAATGGCAGCGGTCGCTGGTGTTTCATGCGCATACTCGACATTCACACGCATTCGCCACCGCGATTGAACGCCGTCGATGACTCTCTTATCCGAGACCTTGACACAGTCCGCAGGTCGGTTCCTGTGTGCCGCGCGTATCAAAGACTTGTTCTTCCAGATCGCGCGGTTACGGAGACGGGGCGGCGCCATCAATGAACTCGTTCGCGAGTTGGTTTGTAAAGGCCGATCCCCGATGTCTCGAAGCGGATGGGCGAGGGCTAAGATGCCGGTCACCTAGCGTGGGAGTTCATCAGCACGCTTAGTGGCTATACGTGTTCGTCATAGTAATCGCGCATCCAGGCATCGACCTCCTGTAAGGCTAGCCGGAACCCGGTCTTCCTTGAGTTTTTGTATGGCGAGAAGTACGTTTTTCTGATGACCAGCCGAGGTGATTCAGAACGATCACCGGGATCTCGACGGAGGCGGTGGCTGCCGTAGAGCCGGTGCAGAGAAATGGTTTGGCTCCTCACACTGGACGCATTAAGAAATCTAGCGGCATAAAAACCGTCCGCTCGAACCGACATAACTCCCTTCCGCCTAAAAGGATCGAGGGCAAAGCGGGGCCATCGTCCACGCTGGGGACCCGGGTGAGTCCCACGACGCTAAAGGGTCCCTCGACCCAAAGAATCATTAACGCGAAAGGCACCTTCCGGCAGGGTCCGTTATTGGCCGTGAGCGGAAGGGTGTTAATAGAATCAAAGCTCTTCTTGTGCGGTACTAGACCCGTCGGGGAAGAATCACTATGGAACAACTTGCGCCTTCAGAAAAGGAGATGTGGAATGCCCCTATAAAAGCGGCACCACCAAAGGTTTCGGATGAGGACATCAACGCCAAGTACGGCAAGCGAGAGCTTCGTATCGTCCCGAATCGAACCGCGAGCGACTCCCTAATTTCGTTGAAGCACTCAAGCGTCCTAACTGGATGCAACTGCGCCCTTCTGGTCACACGATCTGCTTGCCTCGCAGGACTGCAAGGTGCTGCGAGGCGTTGGCCTGCTCCAGGCCCGATTGCCCGATGAGTTGGCCGGCGGAAGTCTCACCGTCGCGAAGCGCTTCCACAATTGCGATGGGTGTCGGATGCGCCAGCGCCTTGAAAATCTCCGCTTTGAATCGACGCAATTCCTGACTCATTTTCTCGTCATCCTTCCCACCGCCATCAGAATTCCATAGAGCAGCGCCTGTGGCCGCGGCGGACAGCCCGGTATGTAGACGTCCACAGGAATTACCTGGTCGACGGCGCCGACAGTGGCGTAATTCCGCCCGAAGATACCTCCACTGATCCCGCAAGCGCCAACCGCAACCACGACCTTCGGCTCCGGCGTGGCGCGAAATGTCTTCGACAGAGCAAGCTCCATATTTCGAGTGACCGGTCCGGTCACCAGCAGCATGTCCGCATGTCGCGGAGATGCAACGAAATGAATGCCCAAGCGCTCAAGATCGTATACCGGGTTATTCAACGCCGTGATTTCCACTTCACAGCCATTGCACGAACCGGCATCCACCTCGCGGATGGCGAGTGAGCCGCCGAGCGTTTCATGAATCGCGCTCTGCACCTTACGCTGGAGCGCGGTGGTGCCCGTTTCGCCGGACCCGTCGCCCTCGCGAAGGCTGACCAGGTGCGTTTGGAATCCGCTCGCATCCACTTCGTACGCGGCGTTAGTCTCCAGCGCTTTCCGGTCCCGCACCGCAAGTTCGAAGTCGCTGCTCATCCGAACCGCGCCGCTCCGGTCCGCATCCGCGCACTCACCGCAGAAAATACACATCCCGTAATCCACCGTAACCTGCCGCGTGGCCCCGGATTCCCGGATTGATATCGCCTCTGTTGGACATACCGCGGCCGCTGTCCGCGCATCACGCCAGTTGGCGAAGTCGAATCTCGGTGCACCACGGAAATTCGACGGGATTTGTGCTGGCGCATCCGGGTAGCCGGTGGTCACCAGGCCCGTGTCGAACGTCTTCTGGAGGATCTTGAACATGGTCTACCGGTCCGTCCCGGAGTAGGAGAGGTTGAAGCTCTTGTTGATGACCGGAAAATCCGGTACGATGTTGCCCTGCACGGCCTCCACCAGGGCGGGCCAGTTGTTGAGCGAGGGATCCTTGATCTTGCATCGCGCGATCCGATTGTTCTCGGCCGCCCGCACCCAGTAGAGGATCTCTCCGCGCCATCCCTCCACCACTCCCAAGGCGCACGCACCGGCTGGTAATACCGGCATCGCCTCTCGATAAGATCCGTAGTCCAGCATCGACTGAGCAGCGCGGATCAGCGAAAGTGCCTGGCGCACCTCGTCGATCCGGACGTACATGCGCCGCATCACGTCCCCCTCGGCGTACACAGGCACCTGTAGCTTTAGAGAGTCGTAGGCGGCGTAAGGGTGGTCGCGGCGAACGTCCAGATCCTGTCCCGAAGCCCGGCCGGCCATGCCGACGATGCCGAGATCTTTCGCCTTCACCGGGTCCAGGAAGCCTGTGCGTTCCAACCGGTCTCGCGTAGAATCCGAGGATTCGATCATGTCCACGATGTCCTCGAACTCCCGCTCGAATTGAGCGAGTGTTTCGAGTGCGCGGGAAACCGCGTTTGGGTTGAAAGGCCGCCTGACACCGCCAGGGCAGACCACGCCGCGCAGCAACCGGCTTCCGGTCAGGTCCTCGGTAATGCCGAGGATATTTTCGCGCAGGCGGGAAGTATGCGCGTTTGCGATCACGAACCCGACATCGGTCGCGATCGCGCCGACATCGCCCACGTGATTGTATATGCGCTCCAACTCCAGCAGAATCGTCCGCATCAGCCTGGCAGTCTTCGGAATCTCAACGCCGGCAATCCGCTCCAGAGCCTGGCAAAAAGCAGTTCCGTGGGAAAAGCTCGAATCGCCCGAGACGCTTTCCGACAGGAAGACGGCGTGGTGCACCGGGAGTTGTTCGAACCTCTTCTCGATCCCCTTGTGGGTATAAAACATGCGTAGCTGGAGGTAGAGAATCGGCTCGCCGGCGACGGCAAAATTGAAGTGGCCCGGCTCTATGATGCCGGCATGAACGGGCCCCACCGGAATCTGGAAGACGCCTTCGCCCAGGGTGGGACGGTAGACATGCCGTTCTCCCTCGAAGGGCGGGAGAACGGTATCGATGGGAAAGTCCTTCCGCAAAGGATGCACGTCTGGCCAGTTATCGTGCAGCGCCACACGCCGGGGATTGGGATGGTCGAGCGCCTCCACTCCGAACCAATCCTGGATCTCTCGTTCCTGCCAGTTCAGGGCCGGGACTTCGGCTGCCATCGATGGAAATTCGGGCTTTGAGGGATCGACAGGAGCGCGTAGCACGAGGTAACGGGTGTCTTCGGGATGCTCGAAAACGTAATAGAGATACGCGAGCGACTCCTCCACCGTGCGGTCTTCGGCGAAGATCGAGACGTGACGGCATCCCGCAGCGCGCAGGTAGGCAGCGGCCGCACGGGCATCGTTTCCCGGCAGGTCGACATAAATCTCGCCTGCGGGGGTCTCCCTTGCACGGGCGAACGCCTCGCCACCCGCCGCTACGATCTCGCCGAACTTCAGGGTACGCTCGTTGCTCATGGGTGCACCGTCAGAATCTGCGCTGCGCCCTTTACCAGCGCATATACCGGCCCGGGCAGCCAGAATCCCATCAGCACCACCACCGCGGCAAGTCCGATCACAGGGTAGGTCTTCCACTTGCACGTTTCCGTATCCGGGGGCCCGTTCGGCGGACCCAGGACGAGTTGCGAGATGTGGTAGAAGAACCCTCCGAAAATTGCCACCAGCATCGCCACGAAGAGCGCGGTCCATCCCTCGTGGTGAGCACTAAACCCGGCTCGGAGGATGAGAAACTCGCTTTGAAAGAGGCTGAAGGGAGGCGTACCCGTGACCGCCAGTGCCGCCAGCAGGAATACGGGTCCGCTGACAGGCAGCGTGTGCAGTAAACCGCCTGCCGTCTTCCTGAGCGAGTCATGGCCGGTCCGTTGTTGCGCATTGCCCGCGCAAAAGAACAATAACGGCTTGGTCACGGAGTGGAAGGTCATGTGAAGCATCATCCCCAGAGGCCCCAGCACTCCGCCAAACCCAAGTGCCAGGACCATGATTCCGCCATGGTCGATGCTCGAATACGCCAGGAGTCTTCGGTAGCTACGCTGCACCAGGATGAACGGCACCGCGATGCCGATGGAGAGCAGGCCGAACAGAATCAGCAGCTGCGAAGGGAACGATGGACCGAGGCAGCGTACCGTTATCACGTAGAACCGCGCCAGCGCATACATGGCGGAGTTGAGAACAGCAGCGGACAGCAGCGCTGCCACCGGCGCGGGCGCCTCGCTGTAGGCGTCCGGCTTCCACGTGTGCATCGGCGCCAGCCCGGCTTTGGTCCCGTAGCCGAGCAGAATCAAGATGAAGGCTAGCCGCATCACCGTGTGGTCGAACTTCGCCGCGTGGCTTGTGATCACCTGCCAGCTCAGCGCTGTAAGGCTCTCCGCGCCCAGCGCCTGATGCACCTCGTAGTAGGTAAGGATTGTGCCGAAGAGCGCCATGGAAAGGCCCACGCCGCCGATCATGGCGTACTTCCACGCAGCTTCCAGAGAAGTAGGACGGCCGTAGAACGTGACCAGGAATATGGATGCGAGCGTGGTCCCTTCGAGCGCCACCCACATCACGCCCAGATTGCTTGCCACCGCCACCAGGAACATCGAGAATGCAAGCAGCGGCGTCAGCGTATAGTATTTCCGCAGTTTCACCAGGCTCATATTGCCGTTCTCTTCGGACCCGAAGACTTGGTTTCGCTCGTCCGTGCGCAGGTAGCCGATCGAATACGGAGCGCAGACCAGGTACACAAAAGCTGCGAGCAGCACCACCAACGCGCTCAGCGAATCTGCATACAGATACCCACTCCAGGAGGAGGATTCCCCGTTCGCCAGAACTTCCGCCGCCAGCAGGATTGCCGTCCCGAACGCAGCCAGTGCGGAGAGAAGGTGGATACTCTCCATCATGCGCCGGCTCCGGGTCACGGCGGTCAATCCGCTCGCGACCAGTGGGATCAGCAGAAGTAAAAGGATGGTCATCGGCCGGTCAACCCCTAAGCCGGCTAAGACGGCTGACATCCATGGAGTCGAACGTCTCACGAATTCGGTAAACAAGAATGGCCAGGATCATCACCGCCACCAGGACGTCGAAAAAGATCCCCACTTCCACGATCATCGGCATTCCATAAGTGAGAGAGATGGCCGCCAGGAACAGCCCGTTCTCGAGCGACAGAAGGGCCAGCACCTGGGTGAGAGCCTTGCGGCGGTTGATCATCATGAAGAATCCGATCAGAAAAAGCGCGATCGCCACCGGAAGCGTATTCCGTCCCAGGCCCGCGGCGCCCATCGCCGGACGCGCCTGCAGAGGCTCCGCCACCACGTAAGCCAGCAGCGTCAGAAGGCCCGAGATCAGCACCGAGAGCGGAACGTTTACCAGCGGCTCGATCTCCCGGCGAATTTCAATCCGCGCCACCAGCCGGCGCAGCATCACCGGCAAGAGAAGCGCTTTCAGCAACAGCATGAGGGCGGCCGCGATGTATAGGTCCCTGGCATCGTTGAAATAGGCGATGGTGCAGGAGATTCCCGCCAGCAGCAGCGATTGAAGCGCAAAGGCCCTGATGTTGGTGACCAGCCATCGCTGCCCCACCATCATGATCTGCAGCACCAGCACTAGCGCCGCCATCAGGGTGATCATCCGGTCGCCGAATTGCGGATCCTGCCAGAAGAACATCTTTAACCTCTGCCCCCAAATAGGAATGTGGAGATCAGCGCCAGCGCGCTCAGCACGAATGCAACCGCCAGCAGCTCCGGCACGCGGAACAGTCGCATCTTGGCGTTGGTAGTTTCCACCAGGACAATCGCCAGCACGAGCAGCGCGAGCTTGAAGACGAAAAGAACGACGCTGATTACCATGCCAACCGGCGACCCGTCCGCACTCAGGCCGTAGGGGAAGAACACATTCATCAGCAGAGTCATCAGGACCATCTGCTTCATCCATGCGCTCCACTCGATCAGGGCCAGGTACGGCCCCGAGTACTCCAGGATCATGGCCTCGTGAATCATCGTCAGTTCCAGATGCGTCGCGGGGTTGTCCACCGGAATCCGGCCGGTTTCGGCAATCAACACAATGAACAGGGCGGCAAAAGCCAACATCTGCGAAGGCGCCAGGAATCGCCAGCTTTGCCCTACAGCGGCCTGAGCCATCAGGCTGAGGTTGGTCGAGCCCGCGCTCAGCGCCACCGTGAATACGGCCAGCATGAGCGCCGGTTCGGCGATTGCCGAGATGGTCATCTCGCGGCTGCTGCCCAGTCCGCCAAAGGAACTTCCCGCGTCCAGACCGCCCAGGGCCAGAAAGAACCGGCCGAGCGCGAGCAGGTAAACCACCGCGAGCACCCCGCCAACCATGCTCAATGGCGCCTGCGCTAACACCATGGGGATCATCAACCCGGCCAGAAGGGTGGTCGCGAAGAGCACGGTGGGCGTCGCCGAAAAAATCCACGAAGCTGTTTCCGGAACCACCATTCCTTTCCGCAGCAGCTTATGGAGATCCCGGTACGGCTGTAGAATCCCCGGTCCCCTGCGCGTTTGCAGCCGCGCCTTCAACGTCTTGCTGAAGCCCGTGATCAGCGGCGAAAGCAGCAGCACCAGCGCCGCCTGACCGAGGATCATGGCAAGCTGACCGATCATCCGCGCACCGCAAATATCAGAAGCAGGATTAGCGTGACGAAGATGTAGGCCAGGTACGCGTGAAGGCTTCCTGCCTGCACCATACGCATGCTTCTGGCGATGCGCAGGATTCCTTCCCGCAGCGGATCGTAGAAGTGCTTCTCGAAAGTCGGTTGGATCTCCGATTCGAACCGGATCGCTGTCGGGTAATACGGAGAGACTTCGAACTCTGCCTGAATCTCGCGGCGCGGCCGGAACAGGGCTCCGAAGATCATGCGCAGCGGCTTAGAGAATGCAGTGGCGGTGAACTCGTTGTCCGCGGTTAAACCGGGAAGTCCGCAATCCCAGGCCGGACCAGTGGAGCGTATCGCCCTCCGTCCCCAAAGCATCCACAGCAGAAGCGGAATCCCGCTCAGCGCGATCAGCATTACCGCCAGCAGCACCGTGGACACCGACCCGCTCTTCGGCAGGCCCGCCGTCAGGATGAAGCCATTTCCCGAAACCAGGTGCGGACTGACGTCCACTCCGAAGGCCTGACGCGTGATGGGATCGAAGGCCGGCAGCAACCACGTGGCGCCCAGCCCCAGGATTATGCACATACCGGCGAGCATCGCCATACCGCTGCGCATTGAAAGCGATACTTCGTGCGCTTCCTGCGCTTCGCGGCTGCGAGGCAGCGCCAGGAATGTGATCCCGAAAGCTTTCACAAAACAAGCGGCGGCCAGCGCCGCCGTCAACGCAAGTAGCGCCCCGGCCACCGGGAAAACGATCCGCGTCAAATCCGTGGTCGCGCCGAAACCCGCTAACAGCGCCTGATAGGTGAGCCACTCGCTCACAAATCCGTTCAGCGGCGGCAAACCGGAGATGGCGATCGCCCCGATCAAAAAGTAAAGCGCCGTGGATGGCATCCGGCGGATCAACCCGCCCATCTGCTCCATGTTTCGCGTGTGTGTGGAGTGCAATACGCTGCCCGCGCCCAGGAAGAGAAGGCTCTTGAAGACGCCGTGGTTCAGCGTGTGGAACAAGCCGGCGATCAGGGCCAGCGCGGCCAGTACCGGATGTCCGTAAGACCGGAACAGCAGCGCCGCACCGAAGCCCATCAGGATGATGCCGATGTTCTCGATGCTGTGGTAAGCCAGCAAACGCTTGAGGTCGTGCTCCATCAGCGCATACAACACGCCCAGCACAGCGGAAACTACGCCAACCAGCAGCACCAGCATACCCGCCCATGGCGGCAGCACTCCGTAGAAATCGAAGAAGACGCGCGCCATGCCGTAAATTCCCGTCTTGATCACGATTCCTGACATCAGAGCGGAGATATTGCTGGGCGCCACGGGGTGGGCGGCGGGCAGCCAGATGTGCAGCGGAATAATGCCTGCCTTCACGCCGAAGCCAAAGAACAGGAGGAGAAAGGCGAGTCCGCCGGTGGTAGCCGGCAGCTTGTCTCCGATTGCATGCATCGCCTGGAAATCGGTGGTTCCCGCGGCCGAGACCAACAGCAGAAACCCAGCAAATAGCAAGCCCGTTCCGCCGCGCGACATCAGAATGTAGACGAATCCGCCCTGCCTCACCTCATCGGATTCGTGGTTCGTCACTACCAGAAAGTAAGCTACCGCGACCATTACCTCCCACGCGATCAGGAAGAACATGACATCGGAGGCGGTAAAGATGAGAGTGAGGCTGGCAAGCAGGAGGTTGAACAACGATCCGAAGAGTGCCGGATTCTTCCCGGCCGGCCCGTGTCTCATATAGCCGATGGAATACACCGAGACGCTGGCCGCAAGGATCGAGAGAGTCAGAAGAAAGAACAAACTCAGCGCATCAAGACGAACGGACCAGGTGATATAAGGGACTGCGGAAGGAAGCACCCAGGCCACTGCGGACCCGCCTACTAACCCCACGGTCGCAGCCGCCCCTTCGAGCAGGGCGCCGGCGAACGCGGTGCCGCAGAAAAGCCACGAAATCCATCCCGCGGTTCGCGTCGAAAAATGACAGGCGAGACCACCGGTCGCGCCTAGGGCAAACACGATCAGACCCGCGGTATATAGCTCATGAGTTGGCCACATACACTGTCGAGGGGCGTCGCGGAGACCCAAATCTGGTCACCGCAATCCCTCACTTTCACCAAGGATCTAATACATTATTATATTCGACAATTCGAATCTTCGCAGAGATTAGACTTGGCTGAACGGGGGAAAGACAGCATTGTCAGCTAGTGGTTCTCGGATCCCGCTTACCATGTCCTGGTTCAGCGTGAACTGGAGGGCGGGCGTTCCCTGTTAGCGAGTATCTAGCCATTTGCGTAGGTATGCTGCCACTCCTGGGGGCAGCAGGCGAGCAGGAGGACTTTCGGATGGCGCTTGCCCTAGTGCGATTCGCGAGGTGCAGGGTAAATCTCTGAGTGGAGCGCCACGCTACGTCAAGATGCTCGTAGGTGCTCTTTTCAATCGTCTAGGACTTCGCGAACGGGCCTTCGGCACCACCCACAGAACTCAGCTGCGGCATGAGCAGTGACGGCGGATCAGATTGGATTTGTAAGTGCTAGAAAAGTTTGGCTCAATTCGCCCCTGACACCATATCCCCCTGATGGTTAACATCGCAGTCGTGCAACTCTTTGAAATCACTGGGTCGCGAACCGCCAATCTGCTACGCTCGAACGAGGATGAAGCTACCCCGCAGCGGCGCTGCGATTGTCGATATATCGAAGCTTCGCGACTACTGCCTGGACCCGCTTCATCCTGGTGGCAGGCACAAAGCCCTGGTCTTCCTCTCGGCACTGGGTTTGAGGCCAAACCGACGGCGAGTTCCTTCAGGCCGCTCTGCAGAAGGCGGCATGCGAAGGGGATGCCGTGCCCGGCGAAGTTGACGATACGGAGATCGCTACACGGTCGATTTCCTGATCACCAGGGGCGATCGCGAAGCGAAGGTCCGCAGTGCCTGGATCATTCTCCGCGACGAATCAGCGCCGCGGCTGACCAGTTGTTTTGTACTATAGGTGAAGTAAGTCAT
>JBBQUM010000054.1:0-23686 GCA_038212445.1 Bryobacterales bacterium
GAGGGAATCAACAGCCTCATTCAAGCGGCAAAGGCCAAAGCGCGCGGCTATAGAACCTCACGCAATCTCATCGCCATGGTCTACCTCATCGCCGGCAAGCTCGAACTCAATGTTACCCACCTGGGATAGCGAGGAGGCACATATTCAGAGGCCTTTGAGAGATCCGGCGAAGAGCACGTGTGCAATGCACGCAGCTCGTCGAGTCGCTCGAGCGGAGTGGCGTACGCGTAGCGTTTGCGAGGGCGTGCATTGAGCCGGTCTGCGATCTCCACCGTCTCTTGCTGCTCGCTCTCGCTCATGCTCATCCTCGTTTTCGATTCTTTGCCGAAGGATGGTGATGAGCTCTCGTCTGTTTCTTGCGCTCTTTATGGATCGCCACGTGATTCGTCAGTAGCACTAGTTTGTTGATGATGGTGGAAACGTGAGGGAGATACTCGGGCTTCACCGAGGTGATGTGATCGATGATCGGTTTCATGTGGCCTAAGTCACCTAAGTCGTTCGGGAGGAGGTTCCCCGCTTTTTCATCGAGTGCCTCAGCGATCCTGATGAAGTCCTCGAGGTAAAGGCCCCGTTGATTCGTCTCCAGTCTGGTCAGCTGCGCGGGCGAGATGCCTGAGCGTCGGGCAACTTCCGCCTGGCTGAGACCTTTCGCTTCACGCAATTTCCGCAGAATCTGCCCGTATAGTGGGGACTGTCTGGTCATTTGGAGAGTCCATCGAAGGCGGGCGGCACCAGGCTCCCGCCTCCCGGCGAGGACGCCCCCAAAGACGTTGACGAGCTGGTGGCGGGACCCCCAGGCGTCGCTTCTTTCATGAATACGGCGAGAAGGCTTGCCAGTTGTTCAATCTCAAAGGGTTTCTGCAGGAGTTTCCAATCTGGACGGCCAGCTCCTTCTGGCATATATCCGGACATCATGATGACCTTTAGTGCGGGCCACCGGCCGCATAGGCGTTCGCCCAGCACGAATCCACCCAGCCCGGGCAGAGTGACGTCTGACAGGAGAACATCGGGAGCCGGCTCCATCGGTGTCTCAAGCGCCTCTTCGGCACTACCGGCGACCGTCACCTCATAGCCGGTCAGTTCCAGGAGCATGGCGATGCCGTCGCGAACCGCCTGCTCGTCCTCCACCAGCAGCACTCGCCCACCAGCAATCGGCACGGCAGCGGATTCCTGCGGCGTTTCGATGAGCGGATTGCTCCCCTCGGAAATCATGGGAAAGAAGACCTGGAACCTGCTGCCTTCACCTGGGCTGCTTCGCAGACCAATATGACCACCATGCTGCTCAACGATCCCGTAAACGACGGCGAGACCCAGACCGGTACCTTTGCCCACCTCTTTGGTTGTGAAGAAAGGTTCGAAGATGTGCGCCCGCGTGGCTTCATTCATCCCTTCTCCAGTGTCCTCGACCTCAAGCACAATCTGATCGCCGATCCTCGCGCTGCGGAGAGTCAGCGTCCCTCCTTCAGGCATGGCGTCCCTGGCATTGATGGCCAGATTCAGGATCACCTGCTGCACCTGTCCGCCGTCGCCCTCCATCGAAAGGCGCTCAGGCGCAGCCTCGAGCACGATCCCGATGTTTTCGGGAAGAAGGTGGCGGAGAAGTGCGATCGCTTTGTCCACCTGCTCTCGCAAGTCGAGCTCTTCTTTCTGCAGCGGATGTTGCCGGGAGAATGCGAGCAGTTGCTGGGTAAGAACCGCGCCATGCCTGATCTGCGTCTCCATCTCGGAAACGAGTTTCAAAACCTCAGGCCTGACTGCCTTCAAACGCGCGATCGTGGCCCTCGACATGAGCGCCTGTAGCAGATTGTTGAATTCATGAGCGACACCTGCAGCAAGCTGGCCCACGGCCTCCATCTTCTGCGACTGTCGAAAGCGGATTTCCATCTCGCCGAATTCGCTTTCACGTTTCTTTCGCTCGGTGATGTCCCTTGCGGTTCCGATGATTCGGACGAGCGTCCCGGCGGAATCGCGTACCTGGAAGCCGTGAACCAGAACCCATCGAATCTCCCCGTCTGGGCGTTCGATTCTGTATTCAAACTCGCGACTGCCAGTCTCGAGGGCAAGCGAAGCAAACTCGTTTCTTACTCGCTCCCGATCCTCAGAAAATATGAAGTTCTTCCATCCATCCGGAGCCGCAAGGTCACTCTTCACGGAGCGACCCCAGATGCGCTCAAACGCAGGACTGAGATAGTGCAATGTGCGCATGTCCGGTGAGCGAATCCAGAAAACATCCGTGATGTTGTTCGCTAACAGTTCGAACTTCTCACTGATCTCGCGCAAAGCCGCTTCTGATCGTTTGCGCTCGGTAATGTCACGGCTGGAAGCGGCCACATAGTCGACTGTCTTTCCATCGCCGCCGAACACCGGCTCAAGCAAGTACTCGTAGGCCCCGTTTGAGCCGCTGGGGCTGGTGTAACTTGTCTCGTCGCCCAGACTTATGGAAGTCTCGAAGACTCCAAGGACCTGCCCGTGCAGGAGGGTTGCGAGCTCGGAGGGCTCGGCCAGGTCGAGGAACGTCTTGCCAACCACCTGTTCCGGGGTCAGTCCCCACAGATCGAGGAGCGCGCGATTGGCGAAGATGAAACGCCCTTCCTGGTCAAGGATAGAGACTTGGTCCGTGATCGATGAGAGCAGTGCGCTGAGCAGCCGCTCCCGTTGCTGGGTCTTTTGTGACAGCACCTGGTAGGCATCTTCGGCACGCCTGCGCTCGGTAATGTCGAGATGCATGATGACCGCGCCGGTTCGACGGTCTTCCGACTGCAACGGCGTCACACTGAGCAGAAACCACTGTGCACCGCAAGGGTACTCGATGGAATATCGGTCACTCCTGTGATTGAGAACCGCGCGGATGCCCTCGGCCACGCTCTGGCCCTCCACGGAGTCTTTCCCCCTCGCGGTATCGCAAACCAGCAGATCGTTAACGTTAAGTCCAAGTCCAGCGTCCTTGACCCATTTTCGAGCGCAAACCGCCGCCAGGACTGGTTCACTGAGACAATGAAGCCCTTTGCATCGAGCAACGCGATATGCGCAGGCAGGGCATTGAGAATGGTCGCCTGCCTGGCTGACTCGTCCTGCCTGAGCTGCTCCTGAGCACGTCGTAGCAGGAAGGTACGGCCGCTTGCATCCGAGACGGAGTCGATCTGGCCGGCCGTCAAATGCTCCAATCGCTGTTCGGTCCTGTGCAAAGTCTCAATCAGTGAAGAGATCTCATCTGATGCTTCGTCCACCGGCGATCCTCCGATTCCTTCTTCATGCTGCGACGGGCTCGATTCCGAATGTGTGCAGGACAGCTGGAAGATCACTGAGGGTGCCGACAAGTTTTCGCACGGGAAGGGGACCAAGCTTCACCAGCGTTGGAGTCATGAAAATACCGTCTTTCAGCGCGCGCTCGGGGTGAACCAGCACATCCACGACTTCGATCTCGCACTCGCCCGCCAGATGTTCTGTGCAAAGGACATTGAGGTTGGCGATTGCGTGCAGTGAATTCTGGGCGTTGTCCGCGACGTACAGAAGAAACTTCCACACAGGCCGGCGACTCATCTGCGTCCCCGAGGCCGGGCGTCGCCGCCACGCAGTTCCCGCATGCGGCCCCTGGCTCTGGATAACTCCCGCAGCCGGCTCTCCGTCGTGCTGGCTAGAAGTGTTTTCTCCACCTTCTTGGCAAGAAGCTCCGTCTGTAAGGACTTCGCTCGAACCTCCAGTTCCGCTTCTTCTGCGTCGATACGGACTCGCTTGAGCTTTCCAGCGACGGCTGCTACCTCGTTTTCTGAACGCTCGGCACTCTCCTTTTCCCAACGCAGGGTTCCCATGAGCACCTCGCCGCCGGCGGTATAGATATCGGCAAGCGTCACTCCTTCTTCGCTGAGGATCAGCTCGCGCACCTGGTTGGAGTGGGCCGTACCACGGGATTTGATGATCGACAGGCCTCGATTGCGCTCGCCAGCCTGGACCAGGTAGTTCAATTCGATCCAGGTGTCGGCCAGCGAGGAGACCGATGAGGCTGTCGCACCATCGGTCGGCCTCGACATTTCATCGAGAAGACTGGTGCAGACCAGTGTGATTCCTGATGCCTTTGTCCAGTCGATCAGCCTTTCCGCGACGCCATGGGCAGAAATTTCGGTCGCAGCTTTGAAAAGCGTGTAAACGGGGTCGATGACGATACTCCTGGCTCCCTGTTGGCCGGCCAGGGTCTTGATGCGCGCCAGGAGGGTTTCGGCGCTGCCTGTAATGGTTCTCGCAGAAACCATGCGCAGCAATCCGCTTTTTACGTAGCGTTCCAGGCTAATTCCAACCGACGACAAATTGCGAACCACTTCGGTGGCGTCGGCATCAAAGCTGACGAACATCGTTCGCTCGCCCCGCTTGCATGAAGCCTCCGCGAACGCGCCGCTCAAGGTCGTCTTAGCAGTTCCTGGAAAGCCTGTGATGAGCACGCATGCTCCCCGGTAGTATCCACCGCCGAGCATGGTGTCGAGCCGCTTGACGCCGCTGCTCACCCTCTCATTCGTGACATTGGCGTCCATCGGCCCCAGCGTTCGAGCCACCGCGACGTCGAGGCCGTGTGGACCGATAACAAAAGGTGACTCGTTCTCATCGAAAGCAGATCCTCGATACTTCTGGACGCGAAGACTGCGATGCGACACTCCAGCTTCTACACGGTGATTCAGAACCACCACGCAATCGACCATGAATTGCATGAACCCCAGCCCGGCTGAGATCAGTTCGTCTCCTCCGGACTTGGACGTGATCAATCCAGTGAGCTCGTGGAGCAACAGCCACTGATGCAACCTGTAGATTTCTCGCCTCCTCGATGCGAGATCCGGCAGGAGTGCAATGACGATGTCGATGGCATCGAAGACGATGCGTCTGGCTCTCATCTCCTTGACCTTGGCTCCGAGGGCCGCCAGCATTCCGCTCAGGTCGAAGTCTCCGGACTGAATCAGATCAGGCTCCGGTTGAGCGTCGAGGAAGAACAACGTGGACTTCGGCAGTTCGCCCAGTTTCCAGCCGAAGCCTTCGAAGTTCGCAAGCAGACGATCCGGAGCTTCCTCGAAAGCCACGAAGATCCCCGGCTCTTTTGCGTGGGCACCCTCCGCAAGAAACTGCATGGAGAATATGGTTTTGCCAGAACCGGGACCGCCAGTCAGCAGCGTAGTCCGGCCTCTTGGCAAGCCCCCGGACGTGATCTCATCGAAACCAGCGATCCCTGTTGCGGACTTGTTCCCCGCGTTCGGGGAGACACGGCTGAGGGGGAGTGTCTTCGTTGCTCGATTGCGAAGGGGGAACCTGCGTATGGTCCTGGGGGCGGACATGACCGAGTCCGTTGCACTTCCGTTGTCACGGAGGCAATGTTTCAAGGAATGATTACCATTTCCGATGGTCTGACCGCGAGAGGTCCAAGTATGGAAACCGGTTGACAGGCTGTCCCGATCAACGAGGCGCTTGATCCGAATATCTGCGAGAAGCCGAGCAGGAGACGAGGCGCCGGTTCCACAACTGAGCGCAAAGCAAACATGATCGGCGCCACGACATCGGAACTGCTGCATGACGAGCCTCGTTGTCAGGCGGATGGGTCTTCTGTCTCCTTTCATCGTCTGTTCGGAGGAAACAAGAGACCGGCCCTCCGTTCCCTTACTGTTTCCTGCCTTTGACGTGCTGGCCGTTCTGGTGAAGGACAACCACCTCCACCGATCCGTCTGCGGCGCGCTGGAAGCTGAGTTGTGCGTCGACGACTTTGTAAAAGAATTCGTCAGGCGCGGATGGAAAAACCGGTAGACGCTCCTGACCGGTTGCCTGGACGTACAGTTGGGCATCCTCAGCGGTCACCTCGATCGCGAACCCAGGCGCGAGCGTGTAGCGGCCGATAAAGGGTTGGAGCGCAGCGGCTTTGAGCTTGATTTGCTTTCGCGGGGCCGCTGCCGGCGACTCGGTAGTCACGCGCGGGGCCGGCATCGACCGTCCATTCTGGTCGAGGACTACGGCGTTGATCGCGCCGTCGCTGCCGCGCTTGAAGCTCAGTTGTGCATCGACGACCTTGAAGAAGAATTCGTCCGCTGCCCTGGCGTAAACAGGATTCTCCGGCTGCCCGGTTGCAGCGACGCGTAATTCGCTGCCGTCGACACGGACGACCAGGTCGAAGCCGGGTGCCAGGCGATAGCGCCCTGCGTATTCGGCCAGCGCCGCGGGAGTTATTGCTTTTTCAGGCGGGAACTTGCGTGCCGCTGGTTCCGGCAGCAGTGCGGCGAAGCCGATCTCGGCGACGTCGCGACTGATATTGGTCAGCACAACGGCTCCTCGCTCGCCATCGGCCGTGAAGCCGGCGAAGGACGCATAGCCGCCGGTCATGCCGTCGTGCCAGATGATCGTATGCCCCTGCCGCGTTTCGATCTGCCACGCCAGTCCGATCCTCGCTTGATCCCGATCGGTCGCGCGCCGAGGCTGTGTGACCGCAGCGAGCGCTTTGGACAGCGGGCCGGAGGGAGGATGCATCAGCGCCTTCACGTAAAGGAGTAGATCGTGCGCGGTCGAGCGCAGTGCTCCTGCGCCTTCCAGCGCTCCGAGATCCCATGCGGACGTTGATTTCCCGGACGCGTCATGGCCGGCGGTAAATCTCTCCGCCATGCGCGGCGTTGGCACAATCGCGGTGTCGTTCAAGGAAAGCGGCGCCGCGATGCGCGTGTGCACCAGTTGTCCATACGTGCTTCCTGCATGGGTCGCAAGCGCCTGTCCGAGCAGTCCGAATCCCAGGTTGGAGTACTCATACGAGGCGCCCGGAACGCGAGGCAGCTTGTAGCCTGCGAGGAATTGTTTCAAACGATCGGTCGTGTAGCCGGCGTAAGGATTGGCCGGGCTTTTCGGCAGGAGGTTGTCCGGAAGTCGCGGGAGGCCCGACGATTGTGTCGCCAGATCGAGCAGTGTGATCATGACGTCGCCCGACTTCGGAATAGTGTAGTCAGGGAGCAACCGCTGGACCGCTTGCTCGAGCGAGACCTCGTGACGCTCGACTGCGTCAGCGAGCAGTAACGCCGTGAACGTCTTGGTGACGGAACCAATCTCGTAAACGGTGTCGGCGTTGGGCGTCCGTTTCTGCCTGTCGTCGACCGTGCCGAGCGGCAGGATCTCCTGACGGTCTCCGGCGACGACACCGATCACCAGGCTGGGGTAGGCTCCGGCAGTGACGGCCGCTGCCGCCTTCTGCCGAAGGGTGTCCCTCAGCAGCGGTGGTGCTGGCTGGCAAAATAGCGATGTGGAACAGATGATCGTGAGCAGGAAAGTCATCGTTCGGATCTTCATTTAATTTCTCCTGATTCGAATCGGGTCTGGCCGCTTCGTGCCCGTCCAGACTGAAGAGGGTATCGACCGAAACGCCCCACGTCCAAGTTTCAGCGCCAGGATCACCCACTCCAAAGGTGCGCATTCGCGCGACGAAACGAGTCCGCAGGCGTACCGGCAGACAAGCCTCAAGCGTTCCTCGGCGAGCAATCAAGACGCCGGTGGTCGCCAATTCGCACCTCGTTCGGCCATTCCCTACTGGCAAACCTTCCGCCGGCGACCTACGTTGGTGGCCCCGACTCCGTGCGACACGTTGATGCGGTGACCTGGGATGCATCGTTGTCCTGATGTCAACGACATGTGCATGGCATGTGTCGGATCTTCCGGGAGCTGTCCGTCCCTATCAAGTGCAACAGACAGACGTCCGAGGCAATCATGACCAGGTTCACTTCGATGCGATTGCTGCTCATGATGTTGGTGACTCTCCTCGCGGCCGCGGACGGCATCGCCGCCGACCGTTCGGCCGCCTTCCTGCCGCATGCAGGGGGCGAAACGGCCGGGGATCGCCGTCTGTCCGCGCACGAACGATTCCGTTCCGTCCGCGTCGCTCCCGGTGGTCCATCGACGATCACCGACGTCTACCTCGAGCAACTAAAACGGTCCGGCTATAACACCGTCTTTCTCAGCGACATGGTCGGAAACAACGAGACGACGTGGAGGCGTGTCGCGCCGGAAACGATCGAGCAGTGGCTGACACTGGCGCGCAAGCACGACATCTCCGTCATTGCCGTCAGCGCGTTCGTGGAGCCTCTGACGGACGACGCAGCCCCGCAAGTGACCGGCGGCATCGGCAGGACCAATCGCCCTTCCAGGGGATCGAGCGTGCCGGCGGCGAGCGCATCGGTTCGCAACGGAATCCGCGCGCGCAGCGACGACCAGCCGGCCATGCGTCTGCGCTATCTCGGCGATGAGGAGGTATCCGCCGCCCTGCGCGCATGGGAAACGTTCAACAAAGGGGAAGTCATCGCCATCACTCCCTTCGGTGAGGATCCCTTCTACCTCGGCGTGCCTGCCGAGAAGCAGGTCGACTGGGCGCGCCTCGAGGACATCGCCGCCCCCGGCATCCCCACACTCGGCATGATCGGCGAGTTCGCGCTCACGCGGACAACCGAAGATGCCCGCCGCTACTGGGCACCCTCCGCCTACTCGTTCTTCGCCCTGATCATGTACCCCTACAACCTCGGCGGCGTCTGGAGCCACCCGCTGAACCATCTGACATCCGCGGATCCCGATGACGATCTCGCGCGCTACGTTCACGACTTCGTTCGCGAGCAGTACACGCGCTTTCTATTCGAGTTGCAGCCGGCGCAAACCGTGATTCCGGTCATTCAGACCTTTACCTGTGAGGGCGAAGACGCCGGGATCGTTCCGCGCATGAGGGACATCCGCCTTCAGGCCCGGCTCATCCATTACGAGATGCAGACCACGCTCCGGCAGCGCGACAACTACGCGATGGCCTACTTCTACCTCGGCTCCGAGGATCAGGCGGGACCTCCGTATCCACCGAAGGGCATCGAGGACATGCCCGGCTGGGCCGATGTCGTCGGTCAGGAAAATGAGCTGATGGAGCAGGCATTCCGTTCAAACCAGCCGGCGGTGTTGCCGCGGCGTCGCGCCGTGCACTAGCTCATCCTTTGCGTCTGTTATTTCCCGGTGACGGCGCTGTTGTGCCAGCTGTTCAAACCCGTAAACAGCACGATCTCGCTGCTCGCCGCGTTTTTCAGTCTCGTCGCGCCGGCCTCCTGTCACACCTTCGTGGCTTGTCGTCCTCGGATCACTTAATCACTCACCATTCTCCGATCTTCCTGAATCCGCCGCCCGAACCGTTGAGAGAGCTCAATCGTTTGCTCTTCAGCGAAATGCGAAGGTGTGACCCATCAAGTCACATCCTGTTGGGATTGCTGCAACCGGGATCGTTGGCGGATTTGACACGCGTGCTACGATCGACACTTCAAATGAACGCCTTCATCGAATCTCGCTATTACTCAGAGTCGCTTTCAAGCGGAGCTGTGCCGATCTAGCGGGAGTCGGTTCAGGTAGTTCGTTTACAAGCGGCCCGCGAGGCCGCTTTTTTTGTTCCTTGAAGAATGTGGAGAGTTGGCTGAGCGGCAAGGCGCCGGTTTGCTAAACCGAGGTCGCGGGTAGAACCGCGCGGAGGTTCGATCCCTCCACTCTCCGCCAATGAATCGCCGCGTGGGAGATAGGGTGACTCACGAGACTTTCACTCTCGGCAAACGGGTTCGAGTCCCGTACGCGGCGCCATTTCAACAACAACACGGAAGGTCAATCCGAAGGCTGGCGACGGAATCGGTCCCGAAAACCGACGACCCCTAAGACGGGCTTTAGAGTTCGATCCTCTAACCTTCCGCCAATATGCCGTGGTAGTCCCGTACGGCGCGGGGACTGGCCGTAGACCAGTTTCGTTTCGACGATCAGGCGGTTCGATTCCGCCCCACGGCACCATCCCTAGCTACTGACCAAACCCGTAGACTCGCGCGTTGCTGTTGTCCGGCGCGGAGTTGACGATCGCGCCGTAGACCGTCGCGCCGAAGCCTGGATAACCGGCGCCGACGCTGTGGACGGTAGACCTGCAAACGGCGGAGAGGGGTCAGGGCTTCGATCTTCTTCCCTGCCATGCCGCGAATCCGGCCGTCTCCGCCGAAGCGATGAACTTCGCCTCCGACGCCAAGCGGGAGAAAACGGTCGACCGCACCATGATGCGCATAATGCACGCAGCGAACGCTGAGTACCTCGTCAAGGTGAACCCGCATGGACAGATGGTGACCTGCAACACCTGCCATCCCGGCCACACGGTGCCAGACACTGAGGCTGAGGAGACCCCGAAGCCGGGAGCGTAGCCGGGGCGCGAAGTAGGGAGCGTTCCGTCGGAACCGTTGCCAACGGAACGCCCATACTCAGATTGTATGTGTCAGTAGTACACAGAGCCGTCGGGCATGGTCATGATTGTCTGGCCAAAATAGGTGGCGGAGGGGTGTTCCGTCCACGGAGATCCGCTGTAGATCTTCTTGTCGATCCAGTCGGCCACAGTCAGCACCCCGTGGGTCTCGAGCGAGCTCTTTGTGAGGTGGACGGTTGCGACGTGCAGGTCGATCTGCGGGGCATTCTTGTAGTACACCGGGCCACACTCCCACAGGTAATGCTGATCGTCGACACTCAGGTATTCGTACGCGAGATAAACGGGGTCCTTCAGGGAGCTCGGATCGACCGGTTCAACGACCACAGGGATGTTCAATCCCGCCGCCGGGATATGGACCAGATCGATCGTCGATTTCGCGTTGAAATAGGGTCCGACGGTTACCGTCATCGCGGTGATCCGTTCGCCACCCGGCACCTCGGGTGCCGTGCGTTCAATGTGAAGCCAGACCACCCCCGGTCTCGAGCGGAAGTACGGCGCCGGTGCACCCCACGTATACGGGTTTTCCGCAACAGCCGCGCAGTCCGGCTTCGAGGGGTCGATGCAGACCAGGCTCGAAGTGAGAGCGTCCACGCCCTCCTTCGCGGCTTCGAACGCGTTTTTCTTCACTTCCGCCCTGGCTGTCTCCTCCAGCACCGTGCCCAGAACGCTGTCGCTCTGGCCGATGTCAACTCCGCTGAACTGTTCGACCACAACGCTGGCAATGTTTTGCGCCAGATAGCCCGATCCGCGCGAGTACAGCTCCTGAATGTTTGGAATTTTGGGAGGGATGCCGCATTCGGTCAGAACGGCTTCAAGCCCCGCTTTTAGTGCGGTGTGGCAACCCGGGTCGCAGGGGATGTGGATGATCGCGAGCGCTCCGGCGACCACATCGACCACCGAATTCTTCGCGGTTTCGTATCCTTCTGACAAGAGATTCAGCTCGCCAGTGAAGAGGTCCCAGTACTGTCCAAGGATGCCCGGATGCTTCTGGAAAAGCTGGCTGGTCCACTCCGCGTCGATCGTCGTTCCGGCCTTCCAGAGCTTGCCTTCGATGAAATGGTCACGAGACAGGATGATGTAGTGACTCGGATCAATCTCCAGCGCGGAATCATCGAAGAGTTTCGGAGAGACGTAGCTGAGTAGGGTGACCTTGTAGTGCGATTTGATCGAGGCCAGTGCCTGGGCATGTTCCTTGGCGATGGTCGCCTCGCGCGCTTTTGCCAGGGCCAGTGTCGCTTCCGAGCGAGTTCCGGGAATATAGATCGAGATCCAGTTGGACGGCGCTTGACTGCAGGAGGACGCGACATCGAGCGGGACGACGCGCATCCAGATCGTGGCCGGATACTGCAATGGCTTGCTGATGGCCTGCGGAAGGAGGTCCGTAAACGAGGAGCTCGTGCGGACTGCCTCACGAACGTGAGGCGCTGGCTCCGGATGCCGGATCATCGCCCGTGTCGAACTCTCGTGAAGTTCGTGCGAATCGAGGCGCACCGGCATCGTGACCGTGGCGCGTGACCCGGAGGTGGTATGCGCCGGCAAAGGTGGATTGACCGTGGCGAAATGCACGGAGATCGCACCGCTGGCGATCAATGCGGCCGGCTTGGTCCACGCGTCGCAGCGATTGGGAGCGTGCGTCGGCGTTGGCTGGGATGCGTACTGAATCATGAATCGCTGTTGCTGCACGGCGTAACCGCTTGTCCGGATACGAAGCAGAAGTGGCGCTTTCGTATCGGAATAGACCGAGGCGTCGACGATGTCGGTGCTCACCGAGACGGCAGCGTCCGGGTTCTTCTCCACGCTCAGATCGGTCCATGACGCGCGCGGAGTCATGGGAATGGTCGCGGTTACCCATCGGGCCATCGGACGGTTCCCCATCGGTGGAGCTGGCCGCGTCGCTCCTTTGGGACCAAACCCAGCTCGGATTTCGTTGGAGCGCTGGCGGAGGCTGGAGAGCGATGCGCCCGTCAGGATCTGGGCACGTGTCATCGACTTGGGATTAATCGGAACGGGCGGGGGAGCGGTGCGCGTGGACTGGTTTCTGGCGACCAGCTGCGCGCCGGACGGGACCGGCAGCATAGTCAGGAAGACTACAAGGAAGACAACCCATTCGACCCCGTTGTGGATGGTTGGAAACTTATGACGATTTCGCTTCTGCATGGTGGCTCCTTCGTTTTGGCGAATCCCTTCGCCGGTTGGGACGGACGCCGCCAGCATCGGCTTCGCGGACCGAAGTTTCTTCAAGAGAGCCTCAAGCTTTCCTCAGAAACTTCTCAGTACCCTGGGTTTCGGTCGTCGGACCAGCTCAGAACGTGTGGCGCCGGCGACCTCGCCGGCATTGTTTTTGTGCTTTCGCCAGGCAAGGCCACCGGCGCCACACCCAAGCGCTCGTTGACCTTCCCTCGATACGCCAGTAGCGTCCCGGCGGCCTCCGGGTCACACCTTCGTGGTTTGTGGTCCTCGGATCGCTCAATCACTCGCCATTCTCCGATCTTCCTGAATCTGCCCGCCCGAAGGTGATCGCTCAATGGTTGCGCTTCAGCGAAAAACGAAGGTCTGACCCCACCAAGCCTCCTCGAAAAACGAAGGTCTGACCCCACCAAGCCTCCTTCCGCGCCAATCTCGCAGATGACACGGGATCGGCACCTGCCCGCTGCGAGTAGGCTGGCGCCGGTTGCGCGCAATCCGCAGCCCCGAACCGCTGGAATCTTTCGCCCGCGGTCCGGCGGGTGGGGGCGGACTGAGAATTCGTGAGGCGGCGCTCAAACGAGAAAGTACCGGGCCGAGAACCAGGTCTGACCCGTCCGGATGGCTGCCTGGCGACCCTCGCCTCCCGTGCACGCGCAGCGTCCGGCACCTTCGATTGGGTGTTAGTGTGCCAACAGATCCGGATCAACGGCGGCGTTCGATGATCCCGCGACTTCATGACTAAGAGGGAGAATTTGTGACCAACGCAATCCGATCCATCACGTTTCTGCTGATCGCTCTGGTGTTGCCGGTCGCTTCCTCCGCGCTGGCCGGCTTTGCCGGCTCCGATCTGGTTCTCCCCGCTGCCGGAAGGGTCAGCGGCGCGAATGGCAGTGAGTTCTACACCACGGTGTGGGTCAGCAATCCGACCGATCGAGCGGTCGACTTCCAGATGCAGTTTCTGATCACCGGGACGTCCGATGCCAATCCCCCAACGGTCAACGACACGCTTGCTCCAGGCCAGTCCAAGACGTACGCGAACATCGGGGAAACAGTTTTTCAACGTGCCGGAGTTCAGGGCGCGATGCGCTTCCGCGGATCGGAACGTCTGCTGGTGGCCGCACGAATCTACAATCAATCGCCTGGCGCAACCCTCAGAGACAGCCAGGGCCTCTACTTCGCTGCTGTTCCCGCCTCGTTCGCCATCGGCGACGCCGAGCAGGCCGCGCTGCTGGGCGTCAATGAGAGCTCCGACTTTCGTTACAACGTCGTCATGGTCGAGGTAGCGGGTAGCCCGCTTCGCGCTCATCTGGAGATCGTCGATCCCAGCGGTGCCACCCTCGGCAGTCGCGACTTCGACCTGCGCCCATACGAGCAACTGCTGGTCCGCGCTTCGGAGATCGTTCCAGGAGGCTTGATTTCGGATGGCCGCGTACGCGCCACGGTGGCCTCAGGTGCCGGGAAGTTAATCGTTGCCGGCTCGCTCGTCGCCAATGGAAGTCAGGATGCGACCGGCTTCGAGATGAGCTTTCGTGACGGCCTGCTCGCCACGAATCTACCCGTCGTCACCAGCCTCAATGGCTTGAGCGGGGCGCTCACATTAGCGGCAGGACCGAACGTTGCCATCACCTCGAATGGAAGTGCGTTGACCATCAGTTCCACCGTTACAGCAGGTCCGCAGGGGCCGAGCGGAGCAACGGGTGCAACGGGTCCGGCCGGACCAACAGGAGCAACCGGTTCGAACGGCCCGGCAGGACCGGCCGGCGCAACAGGAGCAACCGGACCAATCGGCCCAGCAGGACCCGTGGGCGCAACAGGAGCAGCCGGATCCATCGGCCCAGCAGGCCCGACCGGCGCAACAGGAGCAACCGGACCAATCGGCCCAGTAGGACCCGTGGGCGCAACAGGAGGAGCCGGATCAATCGGTCCGGCAGGACCGGCCGGCGCAACCGGAGCAACCGGCGCGGCAGGCCCGACCGGCGCAACAGGAGCAACCGGATCCATCGGCCCGGCAGGACCGGCCGGCACAACAGGGGCAGCCGGACCAATCGGCCCCGCAGGACCAATGGGCGCTACAGGAGCTACCGGCGCGACGGGGTCGACAGGCCCTGCCGCGATTCTGAACTTTTCCGATTTCTCCTCCTTTCAGGGATTCAATGTCCTCGTCCCTCCTGGAGCGGCCGTTAGTTTTCTTCTGGATGGGACTTCCAACGGCGTGATCACCCACGTCAGTAGCTCGGTATTTCTGTTACCGAACATCGGTACCTATCTGGTTCAGTTTCAGGTTCCCCTGGACGGGCCGGGCCGGCTGGCGTTGGAGCTCGATAACGTCTTCAACCCGCTTGCTTCCGTCGGAACCGGAGGGGCCGCTGGCACCACCCAGCTCGTCGTCGGCATGTCGCTTGTGAGAACAACTGCGGTCAATTCGACGATCGCGGTCGTGAATCCGACGGGACTCGCGATATTCATACTTCGTAATAGTGCGGCCCAGCTCGTGATCACCCAGATTCAATAGGCGGGGCGTCAAGATTCGTCTGCCATGGGTCGCAACGCGACACTAACTCTGTCCGCGGCGATTGAAATTACGGACGATCACGACATCTTCGCAGTCTCAGGACCCCCAGCCGGGGTCAGGCCTTCTTTTTTCGCTCTCCGTAACTGACTCACTGGCAGGTACTTGGAAAGGCCCGGTAAGCGTGTTCACGGTGGCGCGCAGTGATTCGCACGAAGAATCCAGCCTTGATCGGAGCACCAAAGGTCTGACCCCAGCCTGGTCAACCCGAGGTGGAGTGGCCGAAACCAAGCGAAGAACGAAGACCTGGCCCCATAGAGGCCATACTCGTGACCTCCGTTTCTCCTCCCTGAAATCGTCAACAATAGAGCGATGAAGATCGCGTTTGGCGTGGTGTTCGCCCTCCTCGGACTGGCGATGTTCCCGGCGGGCAAGCGCTCACGCCTGGTGCTCGGGATCGCCGTCCTGACCTTCGCGTACGGTGCCTACCTGCTGTTCTTCGGCATCAAAGCCTGGCGCACCGAGAAGCTGGTCATCGCGTTTATCGCCGCGGCGAAGCGGGGTGACCTCCCGGCCGTGCAACGGATGGCGGACAGCAATCCGTCGTTCATCAATGCCAGTCAGACAACCGACGGAGGGTCAACCGTCAAGTGGCCGCTCACGGTGGCAGCGCAAGAACTGCATGCCGATGTCGTCGAGTTTCTCCTGACGCGCGGGGCCATTGTCGACGCCGACAATGACGACGGAAGCACGGCGCTCCACGAAGCGGGGGCGAATCACTCGTATGGCGATGAAAGCATTTCTGTGAAGCGCATGGCCACGCTCCATGCGGTTCTCGCGCACGGAGCGAACGTGAACGCCAGAGACATCCGACAGCGGACGCCGCTGATGGCCAACGCGCGCGATGGAAAAGCGGTGGCGCTCCTGATCGATCATCACGCCGAGGTGAAGGCGAAGGACGGCTCAGGCCGGACGGCGTTGCATTACGCCGTGCCTTCGCGCTGGGCACCTTCCGATTCCGTCACGTTTCTCCTCGATCATGGTGCCGAAGTCGACACGCGTGATCGCGAGGGGAACACGCCCTTGTTGTTGGCCGATAACGCGGAGAACATCGAAACGCTCGTGGCGCGCGGCGCCGACCCGAAAGCGCGCGACAACAAGGGAGAGACAGCGCTGCACCGAGCCGCCAGGTCGCCGATGAATCTCTTCAGCGATCTCGACGTACTGGCAGTCCTGTGCGCGAACGGTCTCCGGCCCGACGTGCGCGATCAAGCCGGCGCCACGCCACTCAGTCTCGCGCAAGCCGGACTGGCAGGGGAGACGGACGCCGGTTGGATGAAGGGGCGCAAGAGAGTCTTGACGTTCCTCTCTCCCAACGGGCCATGCACGAGACTCACTGGTGTCACGAAGGAACAGCGCGCCTTCGTCGTCGCCGGGATGAAGTGTGCGGAGGACGACCGCGGCGGGTGCGCCGCGCTGGCCTGGGACTATGACACCGGCGAGGGAACCGCCGTCGACAAGGCGCGCGCGGCCGAGCTTTGGGACAAGGCCTGCCGGCTTGGCTCATCAACGTCCTGCACGAACCTGGCGAACGACTACGATCAGGGTGAAGGAGTCGCTGAGGATCCGCAGCATGCGGCAACGCTCTACGGGCAGATGTGCGACGCCGCAGATATGCGAGCCTGCTACTTCCTAGGGCTCATGACGTCGAAAGGCCGCGGCGTGGCGAAGGATCAGGCTCGGGCCGCTGCGCTCTTTCGTCGCGCGTGCGATGGTGGGGAGCACGACGCCTGCGAGCACGCCGGCGGCTAGTGTCAGCAGAATGGAGGCTGGGGTCACAGAATGGAGGCTGGGGTCAGGCCTTTGACATTCCTACCATCGTGCTCTCCTGAGGGAAAATTACTGCGGTCCGCACGAGCGCAAAAACATTGGCTCAGTTAAGTCGTTTTGATTTAGCGGTTTAGCGGGCCGAGAGAAAAACGAAGGCCCGGCCCCCCCCCAGGGCCCGAATAACGAAGGTCCGGCCCCACTCATGCGCTGCACTTCAAAGCGCCCGGTGCATGCAAAAAGTTCCGATACCACAGGTTCTGGATTCATCGACCTACGAGGCTGCGCCGGTCACAAGCCTCGATCACATGCTGGCGTTCTTCCACGAGTTGGTTTCGTCGGATCCGGCGCCGAAAAATACGTCCGCGAGCAACGTCTCTTGAGAGAACTTGAGAGTGCCAATCTCTCGCCGATGCAGGCTTCTCGACTGAGCAACACGCCCGGCACTTTAGCCTTTGACCTAACCCCAACCCCCGACCCTCTCCGTGTATAGTGGAACGTCCTCCGGAGGATTCCCATGGCAATTAGGAATCTCGTTGCGCCGACGGTCCTCGTCTCTGCGGCGTTGCTCAGTTCCCATCCGGCCCTCGCGCAGTTTTCGCAGCAGGGGTCGAAGTTGGTGGGAACTGGAGCCGACGGGGCCGCGGCTCAAGGCGTTTCCGTGTCCCTCTCCGCCGACGGCAGCACCGCCATTGTAGGAGGGAGCACAGACCACAATTTCGCTGGGGCCGCGTGGGTCTGGACCAGGAGCGGAGGGAGCTGGAACCAGCAGTCCACCAAGCTCGTCGGCTCGGGTACGGTGGGGACCGCTGATCAGGGCGCGTCCGTGTCTCTCTCCGCCGATGGCAACACGGCCATCGTCGGAGGTTGGGGCGACAACGGCAGGGCCGGGGCGGCGTGGGTATGGACGAGGAGCGGTGGCGTCTGGACCCAGCAGTCCAGACTTGTCGGCGCGGGCGCCGTGGGAAACGCCGGCCAAGGTGTTTCCGTGTCCATTTCCGCTGACGGCAACACGGCCCTCGTCGGAGGGAACTTGGACAACGGTAACGCTGGGGCGGCGTGGGTATGGACCAGGAGCGGAGGCGTCTGGACCCAGCAGTCCACCAAGCTTGTCGGCTCCGGCGCCGTGGGAAACGCAGGCCAAGGTGTTTCCCTGTTCCTATCCACAGACGGCAACACCGCCATCGTCGGAGGCAGTTCTGACAACAGTAACGCTGGGGCCGCGTGGGTATGGACCAGGAGCGGAGGCGTCTGGACCCAGCAAGGATCCAAGCTCGTCGGTACAGGCGCCGTCGGGGCTGCAAATCAAGGCTCTTCCGTCTCCCTCTCCGCCGACGGAAACACCGCCATCGTCGGAGGAACCGGCGACAACAGTCAGGCTGGAGCCGCGTGGGTCTGGAGCAGGAGTGGAGGAGTCTGGACCCAGCAATCCACCAAGTTGGTCGGCGCGGGCGCGGTGCAGATCGCTGAACAGGGGAATTCGGTGTCCCTCTCCGGCGATGGGAACACGGCTATTGTCGGAGGGTTCAACGACAACAGGGGCGTTGGAGCCGCGTGGGTCTGGACCAGGAGCGGAAACGCGTGGGCCCAGTCCACCAAACTGGTCGGCTCGGGCTCCGTGGGAAACGCAGGTCAAGGCGCTTCGGTCTCCCTCTCCTCCGACGGAAACACGGCCATGGTTGGAGGGGGTTTCGACAACAATAACGCCGGGGCCGCGTGGGTCTTCAACGCCGCGTCAGCGGCTGGCCAACCTGACCTTGTGCCGCAGAGTGTCTTACTTAGCAGTACCTCGATGACGACAGGTGGCGCTTTAGCGGTCAATGTAACGGTGAAGAACGAGGGGACCGGCAACGCCGCGGCCACGACCACGATGATCCGCTTGAACAGCAACTCCGGATCGAGCAGCTCTTCGGACCCGATCCAGCAGGGAGTATCAACGCCTGCGATTACAGCGGGCAGCAGCGCCACCTTGAGCGCCGCGTTCACGCTCAATACGGCGGGGATCTACTACGCTCACGTGTACGTGGACAGCAACGCGGTGCTCTCTCAGAGCAACGTGGGCAACGACACGTACCACTCGGGGCCGATTACCGTGTCAGCTGGGCAAGTACCTGGTATCGTCATAGGACCGTCGGGTGGCGACGTGACTGGACTGAATGGAATCAAGCTTGAGATTCCCGCCGGATCACTCACCGGCAATACCAATATCAGCATCGTTTCCGTACCTGCCTCGCAACTCGAAGCTTTGCAGGGTTTCACTTTCGCTTCGAAAAACCTCCGGTTCCTGCAGGCGATCTCCATCCGGACGGGGGGAGCGCAGTTCGCGAAAGTCCCCACCCTCTCGGCGACGGTCGATCCGAATCTACTGAGTGCATCCTTGATTCTGGTGCTCAAAGATGACGAGGACGTTGACGGAGACGGGATGCCCGACCTGGTGCTCAAGGACCTTGGTCTGCTGACTGGCACGCGGATACAGACCACGGCCGCCGCAGCACTTCCTGGCGTCTCCCAGGGGACGTTCGTCTTTCTTCAGACGATGTTTCCAATCGGTCTGATGAGCGGGCAGGTGGTTGATGCGAATGGTGCACCGGCGGTAAAGGCGATGGTGACGAGTTTCGAGGTACCGTTTCTCTTCGCTCAAAGCGACGTGGCAGGCAACTACCTCGTTCCAGTGGCTGCAGCCGAGCCGACGCGGCGCCGGGCGATCGCCCACGCCGCCAGCGTGGGGTCTGCCCCTTCTGTTCCGCTCCTGTCGGTATCGCCGGCTGGGTTCCCGGGAAGGCTCGTATCCGCACTCCCTGGCTCTGTCCTGCGAGGAGATATCCCCGTTAACCGACCTCCTTCCGGCAAGACTGCGGACGCCCCGCAAATGTCGATCAACCAACCTCAGCGCGATATCCTAGAAAACGAGTGCGATTCCCCCGATCACGACTTGGCCCAGAAATTCGCTGACATCGCCGGGGAGATCATCAAGAAGTTTCAGGCTCTCGATACCACGACCATCCCCTTTGATTCGCCTGCGGGTGCAACGCTGTCGTGCTCCGCGCCGATTGTCGCCTTAAGGGCTGACCTCAGCCCTTTGCTCACGGCTGACCAGCTGGATCGGACGATCTACGATCCGGACGTTCTTTACGACTTAAAAGGTCCCAGTAACATCTCGTACATGATGAAGACGAGCGTCTCGTTCAATATTGGCGCGACGGTAAAAGCACTGGGCGAGGAAATTCTGCCTCCGGCCATCGTCAAATATGACACCGACCTACCCATCTCAATCTCGCCCAACCCCAACCGCTTGACGGCGAATGTCCGGGCAGTTAAAGATGGCTCTGTTGAACCCATCTACGTCGACGTCAATAAAGTCTCACTGATTGTGTCGCTCGATTATGAGATCGACTTGTCAGACCCGTCCGATCTAGTCTGCAACACCGGCCACTTGGACATCCCTCCTTTCGAGCTCAATGTGAAATGGGCTCGCGTAGGTCCCGCAGCGGTGTCGGTCCAGAACTTCAGCGACTGCCTGGACGTGGCGGCAAACACAGCGCCACTCGTCGTCGATTCCAGCGGAATCTGTTCCGCCTCTACCCTTATGACGGTCGCGACGAAGGTTGGTACTCCCGAAACGATCTCTTACAACGTGACGACAGATGTCCCATGGGCCACGGTCCAACCGGAGCAGGGCGGCGTTCGAACCCCATCACCCAATCAGCATACGATCACCGTCAACAACCGGGACAAGCTGCATCCCGGTACCTATCCTGGAACGGTCGTCGTCAGTCCGGTCAGTCCAGTCGTCAATCCAACGGAGCATACTCCCCACGGAGTCGGCGTCTTCATGAATGTCTCGGCGGAAACATCTGGTGTGACTCCACCATCGCTGAACTTCACGGATCAAGACCACTCACCGAAGGTCCTTAGTGTTCAGACGGCAACCTGCATCGCGCATTGGACGGCGAAGAAGGATACGGATGCCACTTGGCTCAACCTGACGTCGTTCAGTGGTGTTTCCCCGTCTTCAGTCACCGCGACCGTAGATGCCACCGGGCTCCAACCCGGCTCGTATGACGCCAATATTACGTTCACGTTTGATGGTGGGACACAGCAGGCCGTACCAGTCACACTCACCATCGGCACGGTCTCGATCAGTCTCAGTCCCACGAACATGACATTCAGCGCGACGGAGGGAGGCTTCAGCCCCTCTTCGCAGACCCTGACGGTCACCAATGCCGGACAGCCTGGCTCGGTTCTGAATTACCACGTCTCGACTGACGCGGCATGGCTTCTTGTTGACGGGCCCGTTCGGCCGCTCTCTGTCAGCGATTCTGAGCGTCTGACGGTCTCGGTGAACATCGCCGGTTTGACTGCCAACGGTTCGAATCTCAGCACCGACACGGGACATGTGACAGTCGCCGATGTGGATACACCTGGAATCAGCTCGAGCATTCCGGTCACGTTGACGATCGAGCCGTCAACTCAGCCGCCGCCCCTCGTTGTCTCTTTCGCAGCCAGCGTGGCCACGATCAACCCGGGGCAATCTTCCACACTGAGTTGGACCACCACGAACGCAACATCGGTCTCGATCAGCGGAGTTGTAGCGGGGCAGCCGGTGAATGGGAGCGTGTCGGTATCGCCCGTGGTAACGACAACCTACACACTGACGGCAGCGGGACCTGGAGGAACTGTCACCGCGACGGCGACAGTCACTGTCAACGCTGTATCCTCACCAGCCGTTCTCTCATTTGTGGCCGATCCAACGACCGTTAACTCCGGCCAGTCGTCCACACTGAGCTGGTCCACAACGAATGCCACGTCAGTCTCGATCAGTGGAGTTGGGGCTGGGAAGCCATTGAGTGGGAGCGCGTTGGTCTCACCTGCAGTGACGACAACCTTTACGCTGACTGCAACGGGACCTGGAGGGACGGCTACCGCGACGGCGACGGTCACAGTCAGCGGTGTATCGCCCGGCAATCTCACCGGCTCGTACGCTGGCACATTCACCATCAGGGACCATTACACCGTCGGTTCCTGCACGGGGACGGCTTTCACGTATAGCGGATCGGTGACCATGTCACTCGTACAGACCGGGAGCAATCTGACCGGGACTTTGACCTTCACCGGAGTGAAGTATCAAGATGGGAAGGGTGGCTGCTTTCTTGTCGATCAGCCACCGTTGATGGCCAACTTCGTTGGTCAGGAGAATGGAACGACGGTTACATTGAATGCTGGCAACATTTTCACGGGTTCCGTGTCGGGCGATACGATCACGATGTCGGACGCCGCCGCTACGACATCCGGCGGCTTGTTTACGTTCACGGTCACACGCACGTCGTCACCATAACCTGCTGTTGTGGTGAGCTTTTCACGGCCAGTTCGTCGACGATCAGCGTCGGAGAAGCAAGTGTTCGGGGTAAACGCGGCCTTTCGTTGTAAGCAAGCATTCGTTGCCAGACAGGAAGTGGTTCAGCCGTGTGCGAATCGCCCATGAATCGCGCCCAGTAGATGTGCCGTTTCCCACAGCTCCCGCAGCCCCTGCACAAGAAAAAGGGTTGCTCAGCAGAATCTGTGGATTGTATCTGGCAAAGGAAGATCGCCAAGTGTGTGATACAGCGCGACTTCGATTGCCCGATGAGTCCGAAAGCCATAGGCCGGCGTTTTCGACGACGTCACGTTGCCTGATTCGTCAAAGTGATGATCGAAGTTGAAGCGCCTGCCGTCGACCCCGGCGTGCGCGGTCTGGCCGACGGTGTTGCGATCGACCGACCAGTTCTGCGTATGGGTCCTTTCCTCGGTGGACGCTGACTTGAGCTCAAATAACTGCGATTAACGTGCCGAACCAAGAATACGTGACAGTAAGATTCTCCGCTTCAAGCACTTTACGTTGCCTCGAATAACGAAGGTCCGGCCCACTAATGCGCACTAATGCGCTCCTAATGCGCTCCCGAGTGACGACTCGCTCCTCTGCGGCTGGCTTGCGCCGATGGACGAAGCCTTCGCTTCGTCCATGCAGGACGCCGTCCGTTCACGCCTCCCAGGAACGCTCCGCGTACTTGACACAGACGCCCAATGGGTGACCCTCACTTCTCCTCGTCCCTGAATTCCGCAAACCAGTTCTGAACCAGCACGATCTGCCGCTTGTCGGGCGGGAGGTCCTGTACCGCGATGACTGTGCCGTCGGAGAGGAAATTGCGATCGAGCGTGACGTTGAGGGGGGTTGCGTCGAACAGCATCCGCGGCTCGCCGATCGACACCGCGGGTGATGCTGTAAAAGAGGCGGTCATCAAACGGTTGTCCAAGACGAGGTACAAGCTGCGGCCGTCGCGGCTCCAGACGGCTCGGTTGCCATTGCTTTGGGGCACCGGCCACTTTCCGGCACCGGTCGGATACCGGGTCAGAAACAGCCCGTCAGAGTGTGCCGAAGCGGCGGCGTAAAGCATGAAGTTGCCATCGGGAGAAAAGACAAACCTCGCTCGCGGACTCGCGAGTAACGACTTCACGATGGTGGATGGGCTCCCGCCCCTCATCGGCGTGCTGAGGAGGACTGGGAGTCCCCTTGGGGTCAGGCACTTGATCTTCGTTTGGTCACGGTTGGCGCGGCCGTGATTGAAGCAGTCCCGAACACCTTGAACCAGGACTGAGTAGTCCTTCGGTAAATCGACGTGTGGATCGTTATTTGCGAATCGAGAACGTAGTCCCTCTATCCGGCAGAGCTTCCATCAGGATGTCGTCGCTTTCCCCGACTCAGACCGAAAGGAAACGCTCATGCCTATCAACAAAGAGCCTCCTCGCTATCCCAGGTGGGTAACATTGAGTTCGAGCTTGCCGGCGATGAGGTAGACCATGGCGATGAGATTGCGTGAGGTTCTATAGCCGCGCGCTTTGGCCTTTGCCGCTTGAATGAGGCTGTTGATTCCCTCCAA
>JBBQUM010000055.1:0-21803 GCA_038212445.1 Bryobacterales bacterium
GGCGTTCTGACGGAAAACTAAGATCGTCGAGTGACGATTCAAGTTGGACGTCCACTTCGTTATACAGTCCTCGCTGTCGCCGCAGAGATCGAGTTCGCTCAGCCCCGACGCAGCGCAGTCATTCAGGATCGCGTTGACGATGAGATGCCCCGGAGCAATGGCCCGCAGGCTTTCATCGAATGCGCATTTCGCGGTGAGATACCGGCCGTTGTAGTGGAAGCCGAAGTGTCCGGCGGCAAGCTGGTCGCCGTAGTAAAGGAGATAGAGGCGGCCGTATCCGTAGCGGGCCGCGCAGGTGGCGGCGTCATTGTAGAACTGAAGCGTCACAGGATCACTGTTGATGCCGGTGCCGGACTCGCCCTTCCATCCCGCCCCCTCGAGGACATAGAACTTTTCCAGCATCCCGCTATCGGCGTTGTCGACACGCTCGAGCCGTAGAGGACCCCGGCAGGCGCACTTGCGAATGAGCCGGCGGATATTGCGGCTGAAATGCGAATGCGTCTGATTCAGGAAAAAGTCCGGTGATTGGTCCCATCCAGCGGTGGTGATGTAGGGGCTGCGCCACGACTCGCGAGTCCAGACGGAAAGACCTTCGGCGGCCGCATGGTCGCGCAGCGCCTCAAGAGCGCCGCCTTGCGGAACGTAGTCGAGACACAGTACATCCCATCCGTTTATCTGATTTAGGGACCGCCAGATTTCTAGCACCGCAGCGTCGCCCACAAGTCCGGCTTCGCGCAGCATGTCGAAACGGCAGGAATGATAGTTCGTGGGACTCGAAGCGATTCGCGCGGGGAGTCCGCCAGTGAAGCCATGTTGGATCACCAGCGGGAGAACCGCGACCAGCCGGCCCTCCAAGCGAGCGGTGAGCACAGTGACAGCGACGTCGGGCATGAAGGCGCGCAGCCAGCTCTGGAACCATTCCGGACGGTAGAACGGCTCGTCGTTCAGCGCGCGTGCACACAAATCGCGCCACTCAGCGGCAATCCGCTCCACTTGCGCGAGCGTGCCGGTATCGACGTCAACTGTCAGCACGAATCATGGTATCGGCTGAGTGACGGCGAAGCAAGGTCCGGAAGGTCCAGGACGCATAGCCCTTACATCAAAGGGCTGCCAGCACTTCCTTATAGAGATACTTCGACCCTTCTACGCCGTCCCATGGACCCTCTTCGTACTCGAGCGCAAACGTACCCTTGAATCCCGCGTCGTTCATGATCTTTACGCTGCGGCGAACATCGTTGTTCTCCTTCCAGCGGCTCCAATACTTGGCATGCACGTTAGTGTGAGCGTATGGCGCCAGATCGCGAAGACCGTGATACAGGAGGTACTCATGCTCCCAATTGCAGAAGTCCGGTGACGCCTCGCAGAAGGGCGAGTTCACCGCCTCAATAATGATCCGGATGTTAATCGGATTGGCCGTCAGTCCCCAGTGATTTTCCAGCGTCACCCTCACTCCGACTTTGGAGCCATAGTCGGCCATTTCCTTGAACGACTCGATGCACTTGGCGAGATACTTCTCGATTTCGTTGTTGCGCGGATAGTCCGACGTCGCGATGGCGCAGGGCGCAATCCGCGGTCCACCGCTATTTACGCGCATCGATTTTGCGCCGATAATCTTGGCGCCGTCCAACCACTTCTTGGCTACCGCGATGCCGGCCTTGCGCTTGTCTTCGTCGAGTTCAGAAATATCGCGCGGCGCGTTGTTGGAGATGTGCTGACACTTGGTGCCGGTGGACGCCATCGTCGAAGAGAGTTTCTCGAGCCACTTGATTCCCGACGCGCTCGACGGATCAAATTCCTGCGTGACCCGGGTGGCCGCGCCATTCAACACCGGGACGTCGGTGTACATGCTGTTGTCGGTGATGTCGCCGAACAGTCCCGAGAACAGGTCCATGTGCGTCACACCAGGGAACGTCTCCTTGGTGAAGCGCGGGAAATCGAGCATCGTGATTTCGCCGTACTTGGTCTTCATCGCCTGTGCCTGCTCGCCGCGAAACTGCATGCGGCTCTTGAACAGATAGCGGAGAGGCCAGGTGTTGGAGGCGAGTCGGTCGAATTTCTGCTTCTCGGTGAGCGGCGCGGCCATCATCGTGGCGCCGAGTCCACCGGCCGTTCTGAGAAAACCTCTACGACTTCCTTGTAGATCCATATAACGATTCAGTCTACTCCTGCATCTAACCGTTTAGAGGTTGGCGGCATTGCCGCGCTAGACTAAAAAAGATGTTGACCCGTACATCGACACCCGCTGATCCTGCGCTTCGGCCCACCGGCTTGACGCGTGACGATCTCGTAAGGGCTTTCAGGCTCATGTACATATCGCGGCGCATCGACGACCGTGAAATCCTCCTAAAGCGTCAGAACCGCATTTATTTCCAGATCAGCGGCGCCGGCCACGAGGCCCTGGAAGTCGCCGCCGGAATGGCCATGCGGGCCTCCCATGATTGGTTTTATCCCTACTACCGTGATCGCGCACTGGCCTTGACCCTCGGTGTCACTGGAGAAGAAATGCTGTTGGGCGCCGTCGGCGCGGCCGCTGATCCGGCATCGGGCGGTAGGCAAATGCCGTCGCATTGGTCGTCGCCTGAACTGCATATTGTCACCGGATCGTCGCCCACCGGAACGCAGTTCGTGCAGGCAATCGGCTGTGCCCATGCGTCCCGGCTACTCAATCCCGAGAGCGACGAGATTACGCTGGTCTGCACCGGAGACGGCGCCACCAGCGAGGGTGAATTCTGGGAATCGCTGAACGTCGCCTGCCTGGACAATCTGCCGCTGCTCTACCTGGTTGAAGACAACGGCTACGCGATTTCCACCCCGGTGGAACGGCAGACAGCCGGCGGTAATATCGCGGCTCTGGTGGCTGGCTTCCCCAATCTCTTAGTGCTCGAGTGCGACGGGACTGACTTTATCGCCTCGTACACCACACTCACCGAGGCCGTCGAGTACGTACGCGCACGAAAAGGGCCCGCTCTGGTGCGCGGAACGGTAACCCGACCGTACTCGCACTCGCTCTCAGACGATGAGCGCCTCTACAAAACCGCTGCCGAACGCGAAAGCGAGGCACAGCGCGACCCCGTCGTCCGCTTCCCCGAATGGCTCATCGCGCAAGGGCATCTCGACCGCCATACGCTACAGCGAATCGTCCACGAAGTGGACCAGGAAATCCAGGAAGCCACCGATCGCGTTCTGAAGGCGCCGCCGCCCCCCAAAGGCTCAGCGCTCGTCCATCTGTATTCCGAACGGATCGACCCCACGTCTCGTTTCTTCGACACCGAACCTAAGTTTGCAGGCGATCCGCGCACCATGGTGGACTCCATCAATCTCACGCTGCACGAGGAGATGGAGCGTAATCCCAACATCGTCGTTTTCGGCGAGGATGTCGCCGATTGCAGCCGCGAGGACAACCTTTGCGAAGTGAAGGGCAAGGGCGGCGTCTTCAAAACCACCGCTGGTTTACAGATCCGCTTCGGCTCAGCGCGCTGTTTCAACACACCCATTGCCGAGGCGGCCATTGTGGGACGCGCCATCGGCATGGCCACCCGTGGGATGAAGCCGGTGGCGGAGATCCAGTTCTTCGACTATATCTGGCCGGCGATGATGCAGATCCGCGATGAGATGGCGAATATTCGCTGGCGCTCGAACGACGGCTTTTCCTGTCCAGCGGTGATACGCGTGGCGTACGGCGGCTATCTGCAAGGCGGCGCCATCTATCACAGCCAGTGCGGCGAATCGATCTTCACCCACATCCCTGGACTGCGGGTCCTGATTCCGTCCAATGCACAGGACGCTGTCGGGTTGTTGCGTACCGCCATCCGTTGCGACGATCCGGTTCTTTTTCTCGAGCACAAGAGGCTCTACCGCGAACCCTACAACCGTTCGCCGCATCCCGGTCCCGACTACACGATTCCCTTCGGCAAAGCGCGCATCGCAAAATCGGGCCGCAATCTGACGATCCTCACGTATGGCGCGCTGGTGCAGAAATCACTTCAGGCCGCCACTCAACTGGAGCAGCGCATGCCCGGTGCCAGCATCGAGGTGATCGATCTTAGATCTCTCGCGCCTTATGATTGGGAAGCGATTCGGACCTCCGTGGAAAAAACCAACCGGGTGATGATCGCCCACGAGGACTGTTTGAGTTGGGGCTACGGCGCCGAGCTCGCAGCTCGCATCGCCAATGAGCTGTTTACTTCGCTCGACGCTCCACTGGGTCGCGTCGCCGCCCTCGATACTTGGGTGGGCTACCATCCGCAGTTGGAGAATGAGATTCTGCCCCAAGTGGACGACGTCGCTAAGGAAGCCGAGCGAATTCTCAGCTTCTAATCAGCGCACCGGTACTTTGACGCTGGCGGTCTCGGCGTGCCCGCTGACATCTGTGGCGGTCAGCTTAAACTCGGTATCGCGTGCAGGCCTGATTTCCACGCACTTACTGAGCGCGGGATTCACCGGCTCAACGCCCGGTTCAATGCGGACCGTTTTGGCACTCGCCACCCCGTAACAGAGCAGCCCCTTTTCGCCCGGATGCAACGCTGCGGGACTCGCGTAGAATGCCAGAACTTTCATTTGGCCGCCGCCAAGCTGGTCAATGATCTGCCGATCGGCCTTGCGCGTGGTCTCCTCATTCTTCGCGGCCGCCTGGCGCTCCATCTCCTTCGTCTCGTGCCGCCGCAGAACCACCGAACCACCGGCGTATAGTCCGGCAACCAATACCGGAACCCACATCCACTTCACGGCTGTTTTGACGTTCACAGTCTTTAGGCGCCCCCATGGACTCAGATCAATCATAACTAGGCCATTTGGACTATAGGCAGCCACTCCCCAGGCGTGGCAGAATTAAACCGTTATGCCTCCTCGACGTGTTTTCTCAATTTGGCTGGCCCTGGCCGCGGCCACCGCAATACTTCCCGCTGAGACCAATGACGGAATGGCGTTGAAACAGGTGGACGCCAAATACGTCTGCATGATCAACAAGAAGGTCTTCCCGAACGCTCAAATACCCGTCGTGGTGGAGGGTCGCACCTATTACGGCTGCTGCGACATGTGCAAGACCCGGCTTGAGAGTGATGCCAAGAGCCGCATGGACGTCGATCCGGTGAGCGGCAAGGAAGTCGATAAAGCCACAGCCGTCATCGGCGCGGACAAGGATGGCACCACTTACTTCTTCGAGAGCGTCGTGAACCTGAAGAAGTTCAAGGCGCCGGCTCAGAATTGAACTGTCCCTGTAAATATTTGTTCTCCAAATACGCCTGAGCAGGTATACTGCTTGCGTTAAAGCGGTTCACAATTCCTCTGGGAGAGTGAAATGGCTGGACGGCACAGCGCACCTGTTCGTGGATTAATGGCAACCAATCGGTCCCCTCGTTTCGAGGGCCGTTTTGGCCGGATGTTTCGTTCGCTACAACCGGCCTTTGACCCGGACGACGCGAGTCTCAAACCCATCTTTGAAGAGCTTGGTGCCGCGATGTCGGCCGGTTTCGACGGTCCCAAGGATGGTGAGGATGAAGAAGAGAGCGGCATTCCCGCGCTCTACACCTACCTCGGTCAGTTCATTGACCACGACCTCACCTTCGACCCCGCCAGTAGCCTTCAGAAGCAAAACGACCCCGACGCTCTCACCGACTTTCGTACTCCCGCTTTTGACCTCGACAACATTTATGGGCGCGGTCCGGATGATCAGCCTTACATGTATCAACCGTCGCCGAACTTGGAGAAATTCCAGTTGGGCACGGCCATCAACGGGGGCGGCGACCCGAACGCCGTCGACTTGCCGCGAGGACCCAACGGTCGCGCGCTAATCGGAGATCCGCGCAACGACGAGAACACGATTGTGTCGCAATTGCAGGGACTTTTCCTGCGCTTCCACAATCGGTTTCGCGAGCGCAATCCCGATTTGTCGTTCGCCGATGTTCAGCAACAGGTCCGTTTTCACTATCAATTCGTCGTCATTAACGATTTCCTAAAGCGAATCGTGCATTCGACTGTGCTGAACGCGCTGAAAACACAAGGCAAGTGGGACCGGCATAAACTGCAGTTCTTCCACTGGAGAAATGCACCGTTCCTTCCCGTCGAATTCTCCGTCGCCGCCTACCGCCTCGGCCATTCGATGATTCGTCCCGGCTACCGCCTGAACGACGCCATTATCCAGCCCATCTTCCCCGTCCCAAGCCAGGGACTCAACGAGGGTCTCACCGGTTTCCGCCCGATGATCTCTGTGTGGGGCATCGACTGGGGACGCTTCATCGACATCGACACACGCCTCTTCGACGGCGACCAGGCTGCCAAGGAGAAGCGTCTGCAGTTTGCTTACCGGCTGGATACATCGCTCGTCAATCCGCTCGCCAACCTGCCGCCTGCCGTCGCTCAGAATCCCTCATCGCTCGCTGCGCGCAATCTGGAGCGGGCGTGGCGCCTCGGTCTACCCTCCGGGCAGGACGTTGCCCGAGCCATGGGCGTGACACCTCTGCTGGATGGCGAGATCGAAATCGGTAAAGGCATCGACGCCGGTGATCCGGACAAGAAACCCATCGGGGATATTGCCGGCGGGGCTTTTGCGGGTAAGTGTCCGTTGTGGACCTACATCCTGGCAGAAGCCATGCGCAACAAAGAGCCGGTGAAGATCCCCGTGACTGAAGATAAGACCATTCAGACGCCCAGGCTTGGCCCGGTTGGCGGACGGATCGTCGCCGAAGTGTTCCTTGGACTAATGTTCGGGGATCCGCACTCCATGCTCAGCTTGAATCCAGAGTGGTGTCCGGCGTCTGGGCCTGACTATCATCTGAAGGATTTCGTGAATTTCGCGCTTGGCCACTAGACTCAGAATTGAGCCGACCGCCACGCCTTCCAGACGAGTAAGGCCGCGCCTAGGATAAAGCCGAGCCCGGCCTGATACTCCTCGTTTTTTAGATAAACGGCCCAGCGGAATCGCCGTGCTGACGGTCTGCCAGGTATCTGCGGAAGCAGCATCGGCACGCGGTCCGCATAGGCGGCGTAGCTGTCGAAGATCTTCCTCAGGTGCTGCTCTTCCAACTCGATCACCGGCAGGTACACCGTCAGAAACACGACTGCGAAAAGCAGCGCCAGTTCCCACCGGCACGACGCGATGGCAAATCCCGCGGCAGCCAGCAGCGTTCCGATGTACAACGGATTCCGCACAAAACGGTACGGACCGCCGTCCGCCAGTTGCTGATTCTTTTCCAGGTGTCCAGCAGCCCACGCCCGCACCGCGAGTCCAATTGCAGCCACCGGCAAACCCACCGCGAGGCTAGTCAGCGTTGGCGATGAAAGCCAGGCGAACGCCGCCACCATAATGAATCCGGCCACCACGCGTAGCCTGGCCACGCGATCGGCATACGGCTTGGGAAACCAGTAGCGTCTCAACCGAGCGCCTCCAGCACCTGCGCCGGCGTAATCGCGCGCATCGACAACGAATACGCTGAACCTCGCTTATAGGTGGTCGCGACATTGCGCGCTCGCAGGACGCGCAGCGTACCGCCGTACGGACCATTGCGCGCCGGGTCCGTCGGCCCAAAAATCGCTACTCCCGGCTTGCCGAGCGCCGCCGCCAGGTGTAGCGGGCCGCTGTCGACTCCCACCACCGCGCGCGCCCGCCGTGTCGCGTCGATCAAGCCTTCAATCCCCGATAAGTGCAGCACCGCGCCCTGGATCTGTGAGAGCTCCTCCGCCGCTGAAGGCGGTCCATTGACGACCAAAGTGACGTGCTTTGCCAACTCCGAATAATACTCGACTGGCCACTGCTTTGACTTCCAGCCTGCCAGCGGGTTCGCCAACACAAAGTCTCCCGGCGGCAAACTGCCCTCAGCACGCCCCTCCGGAATATAGAATTCCAGCAATCGGCTCGGCGCACCCGCAGCCATTGCAAGATCGAGATGCTGGTCGACGATGTGCGTTTGCGCTGTGGGCACTCGTTTGGAGTACATCCACGCGGCCGGCGCCTCCCGCGGAATCTCAGAGCCCACCACCTTCGCCGCGTGCGCCGCACCCGTAATCAGCGCGGACTTAATCAGCCCTTGAAAATCAACTGCGACATCGAACCAGCTCGCGCGCACCGTCGACCATGTGCTCCGGATGCTCGCCCAGTCGCGGCGGTCGAAAAGAATGACCCGCTCAACATGTGGGTTCCCTTCGAGCAGTACCGACCAGCGCGGTTCAATGACCCATGTCACCGCTCCGAGACTGGCAATCGCGGGCAAGGTATGGATCACGTCGCCCATGGCGCCCAGGCGAACCGCCAGAATGCCGCTCATCGCCGGTTACGCCGCGCTGTGTGCGCTACCAGCTCGTTCCGCAGTGCGGCATGCTCGCTCTCGAGGTCCACGTTGGACTCGCCGCCGATAATTACGAAGTCCACCGCAGACAACGCCGCCACCAGTTCAGCTCGTGCCCGCGCCGGCAGGATGGGCTCTGGAGGGTCCGCGATCACCACCACCAAGCCACTATGCAAGCAGCGAAGTTCAGCCAGCCTTAACGCATGCGCCGCAATAAGAGGATCAAAGCAGCCCTTGACATACAGGTAGTCCCCGGACGGCACCGCTGCACGGTCCACAATCTTCTGACGTGTGTCCAACCTTTCAGGATGCCACGTCTTGCTCACGCGCAACTTCGAGCGCCACGCTCACCACGCGGTCGGGTGTGACGCGCGTCATGCAGCGATGGTCGATGGGACACTCGCGTAGCAGGCAGGGAGCGCAGTCGACAGGCTCGCGTACAATGCGGGCAAGCGCGCCCGTGGGACCGGTGCCGATATGATCGGTGGCGCCAAACACGGTGACCGTCGGCACTCCCGCGGCAGAAGCAATGTGCATCGCGCCGCTGTCGTTGGTGATGAAGACGCGACATGCGGCGGCGCAGTCGATGAATTGGCTGAGCGTCGTCGTACCCGCCAGATTCTCCACCGTCACGCCCTGCGCTCGAATCAAGCCGGCTACCTGCTCGCACAACTCCCGCTCGCCGGGCGTCCCAAATACATTTACTGTTGCGCCCAGTTCATTCGCCAATCTCACCGCCGTGGTGGCGAAACTCTCAGGGAGCCATCGCTTGGCCGACCCGTATGCCGCCCCCGGGCTGATGCCCACGACGTTTGCGGGCCTCACGTTGACACCCTCCAGCCGGATCGCATCCACCTCAGGCAGTTCCGCGATGATCCCGGCACGGCGCAGGAGTTCCAGGTAGTAGTAACGCTCATGCGCCGGAATCTCGCCCTTCAAAGGGACCTTGACGGCGTTGGTCAGCAGCCACCCGCGACCGTCGCGGTCGTATCCGACGCGCTCGGCAATGCCGGCTACACGCGCCACCAGCGCGGCCTCAAAAGCGTTCTGAAGGAGAATCGCCCGGTCGAACTTCTCACTTCGCAGCGACCACGCGAATCGGATCTTCTCAGCCAGCGATCGGGCGCGATAGAGAATCACACGATCAGCAAAGCGCTCCCGTTCGTACAGTCCGGCCACCGCGGGCTTGGCAAGCACCACGATCTCTGCCGTGGGATAGCGGCTGCGGATTGCGCGCAGTGCGGGCAGCGACATGACGGCGTCGCCCACCCAGTTGGTGGCGCGCACCAGGATCTTCGAATCGGGCACCTCTTTCCATGTTACGTTCGTCTCATGACGGAGCGCGAACAGGCAGCGTTAAATGAGCAGGGTTACGTCATCCTCGAAGGCTTCATGAGCGAGTCGTTCTTGGAGAGTTTAAGGATTCGCGTCGAGCAGCTGTTCGAAGAGGAAGGTAAAAACGCCGGCAGCGAGTTCAAACAGGAGCCGCAAACTCGGCGGCTTGCCAACCTGGTTGACAAGGGCGAGGTGTTCCGGAAGGCAATCAGCAATCCTGTGATGCTCGAGTATGTCCGGCATGTGCTCGGTCCCGACTTCAAGCTGAGCAGCCTGAACGCGCGTTCTGCCAACCCGCACTCCAATTGGACGCAACCCCTGCATGTCGACGGCGGCCTACTGCCCGACGACAAAGGCCCGCTCGTCTGCAACACCGTGTGGATCCTCGACGAGTTCACTGAGCATAACGGAGCCCTGCGCCTCGTGCCCGGTACGCACCGGACTGGCCGGCGTCCTCAGGAGGCGCTCGAGGATCCGGCGGCAGCGCACCAGGAAATCCTGGTCACCGCCCCGGCCGGTACGCTGGTGGTCATGAACGCGCACTTGTGGCACGGCGGTACGGCGAACGCGACGGCCGCTCCTCGGCGCGCCATGCACGGCTTCTTTTGCCGCGGCGACGTGGCCCAACAGCAATATCAGAAGAAATTGTTGCGCAGCGAAACCCAGGCCGCGCTTTCGGCCGAGGAACGGCGACTACTGGCGCTCGACGATCCTCGCAATGATGCCTTAGCTACCGTCGAAACCGGCCGCAGCGGATTTATGAAATAGTCCACACGGCCTGATTCAGTCATACGTTCACACTCCTGACCGATAAGCCACACAGTGGCTGTTATTGGACTGCCGGCTGCAAAGCTGTCTGTAAAGAATTTGCCGCCGTTTCCCCCCGCCGCCGCGCGGCTCATGAGCGTTCTCGCCAACGACAATGTCTCGTTTGGCGAAGCGGCGAAAATACTCTTGACCGACGCCGCGCTATCGGCCGAAATCCTACGCCTGGCAAACTCACCCCTCGGCGGACGCTTCGGATCGTCTACCATTCTCCACGCGCTATCCCTACTCGGAATTCCCCGGGTCAGTGCCCTCGTCGGCACACTGGGCATGTCGGCCTTTCTGAAACGTGCCGGATCCAGCCCTTTGGTCAGGTGCTTGTGGAGACACAACCTCGCATCGGCGCTCGCCGCGAAAGAACTGGCGCCGGAGTGCGACCTCGATCCCGACAAAGCCTACCTCGCCGCGTTGCTCCACGATGTCGGCCGGCTTGTCCTGCTCATGAATAACCAAGCAGACTATCAGAAACTTATCGCCCAGAAAGAGCATGGCTGCGAAGCGGAATTCCTTCAATTCGGTATCGATCATTGCCAGGCAGGTGCCTGGTTGATCCGGGAATGGCATCTGCCGGAAATCTACGCGCAAGCTGCCGAACACCATCACGATCAGTCCGGCATCGCAGATCCTCTGATAGCTCTGACGCGGAGTGCGTGCCGCATCGCCGGCAGGATGGGGTTTTGGTTTTCGGTAGAGGAACCGGAAGAAGAGGGGATTGTACTGCGCGACGAGGGATATTTCCGCGTGGCGTCGACGATCAACGCGCTGGAATGCGACTTCGGCTTCTTCTAGCCGGAGAGGCGCGAAACGCCTCCCCGGCCTTCTAAAGCGATTCTAGATTCTGGCGATCTTCACGCCGCCGTTGGTCGTAACCACGCGCACAAGCGCACCACCCGAACCCAGGTTCGACTTGATGTGATGATCACGCTGCCGCGCTGTAGCCTCGGTGGGCGACGCGAAGTCCGAGTGGATTCCACCGTTCTCGGTCGACGTCTCGAGTTGCGCCGAGTAGTTAGCAGGCACGCTCATGTGAACGCCGCCGTTGGTCGACTTCACGTCCAGACCCTGCCCGTCCCAGCGATTTCCTGCCAGCTCAATGTGGACGCCGCCGTTCACCGTCTCACCCTTTACATCCCCCGCCAAGCGCGCAATATGAACTCCACCGTTCTTCGTATTGAAATGGATGGTGCCGCTCAAATCGGCCAGGTGGATTCCGCCATTCATCGCGGTGAGTTCCAGGTTAGACCGATGCGGGGTGAAGACCTCGAAGCTCACAGACCAGTTGCGGCCCGAGCCTTGCTGCGGTCCATCCGCGGAAATGCGTCCCGCTGAGACGTTGGCGCGAATCTGGCTCGCGATCGCCTTGGCTTCGCTGTCGGTGTCGGCGCTCGCCTCCACCTTCATCCGCACCAGCACGTCAGAGCGGTCCCAGCCCTTCACCGACACTCCGCCATTCTCGCGTCCGTCCACGGTCAACTGCCCGGCATAAGCGATGGTTTGCTCACGCATATCACACGTGTGCGCCTTACGGCCCCAGTTGTTTTCGTTGTCACACTTGAGGTCTTGGGTGGTGTTATTCCGCATCTGCGCGGAGCAGGCGGCCAGGAACAGGAGCGTTAGGATCGTTGCCTTCATGCCCGTTAATACGGACAACCGCCCCAGAAGTTACGAAAATAGATTCTATGGACGGATTGGTCATCACTCACGGGGCGGGCGGCAACCGCGATATGCCGCTACTGCTTGAAGTAGAAAGAGTTTTCGGCGACGGCGGTTTGCTGGTGGACCGCTATAACCTGCCCTTCCGGCAAAAAAAAGCCAAAGGCTCACCCCACCCATCCGGGGCTGCGGCCGACCGCGAAGGACTCCGCGAAGCCTCCGCCGCCATGCGCGCTCGCGTCGACGGACGAGTGCTGCTCGGCGGCCAATCATACGGCGGACGCCAGTCCACCATGCTCGCCGCTGAACAACCCGGCACCTCCGACGCCCTCTTGCTGTTCTCCTACCCGCTGCATCCGCCAGGGAAACCGGAGCAGCTCAGAACCGCTCATTTCCCTACCCTGCGCACCCCCGCCGTCTTCGTCCACGGCACCAAGGACCCGTTCGGCACCATCGACGAACTTGAGAAAGCGCTCAAGCTGATTCCCGCGCCGGTCACGCTCATCGTCATCGATGGCGCTGGCCATGACCTCAAGCGCGGCCGTTTCGACCTCGCCAAGGTGCTTGCAGCTACCATGTTTGAATGAGCTCGCCTCAATTCGATCCTGGTTTAACTCAGAAGTTCGAAGCTCCCATCCGGCGAGTCATCAATAAGGACGGCACCTTCAACGTCCGCCGCCGCGGCACCACTTGGCGCGACGTTCATCCCTACCTCTGGATGATAGATCTGTCGTGGACGCGGTTCTGGACAGTGATGCTCGCCGGCTACCTCATCGTCAACGTGCTGTTCGGCACCGCCTATTACCTGCTCGGTCCGGCCGCGCTCCTTATCAGTGCCCCGGCAGCCCCGTACTCGCATTTCCTGGCCTGTTTCTTCTTCAGCGCCCAGACCCTCACAACGGTCGGCTATGGGACGATGGCGCCCAGCGGTCTTTGGGCCAATTTTCTGGCCACCCTCGAAGCGGGATTGGGGTTGGTGGGACTATCGGTGGCTACCGGACTCGTCTTCGGCCGCGTATCCCGCCCCTCAGCCCGCATCGGCTTCAGCGAGAACATCCTGGTGGCGCCCTTTAACAACGGGCAGAGCCTACAATTCCGCATCGTCAACAAACGGCGGAATTCCCTCACTGGACTTGAGGCGACTCTACTCCTGATGACGGTGGAACGCCATGGCGCCGAGCATCGCCGCATCTACAATATGCTCGCGCTCGAGCGGCCGTCGGTGTATTTCTTCCCGCTCACCTGGACCGTCGTCCATCCCATCGACAGCGCCAGTCCGCTTGCCGGCCTCACCGCCGAAGACTTGGAGCGCATGCAGGCCGAGTTCCTGATTCTGATCCGCGCCTACGACGAAACCTTCAGCCAGACCGTCCAGGCGCGCAACAGCTATCGCTACGACGAGATCGCTTGGGACACTAAATTCAAACAAGCCTTCCGGATCGACGAGAACGGCGACCTGATCCTCGAAGTGGACCAAGTCGGCGCTCTCGCCATTCGAAAGCCGTCAGAACAGAAGCTTGACGCCTAACTGCGCCTGCCTTGGATCACCCAATCCGCTGGTGAGCGTGCCGTCGAAATTGAACAACAGATTCCCGTTCTGCGGCTGCTTCAGATTCTTGCTGTTGAATAGATTGAAGGTGTCGATAGCGCCTTCGAGACGGAAGCGCTCGCCGAGATTCCAACGCTTGGCCACGCGGAAATCGAACGACGTATAAGCATTGTCTTTCCGCGCTGTGTTGCGCTTGATCACCGTACCGTTTGCCTGCAGTACCGAGTGGTTTGAACCGTCAATCGAAACCGGTTGAGCGGTATGAGCGCTGAACCGCGGCGATAGCTCGATTCCTAACGGCGCCGCGTAATAGGCGAACGCATTGAAGCGGTGCCGTTCGTCGCGTGCCGAGTAGTTGTACTCGGGCTTGAAGTCGTTCGCCACCCGGTAGTAATAGTTGAACGGGTCCCGCTCTTGATCGTCGTCCGAGTAATCGGTGGACAACTGGTAGTTCCACTGGAACTGGAAACGGTTGGCGAACTGTTTCGTCATTCCGGCAGTCCAACCGCGGAATAGCGATTTTGCCGAGGACTCCACAGTGGTCAGATCGCCGACGCCATTCTTGCCGTCCGCGCCCAGGCCCGTCGACCATGGCGACCCAAACACAGGATCGTTGCGGTTTACGAAGCGCGTAATGTGGACGCCTTTCGCATAGTTGAAGGCCGTCGTGAATTTCAGCGTCGACGTCAGCGCCTGCTCAAAGGTCGCCGCCCACGTGTACGTCCGCGGATTCGCGTAATCCTTATCAAACACAAACACCTGCGGGTGGTCGGGCGTTGATGCGCCTGCATTGGGAATCAGCGTTCCATAGGCGGGCAGCGTTACACCGAATCCATTAAACGTCGAGTCCCGGTAAAGCGACTGTCCCACCGACCCGTTGGTGCTGCGCGAGCTGGCGAGTTCCAGACCGGGCGTCCGCGCATAAAAGATTCCGCCGCTCAGCCGGACCACACTCTTGCCCTTACCCGCCGGATCCCAAGTAATGCCCAGGCGGGGCTGCCACTGCTTCAGGTCGGATGGGATGTTGCCCGTCGACGGAAAGCCCGGCTTGCCAATAAACGGCGCATAGAATACCTGCGATGGCGACGTGATCGGATCGGGCTCAATCTGGCCCTCCCAGCGAATTCCGTAGCTCACCGTCAGGTTCCGCTTGATCTGCCATTTGTCCTGAATGAAGAACGCCGGCTCTCTTTGCAGAATGGTCTGTGTTCCGGCGTCGGTGACTGACTTGCCGTTCACTCCCGCAAACTGCAAATACAGCAGCAGCGGACCGGTTATCGACGTTCCAGCCGGACACACGCCCGAATTGTTGGTGGTTCCATTCGAGCACTCGACAAACTTAGGCCCGACGGTTACATAGTTCATGAACCCTGCAACGCTATCGAAGATGAACCGCCCGTTGGCGAAACCGACGAAGGTCTGGGTGGTGCTCGTCCGGTTGAATTCAAAACCGAACTTCACGTTGTGGGCACCGTGAATCCACGACATGTTCTCGTTGATCTGGAAACGCGTGTCATGATCGGCCACCGGAATAAAGAACGGCTGGCCAAAACGGTAGCCGGCGAAACTGACGCCGGTATCGGGGAATGGCCTTGCCTGCCCCGGAAGTTGCGGGCCGCTGTAATCGCGCGGACGATCCTCACGCGAGAATTGCGCGCGAAACTCGTTCAGCAGCGCCGGCGAAATCGTCGTGTTGACTGATCCGCTTACCGTGTTGGCGAAGTCCCGCTCAATCGCGTTCGCGCTCGCCGCGTACTGATCCACGTCGAAGGTGCCGTTCGCCTGCCGCGAATTCGAATAGTTGTAGCGCAGCGTTACCAGGTTCTTCGAACTCAGGTTCCAATCCACCTTGCCTAAGGCTGCGCGCGCATCGTTGGTTCGCTTGATCGGACCGTTCTCGTTCGGATCACTGAACTGAGTGGCAAAGAAATTCACCAGTGCCGGATCGATGCGGGCGAGATTGTTCTGCTTGGTCTGCCGGAAGATCTGCTGATCGTAGGCAGCAAAGTAGAACAGCTTGTTCTTCTTGATTGGACCGCCCACCGTCCCACCGAATTGTTCCTGTGAAAAACTGCTGATTCGCGTCCCGTCGGACTGTCGCGAAGTGAGGCCCGTCCATTTCTGAAACTCATGCGCCGTCCCATGCAGTTCGTTCGTCCCTGACTTTGTGACTACGTTGATAAAGCCGCTCGAACTGCGGCCGAACTCGGCGGGCGCGCCATCTGCCACTACCTGGAATTCCTGGACAGCATCGAGATTCACTGTGAATGCCGGACGCTGCCCGCCGCGCTGTTCGCCAAAGAATGGATTGTTGTTGTCGGCCCCGTCAATCGAGACGTTGTTATTGATTCCCTTTTGACCATTGATCGAGATCTCGTTGCCGTCCGGCCCCTGCACGATCGACACTCCCGGCGTGAGCGAAACGAAATCCAGATAATTACGCCCGTTGTTCGGCAATGATCGGATCGACTCGCTGTCAATGTACGTCGATCGCTCCACTTTGCTGGTCTCGATCACCGGAGCTTCTCCCGACACAGTGACCGTCTGCTCCACGCTGGCCACGGCGAGCGAGAGATCGAGCTTCACCGATTGCCCCACGGCGAGATTAATGCCGTCGCGGACCAGGCTACCGAAATTCGGCGCTTTAACGGAGATCTTATAACTGCCGAGCGGAAGCTGTAGAGCGCGAAATCGCCCGTCGTCATCCGTCTTCAACTCACGAGTAAATCCAGTACCCGTGTTGAGCACGGTCACTGACGCATCGGAAATTGAGCGACCGCTTGGATCGCTGACGTTCCCTTCAATGGTTCCAGTATTGGCCTGAGATTGCGCGAATGCGAGATTCGCCGTGACAAGGATTAGGGCAAGGAGGATTTTGCGAAGCATTACGATCCTTTCGTTACGACCGGTTTGCCAGCTGCCTGCGACAGGGCGAGGCAATAACGACGGGGATGACCCAGACAGGTTAGTTAATTATTAGTAACAGGAAAGGATCGTAATGGCAACGTTGTGAATGTTCAGTTACAACGTGATGACAATCATGTCTCAGTGGCCCGCGTGACGGACAAAGTTGAGCGCTTCAATGGCCGCGCCGCGCGCTCCGGCCGTGTCGCCGTTGGGCATCACATGAATCGGGATGTCCGCCTGCTCCGCACGCTGTCCCGGCATGCCTCGGCGTGTCTGGTCGATGAACCACTTCTGGAAATCGAGACCAGTCTCGAGTGCGCCACCACCGATAATCAAAGCGTCCGGGTCAAACGTGTTGACCATCTCGTCGAAGAACAACCCGAGCGCATGCGCTTGAACCCGGAAAATGTCCCTGCAGAGCGCGTCACCCTTCTCAGCCATTCCGCGTACATACTTCGCCGCCTTGCCCGCTTCCATTTGCCCGAGTTCATGCCCCGGATAGCGAGCCAGAAAATAGGGCAGCAGCGTCCGCGTAATTGCCGTGAGCGAACAAAGCGATTCCAGGTCGCCAATACGTCCGCAGTTACAGTGCGGGACCATTCCTTCGATGCCTGCGATGCTCTGATAAGGAATCAGTACGTGGCCGAGTTCACCGCCAAAGCCCGCACGGCCCTTCACCACATTGCCTTCGACAATCACGCCGCCGCCGAGTCCTGTGCCGATCACTGCGGAGATAGAAGTCTCCTTAGTCTCGGCCCCAAAAATGGTGAAGTGTCCCCAGAGAGCCCCGGCATTGCCGTCGTTCAGATACGTCACCGGACGCTTGAGGCGTAGTTCGAGATTCTTTCGGATGTCGTACCCTGCCCACTCGGCATGGACGAAGTTTGTGGAGCCGCGCGCACTCAGCACGCCAGTGGAACTCGACGGACCTGGCGTGTCCAGTCCCACCGCGATCAGGTCCGCCGCCGCCACTCCCGCCTTGTCCAGCGCAATCTTCAGCCCGTCCTCGATCTGCGCCAGGCAAATGTCCGGCCCCTGTACCGAGAGAGCCGGATGCTCGCACAATCCGTCAATCAGAAACTTGGACTGCTCATCGATGAGCGTATAGTTAACCGCGGTACCGCCAAGGTCGACGCCTGCAACTACTTTCAAGTGGATGCTCCTCTATCGAATGTCGTGTTGAATCTGGCCGCCGCGGCTAAACGCCCTCGGCCAGCCGGATCGAATCTTCAATCTCATAAATCCGATCCTCAATGGCCCGGGTCGGCTTATTCTGAGCGCGAGCGTCCACCAGTTTTTTCTGCTGACCCTCGAGTTGCTTTCGCAATCCAGCGAGTTTCGGACTAGGCGTGGACGGAGCCGCCACCGGCGCCGCAGCAGCCTCGACGGTCTTCTTAGCCTTCGGCTTCTTCGGCTTTGTCGGCACTACCACCTTCTCGCCAAAATCCTCCAGCAACTCGCGCTGAACTTGCGTCAGCTCTGACGCCAGTTCGTGAAAACGCGCCATCAGTTCCTTCTTCGCCTGGCTCTTGAGCTTTAGATAGCTCGTCTTGACTTCCCTGTATTGTTCAAGTGTCTTGGATTGCATTGTGATGTCTATTTATCGGCCGCCGGGACTTCCTCTAACGGCCCGAATTTCTTCAATAAGTCACGGATCTTGGTTCCATCGCCTACCGCGATGATCTGTACGTTATCGTAAGGCACGTACTTGCGCGCAACGCGCTGGACGTCGTCCACCGTCACGGCCATGATCTTCTCTGAATACGTGTCCCAATAATCTTCAGGAAGGCCATATTCCCGCTGCTGCAGCCATCGCGACAATACCTGCGCCGGATTCTCCAGGCCAAGCGCGAAGCTTGCCGTCAACGACCGCTTTGCCCCATCGAATTCATCTTTCGGCGTCGCCTTTTCTCGAATCTCCTGGAACTCCTTCAGCATGTCCGTGAGCGCCGGCTCAGTCACCTCAGTGCGTACCGACAGCGCCGAAACGAAACCCTGCATATAGCGCGTGGACGAGAACGCCGAACTGACGCCGTAAGTGTATCCCTTCTCCTCGCGAATAATGCGGAACAACCGCGACGCCGGACTTGCGCCCAACACCATGTTCATCACCTGTACCGCGACGTAGTCCGGATTGGGGCGATCAATCGCACGATTCGCCAGCATCAGGTACGTCTGCACCGAATTCGGTCGCGAGATCAGGTACACCTTCTTCTCGCTGATCGGCGCCTGAATAGGGAGCGTCAATCGCGCTACCGCGTCACCCTTCCATCCGCCCAACGCCTTCTCTAGTTTCGCGACTGCGGCCTTCGGCGTAATGTCTCCGGCGATACCTGCCCAGCTCTGAGCCGGCCGGTAGTACGCCTTGTAATGCTCCATCAAACTATCACGCGTGATCTTGTTCACCGACTCGAGCGTGATCCGCGTATGCTGGCGAACGTCACCCGCATAGAGCACCCGGTTTAGCTGTTCGGCGCCCAGCGCCGTCGGCGACGTCCGCATCTGCTCAATCGCACTGCGCTGCCGTGTCCTCCATTTCTCCAGCTCATCAGCCGGAAAAGCCGGGTGCAGCAGAACGTCCTCAAGAATCGCCAAAGCCGCGTCGACATTCTCAGTCAGTACGCTCAACGAGATCGTCCCGTTATCGCCCGCAGGCGCACCGCCGCGCCCGCCACGTCCGCCACCGCCGCCCGCCCCGACACTGATACTCAGCGTGGCGCCGATGTCCGAGAGATCCTCAGCCAGCTGCCGCGCGCTCCGCGTCGTCGTCCCCTGCTGCATCATCGCAGCCGTCGCTTCCGCCAGGCCCGGCATGTTCTCGGGATCGCGCAAATGCGACGACGGAATCGAGATCGTCAGCGTCAGCATCGGACCGCGATGGCTCTCGAGCACAAGCAGTCGCAGACCATTTGAGAGCGTCTGCTCCACCGGCCGCGGCAGCTTCACTTTCAAAACTTCATTCGAGACCGGCGCACGATTCAGCCGCGTCATACCGCGGACTGGCGCGGCCTCTTGCCCAAACATCAGCGCACAGCCGGCGATAGAAATCCAAATCATCTTCATCGCCTAGTCCTCCTGCCCGCCCGGACGCTTGCCCTCGGGTCGAGTGCCCGCCCGTGCCGCCGGCGCCGTGTTCACCACCACGCGGTTGGCGTTGGTCAGATGCCCGCGCACCGCCTTCTGAATGTCCGCCGGACTCACGGCCAGCTGTTTGTCGATCTCCGTGTTCACCCGGCTCGGGTCGTTGTACAGCGCGGCAGCGTCGGCCAGCATCTGCGCCCGCATCAACGCGCTCTCACGCATCGCCATCGACCGCTTCAGCCCCAGCCGCGCGCGATTCAACTCCTTGGCCGTCACCGGCTCGGAATGCAGCTTGGCGATCTCCTCGGAGATCAGACTCTCCACTTCCTTCGGATCCTTGCCCGGACGCACCATCGCGGAGATCAGCAATATGCCCGGCCCCGCGCGACGGTCCGTCATGCAAAATACCTGCGACGCCAGTTCTTTCTCACGCACCAGCTTCTGGTAAAGCCGCGTCGACTCATCGCGACCGCCAAGAATCGTTGCCGCTACGCCCAGCGCGCGTGCGTCCGCGCTGTTCGCCTCGGGAATGCGATATGCAATGTCTACCCGCGCCAACCGGGCCAGTTTGTCGTCGACCTTCAACCGCCGCTCGCCTTCCTTCGCCGGCTCCGTCAGGTCCACCGGCTTCGGCGCCTCTTGACGCTTGATGTCGCCAAAGTACTTCTTGACCTTGGCCAGGGTATCCTTTGCGTTCACATCGCCGACAATGGCTACCACGGCATTGTTCGGCGCGTAGTAGGTGCGGAAGAACTGCGTGACATCGTCCACCGTCGCCGCATCCAGATCGTCCATCGAGCCGATCACCGAATGGTGATACGCGAAATTGTCATAGACCAGCTCTTCAAGCAACTCTTCTGATTTGCCGTACGGCTCGTTGTCCACGCCCAGCCGCCGCTCTTCCTTAACCGCCTGCCGCTGGTTCTCGAGGTTGTCCTGAGTAATCACCAGGCCGCGCATGCGATCGGCTTCAAGATACAGGCCGAGGTCAAGCTGGTTCTTCGGCAAAACCTCGTAGTAGAGAGTGCGGTCGTTGTTGGTGGTGCCGTTCAGATTGCCGCCGTTGGTCGAAATCAGATAATCCAGTTCGCCGGGTCCCACGTTCTCCGACCCTTTGAACATCATGTGCTCGAACAGATGGGCGAAGCCGGTCCGCCCCTTCTTCTCATCGCGCGAACCAACCTTATAGCTGATGGCGATCGCGTACAACGGCGCATAATGATCCTCCGCGATGATGACGCGAAGGCCGTTGTCGAGCGTCGTGTCGCTGAATACCAACTTTGGCATTCTGGACGCCGGTGCCTGCGCCAGTAGGGCGCTGCAGGCAGCCAGCAGACTTACAGTCCTGAAGGCGATCAAAATTCCTCCTTGCGCGAAGCCTCCAGTTTATCGCGGGAACCGCCGCGCGTTGGGAAAAAGTCGCGCTGGTCGTGTCAAAATGTGGCCCCGGCCCGCGACTACGATATACTTCCGAAAAATGCGCAAACTCGTCCTCAGTCTCGCTCTTTCGCTCTGTCTTTTTGCCCAGGAGGAAGACGAACGAGGTCCGCGCGGTGGCGGCGGTCGTGCACCCGACGATCCCATGTCGGCGCCTAACTTCACCGGGATGCATCTGCGCGCCATCGGCCCCGCCTTCACCTCCGGCCGTGTCTCCCAGTTCGCCGTCGACCCTGAGAATCCAAGCCGCTACTTCGTCGCCGTCGCTTCCGGCGGCGTCTGGCGCACCATCAACGACGGCATCACCTGGACTCCCCTGTTTGACTCGCAGGCTTCCTACTCCATCGGTACCGTCCTGCTCGACCCCAGAAATCCCGGCACCGTCTGGGTAGGCACCGGCGAGAACAATAACCAGCGCAGCGTGTCCTATGGTGACGGCGTCTACAAGAGCGAGGACAACGGACGCACCTGGAAGAATATGGGGCTGAAGAAATCCGAGCACATTGCGAAAATTGTCATCGACCCCCGCGACTCCAACGTCGTCTACGTCGCCGCGCCCGGCCCTCTCTGGACCGGCGGTGGTGACCGCGGACTCTACAAGTCTTCCGACGGCGGTAAAACCTGGGCCAGCCTGATCAAGGTTGGCGACTACACCGGCGTTGCCGACGTCATCATGGATCCGCGCAATCCCGACATCCTGCTGGCGGCGACGCATCAGCGCCATCGCCGCTACTTCG
>JBBQUM010000056.1:0-20657 GCA_038212445.1 Bryobacterales bacterium
CGCCCCGGCTACTACGATTCCCTTTTACCTTAAGACCAAGAAGCCGCCTTCGGCGAGCAGAAGAGGATCTTCGGGTCGTATCAACTGATGCGGACAGATCACGTGTGAACAAAACCGGACAAGTTGACTAACTACCGACACGTCTGCCGCGTTTGCCTAACTCGATTAACTCCACGTTGCCGACTTTGCCTGCCTCCAACGAGAATCTCAAAACAGTGCGCGTGGTGTGCCAGCCCGCATTGCCGCAAGCGCCGGGATTCAAGTGCAGCAGTTGCATTCGCGGATCGCGCATAACTCGCGGAATATGCGAGTGGCCGCATATAAACACCTGAGGTTTTTGCATTTCGATGTGCCGCTTCGCCCTTGCATCGTAGCGGCCCGGGTAGCCACCGATATGCGTCATGTAGAGTTGGACTTCCTCGCATTGCCAGTCGAGATCCTCGGGTATCTGCGTCCGCAAATCATCGCCGTCAATGTTTCCGAAAACGGCCCTCAGCTTCCGAAAGCCAGCCAGACGCTCGTAGACTTCAGCGCCGAGGTCGCCGGCGTGCCAGACCTCATCGCAGGCGTCGAAGTGCGTAAGGATTGCCTCATCCAGATAACCGTGCGTGTCGGAGAGAAGACCGATTCGCATCAGAAAAATCCGGAAACCAGAGCCCACGTGCTTCGCCGGTACTCCTCGTACCCTGCCCCGAACGCCCTGTCGAGCGCAGCCTCTTCCAGCCGAATCTTACGGCAATAGGCGTAGAAGGCGAGACCGAGCCCGAGTAAAGCGTGCCATTCGCCCATAACCAGAGCCGTGCCGAGATACATGAGCAGCAACCCGGTATGGATTGGATGGCGCAGCGACCGGTAAGGGCCGGTTCGCACGAGTCTATGCTCGACCGCAATTGCAATTTTGCCGCTCCAGTTCAGGCCGAGATTGCGCCTTACCCACATGGCCAGTCCGATTCCGGCGAGCTGTATCGCGAGACCAATCGCCATAATCATTGGCTTAGCAGCGACAAAGCGTCCAACGCCCTGGACCGGAGGAAGTATGAGCGACAGCGCAGAGTTGACCAAAAGCACATGGACGCGGCGCGATGACGCAGACTCGCTACTCGCGGCCGGTGCGCTTTTCCTCGGGGCGATGGTCCAGTACGAGCTAAATAACGCCCAAATCGCAGTGGACATCAGATAGAACGACCAGTGCCCGCTGAATGCCGGATCTAGGAGTGAGAGCAGCCACCCCGACTTCGCCGCGAGAAATCCTATCACGGCACTGGCGGCAGCGGCGCCGAATACAGGTACGAGTCTGCGGGCGATAGGCGAGGGTCGCGGGCGTTCGCGTTCCAGCAGCGGCACGGTGTTGGCTATTATAGTCGAGCATCTGGGTGCATTGAGGTAACGAGGTATGCCGGAAAAACTCGCTGTCGATCTTGAATCTCTGAGCGACCTCTGCACCCCTTGGTCGATCCACGTCGTAGCCACGCTGCGAATTGCGAATCATATCGCCGCTGGAGTAAACAGCATCAACGCGCTCGCTACTGCGGCTGAGTGTGATGCCCATGTCCTACACTGCGTGATGGCTCATTTGGTAGGGAAAGGCGTCTTCGAACAGCCGGAACCTGGTCGATTCCTTTTGAACGACGCTTCGCGGCAATTGCTTGATCCTGCGGTGCGGCTCGGACTGAATTTGGACGGCATCGGCGGCAGGATGGCGCACGCCTGGAGCACACTGCTCACCTTCACCCGAACCGGAACTCCGGCGTACTCTGATGTTTTTGGCCTACCGTTCTGGCAAGATTTGGACGCACATCCGACGATTGCGGCCGATTTCGACGCTCTCATAGGACCCGCCGGCCACGGCATGCCGAAACTCGCCTTCGACATCACCGGTGGATGGGACTCCGTGCGGACCATCGTGGATGTCGGCGCAGGTACCGGCGCCATGCTTGCCGGGATTCTTCAGATTCACCCGCACTTGCACGGAACGCTGGTGGACCTGCCGAGAACAGTAGGCCGGTCCGGCCCTGTATTCCAGTTAGCCGGCGTTTCAAATCGAACAACGGCCGTCGGGCAGAGCTTCTTCGATTCGCTTCCGGCGGGGGCAGACGTCTATTTGCTGAAGGGAATCTTGAACGACTGGCCCGATCGTGAAGCCCGCATAATCTTAGGGCGGTGCGCTGAAGCGGCGGGTGTCAATGGCCTTGTGGTCGTATTGAACGGCGTAGTCGAGGATGGGTCGCCTTGGGGACTGCCGATCGAGATGTTGCTGGCGGGTGGAAAACAGCGAACGGTTGAGGAACTCAGCGCCCTGGCTGGCCCCAGTGGACTCAAACTTAACCGTGCAGGACGGCAATCAGCTCATTTCGTGGTTGAATTCCGACGCGCCTAGCGCGCCATCACCACTCGGAGTACTGCGTGCCCTCAAGGCTCTTCTGATCGCTGCCGCTGCGGACGTCGAAGATGCCGGGATCATTCTGACTTACCGAGTTCATGGAGTCTTCCATGATGATGCGCCAGGTCTGGTCTGAGCCGGTCATCGGATCATAGGGCACGGCGCGCAGATAGCCGTCGTTCACCAGGTCCTGCAGCTGCTGGGGAGCCTTCTGCTTGTCGTAGGTGTACTCATCGATCACGGTGCGCATCGTGAACAGATTGTTGCGCAGGACGCTTTCTTTTGAGCGAACCAGCGCCTTCTGATACATCGGGACAGCGATCGACATGATAATCGACATGATCGCCATCACGATCATTAGTTCGATCAGCGTGAAGCCCGCTCTTAAGCGTCCGGTTTTACCACTCGGAATAGAGTGTGCCATCACTTGCCCTCGCCTGGCTCTTCGTCATTACGTCGAAGACGTTCTGCCCGCCCCAGCTGTTCGACTTGGGGTCGTCCTGCATACTCCGTTTTCCCCAATCGAAAGTATTGGTGATTGGATCCCTCGGAATGCGGCGCAGAAATTTGATTTTCGTGTCCACTGATCCCGTCTTCTTGACGCCTTCCACCAAAATCTCGAGACTTTCAGGATAGCCTTCGGTCCCAAGTTTCTGCTGACCGAGTTCCCCACGGTCCGCCATGTCCTTATATTTGTCGATTGCTGTCCTCATTTCGTGCAGCGCCCAACGTAAATCCCTCTCGCGGTCGCGCTTTACTTTGTATCGCGCCAGCGGGACCGACATGGTCGTCAGCAACGCGAGAATCGTAAAGGCGACAATTAATTCGACCAGCGTCAACCCGCCCTGCGAACGCCGGCGCCGGGGTGAGACCAACATCATTGGACCGTCACCTGGATTTCGGGCTGGGTTGCCGTGACCGGCTGTTGCTGGATATTCTTCAGCCCGCCTTCAGTTACTGAAATCGCACTAGCGCCTTTACCGATGGCCGAGAAGCTAAACGTCACTAAGGCGCCAGCACCGGAAACTCCAGGAGCACCCGGCAGCCTGGCCAGCGTCACAGTAGCTTCGCCGGCGTCATTCCTGATATCACGTGTTACGGTCACGCGCTGGTTATCCCGTGCCAGAAATTCACCCTGAACGATGTCATTCAAGCGCAGTTTGGTCTGGTCGTACTTAATACGCAGCGGAGAAGCCGAGAAAACATCGGTGACGTCTTCAACCTGCAAGGTCACGCTGATATTCCCGCCCAATTGCGTCGCGACGTTCGGGGGAAGGAACATTAACCTGGCACCGCTAGGCCCGGGAAGGCCGGGTACGGTTGCCGGCTTCGTAGGATCCGGCGGCTTCACTTCCGGTACTGCGGGTGGGGTCGCAGCAGGCTGCACGGGCGCCGGAGCGGGTGGAGCCACTTGCGAAACCCTCGATGCATAGCCGACTTTGAATGTCTGGTCAGTACCGCTCGCCACCGCCTTCAAATCCGCCTCCGAGTAATTCGGAGTCCGAACGATGTGCGGGATCACGGCAATCATCAAATTACCCTTCGATTTCTCGGTATGCTCACTGCCCAGTAGACGCCCAAGAATCGGAATATTGATCAGTCCGGGAATCCCGCTCGACGTCTTTACATCCTGGTCTTGCGACAGGCCGCTCAGTATATTGACCTCACCCTCCCGCATCCGGATTTCGGTCTCATTCTTACGCTGGCTGACAACAGGCTGATCGACGCCGCCGATGGTGACGTGCGAACTGACGGTAGAAACTTCCACCGCCAGCTTCAACGTCACCTCGTCGGTCCCGTGAACCTGCGGGGTAATGTCCACATTCACGCCGACCTCGGCAAAGTTGAACTGTGTCGAGACCAGAGGACTGACGCCGACGGTGCCGACACCCGGTTGGAAACTTCCGGTTGCATACGGGACCTTGTCGCCAATACGCAGCGTCACCTTCTGCCCGTCGCTGGCGCGAACCTGCGGCGACTGCAACACACGTGTTTGCGAGTCAGACATCACCAGATTCAGGAGCGCTCCCGGCACTGTAGTTGAGAAATCGGCAGTTGAAAGCTTGCCCAGAGAAGCGAGCCCGATGGCGGTGCTGGTGGAGGTGGTTGGCGTTGCGCCAGCGCTGGTGGACGGCGTCGACGTTGACGTATTCACCGCAATGGAGGTGCGCGGTGTAAACGCAATCGGTATGTTCAACCCCGCCTTGCCCGCCGATACGATCGCCGCAGCTAGATCACGCGTCTTGGAGCTGTTGGCTTCCATGACGATGACATCGATCACAACTTCAGCCTTGGGCTTGTCGAGATCGTGAATCAGCTTTTCCGCCAGTGCAATCTGATCCGGAGTTCCGCGCATGAGGATCGCCTTCTGCGCGTTGTAGGTGAACACACGACGGATTTCAGTCAGCGACCGAACCGCCGTGGCGATTTCCTGAAACTCCTGTACTGAGGTCGCGTTCTGCACGTAAAAAACCTTGACTACGTTGTCTTCGTAGTCGCGCCGCTTGGTGACGTTGTCGTCAGTAACAAAAATCGTGTTGGCGGAGATCGGCTTCCAAAACGTCTTGGTGAGGACGCCGAGATAATCCAACGCCTGCTCGACGCTCGAATTCGAAAAGTCCACGTTCAGATTCCGCGACTGCGGCGTGTACTGTTGGTCGAAAATCACATTGACGCCCGCAAGCTTGCATACGGTCTCGTATAGCACCTTGGGCGGTTGATTATTCATCTTCAGGCTGGGAATGACACGGATGATCGGCTGAAGTTCCGGGGGGGACATCATCGACGCGGCGCGATCGTCGGCGTCCTTCCTCGATTTCTCGGCTGGTGTCATTCCGCGATCGGCGGCCGGCCTCCCGGCTACCTTTTCCCTCTCCAGCATGTCGAGCGTGCGTTTCCAGTCCTGCAAAGCGATGGCCGACGACGGGTCCTTCACGATCGCCTTCTGGAATTCCACAACCGCTTCTTCTAACTGCCCCTTTGCACGTAGGTGTTGCCCCAGGTCCACGTGTTTCTGCGACGCCTGAAAGCGAACTCGTCTCACAGCGAGTAGATAAGCTGCGTCCTTGGGATCAGTGGCCAGCGCCTGTTCGTAGTAATCTATGGCTTCGTCCAACTGCTGCTTGGTTTCAGCGTCCCGCCCTTCCTTAAGAAGCTTCTCTCCTTTACGCGTTCGCGCGTCCAAACCGGGAGACGCCAGGAGGAGCGCCAACACCAACGCGCAACTTTTTCGTAAACCTATGTATTCGTTCATCTTAAGGCCGTGAACTGCTGTGCTACACTGAACTTGCCTGCGGACCGAGCCCGCGAGGCGGACCTGTCTCGGGGCTATATAACAACTGACGCGACAGGGTTTTCAAGCGTTTAGGTCAAAAACAGCGTGGCTGAAGTTCCCATAAAAATCCTGAGTGACAACCGCAAGGCCGGTCATAACTATCACCTCTCCGATCGGCTGGAAGCGGGTTTAGTCTTAACCGGAACTGAGGTTAAAGCGGCCAAGACTGGAAAAATCCAATTGCAGGACTCCTTCGCCGAGGTATCGGGCGGCGAGGCCTGGCTGATGAATGCCCACATCAGCGCCTACTCCCACGGCAACCGTGAGAATCACGAGCCCGTCCGCAAGCGAAAGCTGTTGTTGCATCGCGCCGAGATTGATAAGCTTCAAACCAAGACCCGCGAGAAGGGGCTAACCGTCATCCCGACCAAGCTTTATCTAAAGGGCGGACGAGTGAAGTGCGAACTGGCCATTGGCCGCGGGAAGAAGGTACATGATAAGCGCGAAACAGAGCGGACTCGCGAAGCCAACGCAGAGGCTCGCGCCGCCATCGGACGACAGCAACGTCAGTGATACCGGCGTTCCAGAGGAGATCAGCTACTAGCATGCAACTCAAATTAGCGGTCAACCCGATGGGTGACCTGGCAGTGGATGCCCTCATCCTACCGTTAGCCGAGACCGGCGAAAAGCCGTCCATTCCCGGAGCACTCGACGCTTCGGTGATCTCCTGGGTGGAAGAACTCTACACTTCCGGTGAATTCAAAGGCAAGCTGTTTGAAACCGCTATCCTGCATCGCCCGGCGGGCTTGAAGGCTCGGCGTCTGCTTGTAGTGGGAACCGGAAAGCCCGATAAGTCAGCCGACTCTGAGTTGCGGCAGGCATCAGGGACGGCCATCCGTGCGGCCAAGAAATTCTCGGCGCGATCGGCGGCCATCTATCTAGCCGACGCCACGGCGTCAGCGGTAACCGCAGCGGCCGAAGGCCTTGTGCTGGGCGACTGGGAAGGCGATGTCTACCGTTCGAAGAACGAACGCAAGCCGATCGATTCGGTGTCGATCGCAGTTGACAGTGGCGCCGACGGTCTCGAGGCTGCGGTAGAGCGCGGTCGCATCATCGCTGAAAGCCAGAACTTCTCGCGCGATCTAGTGAACCTGCCGCCCAATCTTCTTAATCCCACAATTCTCGCTGAACGCGCGCGCGCCATGGCTACGGAAATGGGACTCGAGTGCGAGGTCCTGGACGAGCCGCGCATGCAACAGCTTGGAATGGGTTCGCTTCTCGCTGTCGCAAGGGGCAGTGTCGAACCGCCTGTGCTGATCGTGTTACGGTACAAGCCGGCGGACGGGTCGGCGTCGAAAGATCATCTCGGCCTTGTCGGGAAAGGCGTCACCTTCGACACCGGCGGCATTTCCATCAAGCCTGCTGAAAATATGGACAAGATGAAGTACGACATGGGCGGCGGCGCCACCCTGATCGGAGCCATGCGGGCCATCGCTCAGCTGAAACCCAACCTGCCGGTTACCGCCTTCATACCGTCTGTCGAGAACATGCCAGGCGGACGCGCTTATCGTCCTGGCGACATCATCACGTCGCTGTCCGGTAAGACCGTCGAAGTACTTAACACGGACGCCGAGGGCCGCCTGATCCTCAACGACGCCATCACTTACGCCAAGCGTGCCGGGTGTACCCACCTCGTGGACGCCGCCACTCTAACAGGCGCCATCGTGGTTGCGCTCGGACATATTTATACCGGCGTCTTCACCAACAATGAAGCGTTTGGCGATAAGCTCCTCTCCGCCGCCAAGCGGCAGGGTGAGAAACTTTGGCCGATGCCGCTCGACGACGACTTTCGGGAGTTGCTCAAGAGTAATTTCGCCGACATTGCGAATATCGGCGGGCGCTGGGGCGGGTCCATCACCGCCGCGCTATTCCTTAAGGAGTTCGCCGAAGATACGCCCTGGATCCATTTGGACATCGCCGGAACAGTCTCGCATGATGATGGCAAGCCGTACGCCTCCAAGGGCGCGTCCGGTACTTGTGTGCGTACACTCACCGACCTGGCGCTGAACTGGTAAAGCTCGCCCGTGGCTAAACAACACGGGCCCAACTGCCGATCTCAGGAAGAGGACTCCCATGTTCCCTCGCCTCGCCCTCTTCCTTACGCTTGCCGGCACACTCCTCGTCGGCGCCGATGATCCCTGGCATTACATTGATCCGGGTTCCAAGTTCATTCTTGGGGTACAGTGGCATGCGATTCAGGAATCGCCGATGGGCGTTCAGTTTCGAGGTCGTGTAAACGAAGCGATGGCTGGAATTCCACAATTCCCCGGCATGGGATTTCTGGCGAATGTCGACGATATTCTCGTCGCATCTCCCGGACTCCCCGAAGGAGGGAAATCAGGAACCCAGGCGCCGACTCTCATTGTGATTAGCGGGCGTTTCGACCTGGTGCAGGTCCGCGGGATGATGAATAAGAAGTCGCGCCGGGCCGTGGTCCAAAACATCGAGATTTTTGAATCACCTGACCGCAGCGGTCCACGGATGAGCATCGCGCTGGTCAGTGAGTCGACGTTGCTCGTAGGCGACACACCGACCATAGTCCGGGCGCTCGCAGTTCAGCCCTCTACCGCCACAACGCTGCTGCTGAAAGCTAAGCAGATGCAGGAGGACTATCAATTTTGGGTGGTTTCGTCCGTCTCTCCCGAAGACGTGATGGGCACAAATGTCATGCCACTGCCGATGCCTGCCGCCGATATACGAGGCATCGATATGGGAATGTCGTTTACCACCGGCCTGGACGTTGAACTCGCTATGCGCTTCGCTGCCACCGAGTCCGTACACAAGATGAAGTCGCAACTGGCCAAGACTCTGCAATTGGCCGGCAAAGATCGCAATAATCCGGAGTGGTTTAACCTCGACAAGGCCATCAAACTCTCGGCCGAGAGCGACACGCTGCGCGTCGTGGTGCACTTTGACTCGGCGGACCTGGAGCAGCGTATGCGTGCTTACCAGGCGCGGCGCAAAGCACAGGCGCCGACGGTTGCGGAAGTAGCGCCCACGAGGCCCACCAATTCCAAGCCGGTGATCTGGAACGCCGACCCTCCCGATCGCAACCAATAGCGCCAGAACAAAGCCAGAGATCCACTGAAGCGATAGGCTGAGTGCATGCTCCGTCGCACTCTTCTGCTGCTTCCCCTACTTCCACTTCTCGCTTACTCCGATGACCGTACCGCCCGCAAGCCTGCCGCCTGGATCCAGTCCGGTGTGATTTACGAAATCAACCCTCGCACCTTCTCTGCGTCCGGTGACTTTAAGGGAATCGAGACCGATCTTCCCCGCCTGCAGAAGCTCGGCGTGTCCATCCTGTGGTTGATGCCCATCCACCCGGTCGGTCAGTTGAACAAAAAGGGCACCATCGGCAGCCCCTACGCGGTCCGCGACTACGACGCCATCAATCCTTCTTACGGCACCGCAGCCGACTTAAAGCATCTGGTGGGCGCGGCGCACAAGCGCGGTTTTAAGATCATCATCGACGTGGTAATCAACCATACCGCCTGGGACAGCGTACTGATCAAGCATCCCGAATATTACAAGCGCGACGCCCAGGGTAAGATTCTGCCGCCCAACCCTGACTGGGCCGATGTCGCGGGGCTCGACTACCGGAACACCGCTCTGCGAGAGTACATCGTGGGCATGCTTGAGCGCTGGCTGCGCGACTTCGACCTCGATGGTTTCCGCTGCGACGTCGCGTTCGGAGTCCCGACGGATTTCTGGGAGCCGTTACGAGTCCGTCTCGAGAAAGTGAAGCCGGACATCATCATGATTGCCGAGTCGAACGTGCCGGACCTGGTAGTGAAGGCATTTGACATCGACTACTCCTGGCCGTTCCACTCTGCGTTGACTGACGTTTTCGAGAACGGGGCACCCGCGACTGATTTACGGCGCGTCTGGCAGGCGGAGCGGGAACGCTATCCCAAAGGCGCTGTAGCCATGCGCTTCTCCGACAATCACGACGAGAAACGCGCCATCGCGCGCTTTGGCGAGAAAGGGGCCCTGGCGGCTGCGGCTCTCGTGTTCACCATGGACGGCGTGCCGATGCTGTACAACGGCATGGAAGCGGGCGACACTACAGAATCAGGCGCGCCCGCGCTGTTCGAGAATCTGCCGGTATTCTGGCCGATCGTCGAACGGCGTCTGGATCACGCGCGCTTCTTTCAGGACATCATCGCATTGCGCAAAGCTCATCCCGCGCTGCAACAGGGTGAGGTGGAATGGGTCCGCAATTCCGACGCCGATCGCATTTTGAGCTACATCCGCCGCGACGCTTCGGGCGAATTCCTGGTGGTCATCAACTGCTCCAACCGACCGTTCCTCGGCCTCGTTGACGCGTCCGGAGACTTCCGCAACCTTGCCGCCTTTTCACCCAAGCCAGCGACGCCCCCATCGGTGTCGCTAGACGCCTGGGGAGTCCGCATCTTCGAACGCCAGCGCTAGGATGGAGTTCGGTCCGCGCCAGGTGCGGATTTGTCCGCCTGGATAGCATCGGTTAACTCAAAACGCCGGACGAATGCTAAATCGGAAGTGATCTCCCGAATAAACGGCCTCTCGATTCCGAAGAGCGCGATCAGCCACTCCTCGGCCACGTGCTCGTTCCACGGCAGGTAGCCTTCGCGTCCGGCGAAACACAGGTCGGCGTGCCAACGCATGGCCCCGGTGCGCCGGAACGCCACCGTCACGCCGGTCGGAAGATGGCGAGCCGAAGTCTTACGCAGGTAGTCCTGGTTCATCTCGGCAGCGGCGCCACTCACGGCGTTCGCTCGCAGCATTCCCTGCCCCGCGTTGAAGCGCAGCAATTTGGCGACGTTCGCGATCGTCCAGTCGTCTTGAAAAATTCTTCCGACCAGCAGACGGGGATCGAGCGCGGTATCCATGCCCGATGATCCCACATGCAACCCGCTATAACTCGACTCCCAGAGCGCTCCATTCCACCATCTGCTGTCGCGCCATAGCCCGGTGGCCAAGAATCGCGGTGAGAGCCGCAGTAGCGCCGATGGTGATGTCGGCCGGCAATTTGGTGCCGTTGGTGATCGAGTTGTAGAAAGCCGCGATGTGCGCGTGAGGATCGTCCTGCGCCGGCCTTTCGGCGAGCACTACCGGCTTACTCTCTCCCGATAAGGCGTACATGGTCGGCTTGCCCATGAGATCGATCGCGCCCTTAGTGCCATAAACGTAGATGTATTGGTTGCTGCCAGGCATGGCGCGCGGGTGGAAGACGTTCTGCGTGAACGACATTTTGACGCCGCCCGGATAGTCATAACTAAGCGTCCCGCAGTCGAAGATCGTACGACCGGGAGGATCGTTCTTGTAGAGCTGAATCGCGCCGAAGCCGCACGCACGTAGCGGATGCGAGCCGATGGCCCAATTGCAGAGATCGAGATTGTGGACGGACTGCTCGATGAGGTAACCGCCCGAGCGCTTGACGTCAAAGTACCAGTCGCCCGAGGTGCCATCGTGCGGCAGATCGGCCGGAGCATGCCGCTGCGCCTTCACCATGATGACGTCGCCAATCACGCCCTCACGGATCTGGCGCACCGCTTCGATATACTCCTTCACCGATCGCAACTGCTGGCCCGACACGAAAACCTTGTTCGACTTCTTGGCGGCTTCGACAACCGCACGCACCTGCTCGGGAGTGACGCCCACCGGCTTTTCGCAGTACACGTGCTTGCCTGCGCGCAACGCGGCCACGGCCATCTCGGAATGCAGGTCCGGCGGCGACGCGATGAAAACGACGTCGACGTCTTTGCGGTCGAGCACCTGATGCCAGTCGTTGTAGGTCTTGGGATTGTCCTTGACAGCAGCAGTCGCGGCTTTGTCCAGCCTATCCGGCTTGATGTCGCACAGTGCCAGCACCTTTGCGGACGGCTGGAGCATCACGCCCTGCAGCAAGTACGACCCACGGTTGCCTACGCCGATCATCGCCGTGCCAATCGTCTGCCCGGATGTCTGTGCTGACACGCCCGCGGCCGCCGCGGAGCCGAGGAGGAAACTCCTCCGGTCTATCATTCGCAATACCTCCCTCGAAACCGTCATTCTATGCCCAACCGCCAGGGTCCGCTCACCGTGAGTGTCGCGATAGAATCTAGCCATCGTTGCCGGAGGCGAATCAATGAAACATTTTCTTGGCGTGATGGTGGTGGCCGCAATCCTAGCGGCCGCAGGCGGCAGTCAGGCGAGCGATGTTCCGGTGTTCCATGACTTGTTCAACGGCAAGGATCTCACGGGCTGGGTAAACGTGAACACCGCTGACGACACGTGGAAAGTGGAGAATGGAATGCTTGTGTGCTCAGGCCATCCTACTGGCGTCATGCGAACCAACCGGCAGTACGAGAACTTCATCCTGCATGTGGAGTGGATGCATACCGAGCCCGGCGGAAACTCAGGGATGTTTCTCTGGAGCGGACCGCAAGCGAATCCGGGAAGCCCTTTCCCGGATGGCGTTGAAGTGCAGATGCTGGAACTTGAATGGCCCAATCTGAACAAGCAAAACGGGAAGCCGGCACCGCTGGCTTATGTGCACGGCGAGTTGTTCGGCGTCGGCAATACGAAGACCGCTCCAGACAATCCGCGCGGGCCGCGCAGCATGTCGATCGAGAATCGCTGTAAGGGCAAAGGCGAATGGAACACGTACGACGTCGTGGCCGTGGACGGCGTGATCAAGCTGTCGGTGAACGGAAAGTTCGTCAACGGCATCAGCCGCACCTCGCAGAAGAAAGGCTACCTCTGCATGGAGTCCGAGGGAGCCAAGATCTATTTTCGCAACATCCGGATTCTCGAACTGCCGCCGGGGGTAACGTCACCTGAGCAGTCGGCACCTGACGCAGACCGCTAATCACCGGTCCGGTGGAAGCACGTCGGGGAGGCGCGATTCGGCTGACACCTGTCCGGCGAGCGCCTCGTCAAGCGAGACATGATTAGCCGTTAGGGTGTCGCCCACCACCTGGTCTAGAGCAATCTTCGCGCGATTGTAGGCAGCCAGCGCATTTAGCTCGGTCAACTGTGCGGCCACCAGAAAGCCCTGCGCGTCCACCACGTCAGAGACCTTGGAGATGCCGTAGGTGAACTTCTGGCGCTCCTTCTCGAGCAATTGCTCTTTCAACTTGCGGCCGTCCACTGCAACGGTGTAACGTCCGCGCGACTGCCGCAGCGCCGTGATCTGGAAGGAAATGTCGACGACGATCTGGTTCAGATTGCGACGTTTGATGAGATCGCCCTGGCGCAACTGGAGTTGATCGATCCCGTAGTCGCCTTGGCTGATGCGATTTCCGAAGACGCCCTGGAAGGCAATCTGGGCACGGTTGGTGGCGTAATCGCGCTTGAATACCTGCCCGAGCGCAGTACCAACCCCGCCAACGAATCTCGGATCGGCGTCTTGACCGGGTACCGCAACGCCGGCCAGTCCTGCGCTCGTCGAGGATGCGATGCCTTGCAGGAACGGCAGAACGGAATTGCGCGTTCCCTCGGCCGAAATCATCTGCGTCTCATCGTTAATGTTAGCGAGCGCAACGTCCGGACGGGTCGACAGTGCTCTCGCCAGCAAGTCCCGCAGTGTCGGTATGTTGTCCTGATCCGCAACCTGGATGCTGTCAAGCAGAACAACCTCGGCATTGTCTACCAGCGGATCAGCCAGGCCATCACGGCTCAACGTATTCTTGAGGATGTTCTCCTGCTGCCTCACTGTCGACTGCGAGATGGCGACTTCCTGCTTGCGCGTCGACAACTGCCCTTCGCTGCGATAGAGCTCTGACCGTGCCACATAGCCTCGGTTAATCTGCTCCATCGTGTCATCGAAAAATTTCTGCGACATCGTCTGAGATTCGCGGCGGACCTTCAAGGTGTTGTTGCTGGTCACCAGATCCCAGTACTGATTGACCACGTTCGATACAAGATTCAGCAGCTGCGAGCGGAACGTCTCGCGCGCCGCGCCCACATTCTTCTCGGCGATGCGGATGAACCGGCTATTGACGCCAGTGCCAAAGCTGTTCAGCAACTGGTGTCGTATGTAGATCTGGCCCACCGGGGCCAGCGATGGATTCAAGTTGTTGCTGGGCGAGTTCTCCTTCAAGTAGGACTCGTTGGCGGTCACCTGCACCACGCCGCCTGATAGCAGCCCCTGTTGCACCAGATTGTTGTAAATGTGGCGCGTGTCAACCAGGGCGGAGGTCTGGCTCTGCACCGTGTTGGCCTGCGGGATTGTCTGATGCGAATAAAGGTTCGTGGTCTGATAAACGGGATCGAGGTTCGGCGTCACCGGCCCGATCTGAGAGATGGTCTGCGATCCGCCACCGCCTCCCGATCCACTACTACCGCCACCCACTCCTGCCGCCAACTGACTACCGGCAACGCCCTGTCCGGAGGTCGCCTGGTTCACCACTGAATTACTGCTGGGCACGCCGGGAAGCGCACCGCCCGCACGCTGCCGCTTCAGGCTCCAAAACGCGTTGGTAGGGCCGTAGCGGTTCACTTCGAGGTCAAGATTATTCTCGATCGCCACCGCGATGGCGTCCTGCATCGTCAGATATAGTTTGCCGCCGCGGATAAGAGAGTGCAGCCGTGGTGAATTCTGCATTTGGATCGGCGCGAGTGCCGGCGGTTCGTAAGAGCGAACCACGATGGGACCACGCGGTTTCTCCACCCGCTGTCCGGGACTCTGCGCCAGAAGAGGTGTGACAACGCAGAGCCACGTCAGGAATACCGCCAGCGCTCTTTGCATACCGGTGCTCCCGTTCATGGCCGCTTCTCCGCGGGGATCACTGACTCTCTGGCGACACGACCCATTACCGCTTCCTGAAGAGAGATGCTGTAGACGTCGAGCGTTTGCCCGACAGCCTGGTCAAAGGCGATCTTTGCGTGCGTGTAGTTTGCCATCGCTTGAACTTCCGCCGTCTGGTCCACCGCCAAATCGCGCTGGGCTTGCACAACCACGGGAATAGTCGACTCGCCAAATCCAAAACGCTTTTGCTCGGCATCGAGTGTTTGCTGGGCCAGCGTCCGCGTCGCCACGGTGGTTTCGTAACGCGCGCGAGCCTGTTGCAGGCCGATTACGGCATTCTTCACGTCCAACCGAACTTGCGCGACCGACTTCTGCAGCTGTAACTCGCCAGTCCTGATACTGAGCTGATCGAACACGTAGTCGCCCTGTGCGGCACGATTGCGAAATGGAATGTTGAGCGAGAAGCCGGCTGAGTAGTTTGGAAAATTGCGGCGGAACAACTGGCCGAGTAGATTGCTGTAGCCGCCCAGAACAAAAGGATCGGGCAGCAAACCAGTGTGAAGCGCGTTGGGGTCGCCGGTGAGTCCGTTGTTCGTGAATTCGACAAACGCCTGCAGGCTTGGCAACAACGCGTTGCGGGTACCGGCGGTGTTCATCTTCGTGCTCTCGAGATTGACGCGACGCTGTTCCAGGTCGGCTCGGTTGTCGATCGCCTGGGCCACCAGTTCAGGCACTGGCTTTAGATCGTCCTTATCCGGGACCTCGATGCGATCCAGTGGAATCACCTTCACCTCGTCCAGCCAGGCACTCACCACCCCGTTGCGGCTGAGCGCATTCTTGAGCACCGCCTCCTGCTGCGCGACATTGGTCTGCGCAATCAGCAGGTCTTCCTTGCTGGCCGATACCTGCGCCGCTGAGCGTGTCACTTCAATCACCGCCAGAGCGCCTAATTCAGCTTGGTGCTTATTGCCCTCGTTCAAAGTCTGCGCCACTTCAAGCGCTCGTTGCTTGATGCGGACATCTTCGTTAAAGCTCACCAGATCCCAATAGAGGTTCAGGATCGCGGAGACGGTGGTAATCACCTGCAACTTCATCTGCAGATCGGTGACCTTCATGTTGTTCTTGGCTACTTTGATGTTGCGGGTGTTGACCGCCGAGCCAAAGCCTTGCATCAACTGCTGCGTGATCGTGAAATCTAGAAAGCCGTTGGTGTAGGGATTGAGCAGCGGACCCGGACTGTTGAGCTTATTGTGATTGCTGCCGAAAAAGATCTGGGCGTTGGTGCCAGTGACGAACGATTGCCCGTAGCCAACCTGGATTGAACGTGAATCGTTCAGCAGGAAAGGCACCTGATTGAGGAAGGTATTGCTTTGGGGCGTGGTTGAATGCTGAAAGTTGGCCGACGCAAACAGGAACGGGTCGAGTCCCACAGGAGACGTGCCAAGCTGAATCACGATACCGCCGCCCGAGCTTACGCCCGACCCCGTATCGGAGAGTCCTACCACTCCGGCATTCACGCCGGCCAGGCTGACACTGGTAGGGCCAGGAGTAATCGCCAGTCCCACGCTGCGCAGCGGACCTCCGCCCTGGGTTCGTCGTAGAACCTCACGAGCCAAAAACGGTCCGTAACGCTGCACGGCGATATCGATGTTGTTTTCGAGAGCGAGAGCGATCACGTCCTGCACCGACAGGTAGAGGTTGCCGCCTCGTACCAATGATTCCAGACGCGGAGAATTCTCAAGGCGGGCCGGCGATACGATGCGACGCTCGAGGTGGAATGGCCGTAACAGCGGCCCCACCAGACGCATCTCGGGCGGATCGGTGATGGAGACTTCAGGCGTCTGTGAATACGCGGCCGTCAATGCGAGAGAAAGGACGAGCGAACAACTTCGACAAAGGTTCATTGGTAACGGAATCCTTCGTGAGTAAACTGCAACGCCGCGGGGAGTCGATAACGGACTCCGCGACTTCGAACTGAGGGCGTAAGCTGCAGGTGTGGAGGAGTCTCCATCGGATCACGGTAAAGTATCCATCGCAATTTCGCGTCCAACCACGCTGGCAGGCTAAAACCCCTTGATGAATAAGGAGAAAACGTGCGCGAAAAATCGGAGTGTCCGTTTTCGCTACAAACTGTTCGGTTTTGCCACTCAAATTCCGCTGGGAGACCTACTCGCCGGTGAACCTTCCGGCGAGCTTCTCGTAGGTGGTGGACAACTCCTCGGGCAGTACACGCGTCTCAGCCACGGTGGTCATAAAATTTGCATCGCCTGGCCAGCGCGGGAGCACGTGCATGTGCAGGTGGCCGGCGATTCCGGCGCCGGCACACTCGCCAATATTCATACCGATGTTGAGCCCGCCAGGCCGGTAGATGGCGCGCAGGTGACCCTCGGCTTCCCGCACCAGCAACATCATTTCGGTAATCGTCTCGTTGTCTAACTCGCCCAGGATTGCGATGTGGGCGTAAGGGGCCACCATGAGGTGGCCGTTGGTATATGGGAACGCGTTGAGGATGACGAAATTCCGCTCGCCGCGATAAACAATCAGATTTTCGGCGTCGCGATCCTCAGCCGGCTTTGCGCAAAAGATGCATGGCTGGTGAGGACCCGCCGTCGAAATATAGGAGTAGCGCCATGGACTCCATAGGCGGTCCATGCCTTAGGCTGCCGGACTGCCCTCAACCGGCGGCGCAGGCGGAGCTGCCGCGGGGGCTTCGCCGTCCTTGTTCTTGTTCACCAGATCCTTCAGTTCCTTACTGGGCTTGAAGTAAGGAATGCGCTTTGACGGAACTTCCACGCGGGTGCCGGTCTTCGGATTGCGACCCACGCGCGGTTGCCGTTGACGCGTGCGGAAGCTGCCAAAGCCCCGAATCTCAATCTTGTCTCCTGTACGCAAAGAGCGCACGATGCTGTCAAATATGGCCTCTACGATGACCTCGGAGTCTTTCCTCGTCATCTCGACCACTCGCGACACTTCTTCAATAAGCTCGGCCTTCGTCATAAGAATCCGTATTCCCCTTTTGGTTTAAGGCTCTAGTGGCCTTCTCCCCTTCCGCGCATTGCTTCTTCAATGGTCATGGTCGCGGCAGCCGCCTGGCGCTGGTAATCCTCCAGGCGCGTTTTCTCTTCGTCCTCAGCCACAGCTCGTACGCTGAGGCCGATCTTCTTCTCAGTCTCGTTCAACTTAATGATCTTGAAGTCTAACTCTTCAGAGATCGCCAATGCAGGCTCGTCGGGACGCTTGTCGTTCGCGCCCGGCACTTCGGATCGGTGGCATAGACCTTCGACGCCCGGCAGCAACTCGATGAAAACGCCAAAGCTCGCCGCGCGGCATACTCGACCGCGAACCACATCGCCGATCTTGTGCTCGGCAAAGAATGTCTCCCACGCATCGGGCTGAAGCTGCTTGATGCCCAACGATAACCGGCGGTTATTGGCGTCAATCTGCAGAATTGCAGCCTGCACAATCTGCCCCTTCTTCAGCGCCTCGGACGGATGCTTGATCCGCTTGGTCCAGGAGATGTCCGAGACATGCACCAGACCGTCGATGCCTTCCTCGATCTCGACGAACGCGCCAAAATCAGTGAGCTTCCGAACCCGTCCCTCAACCACGCTGCCAATCGCATAACGATCAGCCACCGTCGTCCAGGGGTCCGCTTCCAGTTGCTTAATCCCGAGCGAAACCCGGCGGTCCTTCGGCTTCACTTCGAGCACGACGGTCTCCACCTGGTCGCCAACCTTCACCACTTTGCTCGGATGCTTCATCCGGCGGCTCCAGGTCATTTCCGAGATATGAATCAATCCCTCGACGCCCGGTTCAAGCTCCACAAACGCGCCGTAGTCGGTAACGCTGACCACCCGCCCGACCACGCGATGGTTAAGCGGATATCGCTCTTCGACACTCAGCCAGGGATCCGGCGCGAGTTGCTTGACGCCGAGTGAAATGCGTTCCTTGTCGCGGTCGAACTTGAGGATCTTGACGGTGATCTGGTCGCCCACCTGGAGCATTTCCGAAGGATGCACCACACGGCCGAACGACAGATCGCTCACATGCAGCAGACCGTCGATACCGCCCAGGTCAATGAACGCGCCGTAATCCGTTAGATTCTTGACGATCCCGGTGACCACCGCGTCCTCGGCAATGTGTTCGAGCGCGTGCGACTTGCGGACGGTGTGCTCTTCTTCGAGCGCGGCCTTCCGGGATACTACGACATTCCCGCGACGGCGGTTCAACTTCAAGATCTTGACGCCGATGTCGGTACCCACCAGCGCGTCCGCATTGTGGATGGGCCGGACGTCGATTTGTGAACCCGGCATGAAGGCTTGAACGCCGACATCCACCGAGAGTCCACCCTTGGTTCGGCTTAGCACCCGCCCGTTCACCAGCAGGTTTTCGCGATATGCTTTCTCGAGAGTGTCCCAGGCGCGTAGACGCGCGGCCTTCTCGTAGGACAGCAGAATGTAGCCCTCAGGCTGGGGACCATGCCGTTCGATAACAACGTCGATGGTGTCGCCGGGCTCAAAGGGTACCGTACCGTCCGGCAGCACTACTTCTTCGAGCGGTACCATACCCTCGATTTTGTAGCCGACGTCTACGATTACTTCTTTGGCGGTGATCTTAAGTACGTGACCGTGCAACAGTTCGCCGTCAGCCGGCGGCGCCAGATGGCTGTAGTCCTCGAGTAAATGCTCGTAATCGGACTCGTCGACAGGAACGGGTTGTTCTACGCTCGGCTCGTCTGGCTTGTTGTCCATGCGACTTGCTCCCGTCTCAATACAGGTGCAGCGTTTTACGCTGTGACGGCGCAGAGTAAGTCTGGAACGTGATACTGCAAATTGTATGGCCTTTTAGCAATCCAGCCCCCGGGTCCGTCCTTGACTTGTCTGTCGCCTTTCTATCGACAAACCATTGATAGATCAGTACTTCAGAACTATAGCCGACGTGGGAAGGCTTGTCAACCGCCCCTGTCCCGACTTGTCGCTAGTATGTGATCTGTCCGGTTGAGTTCACACATGATGTGTCCGCTCGAGCAAAGCGGCGGAGGCAAGCTGGATGGGTGAACCCAAACACGCTTTACTGTGCCGCGGAAGTGGAGCGGATGATGAAGCTACAAGACGTGCTGTTGAAAGCGATGGCGAAGAAGATCACATGGTGGAGCGCAGCAGAGATCATCGGGGTCAGCGACCGAACAATGAGACGGTGGCGGGAGCGACTGGAGACGGGTGGGTATTCCGGGTTGGCCGACGGGCGGAGAGGGAAGCCGAGCCGCAGGCGGGTGCCATTGGCGACGGTGGAGAGGGTGCTGAAGCTGTATCAGGAGACCTACTACGATCTGAATATGCGGCACTTTCACGAGAAGCTGAAGGAGTTGCATGACATCCACCTGAGCTACACCTGGGTGCAGAAGGCGTTGCAAGGTGCCGGACTGGTAGCGCGCCGGGGCAAGCGGGCCAAGCACCGGCGGAGGCGAGAGCCGAGGCCGCTAGCCGGCATGTTGCTGCACATTGACGGGAGCCAACACCAGTGGTTTTGTGATGAGCGTTGGTACGACCTGATTGTGATTCTGGACGATGCGACAAAAGAGATTTACTACGCGCAACTGGTGGAGGAGGAGTCCAGCCGGACGGTGATGGTGGCGCTGCGGGCGGTAATCGAAACCAAGGGTCTGTTCTGCGCCTTGTACAGTGATCGTGGGAGCCACTTCTTTGTAACCGTGAAAGCCGGGGAAAAAGTAGATAAACACCGTTTGACGCAGGTAGGGCGGGCAATGAAGGAATTGGGCGTACAGATGATTGCTGCCTATTCGCCGCAGGCGCGAGGCCGGTCGGAGCGAAGCTTCGGGACCTGGCAGGGACGATTGCCACAGGAGTTGCGCCTGGCCGGAATAACCAGCGTAGAAGCAGGCAACGCCTTCTTGAGAGAGCGCTACATTGCCGAGTTCAACGCCAAGTTCACAGTCCCGGCCAAAGAGAAAGGCACAGCGTTTCGGAAGACATCGCGTACGGATCTGAATTGGATCTTCACGCTGCAAACCGAGCGGGTAGTGGACAAGGATAATACGGTTGCCATCGGAGAGCGCAGATGGCAGTTAGAGAAGACTCGCTTCCGCAGTTCGCTGGCGGGTTCGACGGTAACCATCCATGAACACCTGGACGGGAGTGTATCGATTCGCTTCGGCCCTCACGTCATCGGCCGTTTCCCACATCCAGGCGCCACCCACCCAGACCCGCGAA
>JBBQUM010000057.1:0-19682 GCA_038212445.1 Bryobacterales bacterium
TGGCGGTGGCGAAGTCGCGGTTCTCAAGGAGGGTCGCTTGTTGCGAGGCCACGTCGAATGACCAGAGCTGACGCTGGGACTGTTGTGAGGAATTGGAGATTTCATACACCACCCGGTTCTCGGCGGGACTGACGATGGCGGTAGCGATGATGGACGCATTGACTATCTTGACGTCGGGGTGAGTGGAGAGAACCAGGTCGACGGTGGAGATGATGAAGACTTTGTGAAGCGCGAGAAACAGCACGCCGCCGTTGTTGCCGATGCCGAAGCGGCCGGCGACGGGCAGCGGCGCGCTGGTGGAAGGATCGGCAGAGGCGATGATCTGGGTGGTGCCGGTGGAGCGGTCAAGTAAGGTGGTGCCGGCGGCGATGTAGCGGCCATTACGGCTGACCTGAAAGAGGGCGGCGTTGAGTGATGGGGAAAGCGTGGCACCGGTGAGAACGGGCACGTACTGGGTGGTAGTGCAGGAGGCGCCGGCGCAACCGGCATAGGAGAGATAGCCGCTGATGGCGCCGTCGCCGGTAAGGATTGGGTTGGTGGCGGAGGGCGGGATGATGAGCCCGTTGGGGGACGGTGAGAAGACGGTGGTGAAACCGTGGGAGTCCCAGCGGAAGATTTTGGAGAAATCGGCGTCGATGCGGTTGTTCAGGCGCCAGCGGGACTGGAACAGGAGGGTGCTGCCGTCGTCGGTAGTGACGAGATTGTCGAACTGCGCCCAGAGGGGAAGGCTGATCAGAGCCGCTAAGGCAAGGTTCCGAATCATACCTCAGTGTAAGCGGGGAGTGAGGCGGAACTTTTTTCTCAAGTTCTCTCTCCCTGATCCGATGAGGATCATGAATGAGCTACCCTTCCCGGCGTTCGTTTCAACTCGCCATTGCGCTTGCTTCCCTCCTTTCTATGGCTGCGGGTGTCGAGGCGCGCGATCGTGTGCGGGGAGTGATCGACGGCCGGGCGATGGTGGAGCGGCCGGGAAACCGGCATCCATCGGCGCGGGCAGATCTGGCCACGGGTGAGGTGTCAGCGGACACGCGGATGGAGCGCATGCTGCTGGTGCTAAGCGGTGACGCGGAGCAGGAGCAAGCGCTCGAGAAACTGCTCGACGAGCAGCAGGACACGGGGTCCCCGAACTATCAGAAATGGATAACGCCGGAAGGATTTGGGGATCGATTTGGCGTATCCAGTGCGGATCTCCAGAGGATCAGTGACTGGCTGGAGATACACGGGTTCGAGGTTGAGCCGGCGACGGACGGACGGCGGACGCTGGTATTCAGTGGAACGGCGGCGCAGGTGGAGCGTGCGTTTTCGACGCGAATGCGAACCTACGATGTGAACGGGCGCAGGCATATTTCGAATGCCAGTTCGCCAAGTATCCCGCTGGCGCTGGCCGGCGTAGTTGAGGGAGTGGTCTCGCTGCATGATTTCAGGAAGGGCGGGATGGCGCGGGCAACACCTGCATATACCTCAGGAGGGTCGCATTATCTGCTTCCGGGTGACCTGGCGGCGATCTACGACGTGAAGGCGCTCTATGCGTCGGGGCTGGACGGGACAGGGACCTCGATCGCGGTGATTTCGCGGTCGAACATTCTGGTGAGTGATGTAGCGCAGTTCCGCGGTATGGCAGGGCTGGCCCCGAATCCGCCGCGAGTCATCCTAAACGGACGAGACCCGGGCTTGCAGTCGGGCGATCAGATGGAGGCGACGGCGGATGTTCAATGGGCTGGCGGGGTGGCGCCGAATGCGTCGATTTTTCTAGTCATATCCGCAACCACGACGACCACCGATGGCATCGATCTGTCGGCCACCTACGCGGTGAACAACAATCTCGCGCCCGTGATCACGTTGAGCTACGGGCTGTGCGAAGCGATGATGGGCGCGGCCGAGAACAAGTTCTACAACTCGCTCTGGCAGCAGGCGGCGGCGCAGGGGATCACAGTGTTGGTGTCGTCAGGCGACAGCGGCTCGGCGGGTTGCGACGGCGCAGGAAGTTCCACGGCGCACTACGGTTCGGCGGTGAACGGGCTGTGCTCGAGTCCCTACAGCACGTGCGTGGGTGGGACGATGTTCAGCGGCGACACGGCGAATCCGGGGAAGTACTGGTCGGCGGGGAATACGCCGGGCAATGTCTCGGCGCTCAGTTACATTCCTGAGGTTGCGTGGAACGAGAGCGGAGGGGTAGGTGGGGGAGGCCTGTGGGCGAGTGGAGGCGGGGCGAGCAACGTTTATGCGAAGCCGGGGTGGCAGTCTGCTCCGGGTGTTCCGGCCGACGGCAGGCGCGACGTACCGGACGTATCGTTGTCGGCGTCGGCGCACGATGGATACCTGGTTCCGATGTCGGGGGCGAACTGGTGCGTGTCGGGGACTTCGTTGTCGACGCCGTCATTGGCGGGGCTGATGGCACTCTCGGTGCAAAAGCAAAACGCGAGACTGGGGAATGCCAATCCGGTGTTGTACGCGCTGGCGTCGAACCAAGCCAAGGGTGGCGCTGCGGTATTTCACGATGTCGCGGGCGGCAATAACGGCGTGCCGGGACAGAGCGGATTTGACGCGGCGCCGGGTTATGATCTGGCGACCGGCCTGGGCTCGGTGGACGCATTTGAGCTGGTGAACCACTGGAGCGAGGGCGCGGGAGCACGGCCGAGTTTCGGGCTGGCGCTGTCGAAACCGTCGGCGCTGGTGGCGATGGGGTTGCAGGTGGGTCTGCGGGTATCGTTCACGGCGGCAAACGGATTTAGCGCGCCGGTGACACTGGCCGCGCAAGGGATACCGAAGGGAGTGACCGCGACGTTCACGCCGGCGACGCTTTCAGGGTCGGCGACATCGAGCACGCTGACGCTGTCGGCCGGCGCGAGTGCGACTGCCGGGGTGGCGAATGTCATTATCAACGGAACCAGCGGGACCCTGTCAAACTCGGCGGCACTGTCGGTGAGGGTGTGCACTTACGCGCTGGAGGGTCCGTCGGCGTTGCTGGCGTCGGGGCAGCAGAGCGTCGTGTCGAAGGTAACAGCGTCGGCCGGTTGCGGATGGACTGGAACGACCGACTCCGCGTGGGTGATATTTGCCAGTGGAGCGTCGGGAGAGGGGCCGGGCGTGTTGAATTACACGCTGGCTTCTAACACGACGCCCGTGCAGCGGCAGGCGGTGGTGAGCGCGGGGGGAGTGTCGATCACGGTGAAGCAGTCGGGCGCTGCCGCGGTGGCGTTCAAGCTTAGTGCGGTGTCGGCGAATGTGGCGTCGCTGGGCGGGACGGGGAGCGTGACGGTGTCGGCGAGTCCTTCGACGCTGGCGTGGACGGCGTCGAGCGCGGTGAGTTGGATTTCGGTCAAGAGCTCGTCGACGCAAGTAACCTACACGGTGGCGGCGAACACGGGAGCGGGTTCACGGAGCGGGGTTTTGACGATCGCGGGGCAGACGTTCACGGTGGTGCAGGCGGGGTTGACTTGCATTTCGACGGTGACGGCGGGCCGGGTGATCGCGACCGGGTCGAGCCTTGGCGTGACGCTTGCGGTGACTGAGTCGGTCACGGCGTGCACATGGTCGGCGGTATCGAACGCGTCGTGGATCACGATTGTGAGTGCGGGAGGCGGGCGTGGCAACGACGTGGTCACGTTGAGTATGGGGGCGAATGGGGGTGCGGCGTCGAGAGTGGGGACGTTGACGGTAGCGGGGAAGGTGGTGACGGTGACGGAGGGATTGTCGGTGACGGTGACGGTGGGGCCTTAGCGTTCTGGTGCTTTGAGGTCGACGGCAGTGCGTTCCTCGTGCGGAATGGGGTGGGATGCGCGTTGTGCTGCGGCTGCGCGCGTTGTGCTGCGCGTTCCTGAGTGCGAAACGGGTCGGGAGACCCGTTCTACTTCTGCTGTGCGCGTTCTGCTGCTGCGTTCCTCGTGCGGAATGGGGTGGGATGCGCGTTGTGCTTCTGCGTTCCCGCGTGCGAAACGGGTCGGGAGACCCGTTCTACTTCTGCTGTGCGCGTTCTGCTGCTGCGTTCCTTGTGCGGAATGGGGTGGGATGCGCGTTGTGCTTCGGCTGCGCGCATTGTGCTACGCGTTCCGTTTGCGGAATGGGGTGGGAGGCGCGTGGTGTTGCTGCTTCCTTAATCCGGGAATTGGACGCTTCTTGCGATTTGGCGGAAGGTTGGGTCGAAGGTGCTGATCTGGGTGTTGGGGGCGGCGAGTGCCATGTTCCAGAGCAGGTTGTCGCGGGCGACGGTGTAGAAGTAGACGACTTGATCCTGACCGTCGGAGGTGCGGGTAGTCAGGCGGGTGAGCATGGCGGGTTTGCCGCCGACTTGAGTTTCGATGGGGCGGTCAACCTGCATGGCGGTGTCGCCCTTCTTTAGAGAGTCGATGAGTTCCTTGGTCGCGCCTTGCAGTTGGACGGTCTGCTGATCTTGCGGACGGTAGTAGTCGATCATGCCGCCGGTGATGAGTTCGAGGCCGCCCTGGTCGTTCTTTTTGGCGCCGTTTTGGGGAACGATATAGATAGAGCCGCCTGCCTGGGCGGAGCCGCCTTGCCAGTCAGTCGGGTAGGCGATGGCAAAGCCGGTGGCTTGAAGATCCTTGAACCCTTGCGGAATATTGGTGCGAGCCGGCGCGCCTTGCCTGGCTGTCAAGAGAGCACCAGGTTGCACCTTGGGCTTGGGTAAGCCGGCGGTCAACTGCTGGATTCTTGCAAAGCGTCCGCTATCGGCGTTGTAGGGCTTGGGCGTGTAGAATTTGATGTCATCGGAGACATACTGGACGCGATTACCGGGCGAGGGGTGGGATGAAAACCAGGCGGCGACTCCCTTGGTTTGGGCGGCGGTCCCCATTTGCTTCTCCAGCTTTTCAAAGAACGTGGCGAGGTCGATGGGGTTGTAATTGGCGGAGGCCATCATGCGGGCGCCGTTGAGGTCGGCGTCGCGTTCGTGGTCGCGTGAAAACTTCATGAGGACGGAGTTCTGGGCGAGTCCACCGCCCATTTGGACGGCTTGGCAAAGAAGTCCGCATTGTCCACCACCGGCCATTCCGGCAGCGGCGCCGATGAGTCCGCCGAGCATGGACCAGGTTTGGGCTTTGGACATCTGGCTGGCGCCGTGGCGAAGGGCGACGTGGGACATTTCATGCGCGAGAACTCCGGCCACCTGGCTCTCGTCGTCGGCGGCGGAGATGAGTCCGGTATGAACGAACATGGGTCCGCCGGGCAGCGCAAAGGCGTTGATGGAGTCGTCGTTGACGAGTTTGAAGTAATAAGGATAGGCGTTGGCCTGGGGCTGTTTCGCGAGTTGCTGACCGATCTGATTGAGCCAGGCTTCGATCTCGGGATTCTTGATGACTTCCATGGTCCGCTCAACTTCGGCGGCCGATTCTTTGCCGAGTTGGATCTCCTGGTCCCGCGATAGCGACGTTTTCTGAACTTTCACTTCCTGTTGCTTCGGAGTCGCTTTTTTCTGCGGCAGCGCGAGCGGGGCCACAAGAAGAAAAACAACAAACAGTCTGCGCATTGTTTTAGCTTATCGGAAAATATGAGATGTGAACATACGAGCGGCACTGATCGCTGTACTGACGACGGGTGTGCTGGCGGCGGGGGATCTGATCGTCGCGGCGGCGAGCGACCTGGCGCCGCTTGAAGCCTCTTTGAAGAAGGCGTATGGCGAAGGAGTGAGGTTCTCGTTCGGCTCGTCGGGGTCGTTGCTGCAGCAGATTCAGAATGGAGCGCCGTTCGATGTTTTCTTGTCGGCGAACGAGCGGTATATTGCGGACGGGATGGCGGCAGGGGCGCTGATGGGCCCGGCGAGGCCGTACGCTACCGGGCGAGTGGCGTTGTACTCGAAGTCGGGCACAGTGAGGACGCTGGAGCAGTTGCGAGATCCAAAGATCCTGCATATTGCGATTGCGAATCCGGCGTATGCGCCGTATGGAGCGGCGGCTAAGCGGGCTTTGGAGTCGGCGGGGTTGTGGGAGGTCTTGAAACCGAAGCTCGTGTTTGGCGAGAACGTCCGGCAGACGCTGCAATATGCCGAAAGCGGGAATGTTGAAGCGGCGATCGTGTCGTGGTCACTGGTGCATGACGTAGGGGGCGTGCAGATCGCCGGGGCGACAGTGGAGCAGGCGGGTGCGGTGGTGAAGAGCACTCACAACGCGGATGGGGCACGGCGATTTTTAGATTGGATTGCGACGGGGGGAGGCCAGGCGGTGTTGAAGTCGCACGGGCTGTTTCCGCCTGCCCTTAGTCGCTAATTGAAGTTCGATTCAATCCAGTTTCTTGTGGAAGCGCATGGTGCTGGCGGTGAGGATGAAGATGCCGATGGCGGCCAGGGCGGCCATTTGCGGCCATAGCGCGGTGACGCCTGCCCCTTTCAGAAAGATGCCGCGGACGATCTCAAGGAAGTAGCGGACGGGGTTGATGTAAGTGAGCCAGCGGATGGCGTCGGGCATGTTGCGTACCGGGAATGAGAACCCGCTGAGCAGGAACGCGGGCTGAAAGAAAAGAAACGTCGACATCATAGCCTGCTGCTGGGTGCGGCTGATGGTGGAGATGAACAGGCCCGAGCCGAGCGTGGTGAGCAGGAACAGCACGCAGGAGAACAGCAACACGAGAAAGCTGCCGCGGAACGGCACCTTGAACATGAGCAGGGCGACTCCGACGGCGAGCGCGGCATCGAAGAGTCCGATGGCGACGAAGGGCAGGCACTTGCCGAGGATGAGTTCGATGGGACGGATGGGGGTGACCATCAGTTGCTCCATGGTCCCGATCTCCTTTTCGCGCACGATGGCCATCGAGGTGAGCGAGAGAGTGACGAGCATGATGATGTTGACCACGACGCCGGGGACGAAGTAGTTCCTGCTTTTCAGATCGGGATTGAACCAGACGCGGGTCTGCGATTTCACGTCGGGAATATTAGCGCCGATGGGTCCACCGGCGGCGAAGGAGCGACCTACGAGTTTAGAGCGCTGCTGGTTCTGCATCGCTTCACGGGAGAAGCGCGCGGCGGTCTGGGTGGCGTAGCCGGACACGATGGACGCGGTATTGGAGTTGGATCCGTCCACCAGAACCTGCACCTGGGCGGGCTTGCCGCGGAGGACATCGCGCGCGAAACCGGGAAGGACACGGACAACGGCGTCGACGTCTCCATGGTCCATGAGGCGCTGCATGTCGGGGTCGTTGGCTGGCGTGGCGACGATGTCAAAGCGGCCGGAGCCTTGCATTTCGCTGAGCAATTCGCGGCTTTCGACGGTACGGTCGAAGTCCATCCAGGCCAGACGGGCATGGTCGACGTCCATGTTGGCGGCGAAGCCGAAGATGATGAGCTGAATGACGGGCGGGAAGATCAGCATGCCGCGCATACGCGGTTCACGCAGCGTCTGGAGGAGCTCTTTGCGAATGATGACCAGGATGCGTTCGATCATGCGATTTTCTGCCGGGCCTTTCTGCTGGCGATGACGAAGACAACCGCCGCGTAGACGCAAAGGAACGTGAGTTCAACGATCAGGATACGGACACCGGCGCCTTTGAGGAAGATGCCGCGGAGCAGCGTGATGAAGTAACGCGCGGGGACGAGGTAGGTGAATAGCTGGATGGCGACGGGCATGTTCTGGATGGAGTAGATGAAGCCCGAGAGCAGGAACGACGGCAGGAAGCTCGACAGGATTCCCATCTGGTAGGCCATCAGTTGGGAGCGCGTGGAGGCAGAGATCATGATGCCCCAGCACAGGGCTCCGAACAGGAACACGAAGCAGGAGAAAAAGAGAAGCAGAATATTACCGCGAAGGGGAACGCCGAAGATGCCGACGCTGACGATCAGGCAGATGACCATGTCGGTCATGCCGAGGGCGAAGTAGGCGGATAGCTTGCCGAGCACGAGTTCGGCGGGCCGCACAGGCGTTGAGAGCAACTGTTCCATGGTGCCGGTCTCCCACTCGCGGGCGATGGTGAGCGAGGTGAGGAGCGAGGCGATGATCATGAGAATGACAGCGATCAGGCCGGGGACGATGTAGTTCCGCGATTTAAGATTGGTGTTGTACCAGAAGCGAGTGCGGAGATCGATGGGATTTTTGAGTTCGCCACCGCCCCTGCGTATTTGGGCCTCGGAGCGCAGCCGGAGGCTATAGCTCTGAATGAGCGCATCGGTATAGCCGAGCGCGATGGAGGCGGTATTGGAGTCGCTGCCGTCGAGCAGGATCTGGACGTTGACGGAGCGGCCGGCGCGGAAATCCTTGCCGAAGTTCTCGTTGATCTGGAGGCCGACGAGGATCTTACTGCGGTCGATGGCGCGATCGATGTCGGTGGCCTTATCGGCATAGCCCACGATGTTGAAGTACTGCGAGCCGCCGAACTGGCGGACGAGATCGCGGCTCTCGGGCGTGTTGTCGCGATCGTAGACCATGGTGGGGATGTGGTCGACGTCGAGACTGAGGGCGTAGCCGAACAATACCAGCATGAGGAACGGCAGCGCCATGGCGAGGGCGAGGCTGCGGGAGTCGCGGATGATGTGGAGCAGTTCCTTATGCGAGATTGCCTTGAGGCGGCGGAAGCTCATGCGGCGCGTCCTTCTTCGCGTTCAATCATTTCGATGAACACGTCTTCCATGGTTGGGTCGGGCTTTTCGGCGGATACCAGCGGTTGCTTGAGTTCAGCGGGACTGCCGAGGGCGATGACCTTGCCGCGGTACATGAGCGCGATGCGGTGGCAGTACTCGGCTTCGTCCATGTAATGGGTACTGACGAAGACGGTGTGTCCGGCGGCGGAGAGACGGTAGATGAGTTCCCAGAAGCGGCGGCGGGCGATGGGGTCGACGCCGGAGGTGGGTTCGTCGAGGAAGAGGATTGGCGGTTCGTGCAGGATGGCGCAGCCGAGGGCGAGGCGCTGTTTGAGGCCGCCGGGCAGAAGGCGGGTCATAGTGAGACGGCGATCCTCGATGCCGGCCATTTCGAGAACGAAATTCTTACGTTCGGCGCGCTTTTCACGCGGGACGCTATAGATGCCGCTGAAGAAATCGATGTTCTCCTCGACGGTGAGGTCGTCATAGAGCGAGAACTTCTGCGACATGTAGCCGATGTTGCGCTTGATCTGCTCGCTTTCGGTGGCGACGTCAAAGCCGGCGACGTAGCCGCGGCCGGAAGTGGGCTCGAGCAGGCCGCAGAGGATACGAATGGTGGTGGACTTACCGGCGCCGTTGGGTCCGAGGAAGCCGAAGATCTCGCCCCTGGCGACTTCAAGATTGACGTGGTCCACTGCAACGAAGTCGCCGAAGCGCTTGAAGAGCGACCGCGTCATGACGGCGACGTTGTCGGCGGGTTTTACCTGATCGAGACCGTCAAGCCGCGGCACGTTCCAACTCCTGTTTTCGGATGACGGCGATGAAGACGTCTTCGAGTGAGGGCGTGATTTCCTTTACCGGCACGCCGGCTATCCGTTCGAGGTCGGCGGGCTGGACTGAGCGGGCGGCGAACAAGTGCAAGGCGGCTCCGGCGGGTTCGACGCTGAGGACGCCCGGGACATTCTCCAGCAGATGGCGGGCTGCGCGAGCGTCGGGCGGATGGAGTTCGTAGCAGACTTCATCGAGCGAGGTCTTGAGCCGTGCGGGTTGATCGCAGCGCACGATCCGGCCGCGGTGCATGAGGGCGACACGGTCGCAGCGCTCGGCTTCGTCGAGGTACGCGGTGGTGACGAAGACGGTGAGTCCGCCCTTGACGAGGTCATAGAGGATGGTCCAGAAGTCGCGGCGGGAGACGGGGTCGACGCCGTTGGTAGGTTCGTCGAGGAAGAGGATACGCGGGTGATGAAGCAGGGTGCACATGAGTGCGAGCTTCTGTTTCATACCGCCGGAGAGTTTGCCGGCGGGGCGATTGCGGAACGGCTCCATGCGGGTCATTTGCAGGAGCTTGAGCTTGAGGGTGTCGCGTTCGGCGCCGACGACGTTGAACAGGTCGGCATAGAAGTCGAGGTTCTCTTCGACGGTGAGGTCCTGGTAGAGGCCGAAGCGCTGGGCCATATAGCCGATGGCGTCCTTGACGGCGTCGGGTTCGCGCTGGACGTCATGGCCGGCGACGGTGATGCTGCCTTCGGTGGGATTCATCAGGCCGCAGATCAGGCGCAGAGACGTCGTTTTGCCGGCGCCGTCGGGACCGACCAGGCCGAAGACTTCGCCCTTGGGGATCTCGAAGTCGACGTGATCGACGGCGGTAAGGGCGCCGAATTTTCGCACGAGTCCACGGACGGAGATGATGGAATCGCTCATTTAGAGCTCCACTTCAGCGTCCACCGGCATATTCGATTTCAACTCCTGATTGGGGTTGTCGACATCGACCTTGATGCGGTAGACGAGCTTGACACGCTCCTCATTGGTTTGGATTTGCTTGGGGGTAAACTCCGCCTCACTGGCGATGAAGGAGACACGTCCCCAGTAATCCTTATCCTTATAGCTATCGGTGCGGAGGCGGACCTTCTGGCCGAGTTTGACCTTGCCGAGATCCGTTTCCTTGACGTAGCCGCGAACCCAGGGATGCTCGATGTCGCCGATGGTGACGACGGTGGTTCCGGCGGCCAGCACCTCGCCCAGCTCGGCGGATTTCACCATGATGACGCCGTCAATAGGTGAGTAGACGGAGGTGTCGTCGAGTTGAGATTCCGTGACGGCGAGTTGAGCTTGAGCACGCTTCACTTCGGCCTGACGGGTGACGAGGTCCTCTTCGCGCTGGCGAATCTGGAGGCGATTGGCTTCGCTGATCTTCAACGCGGCGTCGGCGCGGGAGACGGCGGCGCGAGCGGCTTCGATGTCCTCTTTGCGGGGACCTTCCTTGACGAGTGAGAGCCGGTTTTCGGCTTGTCGAACGACCTCGCTGGTGCTGTTGAAGCGGGTCTGGTATTGATCGCGCTGGGCGGCGGAGATGTCGTCGTTCTTGAAGAGCACCTGGGCGCGGTCCCAATCCTGCCTGGCTTGGGAGAACTGAGTGCGAGCGTCGGCGAGGGCGGCTTCAGACTGCTGAATCTCCTGGGGGCGGGAACCGGCGAGCAAGTTGTTGAGAGCAGCCTGCGCCTGTCGAACCTCGGCGCGTCGAAGGTCGAGGTCGCCTTCGAGAGTGGCCTTCTGCCAGGAAATCGCGGTGCCGGACTGCGCGGCGCTGGCGGCGGCGGAGCTAACGCCGGCTTCCTCTCGCTGCTTTTGGCGGAGAGTCTGATTGGGATCGATGCGGGCGATCAACTGACCTTTCTTGACGTGGTCGCCTTCCTTGACGGCGAGTTCAGAGAGCTTGCCGGCGATTTTGAAGGAGATATCGACCTGGGTCAATTCGAGGTTGCCGGAGAGACGGATGCGGCCGTCGTCCTGGTTATTCCTGGACCACCAAAAGTAGCCGCCGACAATCGCGGCGAGGATCACGACTACTGGAATGATTTTCTTCATGACTCCCTCAGAATGAGCTGACCAGATCCTGTATTTTCCCCATCGAGGTACTGAGGTCGATGCGGGCGAGATTGTGGGCGTAGAGCGCGGACACCTGATTGTCGCGAGCCCGCTGGAGGCGAGTTTGCGCGTCGGTGATTTCGATGCTGTTGGTGATGCCTGCCTCGTAACGGCGGCGGGCGGATTCGAGTTCACGTTCGGCGAGGGCGAGGCCTTCGCGGGCGGCGTTGACCTGCGCTTCAGCCGAGTGGACAGCGTCGAGTGCGAGGCGGACGTCGAGTTCCACTTGCTCACGGGTGTCGCGAGTACGGATCTGTTCGGTTCTCAATTGCGAGGCGGATTCCGCACGGCGTGCATCGCGACGGCCACCGTCGAACAGCGGCACCTTCACCGAGAGGCCGTAGGTGCGGGTGGGCAGGGTGTTATCGAAGCCGGTGCCGATGGTCCCGTAGTCGCCGAAGAAGGCGACGGAAGGAAGGCGTTCCCATTTTGTGGCGCTGTAGCCCAATTGAGCGTTGGTCTCGCGGTAGTGCTGGGCCTGCAGCTCAGGCCGGGCGTCAAGTGCGGTCTTCAGGGCTTGGGCGGCGGGCATGGGATCGACTGGCTTGTAGTTGAGCTTGTCGGTGAGTTCGACGTCGCCGTCGAGTTTGAGTCCGACGACGCGCATGAGTTGGAGGTGGGCGCGCTGACGATCGTTCTCGGCGATGGTGAGTCGCTGATGGTCGTTGGCAAGTTGGACTTGAGCGCGAGTGACCTCGATGCCGATGCCGGTGCCGGCGATTTTCTGAGTGTTGGCAAGCTTGACGAGAGCTTCAGACAACTCGACGTTGGCCCTGGCGGTGTCGAGCGTGGCTTCAGCGCGGAGGGCGGTGAGATAGGCGCGAGCGGTTTGGTCGGCAACCTGATCGCGGGTACCTTGAGCGTCGGCTTTCACGGCCTGAATCGCGACTTTGGAGGCTTGAAAGCGGCGAATGGAGGGCGCGTCGAAGATGTTCTGCGCACCGGAAACCCGGACGTCGAGGACATTGAAGGGTCCGGCGAGAGTGGGGAAATGAAAGCCGGGAATATTGGGAAAGGTGGAGAAGTCGAGTCCAAATGCGGTGAGGTTACGCGTGTTGCTGGACCAGGAAACGCTGGAGTCGAAGTTGGGCAACAGGGCGGCGCGGGTTTGTGCCTCGCGAGACTGCGACTGGAGGATTAGTTCGCCGGCGATCTGGACGCGGGCGTTGCCTTCGGGGGCAGTGGCGAGGTCGACGGCGCGTTTGAGGCTCAGCGGGAGGACGACGGGACGGTCCTTCAATTGAGAGTCGGCTTGAGGGGGTTGGGCCGTGAGTAATGTTGTGGCGGCGCAAACAGCTAAGAGAATTTTCATTGCCGCGCTCCTTTCGCCTCGGGGCTGGGCGCGCGAAATCCGCCGGCCGCGAAGGCAATGACTTGTCGTTTGAGGGTTACGAGATCGATGGGGCCAAGCTTATGGCCGACCTTCATCGCGATCACCTTATGGGTGCCGAGAACATGGATGACCGCGCCCACCGAGAAGATGACGCGCCAAGTCAGTTCGGGCTGTTTGAGGCCCGGAACGGCGCGGGCGAAGGCGGGGTGGAAGCGATCGATGATGGGCTTGATGTTCTGGGCGAAGAGGCGCTGCGTCTGTTCGTCGGGCAGCGAGAAGAGGCGTCCGAGCAGAGGTTGGTAGCAGCCGGGATTCAGTTCAGCAGCGTCGAGGATGGGGCTGAGGAACGCGTCGAGGACGTCCTCGAGCGAGAGTTTCCCTTTGGGGTTAGCAGCTTCGAGGGCGTCCAGCTTTTGGAGGCGTCCGGTATTGATGGGTTCGAAGCGCCTTGCGACCAAGGTTTCGAACAGGGCTTCCTTGGACTGGAAGTGATAATTGACGGCGGCGAGGTTAACGCCGGCTTCAGTGGTGATGGCGCGGAGGGAGACGTCGACGCCATGCTCGGCCACTAATTTCTCGGCGGCGTCGAGGATACGGGCCTTCGTCTCATTCATACGTTCGTTTTAATTGTACGTATGTTTGAAGATCACGTCAATAGATTCGGCTGATGTCTTGAGTGTCACATCTTGACATTCAAGATGAAGAAGAGCACACTACTGGTGGATTGTCTTTCATGAACGAGCCGAATACCGACGTTATTCAGGGGACGCTGGACATGCTGATTCTCAAGACGTTGAGTCTTGAGCCGATGCATGGGTTTGGCATTGCGCGACGAATTGAGCAGATTACCAGCGGGGTCTTCAAGGTAAATCCGGGGTCGCTGCTGACTGGGCTACAGAGGATGGAGCGCAATGGCTGGCTGGCCGCGGAGTGGTGCCAGACGGAGAACTCGCGGCGGGCGAAAATCTACACGATTACAGGCGCTGGGAAAAACCATTTGCAGAGTGAGACGGCAGACTGGGCGCGGCGGACGTCGGCAATTGCGCGGCTCTTGAAAGCGGAGGCTTATTAGATGTACGGCTGGCGACACCTCACGCGCGGGCTGCGGGCGTTGATACGCGCGAAGACGGCCGATCAGGATATTTCCGATGAAGTGGCGAGTTACTACGATGAGGCTGTAGCAGCGGCGCGCGCGAAGGGGTTAAGTGAAGCTGCAGCGCTGCGGGCGGTGCGGGTGGCGTTCGGCAACACGACGTCGGTCCGTGAACAGGTGCGGTCCACGGGTTGGGAGAACGCAGTGCGGACGCTCTACGACAGCTGCCGTTATAGCATCCGCAGACTTAGGCAGAGTCCGGGGTTTACGGGAGTGAGCCTACTGATGCTGGCGCTCGGAATTGGCGCGAGCACAGCGATCTTCAGCGTAGTGGACGCAGTGTTGCTGAAGCCTCTGCCGTTTCCACACGCCGAACAACTGGTATCACTGCGGCACACAGCGCCGGGCGTCAACATCAAAGTCTTGAACATGGCGCCGTCGCTTTACTACACCTATCGGGACGAGAATCGAGTATTTCAGGACCTTGGCATGTGGAGCACGTCCACGTCGAGCGTGACGGGAATGAACATCCCCGAAGAAGTTCCGGTGCTCATGGTGACCGAAGGACTATTGCCTCTGCTTGGGGTGCAGCCCGCAGTGGGGCGGGGATTTACGGCGGCGGACGCCGACCCGAAGGGTGCGGCTACGATGATGCTCTCAGGGAGCTACTGGCGGTCGCATTTTGGCGGCGATCCCGGAGTTTTGGGGCGGCGCATGATGATCGACGGCGAATCGAGAGAGGTGATTGGGGTGCTGCCGGAGTGGTTCCAATTCATGGATCAGAAGTTCGCGCTGATGATGCCTCTACAGTTCGATCGTACCGCGGTGCAATTGGTGAACTTCGGTTTTCAGGGGATCGCGCGGCTCAAGCCCGGCGTAACGCTTCAGCAGGCGACGGCGGACGTGGCACGGATGGTGCCGATGGCGCCTGCCAAGTTTCCACCGAATAGAGGTTGGAGCGCAAATGCATTTAACGACGCCCGGATTGGTCCAAACCTGATCTCCTTGAAGGATGAGCTGGTGGGGGACACGGGCAAGACGCTTTGGATCCTGATGGGCGCAGTGATGCTGGTGTTGCTGATTGCGTGTGCCAATGTGGCGAACCTGTCGCTGGTGCGCGTGGATGGCCGCCAGCAGGAACTGGCGATTCGCGCCGCACTTGGCGGCGGCCGGGTTCGCATTACTGGCGAGATGTTGATTGAGAGCATTCTTCTTGCATTGGGAGCCGGCGGGCTGGGGCTGGCAATCGCCTATGCGGCGCTGCGCATACTCACCGCGTCGACGATTGCTGACCTGCCGCGGCTGGCCAGTGTGGCGATTGATTCCGGTGTGCTGGTATTCGCGCTGGGTATTTCGCTTCTGGCGGGGGTGTTGTTCGGCCTGATCCCGATCCTCAAATATGCGCGGCCTCAGTTTCTGCAGTCGATTAAGAGCGGAGGGCGGGCGCTCAGTGCAAGTAAGGACCGGCACCGGGCACGCAGCGTCCTGGTGATTGTACAGGTGGCGCTGGCGGTGATTCTGCTGGTGAGTTCAGGCCTGATGATCCGGACGTTCCAGGCACTCCGCGGTGTGGACCCGGGATTTTCCGGCGCGAAAGAGGTGCAGACGCTGACCATCTCGATCCCAGAGTCGCAGGCCAAGGAGCCGGAGCGAGTGATCCGGGTAGAGGAGGAGATGCTGCGGAAACTGGAGAACGTTGGCGGAGTTATTTCAGTGGCGATGTCGAACACGGCACCGATGGACGGCGGGGCGAATAATCCCGTGTATGTCGAAGGCATGAATTATCGCGAAGGATCCATTCCCGCGATCCGCCGTTTCAAGTACATCTCTCCGGGTTATGTTGCTACGGCCGGCAGCCGCCTGATTGCGGGACGAGAGCTGACCTGGGCTGAAACCTATGGTCAATCGCCGGTGGCGCTGGTTTCGGAAAATCTGGCGCGGGAGATATGGGGCGATGCACGAGCGGCCCTGGGAAAACGGATCCGTCCAACATTGAAAGACGACTGGCGAGAGGTGATCGGTGTGGTGGCCGATTTGCACGACAAGGGCATTGATCAGGACGCGGCATCGATTGCTTACTGGCCGCTGCTGGCGAGGAATTTTGACACGAGGAAAACACAAGTGCAGCGGAGTGTGGTTTTTCTCATTCGAACGCCGAGGGCGGGGTCGACGGCGCTGCTCGAAGAGGTTCGTCAAGCGGTCTGGAGCGTGAACCGCGACTTGCCGCTGGCGAACGTGAGGACGCTTGAGGCCATCTACAATCAGTCGCTGGCGCGCACGTCTTTAACTCTGATCCTGCTGGCGGTGTCGGGCGTAATGGCGCTGCTGCTGGGGGTAGTGGGAGTGTACAGCGTGATTGCGTACTCGGTGTCGCAGCGGACGCGTGAGATTGGGATCCGGCTGGCTCTGGGGGCGCCGGTACGAGAGGTAACGCAGATGTTCGTGCGTCACGGAGCGGTGTTGTCGGCGGTTGGCGTGGCATGCGGCATGGCGGCGGCGTTTGCGCTCACGCGGCTGATGAAGGCGCTGCTGTATGGCGTGAGTCCGGCGGATCCAGGAACCTTTGTGGCGGTGGCGGCGGGCTTGATGGCAGTGGTTGTGCTGGCGAGTTATTTGCCGGCGCGAAGGGCGGCGCGAGTGGATCCGGTAGAAGCTTTACGCGCGGAGTGAAGCGGGCGAGTATGAAGTATGAGTGATGGCCGTGAGGAACGAGAGGAAGAGCTAAAGCGCATCGAGAAGGAGAAGCTCGAGGATCGCGAAGACCGGGTTGACCCGGAGGACGATGATCCCTGGCAACCGGAGCGGGATGACTCGTAGCGCCGGTCAGTTGTGGATGGTGAGCAGGGTTCCGGCTTGAGTGGTTTTGCCGGCATAAGTAGCGATGAGTGGCTGGTCGCCATTAGAAAGCGACGCGGGAATCACGACATTGAACTGGAACTCGCCGGGACCGACCAAACCTGCAAACTGAACGGTGGCGTTGACGCCGCCGATCTGGATGACAGGCAGAGGCGAGAGCGTCCCTGATTGCGCCGGGGATCCGCTGACGACGGCGACGTTGGTGGGTCCGAAGCCGGTGGCATAAAGCAGGATAGTTTCACCGGGTTTGGCCGGAGCGGTTGAACCGGGGTAGAGAGTTGCCGGTCCAACGAGGCTGCCGGAGGCGTGGACCGCCGCGACAAAGGGTCCGCCGTTAAACACAAAGAAGGACGGAGAGGTGGCTTGCGCCTGCGCGGTGAAGGCTGCGCTCGGCGCGCCGTTATTTGACAAAATCACTTGCACCGCGCCGTTGATGGAACCGGGCGGCGTAAGAATGTTGACCTGCGTGGGGCTGATGTAATAAACGAACGCTGCTTTGCCGTTGACGGTGACGCTGACTCCATCGAGCGAAACCGGCATTTGATTCGAGACAAAGTCGGAGCCCTGCCAGATGCGGGAGTCTCCGGACGGAGCGAGGCTGACGCCTTTGATCTCGACCCAGGTATTGGGAGCGATGACGGGATTTTCGCCTTCCGCATTGGCGACTTCGGCGATGAACGGGCCGGCGCCGGCGGTGCGAGTGCCGGTGAAGTAGGCAGTGACGTAGAGGTTGTTGGCGAGCAGGTCAGTGCCTTGAAAGCCGCTGCCGAAGGAGTAGCTCTGTTCGAAGTTGTCGGCGGGTCCGGCGGACTCGCATGCGTCCTGAATCGCGGCGGCGACACAACTCCAATAGAGATACGGCTGAAGATTGCGGAAAGGGCCTACCGGGAGGTTTGGGATGTCGACGGCAGACATTCCCTGGGTGAGTCCCAACTGATCGTAGAACAGGTTCCCCATAGGGTTCTTGTCGCCGTCGCAATTGTAGCCGGGGCAGCTCACATCGATCGCCGGCGCCTGCCATTTGGTCTGGCCGAGGTAGGCGGTGCTGTTCATGTTGGCGAGGAACTGGGTGGCCGAATTCCAGGTCATTGCGCCATCGGCGGCGACGCACAGGGTGGGGCTAAGCGGGGAGGTGCAGAGCGGAAGACCGAGCGTGTTGGTGGCGGCGAGGTTCGCGTTGGCGAGCCAGGTAACGTTCGTCGAGGGATCGTAGACTGTCTGACCGCCCGGATTGACTTGGAGACCGTTGCCGGTGGCGGCGGGCGTACCCGGGAGTTTGCCAGGAATCATAGGCAGCAGATACAGGAAATTGGGAAGAGTATTTGCGCCCTGCCAGCCGGTAGCGAAGGAGAAGGTGGCGTTGCCGGAGCTGGCGCTCGCGCCTTTCGACTCGGACCAGTAGAGATACGGCTGGAGATTGGTGAAGGGACCGGCGGTGTCGCCGCTGATGGGCACAGCAGTGTTGGGCGATTTGAAGCCGAGGGCATTGTAGAGCGAGGCGAGGGCACCGGCAGTACAGTCAAAGCCGAAGCTAGCGCCATTAGGACCGGTTCTCCCGCAATGGCTGTCGGTGAGGGGCGTGGTGGGGAGCTGCCAGTTCTGGTGTCCGAGATAATTAGCGACATTCATGGCGGCGGCCCAAGCGGCGGCGGTTTGGTAATTCATCGAGCCGCTGGCGTTAACGCAGATTTGAGTTTTGGGAGCCGAGGCGGCGCAGACAGGCAGTCCGAAGCGGCTGGCGGCGGCGAGGTTGGCGTTGGAGAGCCAGGTGATGTTATTGACGGAGTCGTAGGCGGTGAGTCCATCGGCGCTCGGGACCAGTGTTGAAGCGGCCCAGACCGGCGAGGTTAAGGCAAGTACTGTGATGAGGGCTGGCCGCATAACGGCTACCTCCGTTTGTGAATTCTAGCAGCTATGAATGGCGGATTGCGGGGCAGCAGCAGACGGGAGACTGACTAAACTCCGAGAAGGTTAGACTCCTTGAGATTCGCCCTCATTCCTTGGCTCTTCGGTGCGTGCTTTCTTCCTCTTTTCGGGCAGATTGAGGGATTGCGAGACGCGGAGGGAGTTGGCGCTAAGGCGGGGTTGGGCCTGGCGGCGATCAGCTATGACAGCGCGGCCGTTTTGAGGGAGTTTGCGAAGCGAAAGTCGATCACATTTCCGCTGCTATCCGATCACGAGTCGACGGTGATTCAAGAGTAGGGAGTCGCGGACCGGCATTTTCGGAAGGGAATGCAGGTAGAGGTGGAAAACGAGCGGGTGTATGTGACGTCGCTGGGGAACGTGCCGGTATTCGGGCTGGCGTATCCGTCGATTTTCGTGCTGGGGCGCGACCACCGCGTGAAATGGCGCTTCGTTTCAGAAGGGCCGGAGTTGCGGTATACGGGGGCGGCGATTCTCGAGAAGTCGGTGGAGGTGGTGGCCGATGGGAGCCGGACGGCGATGGGGAGTCGCAACATTGAAGTGACGTCGACGAACACGACGGTCGGCTCAGGCAACCGGATACGCATTTCGGTGGAGTTGCGGATGCCGGAAGGATTTCACGTTTACAGTCCCGAGGTGGGAGGGGATTACATCGGAGTGTCGTGGCAGATGGACCCGACATCCTGCCTGGAAATGGGCGAGACCCTGTATCCCGAAGGGGCCTGGAAGCTCATGAAGTCGACGAGCGAGACGCTGCCGGTTTACGAGGGAGTAGTGCGGATGAGCCGGGAGGTGATTATTACTACTGGGTCACAAACGATTGAGGCCACACGGGTTAGACCGCGTGTAGTGCTATATGTGAGGTGATGTCAGTTATCGAGGCGCAATTCGAGACGGTGGAGGAGATTTACCGGCTGGTGTGGACTGCGGTGCGGTACAGACAGCCAATCGAAGCCACTTACCAGGGGCGGTTGCGATTATTTTGCCCACATCGACTTGGCCGGAATGGAGACGGACAGTTGCGCGTCGTCTGT
>JBBQUM010000058.1:0-17280 GCA_038212445.1 Bryobacterales bacterium
GAAGCACCAGCCCCCGTCGACCCCGTAGTACGCCATGCCCCACTTCACCGCTCGCTGGATGTCAGGCAAACTTTTTGCCGCCAGGGCATCGATGCGCTCGGCGATGCCGCGCTGCGGCTGCGGCAAGCTGGCAATGTACGCGAACACGGGTTCGGAGCCTTTTGCGGCCTTCGCCGCGCTTGCCTTGCCAGTCATTGCCACCAGCAGCTTCACCGGGGTCTTGGCTTGGACGGTTTTCTTACCCTGGCTGCCCGTCACGCGCTTCGTTGATTGGAGGGTCGACCGCGTCATTTTGTCACCGGGCTTGATCCCAGGCTGACGAGAAGCTCGTCAAGTTGGTCGAGCGTCTCAGGCAGCGCGCCCGTCGATCCGGAGGCGTCCAGTGCTTCCTTCGAGGGATAAAGATCGTGCACCACCAATAACGTCCTGCCCGCGTTCTCCTCGAAGGTCACCGTGGTCACGGTCTGGCCGGCGTCACCTTCCTCGTTCGTCCAAACGAGGCGCGAGTTCGGTGTCACTTCGAGGTATGTGCCGAAGAACTCCATCTCCGAACCCTGGTGCCTGAACACCAAACGGTACCTGCCTCCAACACGAACATCCATCTCGCAGGAAAGCAAATTTAACCCAAATGACTTTGGTACCCACCACCTCCTGAACAGTTCTGCCTTGGTCCACGCCTCCCACACCAGGTGCGCAGGGCCATTAACGGTTCGCGTGACAACGAGCTCGAGCTCGGACTTCCGTTCCACCGCCGTGTGGTTCTTCGTGGGGGTGGCCTCACTTTCTCTTCTTTCGTCCATCCTCTTTCTCCTTTCGTTTCAATTCTTCGACAACCTCGTCCAACTCATCGAAGCGCGCGGCCCAAAGGTGGCGGTGCCTCTCGATCCACGCCGCCTCTTCTTCCAGTCCGCGCAGGCCGAGCTTACAGGTCCGCACGCGCCCCACCTTCTCCGTGGTGACGAGCCCCGCTTGCTCCAGGACGCCTACATGCTTCTTCATGCCAGTGAGCGTCATGTGGAACTTCTCAGCAAGGGCCGTGATCGAAGCGTCTGCACGCACGAGCTGCTCCAGAACGCCGCGCCGGGTGGCGTCCGAAAGCGCGCCGAACGAGGCATCGAAATGCGTCTGGCAATACTGAACCATGTGGTTCAGTATACAGCACGGCTTCGAAGGACTGCAATGTTAAACTGAACCCGCGTTGCGTTGCCGGCCCTGCACCTGAACGTTTACCGTCGCTACCGCCTGCATCGTGGTCTCCGGAGACCACTCAGCCGGAATTCGACGGTCGGCGCCGACTCACGGTATTCTCCGCTTCAATTGATCCAGGAAGTTCAGCAGCATTGTCACGTGCACCGTCCCCATCCCGCCCGGCGCCGTTTCCGGGAGCGCGACCAGATCCTTAGTCACGTTCAGAGTCGCGAGCGTCGCGCCGGATTTACATTCGATTCGTGCCGGGCGATTCTCTCCGGCTGGCGCGTGATTCAAGGTGAAATCGTTCAGACCCCGATTAGGCGATCCTCTCCAACATCGCCGCCAAAGGCACCGACATCCTCAATGCACTCGCCCGCTACGGCGGACGATTTACACCCGACGCCGCTCTTCTAACGGGTGCCAGGGCTCAGCCCGGCGCCAGGACAAAAGTCGCATTGCCGGAGTGCGCCTTATGCGCCACTTGGCCGCCAAACGCCCTCCTCGTGTACTTGGCGCTCCACGCGAATCGTCGGCCACCCACCCGATCGCTTCCGAGTGGCGCGTGACCCGGGCGCGACGCGCCGTGGCCCGAATGAGGAGGTTGTTTTTTTCGGAACCAAAACGGGCGGACGAACAACCTGCGGTATACTCGCATGTTCGAAGCCTACATCCATGCAGAAACGCCGATCCTTTCTCATCATTTCAACTGCTGGGTTAGGCGGCCGCCTTGTATACTCCCTCGACAGGAAATGGATGCCCATCGCCTCGCAGGCGCGCATCCTGAAGGTCCCGCTGCGATTCCTCACTGAGGACGAGGCACGAGTCGTGGGGGCTGCGTCGGCGCGGATCTTTCCCGCTGATGATCTGGGGCCTGGCGCGAACGAAGCGGGCGTGGTTATCTATATCGATCGGCAGCTTGCGGGTCCGTATGGCAAGGACCGCTATCGATACACACAGCCGCCCTTTGAGGTGGGTGTTCCGGAGCAAGGATACCAGGGGAAAGAGTCGCCTCGCGAGATTTACCGGTCCGGGTGCGCGCAGCTGAAGGGCTTCGCGAACTTACCGGCCGAGGCTCAGGACGCGCGATTGGAGCAGATCGAAAAGACGCGCTTCTTTCAACTGGTGCGGCAGCACACGATCGAAGGAATGTTCTGTGATCCGATGCACGGTGGGAACGCCAGCCTGATAGGCTGGCAAATGCTTGGATTCCCCGGCCCTTACATGAGTTGGTCGGATGAGATCGAAAAGCATCCGGGCCGGGCGCTTCGGCCTAAGCCAAAGAGCCTGAGTCAGATTCTGGATCGCCCTGTAAAGCCCTGGGAGGATTCCGAAAAATGAAGACGCTCCCAGCAGTAGACGTGGTGATCGCCGGCGGAGGCTGGTCCGGCCTGCTCATGGCGAAGGAACTCGGCACGCGGAGCGGTCTGTCCATTCTGGTGCTTGAGCGCGGCCGCCCGCGCAACCCGAAGGAGTATTCGGAGGGGATGGACGAGGTCGATTATGCATTACGGTTGCGCATGATGCAGGACCCGTCGCGAGATACCGTCACGTTCCGACATACCAGCGCCGACCGGGCGCTGCCCATCCGGCAGTTTGCATCGTTTCTACCGGGCGAGGGGATGGGCGGCGCGGGAGAGCACTGGAACGGCATGACGCCGCGATTTCAACCAGATGTGTTCGAAGTGCTTAGTCGAACGATCAAGCGCTATGGCCGGAAGCGCCTGCCGGACAACCATGCGATTCAGAACTGGGGAATTGAATATTCCCAGATCGAGCCTTACTATGTGCTCGCGGAACAACTGCTGGGCGTGTCTGGCAAAAACGAGAGCAATCCATTTGCGGGCCAGCGCTCCGCTCCTTATCCGACCCCGGCGATGAAACAGTCGTACTTTGCGACGATCCTGCGGGATGCAGCGACGTCCGTCGGCTACCATCCTTACCCGAGTCCGAGCGCGAACCTGAGTCAGACTTACCGCAATCCGGACGGCGTGATCCGGCCGGCATGCCAATACTGTGGCTTCTGCGAGCGCTTCGGGTGCATGGTGGGCGCCAAGGCGCAGCCGACCAACGTCCTCCTGCCGGTAATTCAGAAGCGCAGGAATGTAGAAATCCGGACCGGGTACAACGTCCGCCGCATTGTCCATAAGGATGGTAAAGCGACCGGGGCGATTTATATCGACGCTAAAGGTGACGAGGTCTTTCAGCCGGCGGGTCTGACGTTCCTTTCATCCTGGACTTTGAATAACACCCGGCTGCTTCTGCTGTCCGGCCTCGGCAGGCCGTACGATCCAGCCTCAGGGAAAGCCGGAGTGGGAAGCAACCTGACGCACCAGGCTAGTAGGAATGCGACGTTCTTCCTCGAGAAGCCGTTGAATGCCTTCATGGGATCCGGGGCGTCGGGCTTCAGCTTTTCGGACCTGGACGCCGACAACTTCGACCACGGACCGCTCGACTTTTTGCGGGGTGCCCATGTATTCTCCGCCAGCACTGGTCATCGGCCCATCCAAAACTTTGGCGTGGTGCCCGAAGATACAAAACGGAATTGGGGATCGGAATGGAAGAAGGCGGCGATCGAGGCCTTCGATCACGATGGAAGGGTGGGCGCGTCCGGGGAGCATCTTGCGTACCGGGTGAATTTCATGGACCTCGACCCGACGTATCGGGATGCCTGGGGTGATCCCCTGCTCCGCCTCACGATCGACTGGCAGGACAACGAACGGCGGATGAGCCGGTACGTGGGCGACAAGTTGTTGCTGCTCGGAAAGGCTGCTGGAGCGACGAAGGTGCGCTTGGCCCCTCCACTCTCACGATACGACGTGAATACCTATCGATCGACACACATCCAGGGTGGAGCAATCATGGGTGAGTCGCCAGCGACGTCCGTCGTGAATCCACTATTGCAACACTGGGACGCTTCTAATGTCTTTGTGTTGGGGGCTTCGGCATTTCCGCAGAATGCCTCGGGGAATCCGACATTGACGGTGCTGGCGCTCACACTGCGAGTAGCCGACGCCGTGGTGCAACGGTACTTGCCGCATCCGGGGCCGCTCGCTTAAGCCGCCTTTGAATTTCGATCCCGCTCGCCGGTTAAGATGCGGGTTCACCTGGAATTGAATGGATTGCTTCCGTATGGTTCGGCCATCCGGAAGCAATCCGTTCCGAGCCTTCAGTGTTGAGTGCGGCGCCGAATCCAGGAGCCACCCGCAAGGATCGCCCATTGCCTCGGGTAAACGCTGTGCAACTTTGCGAGAGCCGTGCCCAAGCTGCGTCTGCAGTCATACGCCCCAGCGGAGCCGCGGGAGGATGGCAAAAATGATGAGCAAGCCATAATAAGCCGAACCGGAAACAGGGTCTCTGTCGAGGAACGCATCCCAAATCGAGCGGCCTTGAACAAAGACAGCGACAGCAAGTTCTGCCGCCAATGCCAAGCCTAGGGCGAGGAGGCCGTAGCGCAAACGGGCGGCGGCGCCCAGAGGAAAGCGCCTGTTAATTTTGCCCGAGGCATAATAGATGACTGTCAGCATCACAGGCATCTCTAAGAGCTCGGCCCAGCGAATACCCAACCGCGGAACAATCAGGAACACACGGATGGGGCCTAGTATGAAACCTGCGCCGAACACGATGAGGAAGTAGAGCAACGCAGGTCTGAAGATAGCCATGAGATGGTGGATGACTCCTCTACCGTCGCAGAAAAGAGTTCACCCGCGCTCGCACCTCTGCTTGGTGGCCGAGCAGCAAATGCCCGCCGGAGGACAGTGGCATGAACTCCGCGCCTCGAATGTGCCGCGCCGTGTACTCGCCGAACAGAAATGGGTTTATGCCGTCGTCCCTTGCATGAACCACCAGCGTCGGCACCGCAATCTCGCCTACCGCGTCGTACGCCCCCGGAGCAATCGCTGCGCCCTCGTTGCGGATACCATCGACACGCTGGCTCACCGGTTGAAACCGCTCCACCATGCCGTCAACAAACACCTTCTCCTCCGGCGTCATTGCGGCCCGCGCCGTGGGTGTCACATCGAAGATACTCTCCAGCCCTTCGCGGCCCACTCTCTGCAATACCCAATACGGGAAATCCGAACGAAAGAGCGCCTCGTATACCCAGGGCGGAACAGGAAGTTTCTGCGCCCCCGCCTTGAGCGGGGTATAAGGCGCGGAGGACAGCAGAACCAGTGCAGAAGTTCGTGCCGGATAGCGCTGGGCAAATTGCAACGAAGGCGGCACGCCTCCGCTAATGGCGAGAATCGCCACGCGCTGGATGCTCAATGCGTCCAACAGGTCGGCAAACGCATCCGCCTGCGCGGCAGTAGATGCATCTGCCGGCAGCGGCGAACGCAGGTACCCAAATCGCGATGGAACGATCCAGCGAAAGCCGTCGCCCCCATAGGCCTTGGCGATCAGACTGCCTTGGTCGTAACCCCCCCCAGCTCCGTGAGCAACCAGCACGGCTCGCCCGCTGCCCCAAGTGGTGAACTCGATCGGGCCATGTCGCGACTGGATCAATTGGCTGCTCCTCGAGACGCGGTCGCGAATCGTCCGGATGTCCCGCGCGTAGCAAACGGAAATCCCGATTGCGATGGAAATCACAGCCACACCTACTGCGACGGCACTCGCAAGCCAGCGCCTGCGCTTCGTCACCTCAACCGCCCGGTTGTTCCGATTAGATGAAAGCTCATTGGCCTTCAGTATGGGCCGCTTGTTCAATACGTTGTCGGGCTCGCCCTCAACTTCTTGAACGTTAGAAACTGTGGAAGCGAAGATAGAAATCGCCAAACGGGATCGTGTTCCGGGTACCGTCCAGCTCGTCGGCCAGCCGGACGCAATCCGTTCCGATGGGTTGTTCCGAGTGGGGATGTGATTCGGGAGTGAGGGGTGTTGCTGATCGGCTAAACTGAATTTCACACGTAATATGCCGCTTCAGGCTGGTCATTCCGTCCGGCTTGGCCTTCCCATTTTGCGTACTTACTAAGAACACATATCTGCGTGCCTCCACCCGGCGCCATAGGCCTAATCGCGCTCTCGCCGCCGCATCCGAGCGAATCCTCGCCCATTCGAAAGCTGGCCCGGATCACTCTCCGCAAGTGGGTTAGATCACGCACCTTCCAGATTATGCGTAGTCCGGGAGCCATCGCGACGGAGCACATTGCCGTATTGGGTCACGAATAGCGGAGATTCTCGCTCCGCTGTTCCGATCAGCCTCCCGCTGCATCAACTCCTCGGCTCTCTTGCGGTACTGCCTGTTTCCGTCCATTGCTCGATGACCGACCGCACTCATTTCTTAATCTCTCCGCCCGGATCGCGCTCCCGAACTCGCGCGTGCATAACGTCGTTCAAAACCTCATCCATCGATTTGTTCTCGGTACCGTGGCAGACAGCGTGGACACTTCAAGGGTACGTTAAGGTTCGCTTCAACGCATTCTTCAGACAGGCGAGCTCGCATAGCTGCAGCTATCGAAATCTGACGTACCGCATTCGCTAGCGTCCCAGGGCACCAATCAACAAGGTCGCCGGGGATCCTCACGAACCCTTGTCGGTCTTTCCGCACAAGTTCTGGCAGACCGCACCGTCGCGCTGCCTTCATGGCGCGATTGCAACTCGTGCTGCTGCTAGACTGTGTGCCTGGGCTATGGTGAGTCGCCGAGATCTCCTGAGAGCGATGGGACTGTTTCCGTTGCGAGCGTCAGCGGCTACTCCGCTGTTCGAAGAGGTGTCGCCGCAGGCCAGCGGCATTCGCTGGGTCCACGAAAACGGCATGTCGGAGCGCCGCTATCTGCCGGAGTCGATGGGCCCCGGGGTGGCCTTCCTCGATTACGACGGGGATGGCTGGATGGACATCTTTCTCGTGAATAGCGGCCGGTGCGATTTCTTTCAACCCGCCAAGACGCCGCGACACGCGCTGTATAAGAACCAGCGTGACGGGACCTTTGTGGAGGTCACGGATCGGGCAGGAGTGGCAGGAGGAAATGCCTTCGGGATGGGAGTGGCGGTAGGCGACTACAACAACGACGGGTATCCGGACCTCTTCGTAACGGCCTACGGCGCCTGCACGCTTTATCGAAATAACGGCGACGGAACCTTTTCCGATGTGACGCAGAGCGCTGGAGTGGCAACGCCGGGATGGACCACCAGCGCGTTATGGTTCGACTACAACGGCGACGGGCTGCTGGACCTGTTTGTGTGCAGCTTTGTCCAATACACGAAAGCGAGTCAGGCGGCCTGCATCGCGGCGCGCGGCGGCAAGCCGGGGTATTGCATCCCGCGAATGTTCCAGCCCACCACCTGCTATCTTTACCGCAACAACGGAGACGGCACCTTCCGCGACGTTAGCCGGGAGAGCGGGATCACGGCGAGGAAAGGCAAGTCTCTTGGCGTGGTCGCGACGGATATCAACAACGACGGGCTGCTGGACCTGTTTGTCGCTAATGACACCGTCGAGAATTTTCTTTTCATGAATCGAGGCGCAAGACCCTGGGAGGATGTCGCCTTTGGCGCAATGGTGGCGCTCAGTTCTGACGGGATGGCGAGATCGGGAATGGGCGTGGACGCCGCCGACATCAACGGCGACGGGCTACAGGATCTATTTGTCACGAATCTCGACCGGGAACGCTTTTCGCTATATCGAAACACGGGCTTCGGAATGTTTGACGACCTGTCGTTCGCCGGTGACATCGGCCGCGCCACTTACTACCTCAGCGGATGGGGCGCCAAGTTTTTCGACTTCGACAATGACGGGGCGGTTGATCTACTGGTTGCCAACGGCCATCCGGACGACATGGTGTCGGAACGCGCCCCCAACGTTCGTTATCGCGAGCCGATGCTGATCTTCCAGCAACAGAACGGCGTTCTGAAGAATATCAGTGACCAAGGTGGGCCGATCTTCCGCCAGGACCTGTCGGCGCGCGGACTGGCCATCGGTGATTACAACAACGATGGACGCGTGGATGCGCTGGTTGGAGTGAACGGCGGACGGCCGGTTCTGTTAAAGAACAATGCCGCGGCCGGCAATCACTGGCTTGGGGTGAAGCTGCGCGGCGTGAAAGCGAACCGTGACGGCGTGGGCGCGAGGATCACGTGGAGCGCGGGCGGACGCAGGCGAATGCGGTTGCGAACGGCCGGCGGAAGCTACCTGTCGGCACACGATCCGCGCGAGGTGTTGGGACTCGGGCCAGTTCAGCAACCGGACTGGGTGGAAGTGAAATGGCCCGCGCCCAGCACGCGCTTGGAGAGGTTCACGGGATTGGCCGCGGACCGGTACACCACTCTCGTTGAGGGCGCGGGACAGGCAGTCTAGCGTTTACAGACCCACGAGCCAGACCTTCGGGACGCCCAGAACTGAGACGGCTGCTCGGTCCTGCTTGTCGATCACGGACATGGTGGAGATCAGGGCGTTGGACGGACTGACCCAATCGGAGGCGGCCCCTTCCCCGCGAGCCATGCCGATGACGTGGCCTACGCCGCGGTAGGTGGCGCACTGGCCGCCGCCGGACGGGAAGGTGACCTCTTGCGGCCCCGTCACCTCGCCCGTCGAGAGGTTCCGGAAATGGATGAACGCCTTCAAGTTGCCTTCTCCCAGGTTGCTGGCGCAGAGTTCGAGATGTTCCCCATGCCCGACGTTGAGCGGACCGAAGAGCATCCCCGGCGTGACCACCGGGGCGATTTGCGCGGAAGTTTTGAATTGCGTTCCCACCGCGAGTGTGATGATGCCTGCGGCGACTGCGGCGAGCAGAATGGATTTTCGTGAATTGAGTTGTAGCATCTTTTATCCCCTTCTAAATCGAAATACGTTCATTGATTGCAGCGGTCTCATCGCAGGCCGATCAGGATAGCGATGATCGTGTTCGACGTCCCATCGATGATCTGGGCCGGGCTCACTGATATACCGAATTGCTGGGCGAGCGTTACGCCATTGATGACGCCGCGATTCGTGCGATCGGTGAAACCGAAGGCGCCGAAACCGCCGCCGAATTGGCTGAAGCCGCATGAGGTGAAGCCAAAAGGAATCGTCCGGCAGCCGCCGAATTGACCGAATTGACCGAAACCGATCGCATGTTCCTTGGAGTCACCGGTTGGGGCTTCTTTCCAGTCGACGAGGTCGGGGCTCGAAAATGCGCGGACGGTGATGCCGGGAGGTAGCGGGCGCCGTGCCGGGAGGGCGTAAGCAGCGGGCTTGGCGAGTGTCACCGGGGGATCGGCCGTAACCTGGTAGAGGCTGCACCACCATGTGCCGGCGGCATTGGCGGGGAGTTTGTCGTCGTCAACCGGGAGCCGGCGAAACGTGAGCGTGACGCTGCGGCTCACCGCGTCTGCGGGCACGAAGAGGCGGACGCCGGTCTTGCCGACTTCAACCAGCGTGTTGCGGTTGTTGGAATCGAGAGTGCCGCGCTGATCAAACGTGATGGAGCCGGATTCGGCGAGTCGTTCGAGTCCGGCATCGGACCCGGAGTCCTCGAGCAGTTCCGTGGCTGGACTGCTGTAGAGCGCAGAGTAAGGCGGCGCCACGGGCAGGGAGGTGCGCGAGGCGTCGAATTTGATGCGATAGGTGAGAGGGCCGAGCAGCGTGTCGCGATCCAGCGTCTGAACGGTCCATTGGACGACGTTGTCGGCGACGCCCTCGTAGACAACGCCGGGCGGAAGGTCGACATTTTCGAGAAAACGCGCGCCCGAGGGAAGCCAGACCGAGATGATCAGCCCCCCCACCGCTTCCTGTTTGGTAGCCAGGAACGTGCTGTAAACGGCGGTGTTGGCAGTCTCGAACTGTCCGACAGTGCGGATAACCACGCGGGAGTTTTCCGCCGCTGAGACGGCGGCCGCGAGAAATAAGGCGGCGATCAAGATCCTCATTGAAGCGTCCTGGTGAGGACCATCGCGATACTGCCCCGAGGACCTCGAGAAACTGCAACTCTCACTTGCATGAAGCTGAGTGGAAGATGGCACCGGAATGTATCAGGAGAATTTCTCCCGAGCCAAAGCGGTGTAAAATGACGCGGATGGAGGGAGACTCCGCTGGCCGATAGCGATCAGCTCATCGCGCTCGTCCGACGGGGAGATCCGGCGGGCGCCCTAGCGCTGCACGACGCATTTTCGGAACGCATTTTCTTTGTAGCGCTCAAGCAACTCCGTTCGCGCCCAGATGCCGAGGACGTCCGTAATGAAACGCTACTCCGGGTGATCGAGGCGGTGCGTGCCGGGCGCGTTGAGTCACCCGCGGCGCTGGTTGGATTTGTACTCGGGACAGCGCGTAATGTCATGCGGGAGCACTATAAGAAGCTCCAGCGTTCGGAGCCCATTGAGGAACGCGACTTTGCGGCGCCGCCGAGCACGGTTGTTGACCATACAATCAGGCGCGCGCTGGAATTGGTGATGCGGAAGCTGAAGCCGCGCGAGCGGGACTTCGTCAAACTGTATTACTACGACGAACTGTCGAAGAGTGAAATCTCGCGACGCTTGGGAATTGACGAGGATCGACTGCGGCTGGTGAAGTCGCGTACGCTGAAGAGCTTTCGTGAGATGTATTTGCGTCTCACCGGGGACTAATAATGTTGCTACAAATGGAAATCGAATGACACATCTTGTTTCAGCTTGGCTTCCAACTTCAACCCTACGATGACGCACGAGGAAATTGAGCAGAGGGAAATAGTGGATGCCTACGTAAGCGGCAGCCTTACAGACGACGATCGAAGCACGTTCGAGGAGCATTTTTTCGGTTGCGACCGGTGCTTTGCCGACGTGCAGTCGGCGGAGCGTCTGCGCCAGGGAGTGCGCGACGCGGTCGAGGCGGGACGGTTTGATTCACCGGGACGCGAAGCATGGCTGCGGCCGGCGTTCGCGCTAAGTGCCGCGGCGGCGGTGATTCTCGCGAGTGCGACGGCTTGGACCATGGGTTACCAGGCGCCGCGTTTGCGGAATGAGACTCGCCGGCTGCAGGAACAGGCGGTGGCGCTCCAGGCGCAAATCGCGCAGCACGAGATGGCGATGGCGCGTCCGCCCGCACCGGCAGCGGCGAACCTGCCTCTGGTGATGCTCGAAGCGAGCCGCGCAGAGTCGGCGGGCATACTGACGATTCCGGCTGGGGCCACGCACGTGGCGTTGTGGATAGAGGTGGGATTGTCGAAGCACCGGAGCTTCCGGTTGGAACTCGCGGGCGCGAGCGCGCCGCTCATACTCGAAGGGCTGGAGAAGAACTCCTACGGCGCGGTTGCCGCCGTGGCGCCGGCCGAGAAGTTGCCGTCGGGAAGCTACCGTGCGAGACTGTTCGGCAAGACCGGATTAAGATCTGTCCTGGTAGCCGAATATGAACTCGAAGTCCGGCGATAACGGGAGCACTCGGAATGCGAAGAACGTTGTCCGCCGCTTTACTGGTGTCGGCGTGCTTGTTGGCACAACCGCCGGAGCTTCTCGAACCGGGGACAGTGGTGGAGAAGACAATCCAGCCAGGAGCCCGCCACAAGTTTCGAGTTCACGCAGCCTCCGGAGATTTCCTTTACCTGTTGGCGCAGCAGTCGGTAGCCGACATCGAACTCCAATTGAATCTGCCGTCAGGCCAGGAAGTGGCGAAAGTCCAGCGTCACGCTGCGCCGGGGGTCGAGGACTTACCGTGGATCGCGGCTGAGAGCGGCGATTACGAAGTGGTAGTCACTGCTACGCGAAACTCCGCGGCAGGGCAATACGGGCTTCGTGTCGAGCGGCGTACGCCGACGGAGGCGGACCGCAGCCGGGCCTCGGCTTTCAAAGCGACCTGGATTGATGCGCGGGCGATGAAGAACCGGAATGCGACGGAGAAGCGCGCACTCATTGCACAGTATGAAGGCGCGCTGCCGGATTGGAGGAAGGCGGGCGATGAACGCTGGGAAGCCCACACTCTCCATGAACTCGCGGTACTTCACGATTCAACCGGTCAACTCGCAGCAGCGCGGGACTCCCTGCTGCGCGCGCTGGAATTGCGGCGGCGTGATCCCAGTGAGCGTTGGGGATTAGCGGCGACGCTCAACGGCTTGGGCGTGATATCCCTGAGACTCGGCGAGTCGAAGCAGTCGGTGAATTACCTGAATGAAGCCCTCGAACTGGGGCGGGCGCTGGGGTCGCGGCTGCAGGAGGGGGCGACGCTGAACAATCTCGCCCTGACGTACGAGCGGCTTGGCGACACGGCAAAGGCCAACGACTACTACACGCAGTCGCTGGCAATCCGGCGGGAAATCGCCGACAAAGCCGGCGAGGCGACGACTCTCGGCAACCTGGCGTCGAGTCTTTCAAACAACGGACGGATTCAGCAAGCCATCGAATACCAGATTGAGTCGCTGCGGATCCGCCGCGAACTCAAGGACCGGCGCGGAGAGGAATCAACACTCAATGCTCTTGGCCAGTCTTATTTCCGGTTGGGCGACGCGCGCCGGGCGCAGGAATATTGGAAGCAAGCGTCGGCGATCGCGGATGAGATTGGGGACCTGGACGGATTGGCCAGTGCGCAGGGGTTCCTGGGTCAGGCCAGCATGCGTCTGGGAGAACCGGTCGAGGCACTCACGTATTTGAAGCGGGCGGTGGAGCTCCGGCGCAAAACGGGAAACCGGCTGGGCGAGGCCATTGCACTGCGGGCGATGGGCAATTCGCTGATTGCGACAAAGCGGTTGGGCGAGGCTCGTGAGAGTTGTGCCAAGGGCCTGGAAATTGCGCTGGCTATTTCCGTAAAGAGCTCGATTGCCAGTTGCCAGCTGTGTCTGGGTACGGTGGCGGCGGAAAGCGGCGACCCGGTGGCTGCGCGTCCGGCGCTGGCGGAAGCCGAACGCATTTACCGCGCTCTGGATAGCCGTGAAGACATCGCGTACGTCCTCGCTCTTCAGGCCCGCGTGGGCCGCGATGAAGGCAAGCTGGGCGAAGCGCTCGAGAAAATTGACGAGGCGGTCTCCATCGACGAGGTGACGCGGCGGAGCGTTGCCAATCCCGATCTGAGAGCCTCGTATCGGGCCGCGCGGGCGGGCCGTCTTGAACTGTTCGTTGACACGCTGATGCAGTTGCACCAGGGCGATCACGCGGCGGGCTACGACGTGCGTGCTTTCGAGCTGGCGGAGAAGTCGCGGGCGCGTAGCCTCACCGAGACACTGTTGGAGAGTCGTGCCGGCGACCGCGATATTCCGCCCGAGCAAAGAGCCCGCGAGGATGCCTTTCTGAAGCGGATCACCGGACTGCAACGCGAGTTGTTCCAGGCGAAGACCGCCGCGCCTCGGCGTCAGGAGCTGGAGCATCTGCTGGCCAAGGATGAACGTGACCTGGACCTGTCGCGCCTGCAGACAGGCGGAGGCCTGGACGCGCTGGCATCCGCCGAAGCTCTTAGCGCGGAACGCATCCGAAGGGAATTGCTCCATCCTGACACAGCGCTGGTTGTGTTCGCGCTGGGCTCACCGCGCTCGTACGTCTGGGTGCTGACCAAGACGGTTGTGGCAAGCGCGACGCTGCCCGAGCGAAAGGCGATTGAGGACCAGGTGTCCGCGTACCGTAAGGAGTTGGGCCAGCGGGTTTCGGCGTTGACGGCGGATCCGGCGCTGGAGCGGCTCGACGCGATGGGGCGAACGCTGTACCAGACGCTGCTGGCGCCGGTGGACCAGTCTTTCAAAGGCGCGAAGTCATTAATCGTATCGACGGACGGAGTGCTGGCGTACCTTCCGTTTGAAGTGCTGCCCGCGGCGGCATCGCGTATGGTGGAGCGCTTTTCGATCAGCTACGCGCCGTCGGCGTCCACGCTGGCGGCCTTGCGGTCAAGAGGGACGGCGAGGCCGGCACCGGAGAAGATGTTGCTGGCCTTCGCCGACCCTTTGTATACGGCAGGCGCGGCCCGTCCGGCGGCGGTCGAATCCTACCTGGAACGCGGGTTCGACTTCGTGCAATTGCCGAACACCCGGGTGGAGGTGGCAGGCATTCAGGCGCTATTCAAGCCGGGCTCGTCGCGGACCTATTTCGGGACCGAGGCCAAGGAGCAAGTACTGAAGACGGAGAGACTGGAGACCTACCGCTACCTGCATTTTGCAACTCACGGATACTTTGACGAGGAGCAACCGGGACGGTCAGGGCTGGTGCTTTCGCGTGACTCCGGAGCGGAAGAGGACGGCGTCGTGCAGTCGGCCGAGATCGCACGATTGAAGTTGAACGCCGACATGGTGACGTTGTCGGCATGCCAGACGGGGCTGGGCAGGATGTTGGCGGGCGAGGGTGTGCTCGGCATCTCCCGCTCGTTCCTGGTGGCCGGCGCCCAGAGTCTGGTGGTGAGTTTGTGGAACGTCAATGACGCCGCAACCGCCGAACTCATGAAGACGCTATACCGGAATCTCAACCGCGGAATGTCGCGGGAGGACGCGCTACGCCAAGCCAAGCTATCGCTGATTCATGGGGAATCGCGTGCGTGGCGGCATCCTTATTACTGGGCGCCTTTTATCCTGATGGGCGAACCGGGCCGCCGGAAGGACTGAGCGTCGCCCGGCTTCGCGCCTCGAACCTACTTCCACCTTGGTGTTCAGTTTTAACGGGGTGGGCGCTCTCTGGAGCGGAGAACCGCTGAGGCGCTCGGGCAGGCGGTGGTGGCCTGCGTAGGTGAGTTCCACGCGCGTCACAGTCAGCACATCAATGCGCCGCGCGATCGCGTCTACAGCGCCGATCGACAAGAACGCCATCGCTATCTGGAAAGTGCCGGATGGGATGACCTGTCGCGTGGGGAGAAGGCAGGATCAATGCTCTGTATGCCAGCCGGCACGGTCGTTGATGCTCCGGCCATGAGCCCGCAATTTGAGTGTTAGTACCCGGCCGGGTCTATTAAGGTGAAAAGACCGAAGTCCTTTTTCACCGTGCAGGTTTAACCTTCATTTTGAGTTCTTCGAACCAGTTGAGTAGAGCCCGAATCTCAAAGGCCGAGTTCTCCCGTGGCTCAGATGCGTCGATCAGGCCGATAAACCGGCCGTCCGGAAGGATGTCAAACGCTCTCGGTTGGGTTCCAATCCTTCCTGCTGCGACTCTCGCGAGTGAGATGACGGGTGCACCCAATGTCAGTCCTGTCCGGGTGGTGACTTTGACCGTTGCCATCTGGCCCGAGGCGGCAGATGGGATATGGATCATCTCCTTTCCATCGGGTGCCCAGACGGCGTGGAGGTCGACTTGTATCTTCGGGGCTTGGTACACGGCTCCCGGCTGGGACGGCTGCACGAAAACTCCACTGTCGGTATACATTAGATTATTGCCAGAGCCTCTCGTCAACGAGTAGGCAATCCATCTTCCGTCCGGAGAGAACACTGGGCTGACGGGCTGCTGTGAGGTTGGAGGGAGCGGCTTGAGCGTACCGTCCGCCTCCGCGACTGTCCATAGTGAGACATCCACCCCTTTCGTCACGGAGGCCAGGATGTGGCGCCCGTCCGGCGACCACGATTCGGGCACCTGCGACTCCCCGTCGCCTGCCTTGGTGAGTCGCTCGGCCTTTCCTGTCCCATCCAAACGCTGCACATAAATGGCGTGGGGGCCAGATTGGAAACAGGCTCCTACCCTCGAGCGTGAGGCGCCGCAGCGCGTTCGACTCGCCCAGCCCGTACATCCACACATCCGCCTCTTTCCCGTCGTCGCTCCCTAGATACCGGGTCCCGCAAGGACCGGAACCCCGGAGCCTACGATTGCGCTGGAGGATCGGGCGGGCGTCGTAACTCGTTTGCCGATCGGTCCTGGTCCGTAGGTACATACGGCGAGGCGTGTACCGTTGCGGGAAACCCTGGTTCGCGAAACGGGGCTACCGAAAGTTGGTGCCGCCATCGTCATTCTGGGTATTGGGGTTCGCGCTCTCGTAAGCAGCACGCTGACAGTCGCGGCGTCCCCGTAGAGAGCCGCGTACATGATCGGCGTCCAACCGCCCGGCCCTTTCGCATTTGCCGCGCTGGAGTTTTCGCGCAACACCCGGCTGAATTCCGCATGATCGCCCTTCCGCAGGGCGTTCCTGATTTTACTACTGCCGGATTTGGAGGCGCGGTTCCTCCTTCAGCCACGGTGTCAGGCCACTCAGCCCCCTGATCGATCCAGTCTTTGATGAGTCTTATTTGCTCCGGGTGCAGGAGCCCTGCAGGAGGCATCTGCTTGCCGGGTTGCGTCGCGCTCACCTGGCGATCCGGAACCTGAGCAAATAAAGCCCCCCCACAAGAGCCCAGAGTATTGCCCGAATCGCAGAGAAAAAATCACAGGTCTTGATCCCAGCCATAACACCTCTACCTCACATTTACGCTGGTCGATAATACCCGTTATCAGAATGCGATCCGGGAAGGGACTAGTCGGTACAACCCGGAAAGATCCATCCTCCCTAATGTGTAGCGTTCACCGATAGCTCCACGATCGTGGCCAATATAGAAAGTTGAGCGCCGGCGGCGGACCGCTCCGTCTAGCTCCCTGTTGGCCAGTGATCAACTCAGAGCCGGTGAACGCTAGGCGGCCCTGCGCAAGTATGCCGCGCTCCGCAGGCTCTCGCCCAAACTTGTCCAAGATGAGGGATCGGATAAATAAGAGATTGGAGGACGTGAAACAATCGGTTAGGGCGGACGCAGTCAGGGCAAACGAACTCCCCAGGAACTCGAACAACCTATGGTGTTTTCAATCCGCGTTCCTTGGGGACCCTTGAATTCTTTCACGGCTTCCTGCGCGCCAGGATCCGGTCTCGAGGAGACCGGGATCATTCACAGGAAATCTGCGCTTGGTAGGCATGCTCTCTTGGGCGTCGCGCCCCCGGGCAGAATCGAGACGACAACGTAGTAAATCACTTTCCGAATCTCCGCGGGAAACGCGAAAAACGGAATGATCCGTTCCCAGTTCCGGCGCCAGATCTGGCTGATGGCGGGATAGGTCGCATCCCACTGCGCAGCGAACTCATCGAGCGCGAGTTCAGCGGCCGCCACGGTCGCGGCGTTGTAGGTCGGCCTCAGACCGGCGGCGACTTTCTTGCGCATTTCCAGGAGACATAATTCATGCTGTGCCGGACCAAATGCACGATGCACAACTGTACCTGCGTATTTCGAAACACTGATTCAATTGCTTCTGGAAAGCCTTTCAAGCCGTCTACGCAGGCGATAAAGATATCCTGCACTC
>JBBQUM010000059.1:0-17152 GCA_038212445.1 Bryobacterales bacterium
TGCTGCGTAGGGGACGCGGGTACAAGAATCTGCGATATCTACTGCTGAAAGCCCAGCGGTTCGCTACTCTCAAGACTGAATTCCTGGTTCTGCGTCGAGCGGCCTAAAAATGGGATGCCCTTCACATTCTCGCCCAGAGCCTTATTTTCAAAGCTGAGTTCCGCCCCTACCTGACTCCATCGCGCCATCCTTAAAGCCGTCCGACTGTCTGAGATAGTCCCCCAATCGACGGTCGACTGTCCTGATGTGCTGCTTGATCCATTCGGCCATGAACAGGGTGAGTTCGATGGTCAGCGTAGTTTCACCGCGCATTAGACGATCTTCGAAACTAGCCACTCGTTGGCGAAACTCGTTATGCGACTCGATGTGCTGCCTGGCATCCGGGTATCTCGACTCAAGCATGATCGCCTCTTCGTGCGCGAGGTGAACGGCCGTATACTGCGTGATCTCGCCAACCAGCGCATTCACGACTCTCGTACCCTCTCCGGCCAGCATCGCCCCATGTAACTGGTTAATCAGCAGGAACCAGCCCTCATGCTCGCGATCGATTTGCGCGATGCGAACGGTGTACTTTGGCGACCATTTCAAGATTCCCGATGCCGTTTTAGCGTGAATCACGTCGTTGGCTCCCCGTTTATTTCCTTCAATCGCCATTCCCCACGATGCCTAAAACAGCTCGACATTGTCTCCGAACTCTTCGCTGGCGGCTGACACCTGCTGAGGGTTGGCTGAGTCGATCGCCGGCGCTGTTCCTTCTTGCCGCAGCACACCTTCATGTACGTCGCGTTCCGCCTGCATCGTGTAGTGACCAGCTAAATCAGCTAGGCGCAAGGTTTCCGGGCCGGCACCTGGACGCTCCCCCGTAAATGGCTCAAGCATCCGTTGCGCCCGCGCAACCGTTTCAGTGAACAAAACTCCGGCGGAAAAACTCTTCCGTGTCGCCAGAAGGTCATTGCGCAGGCACGTTCCGCACTCGACTACCTTCGAGATCTGCGAAAAACTGCGTTCACTCGAAGAGTGCAACTCCTCGACTGCCCGGCGCATCTCCTCCAGCCCGTCATCACCGGTTTGTATCGACCCGGTAAATCGATTCGCGAATGCGTGGGTCATCGAGGCAAGCGAATGAACGAGTGATTCCGATCGCTCGGTGGAATCCGTCGATAGCTGCTGGATACTGGTGGCAAGCAACGACAGCGCGTCTCCTTCAGAGCCGATGTGCGCCGCCCGAATGCTGGCGTTCAGCCCGGTACGTTGCATCAACACCTCGGTGGCCTGCAGATCGGCGATCGTCCCGCGCATTCGACCAAGCGTTTCGCTCAACCCACCAGTTGCTTCACGCGCCGACGCTTCACCGCTCGCGCAGCGGGTGAGCGTCGCTAAGATCGCTCCACAGCCTTGTTCGAGTTCAAGGAAAAAGGAATTGGAATCGTCTGCGGAGAGCCCCGAAAGCGTCCGGCTCTCATCAGCCATCCCGCAAATATGGCTCGATATATTGCCGAGGCCAGTCTCTATCGAAGTCACTGAACCTGTGAATTTTTGGGTTGCATCAGCCAGTTGAAGCAGCTGTAGAGACACTACCGCCCGAGTCGTTCGGCTATCGAGGGCGTCGCCGCGGCTCGCTCCTGATTTCGGAATGAGCCCGCCCAAAGCTTCCACTACATGCTCGATTTGCTGGCGGGTGATGTCATGGAACTGGATGGACATCACCATCGCCTGGAGCGACTCCGTTACACCCTCGTACCGTTTAGCCAGCCGGGCGGCGGAATCATGCGCGTGATTCTGTAGTTCCCGGAACGATGCCAGGCTCGCCTGAATCTTCGACACCACCGATCCGAGGTCTTGGGCCTGACCCGCCTCTAGTTTGGAAGCCGTTTCGAGCGCGCGCTCAATTCGTCCCACCAACACCGCAACCGTCTCCAGAGACTTCTCGACCTTCGATTGGACACTCTCAGCCAGTGCTCGAATGTCATCCGCCAGATTGCCGAAACTACTGCCCGTTTTTCCCAGCCGTGCCGTCTCGATGCGCGTAAGCGAGCCTAGTGTTCGAAACGTGGAGACGGTTCCTTTGAACCCCGCCAGAGTCGCCTTAAGATGATCCGCGTGAATACGAATGGAAGTAAGCGCCGCGTTTCCGTCAGCAGCCTGCGCTCCCATCGTCAATGCCCGGCTCAGCACTACGGTCAGCGCCTCCGACTCCCGCACGCCGCTATCGCCTGAGACGAGATCTGCCAGTGCCCGGAGCTCGTCCGACATCAGCTTGGCCGCCTCCATGAAGTCCGTCAGCTTTCCACCGATCTTCAGGAAATCCTGCTCTGTATCGCGGTTTAGGAGGTTCAAATCCGCGATCACCTCCCTGAACGCCTGACTTCTTGCGTCAGTCTGCTGTGTTCTGCCCACAAAGTTGATGACGTTCTTACATACTTCCCACAGCCGCATGATTGCCTGACTCGCGGCCTGAATCCAGACGCCTGCCTGCAAAACAGGCCGCTCCAGGTCGGTCCGTGCTGCCGCTTGATCAGCTAACTGCATTCGTTCGATCCAAACCGTCGTTCCTTCAGCACCTTAACGCCGGCACTCTTGCGCCCGGCAAGATACTCATCGGCCAGCGTGTGGGGATTCATCGCCCGGGCTTTGACATTTTCGCGCCGAGGCGGATGAAGCCTCATCACGTGCTATAGAGAAGGTGTGGGCAGAACCCTGATCGGCATAGGAGTCTTGATGGTGGGTGTCGGCGCGGTGCTCGTGTTAGCTGAACGGCTCCCCGTCAAGTTAGGTCGACTTCCAGGAGACTTCGTCTTTCACGGCAAAAACACAACCATCTACCTGCCCCTGGCCACCTCTGTGCTTCTGAGTACGTTACTGAGCGTGGCGCTGTGGGTGTTCAGACGTTTTCGATAGACGCGGTGTTTTTAATGTAAGACGCCGAGCTTGTCGAGCGGCCAGTAAACAAAAACAGCTTTTCCGTAGATGTTGCGGCGCGGAACCATGCCCCAACTCCGGCTGTCGTTTGACCAGCGGCGATGATCCCCCAGGACAAAATATTCGTCCTCGCGGATCCTCGTCAGCGGGTAAGACATGTGGTCGCGATAGCCTTCTGGAACGTAGGACTCTTCCAGTTTGGCGCCGTTCACCAGGACGTCACCATCGCGGACTTCCACCAGATCGCCAGGCGCTCCGATGACACGCTTGATGTAGGACTTGCTCAGGTCCTGCGGGAACCAGAACACCACCATGTCGCCATGCTCGATCGAATGGTTGCCTAGTTTGTAGACAAACTTGTTGATGAAGATCCGCTCCTGGTCATCCAGTGCTGGCATCATGCTGGTGCCTTCTACCTTCACCGGCTGATAGATGAAAAGGATCACAACAATCGCAATCACTACTGAGATCAGCAGGTCTCGCGCCCAGTTAATGGTCGCTCTTAGCCCGGACGGAGACGATGTTACCTCCACCTGCGGCGTAGGCGCTACTTGTTGAGGAGTTTCATCCGGCATAATACTGAACGTACCCAGTAAGATCGAAACCTATTTTAACCCATGCGGCCATCGGAAGAATTCAACGCCGCGCTGATTATCCCTGCCCTCAATGAGGAAGCGGTGATCGCCGCTACGCTTCGCAGCATCCCTCCCGGCCTCTTCAAAACCATCATCGTCGCCGACAACGGATCCTCCGATGCTACCGCCAACTTTGCGCGGGACAACGGCGCGCTGGTGGTTTCCCAACCGGAACGCGGTTACGGCGCCGCCTGTCTCACTGCCATCGCCGCACTGCCCGCCGGCACCGACGCTGTCGTCTTCATGCAAGCGGATTCTTCCGAGAATCCCGCCGACGCCTCTATGCTGCTTGCGCCTCTGCAGCTTGGACGAGCCGACTTGGTGATCGGTTCCCGTACTCTCGGTCGCGCCGAACCGGGCGCTCTTCTGGCGCACCAGCGCTTCGGCAATCTCGTCGCCACTACCCTGATCCGCCTTCGCTATCGCCACCGCTTCACCGACCTCGGCCCGTTCCGCGCCATAACCCTAAGCGCCTTACGAACTTTGAACATGCGCGACCGCAACTATGGCTGGACCGTGGAAATGCAGGTACGCGCGCTCCAGCACCATCTACGGATTGAGGAAGTGCCCGTCTCCTACGGCGTGCGCGTCGCCGGAGAGAATAAGGTGTCCGGCAACTGGCGCGCCAGCCTGAAGGCCGGCTGGAAGATTCTCTGGACTATCGTCCGCCTGTCAATCTTCCAGCCCTGAGCCGCCCTCTGTTCGCCTTCGCAACCGCAATTCGCACCTCAGTCGACTGGCTGGCCGGCTTGCCTTCATCTCCCAACCAAGTCTCCATCGGCGATTCCCACCGGCCGGTATCCCTGTCCCACAACGGACTCTAGGAAGGCCGCCCACCGTAGGTTAGAGTTCTGTGCCCACGCGCCCTTCACCACAGCGGAGGCCGTCACGCCCGCCGGCAGCGTGATTACCTGAAACGGCGCCTCGACGCGCATTCCAGCCGCTACCGGATATCCAACGTCCCAGTGCTGCTCTCCAAAACTCCGTCAGCCTGCCACTCAGCCGCTCTTCCACGTCCACCTGCGCACCGCTGCGAATCAATTCATCCACAGCATGGCTTTCAAACATCGCTGATTTTCTCCTTGTGGACTGCGTGGATAAACCGTGAAAGCAGCGTGCGCAAGCGAGTGCGCGCGCCACGTGTTTGCGCCGGTCCCCTCGCGGTAATCAAGCGCGGCGGCAATATCGCAATAGGCATCACTTGCCGGTGCGGCTCCTCACCAACGAGGTCGTAGATACCGATGCTGACGAGTTCGGAATTTTCTCCGCAACCGCGTCATCCTCGATCCACTTCCCCTGTCGTATCCACCGCGTTGACGTCAAATATGCAGAATCAGTGCTTACCGATTGGGATGAACAGCATTCCGGTCCCAACGTTTCCAAATCGTCAGTAAGGATTCCTGGAGGGCATCATCAGCGTCGTTGGAAGGTCCTCTCTTCCTGAGAATCGTCGTCTTCAGCTAGAGAACGTGCCAGGCACGCCGCTTGTGGACACTATTTCATGTGGAGGAAGGAAAAAGAAGGGGAAGGGAAAGAAGAGCCGGTTCGACGGCCGGCTCTCAGTTGTGAATGTTGCGGGGGGCAGGCCTTCCGACCTGCAGCCGTCCTGTCAGGCGGCGAATACTACCGGCGACGCAGTTCGACGACGGCCCTTAGCCAGTCCTCATCCTGCGAACCGCCCTGATAACCACGTGCCTCCCAATAGGAATACGCCAACTTCGCGATCTCCTCGCCAGTGGGTTCGACGGGGGCAGCAATGCGGGTCACTTGCACCGGGACGGCGGTAAACGTTTCCGCCGGCAATGCCGCTAGCGTGGTCTTCTTGTGTTTGTGTGTCACGGCTTTCGCGCTCGCACGGGGAGCCCGCGCCTTTGAGGTTGTCTTGACCGGCTTTGCCTGCTTCAAAACTGACTCTGCGGCTGCAACGGCTTCTGTCTCGGCGATCTTCTTCTTGGTCATCAAAACTCCTGCGATTCTCCTGTACTGATAGTACCAAGTCCTCCAAGCATTCTTGTAACGATTTGTTCTATCGACCCCATCAATCCACGCCGCCTGCGTGCCCTGGCTTATAATCGTTCACACCATGCAGGCGCGGCAAAATTCCACAGTCCACGACGTTGTCATCATCGGGTCCGGCGCCGGCGGCGGCACGATGGTGCAAGTCCTCACCGGCCTCGGCATCAAGGTCGCCGTCCTCGAAGCCGGCCCCATGATCAACCCAGCCAAGGACTACAAAGAGCACATGTGGCCCTATCAGGTGCCCCATCGCGGCGCCGGCGACGACGGCGGCTACTATCTCAACCGCAATCCATACTCCTTCGGCTACTTCAATGCCTCGTTCGGCGGCTGGCAGCTCGACGGCGAGCCCTACACCACCGCGCCGGGCAGCAACTTTCGCTGGTTCCGCTCGCGCGCCCTCGGCGGACGAACCAATCACTACGGACGCTTCTCCTTCCGCTTCTCTGACTACGACTTCAAACCTTACGACCGCGACGGCCTCGGCACCAACTGGCCCCTCACCTACGACGAGGTCGCGCCTTATTACGACAAAGCCGAATCCTTCATCGGCATTACCGGGACTAAGGAAAACATCCGCAGCACTCCCGACGGCATCTTCCAGGAACCGCCTCCGCCCCGCGTCCACGAGTTGCTCGTCCAGCGCGCCAGCAAGAAACTCAACATTCCCTGCATCCCCAACCGCATGGCCGTGATCACCAAGAATCACAACGGCCGCGCCGCCTGCCACTACTGCGGACAGTGCGGTCGCGGCTGCATCACGGCGTCCAACTACTGCTCGGCCAACGTCCAGATCCTCCCCGCCATGAAGACCGGCCGCGTCACCATGATCAACAACGCCATGGCCCGCGAACTCATCACCGGCGCCGACGGCAAAGTTACCGCCGTCTCCTACATCGACACCAAAACGCGCGAGGAAAAACAAATCCGCTGCCGGACCGTCGTCGTCGCCGCCAGCGCCTGCGAGTCCGCTCGCCTGCTCCTCAATTCGAAATCCCCCCGGCACCCCAACGGACTCGCGAACTCCAGCGGCGTCGTCGGCCGCTACCTCACCGACACCGTCGGCTACTCGATGTCCGCGCAGATCCCCTCCCTAAAAAACCTCCCCCGCCACGACTCCGACGGCATGGGCGGTATGCACGTCTTCATGCCCTGGTGGCTCTGGGACAAACAACAACAGCTCGGCTTCCCCCGCGGCTACCACATCGAGGTTGGCGGCGGCTTCGGCATGCCCGGCATCGGCGGGTTCCACGGCTCCTGCCTCCGCTATGAAGGCTACGGCAAGAAACTGCAGGATCAGATCCGCGAAGAGTACGGCAGCTTCGTCGGACTCTCCGGCCGCGGCGAAATGATCCCCAACGAAAACTCATACTGCGACATCGACCCCAATGTCATCGACAAGTACGGCATCCCCGTCCTCCGCTTCAGTTGGAAATGGTCCGACTACGAGCTGAAGCAGTTGCAGCACATGGAGCAGACCTTCTCCGACATCCTCACTACTCTGGGCGGCACCGTCCTGAAGAGTCAGCGCACGCCTGAACAGAAGATTTCCGTCGGCGGCGAGATCATCCACGAGCTCGGCACCGTCCGCATGGGCGACGATCCCACTAAGTCCGCTCTCAACAAATACAACCAGGCTCACGAAGTAAAAAATCTCTTCGTCTGCGACGCCGCGCCGTTCGTCAGCAACCCCGACAAGAACCCGACTCTCACCATCTGCGCGCTCGCCTGGCGCACCGCTGAATACATCGCTGAAGAAATGAGGAAGGGCAATGTCTGAGCACTCCCGTCGCGATCTCCTGAAAAATCTGTCCCTCACCGCTCTCGCCGCGGGACTCTCCACGGTCGACGCTCAGCACGTCCATCAAATGGCGGCCGACGAGAAGAAGGCTAGCGGAGGCGCCTACAAGGCCAAAGCCTTCAACGACCACGAATACGCCACCCTGCGCAAGATGAACGACATCATCTTCCCCGGCTCCCTGGAGGGCGGAACCTCTGAATTCATCGACCTCCTCTGTTCCCGCAGTCCCGAGCTATCGGCCATCTTCACCGGCGGCTTCGCTTGGACTGACGAACAGATGATGAAGCGCTACAAAGCTTCTTTCGTCGACTCCAAACCGGATCAGCAAACCGAATTCTTCGACCTTATCGCCTACCGTAAAAACGGCGCCGGCGAACTGGGCCCCGGCGTCCGCTTCTTCGAATGGATCCGCAAGATGACCTCCGACGGCTACTACACGAGCGCAATCGGCATCAAGGACCTCGGCTTCATGGGCAACAAGGGCATGGCCAAATTCGAGATCCCCGCAGAAGCCATTCAGTACGCACTCAAGCGCTCCCCCGTGTAGAGGCGTCCCGGCCCGTGTAAGGGAGACGCATTGAACTACGTCATCATCGGCAACGGAGTCGCGGGTATCACTGCGGCCCTCACCCTGCGTGCCCGCGACAACCAGGCAACCATCACGGTCATCAGCGCCGAGAGCGACTACTTTTTCTCCCGCACCGGTCTGATGTACGCGTTCATGGACAAGCTGTCTACGCGCGATCTCGAGCCCCATGAACGAAAGACCTACCAGGAGCAGCGAATCACCAGAATTCGCGCGCGTGTCGTCAATCTGGATGCGAACCGTCGCCAGTTGACGCTCGACACCAGCGCCACCGTCGCCTATGACGCGCTCTTACTCGCCACCGGTTCCGTCCCCAATGCCCTCCCAGGTATCACAGCGCAGGGCATCGTGAATTTCGTCACGCTCCAGGATCTCGAAGCCTGTGAACGGCTCACTCCGTCAACCAGGCAGGCCGTTGTGATCGGCGGCGGACTGATCGGCGTGGAGTTAGTCGAGTGCCTCCGTCATCACGGAGTCCACGTCACGTTTCTCGTGCGCGAGAACTGGTACTGGCCGATGGCGCTCGCTGCTGAAGAAGGCCTGATGGTAGCCGACCATATTCGCCATCATGGAGTCGACCTTCGGCTCAACGAGGAGTTAGTCGCCGTGGAGACGGACGCCGGTGGTCGCGTCAAAGAGATCAGAACCAGCCAGGGAAATACGCTCCCTTGTCAGTTGCTCGGTGTCTCCATCGGCGTGAGGCCTCAAATTGACTGGCTCAGGACCGTCGCCTCGCCGCCCTCGGTTCAACGCGGCGTCCAAGTAGACGAGAGCTTCCACACCTCGCTCAGTAATGTATGGGCCGCTGGCGACTGCGCGGAACTCCCCTCCGGTAAAGTCGAGCAAATCTGGTACTCGGCCAAGCGCCAGGGCGAACTCGCCGCACGCTCCATGCTCGGCGACCCCGTCAATTACCAGCCTCCGATTTTCTACAACAGCGCTAAGTTCTTCGACATCGAATACACTACCGTCGGCGACGTGATACGGATTCCGGACTCAGCCCGCACGTTCCACTACCGCAAGCCGGGTACAAACGCCAGCCTTCGTGTCATCGAAGACGACGGCCGCGTGGTCGGCTTCAATGTGCTCGGCTCGCGCTGGAATCACACCTTCTTCGAACGCTGGATTCTGGAGCGCCGTCCGCTCGATTACGTCTTGAAGCACCTTCGCCAGGCCCAATTTGACGTCGAGTTTGGCCGCGTAAAGTTCGAGGCGCTCGCGCATGGTTAAACCCGGCGCCTTCGAATGGTTCAAGCACGACATCACCAATCGCGGAGTAACCGCCTGGATCCTCAGCGCAGCACTCTTCGCGTTCTACCTCGCCCTCTACTACACCGAATCCTTCACCGCGCCCGCCAAAGCCATCGGACTCCAGAGTAAGTGGGATCTGTATGGCCTGCTCTACACCATTGCCGTAGTCACGGGCGGAATCTTCGTCATCCGCCGCTACCGGCATAACCGCTATCAGATCGTCCGCACGTCGGTGGTGATGTTCGTCCAGATCGTGCTCGCCTTCTCCGTGCCCATGCTGTTGCGCGCCGTTCATCAGCCCGAGTACTACTTCAGTTACTTATGGCCGCTCAAGCTTGACTACCTGACTCCGGGCTACATATTCCACCTTCCGCTGCCCTACATTCTCTACAGCTTCCTGGGTTCGTTGCTGATGGTTCCCATCCTCGCGGCGTTCTTCGGCAAGCGCTGGTATTGTTCCTGGGTTTGCGGCTGCGGCGGACTGGCTAATACCGCTGGTGAGCCCTTCCGCCACCTCACCAGCAAGTCCACCGCCGCCTGGCGCTTTGAACGAATCGCCATCCATACCGTTCTCGGCGTCTGTGTCGCACTAACCGCGATGCTCTTTATTAGTTGGAACGTCCGCGGACACTATCCGCAGTTCGAAAAGCTGACTTACTCCTTCCAGAGTTGGTATGGCTTCGTTGTGGTCGCGATGCTCTCAGGCGTATTCGGCGTGGGACTCTATCCCATCGGCGGCACTCGCGTCTGGTGCCGTAATTTTTGCCCCATGGCAGCCATCCTGGGACTCGTGCAAAAGGTCGGACGCTACCGCATTACCGTTAAGGACAACATGTGCATCTCCTGTGGCATGTGTTCAAAATATTGCGAGATGGGTATCGACGTCCGCGCCTACGCGCAGTCCAACCAGAGCTTCACTCGCGCCTCCTGCGTCGGCTGCGGACTTTGTGCGGAAGTCTGCCCTCGCGGTGTGCTCCGGCTCGAGAACGCGACGCCCCTAGTCCAAATCCGGTCAGCCTCATAAAGTATCCTGATAGAAAACGTGATCCCAAAACTCTGTCTCGCCGCACTCTTCCTGTCCATAACTGCTGCAGCCCAGGATGACGATATCAATTGGTTCGGCAATTATAAGGAGGCACTCGCAGAAGCCAGGCGGACCGGGAAACCTCTGTTTCTCGAGTACCGCTGCGAGCCTTGAACGGAAGGACGTACGTTCGACGCACAGGTTGTGCTGTCACCTAAGAATACGCCGCGCGGCAAACTCCTCATGCAGTACGTGTGCGCGCGCATCATCCGCATGGACGACGTGGATATCGCGCTGTTCGAACGCGACTGGAACAACACACTGTACTACTTCATCATGAACGCTGACGAGCATATCTATATGCGCTATGGCGGTCGGGATTCCCGTGGACCCACCACTTACCTCGACCTCGACAGTCTGGAGTTAACACTAACCAGGGGCCTGCAACTGCATGACCAGTACAAGAAGGGTGAAATCAAGAAAGCGACTCCGCCAAAACCTGCGTTTCCCCGCGAAATTCCACCGCTCGTCGAGCGGACCCTCGCGCGCAATCAATGTGTCGAATGCCATCTGATCGGCGATTTCCAGCTCCAATATCGTGAGCAGCAAGGCAAGCTCGATAAGGTCTCCGAAATGTACCGGTGGCCGGATATCCGCACCATCGGAATTGAGTTGGACGTTCCCAAAGGCCTCGTGGTGAAGGCATCCAGCGCTGCCGTTCAAGCAGCGGGGATGGCGCCTGGCGACCAGTTGACCGCTCTTAACGGAACTCCCATCTACACATTCGGGGACCTCCAGTATCGCTACGGCAACCTGCCGCGCGACTCCAGACAAGTTGGCTTCACCGTGGAGCGCGAGCATCGATCGATCGAACTCAAGGTCACTCTGCCGGAGCGCTGGTGGCTTTCCGACCTGACCTTCCGCCACCTCAGCGTCGATCCGCGCGCCGAATTCGAGACGCGCCAGCTATCTCCGGCCGAGAAGGCGCAGCACAATCTAAACGCCGAAAGCTTCGCCGGTCAGATTACTCGCATCGGCGGCTTCGCGGACATGCTTAAGATGCACGAGCTGAAAGTCGGCGACATCGTTGCCTCAGTCGACGGGCAGGACCATGACGACCTCGCCAATTCGCCTGAACTGTTCATCAAATTGCGTAGGAAGGCCGGCGACTCCGTTATGCTCGATGTAATCCGCGACGGTAAACGCCTCAAACTCCCCGTCCGCACCGAAAGGATGTACTTCCGGAAATGAGTCTTCTCGCTACCCTGTTGTTGACCGTGGTCGCAGCTGACTGGAGCGCTCCCGTCGACGTTCTTCATGAATTGAAGCCTTGCGTTACCTACCGTGCCCGCTTTGAAGACAATCTACTTGTGGTTCGCGCCCAACTCCAACCGGGGTGGCATACCTTCGCCATCGACAATGAACGCCGCGCCGCTGAGAAACTCGCCGGTAAACGTTCGCTGGGGATTGATCAGCCTACTCGAATTCAACTTCCTGCAAACGTCAGCTTACAAGGCTCCTGGTACCAACTTGAACCCAAGGATTTCTCAAAACCCGATCTGCGTTGGTACAGCTGGGGCTTCGAACACGAGGCGGTCTTCGTCGCCAGGGTTGCCGGCGCTCCGCCGAGTCCAGTTCAAATCCAGATGCGCGGTCAGGCTTGCACAGAGTCAACCTGTAAGAACATCGACTTAGTCATATCAATCCCTCCCGCCACACCCGTGAGCGACCATTCTGGCATCGATCTCAAACAGCTCGTTGAAACCAAGTAGTAAAGGCTTTGGGAACTACTGACCTCATTTACGATCTGTAAATCGTGGTATATTTTCTCGGCTGGGCTGTTTGATTGAGCCGCAAGTAAGAGGAATGTAAGTCATGAAACACTCGTTGTATTTCGCAGTCGCATTTACGTCCTGCGTCCTGTTGACGTCAGTAACCGGGCAGGGCCAGACAACTTTTGATGCTGAAACACAGGCGAAGATTTTGAAGGGATTCCAGATTGCCCCGGTGCCGCTGAATATGGTCGGGCGCGACGCTTCGCTCGTGGGACTGGGAAGCTATATTGTTAACGCCAACGGCGATTGCAATGGCTGCCATTCCGCCGGCGCCCAAACCACTTTCCTGCCTGGCAAGAACCCCTACTTTGGCCAGGCAACACAGATCAATCCCGCAACGTATCTTGGAGGTGGCGATGACTTCGGAGCTTTTCCGGATCCTACCGGCAACTTTCCGCATATCGTGTCGCGCAACCTGACGCCAGATAAGACCGGCAAGCCCCTGGGCGGGGATTCGCTGCAGGACTTCATGACCATCATTCGGACAGGTGTGGATCCCGATAAGCTCCATCCCACTTGTGCCGGACCGCCCGATGGAAAATGCATCCCGCCGCCGTTCAATGGCAATCTGCTCCAGATCATGCCCTGGCCGGCGTACGGTCAGATGACCGACCGCGACTTACAGGCTATCTACGAATACCTCAGCGCCATTCCATGCGTCGAGGATGCTGGCAAGACCGGTCGCTGCACCCCCGGAATTTCTACTGCCGCCTCCGCCAGTCCCAAGAACACGACAATTCTTACCCGTCAGTTCCAACTGGACGGGACCAAGTCAACCAACGGGACCGCTGGTTCGCTCACCTATGCCTGGAGCATTCCCCAAGGAAGTCCATCAGCGGCGATTTTCGCGGCTAATTCGGCCAACCCCACCGTCCAGATCGGTCAGGGCCGCGGTCTTTATACCTTCCAATTGACAGTCACGGACGCCAGCGGTAAGTCCGCGACTGACTTTGCCACGGTGAATTTCCAGGGGAACTAACTGGCGTCGTTCCACAATGGAGGGTTGCGCAGGAAAGTGTGACCGGGTAACATAATCAAGATCCTCGGAGTCTTCACTGAGTCGTGATTATGTCCCCTAACCGCCTGGTCAAGGCGTTTGCGATTATCGCCTTCTCGCTTGCCGCAAACGGCAAGTCTGGAAAGGTCGAACTCGGCGGCGTTACCTGCGAGAACCCTCCGCCTCTCCACTGTCCGGATGCGAATTGCCCCGGGACTGTCGTTATTGAACAAGGCCATGCCATCGAGCCTAAGACGGGCCGCAAGTTCTTCCTCGATTACCCCTGCAACCTGAAGAAGCGTGAGAAAGTCACGTTCATCCTGTCCCTCCACGGCGCCGGATCCTATGGCAATTGGCAGCGTCACTACTTTCCGCTCGTCGACTTCAAAGACAAGTACCGCCTGGTGATTGCCACGCCGAACGCGCCGTCGCGGGTCTGGGCCGCAACCGACGACGAGTATCTGCAGAACATCGTCAACATGGTCTACGAGCAGGTGGGCAAGGAGAACATCAAAGCGTTCTGGCTGGTTGGCCACTCACAGGGCGGTATGACTTCGAACCGCATCATCCGCACCGATTTCTTCAAGCAGAGAGTGGACGGCTGGCTCAGCTTGTCCGGCGGCAGGCTCGGCAATAATCCAGGACGCGGGAACTTCAACAACCTGGCAGCGCGTCCAGCCTCCACCACAACAACTGCGCCGCCCGCACCTCGTCCAGGCGTGAACGCCGCTGCCGCCGCGTTGCGCGAACTTCCAACCAACGAGTTCTCCTTCATCTACGAGACAGGCCGGTTCGAAATGGACGACAAGGGCTTGCCCGAAACTTCGGAGTGGTCCGCCAAACTCGGTTGCGGCCCGCGCGTCCGAAAACCCGATATCATTGACGCCAAGGCAGGCTACGTCTACGACTCCACTCGCCAGGATCCTGGTTCCGACGCTTGGGGCAGACTGCCGCGTCCGGGCACCGCTGAGGTGTTTGAATACCCGCATTGCAAAGGCGGCCTCCTGGTGGCCGACTTTGTTCGACAAGCGAAAGGGCACACCGAAGGACTGGAACCGAACGTAACCGAACAGCTTGTACGGCTGATGCTTTCAGCGAAGAAATCCGCCCACAAGTAGCGCCGCGCTAGCCCCGGCAACCGTGGTCGCACTCGTGTTTAGCCAGCAGTTCCTGAATTCGCTGACACTCAGCCTGAAGCTTAGCCGCGAATGCTTGGATGTTCGCCACCTCCTCCCGCGACAGGAGGTCTTCATACCGTTTTAGCGTGGCGCGCGCGCGGCCGAGATCCACCTTGCAGCGGTCACACTCGGCCAGCATTTGCGCCTTTTGCTCGCACGACGGCGAATAAAACACTGCGAAAGGCATTGGATTTTCGCTTGAGCTCTGATTCTACAATGCCGCACATTTGCTGGTCGAGTGTGTAACCGCGACAGGGCCGTGCTAGTTCTGACCTGCCAAACGCTACCCGAAGCCAGCACTCCCTGCTCCATGCAGGACTTCACCACCGCATCCCGGACTTCGGCGGATGGATACCGGAGCGTGGCGTTGAGCGTAGTCTTCCCGTGCTCGGTAAGCACAGTGGCCACATGTGTAAACGACACACAACGGCTGTCAAACGGAAAAATGTTTGATCGCGGAAACTTTCTAGGGCTGAAGCGTCAGCGTCGCAGTGCCCGCAGGGCCCGTGTAAATCAACTCCAGCGACTGGATGCCCTTGGTCTTGCCGCGATATTGGAAGAACAGTAATCCCGCCTGCGGCAGCGCACGGTCGCCCTCAGGCAACACGCTCTTCTGTACGTTCTGCGCCATCTTCCGCTGAAGTTCGATTGGCACCTTAACGGGAGGGGGTGGACCACTGGATTCCTGACCACCTCCGCCGCCTCCACCCATGCTGGTCTTGGATTTCTTCTGCTCTGAGGCCGGCGGTTCCCATTCCGGATCCTTCAGTGACCGCAGGGCCAGCACGTACGACTGGCTTGGCAGTGGTGCTTTCCTTCCATTGATGCGCAGCGAGAAGTCCTCTGCTGAAAGCTTCAGCTTGGCTTCAGGCGAACCGAAAATGCCCACTTCCACTACTACGTATTCCTCGGTGTTCAGCGTGCCTTGTGACGTGCCGACATCGTGCCCGGTGAACTCCGCGCCAATGCTGAAAGTTCCCGCTTCGGCATGCGCCTGGTAGTCCGCTGCCGAGGTCCGCGGGGTCAATCCCAACGTCCCGGGCGTCTGGGCCCAGAGGCCGATCGAGCAAGTCAAAGCTCCGACAATTCCGATTTTCATTCCTGCTGTCAACTTATCACGCCCAGCGCCACGCCCGCCGCCTTGCCGTGGATCGAATTCGCTATACTACGCGAATTGACTCGTCGAAAGACGAGGTCTGAGGCGGCAAACCACGGAGGAAAGCGGATATGGCCAACTCGATCTCAAATTACGACGGTAGTATCACTACCTCTCCCCAACAACTAATCTACCCGGAATCAGTGGAACAGATCCAAGCCGTTCTCCGCGACTCTTCGAAATATCCCGGTCCGGTGCGCCCTATGGGCAGTTACCATTCGCTCACCCCGTGCGCTTCCTCTGACGGCACCATTCTCAACATGACCCGCATGAACAAGGTCATCCGGATCGACGAAGGTAAGCGGACGTTCACCGCCCAGGGCGGCATGCAGTTCATCGACGCCAATCATGCCCTGCGCGTTCGCAATCTTCAGTTTTTCACCAACGTCGAAATCGGCAATCTCACACTGGGATCAGCGGCCTCCTGCCACACCAAGGACGCGCTCGACGGTATCGAGTTCGGCCAGGTCGGCTCCTATGTGTCGGCGATGAAGTGGGTAACGCCCTCCGGCGACCTCGCCGAAGCGTCCGACGATACCAGTCCGGACTTGATGCGGAAGATGCGCGCCAGCCACGGTCTGGCAGGCGTGATTTACCAGGTCACGTTCCGCGTGAAACCCATCGAAGCGCTCCACCTCACCTATCTGCCGCGGCCCGTCGAAGAGTTGACCCAGGCCGAGGTGGACAAACTGATGGACTCCTCCGAGGGTCTGATTTGCTGGACCGTCGGGCGCACGGCCATCTTCCAGCAGCGCACCAAAGTCGCCGACCCGGGCATCTTCGGCTCATTGCTCGCCGCCGCCCGCCGCAAACTGTGGAACCACAGCGGCGCCCACGCCAATCAACTCATCGGCAAGTTCCTGAGCGATGCCGGACTGCGAAACAAAGTCCAACAAGGCGCATTCGACTTCCAGAACTTTCTCTACTCGACACTGCATGCAATCGGCGGCATCACCATCCTCGCCCCGGACAAAACGGTCGACTACAGCCATACCGATGCGTCCTCGAAGTACGCTTTCACGTTCTGGGCTTTTCCCCGCGCACAATGGGTGGCGACGCTCACCGCATATCTCGATTTTGCTGACACTCACTTCAAGGCCACTGGCTTTCGCTGCAATTTGCCGCTCGGTGCTTATCACATTCGCAAGGATCAGAACTCACTGCTCTCCTACACCTACGACCAGGAGATCTTCTCCCTCGACCCGATTCACGCCAGCACCGACGATGCTGCCTGGCACAACTTCCTCCAGAAGTTCAACGATTTTGCGGCGCAGCGCAACGGCATCCCTCTGCTGAATCAAAGTCCCTTCATCGAGCGAAAGCATATGGAAGCCGCTTACGGGCAGCGCTGGGCCGACTTCTCCGATTGGATCCGGACCGTGGATCCGAATGAAAGAATGCTGAACCCGTTCCTCGCCGGTCTGCTGTCACAACGTCCCGCGCGAGCCAGCGGCAGCGCCGCCTAGCAGCCGCGGCGAAAAAACTCGGTTCGGAAAAGCCAGGCACTGCGAAAAGAGCTGTCTTTCCCAGATTTGCACAGAGGAAAGAGCAGGAAAGCCAGCGCAGCAAAGCAGAAAAGCAAAGCGCCAGCAGAAAAGCAGAAAAAATTGGGACAGACTAGTGGAGTGCACCCCAAATTTGAGACAACGGGCAATGGTGACAGTGCCGATTCGCTGAAAAAAGCTGGTCGAATCGAGGTGGTTGCCGCAGAATGAACAACGGCCGGGGAAGCGGAGGCGAGCTCTGCTGGAGAG
>JBBQUM010000060.1:0-16487 GCA_038212445.1 Bryobacterales bacterium
ACTTGACGGCCACGAGTTTGCCTGGTCCTTTGCGGCGTTCCATCTGGCGCCAATAGTCCAGTGTCGAACTCGCCACGCGATGAATGCGACAGAATACTTCCTTCGTCACTCCACTACCACGGTTCTCGTAGAGCTCCACCAACTGCCGCCGCTCTTCCGCTTTCCTGCGCCCAACCTGCATGTCGTCATCTTCACCGCTATGCTCCGTGCGGTTCAAGATGGGTTCCTCTGACGCTTACTTTGAAATTGCAGTGACGAGCGAGGTCGTCGTCTCAGTGGGTGTGCAAACGTCTAATCGTGTTCCGATGAGCGTCGCAGCCACAGCGCCGCACATTCTGAGTATCGGAAATGCGGATGGCGTCGCCAATTCGGCCGCCCATCCAGCCAAGGAGGGCTCTGTGATTGCGCTCTACGTCTCCCGGTCTCGGCCAAACAAATCCCAACAGTGCCGACGGGCTTCATCAGTCAGATTCCGGCGCCCGTCCCGCTCGCTGCGCTTACGATTTACTCGCCTGCCGGAGTTGCCGTTCAATCGGTGAGCGCTGCGCCAGGCTTGGTTGCCGGTATCACCCAAATCAACCTGCGGCTTCCTGCTTCCGTCGCCAACAGCACGAACCCCGTTCCGCCCATCGTGAACAACACCACCGCGCCGCTCTATGTGGAGCCTTAGCCGTCGCGACGCTCGGAATTCGCGCTCCGGTCAGACTTGAGCGGGCGCCACGCTCGAGCCGCTCGATTCATACTCACAAGTCTCCTGCGGCTCGCCCTGCTTCCAGATCAGGAAGCTGCCAGTCAGAAAGAGCGCAGCAAAAGAAATAAGATCAAGAATCATGATTGCCCAGCCTGTCCCAGTGTGATATTCGACGCCTTAAGTGGCGTTATCTCGCGTCCGAGATGAGTTCTTTTCAGTGAACCGGTGCCAGCCAAGATGCTGCCTCAGGTTTACGATCGACTCGTCCCAGATGTCCCGGGCATCCTGCAATTGCGCCTTCAGGTCATCCGGCAGATTAAATGGATCATCCCGCTTGCTGTACGTCTCGTGCGCGATGCTCATGTAATACTCGGTCGCATTCCGGTACGCCCGCGCAATCTCAACACACCGGTGGCACCCGGATTCATTCGATTGAGGGGCTTCAACCGTCGTTGCCTGATGCATCGTCATTGCCTTATCTCCAACAGCGAGTCTTTGTTCTCGGGTATGCAAACCGCGGGGGGCAGGGATTCCCCACCTACCGGCCAGTTCCTCAATGCGTCTTGGATCGCGGGCAGCAACGCCGCTCGATCGCTTCGCCGCCGGATACAGGGCACGAGGCGCTGATGTGCGTCCCTCAACTGCTGCCGGTCGAGGTCAGAAAAACACTGGCCCGCCGGCGCCTGTCGAACCGTCTGCCGGTTACGCCCCAGGATCGGGGTCAGCGGACGTAGTCCATCTTCGATCGTCTGTAGAATCCGGCTCAGCCGGACATCTCCGTGACGAATATCTCCTGCTTCCAGTTCTGCGGCTAAATCGGAAAGCTGGCAGTGAATTAGCGGCAAATTAATCATCTGTCAATTAATTTGCAGTTTGATGACCAGTGTCACATTGAGGTAATTCAAATGATTAGAAGTTCACGCGAAGCTGAGCTCAACGCGAAGTTCGCCCTTTCGGGGCGTGTAGGGTGTAAACACCCAAGTGTCGGTCAGGCCATTGCCTGGAAGCAGACAAATATTGGCCGCTTAGCCAGAGGAGCAGAAGCTATGAGGATACCGGAGCAGGTGCCGCGATCGCGGCCAGCTTTGCTTCAAGTTCCAAAGCATTGATGGGCTTGGCCAGATAGTCGTCCATCCCCGCCTGGATACACCGCTCGCGGTCGCCTCGTAATGCATAGGCGGTCAACGCGATTATGGGTAGTTTCCGGACTGCGGCAACCGCCGACGAGCGCATTTGAAGGGACGCCTCGAACCCATCCATTTCGGGCATCTGGCAATCCATCAGGACTACATCAAAATGCCCGGATTCCGCCGCTGCCACGGCTTCCAGGCCATTCTCCGCTAAGTGATAGGAATGGCCCATATTCGTCAACAGCCGGCCGATCAAATGCTGATTTACCTGATTATCCTCAGCCACCAGGATGCGCAACGTCCGGCGGTCCGGTTCATTCTTCGCTGCCGGGGAGCAGGCAGCCGCGCGAGAGTCCACCGCCCGCGCCAGCGCCAATAACGAGATTTCGCGTAGCTCGTCCGGACTTACCGGCTTTGTCAGGCAGTATCGTAGCCCCGACGCTCCGGCGCGGCTCGAAAACTGGCGATGATCCACCGACGTCAACATCAACACCGGAATTACACCTAAATGGGTTTCTTGCAGTTGCTGGATTAGCTCAATACCATCCATTCCAGGCATGTGGTAGTCGGTGACAATCAAGCGGTAGGGATGTCCCGCGTTCTCCGCGTCGACGGCCATCTGAAGTGCTTCCTGGCCGCTCCCCGCGCACGTCGGATTCATCCCCAGCTTTCGCGCGTACCCCGCAATCACCAGCAGATTCGCCGGATGGTCGTCCACCACCATCACAGGCAAACCGGCCAGCTCGTGCCAGTCCGTCGGTGCTTCCTCCACTGGCTTGTTCGCCACCCCGAGCGTTAAATTAAACCGGAACGTACTGCCGAGCCCTAACTCGCTCGTCAGTTCGATCTTGCCACCCATCTGCCTCACCAATCGGTTCGAAATTGCCAGCCCCAGTCCCGTGCCCCCATATTTCCGCGTCGTCGAACCATCCGCTTGAGTGAATGACTCAAAAATCGACTCTCGCTTTCCGACCGCCACGCCAATGCCGGTGTCCGTGATCATGAACCCGACCTCTGCCTCGGTGTCGGACTTCCTGATCGTCTGAATCTTAACGCTGACCTCGCCCGAATCGGTGAACTTGATCGCGTTGCCAACGAGATTCAATAGCACTTGTTGGATTCGTACGGGGTCGCCGGTCAGCCATGCGGGCAAATCAGGGTCAACGTCGTAGATTAGTTCCAGACCCTTCTCGTTGGCCTTCAGCGACACGGTCTTCAGCAGCCGGGCCACCGTTCGCGACAACTCGAACGGGATCAGTTCGAGCATCAGGAACCCCGCCTCGATCTTCGAGAAATCGAGGATGTCGTTGATCACCGTCAGCAGATTCTGAGCCGAGTGGTTCACTAGCGTCAGGCACTGCCGCGCGTCGTCTGGCAGATCGCTGTCCAGGGCAAGCGTCGTCAAGCCAATTACACCGTTCATCGGCGTGCGAATCTCGTGACTCATGTTCGCCAGAAACTCACTCTTCAGCCTTACCGCTTCCTCCGCTTTCTCGCGCGCTAGTTGAAGCTCCCTCGTCCGGGTGTCCACTAGTTCCTCGAGATGTTCGCGATGGAGCGTCAATTCGCGATCGCGAGTCCGAATCTGAATCAGCATCTCGCCGAAACAATCAGTCAGCTCGCCGACTTCGTCCTCCGACTCCCGCTTCAGCCTCAGATCATAATTCTGGTCCTGCGACACCGTCCGCGCCGCCACAGCCAATCCTAAGATTGGACGCACCACGATACCCGACAGCCATCTCGCGAAAGCAAACCCAACCAGCAGCGAGAAGCCCAGGACGCCCAGACTCAGCGCACTGTACTGCAGTACACGGGTTCGAAACTGGCTTAGACCCGCCCTCACAACAATCCGTCCGAGCCGGTTGCCGTTCCACCCGATATTCCGCGCCAGCACCACGGATTCCGGGTAAAAAGCGATGCTCGGTTTCCCGGGGTCAACCATGGGAGCGACAGCTTGAATCGTGTTGTACGACGCGAAAACATCGCCCGCTTCCGTGAATATTGCGGCTTCGAGCACTCGCGAATCGGCTCGCAACGCCTCCAGATTCTCCCGTCCCGTACTCTGGTCGCCAAAGGTCAGAGCCGCCGTCGTATTGTTCCCGATTGTCTCCATCACCGACGTCAGTTCCTGCTGTAACGTCTGCCGTGCCTGCGAACGCTCAAAAAGTAGGAAAACCGTCGCCAGCATGGCTAGCGTGATGGCATTGGTGAGCAGCACCACCACCGAGAACTTCGTTCGCAATTTCCACTTGAGCGATCGCGTCATCGCGAGCCCCTGTGGTCGGTCACCAGCCGCGCGAATCTCAAAAGTTGCGAACGAAAAACCAGTCCGGCCCGCTCCGCCGCCGCCGTGTTGATCTCAAACGAAACGCGACCCTCAGTGAACGCCAGATTCACCATCCCGCCCATCTCCGTGAACCGGCTCGACTCGCCCACCAGCAGCACCGGCGGGTACATCCAGGTGTCGAATAGGTCGCGCAGCGCGCGCTCGCGCACCGGCCCGATATACGCCACCTGACAGCCCTGCAGGTGCGTGATCTCCCGCGCTCTCATCACCACCAGTGCGTGCCCTTGAATTGACTTTCCCCGCACCGCCGCTTCCAGATTCGCCGCCACCGAATCCTGCCCCATAATGCAGAAACGCAGCGGTGAGCCGTCGAGCGGAAACGCCGCTCCCGGCCACTGAACATATTGCGCAATCTGGTAAAGAAACCCCGCCCGTGCCTGATCCTCGCTTATACTCTCCGCCGGCTTTCCATCGGCCAGGACAGGCGCACCTGTGCCCGCCAGTAGCAATGCGACTACCAGCCAACCAAGCTTCGAATGGACTCTTTGCAGCAAGGTCAAAAGCTCCAGTGCAATCCCGCTTCGATGCCACGGCGCACCAAGCCCGCAGGGTAAAGGAATTGCCCGACAAACTCCTGCTGGTACGGTCGCAGCAGGTTTGTTCCGCTTACACTGAATTCCAGCGTGTCGCCGGCCCGCTTTGCAATACGGCAGTCGACTTGGGTGTAACCCGGCAGCGCATGACCCGGAAAATCGCCCGTCCGTCGTAATACCAGATCGGTTGACCACGCGCGCTCAAAATCACGCGACGTCCGAATCTGCCATTGGTGCTTCGGCGTGTAATACGGCACAAAGAACGAGTTCAGTGAACTGGACCCCGTACGATATGACGTCATACTGAACAGCGAGCTATACGACCCGCTCACCTGCCATCCCGGCTGTATGTCGTAACGCGCCGTCGCCTCTCCACCCTGATTGATTCCGTTCATCCCGTTTACCGTGATCGCAGGAATCGCAAACGACTCCGCCAGGCTCGAGAGCGCCGACGCCGTAATTGAACCGTCCGTGTTGAGCGGCAACTGGTAGCTGTGCAGACCGCTGTACCAGTGCCGGAATAGCGAAACATCGAAGCCTAACTTCCGGTTCACCTCGAACCGCCCGCCTACTTCGGCCGCATCCAGAACTTCAGGCCGAAATTGCTGGCTTCCCAGCAACTCAATCGGCAGCGGATTACCCGGTACCGTCAATGGCACCCGCACTGCAAAGTCGGTATGCGCCGGCGTCCGGACTGCTCTCGAGAACGAAGCCCAGTAGCCCGTACCGGCAGTCGGCGTCCACATCAGCTTCGCCGTCGGCTCGAGCGCTGACCCCACATGGCTGAACGCCTCTACCCGCGCTCCCAATTCCACCGACAGACGATCCCGCACCAGCGTCCAGTCGTCCTGTACATACGCGTTGAAGATTCCGTAAGTGCTGTGAGCCGGATCAAAGGAGAAAACCGCGCTTCCCACCGTCGAGATATCGTTCGCACGACCGCCGCCGCCCAGGATCAGCGAATGCCGGCTACCTGCATGAATCGTGTGATGAAAATCAACGTCCATTGTCTGCACGGCTGCCGTAAACATGCCTCCGTTCAGTGCGTCGTAGTTGTCGAAAAACTGGAGCTTCGAGACATCCCCGCGGCGGTTGGTATGCTCCCACTGCGCCATCAGGTATCCGTTGGTGCTCCCCGATTGATTGGTCGCGATGATCGCCATGCCACCCGACGTTACGTTCTGCGACACTGGACTCGTATTCCGGTAAACCTGCCCTTCGAGCATCACCGCGTCGTTCGGACTCGTTTCAACTTCCAAACGCGCTCCTGCGAGCGCAGTAGGCCAAGGACTCACCCGCGGCCCACCCGGCGACAACTGCGTCTGACCCGTTAGTGAATACTGCGCCCAGGCTCTCCACGCGCTCATGTCATTAATCTTCTTGCCGTACCGCACTCTCGCGCGTACCGGATCAAAACTTCCGCCCGATATGCCTGCAATTCCACCATCGGTTGCCCGCGCACTCTTCGAAATGACGTTGATTACGCCGCTTACCGCGTTGGCCCCCCACATCGTGGCCCCAGGACCGCGAATTACTTCGATCCGCTCGATGTCGTCCATCATGATCAGGTTCTCGCTCCACAACACGCCCGAGAAAAGCCCGTTGTAGACTGTCCGGCCATCAATCATCACCAGAAGCTTGTTGCTGTAGAGACCGTTAAAACCCCGAATGCCCACCGCCCACGAAGTTCCACTGATCCGCGCAACGTGAACTCCCGGTGCCATCCGTAAGACCTCAGGCAGGCTCCCGGCGCCGCTCCGCCGTATATCGTCCCCCGTGATGACGAAAACCGCTCCCGGCGTTCGGGACAGCTTCTGCGGCGTCTTGTTCACCGACGAGACCTTGATGTCCATGAACTCCTCAAAACTAAGGGAAGTCAGATCCTGCGCCCGCGACAATAGGGCCACGCCTAGAAGCAAGACAAGTCGAGATATGGAGCGGGTGCCCATACCTGCTCATCGGTTAAATCGGGGAAGGAGTATAGAGATCTGAACGTTATCGAACGGCTTTAGTCGTTAATTCAGGTCTACCTGCAGAATTAATTCTTAGTGGATAAAATTAGTCCCGAATTGCGGCCGCCTACACCTCAGGCGCAACAGGACAATGACTAAGGTCAGCCTAGTCTAATCGCAGCCCGAGTTGGTATCCGGCGCCCGCCTCCGCGGGACGGCAGTATTGCACTTTGCCCCGCATCGCGCCCCCCGCCCATACCACCTCAACCGTCAATCCTCGCATGACGAATTCCGGCGTCTGCAAACCAGCGCCTTTCGGCGACACATCCACCAACGTCACCTGTAGGTCCCCGGCGGCGCCCGTCAAAACTTTGAGCGTCGCCGGTGCGTTGACAGTCACGCGTTGCTCTTCCCGGCGATTCTTCTTTTTTCCGAATATCATCACGAAGTTGTACTTGCTCGCGATCTCCAAGCTAAAACGCCTGCACTTTGGGTGCCATGCCCATTTTGCGCATAACTCTCATTAAAGTGGACGATCGGCCCACCCCCACCGATGGGGAAATCTCGCCGCCCAGCGCCACCCGACCCAATTGTATTCAACGCACGATACAAAAATCAGCCCCGCCCTATAGCATTCAGACTGGCGATCGTCTCCGGAGGAAGCCTTAACTCCGCAGCCTTCAAGTTGTCCCGCAAGTGCTCTACCGACGACGTACCCGGGATCAGCAGGATGTTCGGCGCCCGCTGTAACAGCCACGCCAGCGCTGCCTGCATTGGAGTTGCCCCCACCGATGCCGCCGCCGCGTCCAGCGTCGACGATTGCAGCGGCGTAAACCCGCCCAGCGGGAAGAACGGCACGTACGCCACGCCTTGCTCCCGCAAATGATCGATGAACCCGTCATCCTCCCGGTGCGCGACGTTGTACATGTTCTGGATGCACACGATGTCCGCAATCCCCTCGGCTTCCGCCAACTGCTCGTGCGTGACGTTGCTCAAGCCGATCTCACCAATCAGCCCCTGACTCTTCAACTCCGCCAGCACCGTCATCGGCGCTTCGATCGAACCGTCCACCGGCGCCATCATTCCGCCCACCCGCAGATTCACCACGTCCAGCCTCTCCAGGCCGAGATTCCGCAGGTTGTCATGCACGCCGTCAATCAAATCCTGCCGCGATAGCGCATGCGGCCACGACTTATCCGCCGCCCTCCGCGCTCCCAGCTTGGTCACAATCACCAGCCCGTCCGGGTAAGGATGCAGCGCCTGCTTGATAATCTGATTGGTGACATGCGGACCGTAGTAGTCGCTCGTGTCGATGTGATTGACGCCGCTCGCGACTGCCTCACGCAACACCGCCACCGCAGCATCGACGTCGCGCGGCGGCCCCCATACCTGCGGGCCTGTCAGTTGCATAGCGCCATAACCCATGCGCTTCAGCGTCATCGTTGTGTTCGGCAGCGTGAAGCTGCCGCCGAGTACAGTCATCTGCGTTCTCCCTACCATGCAAAATGAGGATTGAGGCACGACGTTTGAAAATCGCCACCTTCAACATCAACAACATCAATAAACGGCTCGACAATCTCCTGGCCTGGCTCGCTCAATCCAAACCCGATATCGTCTGCCTCCAGGAACTCAAGGCCGAGCAGACCGCCTTTCCCGCCGAGGCTCTTCGTACTCTAGGCTACCGCGCGGTCTGGCAGGGTGAGCGTTCCTGGAACGGCGTCGCCATCCTCGCCCGCAACCACGAGCCGGTCCTCACCCGGTCCACCCTCCCCGGCGATGACGACGATCGTCACGCTCGCTACATCGAAGCCGCCGTCCACGGAATACTGATCGCCTCTATCTACCTCCCCAACGGCAACCCTCAGCCCGGCCCCAAATTCAGGTACAAGCTCGCCTGGCTCGAACGCCTCATCGAGCACGCCGCCCAACTCATGGCCGCTGGCGTCCCCGTCATCCTCGCCGGCGACTACAACGTCGTTCCCACTCCCCAGGACATCTATCCAACCCGGTCGCTCGATAACAACGCGCTCATCCAACCCGAGAGCCGCCAGGCCTTCGCACGCCTTCTGTCGCAAGGTTGGACCGACGCCTTACGCCAACTCCAACCTGAAGGGCCCCTCTGGACTTTCTGGGATTACGAACGCAATCGCTGGCCCGCCGGCAAGGGCATGCGCCTCGATCACTTTCTGCTTTCCCGCGACATGCGCGACCGGCTAACCGGCGGCGGCGTTGACCGCGACGTCCGCGGCGCGGAGAATGCCAGCGACCACGCCCCCGCCTGGATCACTCTCGACGTCTAGCGCCGCGCCACCACCACATACCGCTTGGTCCGCGTCGACGGCAATTGATTCACCGCGTCCATCCACCCCACCGTCTCGATGCTGAAACCCGCCGCCTCCAGCAGGTAGGGCGTCATTGCCGTACTCTGACACGCCGAATGCGGCAGCTCGTCCACTTCCTCCTCCCAGATGCCTGTCCAGGCCGCACGAACGTACAGCCCGTCCATCACCACCACCCTCCCTGCATCCGCCAGCCAGTAGTGCCAGTTCCGAAAGGCAGTCAGCGGATCGTACAAGCCGTTCACCAGTTGCCGCGAAACAATGGCGTCGAACTGTCCAGCGCCGAAGTGCCGGCGGTCATCGCTTGAATCGCAGAAGCCCTCCACGATCTCTACACCGGCCAGCGCGCTCTTGCTTCTGAACCTTTCGAGCATCGACGGCGACGGCTCCAACGCCGTGATAGCGACCCCCGGCAACCGCAACAGCACTCCGCACAGCGCCCCCGTCCCCGCGCCCGCATCCAGCACTCTGGTTCGTTCCCCAAGCCGCACCACCCGCGTCAAATCGCAAAGATATGCTTCTTCATCCTCCCCGCTCAATCCACCCACCACCGCCTCATACCGGTCCGCCTCCGCCCGGTCGAACTTCTCCAGATACCGTTTGCGCGAATCAGCCTGCCCGGCTCGCCAGTTCATAATGACCATCCTCACCCATCACTTCACCCCCATACCCAAATCTGCGAAACTGGAATTATCCGCGTCGGTCCCCTTCCGGGACTCCGACACTACTCCGCCCCGAACTTGCAAGACCTTCCGCTGGGAGATTAGATTTTTGAAAACGCTGTTGTCCGCCATCGCCGTCCTCGCCCTCTCTACCGCCTACGCCGCTGACCTCGCGCCTGCCCTACAGTGGGTCACCTCCACCGGAGGCTCCGGCAATAGCTCGGTGGCCGCGGCCGCCGTCGACAAACAGGGGAACCTCTATATCGTCGGGTCCACCACCTCGCTCGACTTCCCCACGACGCTCGGCACTCAGGCCGCCGCCGGCGGTTCCACCCTCGCCCGCATCAACCTCGCCACCGGCTCCGCCTCGCGACTATTTCCCGCCAACCTGCCCCCGCTCACCGCCGCCGCAGCGGCCCCCACTACCCTCTATGCAGCCGCAGGCAATCAGGTCTTCCAAAGCACCGACGCCGGGTCCACCTGGAGCCTTACCTCGCGTCTCCCATCCACCATCACCGTCTCCAGCCTCGCCGTGAACCCCGTCACCCCCGCCACCCTCTACGCCGGAACCACCACCGCCGGCGTGCAAAAGAGTCTCGATGGCGGTGCCACCTGGAAACCCGCCACCAACGGCATCCCTCCGCTGCCCGACGGCAGCATTCGCGTGCAAGGCGTGTGGGTCCAACCGGCGTCTCCGAACGTGATCTTTGCTTCGAGCTACCTCGGCGTGGCCCGCAGCGCCGATGGCGGCGACACCTGGACCCTCGTCGCCTCCAGCGCTTTCGGCGTCCTCGCCGTTGACCCTCTCAGCGACGGCGTCGTGTATTTCGCCAGCGGCATCGACATCTCGAAGAGCACCAACAACGGCACGTCTTTCACGAAACTCTCCTCACTCCCCAAACAGGCCCAGGTTTACTCGCTTCTGCCCGACCCGCGTCACGCCGGCGTCGTCTACGCCGGTACGTCGCAAGGCGTCTATCAGAGCACCGACAGCGGCGCCACCTGGACTCTGAAACGTGCCGGCAATACCACCTCCCTCGCGGCTGATCCAACCAGCGACGCACTCTACGCCAACGGCGCCAGCGGGACCCTGAAATCCACCGACGGCTTCGCCACCACCTCGCCCGTCGGCCCGGTCACGCCTTCAGTGCTTCAGCTGCTCGTGTCCGGCTCCAACCTGATCGCGATCTCCGCGCCCACCACCGACGTGTTCGCCGTGAAACTCGATAACAACGGGAATCTCGTCTACGCCACCTACTTCGGCGGCAGCGGCAGTGATGCGGCCGTGGCCCTCGCCGTCGGCGCCGATGGCAGCATCTACGTCACCGGGTCCACCACGTCAACCGATCTGCCCGTCACTGCTGGCGCCTGGCAATCCAAACCGCCGCCACAAAACGGCAGCGCCGGTTTTGTCTTCAAACTGAACCCCGCCGGGTCGCTCGGCTGGGCGACGTACTTCACCGCGACCCAGATTGAAGCCATCGCCGTCGACTCCACCGGCAACGCCTTCATCGGCGGCTACTCCGGCGGCGGACTCCCCACCACGCCCGGCGCCTACGTCACCGACTTCCAGCAAACCATCGGCTCTAACGGCTTCTTCAGCGTCTTCGGCCCCACCGCCGCCTTCATAACCAAGTTCAACGCCACCGGATCGGGTCTCGTCTATTCCACCTACGTCCCCACCGACGCGAAAAAGAACACCGTGCAGGAAGCCCGCGCGCTTGCAGTCGACTCTGCCGGCAACGCCTGGATCGGCGTCGGACTCGGCTCCTCCATCGCCATAGTCACCGGTACCCAACCGAGCGTTGTCGAGTTGAATCCCGCCGGATCGGCAGTGCTCGCGTCCGCGGTTCAAGCCGGTCTCGGCACCGTGACGGCCCTCGCGCTCGACGCGAGCTCCAATGTTTATGTGGCCGGTGCCTACATACCCCAGAACGGAGTCTTTCCCGCCACCGCCGGAGCGTTCCAGCCGAAACCGCAGCCCATGGTCCCAGCCATCGTTTCGCAGCCTTCCTCCGGTGGTGGGATGGACGCTTTCGTTGCCAAGTGGGATAGCAGTCTCACGCTGCTCGCTGCCACACTGCTCGGGGGCGAAGGGCTGGACACAGCCTCGAGCGTCGCCGTCGACGCCTCAGGCACTGTCATCGTCGCGGGCTACACGGATTCCAAAGCGCTGCCGACTCACACGCCGTTTCAAGTCTCGTTCTCGTCGCGCTCAGGCTTCGTCGCTGCGTTTGATTCGAATCTCTCGAATCTCATCTTCTCCACCTACCTCGGCGACGAACGGCTGTTTGCCGCTCAAACCGCCGTGCCCGACGGCAACGGCAACATCCTGATTGCCGGTTCCACGCTCAACCCCGGCGGTTCGTTCGCAGTCTCTACCGGCAATCTCGTCTTAGCCAACAAGATCGCACTTACCACCGCACCCGCTCTCCGTCTCGACTCCGTACAGAACTATGCCAGCCATATCGCTCAGCCTCTGGCGCCCGGCGAACCCATCGTGGCTCTAGGAGCGGGATTCGGCAGCGGCGCGCAGATCATTCTCGACGGCTCCCCTCTAACCACTCTGTCCGCCACGTCTACATCAATCGTTGCGGTGACGCCCAACGACATTGCCGTCACCGGCGGACACACTCTGCAGGTGTTGAGCGGCACACTCTCAAACACGGTCTTAGTTCCGGCCGCTGCCGCCTCGCCCGCCCTCTATACAGCGGATGGGAGCGGAGAAGGGCAGGGGTACATTCTCAACAGCGACGGCACGTTGAATTCGCCTGACAACCCCGCGCCCACCGGCTCAGCCATCACGATCTTTGCCGCTGGTCAGGGACAGTACAGTCTCACGAATGGATACGTTGTTACCTCGCAGACGCCCGTCGTTCTGGTCGATGGTTTCTATTGCAACGGAGTCGCTGCCACCATCGGACCCGTCGATGGACGCTCGGGGAGCGTGTATCAGCTGACCGTACTAATTCCCGACTTGGCGACGCTCGTCAAGAACAACCCGGATCTGAAGAACTTCAAGTTCCCAGCGCAGTCATCCATCCGGCTCCTGATGCTGCCGCCGAATACCACCACTCTAGCCGGCGCCCCGATGAGCCAAAACGGCATCTACGTCAACCTCCGCTAGTCTTTCACGATGGGGACAGCCTGAGCTGTCCCGTTCAAATCAGCAGACCGACGTGTCCCTATCAGAAAGAGTGAGAATTTCGACTACGTTTGGGCACTTATCCGATATATGCCTCGTAACGCCCGAATCGTGGATCCCGGTCTTCCATACCACGTCACCCAGCGCGGAACCAACCACGAGCGCGTCTTCTTTTCCATCGCCGACCGCCATCTCTACCTCCGCTTGATCCGGGAGAATCTCGCCAGCGCTGGCGTCCGCGTGTTGGCTTATTGTTTAATGACGAATCACGTCCATTTCGTCGTGATTGCGGAGCGCGACGACTCGCTGGCGGTGCTATTTGCGCGGGCCAACGGCCGGTATGCGCAGGCGGTGAATATTCGTCGAGGCCGATGCGGACACCTGTGGCAGGCGCGATTTCATAGTTGCGCGATGTCAAATCGGCACATGTGGATCGGGCTTCGGTATGTGGAAGAAAATCCTTGCCGCGCCGGACTAGTTGAGGCAGCCGAAGATTACCGCTGGTCGAGTGCCGCGGCGCACCTGTCGGGCAGGCCAGATCGGAGCGGGTTGCTGGATATGGATTTCTGGCAACGCGCCGGCGGAGTAGAAACATGGCGGGAGATACATCGCTACGAGAGTGTGCCGCAGCACATTGCCGCGTTGCGGAAGTGTACGTACGCCGGGAAGCCGTTCGGCGATGAGGCGTTTCTGGAGTCGATGGAGGAGCGGTTCGACCGGAAGTGGAGGCGTATGAAAGCCGATTCGGTTGGAGGAATCGCGAATTCGGCCTAGAATCGGGTCGGTGGATGTCCCGGAGGCCGATTTTCGAATTCGCCACCTCAGCGTGTCCCTCTCAGCCTCTGCGATGTGGTCGCTCGCGGAGCCCGGCCGCTGTCACGAAAGGAAGCAATAACAATACAACTGTCGAGGGCTCGGGTACCGTACTAACGCCGATGTTGTCAAAAAGGAAACCTCCGGCTATTTCCACACTACTTGAAATCTCAAAAAAGTGAATTCCTTGAAATCCACTGGGTTCCGTTAACGTGCCTCCTGAACTCCCGAAAAACAGTAAGCTGCCATTAGACGCCTCCATGAAACTAGAAGGATCGGATGTCAAAAGCAGAAGGCTGTCCAGGTTGAAGAAGGTGCCAGTTATGAGAGCGATTCTAACGGTTGCCGGCCCGGTTTGCACAGAATCAAGACCGGCAACGATGCCGTTGCTCGGAGGGCATAGAAGCGACGAGCTGCAGTTCCATAAGTCGTAGTGCCCATGAACGAGGGAGAGCTGAATCCCATCCTGATCAAAATCAGATGACGTGGTAAGAAAGGAACCCGGGACCGCGGTTTCGAAGTTCATTAGGCCCGCGCTCGCCGCTCCGGTTAATCCGACGGCTAGTGCGGACATGGCCGCAGTGCGCTGAAAGAAGTTGATTCTTCGATACATAGATCCTCCCGACATCAGCCGACACCCGCCGGGTTGGAGATGGGAGCTGGAACTCAAACGCACTCACAGCGTCGAGTTCAAGCGACCCCGGTGGGTGGGGACGGTGGGGACAGCTGGTCCGTTCAAAACAGCAGTCCGACGTGTCCCTATCACAAAGAGTGAGAAATTCGACTACGCTTGGGCAAGGCACGAATCGTCGATCCCGGTCCGGTATGTTACTTTAACGCTGGTCGAGGCTGCGGCGCACCTGTCGGGCAACCCGGATCGGAGTGGGGCGCTGGACATGGATTTCTGGCAGCGCGCCGGCGGGGTGGAAACATGGCGGGAGTTACATCGCTATGAGACGGTGCCGCAGCACATCACCGCGTTGCGGAAGTGTACGTTCGCCGGAAAGCCGTTCGGCGATGAGGCATTTCCGGACTCGATGGAGCAGCGGTTCGACCGCAAGTGCCGGCGGCTGAAAGCCGATTCGGTTGGAGGAATCGCGTATTCTGCGTAGAATCGGACTGGCGAATGTCACCGAGGCCGATTTTCGAGTTCGTCAACCCAAGCTGTCTCTCTCCAGCCCTCTCGAGCCGCTCTTTATCCTAATGGATCGGCCGAAAAGAGGCCGCCTTCCCGGCCTCACGAACTCATCGGATGATGAGTCTCCAACTGGCTCTTCCTCGCCGGGTTGGTTTCCACCAGAGCCCGACTCCTTCTTCACCGCTGCAAATGATTTTGAAGCACAGCCAGAAATCAGGCAGGAAGAAATGATCGAACGGTACGTTCATCTGGATCCCTCTCAGGATAGGGGGCAGTCCAAATGAGCGAACTCACTTCTTCCTGTCTGGCAACGAATGAACGGATTGGCTCCGTCGACTTAGTCTCTTACAGGAGCGTGCTTGACAGGTTCATAGTCCGGCTCGTCGCCGTGCAGTTGGTTGATCTTCACCCGCACTTCGGGCTTCACGCCACCGCTAATCTTGCCAAGATCATCCTCTGTGATTTCTTGACTATTCAGTTGGTCGTTCTGTTCCTTGCTCATCTGAACTCCTTTCAAGATTGACGTGCAACGCTGTGTCTCTTCAGCAGTGCCATCAACAGGCTCTACGAGCAAACAAGAGCCCTGGATTGGCCGGCGGGCCAAAAAGTTCAAGATGGCCCGACCGCTGGGGCTCGAGGGGCATCGGGCTCGAGGGGGGCTCGAGGGGGACAGCCTGATCCCCCAGGCGAAGTACTTTAGACATCTCGGATCAAGTGGCGGGGACGATCTGACTGGCCGGATTCTGCTGGCGACGCTTGAGTCGAGGTGATGGATGCAGGGTATTCCGCGATCCAAACATCGCTGACAACTCGGTGGCGGAGTTCGAACATAGCGGGTGGGTTTGGAGTTTTTGGATCCTTTGGGACGCCCTCGCCCTCGACGCTGAGGAATTTCAGACGCGGCATCAACACTCTGCACAGCCTGTGGTGGCGCGGTCTTTGGGGTTAGCTGAACATCAAACCCCAAATGATCGAGACGGTCGAGCAGCCGGCGCATCGTTCGTAAAGGATGCAGCCGATCGTGGTGATCGCCGCCCAACTCGCGATACTCAACTCCGTCGCGAATGATGTGATAGGCGATCACCAGAATGCGATGAGCCACCGCCACGCAGGCTTTCTTCATCCCGCGGCGACGGGCGATCCGCATGAACAGCGAGGTAAGGAAGCAGTCCTTGGCATGCCCGATGGCCCAGCCGTTCTGGACCAGACAACGGCGAAGATAACGGTTGCCCTTGCGCGTGGTGCCGCTGCGCCGTTTGCCGGCGCTCTCATCATTGCCCGGACATAACCCCGCCCAACTCGCCAGATGATTCGCGCTCGCGAAAACGTTCATGTCCAGACCAATCTCACTGACGATGGTCCAGGCAGTGACCTCGTCCACGCCCGGAATGGTGCAGAGTCGTTTGATCACCGCGTTATGCGCAGTCACTGCGTCGCGGATCTTGCTCTCGAGCCGATCTACTCGTTTCTCGACGTATTCCAAATCCCCAAGCAACTCCGTTAATCGCTCCCGAAAATGTGCCGTGAACCGGCAGTGTCAAGAATTTTGTGTAAACGCCCTCGTGCAGTAGCGTTCAGTCGTGATAGAGTTCTCGGTGCCTGACGGAGGGTAGGGCAATGCGGGGACGCACCCCGAGCGCCGGCCAGGTCCGAACACCGAATGGCGGACGGCAACGCCGTCCGTGCGTTTTAAGGACCGGGATCGGAGCGAAAGCGATAAATCCCGGGGGCAAGGGG
>JBBQUM010000061.1:0-15194 GCA_038212445.1 Bryobacterales bacterium
GCGTCCCTATGTTTCACTATATAGAGTGAAACATCACTGATCACTTTTGTCAACTCAAAATGTCCAAACTCCAGGAACGGGTCTCCCGACCCGTTCAAGCGGAAGCCTGAACAACCGGCAAACAAAGTACAAAAAGCCGGCAGCGCCGCAGGAGGGAAGTAGGCGAACCGCGCGCACGCCGGATCGAAGCAACAAAGCACAAACAACCAACCCGCAGCAGCCGCCCCTAAACATCAGTCCCGCGCATAATAACCCGCCTTAGTCCGCACCGTCAGCCCCGGCCGCTTCAACCGGATCGTGATCTTATGGAACGTCCCATCAGCCGCCGGAGCCCGATAAGCAACCTCGTACATCGACCGCAAATCCTCATCAATCGCCCGAAACGCAGTCTTCAGGTCCGTCTCCTCAGAATCGAAATCCACCCCACCCGTATCGTGCGAAATCCGAGCCATCACCGACTTGCCATATTTGTTGCGCGCGTTCCACCGACCATGCCTAACCTCCGTATACCGGATTCCGTAAACGATCGCGTTCGACGCCTGCGCTGCCTCAATCGCGTCCAGCATATGGTGCGAACTCGAGTTGTCCTCGCCATCGCTGAAAACCACCAGCGCCCGCCGAGCCCCCGCCGCCCGGTCCAACTTTTCCGTCACCGCGAGGTACAGCGCATCGTAGAACGCCGTCCCAAGAATCCGGATTTCGGGCGGACCCAGTTCTGGAGCGTCTCGCTTCCCATCCAACGCCTCCAACACCGCATGTACCGGCGCTCCCACATCCGCGCCCAGGCGAACGTGGTTTCCAAACCGCACCAGAAACGCCTGGTCTCCCTCTCGCACCACCCGCTTCAGAAACTCCTTCAGGTCTTTTTCGTGGCGCTTCACAAAAGGCTGCTGACTGCCACTCGCGTCCACCACCAGCCCCAGCGACAACGGCAGATCCTCGCTGCGCACAAAGAAGTCAATCGGCTGCACCGCCCCGTCATCACGGATTTCCACGTCGTCGCGAGTGAGATCGGTAACCAGCGCTCCACGCGCGTCCCGCACGCTGAACCCGATGTTCACCAGCCGCACACTGGCACGATAAGAATCGGACTGACCTGCGCACAGGCCCGCTGCCGCTACAAGAACAAGAAATCGCCGCATTCAGACATATCTACGCACAACCAGGCGGCCAGGACACAAATTTCGTAGAAGGCGAGTAAGCCCGCGCAACTCACCGCACGACGCTGATTTCCTTAAACCAGACCGTCGCAGCTCCCCCATGATGCTGAACCGCGATGTACCCGCTATCCGGCCGCGGACCCCGATCAGGCTCGTACCGCCCCGTCTTCAGCGGCACCGGCGACACGCCGTCGTAATCCGTAACCACCACGTTGTTCAGCTTCACCACCGTCCGCGGACCCTTCAACGTGATCTCCAGAGTGTTCCACTCCCCCGGCGCCTTCGACGGCCTCGCCTTCGCCCCCGTCATCGAGTACAGCACCCCTGTGCAGTGAAATTCGTCGCCGCTGTCCTGAATCTGGACCTCAATACCGCGGTTAATCGCGTCGTCTTCCGACTTCGGCCGCTCCGGGATCCGAATAAAGATGCCCGAATTAGCAGTCTTATCTGAGACCTTGTAAACAATGCGCAGCGTCACGTTGCCAAACTTCTCGCCCGTGTACCAAAGATCGTCCTCAGGCGAATCGGGCAGCGAGATCAGCAGACTATCCTCGATCTTGAACCCCGGCTTCTGATCGGCCGGCGCATCCTCGTGCCGCGGTATGCGCGCCCAGCCAGTGAGATCCCGGCCGTTAAAGAGTTGCTTCGTTTCAGCGCCCTGTAGCGCAAACGCCGCCAGCAGCAATGCGACTAGCTTCATATCTAGTCCTGGTCTTTTCTGAGATACTCATCCGGCACATCGTCTTCGGGGACCTGCTTGGTGTGGACCTCCGCGACGTCCGGATCGGGTGCGTTCTCGATGCCGCTGATGATCCCCGCTTCGAAGGATTGCCCTTCCTCCACCAACTCCTCCACACTCTCGGAATCCCCTTCAGCCAGGTCCGACAACCCCTGCGTGTCGCCCGACTGCCCCGCCGACTCCGGCCCTAGGCCCTTCTGCTTCGTCTCCACGATCTTCGTATACGTCGGAATGCCGTCACCGTCTCTTTTTGCCATGCGTCCTAGACTCCAATCTAAAGATTAGACGCAAAAACCGGCACAGCCTGATCCGCCAATTTTGAAACTAATCCACAACGCGCCCTGAACCCGTATATTCAAAAGATGATGTTTCCGCAGATCCTGCGCCGTACTCTCGGTCTCGGCGGTCCAGCCACTGAGCCCGTCACCGGCGAACAGCCGGAACTCAACGCGTTAGACGCAAAGCTGAAAATCGTCCTCCCGCCCGAGTACGAGGCCGGCTACGAGGATGTCGAACCCGTCTCCATGGGTTCGGCTGCCCTAAAGTACGACCCGGCAGGTCGCGTTGCCTGGGGTGAAATCTGGGAGAGCTTCTGCGATTTGGCAATGGCCGGCGGACCGCCGCACAAAGGGAAACTCCTCGAACCCGCCACCGACTCCGAAATCGCCGCTGACCCGGATCGCTACCGGACCGTCATCGACGAGATCTGCCGTGGCATTCGCATGGTCTCAGACCTCGCCGTGGAGCCGTCGCCAAATCCCGGATGGGTCCGCGTTCACTGCGCCACTCAAGTCATGGCGCAATGGCTCGTCCGCGCCATCGTGATGGAAAATGTCTCGGTCCGCATGCAGGATGTCGTTTTGGAACTGCCCGCCGGACCACAGTTTCGCATCGAGAAAGAGATCAAGAACGTCATTACTGTAATCGCCAAAACCTCTCACTACTTCGATGGTCACATTGAGTACGGCCAGGAGAAGAAGATCTTAGCGATCTTCGAGGGCGCAGCGTCAAAGTCCCGACTGCTCCAGCCCGCCCAGACCAGGCCAGACCCCACCTGGAGAGCCGCGGTTGCCGCAAGGCTGTCCGACGCCACTGGACTCCAAGCCGGCGGCGCTGATTACACCGGGTGGCTCGGCCTCGATGCCAAGAGTGTGCACTCAGCCATTTGGATGATGCGAGCGCTCGTTGTCAGCAACGTTCTTGCACGCCGTGAAGACACCCTGCTCTACGTCCCCCTCAACCCGTCCATCGATCCGGACGGCAATATCTTAGTCAGCGCCGTATCGACAGTCCATCGACTTGCCGCCGCGAGAGGCCTTTTTGATGTGCAATCGTAAATGCGCAATTTTCTAGTTCTCGTCTCCTTCCGCCGGACTCCAGGTAGAGTCAGCCTTCGCCCCAGCGACCGGTAAGTCGAAGGTGGCAGTGGTCCAAAGCCGCCGACTGGGAAAGCCATATGTTTTGATCGAGCGCAAGCAAGTCGAAGTAGCATGAGCCTCCCGGCTCGTGCAAGAGCTCTTGACGATCAACGGCAATGAGCGTAAGCATTGGGCCACGGTTTGTAGCAGCGGGCGTCCGTGGTAATGGAGTGGAGTGTTAGGAACTCGTCCCGCGACGCGTCACGAAAGGAAGCGATATGTCAAAGCTAACTCCTGAGAAGCGGCGACAACTTCAACTACTCGCTGCCCGGCCCGATCGCGAGATCGATCTGACCGACATTCCCGAAATTCAGGAAATTCCCTCGGATGCCGTGATCGGAAGGTTCTATCGACCGAAGAAGACCACCGTCACTATCCAGCTGGATGCTGATGTCGTTGCCTGGCTAAAGGCGGCGGGCGAAGGATATCAGACTCGGATCAATGCCCACCTGCGCGAACTAATGCAGCGCAGTCGTTAGGCGCGGCTATCCTCGGCAGGCACCGCAGCCCCAGGCCAAAGCCCTTGCGAAATCGCACTTGGCACATGTCGTGGTTTTTCCCGGGCCATCCTTGGTAGAACGGTAGACTGAACGCACCTAACTACTATGGCCTTGAACATCAAGAATATTGAAGTCGAAAGACTCGCAAATGAAGTGGCGAGTCTGGCCAACGAGACCAAGACGGAGGCCATCCATCGCGCTCTTGTGGAGCGCCGCGCCCGCCTCCAGGCACGCGCAGGTAAGACTGGCGGTCGCAAGAGCCTGCGAGAGTATCTGGAGCAGAACGTGTGGCCCATTGTGCCGGTCGGCGAGTTGGGGCACGTAATGAGTGGTAGGGAGGAAGATGAGATCCTGGGCTGTGGACCGCAGGGTTTCTGAGCCATGGTTTCCTGATAGCTCCCCGGCCATCGTTGCGATTCACCTGCCATAAGGGGTTAATCGAAAGAATCGAGGTCGCCGAGGTCATTCTGTCATAGGCGAAATCGCACCCAGGTGAGGCCCAAGCGAAAGCGTTTAGCTGGCAGACGCGCCGGTGTAGGCTGTGAAAGCTTCTTCGCTACTCCCGCCGAAACTGCCCAAGCCCAAAGTGAGCCCCATACCCCACCGCGAATGGCCCCAGCACTGGCCCCCTGAACGTCAACCGCATCGCATACCCTGGACGCACAGGATCCCCTTTACGATTCCGCCGGTACTCCACGCTGTGAAATCTCCCAGGCATCGCCGGCAGCACCTCCACCGACTCTAGCTCCCCGCCCACTGAATGATTCAAACACTCGCGCCGGATCTCGTCTCTCAGGAACAAACCGAAATCGCGTCCCTTACGCCAGTGACGAGGCGGCACGAAGGGCGTCGTACTAACGAATGTCTTCCCCCAACTTCTCGCGACCTCTCCCTCCAATCCGCCCTGCCAAGTGAGAACACATCTGACCGCCGGCCGCCCGTCGGACTGGTAAAGCTCCCGAACTCCCCGCACCGCATCCAATTCATCAGGTGTGAAAGGCCTTAGCGGGCTAATGATCAGTACGCGATCAATACGTCCTTCACGCGTTGGCTCTCCCGACCCCAGCGGCAGGATGTAGACGTGACCATGATCCTTCCGAGGCTCACCTTCCGCCGTCTTGCCGCTAAACAGCGGCGACAAATGCTCCGCTCCAGTGCGTCGCTTATGCGCCCCCATCAGACGCACCCGAATCTGATCGGCAACCTCCAGAGTGGTAGTGACAAGAGGAAGCACCGTTGCGTCCAGGCCCAGCAACACCGCTTGCACCGCCAGCGCTTTCCGCACAGGCTTTCTCGCAACATCGGTCGACACCGACCCTGTCGGAAACACATATCGCACGCTACGGAGCAACGGAGGCGAGGAAGCGCGCTCCTTCAGCAGCGATGCACTCGAAGCCGTGAGCGCATCGAGCCACGTACCTTTTCCCGCATACTCGCTCCTCGGAACCGCGCACGCCACCGCGGACAACTCCCCGCCCGCATCCGCGACTTGCACGACGTCGCAATCCAACCCTGCAATCTCGCCGTCCCAAATCTCTGCGCTCACCCAGGACTCCGACCGCCCAAGATAGTTTAAATTTCCCAGCAACAAACCGAGAGTTGCCCGCTTATCCAGCGTAAGTTCCAAATCACTCCAGGTTAGAAAGCACGCTTCATCACCTTCAAATGCAAGGAATGAATCAAAAACAAGATTCTTCGACGTCGGATCCTTCTCATTCGCACTCAAATATGACCGCGTATGGGAAGCGAACGCCAAGGGCAAGGTAAACCGCGGAGGCGAGGCTGCCAACGACTCGAGTACAGGACCCACTTCGTCCTCGGTCAGCTGGGCGCATTTGCGCTGCCAGACATCATAAAGCGCCCTAAGCAGTCGATATGGCGACGGCGGCCATTCCGTTACGCCCTCATTGACGTGCCTCCCCCAAGGCGTCGCGTGATAGCGCCCGGCCGGAAACCCTAGCCGGATCGTAATCACTTCGTTCCCTCCACAATCTTCACCTTCGTCGTCAAAACAGTCACCGCCGGTTGCGCAAATAGCGGAGCGCAGGCTTTAATGCCAGCTTGGACAGCTGCCAGTAGTTCGCCTTCGCCCGGCAGGCTGAATCCCGCAGGCGCCACAATCACAGTCTCGCCAAGTTGAAGATCGCACGCTGTCCTCAGCCGCAGGTGTGCATCCAAAAATCGCCTGACCTTGAGCAGTGACAGCGCAATCAGCAACTGCGTTGCATCATCGCCAAGCCGGTAGCCGCGTATTAGCGATAGGTCAAGATTGAAATACGCCTTGATTGCCCCAGCCGTGTACTCCACCCGCGAATAAGGGACATTGCTGTAAACCCCCGCCTCCCCAGCCTTCTGGTCGGCGACCTGCGTCTTCCCTGTTGGATCTACGGGGCTATTCTTCACGCCGCCGGAAACCACGCGCTCCACCTCCGACGCCTCAATGAAACCGGTGATTGCACGCGGAGCACGCACTCGTCCGCCTTCCAATAATGAAAGGAAAACGCCATGCACGAGGCTGTTGGTGTCGTACTTGAACAACGTGGCGTAAATCTTTTTCCAGTCGAGCGGTTGCTTCGGGTGGTACGCCATTTCCTTCACCAGTGTCGGCTGAAACTCCTTGTTCAGGAGGAAGTACGGCGAGCCGATCCGGTGCGCCTCCACTAACGAACTCGTCCGGATCGCCGTGTTGGCTCCCTCCAGATCAGCAACAACATAGGGCAGTCCCGCGAGCGCTGGGTCCAGGCCAGGGCCGTCGCCATCGAGTACGGTCCGCTCCAGCCGGTTGGCTACCGATTGCGCGCTCTCCACCAGCAGCATCGCCGTGCCAGTCCTCGGAAGTTTGTATTCGGCCGGGCCGAGATCGGCAAATCCCGTCGGCTGGAAACGATTTCCGGCAACCGGGTGAAGTTCAGCCTCAATCAGCAGACGTGGAGCGTTACTCAGCGTTGTCAAATCCATTCGGGTTCCTTTTCAGACGTACGTTCTTGATCGTGGAAAATTCCGTAAGCTAATCCTTTTCCCGCCCACACGGGAATCAGGAGAGCAGCAGCCAGTCGGCCGGCGTTAACGCCACCTTCGTATACAACATCAAGCGGACGCAGACCGGCAATTCTAAGCCTCGCAACCGCAATGGCGGCGGCATCGCACGCCGCGCCCGCCCGGAGCAGTGACAAAACACGCGGGTCCGCGCGCAGACGTTTCGCCTCCGGTCCCAGCTTGATCTCCCTCGGAAGAAACAGGTGCTTCAAAATCGCGAAAATAGGTAACACTTCTAACCGGCCATCGCCGTCGACAGCTGGCCCTTCAAAGTCCGTCCAATCGAGGATGACGAATGCAAACAGCAAATCCTCGATCAACAGGTCGTCTACCGATCCCTCGATAAATAGCGTTGCATCGCCCGGGTGGACTTCGCACGACGCTCCGAGTGGATTCGCAGTCAGGTCTTTCGCGTTGGCAGTTTGCAAACGACGATCCAGTACTGCGACGAGTCGGCCCGGCAGATCAGGCCCGTTCCAAGCAAAATGCATCCCCCCACGCATCAGATTCTCGGAAATCGAACCAACATCGCGCGTGTAAATCGACGCGAGCGCCGCCGCGATTCGGACTTCGGGCGTTCCCCAACCGCAAGCCTCCACCCAGGTCGACGCCTTCAGCCCTCGTGTAGGCAATCGGGTATTTGTAGTGGTCGCGATCCGGCGCTGGTACCTTCCAAGTGCCGCCATGAGCTCCCGCATGCGTTCGCTGCCCGGAGTCAGAAGCACCTGGAACACAGCACTCTCGATATTGCGATAGAGGTCATCTGCCCCCTTCGGCATATCCCGCCGCAATGGCTCAAGAAACGACTGGAATTCCCGGATTCGATCGCTTTCGGTCCGGTAGTGAACTGGGAAAATACCTGCCGGAAGCGCCACGTAGCTGTCCCCGCGGCGCTTTAGTAAACTGTACCGGACAAAACGATCGATGCTCCGGTCCACCCCTAGTGACGACGCGGCTTCGGCAAATTCAAGTGCCGTGTTCGCGGGGCGCCCCTGCACGCTCGCGCGACCCTCGCGTAGCAGCTTGCTCAATTCATCAAAGCGAACAGGCCGCCTCCACAGCGGCGTCCAGATCTCGGCGCGTGAATCATCATCGGCCCCCGCGGAACTATACCCCACCCGACTGGACCGGACCGTGAACGGACTGCATAGGATTGGCCTGTAGCCCACGCCTTGACGCCGGTAAAGGCCACTCGCCCACGCCACCGCTCCTTCAAGCGTCAGAACCAAATCCCAGGGGTTGATGTTACAGTCCTGCTCAACACCGGGCCCTTGATTCGCCCCCCCTGCGCGACCGGGATCGTATTGTCCAGCCGCACCAGGCTGCATAGACGTCGTGCGTGTCCCAATGAGCGCGTTAGCGAGCAACTCATCGACTTTCGTCTTCTTATCGGGCGCGATCAGGAGGCCCGCCACACGCGACATGAAGTTGTTGGTGTAGTCCAAACGCCCTTCATTTCCCCCGGTACCAAGCACTGGAGCAAAGGCACGACTGCCATCCGCGGCGATCCCCACCGCCGCGTCCAGCCAATCCACCGTTCTGTCGCCGAGCAGATTCCGGCATCGCCGGAGAATCGCCCCCCGCCTGCTGTCCTCATCCGAACCCTTCCCTTGAATTACCTCGGGAAACGCGCGGCAAATGGCGATGGCGTCCCGATATTCCCCAAAACGATCGCTCGTGGAACTCGCGATCGCATCCATCGCGTCTTTGTTGTCATTCGGGTAAAACCCGCTGCCGCCATTCCATGGCGCCACTATGGGCGTCGGCGAATAATCGCTTAAAAAAAAGCTAAAAAGATCCTCCTGGCTTAGCTTCGACTCCACTACGAAAGTCTCTCCGTCCCACCAGCCCCGCGCTTCCCCATCGCTCTGTTGAGCCACTAGCCTGAGTACACCCAGTGCCTTCAAATACCCACCGAATGGAGTAGCGGTGCAGGCACCCAGCGTTACGCGCATCCACCCACCTCCGGATTCGGCTTGTTACTCGCTTCCTCATCCGCCACCCTCAATAACATCTCCAGGTAGGCCAGTCGGAACGGTCCCAAATCTTCCAGTAACCGAAGCGCCCGGTCCGTCCAAGATCCACCATCAGCACCGAATTGCATCAGAGACAGCGCTAACTCAACCTCTGGTACCGAAACATCGTTAGCGAGGTCGCACGCCGGTAACCGGTCCCCCTCTTGAATGCCCCGCGCTATTGGAATATCGAGAACCTGCCGTTCAAAAGGCATTGACCGGATATTCATTCGGACCTTGCCGTGATGCGACGCCACCAAATACGAAGCGAGGTCCGCATCCCCACTCTGAATCATCGCTAGCGCGCTCGCAAGCTCGTGCCGAAAGTGCTTTCTCGAGTGTGAGCCATGTCCGTTTTGTTTGGCGAGGATGTCAGGCGAAGGGTCGTTTCGATGCAGCGTCGCTTGGAAAATCGGGTGTGCCTTCCCCCAATCGTGCTTAAACCCTGCCGTTCGCAACGCCGATGCCATGTGCTCAGGCAAATTCTCGTTTCTCAGCAGTACTTCTAACTCCTCCACCACGCGACGGGTGTGATCCACCAGCGTCTGCCGGTAACTCTGAAAACTTCGTCGATCGCCTGAGTCACCATCAACGGGATCGTGCGGCCTCGGAATTTCCTCCACGGTGGACTTGCTCTCAGGCGACCAGCCCTCAATCCCTGTATAGCCGCCTTCTTTACACCGCGTCACCAACAGCATTCCCGGATGAAAACGCTCAGCCCTCACCCATTCATCAGTAGCGAAATTCCAGGAATAAACCGGATGCTTGGGCCCAAATTCACGCAGTTCGCCGATTGGCACCGGGCACAATTCTTCATCCGCCAGATCGTCAAGATCCTCCGGCGGCGCCGCCTGACCCTCCCAGGTGCGCCACGCTAGATAAGCATCCTTGTCCTCGCTGGCTCGAATGAATCGCGAAACATCTATCTCATTCCCCGATAAATCAGGGGTCGTGTCAAAAAGGTCCAGCAAATCGTTGCGGCGCAACACATGCTGCCAGGGTTCGGGACCATCCTCTGCAGTCAAATCGGCTGGCGCCCCCGACTGCAGACCCGCCATCCGCACCCTGGCACGCTCGATCTGCTCGGGAAGGTATGGCGCCGTGCCGTCGGGATCTTTTTGCTTCGCGTGTTGGGGTTTGTCCACCCACCAGATTTGCGCCGCCACATCCTCGCCGTACCGGTTCACTCGCCCAAACCGCTGTACCAGGCTTCCCCACGGCGCGATATCAGTCACCATGCGTTGCGCCGTGATGTCCACGCCTGCTTCAAGCACTTGCGTCGCGACAACAATCTGGCCTTCCGTCGGTATCGCCTCTGCGAGTTTCTCCGCTTCCCGTTTTCGGTCCGCTGGGCGAAATCTGGAATGCAGCAACACCGCTGAAGGAAACTTCGCTCGAATGGCTCGGAATATCTCCCGTGCGCGCGGCACAGTGTTGGTAATGACAAGGCTTCGCGTATTAGGTCGATGTTGAGCTAGAAGAAATTCCGCGCACCCGGCTGGATTCCGGCACTCCTCCGGCGCTGGCGCCACCGATTTCGGCGCATGGAGCCTTTTCAAGACCACGTCATTTTCGAGATCCGCTTGTGTCAACTCCAACCGTGGCGGAATATCGGGTGAGTCCACTGTCTGAAGCCAGGCGTCGTTCACTGTCGCTGACATCCACACACACGGCGCCTCGCCAAAAATCTCAAATTTGCTGCGAAAAGCCGCCAGTTGAGTCGACGTCGCCAGCGCATCGTCCATCAATTGGATCTCGTCCAGCACGATCACGCAATCCTGGTTGTATAGCGCAAAGTCGATCGGCCATCGCGTTGGACGCCGTGCATAACCCCGGTTCAACGCGCGGCTGAAATAAAGATCCTGCGTGCAAACGATTATGGCTTTTTGATCGGGCCTGAGCCTTTCGTCATTGTCCTTGCTATCCGCCAAGAGTTCGAGAACCCGTACCTCGTTTTCAAGTTTGGCCTTGATTACGTGCTTTCTCGCCCGTGACGCGGTTTGAACCGTGAGATTCTGCCGCGGCAGGACAATTATCAAGCGCGTGGGCAGCGGGTTCGCACAGGAAACGGAGTACAACCACGGCAACAGGACAGCATCCGTTTTTCCCAGCCCCGTTGGAATAACCAGTAGAGTGGACGAAAATGGGTTCTTGCCGTATGCTTCCTGGTAAGGAAGAGCGGGATTTCCGCTGATCCGCCTAAAGAAGTCCGAATAGGATTCCATCATATTGGAATGGTGTAGGTATACCATATTCGCGAATGTGGCCGGAATTCCGCTCGCTCGTTCGCCTAGCTATAACTCCAATCGCCCGATAACTCGCATACTACGGTCCTGCGTAACGATATGGCTTGCAGGTCGCGGCAGAGCGTGGCAGCAGTCCCTGACCAGGGCGTGATCCAAAGGCACCTTGACAAGGGTTTGCCGCCCAGAACTCGGACAGCTGATTCGATTGCGGTTCCGCCGATCGGATCCGTAGCAATGAGGAAGTTCTGCATCGAAAACTCTCCAATTGGACGGCCGCCAGTGCTACACTTTTTGTCGTTAGACAGGTGCTGGTGTTCGTCGGCGCCGCTCCGGGTTCGTCCCGTAAGGCGAACCCGGAACCGATCGGCGGTCGCGGCCCCATTGAGTTGCACTATGCCTTCCGTATGTCCAAGTTAACTCCTGAAAAACGGCGAGAACTTCAACAACTTGCCGCGCGGACCGACCGCCAGATTGACTTAACCGACATTCCCGAGATTCGAGAGATTCCCTCGGATGCCGTGATCGGGAAATTCTATCGGCCGAAGAAGACTACCGTCACCATTCGACTCGATGCTGATGTCCTTGCTTGGCTCAAGACAACCGGCGAAGGGTATCAGACGCGAATTAATGCCTACCTGCGCGAACTGATGCAGCGAAGTCGGTAGCGCCCTTGCAGCTCTAATATCGACCCTCCCAGGCGTCCGGCTGCGTCCGCGTCCCGCCTAAACTAGCTCGTTATTCCGCCCGATATACCTCCATGAGGTCCTCATACCTCGTCTGCTATGACATCTGCGACGACAAGCGGCTCCGCAAAGTCCATCAACTCATGCGTGGTTACGGCGATCACCTCCAGTATTCCGTCTTCGAATGCCAGTTGACCCCCACTGACCTCGTCCGCCTGAAAACCGAACTCGGCGCACTCATCCATCACGTCGAGGATCAAGTCCTGTTTGTGGACCTCGGTCCGGCCGAAGGCCGGGGCGACCGGGTGATCACATCGTTAGGCAAACCATATACGGCTCTCGATGGGCCGTGCATCGTCGTTTAGCGGAGGATTGAATGGCTGCTCTCCCTCTCTCGTCGCCCGAACTTCCACCCGAACGAGCACTGCCCGATTACCTGCCCGCCCGCATGGTCAACGAATTCGTTTACTGCCCTCGACTGTTCTTCTATGAATGGGTAGAAGGCGTCTTCCGTGAAAGCGTCGACACCGTCGAAGGCTCCGCTCAGCACAAACGCGTCGACCGCGAAGGTAAGGGACTGGCTGCCGCCAAAGACATTGGCGAAGAGCGCATCCACACGCGATCCATCACTCTCTCCAGTGAGCCCCATCGCGTCATCGCTAAGTTGGACCTTGTCGAAGTCGAGTCCGGCCGCGTCACTCCTGTCGACTACAAGCACGGCAAACCACGTGAAGTCGACGGCATCTTGGAATTATGGCCGGCGGACCGCGTACAACTCGCCGTCCAGGCACTCGTGCTGCGCGCCAATGGCTACAACTGCGAGGAGGGCCTCGTCTATCACGCCGCCACAAAACAACGTGTTCGCGTGATCTTCACCCAAGAAGTCATCGCCGAAGCTGAGGCTGCCATCGAACATGCCTGGACGCTCGCCAGGGCCGGCACCATTCCCGCTCCGCTCGAAGATTCACCCAAATGCGTCGGCTGCTCCCTCGCTCCGATTTGCCTCCCCGATGAAGTGAATCGGCTGCGCGATAAGGATGCGGAACCCGACCCGGTCCAGATGAGCCTGTTCGCGGCGGGTGAGGCAAATGCTCCAAAAAAGCGGGCTTCCCGTGAAATCCGTCGTCTCGTCACGCCGCGAGACGACCTGCGCCCCGTCTATCTCAATACTCAAGGGTTGCGTGTCGGAAAGTCGGGCGGCGTCCTTCAAGTGAAGGAGAAGGAACGCGTCCTCCAGGAGATCCGGCTCAATGAAATCTGCCAGGTGAACCTGATGGGCAACATCCAAATCTCCACCCAGGCCGTCCAGGAATTGTGCAGCGAAGAAATTCCGGTTTGCTATTTCTCGATGGGCGGGTGGTTCTACGGGATCACCTCCGGTCTGTCCACCAAGAATGTCTTCCTGCGTCAGCGTCAGTTTGCGTTAGCCGGTCAGCCTTGGTTCTGCCTCCGACTGGCTCGCACTCTGGTCGCCGCCAAAGCTCGGAATCAGCGAACCATGCTCATGCGCAATCACATCGAGCCCGATCCCCGGGTACTCTCCCAAATCAAAGAGATGTCCGAACGAGCCGAGCGGACTGAAAGCCTGGAGGAACTACTCGGCATCGAAGGAAACGCCGCACGGCTGTACTTCGGTGCGTTCCAGGGATTGATCAAGGCGGACCCGGGCGAGGACGTGCCGGCTGAGTTCCGCTTCGATTTCGCCGGCAGAAACAGGCGCCCTCCCCGCGATGCGGTCAACGCCCTACTGTCCTTGGGCTACAGTCTCCTGTCGAAGGACTTCACCGTCGCATGTTATGCAGTGGGCTTTGATCCAATGATGGGGTTCTATCACCAGCCACGGTTTGGCCGCCCCGCCCTCGCCTTGGACTTGATGGAGCCGTTCCGTCCCCTCGTGGTGGATTCCGCGGTGGTGACCGCGATCAACACGCGCATGGTGACGCCTCGGGATTTCGTGGCCGTAGGAGATTCGGTGGCCTTGACCCCCGAGGGTAGGAAAGGATTCTTCCGGGCCTACGAACTGCGGATGGACATGCTCGTGACCCATCCTCTATTTGAATACAGGGTCAGCTACCGGCGAATGCTGGAAATCCAGGCCCGACTGCTGGCCAAGTATATGGAGGGCGAGGTTGCCGAGTATCCCGCCTTCACAACAAGGTAGTCCGCGAGCGGCCAAGTGACGCCGAAAAGCCAGGACCCGCTCGCGGGCGCTGAAGTTGTTGATTTATTAGCGAGCCTGCGGTACGTTTACTTCAGCCTCTGAGTTCAAGAAACAAGTTTCCTCGAGACCGCTCGCAAAGGGGTGGATAGGTCTTTGAAAATAGAATAGGATTAACAAGTACCTATTTCCGCGATCGATCGATCGCGGCCTAATTGAAGCGGATCGTGAAAGCGTTGGTCCGCTGGTGATACGTTGTTATTTCCGCGATCGATCGAGCGCGGCCTAATTGAAGCGAGTGATACCCGCAGCGCCCTGCGCCCGCTGAGCCATTTCCGCGATCGATCGATCGCGGCCTAATTGAAGCTGCTCTTAGTGGGTCCAGTAGGAGTTAGATTATCTATTTCCGCGATCGATCGATCGCGGCCTAATTGAAGCGTCGATACACCATCCACTCCACCTATCGAATAATCATTTCCGCGATCGATCGATCGCGGCCTAATTGAAGCGGCATCACGCAGCCTCCCTTCGATACACGCTCAATATTTCCGCGATCGATCGATCGCGGCCTAATTGAAGCAATCTATTCCGTCCGAAGGAAGAAAAGGAGCCTCCGAAATTTCCGCGATCGATCGATCGCGGCCTAATTGAAGCAATCTGCAACGTGTCGGGACTTTCGGGAACCGGATTATTTCCGCGATCGATCGATCGCGGCCTAATTGAAGCGAGAATTCCTGCCCTGCCGGCGAAACCGGGATGATCGATTTCCGCGATCGATCGATCGCGGCCTAATTGAAGCGCGGCTTGCCACATCTGGGAAGTTGCCGGGGAATTACATTTCCGCGATCGATCGATCGCGGCCTAATTGAAGCTTAACTGTGGCGGTCCTCATTCGCAAAGCATGGCGGATTTCCGCGATCGATCGATCGCGGCCTAATTGAAGCAGTTCAAGCTCACCACTCAGCAGGCCGACTATACGGTCATTTCCGCGATCGATCGATCGCGGCCTAATTGACGCCGGGCGTCTGGATTCTCCACTTCGTACTCGAATGTTATTTCCGCGATCGATCGATCGCGGCCTAATTGAAGCAAGCCCTGACGAGATCCCCTTCACCACCCATCACTATCATTTCCGCGATCGAGCGATCGCGGCCTACTTGACGCGATTCATAGCCTTGACTCGACTTGCACTTTATACAAGATTTCCGCGATCGATCGATCGCGGCCTAATTGAAGCTA
>JBBQUM010000062.1:0-13295 GCA_038212445.1 Bryobacterales bacterium
GACGGCATCTCGGATGTTGTCGAGCACGTCCTCAAGGCCAAGGGCTTCGATCACTACGGCCTGTTCGTGCAAGACTACGGCGGCCCGGTGGGCTTTCGCATCGTCGGGCGCAATCCGAAGGCGCTCGATTGGCTGGTCATCCAGAACAGCAACGCGTACGAGGTTGGCTTCACGGCAGCGTGGGATGGCTTCCGCGGCGCACTCTGGAAGAACCGCTCGCCCGAAACCGAGAAGCCGCTGGCCGGCTTCCTGACCAAGGATGCGATCAAGGGCATCTACTTGCACGGCGCGGAGAAGCCTGAGCTGATCAGCCCCGACAACTGGGAGTCGGATGCGGCGTACATGCAGCGGCCCACGGCGGTCCGCGTAAACCTCGACCTGTTCTACGACTACCGCACAAACGTCGAACTGTACCCGAAGTGGCAGGCTTTTCTGCGCGACAACCAGCCCAAGACGCTGATCTTCTGGGGTCAGACCGACATCTTCTTCACACCGGCCGGTGGTGAAGCGTTCCTGAAGGATCTCCCCAAGGCCGAGATGCACCGGCTCAAGGCGGGGCACTTCGCAGTGGAAGACCACCTCGACTACATCGCCGGCCAGATGAAGCGTTTCTATGCCGAGAAGGTGGCTGCCGGTGCAAAAACGTCTGCGAGCATGAAATAACCGCTCCGTGCCAAGGAGCCAATCACTCGGCACCTGTCTAACGACAGGCGTCGAGCATTCTGGTCGACTTCGGAAATGAACCGTCGAGCTGCCACGCATTCGGAGATTCGCACACCATGACAACGCCGCAAGCCCCAACATCACCAGCGGTCATCGTGCCGCCGTTCACTCTCGAAACCGCAAGCCGAAAGGTTCGTCTCGCGGAAGACGCGTGGAACTCGCGCGACCCCGCCCGAGTAGCCCTGGCCTACACGGAAGATTCCGAGTGGCGCAATCGCGGCGAGTTCATCGTCGGACGAGAGCAGATCCAGCGGTTGCTGTCGAACAAATGGGCGAGAGAGATCGACTATCGCCTGGCGAAGGCGCTTTGGGCGTTCGCGGACAACCGGATCGGAGTGCGATTTCAGTACGAGTGGCACAACGATGTCGGGAATTGGTACCGCAGCTACGGCAACGAACTGTGGGAATTTGACGGGCGTGGATTGATGCGGCGCCGGGAGGCGAGCATCAACGACGTAGCGATCGCGGAAGGCGAGCGAAAGTTCCACTGGCCGGCACCGGGCCCGCGTCCTCAAGATCACATCGGAATCGACGCGATTCGATGAGCAGTGTCAACATAGACTGGCCGCCGTCCGAACCACTCTGTCGAACTAAAAGAGAACGATGATCAACGTCAGCATCCTATATCCGAACACCAAGTCCGCCCGGTTTGATGTGCGTTACTACGCTGACAAGCACATGCCATTGTCAATCGAGCTACTGAGTGTTCATCCGGGCTTCAAGGGTGTTTCCGTTGAACATGGGCAGAGCGGTGCCTCCTCTGGAACCGAGGCGGCGTTCGTCGCGATTTGCCAGTTCTCATTCGACTCAGTGGAGGATTTCATGGCCGCATTCATGCCCCATGCGGAACAGATTCAAGGAGACATGAAGAACTACACTAACATCGAACCGATCATTCAGGTGAGTGAAGTCCTCATTTCTCGTCGGTTGTGAAAGGAGCTGCCAGTGAATGTCGCAGAACTCTGGAGATACCCGGTCAAGACGATGGCTGGCGAGAGATTGATGCAGGCCCGCTGCGGATCGCTCGGCATTGAAGGCGACCGCATCGTGCATGTCGAAGATGCCTACGGCCGCGTAATCACTTCACGCTCCCATCCGCGCTTCCTGAGCCACAAGGGAACGCTGGGGCCAGATGGCGAACCCCTGGTAGATGGCCGGCCATGGAAAAGTCCGGCGGTTTCCGCCGATGTCACGGCCCTCGTCGGGCCCGGCGCGAAGCTGGTGCTATACAACGGTAGTGATCGTTTTGATGTGTTGCCGCTACTGGTAGCGACAGACGGAGCCATCATTGCATTTGGCCACGATCCTCGACGTCTACGACCCAATATCGTGATCGGCGGCGTGGATGGATTGGCTGAGCGCGACTGGCCGGGAGGCTGCCTGCAAATCGGAAAGGTGCGCATCGGTATCCAGGATCTGCGGCTGCGCTGTGTCATGACCTCTTACGACCCCGACACCATCGCTCAGGACAAGGAAATCACGCGCGGGATCTACCGTCGCTTCGAAGGCAAACTCGCGCTCAACTGTTTTGTGATTGAAGGTGACGAGATCAACGTGGGCGACGAGGTGGAACTGGTGCGTGGTCCCGCATGCACTCAATCCGCCGCGGCCGCCGAGTTGGCGGAATAGCCCAACGGTGATTGGCGCCAATCAACAAGAAAGAGAATTCCCCATGAAGCCATCGTTAAACCCACTGAGCAGTGAAATCACTCCCGAAAGCACTTACTTCAATCGGCGATCATTCATGAAGGCCGGAGTCCTCGCGGCCACCGCCGTGGCGACTGGTTTGGTCTACCGCAGGCTGAATTCGCCGTCGATAAGCACGGCGACCACGTCAAAGATCGACGTCGTTGCCACCACGGCGCCGGCAAACTCAGGCTTCAGTGTGGAGGAAGCAAAGACCTCCCTGCAAAACGTCACCCACTACAACAACTTTTACGAGTTTACCACGGACAAAGACGGTGTCGCCGACGCGGCCGCAAACTTCAAGACCTCAGGCTGGAAGGTCGAGGTTGGCGGTTTGGTCAGCAAGCCGCGCGCGTTCGACCTGGACGACCTTCTGAAAATCGCGGCAGCGGAAGAGCGAGTCTACCGCATGCGGTGTGTGGAGGGGTGGTCGATGGTGATCCCCTGGGCCGGATATTCGATGTCCCGATTGCTCGAGCGCGTTGAGCCTCTAAGCAGCGCCAAGTATGTGGCGATGCAAACTCTGCTTGACCCGCAGCGGATGCCAGGACAGCGGACGAACGTGCTGCCCTGGCCCTATGTGGAGGGACTGCGGCTGGACGAAGCGATGCACCCGCTGACGATCCTGGCATCGGGGCTCTATGGCAGGTCGTTACCGCCGCAGGATGGCGCGCCGTTGCGACTGGTCGTGCCGTGGAAATACGGATTCAAAGGAGTGAAGTCGATCGTGAAAATCATGCTCGTGGAGCAACAACCACCGACGACATGGAATGCCTCCGCTCCTAATGAGTATGGCTTTTACGCCAACGTAAATCCGACCGTAGACCATCCCCGCTGGAGCCAGGCGACAGAGCAGCGCATCGGTGAGAGCGGGCGTCGCAAGACGCTGATGTTCAATGGCTACGAAGAGCAGGTGGGCGGACTCTATGCCGGCATGGACCTGCGGAAGTCATTTTGAGACTCAAACAAACGTGCCGAGGAGCCGTGTCACTATGAAAGATATACGCTTCGCGAAGTTCGTTCTGCTGGTCAATGGGCTCGTCCCCGGTGCAATTCTGGCATGGGATGCGTATCACGGCCAGGCCGGCGCAAACCCGGTGAACTATGCCATACGGACAACGGGACTTCTTGCCTTGATATTCCTTCCGTTGTCGCTGTTGGTAACGCCGCTGCGGAAGATCACCGGCTTGAACTGGCTATTCCATTTTCGGCGGCTACTCGGCCTTTATGCGTTCTTCTACGCGCTGGCGCACTTCTCCATCTTCTTCATCTTCGACCGAGTGCTAAGCGTGCGGGACACCTTTTCCGAGATGGTCAAGCGACCGTACCTGATTGTGGGCTCATTGGGGCTACTGGCGATGGTGCCTCTGGCCGCGACTTCGACCAATTTCATGATCAAACGGCTGGGTCCGAATCGGTGGAGGGCGCTCCATCGACTCGCGTACGTGGCGGTGATCGCTGGAGTCGTTCACTTCTATATGCTGGTGAAGTCGGACACCCGAATGCCGGTGGCATTTGGCCTCGTTGCAGGGGCTCTTCTCGGATACCGATTGGTGGCGTTTGCGGCGCGACGATTGAAAATGTCGGCGGAACCGCCGGCGGCGGCTCCGGTCGAACCGTCCCCCGGCACCGAGAGATGGGCCGGACAACTGCGCGTCGAGCAAGTCATTCAGGAAACGCCTGATGTCCGGACGTTTCGCCTGACTTCGCCAACCGGAGACGCGCTTCCGTTCACCTACCTCCCAGGTCAATACCTGACATTATCCCTGCCAATCGGCGGCAAGACGGTCCGGCGCTCTTATACGATTGCATCAACCCCAACCAGGCCCGGCCACTGCGAAGTCACCATCAAGCGTGAAGAACACGGACTGGTTTCACGGCACATGCACGACACCGTGCAGGAAGGCCACCTGCTCTCGGTCGCCGCGCCGGCGGGAAAGTTCACGTGCTCCGGCACCAACGCGAACTCCGTCGCGCTGCTCGCGGCGGGGGTCGGGATCACCCCGTTGATGTCCATCCTGCGGTACCTGACTGATCAGAACTGGGGCGGGCAAATCCATCTGGTCTACTGCAATAAAACCGCGACTGACATCATCTTCCGCGAGGAGATCGAAACGATGCAGCGACGGTTCCCGAGTCTGCATCTAACGCTGACGTTGACTCGGACGACTGGAGCAAGCTGGGACGGCCACGTCGGAAGGATCGACGCAAAACTGCTGGCTCGCGTAATTCCCGACCTGACCCGCATCCCGTTCTACCTCTGCGGCCCCACCGAGATGCTTACCGCGACACGGGATCTGCTGCGTACCTTGGGAGTCGCGGAGCCAAACATCCACACGGAATCATTCGGGTCCGCCAATTACGCGGCCACAAACGGGAGCTCACGCCTGGAGAACGGCACGCAATTCAGCGTGACCTTTTCACGATCAAACAAGACAGCAAAAATTGGTGGAGGCAGGCCGATCCTGGAGTTGGCCGAAGAGTTGGGAATCCCAGTTGATTCCGAGTGCCGCTCGGGCATTTGCGGACGCTGCAAGTGCCGGCTGGCGTCCGGTTCGGTGAGCATGGAGACTCAGGATGCACTAGACGGCGCTGACCGCCGTAACAATACTATCCTGCGGTGCCAGGCGCGAGCGCTGGAAGACCTGACCGTGGAGGCATGATGGAACGTACGCAAAGCCAGAATCCCCCCGCCAGCCGAAGCTGTCTTGGCGCGTGCATCGGTCGAGAAAAAATGTACCCTAAACTGTACCCTGAAAATTGTAAAACATGGGAAACATGGTACACATGGGAGGGTACAGCCCATCGGTCGTAAACCGTGGGGTCGTCCGTATTTGATTGCCATTTCGGTACTTACGGTTTTGGAGCGAAAGACGCTCATAACCCGGAGGTCGGAGGTTCGAATCCTCCCCCCGCTACTGCTTACAAGAAAAGGACTTGCGGTGACGCGAGTCCTCTTTCATGCGCGTCCCAAGCTACCCATGTGCAACATGTTTGCCGGAAATCTGAACACTCCGGGGATGGTCGTCGTGTAACCGCAGATCATTGAAAGACTTCCAGCAGGCCGGTTGGCGACGCTACGGAGGCCCCCATCGCGTTCTCAGACCTCGGCGCGCGCGCCGCGACCCGCGCTTTCAGCACCGAAATGAAGGTTCATGCGGCAGCTCGTCGGGGTCACACCCCGGAGGTCATCGGGGATTCTGGCATCGCCATAGGACCATAGTTGCTCGTTGCTCGGAGGGGAGCTGTTTCTCTGGCGCGAGGTCTCTCTGGCGCGAGGTCTCTCTGGCGCGAGGTCATGTGCTGCTAATGGTGCCCATCGGCATTGCCGGGAGCAACGCGGCGATTTGAGAACAAGGTTCGCTCATCAGGTCACGTGTCCGTCCAGGCCCAGTCGCGGACGTTCGGCATGTCCTCGAAATGTTCACGCGTGTAAGTCTCGTGCTTGGCCAGCATTTCCTGACACCATTCCATCAACGGGCCGGCCTGGGGGTAGTTGGACCGCCGTAGTGCCTCCATGCACAGGTGATAGCGGCTCATCTGGTTGCGGACGACCATGTCGAAGGGAGTGGTCGTCGTACCCTCGTCGATAAAGCCGCGTACGTGGAAGCGTCCAGTATTCGTCCGCCCGTGGATGATTGCGTGGACCGCTCGCTGGTATCCGTGGAAGGCAAAAACGACCGGCTTGACGGCTGTGAAGAGTTCGATGAACTTGACCTCCTCAAGGCCGTGCGGATGAATGACCGAAGGAGGGAGGCACATGAGGTCCACGACGTTGACCACCCGGACCTTCAGGCTGGGTGCGTGCTTGCGCAGCAGCCAGGCCGCCGCCACTACCTCCAGGGTCGGGATGTCTCCGGCCGCAGCCAGCACAACGTCCGGCTCGCCTTCCTGTGTACTGCTTGCCCAAGGCCAGATCGACGCGCCGGCCGCACAGTGCTTCACGGCAGCGTCCATGTCGAGCCATTGCAGTTGCGGCTGCTTGTCGATGACGATCAGGTTGACGTAGTTGCGGCTGCGGAAGCAGTGGTCGGCCACAGACAGCAAGCAGTTGGCATCCGGCGGCAGGTAGATGCGGGCCACCGTGCCTTTCACGTTCAGAACAATGTCGATCAGACCTGGACCTTGGTGGCTGAAGCCGTTGTGGTCGTTACGCCAGCAAGTCGAGGTCAACAGGATGTTCAGCGACGGGACGGGTATGCGCCACGGAAGTTCGAGAGCCTTCTCAAGCCATTTGGTGTGCTGGACCGTCATGGAGGCCGACACCATCGCAAACGCCTCATATGTGGCGAAGAGGCCGTGGCGCCCGGTGAGGACATAACCCTCCAGCCAGCCTTGACAGAGGTGTTCACTGAGCACTTCCATGACCCGGCCGTCGGGCGCCACGTGGTCGTCAATCGGAATGATCTTGCCGGCCGAACAGCGGTTCTCGACTTCGAAGACGTTGCCCAGCCGATTTGAGTTCGTCTCGTCGGGGCAGAAGAGTCGGAAGTTCTTTGGTTTCGTGCTCGCCTTGAACATGTCGCGCATCATCTTGCCGAGCTGGCGCGTTGATTCATGCTGCTCTGTGGCAGGCTTCACGACCGGGATCGCGTAGCCGCGGAAATCGGGCAGGTCGAGGTCCACGATCAGCTTGCCGCCGTTGGCGTGAGGGTTGGCGGCCATTCGCCGGTCGCCCCTGGGGGCCAGATCAGCCAAGTCGAGGACGAGCCGGCCGTTCTTATCAAAGAGTTCCTCCGGCCGGTAGCTGCGCATCCACTGGTCCAGCATTTTGAGGTGTTCAGGGTTTTCCTTGACGTTGGGCAGTGGCACCTGATGGGCCCGGAACGTTCCTTCCACCGGCAGGCCATCAACGACCTTCGGCCCAGTCCACCCCTTGAGGCTGCGCAACACGATGACCGGCCACGCGCGTCGCTTCGAGGAACCCGGGGCGTTCACTTCCTCCGCGATTGCGGCCGCCGTGGGCATGCCGGGCGAGGCGGATGTTTGTGAGAAGCCCTCGGTGCGCGCCTGGGTCTGGATGGCCCGGATTTTGGCGTAGCAGGTGTCCAGGGTCTCGGCGAACGCCTGGTGCATGGGCAGCGGATCGACTCCCTCGACCCAGTGAACCTCGTAGCCGTGGGCGTCGAGGGATTTCTCGATATCTTCATCGCGATCCCGGCCCAGCACGGTGGGTCCGGAGATCTTGTACCCGTTCAGGTGGAGGATGGGCAGCACGGCGCCGTCGGTGACCGGGTTGAGGAACCTGACGCTGTTCCAGGAGCCTGCGAGCGGTCCCGTCTCCGCCTCGCCGTCCCCGACAACAGCGACGGCGATGAGGTCCGGGTTGTCGAAGACGGCGCCGAAAGCATGCGCGAGGACGTAGCCAAGTTCGCCGCCCTCATGAATGGAGCCGGGGGTCGTGACGCTGGCGTGGCTCGGGATGCCGCCCGGTGTTGAAAACTGGCGGAAGAGACGGCGAAGGCCCGCGTGGTCCTGCGACACCTCCGGGTAGATCTCGGAGTATGTTCCTTCCAGATAGGCGTTGGCGACGAGCGCGGGGCCGCCGTGTCCCGGGCCAGCCAGGTAGATCACGTCGGCGTCGGTGTCCTGGATCAGTCGGTTCAGATGCACATAGACGAAGCTGAGGCCGGGTGAGGTCCCCCAGTGGCCCAGCAGCCTCGGCTTAATGTGCTCCGGCCGAAGTGGCTCGCGCAGCAGCGGGTTCTCCTGCAGGTAAATCTGGCCGATCGTCAGGTAATTGGCAGCGTGCCAGTAACGGTTCAGGTTCTGCAAACGGTTCGGATCGAGATTTGTCATGACTTGTTCCTAGAAGGGCCTACCGTTGCGCGGCCGACGCAGAACAACGTAGTGCCGAGCAGACTGCTTGAGCAATGACGAATTCCTCATCAGTAGGGATAACGCGAACGACTGCGCGGCTGCGTCTTGCGGAAATGACGTCTTGCCCTGTTGCATTAGCGACCGGATCCAGCTCCAGGCCCAGGAACTCCAAGCCCTCGCAGATCGCCGCGCGCACCTCTGGAGAGTGTTCGCCGATACCGCCGGCGAAGACGAGCGTGTCCAGGCCGCCCAGGGTCGTAGTCAACGCACCAACGAATTTCCTCGCTTGGTAACAGAACAGGTCTATGGCTTCGCCAGCGCGCTGATCCGTGGCGCGACGGCCGAGCAGATCACGCACATCGGAACTCGTTTCGGAAACCCCGACAAGACCGCACCGCTGCGAGATGAACTTGTCCATCTGTTCGGCGGACATCTTCTGGACGCGCATCATGTAGACCAGCAACCCTGGGTCCAGGTCGCCGGGTCGCGTGCCCATGACCAATCCTGCCGTGGGTGTGAATGCCATCGTGGTATCGATGGGCTTTCCTCCACGCACCGCGGCCATGCTGGCGCCCGAGCCAAGATGAGCCAGGATGATCCTGCCGCTGGCGGCATCCGCGCCAGCCACCACCGCGAGGCGCTGCATGAGATAGGTGTATGACAAGCCATGGAAGCCGAAGCGCCGAACGCCCTCGTCGAAGTAGTGGCGGGGAATGGGCAGAAGCTGCGCAACGCGAGGCAAATCGCGGTGAAACGCGGTGTCGAAGCACGCGACCTGCGGCAACGAGGGGAACGCCTTGCGGAAGGCTTCGATCAATGCGATCTCGCGAGGAAGATGCGCAAGATCGAGCGGTTGTGTGCGGCGAAGCTCGTCGATCAACTCCTGATCGATGGGTTGGTTGGCAAGCAAATGAATGCCACCGTGGACGACGCGATGGCCGACTCCCGCGAGGTTCTCGGTGCCCAAGCGTTCGCGCAAGTAGTCGATGACGTGTTCGGCGGCATGGCTGAACGTGTCGGCATCTATTGGCCGGTCGTCGGGAACTGCTGGCGCTTCGCGCGTGGCGACGAGCCGAGTGCCAGGCAGCCCGATGCGCTCGACCTGTCCGTTGAACACTCGTGTGGGCGGCTCGGCCGATGCAAAGATGGCGAACTTGATGCTGGAGGAGCCGCCGTTGATGGTGAGAATCTTCTGGGCAGTCTGACTGAGCATGGTCGATGGCCTTTCCATGGCGTACTCCGTGTCCGGTGCCAATTACATCTGGTGCGCGCTGACCTCTGAATCCTGAACCCTCTGTCCGTCCTGCGGCGGGCCTGTCTCGCCCCACTTGATGGGCAGCGGGCTCTCACCAGTGATCAACCGCGCAGGACGATTCCATGTCAGATAGTTCCATGCCCACTGGATCAGCACGAGGACGCGGTTGGCGAATTCCACGATATACATCAAATGCACGAAGAGCCAGATCAGCCATGCGAGGTAGCCGGCCAGACGCAACTTGCCGATGACGGCAATCGCGCGGTTACGGCCGACCGTGGCCATCGTCCCACGATCGCGATACTCAAACGGCGGCAGGGCCTGGCCGCGAAGCCGGGTTGCGATCACCTCGGCCACATACTTCGCCTCCTGCATGGCCACCGGGGCGACGCCGGGCAGGGGCTGACCTGCGTGATCGAAGCTGGCCAGATCGCCGATGACAAAGACCTCGGCATGGCCAGGCAAGGTGAGATCGGCCTCCACTGGCACACGTCCAGAACGGTCCGTTTCGATTCCGGCGGCCGTGGTCAGTATTCGACCCAGCGGCGACGCCTTGACACCCGCCGTCCATAGCACGGTGCCTCTGCCAGCAACACGCGCACGTTCTTCTGTTTCCGCAGAATGGACCGTAGGGGCGCTGCGATGTTGGCCGGCGAGAGCCCGCCGGTGGCGACCTGATACAGCAGTGGCTGAAAGAGGTGGAAGTTGTGGCGGTCGATCAACGTGACCCGCACCGGCACCCGACGCAACGACTGGGCCGCGCACAGGCCACAGAAGCCCCCGCCGAGGATGACCACCTGGTGCTTATTATTCATTCGATATCGCGACCTCCTTAACGATGTCCACCCTCGTTATCCCAGCGACGTAGTGCCTCGGGGTTGACACGTATCGGTCCAGCGGGCGAGGACTTGCCCTTTTCAAAGATGTCAACCCATTCCCGGTAGCGCCGGGCAATCTCCGCCACGGCGGCCTCGCGCGTGCTCCGCTTCGCCCGCCATTCAACCAGGGCGTCCCAGAAGGTGGTGCGGCCCACCGCAAAGCCGATGAACCCCGGAACGGATGCTGCCGTCGTCAGCCACGCACGTACTTTCTGCTCGTCCGCCCCGCTGCCCAGGATGATGCAACCAACCTTGTCACGGCCGTCCCGCCGCGCGACGGCAACGACGTTCACCGCGTCTTCGCGACGGTCGAGGCCCTCGACCTTCCAGACGTCTGGTTCAGCACCCCCGCCTTGGAGTTCGTGAAGAGTTTGCACGATGAGGCCCGGTCGCAGGTCCAGCTCGTAGACGGTCTTTTGACCGTGGACTCGCTCCATTTGCGCAGGCTCGGCGTCCACATGCAACTCGATCAAGAACAGCCGGCCGCTGGCGCGCAGGTATTCGGACAATTGCATCAACCGGGCCGCCTGGTGCTGATTCAGGTCCTTGTCGCCCTCCGGGTTGTAGCGCACAAGCACTTTGCAGAAGGTTGGGTTGGTCGCTTCGATATGGCTCGCGAACTCGTCTCCGTACTCGAAATCAAGCTCCTGCTGCCCGCTTTTCTCGACGGGGCACGCGGTCATGTAACCATGCTGAGCGGCGTCGCGCAGGATGGTGGTGCCGAACTGCTCATCCACGAGGATGGCGGCGCACTCCTTCGGTGCCCCGGCCGCAACGGCCGCCTGGAAGCCGTCGTAAATCACCCGCTTGGCGACCGCGATCTCCGCCGTCTGCACGGCGTTCAAGGGACCTTTCCAACCGAACATCTTCGCCTGCATGGACGCGCGGTGGTCGAAGGGCAGGAAGTACAGAGGGCGATCGAAACCGAGTGTCATGATGCTGTTCCTTCCGCTGCGCGTCTGTGCTTGCGCTGCCGCCGGGAGCCTGGGCGAGCGGGCGCCTTCGGTTCGCGGGTCTCCCACAAGCAGAACCCTCCGCGGAACGCATTCGCGTTCGCGCCGGCCCGGCAGCCGGGGGGCAGCTTCTTGAGCTTGTGGACGTTGCCTCCCCCGAGAACCACATCATCGGGTTCGAGCGCGGCAACGAGGCGTGCAACAACGTCCTTGACGTAATGACGCCATTTCTTCTTTCCTACGCGATCCAACCCGCGGATCCCGACGTAGTCCTCGTAGGTTCCTTTTCTGTAGGGGAGATGGCCCAGCTCCATCGGCTCGACGAGGCCATCCACGATCATGGCGGAGCCGAGGCCGGTTCCCAATCCCAGGAAGAGCATCTTCCCTCCCTGATAGCTTCCCAGGGCTTGCATGGCCGAGTCATTAATGAGTTTGACGGGACACCCGAACGCAGCCTCAAAGTCGAATCCGACCCAGCCAGGCCCGAGGTTGTGCGGCTCTGAAAGCGGTCTACCGCGGAGAACCGGGCCCGGATAGCCCATCGATATCGCCTCGTATTGCCAGCCCTTGGCCGCCTTTCGGACGCCGACGACCATCTGCTTGGCCGTCATGGTCGGCCCGGAGGCGAACTCGCGCGGAGTCTCCTGGCCCGTGGCCAGAATCTTCACATGCGTCCCGCCCACATCGACGACCAGGACTTGCTTTCTCTTAGGGTCCGATGCTGCGTTGATGCTGTGGGCCGGACTGGCATGGACTAACGCATGCAGGTCGTACTGGAGCAGATCAGCGATGCGCTCGATCGTAATGTCCGCCGGCGGGTACATGGCCAGCGCCTTGGCGTCGTGAGCGTAGTGCCCCTGGCGAGGGAAGACCGTGGTCAGGCGGGTTCCCCAGATCTTCTTGACCGCGGTCAGGATGCGCAGCTTATCGTCCACCAGGACATAGTGATGGGCCGGGTAACGCTGCTCGACGTCGGCCAATTGCTGCTCCTTGTGGATGTAGATCAGCACGCGGCCCTCGACGGCATCGTAGAGGCCAGAACGCTGGACCTTCCTCGGTTGAAAGATCACGTCGCCGTCGGACAGGATGACCGTTGGCCCCCAAGCGCTGAGATGCTCGATCACCTCCCGCGCGCCGGGCAACAGGCGATCTGCAAACGGATAGTCCATCAGGTAGAAGGACATTTGCAGGAAATGAGGGTCGCCAAGGTTCTCGGCCCGGTAGCGCTGGAGGGCGCCAAGATAATCGGTATAGCCGAGTTCCGTACGTCTTTCCTCCAGGATCGTCCAGTAGCGCTCCTGTCGCTCGGCTCCGAACGCTTGCGTCAAATGGCGTTTGAGATCAGCGGTGATCCTGTCATTGTCGAGCAGGGTGTTATCGACATCCAGCAGAAACACCACCGCGGGAGGCTGCGTCATCCGGGCACCTCCTTGGGCTTTGGATTGTACCAGGAGCCGTCTGTGGCGATGAGCGTGGAAGCCTCTTTCGGCCCCCAGCCACCGCGCTTGTAGGGGCGGGCACGATGATGGTTCTTCAGGACAGGCTCGACCACCGCCCAGGCGGCCTCAACGGCGTCTTCTCGGGTGAAGAGCGCTCCGTCGCCGGCCATGGCGTCGCCCAGGAGCCGCTCGTAAGGGGCTTCCTCTCCGGGTTGCTCCTCGACCAGGTAGAGCTCTCGCTGGTCGCCGATGAACGCCTTGCCTGCGTGCTTGACGCGAGCGGCGAGGGCAATGGCAGAGTTGGGCGAAAGCCGAAAACGCAGATAGTTGGTCCGCCCCGTCGTGGGGCTTGAGTCGGCGAACAGCCTCTGCGGCGGCCGCTTCAGCTCCACCAGAACCTCGGCCGCTGTTTCCGCCAGGTATTTGCCGGAGCGTAGGTACCATGGCACCCCATCCCAGCGCCATGAGTCGATGAAGAGCCGCAGGGCGCAGAAAGTCTCGACGTCAGATCTCTTCGCCACGTCCGGCTCTTTTCGGTAGC
>JBBQUM010000063.1:0-13102 GCA_038212445.1 Bryobacterales bacterium
CTTGTAGCTTCATCATCCGCTCCACTTCCGCGGCACAGTAAAGCGTGTTTGGGTTCACCCATCAAGCTTGCCTCCGCCGCTTAGCTCGAGCGGACACATCATGTGTGAACTCAACCGGACAGATCACATACTAGCGACACCCCGGGTTTGTCCCAGTTTTCGAATGATCTCTGGTCTGTTAATATGTACAACTTTTCGAAAGTGAGCGATACTAGGTGTCGACCTAGTTCTCGGACGCTTTTCGTCCGGCTCATCCTCAGAAGCACAAACTGTAATGTAAACGGCCCATTTCCACGTCCACTCCATCCATCAAGTCGATTGCTCGGACGGCGCGGTGGCGCCTCGCGATCTTTCTGTCGATAGTAATCGTCGGCGTGGCGGTTTATTTCGCTGCTTCCCATGCCACCCGTCAAAATGACCGGGTCAAGCACGCCGTTCTCGTTCAACTGTCAATCGAGCGTTTGCTCCCAGAGCTGAACGCGGCAGCCGCCGATTACGACAGCATTCCCCACAAACTAGCCCAACTAGGAACCCTCACGTCCGGCAATCCCCAGCAGATTCGCTCCCTCACCGAGCTGAATCCGGTCGGTCTGGAACGCCTGCGGTTCAACCGTGAGACCGTGGACCTGCGACTGTCACGCGGGCTCGATCCAAAAGACGCAATCTCGCGTATCCACCATACCGGCAATCTCCTCACTACTACCGCTCTCGCTCTGAACGATATGCGGAATGAGGAACGGCGCCTGCTGCCTCAGCGCGAGCAGGACTTCTCGACAGCGCAACGGTCCCTGGCCTTCGTGCTGATTGCCGGCTTTCCTCTCGGCGTCTTCGTTACCGGCTCACTCTACTGGAGAGCCACCCGCTACCGCCATCAGGGCGCCGATGCCCAACACCGTCTCTCTACCTTCAACGCCACGCTCGAGCAACGGGTCGAAGAGCGAACTTCCCGCTTACAGGCTGATCAAGCGCTGCTTCAGTTATTCGTGCGCCATGTGCCTGCGGCCGCCGCCATGTTTGATCGCGAGATGCGCTACCTCAACGTGAGCGATCGCTTCTGCTCTGACTTCAACCTGAACCCCGCCGAAATCATCGGCAAGTCGCACTACGACGTCTTCCCCGAATTGCCCGAACGTTGGAAAGCCATCCACCAAAGTTGTCTAGCCGGCGAGAATCTTCGCTCCGAAGAGGATACCTGGCATCGTCCAGGCCTCAACCCGATGTGGCTGCGCTGGGAGCTTCGCCCTTGGGGCGACCAGGATGGACTGCCTGCCGGCATCATAATCTTCTCCGAGGACATCACCGCCCGCAAAAATATTGCCCAGGACCTGCTCGAACGAGAAGCCACAAACCGTGCACTACTCGAGACGGCATCGCAGGCCATTATCGCCGTGGATGCCGAGAGCCGTATCGTCCTCGCAAACCGCATGGTGGAACAAATGTTCGGACACGACCATAACCAACTCCTGGGCCAACCGCTCGAGACTCTGCTACCTCCGGCCGTCCGCGACCGCCACAAGCTTCATCAGGCGAATTTCGCGGTCAATCCCCAGCCCCGGCCCATGGGCATTGGCATCGAACTTCGAGGGCTGCGCAAAGACGGTTCGGAGTTTCCCATCGAGATCAACCTGAGCAGCGTAATTACGCAAAGCGGTCCCCTCTCTGTGGGCTTCATCACCGACATCACCCAACGCAAACACTCCGAAACAGCGCTCCACCAAAGCGAACTCGAATTGCGGACCCTGGCCGGCAACTTGCTTACCGCATTCGAGGACGAACGCCGGCGCATTGCCCGCGATCTGCACGACGACGTAACCCAAACCCTGGCCAGTTTGTCCATTGAAATCGGCAAACTCGCTTCAAACACCCGCTCAGCGCCAGAGAATACCAGCAGCCGGCTGGTCGACCTTCAGAAGCAGGTCGTCCAGATTACCACTGAAATCCGTAGCCTCTCCCACGGGCTCCACCCTTCCATCATCGAGGATCTGGGCTTGCAGGTCGCTCTCGAGGATCTCTGCGACGAATTCGCTAAAACCCAAGAGGTTACCGTGATCTTTGAAGGTGAGTTGGAGGACAGGATTCTCGACCGTCATATCGCCTCCTGTCTCTACCGCGTAGCTCAGGAGAGCCTCCGTAATGCCGCTAAGCATGCACAGGCGACCAGAATTCGAGTGGCGTTGACTACCGACGGCGGCAATATACACCTCGCTGTGAATGACAATGGCATCGGCTTTTCGAGCGCCGGCAACACCCACTTAGGCCTGGGAATTATCAGCATGAAAGAAAGACTGCGGCTGGTGAACGGCATGATCTCAATCGTTTCCAGAATTGATCAGGGCACCGAGATCCTCGCAACCGTACCATTGGGGAAAGGTGAGCATGAGAAAACGTCGAGTACTCTTGGGTGACGATCACTCGATGATCCTGAGGGGGATCACGTCTTTACTCGAAGCCGACTACGACGTTATCGGGACCGTGGAAGATGGGAACGCCCTCCTGGAGACCGCTCTGCGCGCGCAACCCGATGTCATTGTGCTCGACATCAGCATGCCGCTGCTGAATGGAATCGACGCGGCTCGCGCGATCAAGAAGATCCTCCCGGCCATGCAACTCGTCTTTCTCAGTATGCATAGCAGTGCCATCTACCTCCGCAAGGCCTTCGAAGCAGGCGCTTCCGGTTATGTGTTGAAGTCAGGAGCCACCGAGGAGTTGCTCAAGGCCCTCACCGAGGTCCGCAACGGACGAGTTTACATTTCTCCGGCCTTCGATCCAAAAGCCATCGAGGAGATTCAAAACCCGCCCCACCGACGCGCCGGATCAGCCGCCGGTCTAACCGGCCGCCAGAGACACATCCTTCAATTGATCGCCGAAGGCCGCCAAAATAAGGAAATCGCCGACATCTTGAGTGTCTCCGTGAAAACCATCGAGTTCCATCGCGGCCGCATCATGGCTCGCCTCGGCGCCCACACCGTCGCAGACCTCACCCGCTTCGCCATTCAGGAAGGTCTGATCGACGGCACCACCGAAAATTAATCAAAAGATGATCCTCTTTCCGCGGAACCGCCCATTCCAGGGTGAGGAGATCAATCATGACTCGCCCAACTGTTCTCGCCATCCTGATGACGCCGGCAATCTTCGCCCAGATGTACTACCCCTGCAAATGCACGCAGAAGCCAGCCTATAGTTCGTCCCACCTGGCATTTGGATCCACTACTGCGCTCGCAAATCAGGTCGCCGTCGCCACCATGTGGGCCAGCGGCTCCGGCTCCATGATGGCGAATCAGGACCTCGCCATCTACAACATCACCAACAACGGCAGCGCCACCGTGAACAAGAACTGGGCCACCGATCCCTACTATTCTGACGCCCGCTGGAACTACCAGAACCTCGGCGACGTCTTCGGCCTCACCCTCGACGACGGCGGCAACATCTACCTCGCCGCCACCACCCTCTACTCCACCCATCGCACCGGCTCCCTCGCCAACCCTCAGTGGTATGCAGCCACCGGCGACCACGGCCAGATCTATAAGATCGACAACCTCTCGGGCACCCCTTCCGCCTTCTTCCAACTCCCCAATCCGCACGGCGCAGGGCTCGGCAACATCACTTACGACTGCCAGCATCAGTCCAACTTCTACGTCGCCAACCTCGACGACGGCCTGATCTACCAACTGGGGCGTAACAAGTTCAGCAAGATGAGCATTCTGGGAACGTGGGACCACGGCCAGAACCTCGCCAGTGCCGTCGACCGCTTCGGCAACAATCTCAACCGCCCCGCCGTCGCCCCCATCGCCAATCAACCCGCGCAACTCGGCCGCCGTCCGTTTGCCGTCCGTGTTTTCCTCAACCGGCTCTACTACAGCATCTGGAATATGGATGGGACGCACCCCAGCACAACGCCGAACGAAATCTGGTCGGTGGCAATAAGCTCAACGGGCGTAGTCAGCGGACCGGCTCGCCTCGAACTCACCATGCCTCTGCTCAACGCCAATACCGCGCCCTGGAACAACCCCGTCACCGATATCACTTTCACGTCTTCCGGCTCCCTGTTGGCCGCCGAGCGGACCATCAATACCGTGGCCTTCGGCCAGTCCAGAGTTCTGGAATTCTCGCTTGTGCCCGACTCCCAGACGCAAGTCCACTTTGTCCCGGCAACCACCAAGTACTCGGTTGGATGCCTGGTCGGCGCCGGCGGCAACTACGCCAACGCAGCCGGCGGCGTCGACGTCGATTTCACCCAGCCAACCTACCCGGTGTGGGCCACCAGTATCCGGATGCACCAGAACAACACAGTAGATAAGGATTGGCTCGACGGACTGCAAGGCTTCTCGTACTCGGGCGGCGCCACCAGCAACAGCTACCTGATCGATCTCGACGGCGTCACAGCCGCATCATCCCTCTTCGCCGACGCCCAACCCGGAGACGTAAAGATTCCCTGCCCCCCAGCCCCCATCCCAGCCGGCTGCGTCTCAGTAAACGGCCAGGTCAGCTGCATGTAGTCGGATTCCTCACAAGGAACTGGTATACGCTCAAGTGTGACTAGATTGAATTGCAGAACACTATGACAACCGAAGTCGGCACCGAAGAAATGTACGATGCTGGCGACAAGTGTGGCCGCTGCGGCTGCGCCCGTCGAGACCACAAGCCAGCCTGCGCCTCACATCCGAAATGCAAACACTTCTCCGATTCGAAGCCGCAATCCTCAACACGGAAAAAGCGCTGACAATCGATGCGTGTCTAACCCGCTCCGCCCCAGGAAGGCATCCAAGCGCGAACCGGGCGGCATCTAGCGCGAACCAGGCGGCATCTAGCGCGCAGCAGGCGGCATCTAGCGCGAAGCAGGCGGCATCTAGCGCGAAGCAGGCAGCATCTAGCGCGAAGCAGGCAGCATCTAGCGCGAAGCAGGCAGCATCTAGCGCGCAGCAGGCGGCATGTAGCATGGGGCTCCCGCCCCGTGCAAGCGCGAACCAGGCGGCATCTAGCGCGAACCAGGCGGCATGTAGCATGGGGCTCCCGCCCCGTGCAAGCGCGGGCGGAAGCGGCCAAACAGCTCGCTCAAAAACGGCGGTCATTGCCAGTTCGGCTCAACCACTTACCAAAGCAGCGTCGCAAAACCTAAAGTGACGCATGCAACAACATGGGAACGACGACAGATGCGACCGCTCTTATCAACGGCGCTACCGAAGCAGGCCAACTAAATGAAGAAAAAAATCGCCAGCGGACTACCTAAATAGGCGGCTGATTTTGTTGGTGCGGATGAGAGGACTTGAACCTCCACTCCCTTGCGAGAACATGGACCTGAACCATGCGCGTCTGCCAATTCCGCCACATCCGCACGTCAGTGGTGGGTAGTACACTTCATTCTCGACTACTCGGCGTCGAGTGTCAAATCCTGCCCGTCCGAATTGCCAAAATCAGCGCCATCACACGTCCTTCAATATCGTCTCGCGTCGCCCGGTAAACTTCCTCGCTCTTCCCAATCGGGTCGCGAACCAGCCACTGCTCCACCGGTACCGTCAAAGCAGTCGGCAACTTCTGGCCGCTCAAGTTCACGATCAGGTCGAACTGAACGCCTCGCATCATGCCCAGATCCTTTGGATACTGGTCCTCCACCGAGATGTTCTTCTCCTTCATTACCGACACCGTCAGCGGCGGCAATCCCATCGCGGGCGATAAACCGGCGCTCGCCGGCACCATCACGTCAGAACCGTACGTCCGCGCAAAGCCCTCGGCCATCTGGCTGCGGCACGCGTTGCCGATGCACAAGAAAAGTACCTTTTTCAGAGACACTAGCCTCATTTTAATGGACGCATCAATCGAAGTGCCAGAACGGTTCCGCTATTCTGGTACAGAATGTCCAATTTGCTTGACGGAAAGACGGCGCTGATCTTGGGCGTGGCCAATCGCTGGAGCCTCGCCTACGCCATCGCCGAGGCTTGCCACCGCGAAGGTGCGCGCCTCATTCTGACATATCAAGGTGAGCGCCAGAGGCTCACCGTGGAAGAACTCGCCGAGCCGCTCGGAGCCCGCGTTCTCAACTGCGACGTCACCAACGACGACGAGTTGCAAAAGCTCTCAGCCGCCTTACAGGAAGAGGGTCACATCGATGCGATGGTCCACAGCATCGCCTTCGCCAACCGCGAAGATCTCGCCCGTCCCTTTGTTGAAACCTCCCGCGCCGGCTACCTGCTGGCTCAGGAAGTGAGCGCCTACTCCCTGGTAGCCGTGGCCCGCGTAGTGGCTCCTTTAATGAAGGATGGCGGCTCCATTATTACGCTCAGCTATCTCGGAGCCAACCGGGTTGTGATGAATTACAACGTCATGGGCGTCGCCAAGGCAGCCCTCGAAGCAGCCGTTCGCTATCTCGCCGCCGACCTCGGCCCAAAGAATATTCGCGTGAATGCCATTTCTGCCGGCGCCGTAAAAACCGCTTCGCTCCGCGGCATCAAGGACGCCTCTAAGCTGGTGGATGGACTCGCCGACCACTCGCCTCTCCGCCGTAAAACCGACCCCGCTGAAGTCGCCGACACCGCCGTCTTCCTCGCCAGCAATCTCGGCCGCGGCGTCACCGGCAACGTCATCTATGTCGACGCCGGCTTCCATATTATGGCCGTGTCAGGACAGGAATCATGAACCGTCGAAACTTCGTTGCAGTCGCCGGCGCCACCGCCGCAATGGGCGCTCCCGCCGATGGCCCCAAGCCTGTGATCATCGAACTGCGCCGTCTCCAACTGCGCAACGGCGCCGATAACCAGCGTCAGCGCGTCACAGAGTTCTTCGAGAAGCAGGGTCTGCCCGCATACCAGCGCGCCGGCGCCGGTCCCGTTGGTTTCTTCACCGTCTCCATCGGTCCCGACTCGCCCTACCTTCTCACCGTCGTCAGCTACCCGTCACTCGGCGCCATGGAGCAGATCCGCGCCACAATGGGCGCCGATACCGGCTATCAGAAGGCGCTAGAAGCCTTCAACTCCCAACCCGGGCTGAATTATGTGCGCATCAGCACCAGCCTGCTGCGCGCCTTTGAAGGCTTCCCCACCGTTGAGCCGCCGCCCAATGCCGGCAAACGTCCATCGCGGATCTTCGAACTCCGCATGTACGAGTCCAACAACCTCACCACGCTGCGCAAGAAAATCAAGATGTTCAACGACGGCGAAGCGGGCATCTTCAAGCGTCTCGGCATGCAACCGGTATTCTTCGGCGAAACCATCGTCGGTGACCGCCAGCCCAACCTCGTCTACATGCTCAGTTACGAGGACCTGGCGGGCCGCGACAAGGCCTGGAAGGCTTTCGGTAGCGATCCCGAGTGGCAGAAGCTGAGAGCCACGCCCGGCTTGTCCGATGCCGAGATCGTGTCCAACATCAGCAACACGATCCTCGCTCCCCTGCCCTTCTCGCCCATCCGGTAAACATGGACAGCGTAGCGCTCCACCCTCTCCCGGCGATTCAATCGCTGGCTGAAGCGCTGCTCATTGGACTGCTGGTTGGCGCTCAGCGCGAATCCGTCGAAGGAGTCCATCCCGGACTGCGCGACTTCGTCCTCATCGCGCTCTCAGGCGGCATCTGCGGCTTGATTCAGCAATCCTGGCTCACCAGCAGCGTGCTCATCAGCATCACGCTAATGATGGCCGTCTATCACTGGGAGTTGCGCGAAAAGCGGAGCGGCATCACCACCGAGATGGGCGCCATCGCCACCTTCTGCATCACCTACCTCACGGCCATTCCCGACTGGCCGGAGGCTGCGCCCATCGCCATCGGCGCCGCCATCGCCGTAACGGCGTTCCTCGAATTCAAGAAGCGGCTCCAGACCTTCTTCCGCGAGGTCATCAGCGAACAGGAATTCAACGGCACGCTCGCCTTTCTCTCAGTCGTGCTGGTGATCTATCCGCTACTGCCCCCCGGACGCTACGGGCCCTACGAGTTCTTTGCCCCGCGCGAAGTCTGGTTCTTCGTGATCCTGGTGTCCACCATCTCCTACGCCGGGTACTTCATGCAGAAGTTCCTGGGCCACCGGCGCGGGCTCGAGTACACGGCACTGATCGGCGGCCTCGCATCGACGCTTGCGACAACGCTCGATCTCGCGCGTCGAAGCCGTCACGAGCCTGAAAACAGCCAGATCTATGCCCGCGCCGCGGTGCTCGCCAACAGCGTCCAGTTTCCACGGACGCTACTCATTCTCGCGCTCACCAACACCGCCATGGCCGGGCGCGCGGCGTTTCCGCTGCTCGCCGCATTCATCATGGGCTGCGTGCTCAGTTGGCTGCTAACGCGATGGGTGCCGCAAGGCATCGCAACGCCCGCCACCACCGGCAATCCCATGCGCCTCCAACGCGTCCTCACCTTCGGCGCGCTGTTTGCCGCAGTCGTATTTCTCAATCGCGCGGCCATCGCCGAACTGGGCGGCGCAGCCGTCTACGCCACCAGCGCGCTCGGCGGTTTGGTGGACCCGGGCACCGTCGTCATCTCGTCCTCCGACCTGCTCAACAAGCACTCTATCGATGTCCACCTCGCCGTCACCTTCGTCTTTGTGGCGCTCGCGGCCAACATCCTGCTGAAAGTGATCCTCGCCGCCGTCACCGGCACGGTCTCGTTTGCCTGGCGCCTGCTAGCCGCACTCTCCCTGATGTACGCGGCGCTACTAGCCGTCGCAGCCATCATTTACTAGCCGATCGAAAACCGCAACACCTCGGCCCATGCCGTCTTTCATCTGCCCACAACGATTCATTTTAGATTTCCAGAAAATATCTTCTCAACCCTCCCAACAACTTACAGTCACCCCGAACTCCCAACCCCTCCCCCATGTGTATACGCCCGCAAAACTGGGACCAGGAAGGAAGTATTATGCCCCCCGAAAACATCCTTGAACGCAACCGAACCAACGCCCAGCACAGCACTGGTCCCACCACGCCCGAAGGCAAACAGCGTGTGTCTCAAAACGCCCGCAAACTCGGCCTTTTCGTTTCTGACTCCACCGTCGAGCAGGAAGATCCCGGCGAATTCGCAGCCATCCTTGCCGGCTATACCGCCGAGTACTGCCCGCTTACTTGCTCAGAAGGCGAGTTGGTCCGCCAACTCACCGTCTCCACCCACCGCCTCCGCCGACTCGACCGTATCGAGACCGCAGCCCTCTTCACCCATGACATCGCGCACACCCGCCACGAAGGTGGTCTGATCATCAGCGAGCGATTCGACGCCTACTCCAATCTGCTCGAGAAAGTCGAACGTGCCCGCATGCGCGCCGAACGCTCCTTCAACCGCTGCTATAAGGAATTGGAAGCTCGAAAATCGCGCCGCCCCACGCCCCGCACGCCGCCCCTCGACGTCGAGATTGAAGTGGATACCCGCCACGAGCCCATTAGGCTTCAACGAAATGCAAAACAAACCCAGACGTCCGCGGCCGGCAGCGCCAGCGGTCTAGTTCTTCTTCCCAATGCACCAGAGAAAATGCTCAGTCCGGATAAAAAGCTGCCCCTCTGACGGCACCGGAGTGCTCAGCGTGTAATCGTTCAGATGATTCTCAGCCAGGATCTCGAACGTCGGCCCCGCCTTCAACACCGTCGTCAGGCCCTCTTCGTTCACTACATAGATCCGGCCCGCCGCAAGCACCGGCGAAGCACTGTAAATCGCCGGCTTCATCCGCTGTGAACCGTAAACTTCATTTCCAGTCTTCGCATCCAGGCACCAGACAATGCCGCGATCGTTGATCGAGTAGAAGTAGCCGCCGTCGATGATCGGCGTCGGTACATCAGGACCGTTTTCAAACGTCCACACCCGGCGCGTGTCGGTGACGTCGCCCTTCCCCCCCGCGCGGTAAACCTGCAGCGGACGCACGCGCGTCGGCGTGTAAACCATATCGCCCACCGCCATAGTCGAGGCGATCGTGCGGAACGAAGGATTGTTGCTGGGATTAAACCCGCCCGCGCGCCAAAGCTCTTCGCCACTGTTGAGATCGTGCGCCGTCACGATGTCGCCGCCGCTCACGATGAGTTGCGGCCGCTTGTCGACATACGCGATGATCGGCGTCGAATAGGAGTCGGGTGACTCCCGGATCGCCTGCGTCGGACGCAGCGTACGCCACAGCGTCTTGCCGGTCTTCGGGTCAAGCCGCATCACGTACGACGGATCGTGAGTCTTCATTCCGTGCAGCACTTGAACGTAAAGCGCATTTTCGAAAAGCAGTGGAGAGGAGGCATAACCCCAGTTCAGCCCGAAGCGCCCGTAGTCCTTCTGAATGTCGCGCGACCACACTTCGTTGCCCTCGAAGTCGAACGCCTTGAGAATGCCGATACCGGTCAGTACCCAGACCATCTTGCCGTCGGTCACCGGCGACGGCGACGACATGTTCTGCTTGTTGATCTTGTAATTGCCGCTCGCGATCGGGCGCTTCCACAGGATCTTGGCGTCGCGCTTGTCAACGCACCAGAGTTCGAGGTTGTCGCCATCGGCAACATTCAAAAAAATCCGATGGCCCCAGATGATCGGCGTTGCGCCGCTGCGGCTCGGCAGCGGAAGCTTCCAGGCGATGTTGTCTTCGTCCGACCACTTCAGCGGAACGTTCTTCTCGCTGCTCGTGAGATTGAGGTTGGGGCCGCGCCATTGCGGCCAGTTCTGAGCCGGGGCAACGGAAGCGAGCAGACAAATAGCGACGGTTGCGATGCCCAGTTTCATTGGAAGCAGGATACTACGGTTCCAATAGGCGCGTCACGCGGACGCCCCTAGTCTCTGAGATTCCGGACGTTGCGGACCTGTGCGTCCTTAAACTCTTCAGTGAAGCGCTTCACCACCGGATGCGCCATCGCACGCTCGGTGACCTCTGTATCCTGCTGCGGCTTCGGCGGAGCAGGAGCAGGAGCAGGGACTTGAAGCTGGCTGTTGATTACTGGTGTCCCGATTTTGGCCGTTACCTTCACCGGCTTGCCCAGTACTTCGGCGGCAATCTTCGGAACGTCGCTCTCCACCGCCGATTTGTCGGCGCGGTTGGCAACCACGAAGATGAGTTCCGATCCCTTGAGCTCGACGCTCGAATGCGCCACCGCGTCAGCAATGAACGACATCGACTTTTCGTTCAGCGCCGCGATCAGGCGGTTCTGCAACTCGCTGGCGTTGGCCGGAGCAGCTACCGGCGCGGGCGGAGGCGGAGGAACTGGCGGCGGCTGTGGCGGACGTGGCGGCTCGGGTGCCGCGAACCGTGTCGCCGGCCGCGGCGGAGTCTGCGCCGGTGGAGGCGTCGAACGTGGCGGCGCCGATGGTCCGGGACCGCTTGATCCCCCGGATCCCGTACCGCCGCCGGCTCTCGAGAGCGCTTCCTCAATCGGCATCAACCGTCCGGCGTGGACTAGCCGCAGTAAGCCGAGTTCCAGATGCAGCCGCGGCTGCAACGAGGCCTGCAGGTCCTTGAAGAGGTCCAGCGTGATCTGTAGATAGCGTGTTAGATCGTCATCGGAAAAACCCGAGGCCACTTCGGCCAGGCGCTCCTGTTCGGGCGTCGACGCCGCGATCAGGCGCGTGCCCGGTCCGGTAATCCGGACCACCATCAGGTTCCGAAAATAGCGGGCTAGTTCCCGGGAGAAGTGCTGCAGGTTGTGCCCGTTGCTCTCCAGTTCCTGGACTACATTGAGCATGCCGCCTGGGTCGTTGTTCTGCAGTGCAGTTGCTACTGCGCCCAGTGACTCGAGCGAGAACATGCCGAGCAGCGAGCGGATTTCCGCGCCCGTGAGTTTGCCGCCGCAGCACGCAATCGCCTGGTCGAGCGCCGACAGCGAGTCACGCACGCTGCCTTCGCCCGATTGCGCCAGCACCGCCAACGCTTCGTCGTCGGCCTCGATCTTCTCCTCATCGCAGATCCATTTCATCCGCGCGATGAGCTCGGCGAAGTCCACCGAGCGGAAGCTGAACTGCTGGCAGCGGGACGCGATCGTCGTGGGAATCTTGTGAACTTCGGTGGTGCAGAGGATGAAGACCACCCATTCAGGCGGCTCTTCCAACGTCTTCAGCAGCGCGTTGAACGCCTCGCTGGTAATCTGGTGAGCTTCGTCGACAATGAAGACCTTGTACTTGTCGCGCGCCGGGCGGTAGCGGACGTTCTCCCGCAGTTCGCGCATTTCGTTGATGCCGCGGTTGGAGGCCGCGTCGATCTCGATCACGTCGACAGCATTTCCGCCGGCGATCTCCAGGCAGCTTGCGCACACCCCGCAAGGGTTCGGTGTCGGCCCGTTGATGCAGTTCAGACAGCGGGCCAGGATGCGGGCGACAGTCGTTTTACCAGTCCCACGCTGGCCGGAAAAGATGTAACCGTGGGCAATGCGTTGCTGGTTGATAGCGTTCTCAATGGTGGTGCGAACGTGCTCCTGACCGATGAGTTCGCCAAAATTCTGCGGCCGGTATTTGCGTGCGATGACCTGGTACATGGAGGGAGGAGAAAACACCAGTTTACCAACTGGCGCAAGGTCAGCACCGGTTTACCCCATTAACGAAGAGCGGCGGGTCCAACCCACCCCGCCGCCCGCGTTCTCAGGCAGGCAGCAGGCGACCGGTGACAATTTCGTGTATGGGTCGGTGGATGCCGTGCAGGAGAGTTGGGTCGGTGGGGTCGAGAGAGATGCCCAACACCGGTTTACCCATAAGAAGGGGCGGTAGCCCGATCCACCCCGCCGCCTGCGTTCTCAGGCAGGCAGCAGGCGACCGGTGACAATTTCGTGTGTGGGTCGGTGGATGCCGTGCAGGAGCGTTGGGTCGGTGGGGTCGAGAGAGATGCCCAACACCGGTTTACCCATAAGAAGGGGCGGTAGCCCGATCCACCCCGCCGCCTGCGTTCTCAGGCAGGCAGCAGGCGACCGGTCACAATTTCGTGTGTGGGTCGGTGGATGCCGTGCAGGAGCGGCGGGTCCGTGGGGTCGAGAGAGATGCCTTGGCCGTGGATGGTGGTGGGGATGATGGCTTCAAGAGTCAGGGTGGGTCCGGCGTCGGGAAATTTCACGATGTAGAGTTCGGGGTTGTCGTGGCCGGTGCAGAGCAGGCGGCCGTCTGGAGTGAAGACGCCGCCGGAGATGGACATCTTGCCGAGACGGGAGACCACCTCTTCCGGATAGACCCAGGAGTCGCGCTGGCG
>JBBQUM010000064.1:0-11661 GCA_038212445.1 Bryobacterales bacterium
GCTCCGGAACTTGTTCTTCGGATTGTGCTTGGCCAGCGTCTTGGTGATCGCCGCCGTCAACGTGGTCTTACCATGATCGATATGTCCGATCGTGCCGATGTTGATGTGCGGCTTGCTGCGGTCAAATTTTTCTTTCGCCATGTGAACTCAAATCTCCCTATCGAAGAATGATTCCTTACTTCGTTACTTTTCCCTGCACCCGGGTGACGATCTCGTCCGCAATGTTCTTCGGAACCTCTTCATACTGGCCGAAGTGCATCGTGAAACTGCCACGACCCTGGGTCCGCGATCGCATATCGGTCGCATACCCGAACATCTCACTGAGCGGAACCATCGCCTTAACCAAATGGGTTGTTCCGCGAATCTCTGTGCCTTCTAAACGACCGCGCCGCGAAATCAGATCGCCGTTGATGGATCCCATGAACTCCTCAGGCACCACCACTTCAACCTTCATCACCGGCTCGAGTAGAACAGGCTTGGCCTTCCGCGCTGCTTCTTTGAAACAGATCGAAGCGCAGATCTTGAAAGCCATTTCCGAAGAGTCGACGTCGTGGTAGTTACCGTCAAACACGGTCACTTTGACGTCAACCATCTGGTATCCCGCCATCACGCCGCCCTCGAGCGCCTCAACCACGCCCTTTTCGATGGCCGGTATGAATTCCCTGGGAATCGCGCCGCCGGCGACGTCGTTATCGAACTCGTATCCCTTGGCAACGTTCGGCTCCACACGCAGCTTAACGCGCGCATACTGACCACTGCCGCCCGTCTGCTTCTTGTGCGTGTAGTCGAATTCCGAACGCTGGCGAATCGTCTCCCGATAAGCGACCTGCGGCTTGCCGACGTTGGCGCCGACGCCGAATTCGCGCTTCATGCGATCCACGATAATTTCCAGGTGAAGCTCGCCCATGCCCGCCAGAATCGTCTGCCCGGTCTCGGGATCAGTGGACACCTGCAGTGTGGGATCTTCCTGAACCAGCTTGGCGATAGCCATGCCAAGCTTTTCCTGGTCGACTTTCGTCTTCGGCTCGATGGCGAGCTGAATCACTGGCGCCGGGAAATCAATCTTCTCGAGCGTGATCGGATCTTTTTCGTCGCAGATCGTATCGCCCGTAATAACGTTCTTCAGCCCAACAGCGGCGCAAATGTCGCCCGCCAGAATGTCGGTGATTTCCTCACGCTTGTTCGCGTGCATCTTCACCAGACGACCCACTCGCTCGCGCCGCCCCTTGGTGACGTTGTAAATGGACTCGCCGGCATTGAGCTTGCCGGAGTAGACACGGATGAAGGCGAGCTGGCCGACAAACGGGTCGGTCATGATCTTAAAGACCAGTGCCGCAAACGGACCGTTGTCGTCAGGTTTACGTTCCAGTTCCTGCTCCGGATGATCCGGATGAATTCCGCGCATGGGCGGAACTTCAAGAGGCGACGGCAGATAGTCCACCACCGCGTCAAGCATGTTCTGGACGCCCTTGTTCTTAAATGAGGACCCGCAAATCACCGGGAAGATCTTCTGCGCGATGGTCGCCTTGCGCAACCCGGCGATGATCTCCGCTTCACTGACCGCGTGCCCCTCGACAAACTTCTCGAACAGCTTATCGTCAAACTCGCTGGCGGCCTCAATCATCTGCTCGCGGTACTTCTTCGCGGTCTCAAGCAGTTCTTCCGGAATCTCGACGTCGTCGTACTGGGCGCCCAGTGTTTCGTCGCGCCAGATGCGCGCCTTCATAGTGACCAGGTCGACGATGCCTTTGAATTGATCCTCAGCGCCTACCGGAATCTGCACCGGGACGGGACGCGCGCTAAGCCGGTCCACGATGGTCTGGATGGAGTGGTAGAAATCCGCTCCCATGCGGTCCATCTTATTAATGAAGCAAATACGCGGAACCGAGTACTTGTCCGCCTGGCGCCATACGGTCTCAGACTGGGGCTGAACACCGGCGACGGCATCGAATACCGCTACCGCGCCGTCCAGCACGCGCAGCGAACGCTCTACTTCAGCGGTGAAATCGACGTGACCAGGAGTGTCGATGATGTTGATCTGAATATCGCGCCATTCGCACGTGGTGGCTGCCGAGGTAATCGTGATGCCGCGCTCCTGCTCTTGCGCCATCCAATCCATCGTCGCGGTGCCTTCGTGAACCTCGCCGATCTTATGAGTACGGCCGGTGTAATACAGAATACGTTCAGTTGTGGTCGTCTTACCGGCATCAATGTGAGCCATGATGCCGATGTTTCTCATCTTCTCGAGAGGTACCGTGCGTGGCATAACTTAGTGGCGAGTGGCGAGTGACAAGTGGCGGGTATTCCCCACCCTCTTCAAGCCCTCACCATCCTTTCTCAATTGCTCCCCCATACGTTTTTTGGCGATTGCCGGCGACGCTCAAACTCGCCACTCGTCACTCGCCACTTGCTCTTCTACCAGCGATAATGCGCGAAAGCCTTGTTAGCCTCGGCCATGCGGTGCACATCGTCCTTCTTCTTGATGGCCCCACCACGCATATTGGCTGCGTCGTTCAACTCGTTGGCCAGCTTCTCGGACATGCCCTTCTCCGGACGGCTGCGGGCATTGCCGATAATCCAACGAAGCGCCAGACTGGTCCGGCGATTCTGCGGGACTTCCACCGGCACCTGGTAGTTGGCGCCGCCAACACGCCGCGTCTTCACTTCGAGCAGCGGCTTGGCGTTCTCAACGGCCTTTTTGAACAGCTTCAGCGGATCGTCGCCCGAACGCTCTTTCAGAACGTCCATCGCGCCGTAGAAGATGCTCTGCGCGGTGCTCTTCTTGCCGTCCCACATCATCGAATTGACGAACTTCTCCGCCAAAGTCGAGTTGTAGATGGGATCCGGCAGGATCTCGCGCTGTTCCGGTCTGCGTCTACGAGCCATATCTTCTCAAATCTCCTTGATGACGACGGCCTACTTGCCGCCGCCCTTCGGCCGCTTGGCGCCGTACTTCGAACGGCTCTGCTGGCGTCCCGTAACGCCGGCCGCGTCGAGCGTACCGCGGACCACGTGGTATCGAACACCCGGCAGATCCTTCACACGACCACCGCGGATGAGCACGATGGAGTGTTCCTGCAAGTTGTGTCCTACGCCCGGAATGTAAGTGGTCACTTCGATCCCGTTGGTTAACCGGACGCGGGCCACTTTGCGTAGCGCCGAATTCGGCTTCTTGGGGGTCGTAGTATAAACGCGAGTGCAAACTCCACGACGCTGCGGACAAGCCTGCAGCGCGGGACTGGCGGTCTTATACCGTGGCGGCTTACGCCCTTTTCGTACGAGTTGATTAAACGTCGGCACGAACTTCCTTCCTCAACTGTTCAAAACTTTGAGGACCCGTTAGGCCCTGTTTTGGGTGGCATATTCGGCTTAGGACCGCTTGTCGCTCACCCACATGGCATCGCCCAGGCACAACTAGTTTACTGCTACTTCTTCTACTGCTTAGCCTGTGTGCGATTCTTAAAAGTACCCGAAGGCACCGGATTGCGAGGGTAAATCACTTCGGACTAGCCCATGCCCTGGATCGGCGTAACCGTCAGAGCAGCGGGGCTGGCCCATGGCCGGCCCACTCTACGAGCGGGGGTAGCACACGAGCAGAAGAATACTCGCTCAAACTTTTCTAGGATACAGGGTGCGGATTTGTATGTCAAGTGAGCCCGGAGTATGCTACCGGCTTACCTTGTGGAGTCTTCGGGTGCCGAAGTGGAAGCAGCACCCAGTTTCCCACACGAGAACCCTACTGCGTTGGCGATTTGAAATCAGCGGCGGCAAGTACGGCCACCACGAAGACCACGCACGCCGCTGGGTCACACGTGGCGCCGCGTTTGGACCATGTCATTTGGAACTGGGCTCTGGAAACTCAAGAGGGTCGTCGTGGATCTTCAAAGAGCCGCGTAAGTGCGTCTTGCCACCCTTGGTCTCTGTATACATTCCGATCCGCGCTCTGTTCGGGTAAAACGCTAGAGTCCAGATGTTGTCGGATGCGCTGGGAATATCGCTGTGCTCAACACCCAACAGAAGGCGCGGTCCGGTCTGGTCATCCATGCAATATGAACGGTTTGCCGGCTACGCTGAGCATCATGCGAATCTGGGTCTTGCCGTCTGCGCTCTTTAGTTTGACGAAAGGGCTGCCGTCTACGATGCCCACCGCCATTCGCTGATTCTGAGGGTCGTCAAGACGATAGGGGTCGAGATGAGAACCTCCCGCGCTCGTTTCACCTGTTGGCGAGTAGTTCCCAAAGGCGAGCACAGCGTAATTGGTCCGATCGACTCCCCAAAAAGAGATCTGCCGCCCCTCAGCGTCCACCAACTCCAAACACGTGCTCGAACGACTTGAGGTACTGGCGCTTTGTGACTGCGAAATAGCACCGGACTGATGAGCCCCCCGGCCAGACCGGCGACGAGGCTTAATGCGATTATCAAGACCTGTTTCATGGTGACTAACCTGTACCCAGAGTAAGGGTCGCCCCGGGCCACCGCTCGTCCCTCTACGCGGCATTCGTACCCTAAGCGCGGAATTTCAGCAAGAACTCTCGCCGGGACACCCAGGCTGACCAAATTGAGCATGCGACGTCAGACTGCCCTCCTCCCCGCGATCCCGCCGCCAAGCATCCTACGAGTTACTTCTTGGAGGATAAGGTGAGTGCCTAGCGCATCTAGCGAAGGAGCTTTAACGCTGCGATGGTCTTTTGGACGTTCCGTCGTACAGGACCGTCTCCAACCCGATCATGAACCTCCAAGGCATATCTCAAACCCGCTTCCACCGTCAGATGCGGCTCCGGGGGCGATCCTTCAATGCGCCAATACTCTAGCTCCGCCGGGCGACTGCGTACTGCATCGTGGTCAGAGCGCGGCTGCGAAACGACAAGAAACCGCGCGCGAACCTTAATTGGAGGAAGCGATGAGAAACTGCCCTTCTCGATGTCAATCCGCCCAAGTTGGATGTACTCGACATAGAACTCGACTCTGGCGTTCTCAACTCCTGGAGGACCGACAACGTAGTCTTTTTATGATTGCGATGCTTGTGCGGTCAGATGCGCGTGGACTGAAAAACAGGTCCGCAACCTTCGCCCATCCATATTTATTCAGCTGTTGCCCAGCCGCATCAAGTTCACAGAAACGTTCCAAGGCAGTTCTGGCAAGACGAAGACCTTTGCGACAGCGCCGGATCACTAATAGTAACGATCAAACCGATCAACCTCAGAACTTTGGTAGTGGACACTGACAAAAATCTCCCCTTGCTACAGAAGCGGCAACCGGGTCGGCTGAATTCCGTCACCGTTCGGGACCGTGTCAACCAGACCCCGGCTAGCCGCCGCCATGCTCGGCAAAAACGTCGTGGCGTTTAGATCCGAACTGAAGTCGATGTCGACTGGTTAGGCTGAGACTTGGACGGTACACTTGGCTGTCACGTTGTCGCACCCCACTAAACTCACGCCTATGACCGATGTTACTACCGCTGCTCCTCGGCAAACGTCCTAATCTCTCTCGGCAGACACGCGGGTATTTTACGCGGTTCCTGCGCTCGCAAGCGCCCCTGGTCAGGTCAAACTCCAAACCCACTGGACCACGCGACCTCACACGGCTGGTACGACCCCAAGTGGCTGGTGCGCCCAGCCGAAAGTCGGACATCTTGCCGTGCTATGCGCCGCGGACCCGCTCCATCATGACCTTTCTCCGCGGCCACCACGACTCTCGACTGCGGTCGACTCTCCAGTCCCACTGAACTTTCATCCCCTGTTAGCAGGACAATATGGGTTTCATCGCGACTGAACAACCCGCGGAATCTTGCGAGATACGCCATTCGCACAACCGCTGGTCATTCGATCACTCACAAACACCATGTGCGACCGTTCGTCGCGACGCTCCCTCACATCTACGCGTTATTCTGAAAATAGCAATTGCCGATATCCATCCCAGATTCTGAACTTGTCATAACCTTCATTCGCGCCTCCGGCCCCGGCGGCCAGAACGTCAACAAAGTCTCCACCGCCATCGAGTTGCGCTTCGATATCGACCGATCTCCGTCGCTTTCCACCGCTGTGCGAAACCGCCTCCGCGCATTAGCTGGCAATCGCGTAACGCGAGACGGTGTATTGATCATCACTGCTCGCGAACACCGTACCCAGGAAGCCAATCGAGCCGCAGCCCGCACGCGACTGGATGAACTGATCGCAAATGCTGAAGTCGTCCCCAAGACCCGCCGTCCCAGCCGCCCTACGCTTGGCTCCAAGGTCCGCCGGCTCACCGAAAAGTCGCAACGCTCGCGCTCCAAGAAACTGCGCGGCCGGACCGACGACGGCTCGCTTGGCTGATCCCACGCCGCAAATTCGAACGGCTTTGCCCGTTGCGGAAGCCTCGTCGGTTGCAGGCGCTCCGTGACCAGCCTCTACTTTGAACGCACGGCGATCAGATCGATTTCGACCAAACCGCCACGAGCACCAGCGGGCAGAACCACCTGTACAGTGGTGCGTGCAGGCGTGTTCGGCTGATCCTTGGTGCCGAAGAATCGGGTATATCCGGCCGTCATTCCGTCGCGGTCCATCTTGCCCCCTTTCGCAGGATCGCCCCCAATACACATGCATCATCACAACATCGCCCAGCGTCAGTTTCTGCGTTGCAAGAAACTTTTGAAGGTCCTCTTTGAAGGTCCTCGAGGATACCCACGTTTTGGGACATGGTGTCGGCGTGTGCCTTGATGTCCGGGTCGGGCCATCCACTTACATAAAGCGTGTCACCGGCCCACACTGCCCCCGCAACTGGAAGGCTGGCATTGGAAGGATTTTGACTGGCCGGCAGCGTGATTGAGGGTGCCATCGAACGACAGACGAAATCTCCAGGCCCGCATCTCCGCCCATCGCGCTCTGAGCCGGCACTCCCACTCGGCCAGATCTGGAGCGCCCTCGCGGCCCTCGCTCCGTTCAGATCCCAAAACCCTGCTGGCCGCCGCGCCCCAAATGCCATAGCCTACACTCAAACTACATGCTCAACCGGGGCTACGCTTGCACCACAATCCTCAGCAGCAAGCACCATGGGCAAACCCTGCTCTCCCACTTGGCAAGCCTCTACCCCCACTCAACCCCACAAGCCTGGCAAGAAAAACTGAAGAACGGCGAAGTCACCCTCAACGGCGTCACCGCCAACGGAACCGAATCGGTCGCTTCAGGCCAAACCCTTGTCTGGAACCGTCCACCCTGGATCGAACCTGACTCCCCTCAGCACTTCGAAATCCTGTTTGAAGACCCCCATCTGTTGGCCGTCAACAAGCCCAGCGGACTGCCCACCCTCCCCGGCGGCGGCTTCATGGAGAACACACTCCTGCGACTGGTGCAAAAGCAAACCCCCAACGCAAACCCCGTCCACCGGTTGGGCCGAGCCACCACCGGCATCGTCCTCTTCGCCAAAACACCGCAGGCAGCCGCTAATCTGGGCGCAAACTGGAACACTCCCAAAATCCAAAAACTCTACCGGGCACTCGCTCAAAACGTTGCACTGCACGACGCCTACGAGATCCTCACACCCATCGGCCTCGTACCCCACCCGCGCATCGGTTCCGTGTGGGCCGCCAACCCCAATGGCAAACCGTCAAAGTCATTGGCCAAGGTGATCTCACGCACCACCAGCACCACAACATTTGAGGTAAGCCTAGGTTCGGGCCGCCCTCATCAAATCAGAATCCATCTGGCCTCCATCGGCCATCCCCTGGTAGGCGATCCTCTATACGGCTTAACCGGCCAGCCTCTCGAAGACCTCCCCGGCCTCCCAGGCGATGGAGGATATTTTCTGCACGCCCAATATCTGAACTTCCAGCACCCCATCACCGGAGAACAAATCAATCTTGAGGCAACTCCGCCGTCCGGATTCTCATGCATCAGTAGGATTCACGGCGGGAATTAAATCAAGGTGTTGAAACCTGCGTCATCCCGCCATTCCGAATCCTAACGAAGCGAGTTTTATTGCACTCCGATAATGGTGGCTGCCACGTCTTTCCGGAAACGGCCGTTCTGCACTTCCCTATTAGAAAGCCGCTAAATATGGACGAGTGACCCTCCCCGTCCTCGAACCCAACCTCCGGGCGACTTCAGCGAGTTGGAGGTTATCCGTCAACTGGCGGTCGCAGTGCAGATCGCTGGAAATTCCGGGCCCACCTGCCGCTCCTGATCCGTTAGATCAGAAAGGCAGTGGTTTAGAGAATGCCGCTCTTTGCGCGCGCTCTGCTGTTCCTCACTTTGATAGCGCCGCTTCTCCACCGGCAATTGAGTGGACAAAATGACCCATTTTTAGCCAATCACGGGCGTCGGGCCTGACAAACTGTCCAATTAGTCATGCAAATTACCAAATTGGGTTAATTGGGCTCCTTTTGGGGGCACCGGTGGAACTATAGGACCAACCCGGGCCCGTACCCGGATACCATTTTCGGATGTTTGAGTCTGAGACAGAATGTCTAGGACCAGATCCTCTGTTGTTTTAAAGTAACTGAAATAAAAGCGCTTACACGACAGGTGGGTTGGTCAGTAAAATGCCCAACGGAAGATGCAAGCTTTTCAGTTAAGGACTGCTCATCATGAAACTCAGTTTGCTCTTGGCGCTCTCATTCGTCGTCGCCGCCGACGGAAAATCGCCCAAGATTGCAAGTGATCTCAACACAGAACAGGATCAGACGGTTGATGTCATTATTCAGTACCATCAAACTCCCACGCCCGATCACAATCAACGCCTCCAGAGGCGGGGCGGAGTCCTTCACGCTGAATTTAGCTTCACACGCTCCGCTCATTATTCGGCTTCCGCCAGGCAACTGGCCGATTTGGCAAACGATCCGGAAGTTGCGTTCATATCCCCAAACAGGCCGCTAACCGCCCACGCTTTCGAATATGGCGTGCCGGTTACCAACGCACCTGGAGCGTGGTCCAGTTCGATCAACGGCGCAGGGATTGGCGTCGCTGTCATCGATTCGGGGATCGATCCGAAACAGCAGGATCTTGCCTCCAGGATTGTCTATTCCAAGTCTTTTATCCCTGGCGATTCCGCAACCGGCGACGCTTTTGGCCATGGTACCCACGTCGCAGGAATCATCGCGGGCAGCGGTTTCAATTCCACGGGCACAGGTTATCTGACAACCTTCAAAGGAATGGCGCCAGCCGCGCAATTGATTAACTTAAGGGTATTGGACAGCACCGGCAGCGGTACCGAGGCCTCGGTCATTGCGGCTATCAACCAGGCGATTGCCCTCAAGAAGACCTACAACATACGGGTGATCAATCTTTCACTAGGACGGGCTGTTTACGAAAGTTATGCTCTCGATCCGCTGTGTCAGGCGGTTGAAGCTGCTTGGAAGGCGGGGATCATCGTAGTCGCCGCAGCCGGCAATTCAGGGCGCGATAATTCGTTTGGAAACGCCGGATACGTCACCATCATGGCTCCGGGAAATGATCCGTACGTGATCACCGTCGGCGCGATGAAGACAGCCGGCACCATCATGCGAAGCGATGACACAATCGCCAGCTACAGTTCTAAAGGCCCTACAGCGATCGATCACCTCGTGAAGCCCGATCTCGTCGCTCCCGGGAATCGCATCGCATCCACCGAAGGTGAATCGACTAAGTTCTTGAAGGACCACCCCGATAATGCTATTCCTCAATCGGCATACAGCACGTCGTCGAAGTCCAAAGCTTCTGCGGACTACCTCACCCTGAGTGGCACCAGCATGGCTGCCGCCCATGTCAGCGGAGCGGCTGCGCTTCTGATCCAGAAGGACCCGACGCTTACGCCCGATCTCGTCAAAGCGCGTCTGATGAAGACCGCTACCAAAAGCTTTCCTACCTACAGCACGGTGAACGTCTGTGATCCAGGCGTTGCCTGTGTCGCCTATACGAGCCAATATGATGTGTTCACGGTCGGCGCAGGCTATCTCGACGTGAATGCCGCGCTCGCCAATATCGACGGCATCACCAGCGCTTCCCTGTCCCCGTTGGCCGTCTACAATTCAGCCGACAAGAACGTCTACCTCAGATTCAGTGGACTCTTGGCAAAGGGTGCTGTTTGGGGAAGCGGCGCCGTATGGGGCAGCGGAGCAGTTTGGGGCTCCGGTGCCGTATGGGGCTCGGGAGCAGTTTGGGGATCAGGAGCAGTCTGGGGTTCCGGTGCAGTGTGGGGTTCGGGCACTACCCAAGGCTTCGGTGCTGTATGGGGATCGGGCGCGGTTTGGGGGTCGAAATCAGGCTCCGATTCCGAGTCTATCCGCGTGAACGGCGAGAATTAGCGACCGCACGCGCGACGCTGCAATACTCCGCCGCCTTGGCCAATAACGAGATCGTTTTGGCCTCGTGAAACTTCTGCTCGACGAGAACCTGTCGCCGAATCAGGCGGCCAGCCTGCGTGACGGACGCGTCCTCCACCCATGTGCGGATCGATCCGCCGACGGCACCGTCGATCGCGCCTTGGTCCTGAAGTCCAACTCCCGAACCCGACTTTTACATCCCTCAGGACCCATTTGATCCCGTTTCGAAAAGTCCCCTGCGCTATCCTGACCACGTCGAAGAACTCCAACGCATATCGATTTTTCCTGGCGTAATGGGCGGCAAAGCATGTATTCGCGGTATGCGTGTGACCGTGGGCATGATCGTTGAAGCGCTGGCAGCAGCTAGGCTCGCGCAGGGGCGTGAGATCCAGTTGGCAAGCTGATGCGTTTGCTTCTCGATATAAACCTCACGCCCAGTTGGGTTCAGTTTCTTCGAGACCCAACCTTCGAGTGCAATCATTGGTCGGTATCGGTGAGGCGACAGAACAAGGCGTGGCAATCTGTGCTTACGCACGTCTCAACGACTTCGTTATCATCACGAACGATCTCGATTTCCCTCAGATCCTGGCCCACACGTCTGAGGGTAACCAAGCGTCATCCCCCTCCGCGGTGCGCCTCTGACTCCAGAGTTGCGTGGCTCCGCACTGCCGAGTGCCGTCGTGATGTGTCGTGAGGAACTGGAAGCAGTGGCCATTCTCACAATCGATTGGTCTGACAGGGTTCGAGCCCGGCTGTTGCCGCTCAAGACTTGATGAACACATTTGAAATTCGGCAGCTTTCCGATAAGCCTACGGTCTGCCTCGCCGGCAGGGGCCGTTTGACTCCAGGTGGAATCGTTAAGCGCAATCAGGTGGAGCCAGTTTCCGATATTGCGGTATTTGCTTTTGGCAACCGAAATCAGTATCCACCAGACGCTTCGCGTGACGCCTGCAATGGCTGCCGGCGTATCGGAGAACGTGTGGGAGATCTCAGATATCGTAGCCCTAGTGGAAGCGCGAGACGCGCGCCTGGATGCGGAAGCCGCAGCCGAGCGGGCAGACCGTTGGCTGACCACAAAGGATCCGGCACTGGGTCATTAAAGACGTGTCTGTTGTCGCGCATCCGCACATAGGTCCGCGCCTGGCAGAACCGGCCGCTTGAGCCGCTCTATCCGATTGTTTTCCTGGATGCGCTGTCTGTGGACGTCGGCAAACGAAGGGGCTAAGTTCTGGTTGAACGTGCTCACCGAAATGCGGAATCGCGGAGTGCAGGATATCTTTATCGCCTGCGTAGACGGCTTGAAAGGCTTTCCAGAAGCAATTGAATCAGTGTTTCGAAATACGCAGGTACAGTTGTGCATCGTGCATTTGGTCCGGCACAGCATG
>JBBQUM010000065.1:0-11166 GCA_038212445.1 Bryobacterales bacterium
CGCATGTCCAATGGGGTGGCATGGTGCGCGGCAGGCAGCATTATCCGCTTTGCCGCTACTCATCCTCGGTAAGAGCCGTGTGCGTAAACGCGCTCGCACGGATCTGTGCGGGGGGCGATCAGCGATGGTCGTCCCTACCGCGACAGTTATGCGACCGCTCCGGTTTGTTTCTCATTTGCCGACCGTCAGACTAGAGGTTGTGAATGTTCACCTCCTCATTTCCTTTGACCCCTCCAACCCGCGATTCTCGGCAGGTTCAGTTCCGGTCTGGAAATCCCGAATGATTGATTCAGCCAATCCGTACGACTTGGAAAGTGGTATGGCCCGTCGCGCGGGAGAATGCAGAGATATACTTCTACTGAAGTCTCTACATTTTCACGAGGAGTTATCCATGTGCGGATTAAGCGGTTTGAAGTCAAGCGGGTTGTTGATTTTCCTTTTAGTTGGCGGCGCAGCGGCCGGGCAAACGCTGAATTGCAACCTCGATGGCTACAAGCCTGCCGATGGCCTAAAGGCCACAGTGCATGCCTCCACCCTTGATGTGGAGTGGCGCGGCGAAGGCGGAGACCAGTTGCGTGCCTCCTTTGGCATCCGCAACGGGACGCCCGAGGTGCAGGAACTAGCCGCCCGGAAAGCCGATGGCACATGGGTTATTCTGGGCGCAAACCTTCAGCCCGAATTCCACGTGACCAGCGGTAAGCGCCGCATGTCCCTGGCGCAGGGCAATATTTTCAAGAGCCTCAATATACCAGTCACCAAGGAACTCTACGACAAGGAAAAGTGGATGACGTTCTGGGACGCCCCACTGGTAGTTCCCGGCGTCCCCGGCAAAGGCGATTCCAGCAACCTGCCGCGCAATCCGAGCGAGGTGAAACGCATGGATGCGACATTCCACGCCAATAGCTGCAAGGTTGTGAGCGAGGGCGCTCGCGTCTCCGTAGCCTTCCCCGGCCTCGACCTCGGCATCTTCTCGGGCGAGCTGCAGTACACGGTTTATCGTGGCTCCAACCTCCTTCGTCAGGAAGCCATCGCGAGCACCAGCGAGGAGGGCATTGCGTATATCTATCGGGCCGGACTCAAGGGCTTCGATATCGCCAAGCACCCGGAGCTCGATTGGCGCGACACCGCGCGTGCGTGGCAGAAATACAAGTTCGGCGGCGCGGTCAACCAGGAGCCAGTCAACTTGCGCGCCCGCAACCGGCTTGAGATTGTCGAGGCCGGAGGCGGCTCGCTCGGGGTATTTCCACCTCCCCACAAGTTCTTCTTCGCGCGCGAGGATGAGGTCAACCTCGGCTATGTGTACTACCGCAAGGACAGCGACACAACCTTCGCGCTCGGCGGCATGATGCCTGAGAAGGGCGAAGGCTATGCTCCTTGGGGCGTCACCGACGAAGAGTGGACGCGCCGTACCGGCACATCCAGGGGCCACTGGGACAACTACGCGCTCTACAACGGGCCAGCCGGGACCCGCCAACGCATGGCGGTCTACTTCTATCTCAGCACTAAGGACAGCCACTCTACTCAGCAGTCGATCATGGCCTACACGCACGACGATGTCTTCAAACCAATCCCCGGCTACAAGGTGGTGGCCAGCCATTTCCACATGGACCTCAACGAGATGCTCCGCGACCGGAATAACCTCGACTACCGTCCGCCATGGACCGACGTCTTCCGCGAGCTGGGCATCGACGTTGTAAATTTGGGTGACTTCCACGACGACTCGCATCCCAACGATCCCGGCCCCATACGCTTCGCCGAGCAGAAGGTCTATTTTGAAGGCGCTGCCCGTCTATCGGACAGCGATTTCCTGGTGATTCCAGGGGAAGAACCCAATTCCTACTTCGGAGGCCATTGGTGGCTCATGACCCCCAAGCCGGTCTATTTTTCGCACCAGACGCCGCGACCTGCCGGCCAGCCGTTTATGGAGAACGATCCCAAATACGGTTTGGTTTATCACGTGGGCTCGCCCGAAGACATCATGAACCTGGTGAATCGGGAGGATGGCATTTGGTACCAGACGCACCCCCGCACCAAGAATTCCGCCGGCTACCCGGACGCGGTTCGCAACAAGGATTACTACCTGAGCGATCGCAATATCGGCGGCTCCTGGGAATCGCTGCCGGTAGATCTCTCGGAACAGCGGCTCTGTGAAGTTCGCTGCTTCGGCTTGCTGGACGACATGGCGAATTGGGATCCCAAACCGAAGTTCATGCTGGCCGAGGGCGACACCTACAACAAGTACCCGTCCGACGAAACCTATCCGCTGCTTTCGGTCAATTATGTGAAGCTCGACAAGGTGCCGTTGTTCAAGGACGGCTGGCAGCCGGTGGTAGATGCGCTGCGCTCCGGCAATTTCTTCGGTACTAGCGGTGAAGTGTTATTCCACAATTACGGCGTTACCGGCAGCGGCCCCAAGTCTGTTTACAGCGCCAGCGTCGAGTGGACCTATCCGCTGGAGTTCGCGGAACTGGTTTGGGGAGACGGCACCAAGGTGGAACGGAAGATCATTGCAGCGACGGAGATGCCGCCGTTCGGATCGCATGAGTTCCGAGTGCCCTTTGACGCCACCGGCAAGAAATGGGTCCGCTTCGCAGTTTGGGATTCGGCAGGCAACGGCGCATACACCCAGCCTGTGACCGTGCGTTAGCCTTCGTTCAGATATGTGGCGGCGCGCATTAGTTCTGGTGGTTGCTGTGTCGGTCTCCGCGCAGTCCGTTCCGCAGGCGGGAGACTGGCCCAGTTACGGGCGCGATCCGGGTGGCTCCCGCTACTCACCGCTCACGCAGATAAACGCTTCGAACATCGGCCAGTTAAAGCCTGCCTGGACTTATCACACAGGTGAACAAGGCAGGTCCCTGGAGACAACGCCTATTCTGATCGACAACGTTCCTACCAGCGCGGCGGTGACTACATCGTCGTGCTGGAAATCGAGGGGCCGGAAGGAAAATCGCGGCGCGAAAAGATCTGGGATGTAGCTCTCAAGTGACACTCGCCTCCCGAATATTTCGGGCGCGGCTACGGTCGCTGCGTCCGGCCGGGCCGTCACTGCCAGCTTGGATCCGCGATGACAGCCTCGAGAATGCGTCTGAATTCGCGTGTGTCGACCGGCACGGTCAATAGAATAAAGTGGCCGCCTTTTCCGTCGGATTGTTTCTTGACCGATCCGCGGTTTCCCGCCCGGACGCCTATCTTCGTCAAGTAGTCCGTATCCAGTCGCGACTCGGCATTCTCCATGTTTCGTAACAGTATGATGTTTTCGAAGTCGATCTCGTCACTGACGGTCCGACCCTCGATCGTGTAGGTCAGTTTCGCGCCCTCATCTTTCGGAAGCTGAAAGCTATCCCCTGTCGACGTGGTCTTGGGACGCGCCACAAAATACGCGTCAAATTCTTCAAACGGAATGAGACTATCCGGATTCCGAAATAGACGGTCGTCTCTTTTGCCTTGCTGGCTCTTCATTTTGTGGGCGACACCACTCGTTTTAAACTCCGTGGTGACGAAGATGCGCTGCCCGTCGGCGTTGCCGATCAGCACGCCCCGGTCAGGACCCGACAGTCCTCTTTTCTCTCCGGCGAGCCTGATCGAAATGTCGTGCACGTATTCGACCGTGGTGAAGGGTTTCCGCACCCCCGCCATCTCGTAGTAGGCGTTCATGAACGTGAAGCCAGTGGCGCCGCCCTTCTGGCCATTCGCGACGGCCTCGTTTGCAATGCGCACGAATTCTCCGACCGCGATTGCCTCCACCAGTTTGACGTCCTGGAGTCTGTACCCCACAACCTCGAATGTCTTTCCGAGCCAGTCATCGACCGCCACCTTCACGTCGCCGAGCCGCCGTCGCGCCTCGACGAGCACGTCTCTTAACTCAGTCACCGTTTTGATTCCGCCCAACTTCGAGAAGTCAATCTGGATCCTGGACAGCGTGACCGCGAACTCCGGCGCGACGAACTTGATGTCCGGAAGGAGTCTTCCGCCCTCCTTTTTCGGGTACTTCAAGCTGCTGTCGAGCGCGCTTTCACGGATGACGTCTTCGACCGCTTCGACATCGCCCCTGATCGCTTTGAACGTCTGTAACTTACTGCCCACCAGTGTCTCGATTCCCGAACAATATCTCGAGATCTTGCACAAGACCGGCGAGAGTCAGTGCGGCAGCCGCGATTTTCAGCCTGGCGATTGGCATTGTCAGCACGACAACCAAGCCTCCGTTGGCGACGGCGCTTTGCAGTTCCTGGCTTTCCGACAAGAGTCTTCCGATCTGGTATAGCCCGTCCGGATCGGACTGGCCGAGCCGGTAGTACAGGTCGCGCGCCTTCGCATCGAGTTTGCCGGATTCCTCCAGGGCCGCGAAAGCCCCATGGGCAATGGTCAAAATCGTCAGCACCGCCGCCGCGCTTCCCGCGACCTCAAGGAGCACGCCCAATGCGGGGAGCGCGACCGCTTCTCCAAAAGGGAAAATGGCCATGAGTGAGATCAGACTAAACGCGGCTGCCAGCCGGGCCATCACGCTCCACACCGCGGCCGAGGACTTCTCCAGCTTCTCCGTCTCCGCGATTGTCTGTCCCAGCCTGCCGCGGTAGTTGGCCAACACGACCTGATTCCAACTCGTGCGAGGGACGGCATCTTCGTCGTAAAAAAACCGGGACAGTAATCCGGGATCGGCGAGAACCCGCTGTAGTTGACGCCGGCCCGCCAGCGGGACCGCGTTCCCACCCGGCGCCATCTGCCTTACCGCCTGCATCGGCAGCGCCTCGAGACCCCGTAACGCATTGTCCAGCACGTCTTGCTCGAATCCACCCGCGGGCAGGCGGAGTCTTCCCACGGCGGATAAGTCTGCTGGCCGGGCCAGCATCGGCTGAATCATCTCCGCCAGTTGGAATGTTGCCCCGGCGTTCGCCGCCGTCGCCTCGAGGGTTTCCACGTCCTTGAGCAACGACGCCAGTTTGTCGTGAATGAGGAGCTCCAGGTCGCTCTTGGCAAGATTGGGCTGATTTGATCCTCGAACCGTCAGCAGCGACGCGGGCAAATCATGCAGCACCAGCACGGCGGGAGCGAACGTCTTCGCAATATCTTTCATGATCCCGGCCATCCGAGCGAGCACCACGCGCTGCGGCGCCGCGTAAAGCTCGAACAATTTTTCGAATCCGCTACCACTCGGACGCGCCTTTGCAGGAGTTTTAGCGTTCCGATCTTCCATTTTCCGGCCGAGCGCCAGGGCCTCGTCGTAGGCGGCCTTGTACTTCTGGCATTGCTCGAACAGAGGATCGATCACGCGAGCGTCTTTGAAACCGACGCTCCCTCCCCGGTCCTTCGTGCTCTTGAACTCTCCTAAATAGGAAAGCAACCGCTTCCGGTCCGCGGCCCATTCGGCCTGAGCATAGAGGAGGCACTGTTGCTCGACCTCGACAAGAGCGTTGGCTATCATTGCCGCGACAACGTTCTGAGTCAGGCGAAAGAAATCGCGTGTTTCGCCCGAGACTCCTTGACGGCCTCCGAGCGCGGTTGCGATGGCCTCCAAGGCTCCCCAACCGCATCTTGCATAGATCTCCAGCGATTGCGACAGAAGATCGAGGTCGAAGGTCGTGTTGAGCGTGACGACCCTGTCGAGGAAGGGCCACTCGATCGTGGCCGGCCGCGCGCGTTGAGCAGCCGGGAGCGCCAGGTACGGCTGAGCGATATTCCTCGACCACCACACCGCGAGCGACTGGTACAAGCCGGTTGCAGAATCGCCTGGCGCCTGCGCCTGACTGGCCGCGAGGTCCTTGACGCCCGTGAGTTCCACGTTCAACAGCACTGTGAGCATGAGATCGGGACGCCTCGCGCGGTTGGTTAACTTGGAACGTCAGGAAATGTCGGCAAGGTCGCGCCGCTATCATCCAAGTACACCAGCGACGTTGGGAGAGTAAACGTCCAGGGCTCTCCTTCTGGCGTCGCGTTGTAAAGATCGTCTTGCCGTTTATGCAGTTCTTCGTACAGAGGGATAAACAATGGATCGCCAATTACAGGCGCCGGCCCCCCGTCCCAGGGTTCGCGTGTCGCGAGGAAATGCAGGACGGCTTCCTCATAGGCCGTCGTGACGGCGATGAGCACCTTAACAGAACCCGCCTGCAGGAAGGCCGACATGTTTGGATCGGTATCATCGGAACGGTTCATCATGTCGATCCATTTTGGACGTGTCGCCCAGAAATACGGATAGAAGCTGTATCCGAGTTGCTGCCACTCGAACGCCTGCTCCAGAAATTGAATGAAGCGGCCTTTAATTTTCGCCTGCTCCAGAACAATGGAGGGGTAATCAATCGAAGGGTCCTGCACCGCGAACGAGCCGCTAGTCGTGTTCGTCGCCGCGTTCTCGGTGACCTTGAACTGGTGAAAGGTGAAATCTCCGGGGTCGCGCTGGACCGGATCAATCAATCCGATCAAATCATTCGAATGGTCGGCGCTGAACTCCTTGGTAAGCATCGTGAGACAGTGCTTTTTCAACTCCGTGCGGATGAACTCACGGTTAAACGCTTCCGATTGGCCCTGAAGGAGATCCTTCACTGACGCTTGCTTCAACTCGTCCAGCCGGTTGCGGTACGTGATCATCGCGACATCGTAAGCGAGCTGAACCTCCTGGTTATCCTTGTCGAGCTGCTTTTGCTCGATATCCCGGACCACACCGAATACTGTTGTCTGCCACTTCAGAAGCGCCGCGGAGCTCAGGCCGAGCTGCGCATTAATCGTCAGCCTGAAATAACTGCGATCCCAGAGACCGATCGTCAGGTCGACGTCCTCTGCGAAGGCTGACGGGGGCGGGACCTGAAAAAACCCGCCAGTATATTGCTTGAACGTCGTGAGATTCTGATCGCGAAAGACCTCTGTCCCATTGACATAAAGGACAAGCGTATTTTGTGACTGGCCGGATCCGGTATCGGGGGCTGACGGAGTTCCCGTATCGGCAAACCCCAATATGCCCTCTATTTCCATCGATGTGAGGTTGTAGCCCGCAACGTTGAGCTTACAGTGGTAAGTCTCTGCCGACCAGTTGTCGTTGTCAGCGCTCGTACCATTCTTCTCGAAGTAGTTGTTGCCTGTTGCGGGATCGATAAAACCGACCTTCTGATTGCGCGCCGGAAAGGAGAGCTCTGACAGGCTTCCGTATTTCTGCTTCAGCTTTTGGAACTCGTCCTCGTCAATCAAGGCGGGCGTCAGCGGCAACCCCTTGCTCGTCTTGAGCGAAAGCGGTTTTAGAAACGGGCCGGAGGGTGGCTGGGGGCACTCGAGCGTAGCTTGAAACTCCGCCAGCCGCGACTCAACGAAAAAGGCCGCGGGTTCGGGGATTACGAACTCGAACATCATGTGTTTGCCGTAATTGAAGAGCTGCGCCTTGTACTTCTTGTCGAGCCAGCGGTAGATGCCGCTGATGTGGGCGGCGCCGGGGTTCCTGTTCTCAAATCCGTGGACGTTCGTCTCCTCGGTTTCAAATAGCATTGTGGTCGAGCGCGTCGAAACTACATTTTTCTCGACCTGTTCGATCGCCTTCGACACCACTTCACGCGCGAGCGTGCTCGAAACCTTGCTCTGGTCTGACGTATCGCGCTTGTAGCTCAGGTTAGCGCCGATATTCCCTGAAATCGTAAACAATCCACCAGGGTAGTTGTAAGTTGAACTAACGCTGGTATTCACGCCGGCGCTGAGCTCATTCTTCATAACGTTTTCGACCTCGGACTTCAACTCGAAGCGATCGGTCGTCTGGGTGTCCTTCTGCGACGATTCCTTGCTGTCACTCGAAAAGGAGAACGACTCTTCGGTTTTCTCCAGCCGCCGGTGCGTCCGGGTCTTGAACTCCCCTTTCAGCACGTTCTCGATGTATGAAATCTCGCCCGGAAGATACTCGACAAGCCACTGCTTCACCACCTTCAGATCGCCGATCCCAATCGGTTTGATGTCGTTGAATGGACGTCTGTACCGGTGCAGTCGTGCAAAAATCGGGTGAATGACGGGCGTGGCGCTGAAGTATGCATCGAAATCGGCTTTCGCCTGGATGAGCGGAAAGGCTGGCGGAAGGTCCAAGCCGTTCCACCGATACAGCTCTGGAAACAGCCCCACCAGCAGGGCTCTCTCCGACGCCGAAAGCGGCGCCGTCTTCATCGATTCGATCACGCTGTCTATCGCAAGCGCCTCGATGACATGCAGGACGCGAAGTCCATCAATCACGTGCTCAAGGTTGACAGACGTACGCCGGCGCATGATGTACAGCAGATAGAGGGAGTCAAACAGGCGGCGCTTCGCCTCTCGGAACTCAACAGTGTACGCACCATTCTGAAAGACGATCTCCGGTAAAGGTCGTCCATCGCACACCGCTACCAGTTCCTTGATCAGTTGCAGGGAATCGAATTGTGGGCGACTCCTCTCCATTACCGCCAAAGCCCGCTGTATTTCCAGGGATAGACTCAGCCCTTCAATCTGGTCCAGTCGCTCCGGCAAGAGGTAGTAAAGGTCTTCCTCGACGACATAGGTGCGTCGTTCCAGTTCGGCGATCGAGAGCGGCGTGGCATTGTCCGCAAAATAGGATGGCATCGGACACTGCGGCTGGTAAGGCCCGAGCAGACCGAGAATCGCATTGAGCAGGTTTTGCGTACGGTCGACTTCCGTGAAATCTACACTGTCCGGAGTGCAAAAGACCTGTTCATACACCAGCCGTCCAATGGTTGAGGCGCTCGCCGGAGATTGAAGATCGGCGTCGATGCGGGCGGACTTCGGGACGCCGTCTTGATTCTCTCCTCGCGACACCACGACATCGTCGCGGATATATTTTTGTCGCAACGCCTTCGAATCGGGAGAGAACGGTGCGCGCAATTCCATGAATTGGAATACATTCGTCATGCCGGGTGTGGTGCTCATAAGAGTATTCGGGCGGCGATTTCTTGAAACGAAATTTTAGCAGGTTACACGCCTTCTTGTTTGAATCCTAAACCGGATGTGTCGAAGCTGAGATCCGAACGCGATTATCGGCGATATCCCGAGCGGCTTACCAACTCCAGACGGAACGCAGCGCATCCACATTGCAGGACGGGCTCTCGGCGCAGCCCGTAACAAAATGGTCATCGCCCACAACCGGCTGAATGACTACCTAAGTATCGGGATTGTGCCGGAAGATTTAGGGAAGCGCGATTAGTCTCCCCAACCCTGCTTGCTTAATTTCGATTCAGGAGCGCTTCAAACTCATTGGCCTCTGCTTGGAGAGGACCATTCACCATCCCACAAGGTGGCGACGATCAAGTTGTGGCCCATTCCTACCGATAATGGCTGATAACGGTCGCTGACATTTTATGGATTCCCTTTCGCTGTTCGAGGCTTGCGTGACATCGCCAAATCCAATAGCGATTTTGCGCTTGCGTTGTTAGGATCGAGGTTCAGAGCTTTGCGCGCTTCTTGGTCGGCCGATTTCCAGTCACCTGCAACCGCGAGCGAAACTCCCAGATTCGAGTGATTGACAGACTCGTGAGGCATGAGGCGGACGGCTTCCTCAAATGAGTTCCGCGCTTCGGCGAATTGTTGGTTTTGGACATACTCAACACCCAGAAGACTCTGCTCATAGGGCGCCGAAGAAGGCTCCTTTAGCAACGTTTCGCGCAACTCCTTGATCGCGGCCTGATGTTCCCCAAGTTTCGCCAGTTGCAGGGCCTTCACCAGACGCCGGCGCGCCTTAGCGGAGAGCGGATGCATTAGAGCATCCTTGGAGATGGTAGCGGGAGCGCCGGGAGTGCTTTGGATAAAATCCCGAGATCTCGCCACGGAATCGCTAAACTCACGCAGCGCGAGCGAGGAATACCCTTGCGTACGGCTGGCATCATGGGGGTCATCCGGAAACTGTCCCCAGGCGGGAGTGTTCGCCGTAAATGAAACCACCATCACCAGGCTCAGCCTTGCGGCTGCGTTCATGGTTTTCGTGACTGCCATATGTAAATCCAATACGCATCCAATCCGATTTTGTTCCTGCCACTCTGGGCTACCGAAGATTCGCAAACAGGTTACGACGAAAGCGACGCACTTCTTTGCTGATCTCGGTCCCACTCGAAATCGGCGCCAGGAGCAGAAAAAGTTTGATGAATCGTGGGAACAAAATGGAATTTGACACGTACTAAATCTACATAAGGAGGTCGTCATGCTCCGTTTGCTTGGCGCCGCTTTCACGTTTGCATCTTTGGTTTATGCCGTCGATAGCGAAGATCACGTCCGGAAGGCACTGGCGCTTTCCGCTGCGACCCGTTTGGCGATGAACGCGGAGTTCGGCTCTATCAATATCCAACCGGGCGACGGCCGATCGGTCGAAGTCGAGACATACTTCCGCGATACTCCGCCCTCTCGCGATGAGTTCGATCGGATGCGACGCGACTTCAGGCTCGATTCCACAGAGCAAGGTTCAGAAGTCCGTGTTAACGCGACGTTTCAAAGCGGTTGGAAACCAATGTCTTTCCCGATCTTTCTTATCGGGCACGCGATCTGTCACGACGGGCGTTGCCTTGAATACTCGTCGTGGCTGCGCGGCGTGGAGTATCGCATCAGAGTGCCGTTTCAATTCAGCGTCGAAGTGGCTACTTCCGGAGGCCCAATTTCCGTGGATGGGCTGAAGGGCGAGGTGAACGCCCACACCTCGGGCGGGTCGCTCCACTTCAATCACATCGATGGTCGTGAGTTTCCGGCAGGCGTGCGTGACTGCAGTTCCGGCTAGCTGGTAGTTTGTGCCTAGGGCGGGAGGCCCGGGCATGGCACAGGAATCTGCGAGCTATCAAGAGGATGTGGAGCGGTTAGGACTGCGATTCATGGAGTTCCGCAAAGCCCATGCGGTGCGGTCGCGGTTGCCGGAGGAGTTATGGGCCGCAGCCGCGAAACTAGCGCGGCGGGATGGGATTGAGGCGACGGCACGGGTGCTGGACGTGGATCGGCCGAGTCTTCAGAAGTGGACGGACCGGTTCGAGCCGCGTGCGCCAGCCAAGCAGCCCAGCGCGACAGTTCGTGGTCGGACCAAGAGAGCGCATGCGGCACCCACCTTCGTGGAACTGCTGGCGGAGACTACCAGGGAAGCGACCAGTTGTCTGGTGGAAGTGGAATCGCCCAAGGGTGGGAAGCTGCGGCTGGAGTTGAAAGCGATTCGAAGCAGCGAACTGGCGGAACTGATTCGTGCGTTTG
>JBBQUM010000066.1:0-11081 GCA_038212445.1 Bryobacterales bacterium
CGGGTTTTCAAGGTAAACGAGGTAAGACGAAATGACCTAGAATACGCTAAGTTGTTGAAAAGTTGGAGCGGGAGACCGGGGTCGAACCGGCGACGTCCAGCTTGGGAAGCTGGCATTCTACCACTGAATTACTCCCGCTCAGCGATCCAATTATAACTCAGACCACCAAGCGGGAACTTCAGTCGTGAACGCTCGTATCCAAGAATGCCCGCAACCGGTGACTCCGGCTTGGGTGCCGTAGTTTCCGCAGCGCTTTGGCTTCGATTTGTCGAATTCGCTCTCGAGTCACGGCGAAATGCTGGCCCACTTCTTCGAGCGTATGCTCACTGCCGTCCTGGAGGCCGAATCGCATCTTCACGATCTTCTCTTCGCGCGGACTTAGCGTTTTCAGGACCTCGGCGGTCTGCTCTCGGAGATTCAAATTAATCACCGCCTCAGACGGTGATACCACGCGCCTGTCGACGATGAAATCGCCTAGATGCGACTCCTCTTCTTCGCCTACCGGGGTTTCGAGCGAAATCGGCTCCTGCGCAATCCTCAACACCTTGCGCACCTTGCCGAGCGGCATCTCCATCTTCGCCGCCAGCTCTTCAGTAGTAGGTTCGCGTCCCAACTCCTGCTGCAACATACGCTGGGTTCTTACCAGCTTGTTGATCGTCTCGATCATGTGGACGGGAATACGAATCGTCCGCGCCTGATCGGCGATCGCGCGAGTAATCGCCTGACGCACCCACCATGTCGCGTACGTCGAAAACTTGTATCCGCGCTGGTAGTCGAACTTGTCCACCGCTTTCATCAAGCCGATATTGCCCTCCTGGATCAAGTCCAGGAACTGCAATCCGCGGTTTGTGTAGCGTTTGGCGATCGACACCACCAAGCGGAGATTCGCCTCGATCAATTGCTTCTTGGCGATCTCGGCCTCAAGTTCGCCCTTCTCCACCACCTGCATCGAGCGCCGCAATTCGGTAGCGCTGGCGCCGGCGTCCTCCTCAAACTGGAGAATCTGCTGGTTGAGATGGCGTAGTTCCTTCTTTAGATCGCGACCGGAGACCGCCGGCTCGTTGTCGGACTGTTCAATGGAGCGCTGGACCCGGGCGATCTCCCGCTCGATCGGCTTGAACTCCTCGACGGCGCCTCGCAGCTTGCCGGCCAGACTTCGCCGGACCACCGTCGCAAACTGAATTCCACGAATGATGCGTGAAATGCGCACCATGGTCCGGGCGAGTTGGATTCGCACCGAACGATGCTGCTTGGGCTTCATCTGACGCGGGATCGCCAGAAGCTTTTGCCGCAACTGCTGCGCTTTCCGGTAATGCCGCTCAATCTCGTCGATGGCGAGCAGGAATTGCGCCTGGTGCTCTACCAAGCCCTCATCAGTAATGAGCAGTTCCGGGAGGCTAAGGACATCCCGGACCACCGAAGGGTCGCGCCGGACGTCTTCGGTGATCGTGAGGATTTCGCGAATCACCAGCGGACTGCGCGATAGCGCCTTCCTGACGCTGCGCTCACCGCGTTCAATCCGTTTGGCGAGCTCGATTTCACCTTCGCGAGTCAGCAGCGGGACAGTACCCATCTCGCGCAGATACATCCGCACGGGATCGTTGGTCTTGTCCCCGTAGTCTTGCGCTAACTCGAGGTCTGTAAAATCTTCGTTTTCTTCAGTCTTCTTGTCGAACTCGATCTTCGGTTCTTCAAGAATTTCCACACCGGCAGTATCGAGATCGGAGAGGATTTCATCCAGCTCCCGACCACCGAAATCATCGGTGAGCACCTCATTGACCTCATCGTACAGGACGAAGCCCTTTTCCTTGCCGGAGTCCATGAGCTGCTTTAAACGGCCGTATTTTTCTTCTGCTGCCACCGGCACCCCACGACCCATTTCCAATCGTGAAAAAACGACTCCAATCCGTTACAGACTAATTTTCCGTTACGAGAGGAATCGATCAGACTTGGAGGTATGGTTCCCATTCAGTTTACAACATCCCGTCGAGCGTCTTTACCGCCCTCACCCGCGCTCCAGCGAGTTCAACTCTTTGTTTACTGCTAGCGCTTCTTTAAACCGGCCCTCGCGATCGAGGATCTTAATCCTTTCGCGGAGCTCGGATCTGCGAGTCTCCCTGTGCGACGGCTCCACCTTCTCCAGACAGGACAACGCCTGCTCCACCGTCAGATTTGCTTCGTCTGTATCATCGGCAAATGCCAGGGCATGCAATAGGGCGCGGTTCGCCTCATCCAGCCGATCATCCACTTCGCTAAACGCCAGATCTGTTCCAGGACGCGATGAAGCTGCTAGAGCCTCGAGAATCCTCCCGGTTATCAGGTTCGGATTGGTGATTCTGGGCAGCACTTCATCCCTGGCCTCTGTATTACGAAGAAGGATTCGAACCAGTAACCGCTCAGGCGCCGGAATCTCCACCGGCTTTGGACCCTGCGTCGAGGCCTTGCGGTCACCTGCCGACCGTTTGAAATGCTCCAGCACGGCCCCGGTACCCACGCCCAAATAGGACGCTACCTCGTTAGCGATGGTCAGTCGCTCCAGCTTGTCCTGCACTCTCTGAATCGCCGGCAAAAGGAACTGAAACCCCTGCATGCGACCCTCGGACGAATTCATGTCGAACCGCTTCCGCGCCCGGTCGGCAAGCCAACCGAAGTAGCTGGCGGCGTGCTCCAGTTTGTTGCGATACACCTCCGCACCGTGTTCTTTAACGTACTCGTCAGGATCGAGTCCGCCATCGAGTTCAAGAATGCGAATGCGCATCCCTTCGTCCAAAAACATCTGGATCGAACGCTCCGCCGCCGTAGCGCCCGCGGTATCGGGGTCGAAATTAACTACGATGCGTTCGGAGTGACGCTTCAACGTCCGCACCTGGTCACTGGTCAGCGCTGTACCGCAGCTGGCCACCACCTCGTGAACCTCCGCCGAGTAGACACCAATCACGTCCATATAGCCTTCCACCAGGATCGAGTGGTCATGCTGGCGAATGGCCTTCTTGGCGCGGTGAAGATTGTAGAGCACACGGCTCTTGTGATAGATCGGCGTCGCCGACGAGTTAATGTACTTCGCTGGTTCGTCCGCCTTAAACGCTCTGCCCCCAAATGCGACTACCCTGCCGCTCTCATCGTGAATCGGAAACATCAGGCGGCCCCGGAACGAATCGTAGAAGCCGCCTTCTTCGCGCTTCCGGCACAAACCCGACGCCTCCATCGCCTCGGCACTGAACCCTTCCTGCTGGAATCGCCGCGCCAAATTCTGACCGCTGGGATCGGAGAGCCCTAGTCCGAATTCCTCAATCTGGGAATCGGCCAAGCCGCGCTTTACCAGATACTCCCGCGCCGCCTGCCCGGCGGAACCGCGTAACGCAATCGCATACATCTTCAATGCGATCTCGTGCATCTGGAACAGCGCTGCGCGAAGCTTTGTATCCGGATCGGTATACTCGTTGCGCTTCGGCATCTCGATGCCGTTGCGCTCGGCCAGCATCTTCAGCGATTCAAAGAAGGATACGTTGTCGATCTTCTGGATGAATTTGAAAACGTCTCCCGATTCGCCGCAGCCGAAGCACTTGTAAGCCTGTATGTCGGCCCACACGGAAAACGACGGAGACTTTTCGGTATGGAAGGGGCACAGCCCCTGATAGCGATTCCCCGATACCTTCTTAAGGCGAGGAACGTACTCCTGAATCGTCCGAACGATGTCGACCTGCTGTTTGACCTGTTCTACGAATTCCATTGAATAGCGTCTCTTCAGGGTAGCCGAGCGGAACGAAACGCGCAGGTTCTCGGGTAAAATCGAAACTCTATGACCGTTCCCGCCGAACTACTCCGTCAGCACTTAGAGTACAGCGCTTGGGCGAGCCGCAAGCTCGTCGACGCACTTAAGGGCCTATCCCTCGCAGATCGCATGCGGGACTTCGGGACGGCGGACAAACACCCGCTTGGCACCCTGGTTCACATCTTTGCAGCCGACCGCGTTTGGCTCGGCCGAATCGAAGGCAATGAGCCCGCCCGCTTCCTTGACGTCGATCGCGACATGCATATGTCCACGCTCGAGCGTGAATGGCCATTGATCCAGAACCGCTGGATCGCCCTCGAGATCGATCCGGGCAAGGTGATCGCTTATCACGACATGAAGGGGAATCCGTTCCAATTGGAGTTCTGGAAAATCGTCCTTCATCTGGTGAACCACGCGACCCACCACCGGGGTCAAGTGGCCGGTTTCCTGCGTGCGATGGGCCACACGCCGCCGCCGCTCGATCTAACCCGGTACTACCGCGACTTGAGCGTCTAGAAACCTGCGGGGCGCTCGCCCACCACATTCATCACACGCTCGAGTCCCAGCCCCACCCTGCCCAGCATTCCTTCGTCGAAAAGCCGGCCAATCAGGGTGACGCCGTGCGGCACGCGCCGCGGCGGAGAAAATTTCGGTAGTGGATTCGCCGGGTCGGGCGCCCAATCACTACGCGCCTCCGACACCTGGACAAATCCAGTTCGCAGCGTGAGCGACGGGTGCCCCGTGAAGTTGCTGATGGTCAGCATCTCGTCGCGCAATGAGGGAACCAGCAGCACATCCACTTGTGAGAAGATGCGCGCCATTTCCAAAGCCACCTTCCGCCGAAGCCGGTCGGCCTGCACAAAATCGACTGCCGACAAAAATCGCGACTGCCGGAACAGATTGGGCCAGGCGTCCGGCACCTGCGCTTTCAGTTGTTTTACGCCGCCGCTCAACGTGAGTTCCTCGAATGCCGCCGCCCCCTCCGCAAATAGGATCAGGTTCAACGATCCATACGGCCAGTCAGGCAGCGTAACCTCAGTAGGCACCATGCCGAGTTTGCGCAGGGCCTCGAGCGACGCACGATCGACGTCGGTAGCGGGACTCTCCTTCATCCACGCAGGAAAGTAGCCGACCTTCAAGCCGGCCACTGGTGCGCCCGCATCGAAGTCCAAATAAGCCGACACACTCGAGACGTCGCCCGCATCAGCGCCGTTAATCGCCTGCAGCAGCAGCAGCGTATCCTCCACGCCGCGCGTCATCGGACCGAGCTTGTCGAGCGACCAGCACAACGTCATCGCACCGTTGCGTGCCACACGGCCGAACGTCGGCCGCAGTCCCGTGATGCCGCAGCGCATCGACGGGCTGACGATGCTGCCTCCAGTCTCGCTGCCGATCGAGAAACCGACGAGTCCGGCGGCCGTAGCTGCGCCTGGTCCTGCGCTCGACCCTGACGCGCCTTCCTCAAGCAGCCAGGGATTCATCGTCTGCCCGCCGAACCAGATGTCGTTCAATGCGAGCGCACCCAGGCTCAGCTTGGCCACCAGCACGGCACCGGCATTGTGCAGCCGGTCCACCACCACCGCACTTACTCCCGGTATGCGATCGCGGAAAGGCTCAGCGCCATAAGTAGTCGGGATACCGGCAGTGTCCAACAGATCCTTCGCGCCCCAGGGAATGCCGTGCAGAGGACCGCGATACTTCCCGGCCGCGATCTCCTGGTCGGCCGCCTTGGCCAGTTTCAGCGCCAGATCGCGAGTCAGCGTGATCACACATCGAAGCTTCGGGTCAAAGCGCTGTAACCGCTCCAGGTAAATATTAGTGAGACGCTCTGACGTAAGCTTGCGAGATTCGATCCACCGCGAAAGCTGGGTGACTGGTGCAAAAGCGATGTCGGCGTCGTTGGCCGGGAGCGGACCGGGATCAATCTTGCTGCGAACAAATCGATCCCGTTCAGGTCCAGCCGTACGGCCGGGCATCAGCGGATCCCAGCGCGTGGCCGGAGACACCGAGGGTTCAAGCGCGACTCTTCGTGGACCCGTACGACGCTCGTACACCGATGCGAGCGTCCTGCGCCAGCTGCCCGCAGCCATTTCGCGCTCGGCGGGGCTCATCTCCACCTGGACAAGTTTCTCCGCCTCCGCAAAAGTGGCAGGTGAGACTTCAGGGCCGGCCAGTGGGGCTGTTCCAAAGGCGGGCGGCGCTCCCGGCGTCGGCGCGGCGCCTGTTGTTGGCGCTGGCGGACGGCATCCGGTCACCGCTGCGGCCAGTCCAAGTGAAGCTCCGGTCAGAAAGCGTCGTCGCGATTTGGGCATGGTTTCTCCGAACCATCAATTGTAGCGGTGATGGATCGAAGCGCCGGGACTACTTCTGCAGGGCAGCGCTCTTGCGAGCGTGAATTTCCTGGAGACTCCACACGCGAATCGGATCGCGGCTTTTCGAAATGGCGCCCTCGGCTGCGGCCTTCGCGCCGCTCATTGTGGTGATGCAAGGGACACGCCAGCCGACAGCCGTGCGCCGGATGGCCTTCTCGTCGGTAAACGAGTGGGCTCCGCTAGTCCCGGTGTAAATCACCAGCTGGACCGCACCGGCTTTGATCAGATCCACGGCATTCGGGCGGCCTTCGTTCACCTTGAACACGGTCTTGCACTTTACGCCTGAGGCCTGAATCACCTGCGCAGTGCCGCGAGTGGCGTTGATCTGAAATCCAAGTCCGGCGAACTTGCGTGCGATCTCAACGGCTCCGGGCTTGTCGCTATCGTTGACGCTGATAAAGATCGAACCCTTGTCCGGCAGCGGTGTCCCTGCGGCAAGTTGTGCCTTGGCGAACGCCTCACCGAAATTCTCGCCGACGCCCATCACCTCGCCGGTGGACCGCATTTCCGGCCCAAGTGCAGGATCCACTCCAGGAAATTTGTTAAACACAAACACGGGCGACTTTACAAAGAATTGCGACACGGGCAGCACGCCAGATGTTTGTCCGCCCGTCAAATGCCCGACGTCCTTCAGCTTCTTGCCGAGCATGAGCGCCACCGCTACTTTGGGCAGCGGCACTCCGGTGGCTTTGCTCACGTAAGGCGTTGTACGCGACGCGCGCGGATTCACTTCGAGCACGTAGACCTTGCCGGCCTTCACGGCATACTGCACGTTCATCAAGCCGATCACACTCAGCGCGCGCGCCAGCTTGATGGTGTATTCCTCGATCGTCTTCAGCGTTTCCGGGGCAAGCGAGGTCGCAGGAAGGACACATGAACTGTCCCCAGAGTGCACTCCCGCTTCTTCAATGTGCTCCATGATTCCGGCGATCAGCACATCCTCGCCATCGCATAGCGCATCCACGTCCACTTCGGTTGCGTCTTCGAGAAAGCGATCGATCAGCACCGGCCGCTCCTGCGAGAATGTCACAGCCTCCTGCATGTAACGGCGGATCATCTCCTCGTCGTAAGCGATCACCATGGCGCGGCCGCCCAGCACATACGACGGCCTCACCAGCACCGGATAGCCAAGTTTGCGCGCAACTTCGCACGCTGTCTCAACGCTGGTAGCGGTGCCATTGGGCGGTGAGGGAATATTAACGTCGTCGAGCAACTTCCCGAAGAGCTTGCGATCTTCCGCGAGGTCGATGTTTTGCGGATCGGTTCCGATGATCGGCACACCGGCACGCTTGAGCGGCAGCGCAAGGTTAAGAGGAGTCTGCCCGCCAAATTGAACAATCACGCCATCGGGCTTCTCGGTGTCGTAGATGTTCATCACTTCTTCGAACGTCAAGGGCTCGAAGTACAAGCGGTCACTGGTGTCGTAATCCGTCGAGACCGTCTCGGGATTGCAGTTGACCATGATCGACTCGACGCCGAACTCATCTAGCGCGAAAGCCGCGTGGCAACAGCAGTAGTCGAACTCAATTCCCTGCCCGATCCGGCTGGGACCACTACCCAGGATCATGACCTTCTTGTTCGTCGTCGGCTCAGCCTCACACTCACTTTCATAGGAGCTATAGAGGTATGGCGTGAAGCTCTCGAATTCCGCGGCGCAGGTATCCACGCGGTTGAAAACGGCGCGGACGCCGAACTGCTTCCGCTTGTCGCGCACGGTCTGCTGCGTGGTATTCCATGCACGCGCGAGCGTGGAATCCGACAACCCGTCGCGCTTCGCCTTCCGCATCACCTCCGGCGTAACGAGGTCGAGCGGTGTACCGGCAAGTTCCACTTCGAAGTCCACCACTTCCTTAATCTGCGTCAGGAACCAGGGGTCAATAGACGTGATTTCGCGAACCTGCTCGACGGTGTAGCCTCGCTCGAAGGCGAAGCGAATGTAGCCCAACCGGTCGGGATTTGGCGTAATCAGACGGGCCTGAATCAGCGCGTCGTCGTACTTGGTGGCTCCATCGCTCTTCCCGGTTTCAAGCGACCGTATGCCCTTGCCGAGCGCCTGTTTGAAGGTCCGTCCGATGGCCATCACCTCGCCAACTGACTTCATCTGCGTGCCGAGCACAGGCTCGGCGCCGGGGAACTTCTCAAACTGCCAGCGCGGAATCTTAACCACCACGTAGTCGATGGTTGGTTCGAAGCATGCGGGCGTCTGCCGCGTGATGTCATTCTTGATTTCGTCCAACCGGTAGCCTACCGCCAGCTTCGCGGCGATCTTGGCAATCGGGAACCCAGTGGCCTTTGAAGCGAGTGCCGACGACCGCGATACGCGCGGATTCATCTCGACAATCACCATTTCGCCGTTCTCCGGGTTGATGGCGAACTGAACGTTTGACCCGCCTGTGTCCACGCCGATCTCACGCAGGCACGCCAGTGCCGCATCACGCATTACCTGGTACTCGCGGTCTGACAGAGTCTGCGCGGGCGCAATGGTGATGGAGTCGCCCGTATGGACGCCCATCGGATCAAAGTTCTCAATGGAGCACACGATGATCGCGTTGTCGGCGAGGTCGCGCATCACCTCGAGTTCGTACTCTTTCCAGCCGAGCACGCTTTGCTCAATGAGAACCTCGTGAACCGGAGACAGGTCGAGTCCACGCTCGAGAATTTCATACAGATCCTCGAGGTTGTAGACGATGCCGCCGCCCGTTCCGCCGAGCGTAAACGAGGGACGCAGGATCATCGGGAAGCCGATTACCTTCGAGAAGGCCACCGCCTCTTCCACTGTTCTCACCAATCGTGACCGCGGCGTTACCAAGCCGATCTTCCGCATCGCGTCTTTGAAAAGCAGCCGGTCTTCGGCTTTCTTGATCGACTCGACCTTCGCGCCGATCAACTCGACTCCGTATTTCTCGAGCACGCCCGCTTCAGCGAGATCCACTGCAAGATTCAGTCCGGTCTGGCCGCCGACAGTTGACAGCAACGCATCGGGGCGCTCCTTGCGAATTACCTCGGCTGCAAACTCTACGCTCAGCGGTTCTATGTAAGTCTTATCCGCGAGGTCGGGATCGGTCATGATGGTCGCCGGATTCGAATTGATCAGGATCACTTCGTAGCCGTCGGAGCGGAGCGCCTTGCATGCCTGCGCGCCCGAGTAGTCAAATTCGCAGGCCTGTCCGATGATGATTGGTCCGGATCCCACGATCAGGATGCGGTGAAGGTCGTCACGGCGCGGCATCGGCTAGCGGCCCTCCTGCATAAGCTTCATGAAGTCATCGAAAAGGTACAGCGAATCGTGGGGACCGGGTGCGGCCTCCGGATGGTACTGAACGCTAAACACCGGATAATTCCGATGCCGGAATCCCTCGAGCGTGCCGTCGTTCAAATCGAAGTGTGTAAGGTCAACGTCGGCGGCCCTGAGCGAATCCGGGTCCACCGCGAAGCCGTGATTGTGCGAGGTGATTTCAACCTTGTTGGTCACCTTGTTGAGCACGGGATGGTTGGCGCCGCGATGACCGAACTTCAGCTTGTAAGTCTTGCCGCCGAGCGCAAGGCCCAGCACTTGCTGCCCGAGACAGATTCCGAAGATCGGCGTCTTGCCGATCAGTTTGCGGACCTGGGATGCCTGATGTTCGAGCGGCTCAGGATCGCCAGGGCCGTTCGAGAGAAACACGCCGTCCGGCTTGAGCGCGAGTACATCCTCGGCGAGCGTCGCAGCGGGAACCACGGTAACTCGGCATCCCGTGTGCACCAGGCGTCGAAGGATATTGCGCTTGATGCCGTAATCGTAGGCCACCACATGACAGCAGGGCTCCGCGGCTTTCCTGAGCACATCCGACCCGGAGGTCGGCTCCACAGACTTGTCCCACGTATAGGTTGCGCTCGTCGACACTCTTGTCGCAAGATCGAGCCCGGCCATTGAGGGAATTGACCGCGCACGCTCAACCAGTTGTGCCGGATCGCCGCCGTCGCCCGAAAGTACACCACGCATCACACCGCGGCTTCGCAGGTGCCGCACCAGGCGACGCGTGTCAATCTCGGCAGCAATAGGAATTCCATGCTCAGCCAGAAAGTCGTCGGCGTCCTTCTCCGAACGCCAGTTGGAGGCGAGCGGCGAGAATTCGCGCACCACCAGTCCTTCAATGTACGGCTTCACCGACTCATCGTCTAACGGTGTCGAGCCGTAATTGCCGATCTGTGGGTTGGTGAGCACGACGATCTGCCCGCTGTAGGAAGGGTCGGTGAAAACTTCCTGATAGCCGGTTATGGCCGTGTTGAAGACGACCTCTCCCGACCTATCCTTATGCGCACCAAAGCTCCTGCCCTCGAAGACCGTCCCGTCCTCCAGGGCGAGTACTGCTTTGCTCAATGTGGTGGATCCTCCAGAAAGGGGGTGTAACTACTATTTGAACATGCTGACCCCGGCGCGGCAACCCGCAAACGGCCCAATGCGCCGATTTCGCGGCTGCGATAGGCTGTGAGGCATGGCTGAACGCATCACTCGCCGTGCCCTCGGACTCTCGGCTCTGGCGGCACAGGCGGCGCTATCCCAGGAATCCAAAGTGACTTACACAGGCCCGCTCGACGGCACTAACGTCGACCCCAAGCGTCTCGACCCCGTCCAATGGACTTTGCGACGCCGGGAGAATGCTCCTCTACAGCTTACATTCCGCGCCGCCAATCGCCGCGATGCCGAGGCCTGGCAGAAGAAATTGCGCGCCAAAGTAACGGAACTGATTGGCGGCATTCCCGAACGGGGACCCGCTCCGGTGGCCGAAATCCTCGAAACTCGCGACTTCCCCCTCTACAAGCGGGAAAAGTTCGTCTTTGAGAGCAGGCCCAGCGTGATGGTGTTGGGCTATGTGCTGACGCCCAAGAAGCCGGGGCCTCATCCGGTGATGATCAATGTGCCGGGACACGGACGCGGCGTCGACGACATCGTTGGT
>JBBQUM010000067.1:0-7633 GCA_038212445.1 Bryobacterales bacterium
CCTCCCAAGTGTTTCGTTTGCGGCCGATATAGCCACCGGATCGATCCGTTCGGCATACTTCTGCCTCGTCGCACAGACCGACCACGAGCGACACGGTCGGCGGCTGTTCAAAAAACTACGTTTTCACGTGATCGCTAACACTCCAACGTGCGAGGGCGGGCCTTGTCCTGCTCTTCCTTCTATACGAAGGGCCGCCAGGAGACGGCTTCGAGCCAGGCGGAACGATAGTGCATTCTTCAAATGCTTCTGATATGCCTTGGGAAACCGCCGCGTTATGTAGAATGTGTGACGTCGCGGTTGCCTGCGACTCGTGCCTCTGTCTCGAAGACAGCAAGGTCCAATTGGCACTCGTGCCTTTTACTTCGCGCTTGAATCAGACGCCACTCCCGCCAGCACCCGTTTCGCCTGTGGTTCCGAGGGCGAATAGGGCCGCCGGCCGTAATGCGCATGAAGCTGGTCTTCATACTCGCGCGTAATCGACCTCGACTCAATGTATTCTGGCGCGCTCTTGATAGCTTCCCGCGTAAGACCGACGAACACTTCCGACTCAGCCCACCTTATCTGGCCGATCCACTCAGGCGAAATGAGTATTTCTTTCCCCGGCAGCCAGCTCCAACTTAGCTGCAGATAGCGAATACTCCACGTGTCCAAATCCACAATAAAATCGTCCACTTGACCGATTTCCCCGTCGGTAGCTTCAATACGATAGCCTTTCACGGCCGAGGTGCTCCGCAGGTGTGAATCCGCGGATTCGCGTGTACTCGCGGCCGCTCGCGCCGAGATAGGAGCCCCGCCGGTTGCCAGGGTCGCCGGACCTGCGCCGATACCCCAAATACCCGGTCCGCCCCAGTAATAAGAACCCCCGAGAGCATCCATGTAATCAGCCTCGTGCTGGCGCGAAACCGGCTTGTGCCTGTCGATTTCGGGACTGTTCTCGATCTGTTGTTTCGTGAGAGCTATGTTAAGCTGAGCAGCTTCCCAGTCTACCGAGCGTAAAAAAATTGGAGAGATCAGTACCAAACGTCCAAAGAGCCAACCGCCGGTTTTGACGATCAGGTAACGGATCGTCCAGGTCTCGTCGTCGAAGTAGAACTCCTCGACGCGTCCGATCTCACCGTCACTAGCGTGGATGGTCAGATCTTGCATTCGGCTAACGCTCTTCATCATTGCTTTTCTCCTTTGCCCCTTATGAAAACCGCAGGTGCTCGACGGCATGGAACCAGTCTTCCACTGGTGACCCTTCCGGACAGCCTCTCGCTTGCCACAGATAGTAAATTACATTGCGAAATAGGCTTGCCAGTATGCCTTTTCCAGTTGCCGCTGCGAATTTGGGTGGCAAACGTCGCCATCCCGGCCAGCAGTGCATGGACTTCAGGAACTACATCTTCGCCATTGAGAAGGATTTATTCGCCCTTTGGAGCCCGCAGCGCCACATGCAGAACGGCCCGTCCCTCGGTGACGTTGATCTTTTCGCATGCGAACATCGCCTCGATGTGCCGGCGAAGACCGGACTGTTCCGCAAGTCAATGAGCAAACGGACCGTCTCTCTGGTGATCCGGTGCTTGGAGTAGTCGAAGTACAGACCAAGGTCGATGTCCATCCTACCCAATCCGGCCAAGCCGCGCCGGTCAGTAGACTACGTTTGGGTCAACATGCAACTTGCTTTCCGCTCCCTCAAACCAATAGGGCGGACGGCCGTAACTAACGTAGAGCCGGTTTTCATACTCCCGAGTGATTGGCATGGATTCGACATACGTCGGGGCGTCTTTTATAGCCTCGCGCGTGAGGCTAACGTACACTTTGGACTCCGGCCAACTTACACGTTCAATCCATTCGGGTGATATCAGGACCTTCTTGCCAGGCCACCAATTCCGGGTTGCGACCTCGATGTAGCGAATGGCCCATGCTTCCTCATCCACCACGTACCCCTCCACATGGCCGATTTCGCCGTCGGTCGCTTCGATGTTATAGCCACTGACCGCTTCACTGCTGCGAAGATGCGAGTCTGATGACTCTTTCTTGACACTCTGCGGTACACGTCCCCCTGAAGCCATTGGTCCCCCTAAGCCGGGAAACGGGGTGGCGCCCCACAAATAGGGGCCTCCCCAATAATATGGATATCCGTAATATCCGAGATAATTGGATTCCTCTTGGCGGGAGACTGGCCGCTGCGTGTCGATGTCTGGACTCTTCTCAACCTGCTGCTTGGTCAGAGCCACGTCCAGCCGTCTGGCTGGCCAGTCGGCGTGAACTACCGCGAAAGGCGAGATCAGCACGGTCCTCCCGCCCAGCCAGCCTCCGGTGTCTACCGTGAGGTAGCGAATGGTCCATGTCTCGTCATCGAAGTAGAGTTGATCCACCGTCCCGAGCTCACCGTCAGTGGCTCGGATCACCAGACCTTTGAGATATTTTGAGTTTGTAAGCATTGGTTGCCTCCCATGGTATTCTTGACCAGGTCAATTCCGTTAACGCAGCTACGCTATTCCTTGATATGAGATCGAAGCAGCTCGGCGGCGTGAAACCAGTCTTCATCCGGCGAGCCTTCCGGACATCCTCTCGCTTGCCAGAGTGTATGTGCGAGAGTCGCGGTCTCCTCATGTCCGAGTACGGCGTCGTCATGCTGGCGTGTCCCACCAGGATGCGCCTCTCCGGTTTGCAGGTAAGCCTGATGAGAATACTCCAGCGCTTGCCGTGACTGCTCATGTCCCGTCAAATGATCCTGTTTAGTGTACGCCTCCGCGGCGGCACGATGCGCGTGGGCGGCCTGTCCGTGTAACTCGGCGGCTCGCTGATGATTTTCGTAATGTGATCCGTTGTTGTAGCGGGTGGACATTCAAAGACTCTCTATCTGCCCGGACTTATTGTGGGCGTCTCTCGCAAGTTTGTATGCGTGGTCGGCGAACGCGAGCGCCCTTTCGGAATGCCAGTTGCCTGTTGGGTTGTCGCCTCGCTCATCGTGTTCCGCCGCCGTTCGGTGGGCGTGCGCTGCTAGTTCGTGCTGTTCAGCGGCTTTACGGTGTAATTCGTGCATCAAATTCTCCAGTTCACGTTTGTCGAGTGACGCTAAGCAGCCTTTAGCGCCGCCGTCTTCGATTCAATGCAAGCGAGAAGATCTTTCCACGATGCGACAAAAGACTCGGCGCCTTCACGCTGAAGATCGGCGGCGAGCTTTTCGTCGTCGACGCCGGCTTTAGAGAAGGCAGCGATAACTGCTTTGGCGTCGCCACCATCGACTGGCAGGACATCACCCAGAGATCCGTGATCGGCGAATGCAAGGAGCGTCTTTTCGGGAATTGTGTTGATCGTATCCGGGGCGGCGAGGGCTTTGACGTAGAGGATATCGGATGCCGCGGGATCTTTAGTGCCGGTACTCGCCCAGAGGAGGCGCTGCGGCTGCGCCCCGGCACCTGCAGCCTTCATCCAGCGTTCCGAGGCGAGTAGTTCGCGGTAGGCCTTGTACGTGCGCTTCGCGATAGCAATCCCCAGGCGATTCTGAAGTTCCGCTGGGGCTTTCCCCATCGTCGCTTTATCCCAGCGGCTGATGAACATGGATGCTACTGAGCGCACCTTTGGATCGAGCCCGGCGAAGATTCGGCGTTCGATGCCGCGCAAGTACGCCTCGGCCGCAGCGGTATATTGTGAGCTTGAAAAGAGAAGGGTGACGTTCACAGGGACGCCCGCGAAGATGCTCTCCTCAATCGCGGCAAGGCCTTCGCGGGTTCCGGGAATTTTGATAAAGAGATTGTGTCGTTGTGCCTGAGCACGGAGCCGGGCGGCGGCTTTCACGGTGGTGGCGGAATCGTAAGCCAGTAACGGCGATACTTCGAGAGATACCCAGCCGTCCTCACCTCCCGTGGCGTCATAGATCGGATGAAACAGATCGGCGGCCTGTGTCAGATCTTCAATCGCGAGATCGAAGAAGAGTGCTTCGCCCGACTTGCCTTCGCCGCTCTTCTGACGAATCGCGTCGTCGTAGAACTCTGAGTTCTTGACAGCCAGATCGAAGATCGAAGGATTCGACGTCAACCCTGTGACCGAGAGATCGTCGATGTAGTGGCGCAGCGTCCCGCTCGTCAGGAGACCTCGCGTGATGTTGTCAAGCCAAAGGCTCTGACCGAGGTCATGAAGCTGTTGCGTTGGTTTCACAGCTTCAGTTTATGAGAAATGTCGTCAATAAGATGTCAAAAAGCGGGTTTAGCGTCGTATTCGTGCTTCCCCAATTCTCCGCGCATTCAAAACCAGGACGAACTGCGCCTCATCGAGGCAACCTTGTGAAGAGGGCTGAGAGGAGACCCCAACTCGCGCAGGGCAAGAGGGCGTGGTTAATGAAACGGAGATTGGTGCCATGCCCATCGGCGCAGACCCTGCCGCAGGGCGAGTTACGAGTCTCGTGGTTTCGCTCTCGACAGGTGTATGTCCAAGGTCGAACCCGTAACCACCTCGAACGTTGCGGAGGCGAGTTGGATATGGTTGTCGGACTTGTCGACCTCCTCCAGAATCCTGGTGAAGAGGTGGTCTTTCATCCATCGACGCTTTCGGTAGTCAACCACATAGCGGACCGTGAACTCTATCCAATTGTCGGTCGCCCGGAGCGTGATCATTGGCTCGACGTTCGCTTCTTCCACTCGATATCGGCGAACCACCTGACGCCAGCTCTCCTTGACTTCTTCGGCGTAACCCACGAGTACTTCGTTAACGAGACCGCGCAGCATCTCTCTGGCCTGCTTCCAGTCCGAGCCGTACTTGACTGGAAGTATGATCTCGTCCCAGAGGAACGGAAAATCTCCGGAGTAGTTGAATACAGGTTCTTTGAACACCGAGCTGTTGGATACCCGGACAATACGTCCCGTGTATAGATCGGCTGCGACCCATTCCCCTACCTCCATGAGCGTGGTGCGCAGGATTGAGACATCAATGACGTCGCCGCGAATGCCGCCGACCTGTACGCGATCTCCGGGCGAATAGAAACTGCCTACGGAAATCGCGGCCCACCCGGCGACGCTGGCGATCACTTCCTGGAGGGCGAACGCGATTCCCGCTCCGGCGACGCCAAAAGCGACGGTAAAGCCCCCCAACTTGTCACTGAATATAAGTGTGATGACCGTTAAAGCGGCGAGGTAGCCGAGGAACGTCACGAATTTCCGTGCACGATACCGGGTGTCCATGTCCTTGACATAGCGGCCGAGGGATCGCTGGGCTAGTTTGACGACTGCGATTGTGACGAGGAGCGTTACCGCCAAAGCGACGATCTTGCCCACCGTGGGGTCGAGCAACCATCGTTTTATGGACTGATCGAACATGTGCTCTCCTGTGTAACCGTGCGTGTACCGCTGCAGCCGAGACGATCCCCGGACGCCCAACATGGCGGTCAAGCCGTCGGCTATTCTGGCTTACCGGGTCTCCACATGGCTTGTCGATGAAAGCCCAACCATAGTTCAGAACAAGGAGGTCGCCGCCGGTATACCCCGATCTAAACACAACGCGAATCTCCGGCGTCGGACCTTCTTCAGTGCATCGCCCAGGCTCGGTCCCGACATCTCGGGCATTTGCACGTCTGCAAGGAGTAGATCGATTTCTCCGGCATTGCCTGCAGCGAGTTTCAGAGCCTCGGCTCCGCTGTCGGCCTGTAGAATATGGAAGTCCGCCCTCTCAAGAATGGCGTTGACAGCATTCAGGACTGAGACAGGGTCTTCTACCACAAGAATTGTTTTCAATTCCAGCCCGGGAGATTGACAAGCGCCGCAAAGCTCGCTGGGTCGAGACTGGCGCCGCCTACGAGGAAGCCGTCTATCTCAGACTGCTCCATGAGACTCTGCGCATTGTCCGGCTTGACACTACCGCCGTAGATGATTCGGACTTTATTCGCTGCCTCCGCCCCGAACCGCGTCTCCGCCAGCGCGCGAAGGAAGCGATGGGCATCAGCGGCGGCTTGCGGCGTGGCGGTTGTGCCCTCGCCGATCGCCCAAAGGGGCTCGTAACCGATGACGATACCTACGAATTGCTCGTCCGATAGCCCGGCGATGCCATCCCGAAACTCTTCCGTCAATTTCGCTTCCACGTTCTTCTTCTCGCGCTCCCCGACGCACAGGATCGGCGTGAGGCCGGCCTCGAGCGCGGCGACAGTTTTCTTCAAAACGGTCTCATTGGTTTCGCCGAAATAACGACGCCGCTCGCTGTGTCCCACAATGACGTCGGAACACCCGGACGCCTTGATTATGTCGCCGGAGACCTCACCGGTGTACGCGCCCTCCTTCTCCCAGTAGAGATTCTGTGCCCCAATCCGGACCTTTGTTCCGCATGCAGCGGTAACGGCGTTCTTCACATCGAGGAGTGGCATCAGGCCGCCGCTCTCGTTCCAGAAGTATTGCGCTGGAACGCGCTGCCAGGCTGTAAGGTTTTGAATCATCCACTATCAGTTCCTCGCCCTCCGCGAACAAGTCGTGCGGCGCGGCAGCGGAAGTATCGACCGTGACGAGCCACTTTGCCGTGTCTGGCGATTGTGGCAGATGAAAGTCGACGCTGTCGGCACTGGCGTTGAACATCATAAGGATTCTGCCCTTTGCTTCTTCCTGTACGACACACGCGAACGCTTTTTCTCTGCGATCGAACCAATCCGGCGTTCCTCCAGCCGGTCCTCGCCACTGGATTATGGCGTCCGTGTAAAACTGCTCAGTGCTCAGGACCGGATGGGCGCGTCGAAAGGCGATCATTCCCCGGGCAAAGCGGAAGATTTCGCGATGATCTTCCAGATAACTCCAGTCAAACCAGCTTGTTTTGTTGTCCTGGCACCAGGCGTTGTTATTCCCGCGTTGCGTACGCCGGAATTCGTCGCCCCCGAGCAGCATCGGCACTCCACGCGAGATGAATAGGGTGATCAGAAAGTTTTTAATCTGGCGTTTCCGAACCGACTCGATTGCCGCGTCTTCCGTTTCGCCTTCAACCCCGTAGTTCTCGCTGAAGTTGGCGTTCGTCCCATCCTGACTGTTCTCGCCGTTGGCTTCGTTGTGCTTGTAGCGGTAACTCACCAGATCGTTCAGCGTAAATCCATCGTGGCAGGTGAGGAAGTTGATGCTGCACTCCGGACCCTTGCCGGATGTGGTGTAAATGTCGGCACTGCCGCAGATGCGGTTCGCGAATAAACCGAGCATCCCGTCATCGCCTCTCCAGAAACGCCGGACATCATCCCGGAAGCGGCCATTCCACTCCGCCCAGCGGCTCTCGGAAAAGCTTCCCACCTGGTAAGCGCCTGCTGCATCCCAAGCCTCGGCGATGAGCTTAATGTCTCTGAGAATCGGGTCCTCCGCGATCCGCTCGAGCAGAGGGGCATTGGCCATGAGTCTCCCGCTTTCGTCGCGTCCGAGTACGGACGCCAGGTCAAAGCGAAATCCGTCGACGTGCATTTCGATGACCCAATATCGGAGCGCGGCCAGAATGTGGTCGCGTACCACCGGGTGGTTTGCGTTAACGGTGTTGCCTGTGCCGGTATCATTCCGGTAATAACGTTTGTCCCCGGAAAGCATGTAGAAGATTTCGTTATCCATGCCGCGGAAACAAAGAGTTGGTCCCAGTTCATCTCCTTCGGCCGTGTGATTGAAGACGACGTCCAGAATCACTTCTATATCGGCGTGATGAA
>JBBQUM010000068.1:0-7158 GCA_038212445.1 Bryobacterales bacterium
GTTCTTTGCCATGATCGGCCCGGAGGTGTCAGCGAAGATCGCGTTCGTCTGCTCCGACATGTGGAAACCCTATTTGGGAGTGATCCGCGACAAGTGTTCCCTGGCTCTCAACATCCTCGACCGGTTCCATATCGTCGCCAACGTAAACAAGGCGCTCGATGACATTCGCGCCGCAGAAGCCCGACGCATGAAGGGCGACGGATATGAACCGATCCTGACGAAGTCTCGACGGTATCTTCTCAAGCAGCCCCCGAATCTCACCGCCAACCAGAAAGTGAAACTGAAAGAGCTGGTGCGTTACAACCTTCAGAGCGTTCGCGCCTATCTCCTCAAGGAAGACCTTCAGCAACTCTGGAATTACGAGTCCACCGCATAGGCCGCCAAGTTCCTCGACCACTGGTGTCGCCAGGTGATGCGTTCGCGGATCGAGCCGATGAAGAAAGTCGCACGAACACTTCGCGCTCACCGCGAGCTGATCCTCAACTATTTTCGTGCCCGGAAGAAGTTCTCCAGCGGTGTCATCGAGGGCCTGAACAACAAAGCAAAAGTCACTACGAGAAAATCCTACGGGTTTCGAACCTTCGGAGTCACCGAACTGGCCCAATATCATTCACTTGGCAAGCTGCCTGAACCGGAACTCACACACAGATTTTTTTGACGAAGCGATTTATAGAGACTCGGACGCGCGTCTCACGCTTTCTTCAACGTTCCATCACAGGACTTCGCCGGGCACCTCACTGCGTCTGTAGCATCCCGACAATCGCCTGGAACAATCGAGATTTCACGTCGTAGCGCTGCGGCGCTCGCGTGATGTACCGCACCACCACGTCCAGCCCTCCAACCGTCGGTTTCAAGTCGATGGCCGGCTTGGCCGAAAAGGGCCGCGTCCCATACTGACTCGTGACCCGCTCCCAATCGCCTTCAGCTTGCTTGGCGTCCTCGGCGGTTTCGCGCGCCACTACTTCACGAATCTGTTCCGACATCGCGTAAGGGTTGGCTCCGGTGGGGAGGGTCACCTGCAACTCATCCCACAACCACTGCCCCTCCGTCGAGAAGTTGAAGAAGTGATTTTCAATAGCGAATTTATTCATGAACGACACACGCCGCCCGGTGGGATGGCCGGTGCTGGTCCAGTTTCCAACCTCCAACAGCACCGTCTTCAGCAGGCCAATCTCAATCACCTCTCCGCCTACCCCCTCGATCTCCACCCAATCTCCCACCCGAATGCCGTTCTTGCCGATTAAGGCGAACCAGCCAAAGAAAGCGACGATGAAATCCTTCAGCGCTACCGTCAGTCCCGCGGTCGCCAGACCAATCAGCGTCGACACCTGCGTCGGAGCGCCGAACACTACCAGGAGAATCAGCGCAATTCCCGCCGCCTGGATAATGATGTTGGTTGCGACTCTAAGCTGGTGTAGTTTTCGGCGGTCCCGGTCATTGCCGAGCAACCTGCGGGCGAGCAAGGTCGCTAGAATCACTCCCAACGCAATCGCGACAATCAGGAAGATGGACCATAGCGCGTCATGGCCCACCGCGAGCCGGCGCCCATCGATCGCTGCTGCCCAGCGTCCGTAAACCTCGGCAAGTTGCAGTGAGTCCTGCTCTCGCCGGTCCCGCTCCGTGAGCGATTTCTTCTGACCCGACAACTGCCTCAAGCGTGCGATCGCTGCCGCTGCGTCGTCGGTGTCATCCTCGGTCGGCTTCGACGTCCCTATGCGCTGTTCAATTACCTGGTGTTCACCACGTAACGCCTTGGCGGCACCGAGAGACTCGTTCTGGGCCGCCACAATTTCCTTGCGCCGGCCGCCGAGCGCCAGCCAGCGCTCGCCTTGTCTATACAGCGTGGTGACAGGTAAAGCGAGCGTGGCCCGTGGCTGCGCCGTGCTGTGCTGAACCGACTGGTGTTCCTGAAGCGATTGCTCGATCCGCGCCTTGGGATCGCCGCCCATGCGCGCCAGATCCTCCCGGTCGTCCTCAAGCCCATTTTGGTCGAGCGCAAGTTGAGCCTTCAGTAGTTCAACGCGATCGGTCCCATCTTTGCCTGAAGTCTTTTCGAGCGACTCGATCTGAGCTTCTTCACTTGCGATTCGTGCGCGCAGATCGTCAATCCGAGCCACCGTCTCTTTCGCGCCGGCGGGAGTCGTCTTCGATGCGGTGGCGACTTCGCGCAACGCAGAAGCAAAAGCCTGATCGATCTCGTGATCCGCCAACCGTACGGCCTCGGCTGCCAGCGGTTGCTCCTCGGCGGAGTCAGCTTGCGTCCAGAGTTGCCGGGCGGTCCTCAGCAAACGATCCGAGACAAACGTGGGCTGTTTTGCTGAATTCGGAGATGGCTTTGACGCCACCTCGGGTGGCGCCGTCCAACGCCACAGTGCGAGCAATCCAATCAACAATACCGCCAGGATCGCGGCAGGCAGGAGGATCAGATAGCGTCGCAATTACTCCATTAAAGCAGAACGACTCGTCCCCTCGATGGTCTAAGCCACCGCCGCCGCCACGCGCACCGGTAAGGGCATAAACAAAGCCGTCGCTTCAAAATATGACTGCGCGAAATTGGCAAGCATGGGCGAGCACGCAATCTCGGGATACATCCGTTGAAATGCGCTCTCAATTCCTGACGCGCTCAGGTTGTCGCACAACGACGCAACCTGGCGCCCGCGCTGAGCAACGCAAGCGTGGCAGTCTAATCCAACGGATAAGCAGACTTCGGGCTTCGATAGGTCGTGTGGTTCGCCTGTCATACTGACGTATTCCCTTTTTGTGGTGCATCTGAATTATGCCCCTGTGAACCCGGCGCCGTCTAGTCAATGCGGGTAGGTTTGGGGGGAAACTTATGAGGGTAAGAGGCACGGGTACCAGTAGTGCGCGAGGCTTGGAAATACTCACATAAGCCTAAACCTCTAGACCGTGCGTTTGGAAAGTACTGCGAACTGTGTCGGGGTTACCAGGTGAAAACGAATATCTAGTGCTGTGTGCTCGCGCAACGCCGCCTGCAGAGCGTCGTCGGGAACCTCCGGCGATACTACATGGAGGCGTCCGTCCGATACTCGGAGCGGGATGACTCTGGAGTTCCGCATCAACCGGGCTGGAAGAATTCGGATTGCATCGATCCGCATTCCGGCGGGTACGCCCAGCGGAAGTCCTTGCTGTAGGCTCAATGCTTGATAGAGAGCGTTCTCGGACAACAGGCCGAGGTCGATTAAATGCTCGCCGATTCGCCGGTCGGCCGGTTGTGTTTCGAGTGCCATACTGAGTTGGTCCGGTTTGACGAGTCCTGAAGACACAAGTATTTCGCCAAGTCCCCGCTGGTGGACAACTAATCCTTCACGGTTCGGGTAGGAGTGCGATGTCTTCAACCACGCCAACCCTTCGCCGCGGAACCGCGCTACGGTGAATCTTTTCAACGCGCGTACGGTGGCGATGGCGTTGATGAAGTTCGCGTAGAGAGCCCGCACTGGAGCGAGCGATGCGAACCTCCAGCCGTACACGCGACTCACGCATGCCATCCGAACCGCCATTCTCCACATCTGCAGCCCGAGCGTCGCTGCGCAGATCCAGGCCACCCAGTCGGGCGGCGCCGTACGCTGCCACATCCGGGTCACCAGGCAGTATACGGTTGCCAGATTGGTTGCGAGACTTAACGGACTGCCAATCAGTCCCTTGCGGTCACGCCAGACCCAATAGACCTGTCGCCATCCGCCTTGCCACCCGTGCCGCTGCCATCCTTGTAAGGAAATCCCCGTCACCCAGCGAGTGCGCTGACGGATGGCGTCGCGAGCCGCTTGTGGAAAAAACTCGCGAGTCGCCATCCAACCGTCCTTCGACCGAATCGGCGGAATGAAGATCTGGCGTAAACCAAGATCGCGAAAGCGGCGCCCGTTCTCATAGTCCTCAGTGAGGCTGTCGGGCTCAAAAATAAGCTTTGAGTCGAACCGCACCAACTTTTCTAAACCTTGTCGCGAATAAGCGGTTCCCACTCCTGCCGACGGAATGAAGCCTCCCATCCAGTCCCTGGCGGGCAGATCACGCGTTTGAAATTCAGCAAATTCATCACAATAAACCCCATGGGTGAAAGCTAGGCATGAGGTTTGCAGGGCCAGCACCGGAATCTGGATGAAGTCGTATTCGCGCGAGTAGAAATTCATCCAACGCAGTGCGTCGGGATGGATGATGTCTTCAGCGTCGTGGGTGACTATGAGATCAAAGTGCTCGCCGGTCCGGGCCTCGTGTCGCCGGATCGCGTCGTAAATCGCATTCAGGCAGTCTGCTTTCGAGGTCGGGCCATTGTGGGGGCACACTGAGAGGTGGACGTTGGGGAGTTCACCTTCCATCTCCCTTACCGCCGCCAGGGTCGGTTCGTCATTGGGATAGCCGCCGCAGAAAAACGCGTAATTGCGATAGCGGATTGCCGCCGCGTTATGGGCGAGCATCCGGCGAATGACAGGCTGCTCCTGCCAGAGCGGCACGACGATCGCCACCCGGCGCTCCGGCAGATTGAGTTCGTCCTCGGTCGGCGGCGCAAACATGCGGTTGCCGTCCAATCGCCGGCGAATGTAGGCCACGATCCACACCACATCGACAAACAGATCGTCCACTCCGCTAACCGCAAGATAAAAGGCCACCACTGAAATTCCCGACAGGATCCAGGCGTCGAGGAAGGGAACCGCCAAAGCCTGTAGGAAATCCACCTTTGATAGTGCGAATTTCGAGCGAAAGTTCTCCCCCAATTTGAGATGATCGGAGCGTGCGATACGCGCTTGCGGCACTACTCGGTCTCACAGTTGCCGCCTTCGCCGGTTTCGAAGCCTCAGACTCTTACACTTTCGCCATCATCGGCGATCGAACCGGCTTCACCCAAACCGGGGTCTACCAGCACGTCTGGCGCGACGTCGACAAAGCGCGGCCGGCCTTCGCCATCAACGTCGGCGATTCTATCCAGGGTTACGACGATGCGAAAACACTCGACGAGTGGGGTGAGATTTCTCCCTTACTGAAGCGCCGCCTGCCGTTCTACCTGGTGCCCGGCAATCACGACATCTTTTCTCCGGCTTCGGCCCGCGCCTGGAAACGCGTCACCGGACGGGAACCGTCCTATAGCTTCGACTATCGCGATACGCATATCACCGTCCTCGACAACAGCCTGAGCAACGATCTCTCCCCCGCGCAACTCGGCTTTCTCGAAAAAGACCTCGCCGCTCACAAATCCGCAGCCGTAAAGCTGGTGTTCTTCCACCGGCCATTCTGGCTCTTCCGCATCATGCTGAACGACTCCGCATTTCCGTTCCACGCACTCGTGAAGAAATACGGCGTGACCGCCGTCGTCAGCGGGCATGTACACTCCTTCGGTTATTGGAAGGTTGACGGGGTCCAGTACTTAATGGCCGGTAGTTCCGGCGGCCAGTTGCGGAGCGATCGCTTTTCCGACGGCTGGTTCTTCGGCTGGGTCGAGGCCCGAGTCGATGGCGGTCACTTGACGTTCACCGTCCACGAGCAACCTGCTCCGGACGGCGAAGGACGAAACTTCCTCGCCTCCGACTGGACCTCAGTTCGCTAAACTGAGAAGCGTGATCCACCGCTTCATCCTCCACAATGGCCGCGTCTGCGATGCCTCGACACCCATTCTTTCGCCGGGACAGCTTGGCTTGCTTTCCGGGTGGGGCGTCTTCAGCACCCTTCGCGTCGCCAGCGGAACGCTGTTTGCGTTCGACCATCATTGGAGCCGCATGAAGCGCGATGCCGAGTTGATGCATGTGCCGTTTCCCGCCGATCCGGCCGAGCTTGAAAGCGACCTGCTGAAATTGGTGGAGGCCAACGGCAAGATCGAAGCGACGCTGCGCGTTGTGGTTGTGCGCAATCGGGGCGGTTTGTGGGAGGGGCCGGGCAACACTCGCGATTACGATGTGATCGCCTTGACCGCTGACATCAATTCATGGGGAGAGTCCGTCCGCCTCAGCGTCATCGCGCAAGCGCGGCACGCCGAAAGCGTCTTTGCTGGCACCAAGGTCCTGTCGTGGGCCCAAAACCTCACCTGGCATGAGCAGGCACATCAAGAAGGCTTCGATGAAGCGGTGCTTCTGAACGAGCACGACGAGGTGGCGGAATGCACCTCGGCCAACATCTTCGCTGTCGCCGGGTCGAATGTTTTTACGCCGCCCATCGGATCCGGGTGCTTGCCCGGGATTACCAGAAATCTGCTGCTCGAGGAAGTGAAGGTGGAGGGAATCACCGTTTCGGAGAAAACGCTGCGGCTCGAAGATCTCGAACGCGCCGACCAGGTTTTCATCACCTCCACCACTCGCGGACTGCTTCCGGTTTCGGTTATCGAGGGTCTCCACATCCGGAACGACGGGCAGGTCTGCTCCCACTTGAACGCTGCCTTCAATGGCTATATCCACGACTATGTGGCCGCACGACAGACCTCGGTTACGCAATCCCGTTAGTCCATACATATTTCGCATTTGATCGATTTCGGCTCACCGGACCCCGAACTCGGAATTTATGCTCAGCCGGGCATACAAACGAGCTCAGCTTGGCTTTGAATCGTCTCCGGACCGGGAATGTCCGGCGCGTCCTAAAACATTTTCAACTTCTAATGTTCCTCGTCGGACAGTAAAATACGTTCGTAAGTGATGGTATTAAATGGCCCTTTTGGGCAAACTAAAGTTGTTGTTGAAACATACTTGCCTTCCCCTAGGGACTCTGATAGGGTGGTTGAGGTACTGGGCGTACAAGCGCCTTAGACCTAAGGTTGACCCAAGCAAGTCGGAGCCGCCGAAATTATCCGGCGAAAAAGCTTGCACGGGCTTCCGAGCTTTGGTAATCTAGCAAATGGTGCTAGTGAGCAGGCAACAAGACGCAGTAGGGAAGTAACTCCTCTGAAGTCCCGATAGCCGCTAAAACACTAGTTCTTAAGGTTCCCTGATTTTCGGATGTGATCCAGTGCTGCCTGCGGGTGGCCGGTCATGTCCAAACGGCTTTCGAGGCCGGATGTAGTTCAGGCTTTCCGCAAGGATCGTTTGTTCGGCATCGCAGATCTTTGACAATCTGGTTGAACGCGAAGAATTCGTGAAAACGAAAAGAATCACTTCGTCAGCGTTCGGGTTTGCTTTAGCGAGCAAATCAGGACGGAAAACTCTGAGTAATACAGTCGGAACTAAA
>JBBQUM010000069.1:0-7064 GCA_038212445.1 Bryobacterales bacterium
GGTCCACTCGCCTTCCAGACGAACCGCATCATTCTCCCTGGCGAACACCTTGCCGGCAAACGCAATGAGACTGCCGTCCGATGTGCGCAGGCGCCCGGCGCTAAACGTTGGGCCTGAATAGAAAACCATCTCCACGATGCCGCGGATGGAGCATCTGACCTCTACGGTTGCCGCCTTCGTCATGCTTTCCACCTCGCGTAAGCACCAAGGAGGTATGCCTGCACAAAGTGGCAGGCCGCCTGACGGTTGGAGCAGAAGAACACCGGGATGCGGTAGTCGAGCGTGATGGCGAGCGCGCTGCCGAGCACGGCATTGGGATGGGCGCCACCACGGTAGCGTCCCTGCAGAACTTCCAAGAGGCCTGCTTCGACGACCACGCAGGCAGCGCGGTAGCCGGCCAGTTTGAGTAGCTCGCGCCGGAAGCGATCTCGCTGGTGAATCACCGTGGAGACGAAATCGTCGAGCGTCTTCCGCTCCACGGCAACCACACCCTCCATGCCTGCAACCGAGTAATCCCCGGCTGGCAGGGCGCGGCGTTCCACCACCACCAGCCGGGAATCGAATGAAAACGGCTCCTGCTCCCTTGTGTCCGCAATGAACGTCACTAGCGCCGGGCTAGAACGGGACAAGAGCGTCACCCGCCTCCTGCTGGAACTTGCTCGGCGTGCGGTCGTTGACGATGCGGCTGTTGAAGTAGATGTTCTCGTTGTCGCCCTTGGTTTTCTTCGTGACCTCCAGCTTCACGTCGAGAAGCTTGCTGAGATTCCTGGGCAGGTCCGACAGCTTGTCCAGGTCGAGACCGCAGATATGCAGGTCGGTCTTCACGAACTTCAGAGTGTTTGGCGTGAAGACGCTGTTGCGCCACATGAGACGGTTGACGTGGCGCGGCGCCAGGACACGGAGTGTCCATTTGAGCATCGGGTTGCCGGTGGTGTGTGCCTCGGCGATTTCCACCTTTTCAACAACAACCTGATATTTCCCGTCCGGAACGCTTTCCACGTCCGAGCGATCCGCGGGAGTTTCACTCTTGAAGTCGTCGTCAAACTGCGTAAGGTCGATCGAATTGTTTGCCATGTGCTGTTCTCCTGTTGTGATGAATTATTGTTTTGCTGCCGCCTGAGTGGCACGGATTGGCTCCGTACTCCCGGCCGCGGGCACCGTCGCGGTGTTGTAGGACTCGCTGAACTTGCTGAAGTCGAGTTCCAGCGTCTCGGGCAACCGGCCCGTGCGGTCACCGGCCTCGTAGTACAGGCTGGGCTTGGTGCGGATCACACGGCGCACGCGCTGTTCGCCGTTCTCGCCGGTGCTGACTTCCAGGTCGCAGAACAAGACCATGTCGGCCATCCCGAGCACGATCTTGCGAGCCTTGTCTGGCAGGGTCGGCACCACGCGCGTGTACTTGCCGGTGCGGGAATCCATCTCCATCTCTTTGGCGTGTGAAATGAGGAACAGCCCGTAAGGCAGAAAGGCGAGCTTGGTGAGCACACGCTGGAACTCGTTATTGACGAGCGCGTAGCCTTTGCCGTACCCGAGATCCGACTCGTGCTCGACCTTAAATTTGCGGAGAATGAATTCCACGCAGAACTTATAGGCGTTATCGACCGTGTCGATAATCACCGTCTTGAACGGGTGTTTGCCGTCGACGATCTCGGCGCAAGCGTTCAGCAGGTCCTCCCAGGAGAGGATGGGCGCCTGGTAAACATCCAGCGCGTTCAGGCCCGGTTCCGTGGCCAGGAACAGCGCGCCTTCGGCCTGCGCGCACAGGGTGGTTTTTCCGATTTTGGTTTGGCCGTAGACCATGACAGTTAGGTCAGACAGATTGGTTTTCGGCGGTGTTTTCGAAGTGGGAAGCATGGGCATGATTTGTTTGAGTTCCTTTAGAAAGCGGTCTGGGCAGAATCGTTGGGCAGGACCCGCAACTCCTCGTTGGGCGGCACGCGTTGGTAGAAGTTCTCAATCACGTTGGGATTACCGTTCGAGCGGCAAAGCGCGAAATACGGGCAAGGCCGGTGGTAGTTGAAGCAGAAGCCGGTGTTCTGATAGAAGACACCGCGGCGGCGCGCGTCGAGGAACGCCTGGGTCAGTTCCCAGAGTTCGCTGCGCAGAATGTCGAAGCGATCGCGGGAGAGGTACAGCATCTCCCGGTGGAGCATTGCCGGATCGGTGTACTTTTCCGTGAGGCGCTCCTGGAACTCCTCATCGGTTTCCGGCAGTTTGCGCTTGGCTGTGGACTTGCCTGTCTTCGACTTTGCCAGCAACTCCGCACGCCGCGCCTCGTACTCTTCCTGCGTTTCGCCTTTGCTCTGTTGGAGCTTGGATTTGACGAGAATGTTGTAGAGAATGCCGGTGATGGTGATGCCCATCGTTTGCTCCAGGTAGTAGGCGTAGATCGTGATCTGAAAGTCGGTCCACAACCGCTCTAGATAATCGCCGTCGAGTTGCGCGGCGGTCTTGTGCTCCAGCAGGAAGTAGTCGTCGCCAATGCGCACGATGCCATCGACCTTGCCCGCGAGCACGAAGCTGCGCGATGCCGCGCCAGTGGCAGGATTGAGGATCGGGCCTCGGAACGTCTTCTCCAGAGCCACCACTTCGAACTCCTCGGCCGCATATCGCGCTGCGTAGGCGTTCATCAAAGCCGTGGCGTTGTGCCAGTCCCGGCGTTGGCCGTCGTCATATAACCGGTTGGGGCAGAGGGTGCCGATGAAATCGCGCACTTGCCCGAGGTCGCGGCACTGATACCAGAGTTCAAGGCACTGGTGAATGAGAGATCCGAAATGGAGGTTCCCGTCACGCTCCAGACCGACCAGTTGCTGGACGTAGCGCCAGTCCACCGCTTTGCGGCAGTTCCGGAAGAGGCTCCACATCGAGTAGGTGGATACGACTGGGGCGGCACTCATAGAGAACCTCCCGTGCCAAAGTAGCGGGGTCCGATGCCGGCGGCTGCGAGCGCTTTGCGAATCTGCCGTTTCCGGACCTGGACGATCTGGCGGGAGCAGCCTAGCTGCTCAGCGGTTTCTACCGTCGAATACCAAAACAGCGCCAGAGCAGTCTCATGAATAGCGCTTGGCAGCCGGGCGAGTGCCCGCTCCAGGTCAATCCGGAAACGCCCGCGCGCCGCCGAACTTGGAACGGAACCTGCGGCCGGGACTTCCTGCTCCCTCCGGCTTGGGGCCAAACGGTAACGCAGGATGGATACCAGTTCCTTGTCCATCACGCGTGATGCGAAAGTTCGGATCGAAGCTCGATGGCTGTCGAATTTCGGCCAGCGAGTGATGAATGTCAGGACGAGTCTGCTTGCTACATCCTCGCGTTCAGCGGTGGCAAACCCGCACCGGCGAACGAAGGCATTGGCCTTGCGGCCCGCGAGGTTCTGGATGACCGGCAGGGCTTGGTCCAGCGTGAGGTCATCCACGGCGGCCTCCTTGCGAAGCTGCGCTTTTCGCGCCAGCCAATTCAAGCTCCATGGAGAAGGGCAACCCGTGCCGCACTTCTACCTCGCGGATCTCGCCGGCATCGACTTCTCGAACGTATGCAAAGAACTCCGCAATTTGCGGCCGGAGTTCCGACGCACTCACCGACGGTTTGCCAGTCATCACGGGCGAGCCGAACTTGACGTCGCGCACGGTGACCGGAGCAGGGTTGAGAATCAGCTCGCCGCCGCGGATCTGGAGGTATTGAAAGCGGCCGAAGGCGAGCTGCTGCATAGCGTCGACGAATACCGCCTCCGAGGGCAGCAGGTCCTCAATCGTGACGGGCGGTTTCATCGCGCCACCTCCGCGATGCCACCACCCGCCTGGCGGCTTAGGAGCCACTCCTTCACGTCGGACGGGGTGTAGCGGATCATCTGGCCGATCCGGTGGAAACGGGGGCCTGTCCCGTCAGTTCGCCAGGTGCGCAACGTCCCGATCGAGACCTGGAGCGTTTCGGCCAGTTCCTTCTCGTCGAGTAGTGTTTCTAGGGGCTTGTCGCTCATTTTGCCTGTCCCTTACGCTTTGTGCGTGTTTGGTACAAGGCGATGATCCGCCCTAACCGCGTAGGCGATTCAAGATAGGCGGGGTCGGCGAAAAAGTAGGCGGCGAAGCTATCGGCGGGTGCGTAGCGCGGGGTTTGTTTGCAAGATTTCTTCTATGCGCTTCGACTTGCTGGACTTGTCGCTCAGCGTTCCCTTGATCCACTTGTAGAAGTCCGATTTATGCACGGCGGCATCTTCGAAGATGACTTGGTCAGTGCATGTGAAAGCGACTTTGTACTTTTCGACCGCCGCATGCCGCTGCTCCACAGGAGTCGGCGTGATCTCGGTGGCGTCAGCGATCTCCAAGGCAACAAAACGCCCGTCTTCCGCAAGCCCCACCCGATCCACCAGCGAGATGAAGTCGCTCCTGCGCCGGTCCAGAACCTCTCGCAATTCGACGGTTAGAAAGCTGCTGGTTGGCGCGACGGCGATGAACGGGGTCGGGCAGGATAAGGCGACCTCATGGAGTGCGGCGCGGAAATCGAGGCAACGGCTGAAGGCGAAGAAAAATGCCGGGTGGTTCCGGGTTGAGCGACTTGTTGAGACGCCGAGAGCCCATACTCCCGGCGCCCGGACCTGGAGACCTTGGATCCGCACAGCTAGTGGGCTCGCCAGCGGCGTCAAAGTAGCATCGATGTCCAGTCGGTGAACTAAAGCGTCCTTTGGCGAAAGCGTCACGTCCTCGCAGAGACTATGCGGGTGGCGGCACACTGCCGCGAATATGCCGTCACCGTAGTCCACGATGGCGCGCGGGCAATCAGCATCATGCGGATGCGGGCACGGATAGCGGGCACCGAAATCGTCAGTGGGCCGGAGGTGCGGTTGAATCAGGGAATAATCCGCCCCGCAATGGACTTGCCAGGAAGCGAGCACGTCGCAGAGCCCCGGAATCCGCTCAAGAGCCTGCCACAGCAGAGTCAGCTTCCGCATTCTCCAACCTCTCTTCTGTCAACACGAACCCGCGAGCGCGAAGCCAGTCCTCGATCATCATGGCCTCTTCACCACGGTTGTAGCCGGATTTGTTGCCTGCTTTGATGGTGACCGTGCGGGGTTTCTTTTCACCCTCCAACTTGATCTTGAAAACGGCCTTGCGGATGTGCGCCTCTTGCTCGATGCCCCGATTGATCAGCACGAGAGCATGGAATACGCTGCCGGCCCGGTGAATCTCGATGTGGTCGAAAGCCCCGTTCCAGGAATACTCGATTTCGCGCAGTTCGACCTTCTCCATGCCGGGGATATCGCGGCAGTTTAGGGCGTCACGGCCGGACGTTTTGAGCGGTTCGAGCGTGTACTTCTCGGCGAAGACGAATTTGTCCTCCCCGCCGAAAACGTGTCGGCCAAAGAACGCCCGGTACTCCCGCACATCGCCGAACGTCGACGCGTTGATGCGGAGTTCGTTGTGTCTGAGGTCATAGATAACCACGTCGGTCTTCTCGGGGCGGAAGAAGGTTGAAGTAGAGCGCGGCCCCTTGCGGCTGGGTTCGCGCTTACACGGCTGCCCGTGCTCCACGAGGAAGCGGACCTCCCCGGCCCAATCATTGCGCATCACCCGGCACCCAACCCCGCGCTTTTTTGCCTGAAAGTAGGCATCGAGGGCAGCCTCGAGGGGCGCGAGGTCTGTCGGCAGATCTTCGACCGCAATAGCCGGACCGGGATTTGCGGCGCGGAAGCTCTCGAAAGACTTACGTTTCTGAAAAAACTCTTCGTGCTCTTTCCGCTCCAGCGCTTGTGGATTCTTGAGCCAGATCCGCGTAGCTAGATCCAGTGCCGTGATCTCGCTGTCAGTGTCGATCCCGTTTTTGGCAGCGAGAACCAGCAGATCGTCGAAACGATCATCCACTCCAAGATTGCCTATCAGGTGGAGTGCCTCGACCAGATCGCCCGGCATGTCTTCGTCGGGTTGCGCCAGGATGGCCGCCAGCGCGGCGGGGTCCATCTCCTCCTGCGAGTCCGTCGGCAGAACGAGACCCTTCATTTCCAGGAACAGCCCGAACGGTTCGAGTAGCAGTAAGAGGTTAGCAGGTTGGATCTTTTTCAAAAGGTCCGGCTGCGCGAAGCTTTTCAGGTTCAATTTCGCCATGTACAGACACCTCAATGAGTTACGCGGTCTGTCGCGGAGGTCCGAAACCGTCGATAGGCATCGGACGGACGGCCTGGAGCTCAACCGGTCAGTTCTATAATGGCGAACATTAGGCGAACAGATTCTCACAGCCCAAGCTCCTGGCCCCTGGTCGCATGGCGTCCTTGCCCGGAATGGAACTGGGAAAACGAACTGCTGCGTTCTCCATTGACAGCAATTATAGCATCTGCTATATATAGATCAAGAGTTTTTCGATGAACTCCGAACAAATCAAAACAGTACGAACCCAATTGCGCATGTCGCAACAAGCTTTTGCTGCGGCGCTCGGCGTTTCGTTCGCGACAGTCAATCGTTGGGAGAACGGAAAAGCCAAGCCGCAGAAGGACCGCCTTGATCGGATCAAGGCACTTCTCCACGAAGAGTCGGCAGAAGTCGAGGCACCGTTTGCCCTGCCAACCATGCCAGTACGTCTTGATTTTGAGGGCGATGCCGATGCCGTGAAGCTCGTGGTGGATGCGCAACGGCTTCAAAACGGCCATCTTTTTAATAAGGCCTTCGGGTTGGAGTTGTCGCGGGTTGTTCCTCTGCCCCACCAGCGCATAGCCGTCTACGAACAGTTGCTGCCGCAGAATCCTCTCCGTTTCCTGCTGGCCGATGACGCCGGCGCCGGCAAGACGATCATGACCGGTCTGTACATCCGCGAAATCATTAACAGGGGAAGGCTAAAGCGGGCGATCATCTGCGCGCCAGCCGGGCTGACCTGGAACTGGCGGCGCGAACTCCGGCACTTCTTTGATCTTGAATTCACGGTCCTCCGTGGCGCGGATTTTACAAAGGGCGATCCTCTGACGGAACCCGGTGCCGGGCTCTTCATCATCAGCGTCGATACCGCCGCCACGGACGCAGTGCGCGAGCGCTTGAGCGCGCCTAACCTCCCAAGGTTCGACCTGGCCGTGTTCGACGAGGCGCACA
>JBBQUM010000070.1:0-7006 GCA_038212445.1 Bryobacterales bacterium
CTTGCGATGGACGGCCGGAGTGGTGGAATGGCACTGGCGGATTCTGCTGCCGCTCTCGGGACTGCTGGAATTGGCGGGATTCCTTTTGTTCTTCTATACCGTATCCGGCCATCGCGCCGGCACGACAGAGGTGCGCCGCACACGGGAGACCTGGATGCTGCTGGTGATTGCGTCGATCTTCGGTTTCCTGGCGTCTTTGGTGCTGAATGCCGGTGAGTCACTCCACATTGGCTGGGCCGGCAACGAACCTGCGTTTCCTCATGTGTTCGATCAACAGCTGATCGCACTTGAGACGTGGTGCTTTCTGGTCATCGCAATCGGGGGATTCAACGCGCGATGGCTACCTGTGTTTCTTGACCTGGAGGCGCCGAATGGACGGTTGCTCCTCGGCGCACTGGGGTTGGCATGGGCCGCGATCGTGGTCCAATTCTGCGGAGCAACAATCCTCTCGGCATGGCTGATAGACTCGAGCGGGAAACCGATATCGGACGCTGATGCTGCCCGGTATCCAGTCAAAGAACGCTTCCCGTCAGCTTACGCGTCCACCAGCCAACTCCCGAGTGGAGCGTGATCCAGGAGCAATCCGGACATTGCTAAACGCTGCGCGACAGGACAGGACCTATCGCTCAGACCGGTCGGGCTGGGGCTCCGGCGGGGCCAAAGTACGAGTCGGCGAATTCTCGCTCATGTGGCTCCGATTTGGCAAGCGACAGCAGCACTCGTTATGTTCCCTCCGTCTCGTGTCGCCGCCCAAAGGTTCGCAGCCCATACGCCTGCATGGGAGGTGCCCGGTACGCTGCGTAAAATCGATTGTCCGGATCGTCCCGCTCAGCGCCCGGCCGACGCCACTCGTCGTCGTACTTCATCGAAGAAGTTGAGCATGAACGTGACGTGATTAGCTGTCTGTTGCTCTTCTGGCCTCGCCGCAGGCATCAACGCGAGTATCCGGCGGCCGTCAGCGGAGAGATCGAAGTTGGCGAGAACGTTCGTGTCGGCCAGCCGCCGGTCGGACCAAGGCTTGACCGCCCTGACTGCAAATGAGGCGCCTTTGACGTCGTATGTCGCCACCATAATCCGTTGATCGTCCGTCCTATAAAGGAGGTCGTGTCCGTTTGGCGACCAACGCGCGATCCGCCCGCCGGCCCTCGATACCTGGAACTTTCGGCCGTCATCTGGAAAGACGCGCACGTACACTTCCCAACTCCCCGATTCATTCGAGCCATAAGCTATCCAGCGGCCGTCCGGCGAAAAGGATGGATAGGTTTCAAACGCGGGAGTCTGAAGAAACAGCTTCGGCTCTCCGGCCGTAAGGCCGTCTTCGGACACCTGGATCGGGACGGTCCACAGATCAAACCCTGTCGAATGACTCAATTCATGATAGGCAAGGCGAGTCCCATCGGGCGTGAATGACCAGGGAACCTGAGCATTGGTGCTATGCATCAACGGTCGCGGTTTTCCCTCACCGTCCGAATTCAGCCACGCCAGACCTCCGACGCCGCCCAGGATGAGGAATCGTCCATTCGGACTCCAGAGCGGAAGGTATTTGCCGACGACGGACGTGAGTCGTGTCATTCGATCTGGCTTTCCTTCGTAGATCCAAACGCCTGATGCGCCACTCTCCGTCACAGAAACAGCCAGTCGCGAGCCATCTGGGGACAGTCGAGGCCAGAGATAACGTCCCGGCTTGTCGATCATGGGTTCGATATTCCCCATACTGTCCAGCCACTGAGCCGTAACTTGCTCTCCGCTGCTTTTTCGGTAGACCATGGCGCCCGTCCGCGAGAAGTCCATCTGTGCGAATCCGAAAGTGGACGAATAGGAGACGTTGTCAAGAACCGGTATTGCAGCGCCGTGCACTTCCAAACGATCGACATCGGCCGCTACGGAGAACAATGTCCCCTGATTGACATAGATTAAGTATCCGTTCGGCAGGTAACGGCCAAAGGTACCCCTTCGCTCCATCACCACCCGTTTGCCTGTCGAAAGGGACAGCATTTCAATACTCGCCCCGTTTGGGCCGGAGAAGCCCACCGCTGTAAACAGGACCAACTTCGCCCCCGGCAAGACCTGTGGCCACATCGGGGTAATCGCTTCGCGATTCAAATCCAGGACTGTGGTCGGCAACCCTCCTGACGCGGAAATTCGTGAAAGCTCCCTCCTGCCCAGCGAGGCGATAATATTGCCATCCTCGCCCCAACTCGCGCCGAGCAGGTCAGTGGCATCGCAGAGGACGACCGGCGATCCACCGGTGACCGGCGTTTTCTTCAACTTACCTGAGGCCCAAAAGCCAACCCAGAGTCCTTCCGGTGAGAAGAAAGGGCCGCGAGCCCCATCGGTTCCAGGCAACTCCGCCGCCAGCGGCTGATCCAGACGGCGAACACTCAAATGAGGGACCCCGTCGACTCCTCGCGACACAAACGCGATGCGCGATCCGTCAGGCGACAGAACAACGTCCGTGCCAACTTCGGAGCTGACTGATCCCGACGTCGTCACCTCGACATCGAACTGTACAAGGGATGCTTCCGCGGGGCGTGTGAACCGCCGCGACGCCCACATCCCGATTCCTAAAAGGGAAGCAACGCCTATGGCTCCGTAAGCGAGCCATACGAACCTGCTACCGCGTGACCGCCTGGGCGGATCCACCACCGAACCGGGAGCCGCGAGCACCGGCATCGCGGCGCTTCGCTCCAGAAGTTGCGGCACATAGCTGCCCTTCGGCAAAGCGATTATTACGGGATCCACCTGACCCACTGCCGCGTAGTAGCGCTCGAGCCGGCCCCGCAGCCGCGACGCCTCCGCGCGGACGATCGGATCGGTCCGAGGATCAAAGGATTCGCCGCGGCCGAGCGCTTCGGCTCCGATTGTGTACTCCTTCAAGCGATCGGCCCGACCCTCGACAGCCGCTTCGACCACAAACTTGAGCAGTGCCCGTGACCTGCTTGCGCCCTCGAACAAACCGCTCGAAAGTATTCTTTCTAACTGTTCCAAAACCTGGTCGCGCGAAATGGGCTTCCCTTCCATTTGGGACTACTATACCCCGCAGTCCCCATGAAGTCAGCCAAGTCGTTGTATCTATGACGTACGTGCGGTGCGCCACCGTGCCGTGCTTACTCTCCCACCCGCTCCGATGCGACATTCTCATCCAGACGCCGCCCAGTCGCTATTCGGCGGCTCTTGAAAATACAAGGAGACAGTAATGAAAAGCCTAAGTTTACACCTGTTGATTTCGTCGCTTTTATTGGTTCCGGTAGTTGCCCTGGCGCAGTCCGGCCAGGCCATCCACCCGGGAACCGCGCTCGCCCAGACCACTCATTCGAGCCAGGTGGAGGGAGTTTGGGTATTCCGAGCCACCCTCCCGGGGCAGCCGGGCCCAAGCTACATCGGGACCGCTCGGTTCGCGAAAGACGGCACAATTGCCGGGACGCCAGTTGACCAGCGTACCGGGGGAACGTTGGGGGATTGGACCCGGACGGGCAATCACGAGTTCGCCTTTATCTTCGTCGCCGATACCTTCGACACCGCTGGGAACTTCGTCAACACCCATCGAGTTCGCGGCATGCTCACCGTCGGAGACGACGGCGCTTCAGCGACCGGGAAAACTATCCTTGAAATTCTGGATACGACTGGAAAAGTGATCTTCACCTCACCGGCGCCCACCGCGTTTACCGGGGCACGGCTTACGTTACAGTTGCAGCTCTTCTAATCCCGCCGCCTGAGCAATCGTCATGTCAAAGCTTCCCCATCTGGTTTTCGTCACAATCGCCGTAGGGCTTCTGTGGCTCCCTGCGTTTCCCCAATCTCCGCCTCAGGGCCGGCAACTTCCGAATATTGGCTTTACCGGGGGGAAGTGGTTTGACGGCAGAACTTTTGCGCCGCGCACCGTATACAGCGTGAATGGGCGGTTCACGCTGAAACGGCCGGCTCGGCTGGACCAGACTATGGCTCTGGCCGGGAGTTGGATAATACCTCCCTTCGCCGAAGCGCATAACCATAACCTCGGCACGGGCGTGCAGGTCTCGGAGAATAAGGCGGTCCAAAAATATCTCGCCGACGGTGTCTTCTACGTGAAGATCCAAGGCAATCTCCCAGTCACCTCCGAAACGAAGGTTCGGCTCGCGCTGAATCGGCCCGACAGCGTCGATGTGAGTTTTGCGCAAGGGTCCCTGACTGCTTCCGGAGGGCAGCCGATCGCCCTCGTGGAAAGCCTTTTGGCAAGAGGATTCTACCCAGGCTATACGCCAGAAACCTTAAAGGACCATCGTTACTTCACCATTGACTCGGAGGCCGATCTGGAGCAGAAGTGGCCCGCTGTGCTCAGCAAGAATCCTGATTTCATCAAGACGTTCTTGTGGTCCTCTGACGAGTTCTCCAAGCGCAAAGACGTTCATGACTTCGACGGACAAAAGGCACTGGATCCACATCTTCTGCCTAACATCGTGAACAAGGCCCACGCCAGCAATCTAAGAGTTTCGACCCACGTGACAAACGCAACGGATTTTCAAAATGCTCTAACAGCGGGTGTTGATGAGATTACGCATCTTCCCTTTCTGGCCGTTACGGCGATATCGCGTGAAGATGCCAGCTTGGCTGCCCGGCGTGGCGTAGTGGTAATCACGACCTGCGCCATGGTCCGCACCCTCCCTGCGACGATTCTGCCTAAGGCCGCCGCTGCAAGAATTTTGAAAGTTCAGGCGATGAACTTGAAACTCCTTCGCGAGCGTGGCGTCAAGCTGGCGATTGGTAGCGACAACGTCTTTGACTCGTCGCTGACGGAGGCGGAATATCTTCAGACCTTGGGCGTCTTTGATAATCTTACGCTCCTCAAGATGTGGACGGAAAACACTCCGAAAACAATCTTTCCAACCCGTAAGATCGGAGGGTTTGGCGAAGGATTCGAGGCCAGTTTTCTTGCACTGGAGGGCAATCCCATCGAGGATTGGCGGAACGTACGGAAGATCAGAATCCGGTTCAAACAGGGTTCCGTAATCGGGAGTTCCCCTCCCAACGCCAGCGTCAGCCTCCAGGGCGGTCCACCGATGAACCAGGGGGCCCGCTGAAGTGGAGCACTCTGGTTTTCTCGAAACAGCATGGCTGACGCTCGCTTTCAGTTGTTGTTCGGCACGACTGGTGAGGTCCGTACCAAGTTGCGGAATACCATCTGGGCGTAAAACGCGGGTTGCTGACATTTGCCGGGCTCAGTGGGACAGATCCTCTCTGACGGCGTAGTGGCGATTAGCCGTCGCTTCGGAATCCGCCGGTTCCCGTCGACTGATCACTCGCCCCTATGCGACTACAGCGGATTCACGTTGAAACTGTTTCCCGGTCCTTCGGCGCTTGGCAGGAGTGACCCAGTAGCGATCGGCTGATCTGACCCGCCGCGGCTGTCCCTGCAGGAGCTTTCTCCTGTGCCTGACGCTGCGTTTTGAAAAACAACTCCGCATCGTCCAAAATGCGTTTTGCGCCAGGCCGCATACAGTTGGCCGGCTTCAGTCTGGTGATGCCATGTCACGAGTTGGCGACTCTATCGCTTGGTCGAATGCGTACGCGGAACATGATTGTCGCCGGATGCGTCCCGGTCATCGGGGGCGCCACCAAGTCCCTGCAAAATCCCACAGTGCTCCGCCGATCTCCCGCTTCGGCATTTGTCCCGCAGCGCCTTAAGCTGGCTCTCCAGGCTTTGCAGTTCCGCGATGCGCTCTTCCACGTGACCGATATGGGTATCCAAGAGCGCGTTGACCGCACCACAGTTTTCGTCCGGTGCGGAGCGAAATCTGAGCAAAATCCTGATTTCGTTCAACGCCATGTCCAGGGAACGGCAATTGCGAATGAACGATAGCAGTTCGGCGTGCTCCTGCCCATAGCATCGAAAGTTCCCGCTCGTCCGGCCGGGTTTTGGCAGCAATCCTTCATGCTCGTAATACCGAATCGTCTCGATTCCGCACCCCGTTCTCCGTGCAAGTTCGCCTATTGTCATTTGTTCAGGTCTTCTGGTTCTTTTAGCTTGACTCTGTAGTCACTACAGGGTGTCTACTCATTTATAGCAGCGTTGGAGAGAGACCGCGACCTCGAAGCGTTCCCTTCGCCAATCGGCAAAGACGGCTACCCTGCCACCGTTGGCGCGGCGAGCCGTCGCACGGATTTTGGCAACCGATCTGTTGTGATGACAGCAATCGTCAAGGTCTTGTCCGAGCCCGTCGGACTTGCAGTTTACCCCCGCGCGTTTTCTTGAGGAGGATCGAATGAAAAAAGACATGAGATTTGCCGCGTTGCCCCTCGCTCTGTTGAGCATCGTCGTTGGCATCGCGGGCATCGCTTCCCCCGATGGCGGGATGACGCTTCGCCGATTGTACTTCGCGACGCCGGGCCCATTCTACGCGGTCGTCGCTGTTCGCTCCGCCTTGGGGCTCGGGCTGATCCTGGCTGCTTCGAGCTCTCGCTGGCCCAGGATCCTGCGAGCGTTGGGAGCCGTGGTGTGCCTGCAAGGACTTTCGGCGACGCTTCTCGGACTTGATCACTCGCGAGCGATCATGGAATGGGAGGGGATGCAGGGACCCGCGCTCCTTCGCGCCGGGGCCGCAGTGGCCTTAGCCATCGGGGGCTTCATAGTGTTTGCAGTTACACAGGTGCCGTCCGAAGAGCAGAGGAAAGCAACTCAAAGCAACTGAACACCGCTCCGCCTTTCTCGCGGCGGGCCTCCTCGGATGGATCTTTAGCCCCTGGATACGGCCACTCGCAACGCTGTAACGCCCGAGGGGTCATTCTTAGAAAGCACAGGTCACTTCTGGTGCCCGCCGCGGCGGTAACCGCATCGATAGGGCTTCATATCTGGCAGAAACCGCTTCGGCCCGCCAAAATCGAGGGAGTGCATCGGAGCTTTCCCTTCTTCATCCGAGCCGCGTATGTGTGGCTCCTGATCGCTTCGGGATTGTGGGTGTTGGCGGCCTGGGCCGACCACAGCGGCGGCATCTGGGGAGCAGCTCGCCATGCGCTGACAGTCGGGTTCATC
>JBBQUM010000071.1:0-6842 GCA_038212445.1 Bryobacterales bacterium
GCTCGCCAGCAGAGCCCGTCTCCGCTTCACCGGCACTAGCGATCATAAAATGCTGGACAGAAAAAAGGGAACGATTTATCATCGAACGGTAAGTGCGTCTTTTGCCCTGTGTCTCACGCCAGGGGGACGGTCCATTATCGGTGTTAATCTGCGTTTATCTGCGGCCCAATCAGGGGGCCCGCACTTCCATCACATCGAGTGGACAGCATATATATTTTCGGCCCACGTGCGGTTCATCTACCGGCCCAATCAGGTGCGGTTTATCTGCGGCCCACCGTCTACTCCCGCCCCCGCAACAACGCCTCCACATCCTTCCGCGCCGGAATCGACGCCTGCGCTCCCATCCGCGTAGTCGACAACCCCGCCGCTGCATTCGCAAATTCCAGCGCGCCTTCCATCGCCCAGCCTTCCGCAAGCGCAACCGCCAAAGCCCCGTTGAACGTATCGCCCGCCGCCGTCGTGTCCACCGCATCCACCGCGAATGCCTCAGCCCTGATCTCGCGCGTCCCGTCGGCGTAGAAACATCCGCGCTCGCCCAGCTTCAAAATCACGCTCTTCGGCCCTAACTCGAGCAACGCGCGCGCAACCGAAGCCGGGTCGTCGAGAGCCGTAATTCCCCGGTCGAGCAATAGAAGCGCTTCCGTCTCATTCGGCGTCAGAACGTCGACACGCTCCAACAGTTCGCGCGCAAGAGGCTGTGCCGGCGCAGGATCGAGAATCGTCATCGCTCCCTCCTCGCGCGCCATCGCCAGCGCAGCGGCAACCGCGGCCACCGGAGTCTCCAATTGAAATAGCGCGATCCCCGCGCCGCGGAATGCTCCCCGCCAGCCTTCAATATCTGCCGGCGTGATGGCGTGATTTGCGCCGGAAGCCACGACAATCGTGTTCTGCCCCTTCCGGTCCACCTCGATTAAAGCGACGCCGGTTGGCTGCGAACGCGCCGCGTGCACGTACGCCACATCCACGCCCGCCGCCGCCAGGCTCGCCTTCAGATGATCCGCGAAAACGTCGTAGCCCGTGCGCCCCACCATGCGCGTCACCACGCCGCGTGCCGCAAGCCGTCCCGCCGCGCAAGCCTGGTTGGCGCCCTTGCCCCCGGGGATCATCTGAAACCCGTGTCCCAGCACTGTTTCACCGGTGCCCGGCAGGCGTTCCACACGCACCACGAAGTCCATGTTCAGACTTCCCAGCACGACGATGTTCGCCGTCATTGCGCTCTCAACGGGAAAGGTCGATGCCGAACTTCTTCAGCTCTTCGGCGTAGTATCGCCGCAGCATCAGATCCCACTCTTCGGTGCCCTCGGCGATCTCGCGCTTCTGCGACCGGATCTTCGTGCGCGCCGCGCGGTCGATCTTGTCTTCCAGGCTCAACAGCTCGGTCATGCCCTTCACGATCTCCAGCCGGACCTCGTTCGGATCTTTCTTGATCCGGAATTCTCGCGACTTGCGCAGCGCCGCAACGATCTTGTGCGACAGATCGTTGATCTTATCGCGCGATAACTTCATGTGGTCGCCGGTGTCGCGCCCCGCGGCCCGAATCACCTTGCGCTGCGTGATCAACGTATTCTTGATGCGCCGGAACATGTCCTGATAGCTGACATTGTTCTCGCGCATGTAATCGCTGTACTCGCTCAACATGTCGCGCACTTCATCGTTCAGACGGTCCTCGAGCGACAGGTCGTCTTCAATGAGGGCTGCTAAATTTTGTGAGGCGGCTTGATCGTCTGAAGTTTCAATGGTGCGCGGGGTCAGCCTCGATATCAGTTGGCGCGATAGATAACCGATGAATTCCCTGGGAAGAAGCATCCTTTAAAAAGGCGGTCCCAACCTTTCAGAAGGTTAGTGTAGCAGATGCGCCGCCGGTTCCCATCAAAACATCGCAACTCTGATATGCTCGTTTGGTATTTCCGTGAACTTAGGAGCCGCCGCGTGACCGTCCACACCAAACCTCTTCTGCTTGCCTTAGCCGCTTTCACCGCTTCCTTTGCGTGGGCCGACGGATCCTCCGGCGGCGGAACGGTCGCGATCACAGCGGGTGGAACCGCCGTCACCCAGGACTTCAATACACTGGTCAACACCGGAACCGGCGCATTCAAGACGCTCCCCACCGGCTGGTATTTGTCTGAGACCGGAACCGGCACTTCCGCCGATGGCGCCTACGCCGTGGGCGATGGATCCAGCAACTCCGGCAACTCCTACAGCTTCGGCGCGGCTTCGGGCGATCTCGATCGCGCCCTCGGCAGCGTCGGCAGCGGCAGCGTCGCAACCATTCAATACGGTGCTCAATTCACCAACATGAGCGGCGGTGTCATTACGTCGCTCACCGTCAGCTACTACGGCGAAATGTGGCGCCGCGGAACCACCACCGCCGCGGCTGGCGACGGCTTGACGTTCGCCTACAGCGCCAGCGCAACCAGCCTCTCGAGCGGCGCGTACACCAACCTCCCCGCCCTGAATTTTGTTTCCCCCGGTGACGCCTGCTCCGCCACTCAGAACACCAAAACGAACGGCAACTCAGACAATTGCCGCAAGCTGCTCACCGCCACCATCACCGGCCTCGCCATTCCCAACGGCGCCTCGTTCTGGATTCGTTGGACCGACGTCGACACCACCGGCAGCGACGATGGCATCGCAATCGACGACGTCAGCGTCTCCGCAACCGTCAGCGCGTTGTCCGTCAACCCATCCGCTACAGGCTCCGCGACGCCTGCAACCGTTACGCCCGGACAAACCACCACGCTGAGCGGCACTCTCACCACCGGCCAGAATCCGGCTTCGTCCAGCTTTACCGTCGTCTGCAATCTATCTTCAATCGGCGGCTCGGCTTCGCAAACGCTGCCCGTCACCGGCTCGACGTTCAGCTTCAACGCCGCCATCGCGCCCGCCACCTTGCCCAACGCCTACGCGCTACCGTGCTCGGTTACTGACGACGTCAACCGCTCCAACTCGTTCACCATCGGCGTCACCGCGCTGCTGCCGCTCAATGCCGCCTGCGGTGCGCCGGCCACGCCCATCAATGCCGTTCAGGGACCCGGTAACATGAGCCCGCTTGCCGGCCAGATCGTCGACGTCGAAGGCATCGTGGTCGGATCCTTCCAGGGTTCCACCCGTTTGAACGGCTTCTATCTCGAAGAGCCGCCCGCCACGCAGGACAACAACCCGCAAACATCCGAGGGCCTTTTTGTTTTTGCGAACACGCCGTCCGTGAATGCCGGCGACCGCGTGCGAATCCGCGGCGCAGTGTCGGAGTTCGCCTCCTCTGGCTCGTTCTTAACCGAACTCGGCTCCACGTCGAACGCCACCGTGTGCAGCACCAACAACCCTCTGCCGCCTCCGGTCAACATCACGCTGCCGGTCGCCAACGTCTCCGATCTCGAACGCTACGAAGGCATGCTGGTCCAGTTCACCCAACCGCTGGTGGTCACCGGGACATTCAATCTCGGCTCCTTCGGCCAGATTGATCTGGCCCCGATGGTCCTGTTCCAGCCCACGCAAACGCCCGGCAACACCGCAACCTGGGCGGCCGCAACCGACCTCAACCGCCGCAGCACCATCGCCCTCGACGACGCCAGCGGATCCTCGAACGCAAACTTGAACGGCGGCAATCCCGCTCCCTATCCCGCTCCGGGCCTGAGCGCCGCAAACACCCTGCGCGTGGGAGCGCTGGTAAATTCCGGAACCAATCCGCCCGCGCCGCTCACAGGCATTCTCGACGATCGCTTCGGCGCATATCGCATCGAGCCCACCACCCCCGTCACGTTTTCGAACGCCCCCGACCCGCGGCCCAACACAGCCGCAGTGGCCAACTCCGTAGGTGGCCGGTTCAAAGTAGCGAGCGCGAACGTGCTCAATTTCTTCACCACGCTGGGAAGCCGTGGCGCGCAAACCGCCCAGGAACTCACCAATCAGCGCACGAAAATCATCGCCGAGCTCAGTAAGTTGAACGCCGACGTTTACGGCATCAGCGAAGTTCAGAACTTCACAAGCGGCGACACGAACGGCACCTACACCAACGTTGCGCTTGCCGATTTGACGACCAGCCTCGCCGCGGCCACTGGCCGTCACTATCGCTTCATCGATACCACCGATCCGAACAACCTCGTTGGCGGCGACGTAACGCAGAACGGAACGGACGCGATTCGCAACGTCATCATCTACGACGCAGACACGGTGATGCCCCAGGGCAAAGCCGCGCTGCTGTATCAGAACGATCAGAACCGGCCCAGCCTAGCCCAAACATTTCTGCCCGTAAATGGTCCGAAGGCCGCGCTCCAAACCTTTACCGTCGTGGTGAATCATTTCCGCTCGAAGAGCACCGGTTGCGGAGCAGGCGACGACCTCTACCAGGGCGGCTGCAACAGCATGCGCGTGTCCATGGCCAACGCCGTCCGCAACTGGCTCGCTACCAACCCCACAGGCGACCCCGCTGGAACGAATCGCAAGGTCCTCCTGGTTGGCGATTTCAACGCCTACTTCGGTGAAGACCCGATTCAGGCATTCACCAGCTCTGGCGGCTACATCGATCTGATCGCGCTGCTGCTCGGCCCGCAGGCTTACTCTTACAACTTCGGCTCACAATCCGGCTACCTCGATCACGCGCTCGCCAACGCCGCCCTGCTGCCGTTGATCAGGAGCGTCGCCGAGCTCCACGTCAACGCCGATGAGTCCGCCGCGCTCGAGGCTCTGCATAGCTCCACCAAGAGTCCCGCCGCGCAGCTCGCCTACTTCGCTCCCGACGAGTTCGCCGCATCCGATCACGATCCGTTCGTCGTCGGGTTCAATCCGCTTGCGGGCGATCTCAACGACGACGGCGTGGTCGACCTGGCCGACCGTAATCTGCTGGTAGCCAGCTATGGCAAACTCGCCAGCGCCGTGGACCGCCGCATCGACTTCGACGGCGACGGATTGATCACGCCCAACGACTATCGCATCTGGTTTGCACTGTTCCGCATCTTCATGCAGTAACCGAGGTCATCCAAATATGAAATCAACTATCTTTCTCAGTGCGGTGCTGCTGGCGGGATTTGCCTCCCATGGTCGCGCCGCCGTCATCTCATTGACAGCTCCTGTCAACACGCCAACCGGCATCGATGTTGCGGTGCAAGCGTCCAACCTGTTCACCGGCCGCAACGCAGCAACCGACGGCGTCATCGCCTACGGGTTTAATGTGAACGTCAGCAATCCAGCGTTCCTGTCGTTTCTGGGCGCAACATCCGGGCCGCTATTTGACCCGGCCACCACCGAACCCGGCACCAACGTGTTCGGCGCGGCAAGCGGCTTGGGCATCTTCTCCCCCGTCTCGCAGCCCGTGACTCTGGCGACTCTCCACTTCCTCTCGAATGGCTTTGGCGCAGCCACCGTCACGCTCACTTCGAATCTGGGCAACCCCTTCCAGGGTCTCCAGTTCCTTAACTCACCGGTTGCCGAGAGCATTTCAGGCACATTCACCGTCGCCGCCGTCTCCCCCGAACCGGCCACCTTCGGCTTCGCCGCAGTAGCCTTAGCGGGCCTCCTATTCGCGCGCACTCGCCGCGCTAGATGATGCCGGCGCGCACATCATGATACCGGAGAGCGACCGCGACGCCCTGCTCGCTGGCCAACGGACAACCCGCAAAACGATATTCGAGCAAGGGCTCGCGATTGTTCGGCGATCCTCAAGATGCCGCATTGCTGGACGAGGTCGTGGCCATCGCCTACGAAGAAAGACACCGCCCAACCAAGCTCCCCCCACCTTTGACTGACGCCAAAATACCTTCTTGACACGGACATCCTCTCGCGAGTGGCAAGCGGGCGAACCGGGCGGATTCAGGAATCACCAGCCTTCCGATGTTTTTTCAGCAGGGCGTAAAGCAAGGCTTCTGGCCGCCGGAAGTTGGTGCGCTCCAGCTTGCGGATGGCTTCAGCAAAATCGATCAGGGCGCTATCTGCCGCCATGTCCAGTACGCCCAGCGTGCCGGTAACGCGCAGACCTCTTCCCTTGGCTACGCGATAGCCGAGGCGCTCGTCGATCAACAATACGTCGGCGTGAAGGGATTCGGCTAGAGCGATAGCGGCGGTTTCTCCGTCATCGAGACCAGGCACTTGAGGCAGTCCGGTGGTGTCGTGGATTTCAAGCCAGGCAGGAGGAGTTGCGATCCAAGTTCTCACCGGGTCTGGGGCATCGAAGGCGGCGAGTTCGCGCTCCACGGCGCGGGGAAGCGCAACGCTTTCAAATAGGCAGGGCAGCACATCGACGTGCCCGATGAGGATCAGATAGTTGATGGGGCCGGTATCGGCGATGACTAACCGCACGGGGGCTTTAATCCCAGCTCTTTGAGAGCCCGCCGTTCTTCTTCGAAGTCTTCGATTGTGTAGTCCTGAAAGATGCCGTGCCCCTTGAGAAAGCCATCCAGCGCGATGCGGCCCAAGCCGAGCATCTTGCGCAACTGGACTTCGCTGATGCGACGTGCCCGGAGTTCTTCCAGTGCGAACGCTTCAAGCACCCGTCGCTCCAACTTCTCACGAACCGCCTCGCCGCCGAGGTGGGCGACCAGTTCGTCCGGGATGTGAACGGTCAGATCCATAAAACCACCCTACTGGGCTCCCCCGCCACCGTCAAGGACAACGTAGCATTCCTACCCAGTTTTCCACAGCCCCCTCGCCCAATCAACCAACCCACAATCAACAACATAGCCCCAATCCACCACCTCACCCGCCCGCGGCCCCGCACACCCCTCATGCTACTTATTGGTCGAGATGAATACCTCAGCGCAAACCCCGGCTGATCGCTCGAATGCGAAAGCTGGCCACGGCTCGTCCCCAGCCGCCGTCCTCCCTCACGAAAGCCGCGAGCAATACGATCA
>JBBQUM010000072.1:0-6082 GCA_038212445.1 Bryobacterales bacterium
AATCGCAGCGCCGCCGCCGGGTAGCTTCATCCTCGTTCGAGCGTAGCAGATTGGCGGTTCGCGACCCAGTGATTTCAAAGAGTTGCACGACTGGGATGTTAACCATCAGGGGGATATGGTGTCAGGGGCGAATTGAGCCAAAATCTGTTTGTCCGAAAGTTCGGTCCCCAGTAGTTGACGCCCGCACCGTCCGTCCGCCCGTCCCCGCCTCGCTCAGTATCCCCAATAACGCCAAACAGTTCCGAACGATCCCATTCTCCGCACGGCATCTCGGAGAGACGGTTTGGATGCCTCGGCACGTCGGCATTCTCTCCTTCCCTGCTGACTTCTCCCCGGCACCGGAGAACGCCCGCGCGCGGTTAACGCGGCCGGCGTCTCGTGCTGCCAATTTCGGAATCTGGGCGTTGGTTGACGGCGTGTGTTTGGCTCGCACCTGTTGCGGGCTGGGGACAAAGCCCGGCCCAGCGGCTGATCACCGAGAGCAAGCCCAGTTGGCGGGAACGCTGGAGGTATTCGGGATGATACGTTCGAATGGTCCTCACCGGCAGGCCAGCGGCCCGGACCACCCCCACAGCAGAGGTCGGCACGCGCCGGGAGAGCGGCGAGATTTTCATGTCGGGGAACTCGCACCGAAGGGAGGACTCATAACGAGGGCCGGAGAAGAACACGACAACATCGGGATTAAGAATAGCGATTTCCTCGGCCAGGAGTCCCTTTTGCGCTCGCTGTAAAGCAGCGACTTCCGCGGCCCTGCAGTTCTTCATCACGGAACCATTCACGTTCACCTTGAAGACGTTCGTCCAGAGTGCTGCATCCTGAGCTCCGTTAATCGCAAAATCGATCGCGCGGAACCCTCGCCAGAAAGGTGAGTTCAACTTTGGATGGACCCTGCCCAACGCGTACCAGCGGTATAGACTCGACATTGCTCCAACGCCGTGCTTCGCCCGCGAGAACTCCCAGAAGTTTTCGATGGGGTCATCCAGTTCTCCGAGCTCCCTTGGGTTGTACATCCAACGCCGCGTCTCTTGCCCGACGATGAGCAATTTGACCCTGGCCGAGTGCCACCGTTCATGCGGACAGACCAAGAGCGGCGGGGATGCTTTCACAGCCAGCCGCTTCGGGAGCCTGGCCGATTGTTGGAACTTGATATAACGCGCCTGGAGCTGAGCGGTCAACGGGCACGCCGGGCTTGGCAAAGTCAGCATTCCGCATTATTCCAGACTCCGCGCCTCGGCGGCGAAACAATTCCTTCTCAAGCGCGGTTGCCCATCGGGCGCGGGTTAACGGCGATTGTCGTCTCGGTTTACACTTTTCGAATTCTCTGCGTATGTTTACAGCGGAGTGTGTCCCGCACACTCCAGCAACCACTCGACAGCGGAACGACCGCGAGGCGGACTTTCGCTGTGGTGCCAATCCACAGCGAGGTGAACCGTCTTGAGCATTCCAGTTGAGGACTTCCGATCCATCGCCCGCATTCTTGCAGTCAGCTATCTCCGGCTCCGCGACATGCGACGACGCGAATCTCCCCTTGATAGTCCGCCGACATCGAGCCCTTATGGACACGAGGTTAACGGCCTTGAGAAAGGAGAAACGCGTGGAAACAGCGATGCAAATGAAGAATGAGATTGAGGCGCTGAGCAGGATGACGACAGGTCAGCTCCAGCAGAAGTACCTGGAGGTGTTCGGCGAGGGGTCCCGCTCGAACCACAAGCAGTTCCTGTTTCGGAGGATCGCCTGGCGAATTCAGGCGCTGGCCGAAGGCGGCCTCTCCGAGCGCGCCCGCCGCCGCGCGTTAGAGATCGCAAACGATGCCGACCTTCGCATCCGGGCACCCAGGACCAGGTTTGGGCAGGACGCCACGCTTGATCCCAAACTGAGCGTCACCCGAAAGGTGGCGGGTGATCTCGATTCGAGGCTGCCGCCGCCCGGGTCCTATCTTGAGCGTGAGTACAAAGGTCGGCGAGTCATCGTGAAGATCCTCGTCGATGGGTTCGAGTTCAACGGCCAAAACTATCGCTCCCTGAGCGCCATCGCCCGCGAAGCCACCGGCACCAAATGGAACGGCTTCATCTTCTTCAATTTGGTTGCGGAGGCTTCCCATGGCAAGAAATAGCGCCCCGCGGTCAGCCTCCAACGCGTCGATTGTGCCTGCGGAGAACCGTGTAATCCGGTGCGCGATCTACACGCGGAAATCGACGGAGGAGGGCCTCCAGCAGGAGTTCAACTCGCTCCATGCGCAACGCGAAGCGGCCGAGGCGTACATTGCCAGCCAACGGGGCGAGGGCTGGCAGGTGGGCACTGAGCACTTCGACGACGGCGGCTACACCGGCGGCAACATGGACCGGCCCGCACTCCAACGACTTCTCGCCGCAGTCGAGTCCCGGTCGGTGGACTGCGTGGTGGTCTACAAGGTCGACCGTCTCAGCCGGTCCCTGATGGACTTCGCGCGGATTATCGAAGTGTTCGACCAGCATGCCGTGAGCTTCGTCTCGGTCACGCAGCAGTTCAACACTACGACGTCCATCGGCCGGCTGACGCTGAATATCCTTTTGTCCTTCGCCCAGTTCGAGCGCGAGATCATCTCTGAACGTACGCGAGACAAGATGTCGGCCGCGCGTCGCAAGGGCAAGTGGATTGGCGGCCATCCGGTCCTGGGATACGACATCGATCCAAAGGGCGGTCGGATCGTCGTCAATCCGAGGGAGGCTGAGCACGTCCGAACCCTGTTTGGTCTTTACGTGGAACTAGGCTCCTTGCTGCCGGTACTGCAGGAGGCAGAGCGGCGCGGCCTGCTGACAAAGCAGTGGACCACGGAGGACGGCAAAGTCCGGGGAGGCCAGCGAATTTCCAAGGGCACGCTCCATGGCCTCCTCACCAACGCCATCTACACGGGCATGGTCGACCACAAGGGTACCCTGTATCCGGGCGAGCACGAGCGCATCATCGAGCAGAACACGTGGGATCGAGTCCATGAAACTCTGCGGCGGAACAACGCAGACAACGGTGCCAGCCTCAAAAACAAGTACGGCGCGCTGCTGCGTGGCCTACTCTTCTGCGTGCCGTGCGGGACTCCCATGGTGCATACCTACACGACGCGAAAGTCGAAGCGCTACCGATACTATGTCTGTTACCGCGCACAGCAGCAGGGCTGGAAAAACTGCGAGACGAAGTCCGTTCCGGCTCAGGCAATCGAAACTGCGGTTCTCGATAGCATCCGCCGCCTCGGCAGCGATCCGAAACTCGCGGAAGCAGTGGCAGCCGAAGCGCTGGAGCAGATGGCGCAACGTCGGCGGGCGATTGATCAGGAGTCAGAGATCCAGCGGAAGCGCCTCCGGCAACTCAACCAGGACCTTGCGAAGGAGGCGGCAGATACAAGAGTGGACTCCGGCGCGCGCTTCGAGCGAATGGCTACTCTGCAGCGTGAGATCGAAACCGCGGAGCGCCGGTTGGCGGAACTCACCGCCGAACGTGGCGAACTCGACCGGGACCACCTAAACGCCGACGACCTGCGCCGAACCCTGGCCGAGTTCGATGCCATCTGGGCAACGATGGCCACCAAGGAACAAGAGCAGATGATCCATATGCTGGTCGCGAAGGTCGGCTACGACGGGCGCACCGGCAAGGTCACGGTCAATTTCAGCAACACAGGAGCGAAGGAATTATGCCAAGGAAAGTGCTGAGCGCCGCCACTCAGGCCCCACGTGCGGACGGGGCCATTCAGGTCGAGGTCACGTTGCCCGTGCGCCAGCGTTGCCGCGATACTCGTACGCGGCCCTGCCCGGACGCGCACATCGACAGCCCAACGCGGATTCCTCGAATTTCTCGGCTGATGGCCCTTGCCATCAAGTTCCAGGAGATGGTTGACCGGGGCGAGGTTTGCGACTACGCCGACCTGGCGCGACTCGGGTACGTGACGCGGGCGCGCATAACGCAGATTATGAACCTCCTGCACCTTGCGCCGGATATTCAGGAGACGCTGCTTGATCTGCAAAATGTCGGGAACCTACCGTGCGAGCGCGATATACGCCGCGTCGCCACTCACGTCGATTGGACGCAACAACATCGATCCTGGCGCGATATCCTCAGAGCACCGGAACCCAGGAATCCCCGCCTCGATTAAACAAGGCGCAGGGAGGTCTGCGGTTGGAGGAAATCCGTCCTGACTTCGTCCTCCGTACAGACCAGGAGTTTCGCAAGATTGTCGACGGTGTAACCGAGGTCATTGCGATGCAGTTCGATGATCTCTCTGAGCAGATGAGGTTCTTCGTGCGGTATTGAGACGGGTTCATGGGCCTTGTAGCCTTGCGAACCCATGCGGAACCACAGGTAGTTCTTCGTCCTCAGCGTGATCATTTCAAGATCGCCGGCCCGTTTCAGAAGTGCGGCCATTGACACCTTCCACTTCGGCTTCAGGACAGCCAACCGCGGCAATGAGACATCAATGAGATCAGGGCGAACCGCCGACTCCGGCATCAAAAACTCCGCAGCGAACCGATCAGCCTCCCGTTCCATGTCATCGGTCGGAAGTTGGTGCATCACAATGTGTCCAATCTCATGAGCAAGGCTAAACCGCACACGGTCCGCGGGGATCGTCACGTTGACGAAGAAAAGCGGAGGCATGTCAGGAAGCCATTGGCTGAATGCATCGACCTTGTTGGTCCCGAACTCGCACCGAATAACAAGACCACCAGCATCTTCGATCGCCGAAGTAAGATTCGGCAGGGGCCCGGGCGGAATTTTCCACGTGGCACGGACGATCTTCGCGATTTCGGCCGCGTTGCCGAAGTGCTCGTCGATATCGATTCTCGGGAACAGGTTATCGTTCACGTCGACAGACTTCAGGAGTCGCTTGATCTGGATACGCCTCTTGTTGACCAGGGCGAGGAGCCGGTTGAGTACCTTTTGCGTTGTGCTCTGCCGCTTCCGGTGGTAGACACAGCTACTGCCGAAGTTCCGAATTGGGTCGGATACGAAGAAGAAGGCGATGGGACATTTCAACTCGACTGCCAAGGCTTCCAGCAGCGCCTCTGACGGAGGACGCACGCCCCCTTCCACCTTGGATATCTCGCCCTGTGACACCTTGACGCGCTGAGCCAATTCACCTTGAGTCAGACCCACGAGTTCGCGGGCCAAGACCATCATTTCCGGGTTGAACGCAGGCATGGCACTACTCTGCTATCTGGCGTTTTTTGTTCGGGATCAGTCCCTTGACGCGTGCGCGACGCGGAGTCTGCGGTTCAGACGGCAACTTGGGCGCAGGCATTACAGCAGAAGGCCCAGCTAGCTCCTGTGGAAGCGGGATCGACCACTTGACCCGCCGATTCAGTTGAAGGGTCACCTGCATGTCCTTGATGTCCTGCTGGAGTTGGTCCAACAGGTAGACTGCATTCAGCATCGTTCCTGGGAGTATCCCCGGGATCGTGAGCTGCATGTCGATCAGCTTCTGCTGATTCGTACTGATGTTGCTGGTGCTTCCATCTTTACGCGCCTTCTTAAACCGGAGCGCGATCTCGCCGCCGACAAAAAGCCGGAAAACCCCGTTTCTGGACCCCACTTTCACATCGTCAGCGCCGTTGAAGAGGACCTTCGCGCGTTCAATAATATGGCAGTTTACTACGGCAGCCCGTGCTCTTGCATCCAAAACGACATGTTTGGGAGCGTAGAACGTTTTCCATTCCGCCCAGGCGTCGTCAATACATTGCCGAAGGATAGCGAGAATCGGTTGGAGTACCGCCTCTGCTGCTTCTTTGTCCAAATGGTGGCCCATGCCTACAGCGTATCAGGGTTTGACAATTTGTACAATAATTATTCCTATTTTTATTCCTTTCAGCCAACCGCCTGATAATACGGTCGTTGTCGCGGGTTTGGACAAGGGCCTCCGCCTGTCGCGCTACAGCTTCCACCCCGCCTTGATCTTGTCCAGGATGGAGTTCGCCAGTGACAGATCGCCATCCGCTTTCGTCTTGACTGTGATGCGGACTTCAATTTGCGGGTCCATGCCGGCGAGCGGCTTGGAGAGGGTATGGATTTGGTCTGCAAGATCCTGAATTTCCGACATGCTCAGAACGGCCAAGGTCGATCC
>JBBQUM010000073.1:0-5740 GCA_038212445.1 Bryobacterales bacterium
GCTCCGGAACTTGTTCTTCGGATTGTGCTTGGCCAGCGTCTTGGTGATCGCCGCCGTCAACGTGGTCTTACCATGATCGATATGTCCGATCGTGCCGATGTTGATGTGCGGCTTGCTGCGGTCAAATTTTTCTTTCGCCATAACTACCTCAATGTAACGGGATGACTGCCGAAAAAACCATGGAGCCGATGACCAGGATTGAACTGGTGACCTCGTCCTTACCAAGGACGCGCTCTACCAACTGAGCTACATCGGCCTTAAAGAACTGGTGGACAGGGGAGGATTCGAACCTCCGTAAGGCGATTGCCTGGCAGATTTACAGTCTGCTGCCATTAACCACTCGGCCACCTGTCCGGTCTCCGGAATGCGTTCTTTCTAAAGGGAGGGACCGACCCGGGCGAACCTAGGAGAACCACACACTCTTCCACGCTAACCGGCTAAAAGACAGAATAGCACACCAGACTCGCGGCGTGTGTTTGCCACAAATTCAGTATGAAACGATATCCATTCACCTGTCACTCTAAAATGGATATCCAACCAGGAGCCGGCCATGAACCGCAACTGGGTCGTCCTGGTCCTGATCGTTCTGGCCAGTTCGGCCATCCGTAACAGCCCGGCGCCCGACGAGGCGCAGTCCGGTAAATCCGCCGCTGAAGCGGGTGCAAAGTCCGGAACCGCCGCCACGCCCGACGCGGCGCGCCTCGCCGACGACAATCCGTTCCTCGTCCTCTGCGAATACGCCGCCAGCGGTGAGTCGCGCGCTACCCTAAGCCCCGAACAACCCCTGCTCGCTGATTCCTGCGCCGCTGCAAACTCCTGGACCCGTCCGCCTTCCAATCTCCACCTCAACTACATCGTCGCGACTATCCCCGATCCGGAGCGCACCCACCTCACCCTGTTCTTCGACCGCATGGTGGATAGCGTCAGCGGCGCCGTCACCGCTTCCGGATATAGCCTCGTCCGTCACTGGCTTCCTTGGCGCAGCGCCGAGGTCCTTCTCAAGGAACAACAGGAAACCGACCCCGACAAGGTGCGCAAAATCCGCATCGAACGCGAACATCGCTCGCGCTGGCCCGGACTGCTTCTGTTTCGTGCGCCCAATGCCTCCAAACCTCACCTCGCGGTCTTCCTGGTAGGCGAAACTCCCGTCGCCGGCCTCGACTGGGATCAGATGCGCGCCATCTCTTCCTTCTTCGGCAACCGGCAGATTCCCTGGGGACTTGTTGGACCCTCCTTCTCCGGCACCACTGTCGGCTTCGTGAACAACGTCGCCCTGTCTCCCAACTACGGCCAGCTCCGCCTGCTCGTCAGCGGCTCGGCCACCAATCTCAGCTACCAGCAGCGGTCCGTTGTTCACGACGACAATTACTCGAAGGACGCTCTCTTCTCCGTTCTCAATCGGATCGCTCCGCGCGAGACCGCCGATACCATTGCGTTCGTAAGCGAAGGCGAGACGGCCTACGGCGGTGCGCTGGCCAAGAATCCGATCCGCAACCGCCGCATCATTTCTTTACGCTTCCCCCGCAGCATTGCCCAGTTGCGGAATGCCTTCGAGGAACTCTCAGCCAAGTCAGGCTCATCCTCCGCACTCCCCGCCTCAACTCCGACGCTTGAACTCAAGCTAAAGGACGCGTTCGCCGGTAAAGACACCGTCCCCACGTTCTCCAACATCACGCCCGTCGCCCAGGAGACCGTCCTCAGCGAGATCGCCACCACCATTCGTCGCGAAAAGGTCAGCTCCGCCGTCGTCGGCGCCACCGACGTTCTCGACATTCTCTTCGTCATGCGCTACCTGCGCGTCGCCTGTCCCGACGTTCGCTTCTACACCCTCGATTCCGACCGCCTCATTACCCGCGCCAACAGCCAGGCGTCTCTGATCGGCAGCCTCGCCATCAGCACGTATCCACTGATCTCACTCCGCCCGTCCCACGCCGGACGCCACCTCACATTCGACAGCCAAACCTCCCAGGGCACCTTCAACGCCACTCTCGCTGTTCTGCGCTCCCTCGGTCTCCAGGTTGATTCGCCAGTTGAGTACCGTACGCCGTGGGCCGCCACCGCTCCCTATACCGTGCCGCCGGTCTGGCTTACCATTGCCGGACGCGGCGGCTATTGGCCCGTCGCGATAGTCCGGGATGGAGGCGACGACAACAAGATCCGTCAACTCCCCGACGCCGGTGGCATCACCGATCCGCGTGAAACCGCGCCCCGCCTCTGGACTCTCGTCTTCGCCATCGTCGCCACCATCGCCTCCGCCTGGATCGTCAGTCTCGCATTGTCCCTGACCACCGAAAAGCGCCCCATCGTCGATCTGCGCCCGCGCCTCGACGAACGCTATGGTTCCGATCGCGCCGCCTACGTCGCCGCTGCATCAATGACCGTGGCCGCCTTCGTCGCCGTCGCCGGCTCCAGTCCGTGGATCCTCTCGTCCCGCTTCGGCCGCAGTTGGACTCTGTTCGGCGGCATCTGCCTGGTCCTGTTCTTCGCTGCTGCCGGAGCCGGACTCGCCCTGCTGCTGCGCGTCCTGTTGGCCAACGCCAAGCTGTCGCGACCTTCCACGTTGGCCGCCATCGCCTCGTGCGCCTCGCTGTTCGCCCTCTGGTTCACTGGACATGAACTGCTGGTGGACGATCCCTCCACTCACATCGCCCTCTTCTTTGCCGACCGTTCACTCGACCTGCGCAGCGGCGTCTCGCCTACCATCCCGTTCCTGCTGATTCTGCCCGCCTGCTTCCTGTGGTGCTGGACGTCTCTGCAGCGCCACATCTTTCGCGCCGAACGCCGCCCGTTGTTGCCCGGTGACGACGGCGGAGCGAAATGGGGCGACCCGCCAATCCTCGATCAGCAGGCAAAAACGCGCGCGAGCGCCGATGCCGCCCTTCGTCCATCCGCCGAACTCGCCGCCAAAGCAATCTGGATCGACGCAGCCATCGGGCTGACTGGTTGGCACGCCAAAGCTGCCGTAGCGGCCGTCGCAATTGTGGCCGGCACCACGGTCGGCATCTTCACTACTTTCTATTTCCGCTCCGTCGAAGGCCGCGCCTACGACCATCTCTACGCCGCCATACTAGGTATTGTCGCCGCCCTCATCTTCGGCGCCTGGACCCACTTCCTGCTCATCTGGTCGGAACTCCGCCGCTGGCTCGAGCAAATCGAGTTGAACCCTCTGCGTCATGCCTTCTCGCTCATGCCAACCGTCCGTTCCTCTTCTGCTCTCTGGATGGCGGAAATCGGCCGTCGGAACTACGTCCTGACCGCACGCACTTACGACACTCTGAACAAGCTGTTCTCATTGATCGGCAGCCGCCTCGACGCCAATAGCCACACCGCCATCCGCGACAACCTGCAACTTGTCCTGGACGCTCCCGCCGCCGGGGAACGCGAGTCACCCGAACATCAGGAACGTCTGCAAGCCGCCCTCGCACGCCTTGGCGGCGAACTACAAATCGCGCTCGCCCCCGTGTGGGCCGCCGGTAGCTCCGACAGTTTGATCAAACTCTGTGACTCGAAGGATAAGGAGCCGGATCAACAAAAGGTTGCCGAAACGCTTGCTGCGGAATTTGTCGCCCTGCGCTACCTGGCCTTCATCCGCTACGTCGTTCTCCAGATGCGGAACCTGCTGAATTTCGTCAGCGCCGGCTTCGTCCTGCTGGTGCTGTCATTGAGTTCCTATCCGTTCCTGTCCCAGCACCTCATGGCCTGGACCATCGGCATCATGTTCGTCATCCTCGCGTTCAAGGTCGGAGTCGTGCTCGCGCAAATGGACCGCGACCCCACCCTCAGCCGCATCACCGATACCGAAGGCGGAAAACTAGGCAAGGAGTTCTACCTGAAACTCGCCGCCTTCATGGCACTCCCCGCCGCCACCCTGGCCTCAACATACTTTCCGCCCATAGGCCGCTTCATCGGCCAGCTTGCCCAACCCGCCCTGGACGCCCTGCACTAAGCGCAGTAAGCGAAAACGGAAGTAAAACGGGCCTCCCGGCCCGTTTAAGGAGCATGGCGCGAGGGCGCCTCCAGCCCCGGCATCCAGCAGCGCGAGACAGCCCACGTCAGCCGAAGAACTCCCTCCACAACCCGTACAACACCACCAACACAACCACCGACCCAAATATCAAATTGTTCCGAAAGCTAGTCTCTTTCCTCTTCGCCCCCGCCTCCCGCGCCTGACCGCCATGTAGATCCCAGACGATCTCCTCATTCAACTTGCGAAACGCACCGGCATACTCAGCCGACCGGAACTGGAACGCCCGCCACGACGGCTCGTACGACAGCGCAAGGTCGGGCGTGAAATGCACAGCGAGATCCACCTCTGTCGGTCGAGGCACTCCGATATGCCGGTTACGGCGATAGGTTGAGCGCATCAGCCAAAATCCAACCACCAGCGGGAGCACCGAGAACGCCAGCACGATCAGGCTTAGCTTAAAGATCGCTTCCTTCAGGAAGAACAAACCCACAAACGCCACGATCCCGCCCCCCGCTCCCTCCCCCTCGGCGAAGATCCGCTTGAACGGAGTGAGCGGCGAAGTTGGCTCGCGCTGACCTTCCCATAATCGAATGCAGGCATCGCAAAACGGAACATCGAACGACTCGACGATGTTATTGGTCGTGGAGTCCTCGCCATCGGCCGAATAGATCGAGAAGGCTCGCTCGACTCTCAGCGGAGAAGTCGCCGTGCTGCCGCAGTTCGGGCATAGGGCAGGGAAGCGCAGACCCGCGTCCCGAACCAGCACCACCGCGGGGTCCTCTACGGCAGCGCCTTTCCGTAAGTCGGCAATCGTGACTTGCCGCTCCTCCGCATGCCGGATTTCCATGCGTCCAGTATCACCTACAAGGCCATCTACAATTGAACAGAGTGCTGTTCCGATTCTTCCGGCTGCGCCTGCGATTCGTTGCCCTCGGTGCCATCAGTTTCCCAGCCGCTAACCCGGCCAACATCCTGCGCGGCGCCTTCGGCTCCCTCTTTCGCGGACTGACTTGTCCCCCCGATTGCCCCGGTGCTCAAAACTGTCCGAACCGCGCAGCGTGCCCCTACGCTCGCACCTTCGAGCCGTCGGCCAGCTCTCCCGGCCCGAGCGGACTCCACGATTGGCCCCGCCCTTTCGCCTTCCGCGCCGCTCATCTCGATGGCAAACAACTCCAACCCGGCGAACCGTTCGAGTTCGACGTCAACCTGTTCGACACCCAGCATCCCGCCGCCACCAACTTCATCATGACTTTCCGCGAACTGGCCACCGCCGGCCTAGGTCCCGGACGCGGCCGCGCCACGCTCATTGACTCCACCGTCGAGAACATGACCGTCGATCTGTCGCCGCCGCCCATCCCCGTCCGCCAGGTCTCGGTCCGCTTTCTGACACCCACGGAGTTAAAGTCCGCAAGCGGCCTCGCGCCCTCGCCTGAGTTCGGAATTCTCCTGTCTCGGATTCGCGACCGCGTCAGCACCTTGTCCGCCCTCTACGGCGACGGTCCGTTGCCGCTCGATCACGCCAGCTTCGGCACCCGCGCCGCCGCAGTGAAAATGACCGCCTCCGACCTCACGCAAGTCACCGGCGCCCGTCGCAGTTCCCGCACCGGCCAGCGCCATCCCCTCTCGGGCTTTACCGGTACAGCATCATACGAAGGCGAGTTGAACGAATTCCTCCCCTACCTCGAAGCCGCTCAACACACCGGCGTCGGCCGCCAAACCAGCTGGGGCAAAGGTCACCTCGCCCTCTTCGCGCAAACGCCATCTCCCTCCCCT
>JBBQUM010000074.1:0-5276 GCA_038212445.1 Bryobacterales bacterium
GGCCGCTATAACGCCAATTACTATACGCCGGTTGACCTGGTGGGCTTGTACTGGCACTTGGTCGATCTCATCTGGATCTACCTGTTCCCGCTTCTCTACCTGATTCAATAAGGACATCGCACATGAGCCACGACACAAAAGAGACTGCCCACGCCCATGGCGATTCGTTTCTCCCGTACGCGTTGACGCTCGGCGCATTGCTGGTGCTCACCGTCATCACCGTGATTGCCGCCGGCTTCGATTTCGGCTCCGGCAACGTGGTGATCGCCCTCGGCATTGCCACCGTCAAGGCATCCCTGGTCGCGCTGGTCTTCATGCACCTGCGTCACGACAAGCCGATCAATTCGGTGATCGCGATCGCCGGCTTCCTGTTCCTGTCGCTGTTCCTGCTGTTCACGCTGCTCGACATCGACAACCGGGATGATCTGAAGCCCGGCACGCTGAAGGAAGAGCGCAAGGTAGCCGCTCCCGCCACCGCCGCTCCCGCCGGTGAGCATGGCGCCGCGGCCAAGCACGAGTAGCCATCCATCTCCGGACCTGAACTTCGCAGCTCCAGCGGCTCTAGCATTCCTCCGGTGCAGGCTTCGTTAATCTTGACTCCCGTGCCGATTTTGACGCGCTCGCGGTTCCACGAATGATATTCCCGTGAGACCCTCCCGCCAAGTTGGGTGTCAAGCCCACGTACGCAGCTTGTTCGAGTCTCTACGCGGTGCCGGTGCTCGCTGGCATCGGAGCATGTAATCTCAATCTCAACCGCCGTGACAGCCGCGCGATTCGCAACGTCGCGCCGAGCAAGCCGCTCTCCCGAATCGCTTGCTCGATCGCTTCGATTCGCACATGCACGGCGCCGAGCCGGCGGGCGAGTTCCACTGCCAGCGTCGTTTTTCTGACGCCCGGCAGGCAGCCAAGGATGATCAGCAGAGGCGACGGCTAGCCTGCCGCGCCGTCGCCTATTCCACCGGCCCCGCGCTTGGAAAAACAATTAAGGTCGAACTCTCCCGCTTCACCGCCGGACCCTGTATGGGGGTTGCATGGTGACCGATTCAGCGGAGCGCCGACCGTGCAAATACATGGGCCCACTCAATGCAATCGGGAGCGCTCGCCTGCGGCGCGCATTCGATGATCTGGTTCCCCAGATTCCTCGTAGGACCAAATCTGCGGTGAAGCGCGAACTTCGCGAGATCAGGTTCGCGCGCCGGAGCGGAGAACGTCGGACTCGCGTCGAATAACCGCCCGCTACTCTTCCGGTCCGCTACCCTAATCCAACCGTCCGAGCAGCGGCAGCACATCCTCCAAAGCCCCGCCCGTGACCCGCAGCCTTCCACGACCGTCCACCACCCGCGTCGCCGGCATTCCTGGCACCTCAAAACGTTCAAAAGCCCTGCGCCGGTTACCCGCCGCCACCGGAAAGGTGAACTCGTGTTGCGCCATATATTTCCCGACTACTTCGACGGGCTCTTCGCTCACCGTCAGCACCTGCGTCCCATCCTTATATAACTGCTGCGCCAGCGGCAACTCAGCTTGGCAGGGACCGCACCACGTGGCCCAGAAAATTACGACTACCGGCTTTTTGCGAAACGAAGCCAATTCCGGGAGGGCCGACTCGTAGTCGGTTCGCAGCAATTCGGCCAGGTCGGCTAACGCTAAACGCGCGCGAACGCTGGGGTTGTCGGTCCCAGTCGATGCCCCGGACTGGCGTACGAAACCCGCCAGCGCGTCGTAGCCGGCCGCATCCTCGGTGTCCTCCACCCCCGTAAGCAGCGTCTTTGCCGCCTCGACCGTGAGTGACTGCCGGGGCAGGGAGTACGCTCTACCGCTAAGCACGTCGTCCAGATGGCGCAGCGTGGCTGCCCTCGGATTCGACGCTTCCTTCGCGGCCAGCAATCGCACCCGTCCCACCAGGTCAGTCACCTGGTCATCAACGAAATTCGCCGCGAGAAATAGCAGAAGAGGTAGCGCCAGCACCTGTCCGATTGTAATTCAAGGTTCCGACGATGCGAGCGATAAGGAAATCGTGAGCCAGTTCATCGACAACGCCGCGCGAATCTTCGAGACGGCGGAATCGACGCTAGTGTCGGCTCGCGAATTCTCCGATACCACCATTCTGATAAGCCCGACCGGAGGGATTCGAATTGTAGCCGGTAGCGACTGGCCTCTTCGATCTCTCAAGGAGCACCACGGCGCCCAGATGGCCTATCGGGTGAGCCGGCAGGAGACATCGGTGCGTGTCCAAGGGTGGGCAGGTGGAAGAACTTGTTTGTTCGAGACCGAAAAGCCTCAAGGGGCCGCCCGCCGCCTGCTTGGTCCCGAACAACGTCTCTATACCGTCCAACCGCAACCCCTCGCCTTAGCCGCCGCCCTTTGACGCTACACTGATAGGGATGCCTCAGCAATATCCCAATACGCCCCCGATGGCGATTGATCCGTCTAAGTCCTTTAAGGCAACCTTCGACACCACGAAGGGCTCCATTGTCTGCGAACTGTTCGCTAAAGACGCTCCTAAGACCGTTAACAATTTCGTCTTTTTGGCCAATGATAAGTTCTACGACGGCACCGTCTTCCACCGCGTAATCAAGGACTTCATGGTCCAGGGCGGTGACCCCACTGGCACCGGTCGCGGCGGTCCCGGCTACAAGTTCGAGGACGAAACCAAGTCCAACCCCAACCGCCATCAGGTCGGTAGCCTCTCAATGGCGAACGCCGGTCCCAATACCAATGGCAGTCAGTTCTTCATCACGCATATCGCTACTGACTGGCTCGACGGCAAGCACACGGTTTTCGGTAAGGTTCTGTCCGGCCAGGATGTCGTTAACGCCATCCAGCAGGGCGATACCCTCAACAGCGTCACCATCCAGGAGTCCTAAATGACCCGGCGGCAATTGCTGCGGTCTATCGCGCTGAGCGCCGCCCCCATGCTTTTGAAGGGGGCGGAACTCACGCCGCGTCAGCGCGTGAACAAGGTGCTTCGCGGACAAACGCCAGATCGCACGCCCTACTCGTTTTGGTATCACTTTCTCGACGAGTCCAGATCGGGCGACGATCACGCGAAAACCACGCTCGAGTTTCACAAGAAGTTCCATACCGACCTCGTGAAAGTGATGAGCGACTATCCCTATCCGAAGCCGTCCGGGGACTGGTTTGACCTCAAGTTCACCCCCACACCCTTTCCCCAACAACTCCGCGCGCTGTCCCTGATCCGGGAAGGCCTGGCCGATCGCGCCCACTTCGTCGAAACTCTGTTCAACCCGTCGAATGTCGCCGAGAAGCTTTCCTCCAAGGAAGCGGCCGCGCAATTGAAGGCCGAGAAACCGCAGCGCTATTTGGATGCCCTCGAGATCATCGCCAAGTCGCAAGCCGAACACGCACGCAAAGCCGTCGCGCTCGGAACCTCGGGAATCTTTCTGTCCATCGCCAACTCCGCCGACCCCGACTACCAGAAGTTCAGCGAGCCATTTGACCGCATGATTCTCGATGCAGTCCAATCAGCGCCACTCAACATTCTGCATATTCACGGCGACCATATTGATCTGAACCGCTTCTACAAAGGTTGGACCGCCGCCGGCATCAACTATTCCATCCATGGGACTAAAATCCCGTTTGAGACTACCCGCAAAAACTATTCCGGTTTGCTCGTAGGCGGCTGGGATGAGGCGAACTTCAAAAAGCTGTCGGATGCGGAGTTGAAAAGCCAAGCCGGGGCAGCCAAGCGCGAGGCCGGGTCGAAACTCATTCTCGCGGGCGGCTGTTCTGTGCCAAATGACACCACCGACGCCGAACTCATGCGCGTCGTCACCTAGACGCTCGCGGCAATCACCTGCGCCGTGAATTCCGGCGCCTCCATTGGGACGAAGTGCGAGTACTCCACCGGAATCTCGCGCCCGTTCCTGAACCGGGTTGCGAGGTCCGCCGCGCAAGGCGATGCTCCCATATCCACCGGACCATCGTTGGTCATCCTGCCCCGAACGGACCGGACCACAGTCACATTCGCGCGCACCTGGCCGAACACGCCATAGAGATTCGCGTCCGGTGCACCGCTGTTCTCGTAAATTGAGCCCTCCACATCCGGCGAGCACGCCAACACGTAGTCGTCGCCATCGGGCAAAAGCGCCCACTGGCAATAGTCCCGGAGCATCGCAACGTCCCAATCCTTGAACGGCGGCCTTTCCTTAAAACTGTCGAACATCACTTCAGGCGATGGCCACCGGTTGCGCCGTTTCCGCGCGTAATGCCCGCTGCGCGTGCCGGTGTAATAGCTCTCGGGCATGATCACCGGGTCGAGTAGCACCAGGTCTCGAAAGGCTTCCGGCGCAAGTGCCGACGCAAGGGCGAGCGAGTGGCCGCCCATCGAATGGCCCACACCCAGGGCGTCCTTCAATTCCAGCACTCGAGCCAGCGCGGCAACGTCCTCGCCGAACCAGCTCCACGAATAAGGCGGGTCAGGTTTGGTGGACAATCCGTGGCCGCGCAGGTCCACTGCGTAGTAGTGAACATCGCTCGGAAGCCGCCGCAGGATTTCGTTCCAACTGCGCGCATGAAAACCGGTAGCATGAGCGAAGAACGCCCGCCGGCCCGCCCCCGGCCGCTCGAACACCGCAAAACGCTGACCGTTGGCGTCCACGAAATGTGGCGTCAAGCAGGCACTCCCTCAGACTCCTCGTGGCTTGCCCACACGCCTTCAAAGTCAACGAAATAGCAATCCACCTGGATACCCGGAATGTGACGATGAAGACTTTCGGCGGCACGCGCGAGTTCCGCTTTGTGGTTTTCTCTCTCAACCTGCGGGTCGTCCTTAAATGCACCTAACCCGCCGTAGGCTCCGCAGTCGGAATGAAGCATCAGAATTACGCGGCGCGTGCCGTGCAGCTTGATCGACTTTCGGATTTGCTCAATGATGAACGTCCGGTCTGTCTCATGCTCCGGGCTCGCCAGGCACTTTGCACCCCCCGCCACCTTGATCGGGTCCGTGTTCAGGATCCCGCGGCGCTTCAGGAATTTGCGAAATCCCAGTTCGAAGCGATTGTCGAAACACCAAACGATGGCCGCATCGCAGTGATACTTCTCCCGCGGCGCATCGAAATGAAAAACCTTCTTCATATTCGACACGATGATACGATATCGCCGGCCATTGGTCCGGCATGGACTCTTGTCTCACGCAAGATGAGCCTGAGGGTGGGGATGGATTCTCACGCAAGATGAGCCTGGAGAGGGGATGGATCGGGATGCTGGGGATTGGTCATCAGCATGGACGATACGGAAGCGGGGAGCCTGGAGCAGAT
>JBBQUM010000075.1:0-5255 GCA_038212445.1 Bryobacterales bacterium
CGCCGAGCGGGACAGCCTGAGCTGTCCCACTCGAAAATCGCCCTCCGGGACACCTACCCACGCGATTTTACGTAGAATTCGCGATTCCTCCAACCGAATCGGCGTTCATCCGCCTCTACTTCCGGTCAAAACTGCTCCTCAATCGACTCGAGAAACGCCTCTCATCGCTGCAAGCGCCTTCCTGTATATGTACACTGCCGCAACGCAGCGAACTGCTCCGGCACACGCTCAAATGTATCTCCCCCCATGTTTCCACTCCGCCGGCGCGCTGCAGGGTCCGGCGAGATTTCCCCGGATCAAACGGACATAGAGACGGCGTTCGGCGACGGAAACGCAGTCGACATTCACGTTTTTTGATGTATGGGACACCCCGGACTGCTGATCTGAATGGACCAGCTCAGGCTGTCACTGTCAACCGGAACCGGTGCCCTACTTATCATGGATGTCTCCCTCCAGCCCATGCCCCTGCGACGCGCCCCGACCGCCGCCCCGATCCAAACTCCGTGCGTCCTGGGGCTAAGGTAACTCACCGATTCGACCGAGTATTCAGAGGTGGGCTCGTGCCCGCGGACTGGAGTCGATTACAGGTGCTTCTCGCATTGGTGGCAACCGTTTGGCTTGGCGTTTTCAGCACGTTCGCGCTGTTTCAAATCTATCGCCCAACCACAAAACCGCGCCCTAAGTGGCTGACGGCACTGGAGTTGCCCCTCGACAGTCCGCGCGTTACGCCGACCATGCTACTCATCGTCAGCGTCCTCGGCCTTTTCCTCGAACTCCTCATGATTCGCTGGATCTCCTCCGAACTCACCATCTTTGCCTACTTCAAGAACTTCGTCCTGATCGCCTGCTTCCTTGGGTTCGGACTCGGCGCGCACCTCAGCCGTCAACCCATCAACCTGGCCGCCCTGCTGGCGCCAATGCTCTACTTCGCCTTCCTGATTAAGCTGCCATGGCATTCCCTGCGAACGCTGGTGCGCGGCCTCACAGCGATGCTTGGATCAAGCACCGAAGTGGACGTCTGGGGCGTGCCGAATTTCGCCTGGAACGGCGAGATGATCGGCGGCATGGGTCTCACTCTTGCGTTGGTAATCCCACTGTTCGCACTCCTCTCGTTGATCTTCATCCCCATCGGCCAGGCTACCGCCCGCATGATCGAGGAATCGAAGGACGGCATCAAGGCGTACTCCATCAACATCGTCGGCAGTCTGATCGGAATCCTCCTCTACACCGGCTTCTGCCTGCTCTATCAGCCACCCGCCGTCTGGTTCGCTGCCGCCGGAATCATGTTGTTGATCGCCTTCCCATCCACCACAAAGGTCCGCCTGTTCACGGCTTCGGTCATCGCGGTCTGCGTCCTGATGGTCAGCCTTCCTGACTCCCGCACCGCCGTCACAGACTCACTCACCGAAAGCATGGGCGTAGGCAACAGCCGCACCGAGTGGTCACCGTACCAGAAGTTGCAGTGGTCCGAGACCGTCTACAAAGGCGAGCCCGTGGCCTACCAGCTCATGACCAACGACAGCTGGTATCAATACGTCGTGAACCTCTCGGATGACTTCATCCGCCGCCATCAGACGCTGTTTGAGAACGTCCCGCCTGAGGCGAACGCCTACAACATGCCGTATTACTTCAACCGCAAGCCGAACTCCGTCCTGGTGCTCGGTTCCGGCATGGGCAACGATGTGGCCGCAGCATTACGACACAACGCCGGCAAGGTGATGGCCGTTGAGATTGACCCGTTGATCATCGAGATGGGTAAAAAACTGCACCCGGAACGACCATACTCGGATCCTCGAGTCACCATCGTCAACGACGACGCGCGTAGCTACATGCAGAATAGCGACGCGAAGTTCGACCTGATCCTGTTCTCGCTCCTCGACTCTCACACCACCAGTTCGCACTACTCCAATATCCGCATCGACAATTACGTCTACACCCGCGAGGCGCTCAGCGCAGCTCGAAAGCTGCTTAGCCCTGACGGAATCATGGTGGTGAAGTTCCTGGTCAACAAGCCTTTCATCGCCGGACGCCTGAAGGCCGCCTTGATCGACGTCTTCGGGACCCCTCCCGTTCAATTCGGCGTCGACCAGTCATTTAACGTCTCCCCCGGGACCTTCTTTATCGCCGGGAATGCCGACCGCATCGCCGCCAGCATGAAGGATCCGTTCCTCGCCAACCACGTCGCGAAACACAGCGCCATTCGGATCGAGTCCGCGCTTGTCACCACCGACGACTGGCCGTTCTTCTACCAGCACGCACCGGGCCTGCCGAGCAGCGTGATTCTCATCTCGTGCGTCCTGATCCTCGTCTGCTGGCAGGTGATGAAGCGGACCGCCGTGCCGATAACTGAAATCTCCTGGCCATTCTTCCTTCTGGGCGCGGCCTTCATGCTCATGGAATCGCAAATCGTCAGCCGCATGGCGCTACTCTTCGGCACCACTTGGCTGGTCAACGCCATCACCATCTCCGGACTGTTGCTGCTGATCGTCGGCGCGAACTCGCTCGAAAGCCTGGGTTGGCGACTGCCTTCCAACTTCGCCTACGCCGGTTTGCTGCTCACGATTCTCGCCGCCTATTTCGTTCCCGCCGAAGCGCTCTTCTCGAATTCCATGGCATTGAAACTATGCCTGGCGATCGCCACCTGGTGCAGCCCTGTCTTCTTCGCCAGCATCATCTTTATCCGCTGGTTCTCCGGAGCCAAATTCGCGGGTAGCGCACTGGGATCGAACATTCTCGGTGCACTCGTCGGCGGATTGCTGGAATCGCTTTCACTTTGGATCGGACTGAAGGCACTCTTGATCCTCGCCCTCGCGGTCTACATCACCGCCTGGATGGTGCGAAAGAATTTGGGACGCAGTCTGACGCCCGCCAGTTAGCCGGCTGATTTCGCCCGCAGGTGTCGCAGACACTCGGATACAATCTTGAAACATGCGTCCTCTCCTGCTCGCACTTCTGCTGGCCGTTCCGGCAATCGCCCAGACAGAGAAGTTCGGTAGCTTTACGAATTCCGACGACGTGGGTTCGCCTCCGCTCAAAGGGGCGGTGGAGTATAACGCCGAAAGCGGCCAATACAAAATCACCGGTTCGGGCAGCGACATCTGGGGCAAGGCCGATCAGTTCCACTTTGTCTGGCGTGAGATATCGGGCAATTTCGCCATCACCGCCACAGCCAAATTCCTGACACCTGGCATCGCGCACCGCAAAGCTGTGTTGATGCTTCGCCAGAGCCTCGATGCCGGTTCCCCATATCTCCACCTCGCCATTCATGGCGACGGCATGCCGGCGTTGCAGTTCCGCAACGCGCAGGACGACACCACGAACACCGTGGATTTTCTGGTCGAGGGCGACGGAACATGGACGCTGAAACTCCAACGCCAGGGCGGCACCGTGACCGTGTGGGCGGCCAAGGACGGTGCGCCGCTGAAGGAACTGGGGCATACCGCGAATCAGCTCGGCAGCCCGGTTCTGCTGGGACTCGGCGTTAGTTCGCACACCATGGACGCGACCAACACGGTGCTGTTTTCGAACGTGTCGGTGGAGCAACTGCCGGCGTCTGCCGCCACCGCCACCGCCACCGCCAGCGCTCAAAGCGGACTGGGCGCGTTCACCAACTCAGCCGATGTCGGCGGCCCTGCTCTCAAAGGGTCCACGGCGTACAGCGCCTCCACCGGCGAGTACCGGATCACCGGGTCGGGCGCCAACATCTGGGGGAAGCAGGATCAGTTCCAGTTTGTCTGGAAGGAGATCACCGGCAACTTCACGGTCACTGCTACCCTGCGATTCCTGGGCAAGGGCGCTGACCATCGTAAGGCCGGCATCATGATCCGGCAGTCATTGGACAGCGACGCGGTCTATGGCGACGTGGTGATCCACGGCAATGGCATGCCCGCACTGCAGTGGAGGAGCAAACCCCAGGAAGATACCAACGCGTTCGATCTCCCGTTCAATGGTCCAGGCACGTTCAACCTGAAGGTCGTCCGCTCGGGAGTGCGGATCTTCATGTACGTCGGCAAAGACGGCGCCCCTGCCAGGGAGATTGCGCACACCGAAGTGACTTTCAAAGCGCCAGTACTGGTTGGCCTAGCAGTCTGCTCGCATAATGCCGCCGCGTCGGACACGGCAATATTTTCGAACGTGTCGGTGGAAGAGCAACCGCCACCGCAGTAGATCGAGCGCACCTTCAAAAGCGCTTGATATGGAACAGCCAGGGAAAGCGCGCAAGGAAGTAGAACGAGCCTCCCGGCTCGTTCTAGCGCGCAGTGAAAGAGCAAGGGAACAGAGCCCGCGGCCCGTTCCATAAAGGGAGAAAAGCGCTCACTGAATCCTCCACCCAAAGATCGCGCTTTGTCTTAGGTCCACGAACTCGCCAAGCTGGTCAAAGACTCGCCGTGCCACGGCCGATAATATGTGAAGCGCATGCGCCGCATCTGGCAAACGTCTGACCCGAGATCTACCAACACGATTGGCACCGGATTTCATTCTCGGAGAGAAGCTCTCTTCGGTGGCAGCATTAGATTGAAGTCGTGCAACACGCGGACAGGGCCAAGGTTACTAGGCTCAATGCAAGCCGCCTAAAAATAGCCGTCTTCGGCCCAGACCAGTCGCTCACGGTCCCATTCCGGAGAACCCATCCCTCACGAACCACCTTCTCGAACACAACGGCAACGTTGCTATTATCTGTATTGGCAGTCCATCCATCCCGCTCAAGACGCGATCTAAATCGAAGATATTGAGCCAGAACGATTCGTTCGAGAGAAACATTCCACCTCCAGCCCAGGTGTCTCCCTGCCCCCAAAGGGCGGCCGCTTTCAACGACGGCAGCTCAGATATCGCAGTCCATGTTCCCCCGGTCGCAGGGATTGCCCAGGCCACTCCAACCATTGCGAAGTAGATCATGTGCGTGATCCCACATCACGACTCGCACGAATTGCTTGGGGCCGCGTCGCAGAACCACTGATAGGAAAGAATAAACCTCTCCGCCAGGCTTCCTCCATTCGTTGAGTCCTTCAAGTCATCGCGCAGGGAAGCAAGAAAAGGAAGTAAAACGAGCCTCCCGGCTCGTTTAGCACGCAGGGGAGCAGAAACAGGAAGTAGAACGAGCCTCCCGGCTCGTTCGAGGGTGTAAAAAGGATCGTGTAAACGATGTTGCTCCAGTAGCAAAATAGGAGAACATAATGGCGATCGACCCGAAGCTGATCGACGAGCTGCTGGCCGAGCACGGCCACCGGCCGGAAGACATAGCAGGCGAGAACGGG
>JBBQUM010000076.1:0-5059 GCA_038212445.1 Bryobacterales bacterium
TGCCGGATCCGATGCTGGCCTTCACGAACTACCTTCGTACCCCGGAGACTCGGGTTGGGTCGCAGACCAACGCGATCACACTTTCGCAACAGTTTCCCTGGTTTGGGACGTTGGGTATGCGCGAACAGGTCGCGGCGAAGGAGGCGTCGAGGTACCGCCAGCAATACGAGGCGGCGAAGGACCAGGCCGTGCGCCAGGTCAAAACCGCCTATTACGGCCTTGCGTTCATCGATCTCGCGCTCGACATTAACGACGAGGAGCGACTCCTGCTCGACCATTATGAGAAGCTTGCGGAGGCCCGCTATCGGCAAGGGGCCGGGCTCCAGCAGGCAGCCCTGAAATTGCAGGCGGAAATCACCCGCATTCAAAGCCGGCTGGAGGAGTTGAAGTCACGTCGCGTCGACGCCGAAGCCTCGCTGAATTCCTTGATGAACCGTCCGGCGGAGACACCTGTTCCCCGGATCAAGCTGCCGCCTGTTCCGCCCGTCGATATCGACTATAAGCAGCTCTACCAGGTTGGTCGCCGAAATCGTCCGGAGGTCCTGGCGTCTCTACTCGAAGTCGAGCGGGACGAAAAGCGGATCGACCTGGCCCGCAAGGACTATTGGCCGAGTTTCAATCTGGGCGGCACCTTCGTCAATGTCATCGGGCGTTCCGTGGCTCCAGGCGCCATGCCCATCGACTCCAACGGCATGAACGTAGTCAGTTTCAACCTGGGCGTCAACCTGCCGGTGCATCGGAGCAAGGTCGACGCGGAGGTTGCCGAAGCCACCGAGGCCAGGATTGCTTCCACCCACGGCTATCAGGATACGGTCAACGCTGTCGAGTCCTCCATTCGTGAAGTCGGTTTCCACATCGGCACGCTTCGCGAGCAGATGCGACTGTTCAACACCACTCTGATTCCCCAAGCGCAACAGTCCCTCAAATCCGCCGAAGCCGCCTACTCTACCGGCAGCTTGGGCGTGCTCGATCTACTGGACAGCGAGCGAGTGCTGCTGGACGTCCGCCTCGGCCTGGCGCAGTTGACCACCGACTATATGAAATCGCTGGCGGACATGGAACGCGCGCTTGGGTCGCCGTTCCCGGAGGTGAAGCCGTGAAATCCCGTTTGAGAAGAATCGCGGGGGTGCTCACTCTGTTGCTGCTCGGCGCCGCCCTACCGGTAGCCATCATCTGGAACCCCTTGCACTGGTCCTGGGCGGATGCTCTCACCGCCCGCCTGCGCGCTGGCTCGACGGCCGCACCGGCTCAGAATCAGCCGGCGGCCGCTTCCGCGAGTGCTCCGCAGGAACGCAAGGTCAAGTACTGGCGCGCTCCCATGAACCCCAACTACATTTCCGACAAGCCGGGTAAGTCGCCCATGGGCATGGACCTCGTTCCGGTGTACGAGGACGGACAGGCTCAGGAAACCGGCATTCGTGTGGATCCCAGCTTCCTTCAGAACTTCGCCGTGAGGACAGTCAAAGCGGTAATGGGATCGATTCCCGTGGATATCCGCACCGTCGGCCTGCTGAACTACAACGAAAAGAACCTGGCCTCCATCAATACCAAGTTCGAGGGATGGATTGAGAAAGCCTACGTGAACTACGTGGGCGAGCCGGTGAGCAAGGGCCAGGTGTTGTTCGAAATTTACAGCCCTCAGCTCGTGACCACGCAGCAGGACTATCTTTCCGCGCTCGAATATGTCCAAAAGCTATCGGGGCGCGCCGACCCCGATGCGGTTGCGCGCGCACGCTCGCTGCTCGACGCCACCCGCGAGCGACTGCACTATTGGGACGTAACTGACGGCCAGATCGCCGAGTTGCAGCGAGCGGGCAAGATCACACGAACGCTGAAGGTGGTGTCGCCGGTTGCGGGAGTGGTGGTTGCCAAGATGAGCGATTCGCTCGATGGCGTGAAGTTGGCTGCCGGGATGAACGTCTACAAGGTCGCCGACCTTTCCACCATCTGGGCGTCGGTCGAAGTCTACGAAGACCAGCTTCGGTACATACAGCCTGGCCGCGTGGCCGACATCACGGTGGACGCCTTCCCAAATCGTCACTGGAGCGGAAAGGTAATTTACCTCGATCCCACGGTCAACCAGCAGACCCGGACCCTGACTGCCTACGTCCAGATTCCGAATCAGGACCTGAAACTGCGCCCGCAGATGTACGCCAACGTGGAGGTGCGCGTGCCAGTAGTATCGGGCGCGGTCAAGGTGCCCGAAGAGGCGGTGCTGCACAGCGGCGAGCGGAGCGTCGTGATCGTCGAGAAGGCGAAAGGACTCTTCGAGCCGAGGGTAGTCGAATTGGGCGCTTTAGGCGACGGCTTTCGCGAGATCCGCAAGGGGGTGCGGGCCGGCGAGACAGTAGTGACCTCGTCGCAGTTCCTCATCGACTCGGAAAGCAATCTGAAAGAGGCCATTCACACCATGCTCGCAGAGCGAACGGCGGCCGCCGGCCAGAAGCCCATGCCGGCGATGCCGCCGGATGGCTCGAAGAAAATGCCGGAGCACCAACACTAGGAACAGCCCATGTTTGCACGAATCATCCAGTGGTCGATCCACAACAAGTTCCTGGTGCTGCTGAGCACGGTGTTCCTGATAGCCGCCGGCCTGTATTCGCTGCTGCACACGCCGCTCGACGCGATTCCGGACCTGTCCGACGTGCAGGTGATCATCTACACAGAGTATCCGGGACAGGCGCCGCAGATCGTGGAGGATCAGGTCACCTACCCGCTCACCACTCAGATGCTCGCGGTACCGTACGCGAAAGTAGTGCGCGGCTACTCGTTCTTCGGGTTCTCATTCGTCTATATCATTTTCGAAGACGGCACCGATATGTACTGGGCCCGTAGCCGGGTCCTCGAATACCTGAACTACGTTTCCTCGCGGTTGCCAAAGGGAGTGACCCCTGCGCTCGGTCCGGACGCCACCGGCGTCGGCTGGGCCTTCATTTACGCCCTGAAATCCGACCGTCACGACCTCAGCCAATTGCGCTCGATTCAAGACTGGTACCTGAAATACGGACTCACCGGCGTCCCTGGGGTCGCCGAAGTCGCTTCGGTCGGAGGCTTCGTCAAGCAGTACCAGGTCACCGTTGACCCGAACAAACTGCGCGGCTACAACATACCGATTTCCAAGGTCCGGATAGCGATCCAGCGCAGCAATAGCGACGTGGGCGGACGGCTGCTGGAGGTGTCGGAAAAAGAGTTCATGATCCGGGGCCTGGGCTACATCAAGTCGCTCAGTGACCTCGACAAGACTGCCGTGGGCGTAGACCGGAACGGTACGCCCATCCTCCTGAAGGACATCGCCACCGTGCAATTCGGTCCGGAGATCCGCCGCGGCCTCGCGGAACTGGATGGCCAGGGTGAAACGGTGGGTGGCATCGTAATCGTTCGTTCCGGAGCCACTGCGCGGCAAGTAATTCAAGATGTCAAGGCGAAGCTGGCGGAGTTGAAGAAGGGCCTGCCTGAGGGCGTGCAAATCCAGGTCGCGTATGACCGCTCGGAACTGATCGAACGTGCCGTTGAAACACTGAAAGGCAAGCTGCTCGAAGAGAGCATTGTCGTCGCGGCTGTCTGCATTATCTTTCTGCTGCACTTCCGCAGCGCTCTGGTCGCCATCATTACGCTCCCGGTGGCGATTCTGTTTGCGTTCATCGTCATGCACCAGCAGGGCATTAACGCCAACATCATGTCGCTGGGCGGAATCGCCATTGCCATCGGCGCCATGGTGGACGCGGCGATCATCATGATCGAAAATGCGCATAAGCATCTTGAGCGCGACGCCGGCAAGAAGCCGCACTGGGAGATCATCTCGGACGCCGCCTCGGAAGTGGGGCCGGCACTGTTCTATTCGTTGTTGGTGATCACTGTGTCCTTCGCCCCGGTCTTTACGCTCGAAGCGCAGGAAGGGAGAATGTTCAAGCCGCTGGCGTTTACCAAGAGCTACTCCATGGCCGCTGCAGCGCTGCTGTCCATCACGCTGGTGCCTGTGCTCATGGGATACTTCATCCGCGGCAAAATCCTTCCCGAACATCGCAATCCGATCAATCGCTTCCTGATCTGGTTGTACCACCCGATCCTCGAATTCGCCCTGCGCTTCAAGTTCCTGTTGTTAGGAGCGGCAGTCCTGGTGGTTGCCATCACGGTGATCCCGTTTGAGCGCCTGGGTTCGGAGTTCATGCCGCCCCTTTGGGAGGGCGATCTGCTTTACATGCCAACCACGCTGCCGGGGATTTCGATCGCCAAAGCTCGCGAAATCCTCCAGCAGACCGACAAGATCATCAAGACATTCCCCGAGGTGGAACATGTGTTCGGAAAGGTCGGCCGCGCCGAGACGGCAACCGATCCGGCTCCCCTTTCGATGATCGAGACCACCATCACACTGAAGCCGGAGAGTCAGTGGCCGAAAGGGATGACGGTGGACAAACTAACCGACCAAATGAATGCGGCGATTCAGATTCCCGGCGTAACGAACGCCTGGACCATGCCGATTAAAACCCGTACCGACATGCTCTCAACCGGCATCAAGACGCCCGTCGGCATCAAACTGGCCGGCCCCGACCTGAATACGCTTGAAAAGCTGGGCAAGGATGTGGAGGCGGTAATGCGCGACGTGCCGGGCACGCTCAGCGTTTACGCCGAGCGCGTCATGGGCGGCAATTACCTGGACTTCTCCATTGACCGGGATGCGATTGCCCGCTATGGTCTGACTGTCGGAGATGTGCAGGATGTGATTCAGACGGCGATCGGCGGCATGGACATCACCACCACCGTCGAGGGCCTGGAGCGATACCCGGTCAAGCTTCGCTACAACCGCGATTTTCGCGACGACATTCCCTCCCTCGAATCGGTGCTGGTTCCGACACCCACTGGGCAGCACATTCCGCTGGGGCAACTCACCTCCGTGAAGTACGTCCTGGGACCGCCCGCGATCAAGACCGAAGGCGCCCGGCCGAACGCCTGGATCTACGTGGACCTTCGCGGAATCGATGTCGGCACCTACGTCCAGAACGCACAAAAGGTCGTGGCTGAGAAAATCAAGATGCCCACGGGTTATACGATCACGTGGAGC
>JBBQUM010000077.1:0-4915 GCA_038212445.1 Bryobacterales bacterium
AAGCGAATGGTTGCGCATGTAAGCGTGTGGAAGAACACGGAGTACGTGTCGAGGATCTGGATCCGGGGCAGTGGACGCGGCACCTTTTTCGTCGCAACCGACGATCTCGCGCAGCGGCTTGCCGCCGTCTCGGTCAGGGCCGCCGGCCAATGGCGGCAGGTCAGTCTCAACTGGAATTCAGGCCAGCAAACCCGTGTCGCAATCGGCTTTCAGGACGATGTGAGCGGGCAGGGCGCGCTCGCCATCGACGACTTCTACACGGGTCTTAAGAACGGCCGAACAGTTGCATTTGTGTCTCCCCTTGCAGCCGACCCGAAGCCCCACGCCCCGCCCGGATTCCACCTGGTCTTCGACGACGAGTTCGACGACAGCAGAACGATCGATGTTAACAACACGCAAAGAGGCGGCTACAAGTGGTACGTCAAAGGCATGTGGTTCCCCAGCACATCCCCGTCTATGTATGCGGTACTGCCCTCCTATAAGGGCGCCCGCGGCGTTCTGGAAATCAAGGACGCTCCGGTCTCCATGAGCTGGAATTTCTCGACAACGCTATTCGATGATGCTGCTCCGGAAGGCTATCGCGGAACCGTCTTCCTGCCTGGAAAGGGAATCTACTACGAGGCCAGGATTGCCTGCGACGATCTCGCCCACATTGGCAAGAACGGATGGGCCGGCTTCTGGTCCGGAACCATGCCGATTGCCTCGCGCCCCAGGAACATGAACCCGCCTCCGTGGAGTATGTCCGTCGAGAACATGCCCATGCCCGGGTGGCCGGGCCACTGGGAGACGATCGAGAACGACATCATGGAATACAACCCATCCTGGGGTCACCCGCAACAGTACGATTCCACCATTCACGATTGGAGCAGCGGCGCTCAAGGCAACATCGGGAACTTCAACGCCGTCGTCTACCCGCCAGCCGGCACGGACTATACGCAGTGGCACACATACGGACAGCTCTGGATCCCGGCGACCGCGGAGAACGGCTGGAACGGCTACCGGCAGGTCTACTTCGATGGCGTGCCCCAGCAGGCCATCTGCTGGATCGGCAATCAGCTATCCGAAACCATTCAGCCATCCGGCAGCTACCTTGTTAGCATGTGCGACGGAACTCCCCAGTCTCCTCCGTTGTGGCGCAATCTCATGATTGGCGGGGCGATGGGCGGAATTCCGAACACCTTCTTCGACTACGTGCGCGTCTACGCCATCGATTCAGAGGCGAGTGTCAAAGTAGTCGGAAAGTGATCAACGGAAGAGCAGGGGGAAGCTCTGTCGTTAATGGCCTTTCGCATAGTCCCGGCATGTTACGGCGGCGCGTGACCTCGCAGCAGATCGAGGCCTGAATGGCGCAATGAGAGAGGCGGCTCGCTCAACTTGAAATCGAGTTCAGCGAGCTGCCTCTGGTTTGCGCCGTGCCCCGATGACCGGTTGTCCGCTTAAGCCGAATGGCAATGGGAATTCAATGCATGACGCGGGCGTAAAGAAACAGGCGTTCCGATTTCTGACCCGCAGTCACTTTTGTTAGTGGTCCGGGTATAATGCACCTGTTCTGGTTCGCCCGGTTGCGGCGCGCCATCCCTGAGTCCCCTGTTCGTACTCGTGCTGGATTAGCCCGGCAATCTTTCTGAAGCCAATCCCTGTCTGTTGGCTCCGCCCGGCACGCGCGTTCTAGATTGAGGATATTACCGTGCAGAAACTTGCGGAAGTCTGTGTGCGCCGACCTGTCTTCGCGACCGTGATCGTGCTGTCGCTGGTCGTGATCGGCATCTTTTCGTACTTTCGGCTTGGAGTCGACCGCTTCCCGAAGGTCGACTTTCCGATTGTAACGATTACCGTACGTGAGGACGGCGCGTCTCCGCAAGAGATTGAAACCGACGTCGTCGATAAGATCGAAGAGGCGGTTAACACTGTCAGCGGCATCGATCAGCTCAACTCCACTTCGTACGATGGTGTCGGGCAGGTCGTCGTAACCTTCGTTCTCGAGAAGGACATCAATATCGCGCTCCAGGAAGTGCGCGATAAGGTGAACGGCACGCTCCCGGTCCTTCCGCTCGATATAAAATCGCCTGTGGTCGACAAGGTCGACCCGGATGCTGCGCCTATCCTCGAAGTCGCGCTCTCCGCGCCAGGAAATATCCGGGATATCACCGAGTACGCCGACAAGCACCTGCGGCGGCAGCTCGAAAACATCAGCGGTGTCGGACAGGTGACGATTCTGGGTGGCCGTAAGCGCCAGATCAACGTCGTGCTCGACCCCCAGAAGCTGCAGTCGTACAATCTGACCGCGATCGACGTTCAGCGCGCGCTGGCCACGCAGAATATCCAGATACCGGGCGGCCAGGTTGACCAGACGACGCGTGAGCTAACACTGCGCACGCGCGGCCGGCTGCAGAGCACGAATGCATTTGAGAACCTTGTGATCGCCACGCGCGAGAGCACTCCGATTCACGTATCCGACGTTGCGCGCGTGGAAGATAGCACGGAAGAAGCGCAGTCTGTTGCCACACTCGGCAAGAACGCGCAGGAGACGCCCACGGTCCTGCTCTCGATTCGAAAGCAGTCTGGTCTGAATACGGTCGCGACGGTAGACGCTATCAGGCAGCGCCTGGAGGACGTGAAGAAGACCCTGCCATCCGGCTACAAGGTGACGATTACGCGGGATGGCTCCGACTATATTCGCGCCTCGACCAACGCAGTTCAGGAGCATCTCAAGGTTGGCAGCGTGCTCGCCGCGATCGTGGTGCTGGTCTTCCTTTGGAACATCCGCACCACGGTGATTTCCGCCATTGCGATCCCGGCCTCCATCGTCTCAACGTTCGCCCTGATGTATGCGCTGGGATTCACCCTGAATGGCCTGACGCTCCTGGCGCTAACTCTCTCGGTCGGTATTGTCATCGACGACGCGATCGTCGTGCTGGAGAACATCTACCGATTTATTGAAGAGAAACACATGAGGCCTTTCGAGGCCGCCATCGAGGGGACGCGAGAGATTGGTCTTGCCGTACTGGCGACCACCCTCTCACTGATTGCCGTCTTCCTCCCGGTCGCCTTCATGACTGGCATCGTTGGCCGCTTCATGAACTCGTTTGGCGTTACCATGGCATTCGCCATCTTTATCTCACTGATCGTTTCGTTCACGCTCACCCCGATGCTCGCCTCACGCTGGCTAAAGCCGTCCACCGAGAGTGCCGACCCGGCGGCGGACGGAGTCGAGGGGCTTCCCGTGAGCGCCACGGACCCGCACCAGCACTTCCCGGATCGGCCCGACGTGGAGCCGGAGGGTGTAAAGGGCAGCTCGAAGGAGCGCGGCTTCTTCCGCGCAATCGATACCGTATACACCGCGCTTCTCAAGTTCTCGATGGCGCACCGATGGGTGATTGTGCTCGCATGCTTTCTATCGCTCTTCAGCATGAAGTTCATGATCCCGTTGATCCCGAAGAACTTCCTGCCGGAGGACGATGAGTCGCAATTCCAGATCAGCGTTCGCGCTCCGGAGGGCACCAGTCTGAGCGCCACCGGGGAGCTGGCGCAGCGGATCGCCAGCGACGTGAGGTCGATGGTCCCCGGTGTCGATTACACGGTGGTCTCGATCGGCAACAACGCCCAGCAGACGCACAATCTCGCAGCCATCTTCGTTAAGCTCATCGATGCGACGAAGCGCACGCTCTCCCAGCAGGAGCTTACTCAGCTGGCGCGCTCAAAGGTGCTGCCGCGGTATGGCTCGCTTCGAACGGCCGCCGGCCCTGTCAATGCATTCTCCACAGGAGCACCGCCTGCTACGGTCACCTACTTTATTGCAGGGCCCGATCTGGAGAAGCTTACAGAGTACTCACAGTCCACCTTGAAGCAGCTAAAGGCGGTTCCGGGAGTTGTGGATGCCGACACCACCCTGGTGATTGGCCAGCCCGAGCTGGGAGTAGACATCGATCGCCAGCGCGCCGCCGACCTGAACGTGTCGGTCTCCGATATCGCTTCCACCCTCCGCATTATGGTGGGCGGGTTGAAGGTTACGGACTATTACGAGAACGGCGAGCAGTACGAGGTGCACCTTCGGGCTGGCTTGCCCTTCCGCAGCGACGCTTCCAGGATCAGCCTCGCGTCCGTCCCGACTTCGGCGCCGGGCGCGCGTCCCGTTGGGCTCGATCAGGTCGTGACGTTCAACAATGGGACAGGCCCCTCGCAGATCACGCGCCAGGACCGACAGCGCAACGTGCTGCTCACCTGCAATGTGCTGACGGGCTTTTCGCAGCAGGCGGTGTCCGACAAGTTATCTCAGATCGTGACCAACCTTCACATGCCGCCTGCCTACAGCTCAGGGCCATCCGGCACCTCGCGCGAGCTCGTGAAGGCCGGAATCGCCTTCATGACGGCATTCCTGCTGGCGATCATCTTCATGTACTTGATCCTGGCGGCCCAGTTCGAGTCGTGGATCCATCCGGTTACGATTCTGCTGGCCCTTCCACTCACGATACCGTTCGCGATGCTGAGCATGCTGGTCTTCGGCCAGTCGCTCAACATCTTCACGGTGCTCGGGATCCTCGTCCTCTTTGGCGTGGTGAAGAAGAATGGAATTCTTCAGGTGGATCACACCAACCAGCTTCGCGCGAGGGGCATGAATCGGTACGATGCCATTATCCAGGCGAACCGAGATCGGCTGCGGCCGATCCTTATGACGACTCTCGCCTTTGTTGCCGGCATGATTCCGCTCGTGGTCTCACGCGGCACTGGCGCGGCCACCAACCGCGGCATCGGCTTCACCGTTCTGGGCGGCCAGACCTTCTCCCTGCTTCTCACACTGCTCGCGACGCCGGTCTTCTACTCCATCTTCGACGACATGGCACAATTCGCGCAACGCATGAGGGCCCGAATCTTCCGGCGGTAGTGGTCCGAGGCGCGAACGCAGCAGGAGATTCGG
>JBBQUM010000078.1:0-3783 GCA_038212445.1 Bryobacterales bacterium
GTGTGGGCAGTGAGCAGCAATCTGCCGGTGACCGAGATGAAAACGATGCGGGAAGTCTACGAGAAATCGATGTCGCGTACCGCGTTCACGCTGACGCTGCTGGCGGTGAGCGGGGGGATGGCCTTGCTGCTGGCGGCGGTGGGCATTTATGCGGTGATTTCGTACGCGGTGGCGCAGCGGACTCGGGAGATCGGCATCCGGATGGCTCTTGGCGCGCAACGCGGGAGTTTGAAGATGATGTTCGTTCGCAATGGGCTGGTGTGGGGCGGGATCGGGGTGGCGGCGGGGCTGGCGGGTGCGGTTTCACTGTCGCGATTGATGACGGCGTTGTTGTTTGACGTCAGTCCGGTGGACCCACTGACTTATTCGGTGGTTGTAGTCGGTTTGCTGGCGGTGGCGGCGGGGGGTAGTTATTTGCCGGCTCGACGGATTACGCGGGTGGATCCTTTGGAGGCTTTGCGGGCGGATTGATTAGGAGGGCTGGAAGGTGGAAAATTCGGGACACACGACATACTATTTGCCTGATTGCCGCGATCTTCAGGAATGCCAGGAGCGTTGGGTGGGCGTGGAAAGGACCTTGTGCCGGCAGGAGCCTTGAGCGCGTCGAGATGTATCTGCACTCCGAATCGTGGCGGCTCGTTCCGGAAGCTGAACGTGGCAAGCGAATTCCTGTCCGAGTCATCACTAGGAATGGTGAGTTCGAAGGCGGCATTCGCAAAGATAAGTCGGGCCGAATTTATCTTTGTTCAAACCTGGTTTCAGTGCCCGAGAGAACGAAGATAAGTCTTGTAAGGATTCTGAAAGACTGCGGTATCGCACCGAAGACGACCATCAGCGTAAAGGTGGCAGACAGGAAATGGCTGATTTTCGTGACATCATCTTGGATTTAAAAATAGGCCATGAAGATCGCTACCGCACTTCGACGATCGTCGCAGAACGAGAATTGAAAATCGACGTTACTACCGTGAGCTTCACAAACGGCGCCGGGCGGGCCGCGTAGTCTAGTCCGGTTTTTTGTCGAAGCTGCTAATGGCTGAGGCTTCGTCGGTGAAGACCTCGAACACGGCGTGCAGATGCGTGATCTGGATGAGGTCGCGGGTGATTTGCTTGAGCTTCATGAGCTTCAGCGCTCCGCCGGCATTGCGCACCTGGGCGTGGGCCGCCACCAGCGTGCCGAGTCCGCTCGAATCGACGTAGAACACCTCCGAGAAGTTCAGGACGACGTTGGTGCGTCCCCGGTCGAGGACTTCCTGGACAGCCTGCCGGAGCCGCTCAGTTCCCTCCCCTAGCGTGATCCGTCCGGCGAGGTTGATGACGGTGACGTCGCCGATGTCCCAATCGATATATTGGAGAGCCATAATTCCCGATCTTCAGCAGCATTTCGCGCGCATGTACTTCTCGCGCAGCCGAGCGTTGTGAAAAGTGCGCCACTCAAGGGCCGAATGGACGCTGCCATGCGCCTCCAGATGACGTTGGTACGCGCTCTCGTCGGAGAGTTCGCGCAGCAGAGCCACCAACAGACGCCAGAGCTTATACAGTACCTGCATCAGACCTCCTCCGGACGCAATCGCGTCATAACGAAGGGAGTTTCGTCGAGTTTAGACTGGCGCGTCCCGGACAGGATGCCAACCCAGACACGGAAGGAGTCGACCAAAACGACAACCACCATCGCCATGAACATTCCGGTAATCGCGGCATCGAGGCGGTTATTGAAAATCAGGACCTGCGTATCGGCGATCTTGGCGGCTGCGATCTTGCCCGCCGCGATCGCGGATTCAAGCGTGGACGCCTGGGCCAGGAAGCCGATGGCGGGGGTGGGCGAGAAGATCTTCTGCCAACCGGCCGTGAAGTTGACGATGACGAGCCAGGCGAGAGGAACGGCGGTGACCCACATATATTTCAGCCGGTGCATCTTCACCAGGATAGTGGTGGCGACACAGAGGGCAATGGTAGCGAGCAGTTGATTGGCGATACCGAAGAGCGGCCAGAGAGAGTTGATACCGCCTAAAGGGTCGCGCACGCCTTGATAGAGGAAGTAGCCCCAGGCCAGAACGACGGCGGCGCTGGTGGAGATGACACCAGGCATCCAGCTGACATTGGCGAACGGCTTGTAGACATGGCCCAGCAGGTCCTGGAGCATGAAGCGTCCGACTCGGGTACCGGCGTCGAGGATGGTCAAAATAAACAGTGCCTCGAACATGATGGCGAAGTGGTACCAGAAGCCGAGAATCTTCTCGCCGCCGAACCGTGCAAAGATATGCGCCATGCCGAGCGCCAATGAGGGGGCGCCGCCGGTGCGGGCAAACAGAGTCTGCTCGCCAACCTGATGAGCGAGAGCGGTCATCTGGTCGACGGTAACGGGAAAGCCCCAGTTAGTGACGGTGCGGACAGCGTCGGCCGCGGCCACACCAACGATTCCCCCGGGCGAGTTCACGGCGAAGTAGACGCCGGGCTGCAAAGCGCAAGCCGCAATCAGCGCCATGATGGCGACGAAACTCTCGAGCACCATCGACCCGTAGCCCACGGGCCGGGCGTGCCACTCGCGGGCAATCATCTTGGGCGTGGTGCCGGAGGAGATCAGGGAATGGAATCCGGAGATGGCGCCGCAGGCGATGGTGATGAAGCAGAACGGGAAGATCTTTCCCGCGAAGATGGGACCGGTGCCGTCGACAAAGCGGGTGAACGCCGGCAGTTCCAACTGCGGGCGGACGAGGATGATGCCAGCGCCGAGCATGATGACGACGCCGAGTTTGACGAAGGTGCTTAGGTAGTCGCGTGGTGCGAGCAGCAGCCAGACGGGCAAAGCGCTGGCGGCGAAGCCGTAGAAGATGATTGCCAGAGCCAGGGCCACTGGTCCGAAAGTGAACCAAGGCGCCAGTGTCGCATCCTGCGATACGTACTGTCCGCCGAAGATGCTGGCCAGAACCAGGAGAAATCCGATCAGAGAAATCTCAAGCACCTTGCCGGGGCGGAGAAAGCGCAGATAGAGGCCCATGAAGATGGCGATGGGCATGGTGGAGAGGATGGTGAAGGCGCCCCAGGGACTGCCCTTGAGCGCGTTAACAACAATCAGGGCGACCACGGCGAGCAGGATCACCATGATCATGAGGACCGCGACCAGCGCTGTGAACCCGCCCACCTTTCCGATTTCATCCTTTGCCATTTGGCCGAGCGATTTGCCGTCGCGTCGCATCGAGCAGAACAGGATTACGAAGTCCTGGACGGCGCCGCCAATCACGGCTCCGATGATGATCCATAGCGCGCCGGGCAGGTAGCCGAACTGTGCGGCGAGCGTTGGACCCACCAGTGGTCCTGGTCCGGCAATGGCGGCGAAGTGATGACCAAACAGGATCCAGCGGTTGGTGGGTTCGTAGTCATGACCGTTGCGCAGGCGTTCAGCGGGGGTGGCACGGTCATTGTCCAGTGCCATCACCTTCACGGAGATGAAGCGGGAATAGAAACGGTAGCCGACCAGATAGGTGCAGCAAGCCGCCAGCACGAGCCAGATGCTATTGATTGGCTCACCCCGGGTTATCGCGATGGTCGCAAGACAGAATGCTCCACCAAGCCCAACAAGAATCCACGCGGCAATCCCCGCAACGCGTCGCATAGGTTAGAGTTTAGCGCGGTGTTGCGCCCATGAGCATTTTCTCATCGAAGGATGAGCCTGAAGCGGGGCGTTGAGGGTGGGTGAGGCTGGAGTCTTTCTTTTGTTTGAGGAAAGAAGCAATCGTAGGCGCTGTGGGAATGTGGGAAACGCGGGAGCGTTTTCCAAGGGCGGTG
>JBBQUM010000079.1:0-3576 GCA_038212445.1 Bryobacterales bacterium
CCCAAGCGCCTCGGCGCAAGGATTGGTGTCACCGCCGTGCTGCACACCTGGGGCGCGGCGCTCACCCATCATCCGCACGTGCACATGATCGTGCCAGGTGGAGGGATCTCGTTCGACGGCACGCGGTGGGTCGCCTCGCGCTCCGACTTCCTGGTCCACATCAACGTACTGGCGTGCCTGTTCCGCGGCAAGATGCTGGCCCTGCTCATGGCTGCGCACAAAGCCAATCAATTGACGTTCTTCAACAGCCATGCCGGTCTAGCCGACAAGAAGACATTCAAGCGCTTCATCGCTCCGCTGCGGCGCATCAAGTGCCGAGTAGGTGGGGATGTCGCCATCCCCACCCCTCACAGACCCGGATGCGCAGATTTCCCGCTTCCGGTTCCTCGCGGGAGAGTTTCGCTCACCGTCGGCGCATAACGATGGATGATCCGAGCCGGTGGGAGTGGATATCGCTTCAGGAGCGCATTCAGGCGGGCCCATTCGAACACACCCTGGCGATCCCGTCGGGACAGCCATTTCCTCCACACCCGCACGACTTCCCACACGAACCACTTGATGCGGCGCTGGTTGCCCGAGATGCCGTAGTAGGCAAAGTGACCTCGTATCATCCGGGACAGATGGGTATGCTGGTCGCGCCAATGCAGATGCCGATTGCGTCGGCACCACTCACTGACAGCGGCCAGCGCCCGCGCGTAACGGTTCTTGGCCGTCACTTGCCACACCCGCGTCTTGCCTTGCCACGACTTGCCCCACACGTGGGAGAAGCCGAGGAAGTCGAACGTGGTGTCGTCCGCGTCCGGGTGGCACAGGCCGCCCGGGCGACGATAGCGGAAGTCCACGAGCCGCGTCTTGGTCGGATGGAGCGTGAGCCCGTACTTCCCAAGTCGCTTGCCCAGCACGTCGAGCACGCGTTTAGCCTCCTCGATGGACGAGACGGCCAGAACGCTGTCATCGGCATACCGCACGAGAAGGCAATCACCCTGGAGACGAGGTCGTACGTCTTGCTCGAACCATCCGTCCAGCACATGGTGCAGGTAGATGTTTGCGAGCAGGGGCGAGACGACGCCGCCCTGGGGCGTGCCTTCGGTCGCGTGGCGCAGTGAGCCGTGCTCAAGCACGCCCGCCTGCAGCCATTTGTCGATCATCCGGCGTATCACGCCGTCGGTGACTCGTCTGTCGAGGAACGCACGCAACTGCGGGTGCGGGATGGTGTCGTAGTATTTAGAAATGTCGACGTCCAACACCCACTGCAACCCCCGCCAGCCCATCAGGGCCGTCGAGAGCGCACGCAGCGCCTGATGCGCCGACCGTCCGGGACGGAAGCCGAACGAGCAGGGTAGAAATTCCTGCTCGTAGATCGGCTCCAGTACCATGACGATCGCGCGTTGCGCCACCTTGTCCTCGAAGGTCGGAATGCCGAGCGGGCGCTGTGAGCCGTCCGCCTTCGGAATGTAAACCCGGCGCACCGGCGGGGCGACATAGCGGCCGGACTTGATGCGTTCCAGAAGGTCCAGAAGATTGGCCTCCAGGTTCGCCTCGTATTCCGTCGCGGTCACACCGTCGATGCCGGGCGCTCCATCCTTGCGCGTCAGCCTGTAGGCCTCTCGCATCCAATCCAGATCGATGACATGATGCAGCGTGGACAAAGCCGTCCCCGCCTTCGTTCTCGCCAGTTCGGCTATCCGTTGTCGTTTCGTGGACAGGTTTGCAGAGCCCAAAGTCTCCTCCCGTGTTTCCCGCCAACGGCTCTCTTCCCGCGGCGCCTCCCCTCCCTCGCACGGGTCCCGGTGAGCCCGGTTCCCCGCGGTCGGCGGTACGATGAAGGCGCTACGACTTCCCACTCACGCAGTCCCGGTCGCTTATTTGTTTCGCTTCCGGGCACCCCACGACTCCTCCGTTGTTTGTGTTCGCGTTGACAGCGCTCCCGCACCGGTGGAGGACCGACACGGGCCAGGGCAATTGGTCAGCCGGCTGCCCACTTGCCGGCGTGCTGTCGCGTGGACGCGAGTGGGATCTCACAGGTTCCCAGGCGATCCATCCCATGCTCTTGCCCCGGTCCAAGACCCCGGCCGGATCGACGAGACCTCGCCATGGCGGTCTCTTCGATGCTGCCCCCGCGCTACCCACGGCGAAGGCTCCAGCGATAATAATTTCGAGGCTTACGCCGCGGCTTCGGCATCCGCTGCCTACGCTTCAAGACCGGCGTTGCCGCCGCCCCTGCAAGGCTCGCTTCCGGCTGGCTGGCTGGCCTTTGCCGGGAGGGCGTCGAACCCCCTGGATCGCGATGAAAGGTTTCAGAGTGTCATCTCGTTCCCCTCTCCTGAGTTTATCCTGTCGCTAGGGTGGTCTATTGCAAGGCTCCATTCGCAGGGCCCGAACAGGTGTTGCGCTATCTCTCCCGTTACACCCATCGCGTCGCTATCTCGAACCGCCGCCTCATTGCAACCGACGACGGCGCGATTGCGTTCCGATGGAAAGATTATCGCCTCGACGGTCCCGACCGCTGGAAGACGATGCGGCTTCACCCGCACGAGTTCATCAGACGCTTCCTGATCCACGTGCTGCCCAAGGGCTTCCACCGCATCCGCCACTACGGGCTCTTTGCCAACACCAACCGCGCCGCAAATATCACAACAGCCCGCGCACTCCTCAATGTCGCGCCGCCTGCCGCCGACCCGCAACAGCCGCCGGATATCGCCACCGACACGCCACGGGTGCTACCTTGCCCTTGCCCGCGCTGCGGCGGCCGCATGATCGTGATCGAGACCTTCGCGCCGGGCTGCGAGCCGAAGTGGCGCCCGATGCCGAACAGGATCGACACATCATGACCCAGACCTTCCGTGAGCGTCGCGAACTCCCTATCCTGATGCGCTGGTCCTACACCGGCAACGATACCTCTCGCCCCAATCGCCGTGGTCAACGCATCTCACGCCCCTCGATTGGTTCCAAGCGCTTGCCCAAACGCCTGTCACAGGCTTACGATTTCACACCTGTGCGGATCCGCCAGCCGTATTCCAACGGCAGCGCATCCACCCCCGAGTTCGGCGCCCCCATATAATCCCCATAGCGCCCGCTGCCCCGCCGGTGCTCAACCTCCCGCGACTTCGTGCCTTGGCGCTTTTCGGCCGCCGGCTGCCCCAGCGCGTGGATAGACCTGCATCCCGGCGGCCGAAAACCTCCACAGAAGGAGACTCATGCACCGCAGCAAACTGCATCTCTACTCGATTAATCAAAGCCGAGTGCTCAACGCCACCGGCGTGCAGAACAGCGCCAACGGCCAATTCACGACCGACGAACATGAACGCGAACGGCGGCGCCAGTTACAGTTCGGGTTTCGTTGCCGAATGGCAACACTTCTTCACAATCGTCCCATACCCGCAGCAGAAACGGTCCACGGCGCACGTCAGCACGTGCTTCGCACCTTCGATATCGCTAAAGGTTCGTTAAGGTTTAGGCGTAGGCAATCAAATTTGAGTCCCGGCGGAATCTTGGTTTTCTGCGAACTTTTTCATACCAGACGGGAGCGACGGCGATGCGTACAACTTGGGCGACGCAGCAACCTCCGAGATTAAT
>JBBQUM010000080.1:0-2951 GCA_038212445.1 Bryobacterales bacterium
CATCAACGGTCACCTGAGGCGGCGTTCCACCCAGCGGAAGCCAGACGCTGATGACACCGCCGCCATGCGGCCCGTTGCCCGCGGCGATTGTTCCGCCATGCGCGGCGACGATGGCGCGGCAAATGGCGAGGCCCAGGCCGGCGCCGGGGACGCTGGAATCCTGGCCGCGATAGAATTTGTCCCACACCAGCTTCTCCTCGCCGGGCGCAAAGCCGGGTCCGGAATCGGAAACTTCGATAGCCACGCCATTGTTGTCCAATCGAGCGCTGAAGCCGATGGGGGATTCGGGCGGCGAGTACTTCGACGCATTCTCCAGAAGATTGAGGAACAGCTGTTCCACTAACCCATCATCCACCGAAACGGGAGGCAGGTTCTCTGGGATGGAGACTTTCACAGGCCGGTCGCCAAGCTGGCTTTCCAGGCGCGTGAGCGCCGCGCCCACAATCTCTTCCAGAGGATGCCAATCGCGCTTCAGCACAACAGCACCCGATTCGAGGCGGGTGATCTCAAGAAGGTTGTTTACCAAACGGCTGAGGCGTTGCGCCTCCTGAGCGATGCTGTCGAGAAGTTCGTGCTGTGTCTCCCGATCGATGCGGTCTCCCTGGGAGAGCAGGCTGGTGGCAGCGCCCGTGATGCTTGCCAGCGGCGTTCGCAGGTCGTGAGAAACCGCGCTCAGTAAGCCGCTGCGCATCTGCTCAGTCTCAATACGAAGCTGCGCCTCGCGCGCGGCGGCAGTGGCTTGGGCACGTTCAATGGCGAGCGCCGTTTGGCTGGCGAAGATTTCCAGTAAGTGCATCTGCTCGGGGGAAGCGGTGAGTTCCTTGGTTCCGGGTACGACGGCCATCACCCCGACGATCTCCAGCGATCCTTTCAAGGGCAGATACACGGCCGAGGCTCCGGGCAGTGTGTCCATGCCCTTGCCGGCGTTCTGGCCGTGATCGAAGACCCACTGTGCAATGCCTTCCTCGCTGGAGGGTACGGGCAACTCGTCGGTGGTGCGCTTATGGAAGGAGACTTTGCCGGGCTGATCGGGAAAGAAGAGCACTACTTTAGAATCGAAGACCTGACTGGTGATGACGGTTGCTCGCCGTGCGGCTTCAAACCCGCGGGTCTGGCCAGTGAGTTCGCGAGTAAGTCTATAGAGGGCCTGCGTGCGCGCTTCGCGGTCTACGGCATGCGCGGCTTGGCGTCGGATACGCACCGTTAGTGTGCTGATAGTGAGGCCAACGATGAGCATTACGGCAAAAGTGAGAATGTACTCGGTATCGGAAACGGCAAAGGTAAGGTAGGGCGGGACGCAGAAGTAGTCGAAGGCAGCTACCGCAAGTAGCGAGGCGAAGGTGGCAACACGGCGACTGGAGCGGATGGCAACGGCCACCAGACCGAGCATGAAAAACATGACGAGGTTGACGGGTTCGAGGACTGGCCGGAATGCTACCGAGACCACCGTGCAGGCGACGATGATGGCAGCCGCCAACGCGTAGTCGCGCCAGTCCTGTTTTGTGCGGCCGGGGCCATGGTTCACCGTGGGGAGAGCAGGCCCAGGGTCGCCGGAGATCGCGATGATCTCCATATCGCCGCTATGTTGGATGAGCTCGTCGAGGACCGAACCACGGAGCAGGCGGCGCCAGAGAGGGCCAGCCTGCTTGCCGATTACAATCTTCGAGACGTTGCGGGACCGGGCGTAACGGAGCAGGCTCTCAGCCACCTTGTCACCTGTCAGCGTGACTGTCTCCGCACCGAGTTGTTCGGCGAGGCGGAGAGACGACAGCACGCGCTGCCTGACGTCAGCAGAGGCGCTGGCATAGTGTGGCGTATCTACAAAGGCGACGATCCATTCGGCGTGCAGACGTTCAGACATACGTTTCGCTGAACGAATCAGTTTCGCCGAGAACGGGCTGGGGCCGATGGAGACAATAAGCCGCTCCGCGACAGGCCAGGTGGACTGAATCGCGTGGGTTTTGCGATAGCTTCGCATCTGCGCGTCCACGCGGTCGGCGGTGCGGCGAAGGGCCATCTCACGGAGCGCGATCAGGTTGCCCGGGCGAAAGAAGCTGCCCATGGCGCGCTGGGCCTGATCGGCGATGTAGACCTTGCCCTCTTCCATGCGGCGGCGGAGTTCGTCGACGGGGAGGTCCACCAGTTCGATGTCGTCGGCTTCATCGAGGATGGAATCGGGAATCGTCTCGCGTACGACGACTCCGGTTACCTGGGCGACGACATCGTTCAAGCTATCGAGGTGCTGAACGTTGAGAGTGGTGTAAATGTTGATGCCGCTGTCGAGCAGTTCGAGCACATCCTGCCATCGCTTGACGTGCCGGGACCCGGGCGCATTGGTGTGCGCCAGTTCATCAACCAGCATGAGGGTGGGGCGCCGCTGGAGCGCGGCGTCGAGGTCGAACTCCTGCAGCACGACGCCGCGATGGGGAATACTGCGCAGCGGAAGAAGCTCAAAACCGCTCAGCAGGGCTTCGGTTTCCTTGCGCTTGTGGGTTTCCACCAGACCCACGACTACTTCGACGCCTGCCTTCCGCTGCACGCGCGCGGCTTCCAACATCGCGAACGTTTTGCCGACGCCGGGGGACGAACCGAAGAAGACCTTCAGCCGTCCCCGCTCCTGTTTACGCTCTTCTTCGACGACGCGCTCGAGTAGTTCATCCGGATTGGGGCGGTCCGGTCCCATCACGCGATATGCTTCCGTTTCACCGATCAAGATCCTGATTCAACAGTACGACGTTGACCACCGGTTCGCCCAGAAACCCGAACTGGCGCGGTTCGGTGTGGCGAGCAATCAGTGAGTTCACTTTATCCAGAGGGATGTTGCGAAGGCGCGCGATGCGCGGAGCCTGATAGGCGGCGGCTTCGGGACTAATGTGCGGGTCGAGGCCGCTGCCTGATGCCGTGATCAGGTCGATCGGCATCGGTATCGAGTTGCCGGGGTCAGCGGCAAG
>JBBQUM010000081.1:0-1923 GCA_038212445.1 Bryobacterales bacterium
GCTCTTCGATCCCGCCGGCGTGGGCCAGATCGGTCAAATACTCAACATAGTTTTTGCCGCTGTCGCGCCGCTCAATCGAGCGCATCGCGGCGTTGGCTTCCAGCGTCGTCGCGTCGATGCCCAGCGACTGGCCGTTGAACAGACCCTTGGCTCCCAGCGCCCACACGAACCACCGGAATACCGCCCGGTGCGTTTCTATCGGCAACAGCCGCCGGGTCCGCGAAATGGTCGAGTGATCGGGCGTCGCTTCGGTCAGAGTGAAGCCCAGGAACTCCCGCAAACTCAAGCTGTCGGCCAAGCGCCAGGCGATCCCGCGCTCGCTGTCGATGCCTTCACAATAGCCCACCAGAAGCGCCCGGAAATACACCCCCGGCGCGATGCTCGGACGGCCCTTCACCGGCTTGTAGAAACGCTCGCAGAGTTGCTCAGCCTTGGCGTCGAACTTCGACTCCTTGAGCACTTCGGCGACCTTCGCATAGAACGGATGCGATGCCGGGCGGGGGATCTCGTCCGTGCTCACCCACAGCCCGCTCTGCTTCGCCTTCTGCCGTCCCATCGCCATGCTTGTTTAGACGTCCGAAACATTTCTGAGGTCACACGTTTCGGAGGATTATTACCACAGGCTGATAGCCGGCTTGGCGGCCACATCGCCGTACTTCTCCCGCAAAGCCGAAAAGGAACTCATCTGGCCATGTGGGGTCTATCATTAATCTGCCCAGATCTAGCGAGGAGACCTGCGCCTGGGTCTCGCCGGTTTGCTGCCCGCCTCCGCTGCGCCCTTGCCGGATTCCTTCCGCATTGCCCGCTCCCGGCCTCACGGCCATGTCGCGGCCGTCCCTGGCTGCCCGCACAATCTGCAACTGGATTGGATCGCCGATCCGGATGCCGGCCGTCAGCGCGCTCTTGTCATCGCCATGATTGTGGCCCGCATGATCGAGCCGGCCTCAAAACCGGCGACCTCTCGCGGACTTCACGCCGCCACGCTCCACGACAGCCTTCGCGGGGTGCGGCAACTTCCGGTCATTCCTTCGCCAGACTTGAGTAACCAGCGTCACTGGTCGCTCGGTTCGGGCGGGCCGATGTCGTGTGAACGTCGTGTGAATTCTGGCGGGAGAAGCATATCTTCCGATACTAACGCGTTAAATCGCTTTGGGTTTCGTCTTTAATTGCTTTAAAATCCCACAATCCGTTCATGTCCTGAATAGAAAGTCGCACAGCACCAAGTACTGGAAACCAATGCCAGGAAACGACGCGGCGAACCCACCGTCACTCGGGTCCCAGAGTCGAACTCCTCCAATGCCCCTGTCTCAGGGCTCCGCTCCTGAGGATGGTGCACCGATTGGTCGTCCACCCACAATTACCCTGCCCAAAGGTGGCGGTGCGATTCAAGGCATGGGGGAGAAGTTCGCTGCTAATCCCGTTACCGGCACAGGTTCTATGTCGGTACCGATTCCGATTAGCTCCGGCCGCTCCGGATTCGGTCCGCAGCTTTCCCTCTCCTACGATTCGGGATCCGGCAATGGCCCATTCGGTTTCGGATGGAGTCTCTCACTCCCCGCCCTTACCCGGAAGACAGACAAAGGGTTACCGCAGTATCGGGACGCAGTGGATTCCGACGTCTTCATACTCTCAGGGTCCGAGGACTTGGTTCCGGTTCTGAACCCAGACGGGACGCGTCCGGAGGACGACAAGACTGTACAGGACTATGCGATCCGTCGCTACCGCCCCCGTGTCGAGGGCCTGTTCGCACGTATCGAGCGTTGGACAGAACTTTCGACTAGCGCGATTCACTGGCGTTCGATAACGCGCGACAATGTCACGACGTTGTATGGGAGGACGAGTAATTCCCGTATCTTTGACCCTGCTGAACCTGACCGGGAGCATCCCACTCGTATCTTCAGTTGGCTTATCTGCCAAAGCTAC
>JBBQUM010000082.1:0-1582 GCA_038212445.1 Bryobacterales bacterium
CGGAAGCTGGTTGATGGGGACGAGGCACGAATTGACCTGGGCAGATTGTTGGACGGCCAGCGGTTTGCGATCGGGATGGGTGTGGGACTCGATGCGTCGATGATCGCCGACGCCCCGGCTCTGCTGAAGCGGCGGCTTGGATTCTTTGCTTATGTGTTGAGCGCGACGCGGGCCGTGTTGAAGTTGAAGCGATTCCGGGTTCTTCTATGGGTGGACGGCGAGACAATCTAGACAGAGGCTTCAGCGGTTCTGATCGCCAATTTTGGCGCCGTGCTGAACGACCTGATCTCGTTCGGTGACGGCATCAGGCGTGACGACGGTGTGCTCAACGCGTGCATCTACTCTCCGCGCAACTTGCGGGATGCAGCACGCATTCTATGGATGATGTCGCGCAAGAATTTCCGCGAAGATCCGTGTGTGACTTACAGAGCGGGTACGCACTTTCGGCTCGAGACGATTCCGCCGCAATTGGGGCAGGCTGACGGGGAGCTGCTTGGCAACTCACCCTTCGAGGTTACTGTCGAGCCACTGGCGGGCCGAGTGTTGGTACCGAAGCGGTGAGGGACTTATGTTACGCGGTGCTCACGCGCGAGCGTGGGGACAGCTATCAAATCGGGGCGTAGCGTAGCCCGGTAGCGCGCCTGCTTCGGGAGCAGGAGGTCGCTGGTTCAAATCCAGTCGCCCCGACTTGTTAAACGGCTCCATCGTCACTTCGGCGATGGAGCTTTTTTCTTGCTTCTGGTTCGATTGCCCCTTTCCACACGTTCGCCACGGTGCCCGGCATCATTGGGGTGGCGGTGACAGGACGGCTCCTCGATCGGACGGGGAGTTACACGGCGCCGTTCGCCGTCACGGCGGGGATCGCGGTGTTTGGAGCGCTGGTCTTTCTGAAGTTTGGGTCGTGGCAGCGACAGATCGACTGAACTCCCTGCCGGCTTACAGCGAACGTGAATTCCGCTGATGGAGGCTGTCGGCATCTCGTTGTGCCGATGGCGGCCTGCGGTCTGGCGGAAATCTGCAAGCTTGTGCGACACCCAGGTTGCCCGAAGCACGCAGCGGTTCAATCCGACAAGAACGGCACGAAGACCGGTCGCAATATGGGCATGATTCTAGGCGGCGCGCCCGCAATTGAAACCAGTGGCGGGCTGCACTTCAATAGTCGGGGCGACTGGATTTGAACCAGCGACCTCCTGCTCCCGAAGCAGGTCATTCTACTAACCAACTACTACATTCTGCCGGACTCTAGAGGGAAACCGGGCGTCGGTGCCGGAGTTTCCCGACATCAATGCCGTACTCTGCCGGAAGAAACTCACCCCCGAACACACCCCGCGTCTAGTGGACGGCGCCGCGCCACGTGCTAGCTGCCGCAACTGACGTAGGTGGTCGATCAGTGCCTTCAGCGCCTCTAATGCGTGCTTCATCCTCCTAAACTAATCGTCGGGTACCATCCGCGATCAAACCGCCGAACGTTCCGAAAATTACTCCGGGAATGACGAGCATTGCGGGAAATGTGAGGGCTTCAGCGAGACCACCGCTCGCCTGAATTGCGGCGAGTGCATTTGGGTCGTGATTGAATGCGAGC